>CAWFPN010000029.1:0-107376 GCA_963817685.1 uncultured Verrucomicrobiae bacterium | reverse complement strand
GCGCACGTTTTCCTGCTCGTTGTACGTCGGAATAATGACTAACGCTCGTTTCTCCATGCGCCTCTCTTTAACCTCTCATTGTCCTGGTTGCGCCACGTTCGCCAACCGCGGGTTGGCAAATACCATATACTCGCCCTCGACCGTGACTGGCCAGCGCTTTCCCCCGCCGACCGGCACGGCGGCGACCTGTTCGCCCCCCGCATACACCACCGGCCACTTCTGGCCCATCACTTCGTCGATGATCTCCTGCACCCCGCCCAGACTGCGGGTGTAGACCAAATCAATCCCGTGCGGATGCCCGTCCCGCGTTACCCCGGATGCCAGCACCAGATATTTAGCGTTTTGCCAGTCGCAATCAAACCAAAACGTGTCGCGGGGAATCGGCACCGGCCAGGCAGCGTTGGTGCCGCCCTCGTAAACCGCGACCTGGGAGAGCATGCATTTGCGAGGGGTCTTGACGAGCCAGTAAATCTGTTTCGGCGCCAGCACGAAATCGTCCGCCGTGGTGTGATCGTTCACATAGCGCATCGCCGCCTCCGCGTCCGGCGCGGAATATTGCGAAAACGTGTCGATCAACGAATCAAAATGTCCCATCGCGCCCGTCAATGTCGTCGCGCCCCAGAACAGGAACGCCACACACGCGGGGGCCAGCCGCGCCGCCAGCACGTCCTTCTTCGTGATGAAACGCACGATCAACCGTCCCGCCTGCTCCAGGGCGCCGCCGACGCCCAGGGCCATCAAGGGCAGGAAAATCGTCGCCGGATAGAAAAACCATGAGACGTTGTCCTGTTTGCGAAAAATGGGGTACATCAGCAGCAACAACCACAACACGAGCCAAGCGCGCAGGCGCGCCACGGGAAACGCCGCCAGGCCAATCACCGCCGCGATCAGCCACAGGTCATGCCCTTCCAGGCCGGTGACGCCAATGTGCGTCGGCGTATCGAAACAGAACTTGACGATGCGCGCGGCCACCTCGGACAACGGCGCCGGCTGCGTCATCCCGCTTAATCGATGGAGTTGTTCCTGCAGGTGTCCCAGCCCGCCCTTGGTCATGAGATACCAAAGCACAAACAGCGTGCCGTACCCGCCCGCGGCGGCCGCGCCGAGGAAGACGTTGCGCCAGGCCGTCACCTTGCGCCAGTGCGGCGCGTTTACCCAGACCGCCACGGCAATCACCGCCGGGATCATCCCGACCGTATAATAATTCGTCGCCGTCGCCAGCGCGCAGAACAGGCCCGCTCCCATCAGGTCCCGGAGCCGCTTGTCCTGGAGATAACAAATCAGGAAGCCCGCCGAGGCCAGCGCCAGCGTCCCCGCCATCGGGTGCGACCGCACCCAGCGAAAATTCATGTCGGCCTGCGCGTAGACCAGCAGCGACGCCCCGCAGACCACGCCGAACCAGTCATCGCGCAGCCGCTTGCCGATCCAAAACAGGATGCCCGCCGCCGCCAGCGCCGTCAGCGCGCCAAGGGCGCGTGCCACGAGGATGTCGTTGCCGAAAGCCCGCAGCAACGCGCCATTGACCGCCATGTACAACGGCGGATACGGATAGGGAAAAACGAAATCGTTGATAATCGGACCGACGCGCGGCGTGCCGTGGACCAGCGTCCAACACTTGTCCATCCACTCGCCTTCGTCGCCGTACCAATTCGGACTGGTGCGCAGGTGCGGCAGGTAGAGAAAGATCCAGAGGATCAGCAGCGCGGCGGCCAGCCAGCGTTCCCGGGTCGTTTTCAATGGCAAGTCCATCAGCGTTGCACGAAGTACAGCCGGATTGGTCCAAAGTTCGTTTGCGGAAGCGCGGCCAATTGCTGCCACAGTTGGGGCGACAACGCCTCCCGATTGCCGTCCACCAGCACCACCGTCGTGTTCGTGGACAGGGCCGTCCCGCTTTCGGGCGCTTGCGTGATCAGCAACGGCCACTCCAATTGCGGCATCTCGGGCCGGCCTTCGTGATTCAATTCCACCAGCATCGGCTGCCCCAATGATTGGGCCAACCGCGCGCTTTCTTCCCGTGATCGGCTCGTGGCCAGCTTCAATTGTATTTCACTTTCACGCCGCAACCGTTCCCCGCCCTGCCCGGCCAGGAAACGCGTGGCCGCCTGTTTGTAACCCAGCGCCGTGCCAAACGTCCCCTGCGCCCCGCCATTGTTCCCGACAAAGCTGTAATAATCCAGCATGAACACAACATTGCCCGCCGCCAGCACCACGACCGCCACCGCCACCAGCCGGCGTTGTTTGGCCGCCAGTTTCTCCGCCGCCGCGCCGCAGGCCAGAAAATGCACAGGATATAAAATCACGAAATAGGTCAGGTACACCCACAACCCCGTCACGAAAAACACCGCCAGCGGCACGACCGTCCAGAGCGCGAGCAGCCAGGCCGCGCGCGCCGCGTCGTCTTCCACCTTGAACTTCTTCAGACCGCGCACCGCGACGACCGCCACCCACACCAGCGCCGCGACGAACGCGATCCGCTGCACCAACAACAGCCAATCACCCAGGGTCAGCGATTGGGCAAAATATTTCCGCGTGCCGTCCGCCTTGTGCGCGTACACTCCCTGACTGTCGACCGCGCTGTTGGCGCTGATGCCCAGCACGTCGGCGATGTCGCCGCCGTTCATGATGTCCAGCGCGTATCCGAGATAACCGCGGCTGGGCAGACGATAGCCGGTCACCGGATGCGTGGTGATGCCATTCAATTGTTCCCAGTGCTGGCCGCCGCCCACGGTGTTCATCGCCTGTTTAACGTCCGCCCAGTCCGTCTGGCTTTGCAGGCGCAGGTACGGGAGCATCACCACCACCGCCGCCGCCAGGCCGCCCGCCGCAAACCGCCAATCGATGCGCGGCCGCAGCCACACCAGCACCGCCAAGACACCCGCCGTCATCGCCAGCCCGGAAAAATGGATCTGCACGACGCACAACGGCAGCAACACCACCCAGAAGATCGCCCGGGGCCGCTTGCCGAGGACCACCGCATGCAGCGCCCAGAGCGTCGCCGTCGCGAAGATCGGCACGAAATCCTGCGCCCAGATTTTGCGCGAGTAAATCACCGCCCAGGGCGACACGGCGAAAAACGCCGCCGCCACGATTCCCGCAACCGGCCCGTAATACCTGCGCCCGATCCGCCAGCACACCGCCACCGACGCCAGGCTGAGCAGCGCGATGCCGCAGGAGACGACGGTGGGATTGGTGCTGATCGCAAACAGGGGGATCAGCAAATAAATGAACAGCGGCGGATTGGTCACGCCCACGCTGGACATCAGGCCCGCCAGCGGCAGCCTGCCGTGGCTGACGAAATCCAGGGCGAGGTTCGAGGCGTACGCTTCGTCGCCCTGGAACTCCAGCAAATCGAGGTGCGAGAACCGCAGCCACGCGCCGATTCCCAGGACCAGCGCCAGCAATGCCCATTCCCATTTCTGGATTTTCATCGGCGGGGCGTCGTCCTTGCTTTGAGGGGCCAGCCGACGTGTTGCGCGCAACGGATCCTGAACAATTCCCCCCAGATGCGCAATGCCCGGCGCAGATTGTACGGGATGCGCGTGTCGGGGTCGTGCACCCATTGCACCGGCAACTCGGCCACAGCGCAGCCTTCGCGCGTGGCGACGACCAGCATCTCAATGTCGAAGATCGCGGAGTTGGAAGTGACCTGGGTGAACACTTTCTGCGCCATCTCGCGCGTCATGCACTTGAACCCGCATTGCGTGTCGTAAAACCCGTGGATGCACAGGCACCGCGCGCCGATGCCGAACAGTTTCCCCGCCAGTGCGCGGTGCCACGCCTGCGGCTGCTCGACCTTCGCGCCCGGCACGCTGCGCGAGCCGATGGCCATGTCGTAGCCCTCGCGCTCGAGTTTCTCCAGCAGCTTGTCCACTTCGGTGATCGGTGTGCTCTGGTCCGCGTCGGCAAACAGGACGAAACGCCCGCGCGCGTCGAGCATGCCCGCCTTCACCGCGCCGCCCTTGCCGCGGTTCGGGTCGAGCGAAATCAACCGCACCATCGGATGCGTCTTCGCGAATTCCTCCGTCACTCGCGCCGTGCCGTCCTTGCTGCCGTCGTTGACGACGATGATCTCGCAAGGCCGGTTCTTTAACTTCAAAAATTCGATGATCCCGGGCAGGTGGCGCCGCAAGCGTTGCTCTTCGTTGTAGGCCGGAATCACGACGGACAGGTAGACCCCGGTTTCCATCAATGTGATTTCCTGAGTGCGCCCGATTTGCGCAACGTGTCCAGCGCCTCGGCGGCATAGTCCTTGTCGAGGTCCTGGCGGCGGATCCACTCGACGTAATCGTGCACGCTGTCGCGCGGCGTCTTCGTCGGCTCCCAGCCGAGCCGGCGCAGCTTGGTGATGTCCGAGACGCTGTGCCGCGTGTCGCCGACGCGGTATTCGCCCGACGGCGGGGCGGTGAGCGTCACGCCCACTTCGCCGGCCACGATCCGCGCGAATTCCAGCACCGTGTACCCGCGGCCGCCGCCGACGTTGAACACCTCGAAATTCGCCTCCTCACGTTCCAGCGCCAGCACGTTGGCGCGGGCCACGTCGGCCACGTTGACGTAATCGCGCAATTGCCGTCCGTCCTCGAACATCGACGGCTGGCGGCCCTTGAGCAGTTGCAGCGTGAAAATGCGCAGCACGCCCGAGTAAGCGTTGCGGAAGGACTGGCGCGGGCCTTGCACGATCGAGTAGCGCATGGCCGCGCTGGGGATGCCGTAGTTGCGGCCCAGGGCGACCGCCATCAGTTCCTGCGAATATTTCGCGATGGAATACTGGTTCTTCGGGTTGGCATGCGTTTCAAGCAGCGGCAGGGGCGTGATCGGTCCGCCGCATTTGGGGCAAATCGGTTCCCACTGTCCCTGCGCCACCCGCTGCGGATCGCGGCCGTCGGGGAACACTTCGCCGTCCTGCGGGCACTGGTAACGGCCTTCGCCGTAGACAAACTGGCTGCTGGCGACGACGACTTTGCGCACGGGAAGTTTTTCCGCCACGATCAATTCATAAAGCAACGCCGTGCCCACGGAGTTGACGTGGAAAAACTGGGAAAAATTCGGCAGCAAGTCCTGGTAGGCCGCCAGATGGAGCACGAAGTCCACGCCGCGCAGCGCCTTGCTCCAGTCGTCGCGGTTGCGCACGTCGCCGAGCACGCGGTCGACGTCGCCGGAAAGCCAGTCCGGCCATTCATCCGAGGCGCGGTGGATCGGCGGGGTCAGATTGTCCAGCACGCGCACGTCGTAGCCCGCGCGCAGCAATTCCTCCGCCGTATGGGAGCCGATGAACCCCGCTCCGCCCGTGACCAGCGCGCGTCCCTTGCTCATGGCCGGGCGTGTGTCTGCTTGAGCTTCTCGTAGAGGTAGCCCGTGAGAATGTGGTCGAGGATCATGTGCACGTCCTCCACCGGGCCGTAACCGTCGGACGGCACGGTGATGACGGCGTCGGCGAGCTTGGCGAGCTTGCCGCCGCCGAATCCCGCCAGGCCGATCACCTGCACGCCTAGTTCCTTCGCCGCTTCGACGGCGGTGACGATGTTCGGCGAATTGCCCGAGGCGGAAATGGCCACCAGCAGATCGCCGCGTTGCGCGAGATTTCTCAGCGGCTCGCTGAACACGTGATGGAAGTCGGTGTCATTGGCCCAGGCCGTCATCAGCGAGACGTTGTCGGTCAGCGAGATGACCCGGAACCGTTTCCAGGGCGCGTCACCCTTGTGGCCCAGGGTGCCCTTGCACAGGTCGTTCATCATGTGCGAGGCGGTGGCGGCGCTGCCGCCGTTGCCGATGACAAAAATCTGTTTGCCGGCCGCGTGGGCCGCCTCGATGAGTTGCGCCGCGCGGTCCAGGCCCTCCAGCGGAAGCCGGTCGAGGACCTGTTTGAGGTCGGCCAGGTAACTTCTGGCAAATTCGCTTGCTGTCTTCATCAATTAATACCTTTGCATGTTTAAGACAATGCGGCTACCGCCGCGTTCGAGCCGGAAGGGCATTTCCTGCAAATTGTCCAGCGCGTGACGGACCGCCTGGCGTTTGTCGCTGGGCACGCACAGCAGGAAAAACCCGCCGCCGCCCGCCCCGGAAATCTTGCCGCCCAGCGCGCCGGCTTTGACGGCGCGTTCGTAGACTTCGTCCATTTCGTTGTTGCTGACGCCTTTGGCCAGCTTGCGTTTTGCCTCCCAGCCGCGGTGAAGCAACTGGCCCAGCCCGGCCACGTCTCCCGTTTCCAGCATCCGGCGGACTTCATGGGCCTGCCGGGTCATTTCCTGCAGCACGTCGGTCTTCTGCGCGATGTTGGATTTTTGCTCGGACAAAATGCTGGCCGCCTGCCGCGTCTTGCCCGTGAAAAACATCATCAGCATGTTGTCCATGTCCGCCAGGACGGTGCGCGAGACCTTCAGGGACGACACCTGGATGCCGGGGCCGGGCCCGAACTGAAAACAACGCAGGCCGCCGTAGGCCGCGATGTACTGGTCCTGCACGCCGATGGGTTTGCCCAGGATATTGATCTCAATCTCGCACGCTTCGCGGGCCAGTTGTTCGGACGTGGGCGTCTCGCCGGCGAAATGGTGGAGGGCGTTGAGCACGCCGACCGTCACGCTGCTGGACGAACCCAGCCCGGAGCCTTCGGCCGGGATGTCGGACAGAAACGAGATTTCCACCGCCTTGGTCACACCGATCTTGCGCATCGCCTCGCGCACGAGTTCATGCTCCAATTGGTCGACGGAATCGACGATCTCTTTTTTGGAGTAATTGACGTAAATCTTGTCGTCGAACCGTTCCTTGACGACGCAATAGACGAATTTGTCGATGGCGGTGCTGACGACACAGCCGCCGTGCTTCTCGTAGAAGTCGGCGAAATCCGTGCCGCCGCCCGCGAACGACACACGCAACGGTGTTTGTGTGATGATCATTTCCGCCAGCTCTCAAAATCGCGTTGTGCCTTGGCCAGCCGTTCCGGCGTGCCCACGTCCTGCACATACGCATCCGGTTTCATCGCGTACAATGGTTTTCCTTCCGCCAGCAATTTCGGAAACAGGTCCTTGCCGAAATCATAAAATGTTTGCGCTGGAATCGCGTCCAACACCGCCGATTCGAGCACCAAAATACCAGCGCTGATCAGATTTGTCGAAACCTGTTTCGGGTCGGGTTTCTCCACAAACCGCGTGATCCGGCCGTTCGGCCCGGTCTCCACCACCCCGCCCGTCCAGGGTTCGGACGAGGCGAACAATCCGACCGTCGCCAGCGCCTGTCGCGCGCGGTGAAAGTCCAGCAATTCCGCAAACCGCACCCGGACAAGGTTATCGCCGTAAAACACGATGAACGGCCCGTCCCGCAGCGCGGCGTCCATTTGTTTGATAGCGCCTGCCGTGCCGAGCAATTGGGGTTCGCGGGAGTAAGTAAGATGGACGCCCCATTTGGCGCCGTCGCCGAAGTAGTTGGTGATGGTATCCGGCAGGTAATGGAGGTTGACGATCAGTTCGCGGATGCCCTGGTCGCGGAACAGTTCAAGATGATGTTCCAGCAACGGTTTGCCGCCGATGGGCACCATCACCTTCGGCACATCCAGTCCGAGGGAGCGCAACCGGGTGCCCAAACCAGCCGCAAGGATAAAGGCCTTCACGCGCGCCTCAGGCTTTTTCGCGCAGGTACCGCGACAGCACGGCCCAGGCTTTTTGCAGGGCCTTGGCGCGATGGCTGATGCGGTTCTTCACGTCCAGAGGCAGTTCGGCGAAGGTCTTCACCTGTCCGTCGGGAATGAACAGCGGATCGTAGCCGAACCCGCCCCCGCCCCGTTCCTCCTCCATGATCGTGCCGTTGCAGATGCCTTCCACCTTGTCCACCAGCCCGTTTTGGTCCGCCAGCGCGATGACGCAGCGGAAGCGGGCGGTGCGTTTCTCCAGGGGCACGCCTTTCAATTTCTGGAGCAGCTTCTTGTTGTTCTCGAAATAGGTCACGTCCGGGCCGGCAAAGCGGGCCGACCGCACCCCCGGCTGTCCGTCCAGCGCGTCGACTTCCAGGCCGGTGTCGTCGGCCAGCGTCAGGCGTTTGGCCATCTTGGCGGTTTCGACGGCTTTCTTGACCGCGTTTTCCTCGATCGTCGCCCGGTCTTCGTCCACCTCCGGCAACTGCTTGATGTCAGCCGACGAAATCACCTCGAGCGGGAGATCGGCCAGCAGGGCGCGAAGCTCTTTCAACTTGTCCTTGTTCCGTGTCGCTATGAGCAATTGCATGGGCCGCGATTATAGTGGTGTTCGTGAAAAAATGAAGAACAGAGTGCGCGCCGTCCGGGGCCGCCCGTTCACCCGCGGATTATTGTCTGATTGCGCAGGGATTGATAGCCAAATCTTTTTGCCGTAAACTGCCGTCCATGAATGTTCCCCATCTTCGCAGTTGCCGGGATACGGTCGGCGGTCTCGTGTATTTCGGGCGCATGCTCGATAAAATCAGGCTCCACGACCAGGGCAAACTCCCGCCCGATTATCATGAGAACCTCGGCATCGGGTTTGACGGGCGTTGCTGCAGCTTTCTGCACATTAAATATGTGGAACTGGTCGAACGGGTGAAACAGGGCGGCACCGACGACGAGGTCCTGGCCTGGTGTTTCGCCAAGGGCCGCAAGCCCAGCGAGGACGAGATCAAGATCTGGAACGATTACATGAGCAAACGCGGCTGGCGGGACGCCGCCAGCAAATTCCTCGCCCAGCGCCTGCAGGAATACGGCATCGCCCATCGCACCGACATCCAGACCTTCTTCGATTTGATTGACGCCGACGAAGGCCACCCGCCCGGCGGCGGGCCGTAGGAGCGCCCTTCCGGGCGCGATTCCCATGTATGTCGCGCCCGGAAGGGCGCTCCTACGAGTTCAAAATTACGACACCGCCCGGCGGCGGAAACCAGCGTCCCTAGTCCATTTTCTGCACCACACCGGCGCGGCCGAAGCTTTCCGCCTTCGGCTTGATGGGCTCCAGGGCCGGGCTGTTCGGGCATTTGTCGGGCAAGGTCACGCGCCGGGCGGCCCAGCGGGCCGCGTTGGCGATGACGCGCAGGACGTTCTTGTCGTGATAGGTCGGATAGGCTTCGTGGCCGGGCCGGAAATAGAACACGCGCCCGTGACCGCGGTCCCAGCAGCAGCCGCTCCGAAAAACTTCGCCGCCCTCGAACCAGGAAATGAAAATCAGCTTGTCCGGCTCGGGAATATCGAACCGTTCACCGTACATTTCCTCGTAGGGCAACTCGAAATGTTCCCCGAGGCCTTCGGTGATGGGATGACCCGGCGCCAGGTTCCAGATCCGCTCCTTCTCATCGGCTTCGCGCCATTTCAGCGAACAGTTCGTGCCCATCAGCGCGCGAAAGATTTTTGAAAAATGTCCCGAGTGCAGCACGATCAACCCCATGCCCTCCAATACGTGACGGTGCACGCGTTTGACGATCTCGTCCTTCACATCGCCGTGGGCGATGTGGCCCCACCAGACCAGTGTGTCCGTGGCCGCCAGCACATCCTCCGTCAATCCGTGCTCCGGCTCATCGAGCGTCGCTGTCTTACAAGCGATCCCGCCCGCCGCCGTCAGCCCCTTGGAGATGGCGGCGTGCATCCCTTCCGGGTAAATCTTCTTCACCGCCTCGTTTTTCTTCTCGTGCCGGAACTCATTCCAAATCGTGACGCGAACCTTGTCAGCCATCGTGCTCTCCTTCGTTCTTTCCTGCTGATACCAAACTTCGGGAAGTCTTGCCAGCGCTTTTGACTGCCGATATAGTCCGCGGATTCCGTTATGCCTGAACTTCGTAAGAAATATCCGTTCGACAGGATCGAGCCCAAGTGGCAGCGCTACTGGGCCGAGCACAAGACATTCGCGGCGTCGGACGCGGGCGGCACTCTTCCCAAATTGTATGTCCTCGACATGTTCCCCTACCCGAGCGGAGCGGGCCTGCACGTCGGGCATCCCGAAGGCTACACGGCCACGGACATCTATTGCCGGTACCATCGCATGCGCGGGTTCAACGTGCTGCATCCGATGGGCTGGGACGCGTTCGGCCTGCCCGCCGAACAATACGCCATCGATACCGGCACGCATCCGGCCATCACGACGCGCAAGAACATCGACACCTTCCGGCGCCAGATCCAGATGCTCGGGTTTAGTTACGACTGGGACCGCGAAGTCGACACCACCGACCCGCAGTACTTCAAGTGGACCCAGTGGATTTTCCTGCAGCTTTATAAAAAGGGCCTGGCCTACGAAGCCGAAATACCCGTCTGGTGGTGCGAGGGCTGCAAGGCGGTGCTGGCCAACGAGGAAGTGAACGCGGACGGCACGTGTGACCGTAAAGGCCACAAGAACGTTTACCGCCGGCCGCTGCGCCAGTGGATTCTGCGGATCACGGAATATGCCGAGCGGTTGCTGAAGGACCTGGAGTTGGTCAATTGGCCCGAGTCCATCAAGGAACAGCAGCGCAACTGGATCGGGCGCAGCGAAGGCGCGGAAGTGGATTTCAGGGTCGCAGGGTTCAGAGCGAAAAGATCACGGTGTTTCACGACGCGACCCGACACGCTGTTCGGCGCGACCTACATGGTGCTCGCGCCCGAGCATCCGCTCGTGGACGAAAGTCACTACGACCGAGACAACGAGCCGCCGTGGACGCCTACCGCATCGATGCCGCGCACAAGAGCGACCTGGAGCGCACGCAGTTGGAGAAGGAAAAGACCGGCGTGTTCACCGGCGGCTACGCGATCAATCCGGTCAATGACGAGAAGATCCCGATCTGGATCGCCGACTACGTGATGATGGGTTACGGCACCGGCGCGATCATGGCCGTGCCGGCGCATGACAAGCGCGACTTTGAGTTCGCCAAGAAATTTGAGCTTGGAGATTCGCACCGTTGTGCAGCCGCCCGAAGGGATCGATCCGCAAGGATTTCACCGGCGACGGCATTGCCGTGAACAGCGGCCTCATCACGGGCCTTCCCACGCCCGAAGCGAAGAAGAAGATCACCGCCTGGCTCGAGGAACGAGGCTCGGCAAGGCCACGGTGCAATACAAGCTGCGCGACTGGCTGTTCTCGCGCCAGCGCTACTGGGGCGAGCCGATCCCGATCGTGCATTGCGAGAAGCACGGCACGGTGCCGGTGCCGGAAGAGCGAATTGCCGCTGATGCTGCCGGAGATGAAGGATTACACGCCGACGGGCAACGCCGAGCCGCCGCTGGCGAAGGCGACGGATTGGGTCAACACGACGTGCCCGCAGTGCGGCGGCCCGGCCAAGCGCGAGACGAACACGATGCCGCAGTGGGCGGGCTCGTGCTGGTATTACCTGCGCTACCTCGATCCGCAGAACGACGGCGGCGTTCGTCGCGAAGGACAAGGAGAAGTACTGGATGCCCGTCGATCTGTATGTCGGCGGCGCGGAGCACGCGGTGCTGCACCTGCTCTACTCGCGGTTCTGGCACAAGGTGCTGTTCGATCTCGGCCACGTCTCGCACGCCCGAGCCGTTCATGCGGCTCGTCAACCAGGGCATGATCCTCGGCGAGGACGGCCAGAAGATGTCCAAGTCGCGGGGCAACGTCATCAATCCCGACGACGTGGTGCGCGAGTACGGCGCGGACGCGTTGCGCATGTACGAGATGTTCATGGGCCCGCTGGAGGCCGCCAAACCGTGGAGCACGGAAGGCTTGCAGGGCGTCTATCGCTTTCTCGGGCGCGTCTGGCGGTTGTTCTGCGACGAGGAAGGCAAACTCCTCGTCGAGGACAACGCACCCGACGCGAAGCTTGTGAAGGTATTGCATCAGACAATCAAGAAGGGTCGGCGAAGACACCGAGGCGTTGAAATTCAACACCGCCGTTTCACAGATGATGGATTTCGTCAACGAAGTGACCGCGCAGGACAAACGCCCGCGCGCCTTGCTCGAACCGTTCGTGCTTGTCGCTCGCGCCTTACGCGCCGCATCTGGCGGAGGAATTGTGGGAAAAGCTCGGCCACGGCCAATCGCTGGCCCGCGAGCCATGGCCAAAGTTCGACCCGGCGCTGCTCGTGGAAGACACCGTCACGATCATCGCGCAGGTCAACGGCAAGCTCCGCGACCGCATTGACGTGCCCACGGGCATTTCAGCGGCGGAACTTGAAAAGATCGCGCTGGCCAATCCCCGCGTCGCGGAATTCATGGCCGGCAAATCGGTCAAGAAGGTTATCGTTGTCCCCGGCAAACTGGTGAACATTGTCGTCGCATGATAGTTTTCCTCTAAATGACCAGAACTGTAACTGATTTCGTTAGCAGGCTGCGGCATCATTATCAGACGCGGCTGGTGCTGCTCAGCGCGATGGTCGGGGTCGCCGCGGCATTCGGCGCGCTGTTGTTCACCTACGTCATCGACTGGGCGACCCGGTTTTTTATGACGGGGCTTGTCGGTTACAGAATGCCATTGCCCAGCGCGGAAGGCACGACGATCATGCCCGGCCTGCCGGCGCATCGCTGGCTGCTGTTCTTCATGCCCGCCATCGGCGGGTTCCTCTCGGGATTGACCGTGTACCTGCTCTCGCCCGATGCGGGCGGTCACGGCACGGACTCGGTCATCGATTCCTTTCACCGGCACGGCGGCCAGATGCGCGCGCGCATCCCGTTCGTGAAAACACTGGCGACGGCTTTCACGCTCGGCACGGGCGGTTCGGCGGGCCGCGAAGGACCGATTACGCAAGTGGGCGCCGGGTTCGGCTCGCTGCTGGGCGCGTGTTTCAAGTCAAGCGACCGCGAACGGCGGCTGCTGATGCTGGCGGGCGCCGGGGCGGGGTTGGGCGCGATTTTTCGTTCGCCGCTGGGCGCGGCGTTGTTCGCGACGGAGGTATTGTACCGGGACATGGATTTCGAGGCGGCGGCGCTGGTGCCGTCCTTCGTGGCGTCGATTGTGGCGTACTCGGTCTACTGCAGCATCACCGGCACGTGGGGCGCGTTGTTTACCGTGCCGCCGGTGATGTTTCAACGCGTGCTGGAGTTGCCCGTGTACATCGTCCTCGGCCTGTTGTGCGCGCTGATGGGCATGGCGTACGTCGCGGCACTGCAGGGCGTGGAGGAACACGTTTTCCATAAGATGGCCGTGCCGGTGTACGTGCGGCCGGCCATCGGTGGACTGGTGGTCGGGGCGATTGGATTTTTTCTGCCGCAGGTGCTGGGACAAGGCTACGGTTGGGCGCAATTGGGCATGGCGGGGCAACTGACGCTCGGCGTGGTGCTGGCCGTGGCGTTCGTCAAGATCATCGCCACGGCGTTTACCATCGGCTCGGGCGGCAGCGGCGGGACGTTCGCGCCGTGCGTGGTGATTGGCGGCATGCTCGGCACGGCGCTGGGGATGGTGTTGCATCTCTGGCTGCCCAACGTGGCGCCCAGTTTGCCGGCCATGGCGCTGGTCGGGATGGCGGGTTTCCTGGCGGGAGCGGCCAAGACGCCGTTGTCGGGGCTGATCATGGTCTCGGAAATGACGTTGGGTTATGGTTTGCTCGTGCCGCTGATGCTGACCACGGCGACGGCGTACGTGCTGACGCCCCGCAGATTCTCCATGTACCGCAGCCAGGTCAATGCGCGCGTGGATTCGCCCGCCCACGAGGGGGAGTTCGTCAGCGCCGCGCTGGAACACATCCTGGCCAAGGAAGCCATTCCCAAGGACGCGAAGATGATCGTCTTTCACCGCAACACGCCGTTGCCGGAAATCCTCGATGCGCTGGCCAGCAGCAAGCAGAAGGTCTTCCCCGTGCTCGACGACGCAGGCGGATTGCATGGCGTGATCGATTTCGACGAGATCCGCATTTTCTTCACCGAACGCAGCATGCCCTCGCGCGTGGTGGTGGCCCAGGACCTGTTGGCCCCGACCTTTGCGGTGGTCAGTTTGGACGAGGACCTGGCGTCGGTGCTGCGAAAGTTCCGCACGACGTTGCTGGAAGAACTGCCGGTCGTCGAAACCAAAGGTTCCCTCCACGTCGTCGGCGTGCTCAGCCGCCGCAACGTCATCGCCGCCTATCTCGACCGGATTGCCTGATTTGGTCAGTCGGAAGCGGAGCCGCCGCAACTGGTTGCGCGTCCGCGCAAAAAAGTGGTTGTGATGACCGTAAAGATGAGTATATTGCTGGCGTGGTAAGGGTGACAGTATGCAGTCGGCCGGAAGGCCTGCATGTTCAAACTGACACGGCAAGAGCAATTGGTTGTAGCGTTCCTGGTAGGAGCCATTCTGCTCGGCACGGTCGTTCGACAATGGCGAGCGCGGAGACGTATCGGGGAGGCAGCGCCCGCCGTAACCATGGAGACGAGGGATCGATAGATGCAGAAGCCTAATTTTTCGGAATCCATCGACACGATCTTGAAGCAAGACAGCCGGTACGACCGCGACTCGTACTACTTCGTCCGCGAGGGGCTGGATTTCACGCTGAAAATGCTCAAGAAGAACGCGCAATCCCAGCCCACGCAACGCCACGTCAGCGGACAGGAATTGCTTGAGGGCCTGCGCCGGTACGTGATCGAGCAATTCGGGCCCATGGCCAAGACCGTGCTGGCCTACTGGGGCATCCATCGGTGCGACGACTTCGGCGAGGTGGTGTTCAACATGGTGGAAAAAGGCATCCTCGGCAAAACGGAACAGGACAGCCGGGAGGATTTCAAGGGCGGCTATGATTTCGATGAAGCGTTTGTTCAAACCCTATCAACCGCTCGCGCGGCCCCATGCCAGCCGCCACCGCGTTGTTGCCAGCGCGCCCGCGGACGCCTCCTACCGCGGCGAGAAGACCCGCAGCTCGGGTTCGGGAAAATTGAGCAGCGGCTCCAATTAGCGGGCTCCGTCCATCTTCGGCTCCCGGTTGGCGCACACCGGTCGATCACGGCTTTGAACGCCGGCGTTTATCGCCATGTCCAACGCACCAATGAACCGACCAGCCGCCGTCCGCAAAATCGTCCTCGATAACGGACTGACCATTCTCATCCGCGAAGACCGCAGCACCCCCGTGGTCAGCGCACAGGTCTGGTGCCGCGCCGGCAGCATTACCGAAGGCCAATGGCTCGGCGCCGGGTTGTCACACGTGCTGGAGCACATGTTGTTCAAGGGCACACCCACACGCGGCGTCGCCCAAATCGCGCAGGAAATCGAGGACAAAGGTGGCTACATCAACGCCTATACCTCCTTCGAACAGACCGTCTATTACATCAACATCCCCTCGGAAAACTGGCGGACGGCCGTGGACGTGCTGGCCGATTGCGTGATGAACGCCTCGATCCCCGAGGCCGAATTACTCAAGGAAAAACAGGTCATCCTCCGCGAGATGGCCATGAACGCCGACAACCCCGACCGGCGGTCCTCCCGGATGCTCTGGTCGACCGCCTACACCACCCATCCCTATCGCCATCCCGTCATCGGTTACGCCGACATCTACAACCGGATCACGCGCGATGACGTGGTCGCCTACTACCGGCGCATGTACGCGCCCAACAACCTCGTCTTCGTCGTCGTCGGCGACGTGGTTGCCGCCGAGGTCGAAGCGCGGATCCGGGAACTGACGAAAGAATTCAAAATGGGCTCCCTGGCGCCCGCGCCCATCCCCGCGGAGCCGCCGCAGCTCAGCCTGCGCGAACGCCACGAGGAAGCGCCCGTCCAACTTTCCCAGATTCACCTCGCCTGGCACGTCCCGGCGATCACCCATCCGGACGTCCACGCGCTCGATCTGCTGGCCATCATCGCGGGCCAGGGCAAAAGTTCCCGCCTGTACCGCCGGGTAAGACAGCAACTCGGGCTGGTGCATTCCATCGATGCCGGCAGTTACACGCCCTCACATCCGGGATTGTTTATGATCGGCGCCACCGCTGACGCCGGCAACCGCGAGGCCGCCATTGCCGCGATCCGCGAGGAAATGAAACAGTTTGCGAAACAGCCCGTCTCCGAAGCGGAATGCCAAAAGGCCATCAAGAATTGCCTCAGTCACCACCTCGAATCGCTTACGACGATGGCCGGCCAGGCGTCGGACCTGGGACAATACGAACTTCTCGTTCACGATCCGCTCTTTTCCTCCGCCTATCTTGAGTCCATCCGCCACGTGACACCCGACGACATCCAGCGAGTCGCCCGACGTTATCTCACCGATGGAAACCTGACCATTGTTTCCCTCAACCCACAGGAAACAGTCACCAGCCCGGAAGCGACCGCGCCCGGCGCAACGGAAATCCCCATCCAACAGTTCGTCCTTGCCAATGGATTGCGATTGCTCGTGAGGGAGGACCCAAGATTGCCCCTGGTCGATTGCCGCGCCCTGCTCAAAGGCGGCGTGATCGCCGAAACCGACGCCAACAACGGCATCACCAAGTTGACCGCCCGCCTGCTGCTCAAGGGCACCCGCACGCACACCGCCGAAGAGATCGCCGACGCCATCGAATCGGTCGGCGGCGACATCAGCTCCTTCGCGGGCAACAACAGTTTCGGCGTCTCGACGCACGTGTTGCAGGATGATTTCGACCTGGCCCTGGACGTCCTGGCCGACGTTCTCCAACATCCCGTGTTCCCCGATGACCTGTTGAAACGGGAACGCGACGTGCAACTGGCCGAACTCAAGGACGAGCAGGACCACCTGTTGCGTTGCGGCCAGCAACTGTTGCGCGAAACGCTGTTCACGCGCCACCCCTATCGCTTCAACATCCTCGGCACGCCGGCCAGCGTCGCAGCGCTGGGACGCAACGACCTGGCCGACTTCCATCGCCGGTACGTCGTGCCAAACAATCTCGTCCTGACCGTCTTCGGCGCCGTCAAGGCCGACGACGTGCGCCGCAAGGTGGAGGAAAAGTTCGGCCTCCTGCGACCGGTGAAGCTGGAATTCCCTCGCACCGGCCCCGAGCGGCTAACGGCCTCGACCTCCAGGACAGAAACCAAACCCAAGGAACAAGCCGTGTTGCTGATCGGTTACAGCGGCACCGACGTGTTCAGCGGCGACCGTTTCGCGTTGGAACTACTCAACGAGGCGTACACGGGCCAGGGATCACGGCTATTTCTGCGCCTGCGGGATGAACTGGGGTTGTGCTACTACTGCGGCGCATATGAACTGCTCGGGATCGAGCCGGGCTATTTCGCCTTTTACGTGGGAACGACCCCGGAGAACGTCGAGCTGTGCCAGACGGAAATCCTCGCCGAGTTGGACAAGCTCCGGACAAGCGGCCTGGGCGGCGATGAACTGGAGCGCGCAAAAAACAGCCTGATCGGCCAGCGCAGGGTCAAGAGGCAGGACAACGCCGACTTGAGCCTGGCCGTTGGTCTCGACGAATTGTACGGGCTGGGTTACACTTTCCAGCAGTCAATGGACGAACAGTACAGGGCCGTCACCACGGACGATATCAAGCGCGTCGCCAACAGCTATTTCGGGGACAAACCCCGCGCCGTCGTCGTTGTGCGGCCGCCTTTGAAAGGAATGTAACATGGCGGAAGTCCAACAAGACAACATGGGTTCGCGCGAGGATACCGTGCGGTTTCTCGACACGGTCGGCCTGTTCGGCACGCAGGCGATGATCACGCTCGGCAAACTCGCCAATCCGATGACCGGCAAAGCCGAGAAAAACCTTCCCGCCGCGCGCCTGTTCATCGACACGCTGGAAATGCTGGAGCGCAAAACAAAAGGCAATCTCAGCGCGGACGAAACCAAGGTCCTGCATGCCACTCTCACAGACCTGCGCCTGATGTACGTGGAGGAATCCAAGGCACCGGCCGCCGCGGAACCCACCCCGCCGCCGGCCGCTTCTCCCGAACAGACCCCGGCCGACGACTCCAAGGTCAAGTTCCGCAAGACATACGAGTAGACGCCGTTCCTATCGCCGTTTGCGCTCGGCAAACCACGACAGCCAGATCGTGATCTCAAACAGCACGACCAGCGGCAACGCCATCAGCACCATCGACAGCGGGTCCGGCGGCGCCAGAAACGCTGCAATCACAAACGCCACCAGGATGAGCACCTTCCGGCCCCGGCGCACGGTCGCGTAACGGACGATCCCCAGCCGCACCAGGATCAGGATGACCAGCGGGATTTCAAACGTCAGCCCGGTCATCAATGTGAACTGCGTGATGAATCCAATGTAACTGTCGATCGTCCATCGCGGCTCGATGCCCAACCAGCGGCTTCCCTGGATAAACGCCCGCAGGGTCTGCGGAACGACCCAAAAAAAACAACTCACCGCCCCCGTCACGAACAACACCGTCCCGGCCACAAACCCGGGCCAGAGCATGCGTTTCTCCTTCGGCTTGAGCGCCGGCAGGATGAACTGCCCGACGAAATACAAAATGAAGGGCATGGCCAGGACAATCCCGACGTACAGCGCCAGATCAATGGACATCACAAACGAGTCGGTGACGTTCAAGCTCTGCAAAAAATTCTCCGGATGGTCCGTCGCCTGTCGCAACGGCCACGTCAGCACACGGAGAATGCGATTGGAAAACGCCAGCGCGACATTAAAGGTGATCGCCAACGCGACGATGCTCTTAAACAACATCCCGCGCAGGTCGTCGAGATGTTCCCAGAACGATTTGGTCGCGCCGCCGTCTTCCGACGGGGCGTCAGGGATGACTTGCAACTCGTCCGGCGGATTCATTCGTTGAAAGCCACGGACGCACGCGAAACGGCTCTAGCCCTGTTTCGGTTCAGAGGGTTGTTGCGGCACGGCGGCGGCGGGTTGCGCAGGGGCGGGCGGCGCCGGTTTGCTGGCCGCCGGCGGGTCATCGTGCAAGTCCCGCGACGCTTTCTTGAACTCGCGCATCGCTTCGCCGAGTCCGCGGGCAAGTTCGGGCAATTTCTTGCCGCCAAAGAGGAGCAAAATGATCAGCCCCAGCACAATAATGTGCCACTCGTCCAAAACCGCTAACATCGATGCTGACATATGTGTCGTTACCTCAACAACTTCACACTACATGCTTTCCCAGGCCTTGTCAACGCAGCCCGGACGGCTATTCCTTGATCGCGGAAAACTCACAACGGCGGTTCTTCGCCCAGGCGCTCTCGTCGTGGCCCGGATCGGCCTGCCTGTCCTTGCCGTAACTGATCGTCGTGATACGCGCCGCATCAACGCCCAGGCGCACCAGCTCTTCACGGGCCGCCCCGGCGCGGCGTTCGCCCAACGCGCGGTTGTACTCGGCCGTGCCGCGCTCGTCGCAGTGGCCTTCCACCACGAGCTTGGCGCTCGTATTGGATTTCATCCAGGTGGCGACGGTCTCAAGTTTGCTGACTTCGCTCGGGCGGACCCGCGCGCTGTCGAAATCAAAGTAGATCGGCTCAAACTGGCCGTGGGGCAGCTCGCCGCTCACCATCGGGCGGTTGCCCGCTTCAATATCGCTGCCGCCCAGCGGTGGCGGTTCTCCCCCGCCCGCCTGCGAACCATTCGCGGACTTCTTCTGCCATGGCCAATGGAAGCTCTTGCAGCCGGTCAATCCCAGCGTCGCAATTAAAGCCAGCACAACACTCTGTGATAAAATCCTGTTACGCATAAGCGGCGATCTCCTTGTGAAAATTGTTCATCCTTGCGGGCCCGAGATTAGGGTCCCCACGCAGGCTCAGACGCATCCCCTTCAACAGCAGGCAACTCTACTTGCTCGCCTGTCACAACGTCAAGCAGATACAACCGTGAATGATAATGATGGCTCTTCGCGTACACCAGATGCCGTCCATCCGGCGCCCAGGTCGGGTCCTCATTGTCTGAATCATCCGCCGCCAACGGCTTCACCTCGCGCGTCGTGCTGTCGTACAAACCGATCTGAAACCGTCCGCCCACTCGCGACGTCACCGCCAGCATCGGTTTCATGTCCGAACCCGCCGGCGGATGCGACCAGTCCGGCTCCGTGTTGTACGAGGGCGACACCGTCAGGCGCGTCGGTTCGCCGCCGTCCTTGCTGATCATGTAAATCTGCGGGCTGCCGCGGTCGTCGCTGACGTAGGCAATGCTTTGGCTGTCCGGCGACCACGTCGGCGAGGATTCCGCCCCGCGCGTGAATGTCAGCCGTTGGAACCCGCCGCCCGAGGCGTCCATCGTGTACAGCTCGGGATTGCCGTCCTTGCTCAGCGTCAGCGCGATCTTCAAGCCGTCCGGCGAAAAATCAGCCCCCGTGTTCAGTCCGGGAAAACTCGCCAGCCGCCGCCGTTGATGGGTATAAAGATCGGCTTCCACCATGTCGGGAAACACGGAGAGATAGCTCGTGTAAACGATCTTGCGCCCGTCCGGTGACCAGCGCGGATGCACGCTGATGCTCTTGTCGTAGGTCAATTCGCGCATGTTGTAGCCGTCGTAATCCATCGTGGCCAGTTCCTTGATCCGGCCCCGCGTCCAGACAAACGCGATCTTCGTCTCCGCGATGCCCCGCTGGCCCGTGATCGCTTTCACAATGTCGTCACTGATCACGTGCCCGATCCGCCGCAGGTCCTGGGCGCTGCCCGGGTAGGAACGCGACAACACGGTCCTCTTCGTCGACTGCTGGGTCACGAAACAGTCCACCACCAGCCCCCCCCGGTCCCCGCGAATCACGCCTTGCTGCACAAACTCCGCCTGCTCGGAAGGCGAGAGTTCCAGGCTGCCGGACAACCGCACGTCGCCCTTCAACACGTCCGTCAATTGTCCCGCCACCGTTGCGTCACCGGTAAACCCCGTGACGGCGAACGGTCGTTTGAGAAAATTCTTCTTTACCGATACCTGCGCCCGCGCCGTCGTCGCGGCCAGGACGGCGATGATGATGACCACAAGCGCCTTGAGTATTCGCTGCATCCCCTATCCCTCCACTTGAAAATCAACCGTGATATTGGCCGTCGAACCTTTCAGCAAACCGTCCGGAGGCGGCTCCAAATGCTCCACCTTGCGCGCCGCCGCCAGCGCCGAGTCGTCCATCAGCCTGTTCCCGGACGACCGCTGCAATTCCACGCTGGCAATCGATCCGTCGCGAGCGATCCGGACCATGACGGTGGCCACCAGTTTCCGATCGATCACCGACCCCGGCTGCTCCCACGCTTCGTACATCAAATCGTGCACGCCCTGGTAATACTGCCAGAATGGAGACCCCTGCCCGACACCGCCGGGAATACCATCCGGCGATCCGTCAGGAGACCCGATCCGGTTGCTCTTGCCGCTGCCGCCTCCCGCCGTCTTGCCGTCCCCGTACGGCGTGCCGTCCGTGCCGTCGCCCGCCGCTTGCAAGGCTTTGGCAAACCGCTGCCGAATCTGCGCCGCCGTTTCCGTGGGCGAAGCGCCCGGCGTCCCCGCCTTCTTCGCCTTCGCGGCCGCCTTGGCCTCGGCCGTGAGCTTCTGCTTCGCGACGGTGTTGGCCTTGGCCGCTTCGGCGGCCTTGGCGGCGGCTTTCTTCTGCGCTTCAACCGTCTTCTTCTTCGAAATCGCTATCTCATCCGGATCGTGCGCCGCCGCCTCACGCGCCACGGGGGCCGTCTTCGGTTGCGGCGCGGGTGTTTCGTCCTCCGGCACCGCGGCATCGCTGGCCCCGGCGGCCGGCTCGGCGCCCGCCGGTTCCTTGGGCGGCGCGTAGGCCCCGCGGCCGTGGCCCGGCCCGGCAGGCAGATCGCCCAGAATGTCAGCGGGCGTGATCAACTCAACGGAGGCCGCCGTGTTGTCCGGACCGTGCGGCAGGAATTCCTCCCAGCAAACAATCCCCCCGATCAGCGTCGCGTGCAGGACCAGGGCGATGATGAAGTTTTTCCGGAAAGCTAGATCACCCGTGTTCATCGGCTGTTCAATCGCGCGCGGAAAATTGTTGCTGCGGATTTTCCTCCTGCGTCATCAAGGCAATGTGCGTGATCTTGGCCGCGTGCAATTGCTTGAGCACTTCCATCACCGCGCCGTAATTGTTCGCTTCATCGGCCTTCACCAAAATCGTCACCGGCGGATTGATCTTCGCCAGCGCGGCCAGGTCGCCCCGCAACTGCTGCGCCGTCTTGGCCACGTCGTTCAGGTAAATCCGGCCGTGCTTGTCCACCGACAACGTGCGCGTCTGCTCCTGCTTGATGGTTTCCGTCGTCGCCTTCGGCAGGTTCACTCCCATGCCGTATTCGACCACCGGGAAGAAAATGATCACAGCGATGAACAATTGCAGCAACAGATCGACCAGCGGCATCACGTTGATCTCTTTGATCTCGTGCAGATTGCCGTAACGGCGCGAACGGCTGGAAGGTCGGCTCATGGGTTAGTGCGAGGCGTAGTTGCGTTCAGTCGCCGCGACGAATTCATCGGCGAAATTCTCCATCTCGATCGTTTGATGGCGGATCCGGCCCGCCAGCCAGTTGTAGGCGAACAACGACGGCACGGCCACCAGCAGCCCGACCACCGTGGCCAGCAACGCCGCCGAAATGCCCGGCGCCACCGCTCCCAGCCGCACCGTCCCGTAAATGCCCATCTGCGAAAACACACCCATCACGCCCCAGGCGCTGCCAAGCAACCCCAGAAACGGCCCGCCCTGCACCGCTGTGGAAAGGATCGCCACCTGCGCTTCCAACTTCATCACTTCCGCGTCAATGCTGCGCCCCAGGGCGCCCCGCAGAATGTCGAGGTTCACCGTCCGGTCGCCGGTATCGACCTCCGTGGCCGACGCCACCAGCGTGGCCGTTCCGCCCCCGCCAAAATCCTTGTACCCGCCGCCGGTCCGGCGCGATTTTCCCCCGCTGCCGCTGCCGAACCGGGAAGACACTTCTTCCGCGCCCATGCGATAGATGTTGTAGAGAGGGCTGTCGGCCATCTCGAAATTATTGATGAACAGATGCAGCGGATCGCGTTCGCGGCGGAACTGGGCGAGAAACGCCTGCCCGCTGTTGCGCGCCTTGCGCAACTGCTGCCACTTGGTAAGCATGACCGACCAGGTCAAGGCCGAGCCGAAACACAAAATCAGCACGATCACTTTCCCCTGCGTGTCGGCCTGTTGAAAAGAATACAACAGTCCTCCGACTCCGAGAACTACATTCATCCCCAATCCTCCTTGTGCAGCCGCAGAGTGCGACCACGTCGTATTTATACAACTTTACCCCGCCACGTCAACCGTTTTTGCCCGAAAAAGCGGAAAAGTTCGCCGCCGGCCTCCCAGCGGCAGCCGCCAGTCAATGGCTCAACGGTTGGTGCTGGTGTTTTGGATGACGACGGTGGGAGAGAAGCCGGAAGCCGGCACGTTGGTGGACGACGGCAGGCTTCCGGCTTCGAGCCGGAGCGATCCGCCGAGTTGGGCGGTGATGTTTGTCTCGACAGCCATGAGGTCCTTCAGCACGGTGCCGTACTTGTCAATCAACTGGGTGGCGGCATTGGTGACCGCGGCAGCAGGCGCGTTGGATGATTCCATGGAAACCTTGAGGTTGAAATAGACCGCATCGGGTTTTTCAACAGACTGACATTTCGAAAGGAAGACGACGTTGGCGGCGTGCCATCGGCAAGGAAACGGAGACGCGTTCGTCCCGTTGTTGTTCCAAGCAGGAACGTCAAAGCAAAGAACCTTGTCGCTGACGACCAGGACATTGGTCGCGGCCACGCCACCGACCAGGACCTGCACGACAGGATCATGGGAATTCGTGGCCGCGAAATTCGACCCGAAGGCCACGAACGTGGTCCGGCCATTGACGTACCCATCCCGGGGAGAAATCGAATCCACGCTTAGCGGCGGCCGTGTGCCGCAATCGGGATTCGCTTCCTCTTGGGGAGCCGCCTTCGCCTTGGTGACAACGATGGCCTGTGTGGCGATCCCGGCAATCCCGCCATTGCTGACGACCAAATTGTTCGTCCCCTGCTGCGGCGGGTAGTCCTTCGATATCGTCGCCGCGATCACGTAGTCCCCGGCGGCGTCCACGTGCAACGGTGTACTGCCCAGGCTGACACCGATAAGACTTGTGTTAAGCCCGAAGTGTTGTCCCCTGATGATGATCGTTCCCGCAAAGTTGGCGGCAAAATTGGTCGGAGTCACACTGTCCACAATGGGCACAAAATTGGTGAATGTCACGCCCTGCCCCGACACGCAAGAACCGAACTGGTTTTGGAGCGCCAGACTATAGGTTCCCGGCCCCGTAGAAGGCGCGTTTGTAACGCTCGCCAGAACTGTGTTTTGGCTGGCAGAAGAAACGCGCAATGGAAATCCGCCGAGAAGGACTTGAGTCTGGTTCGTGTTCAGTCCGAGATGTTGGCCGGAGATTGTGATGGTTCCGTTAAAGCCTTGCGGAAGGATCGTCGGGCTGAAGCTGTTAATGACCGGGGTCGCGTCGGCAACGGTCACGGCTTGCGTCAGGATGAAAGAGCCCCACCCGTTCGTAAACACGAGGTCATTGATCCCCGCCGGCAGAGGGGGCAAATTGGTATCAATCACGACCTCAACCGTGTCAAGATGGGCCAACTCGACCTTCAACGGAGTCCCACCCAAAAGCACCTGAATGTTGGTGGTAGCGTCATCGAGATAGTCTCCGGTCAATGTGATCTTGCCGCGGTAATCCGCGGGGATCGTAGTGGGACTGACACTTTGCACAACCGGGACGGCGTCCGGCAGTCTGACCCATGAGTACCGGCCCATCCCCAGCGTGCGCAACGACGTATACCGGCGTCGCAATTCGTCGTAGGAGTTCAACCGCAGATGGTAGGCGCTTTGCATCGCGTCGAGAGAGTCCATGCTCACTCGGGCGTTGTCCAGTTCCTCGGCGATCATCAGCGCCTGGCTCGGCAACAGTTGCCGATCATAGATCCGGTTCCTGACGACTGCGGAGGCGACATCCGCCAAAATGCTCCGCCGCTCCCGCGGGATCCATCGCGTCTCCACCTGGAGACTGATCTCGGGCCAAAGCTTCACATCCGTCCTGTCGCACGTCACCAAAATCATCACGGGGATGCTCGTTGGCAACAGCAGATGGCCGGCTTGCGGTTCAGTCAGCGCCGGATCGGTCATGGCGGCAACCTCCGGGTCAAAGCGGTAGGTCAGCATGTCCGATTCGACCCCGGGAATGACGGTCGGGAATGCGGTCCGTGTCGACAGGTCCTTTTGCGTCTGTTTGACAAAGTTGATCAGGACATTGGCGTCGACCGTGTACCCGGCTTGCACGTAGGACCCGGCGAGGTTAAGCAGAAGATTCAGTTGATCGCGATAGCTGCTCTGCATGTCGAACACCTGGGATTCCATGAACGGGAAGGCTGCCACCAGTGAAATCAGGGAAGGTTCCAGTGACTTGCCCTCCGGACCATCCGCATAGATCGTCCTCTCTTGCTCGTACTTGGAGCCCCAATTGGTGTTCGTTTGTGTCACTTCCACGGTGTTCGTTTGCAACACTTCCACAGTGTTCATTTGCAACATTCCCACAGCGTTCGTTTGCAACACTTTCACCGCGTTCGTTTGCAATACTTCCACAGCCTTCGTGATTGCCTCTTCCACAGCGTTGTCCTTTATCCAGTGCGTCGCACGGCGCACATAATCGCCTGTCGGAGGACCATTGCTTTCTGTTTGCGACACCAGTTTTGCCAGTCTCTCGCCAATTTCAGCCTTTCGACCCGCGTAGACAAAATGCGTGCTGACCTCACAAATGTAATCCTCTTTGGTCCGCCAACCGGGCATCACGCTGATCTGGCCCACGGCAAAAAACACCTGTTTGTTTCCGGGCACGTCCACCGGATGACTCATGAAATTGAGCACCCGCTCGGTTTCCTTGGCCGTGGCGGCGATTTTCAGGATGGTGGTCGGAGAAAGCTGGTTGTTCGACATTTGACCGGCCAACTGGCCGAGGGGACTGAAGCCGTTGGTGATGCCTCCCTGCGTCGTTATGTTGGTAATCAGAAAGTTGACTGTCGGAAGTGTGTTCGTGGGGCCGCTGGACGCGTTGGTCGCCACGCCGGAAGGGTTAAAGGCCGTAACGGCATTGGTGGGCGCCGCCACCACATTTTTTACCGATGCATTGGCATTGGTCAGTTGCTGCAATTCGAGCTGCAAGAGGGCCAGTTGAAGCAGCTGATTGGTCGCCGCCAGTTGTCCCTGGTAAATCGCTTGGTTCACCAGATTGGACTGCTGCAGGTTTGTCAGCGCGGCAGGTTGCTTCTGCTCGACGTTCAAGCCCGGCATCGAGTTGCCCGCCGTCGCCACCAATTGGATCCCGGTTTGTTTCTCGGAAAGGAAGCTGGCCTGGCCCTGAACGCCCGACACAACCTGGCTGACGTAATTCGACATGGGAATGCTGTAATCGAGATTGAAAAAGCCGGAGTGGTCCGGCACCAGGACAAAACCCGAGATGGAAGCGTGCCCCCATTGCTCCAAATATCCTTCGACGTTATCGAGTGAATCCCAGGCCTGTTCCAGATACTTTCCCGCATTCGACGCGGCCTGTTGATAGTTGTACGTGTCCCATATCTGATTTGCATCGTCCTTCATCCATGACTTCCATGCGTCGCGTTTGCTGACGGCGATAGTCGTGGTAACCCCATTGGAAATGGAAGTCGTGGCCACGCCATTGCTGAGAATCTGGGACAATTCCGTTTCGTAAGGCGTCCGCTGATTCCAACCGGCGCAGGCGCTCATGAATAAGGGAATCGAAAGCAAACCGGCCAGGAGCCATCTGCCCATGAACGATGAAGATGAATCAGACTGTGTTAACGTTTGCAGGATGACCTCCACTCCTCAATGATTGTGGTTCTCGCTTTCCGGACCTCTCCCAACCTGCCGCACTTATATAACAAACGATGCCCTGCTGTCTGTCAGGCTGCACCCTGATTCTTTTGTAGGGAAATACCCTACAACGGTGTACTGGTTTTCCAGTACACGCGCAGGAACGCTGGCAAGCTTTGCTGACGCGATCGGAAACCGAAACGAAGGCAACCTGCGTTTGGCTTTCTGAAAGGGCCCGGATTGTTCTTCAGCGCCCGGCGATTCATCTCACGGCAATTGTGCAATTTGATCGAAGCGGCTGATCTGGATACTTGCAGGATTGCCAAAACGTGCTACTGTAACGCCAGCATGATATATGCAGAGAGCATATGCTCTTCGGCCCCCGGGGCCGTGGCGGCGGCGCAAGGGGTGCGCCTGGCGGACGAAACGCGCGCCTTCCCCAGGGCTTCCGCCTTCGCCGCTGACAAATCCCGCCCGGTCAAACCCAGTCCGACCAAGTCAAACCTAGTCCAACCTTAAATCCCCAGGGAATCCGTGTAATCCGTGGATCTTCCCGTTCCGTCCCAACCCGCCTTCGCCAAGGCTACGGCGGGCGCGTACGGCCTAATACGACCTAATACGGCCTTAATCATTTTTGGGAATAGGCGAAGCCCCTCCTCCTTCCCTCTTGCTTTACGCCACGCACCTGCGCTACAGAAACAGGGCATGCCACCAACCGACACGACCGCCAGTGTGACGCCGCGCGCGCAAGATTACGCGCAGTGGTACCTCGACGTCATCAAACGCGCCGACCTCGCCGAGCATTCGCCTGTGCGCGGCTGCATGGTCATCAAACCCCACGGCTACGCCATCTGGGAAAAGATGCAGCGCGAACTCGACGACCGGTTCAAGGCCACCGGCCACGTCAACGCCTATTTCCCGCTGTTCATCCCCCTGTCGTTCCTGACCAAGGAAGAGCAGCACGCCGCGGGGTTCGCCAAGGAATGCGCCGTGGTCACGCATCACCGCCTCAAATCCGTCGACGGCGAGGTGGTCGTCGATCCCGAATCCAAGCTCGAAGAGCCGCTCATCGTCCGCCCGACCAGCGAGACGATCATCTGGGCGCAGTACAAGAACTGGATCCAGAGCTACCGCGACCTGCCGCTGCTCATCAATCAGTGGGCCAACGTCGTCCGCTGGGAGATGCGCACCCGCCTGTTCCTGCGCACGGCCGAATTCCTCTGGCAGGAAGGCCACACCGCCCACGCCACCGAAGCAGGAGGCGCTGGAGGAAACCGCGCGCATGCTCGACGTCTACGCCGATTTCGCGGAGAACGTCGCCGCCGTGCCGGTCATCAAAGGCCGCAAGACGCCCGGCGAACGTTCGCCGGCGCGCTGGACACGCTCTGCATCGAAGGCATGATGCAGGACGGCAAAGCCCTGCAGATGGGCACGAGCCATTACCTCGGCCAGAATTTCGCCAAGGCGCCGACGTGCACGTTCCTGAACAAGGAAGGCAAACGCGAGTACGTCTGCGCCACCAGCTGGGGCGTGTCCACCCGGCTGGTCGGCGCGCTGATCATGACGCATTCCGACGACAGCGGCCTGGTGCTGCCGCCGAAACTCGCGCCCGATTCACGTCGTCGTCATCCCGATTTTCAAGAACGACGCCGAGAAAGCGCGCGTCCTCGACGAAGCCGTCAAAGTCGCCGCCGAACTCAAGGCGCAAGGGCTCGCGGTCAAACTCGACGACCGCGACGGCATCATGCCCGGCGCGAAATATTACGAGTGGGAGGCCAAAGGCGTGCCGCTGCGCATCGAGATCGGCCCGAAAGATCTGGAGAAAGGCAGCCTCTGCCTCGTCCGCCGGTTCGTGCTGGAAAAGCAAGGCGAGACCGAACAGGACTTGCGCAAGCGCCGCAAGACGTTCGTCCCGCGCGCCGAGGCGCTGGCGTCGATCAAGCCGACGCTCGACACGATGCAGCGCGAACTGCTCGAACGCGCCCGTGTGCTATCGCGTCAAACGCTCCCGCGTCATCAATACGCTGGAGGAGTTCGACCAGTTCTTTAACGAAGGACGGCGGCGGGTTTGCCTGGGTCCATTGGGCCGGCGACCACGACAAGGAAGACGAAATGGCCAAACGCTTCGAGACCACCATCCGCTGCATCCCCTTCCCCGACCAGATTCCCGACGAGGCGAAGGGTGAAGGCAAGTGCATCCTCACCGGCGCAGCCGTCGCCGCAGCGCGTCGTCATGGCCCGGGCGTACTGATTTCCCTGGCCACCAAGTCCCGGTACGCAGCCTGCAGGCGCGTCGTCACCGCGTACCGGCGGCTCCAGGTGGTGACCGGCGCAATCTCAATCAGGCTGTTGGTGGCGAACACCTCGTAGGCGGTGTCGAGAAATTCGGGACCGAAACTCTGCTCCCGCGCCCGGATGCCCTTCTCCGCCGCCAGGCCCAGCACCGCGTGACGCGTCACGCCGGGCAGCGCTCCGTCCTCCAGCGGCGGCGTAAAGAGCACGCCGTCCTTGACGACGAACAGGTTGCCGGTGGTGAACTCCACCACGTGGCCGGCGGCATTCAGCAGAAGCGCCTCCTCCACCCCGGCGCGTTCCGCCTCGCGCTGCGCGAGGACGTAAGGCAGCCGGTTGGCCGTCTTGAACCGGGACAGGCGCGGGTCAACCTGCACGCTGGAGACAATCGCCCGCATCTCGCGACGCGCGAAGGAACGGGCCTGGACGGTGGCCGTGACCGAATCCCGCGTGAGGTACACGCGCGCCACACCGTCGGCAACGCTGTTGTAGCGGACCAGCGCGCGGCAGACGGCCCAGAGTTCCTCGGGCGAAAACGGCGACTCGATGTCCAGCGCGCGCAACCCGTCAAACAACCGATGGAAATGCGGCAACGCGCGGAAGACACGTCCTCCATAGATACGCATCGTCTCGAACACGCCGTCGCCGTAAAGGAACCCGCGGTCGAAGATGGAAACGACGGCTTCGCTTTCGTCGACGAAACGGCCGTTAACGTACGCGTAGTGTTTCGATGGCATTGAAGATCCCCCGCGCTTTGGCGAGCGTCTCGTCGTACTCGGCGTCAGGCTCGCTATCGGCCACGATGCCGCCGCCCGCGTGAAATGTCAATCGCCCGTCCTGGTAGACCACCGTGCGAATCGCGATGTTGAAATGCGTCACGTCGTTGTACCCGAGGAACCCGATGGCGCCGGTGTACACGCCGCGCGCGTGAGGTTCCAGTTCGTCGATGATCTGCATCGCGCGGATCTTCGGCGCGCCGGTGATCGAGCCGCCGGGGAAACAGGCGCGCACGCAATCGACCGCGCTCACCTCCGGCCGCAAGACCCCTTCCACTGTGGAGACCAGGTGCAGCACCGTGGCGTATTCCTCCACGCGGACCAGTTCGCTTCACCCGCACACTGCCAAACTCGCAGACCTTGCCCAGATCGTTGCGCTCCAGGTCGGTGATCATCACCAGTTCCGCGTTGTCCTTCGGCGAAGCCAGCAACTCCGCCGCGACGCTCTTATCCGCGCCCGCGGTCTTCCCCCGCGGCCGGGTGCCCTTGATCGGCCGCGTCTCGACGCGCCGGCCGTCGATCTTCAGGAAGCACTCGGGCGACGAGGATAGGACCTGCGCTTCGCCAATGTCGAGGAACGCGCAGTACGGTCCGGGGTTGGAGGCGCGCAGCGCTTGATACACTTCCTCCGGCCCGGCCTCCACGCCGCATCGGAACCTCTGGGAAAGGTTCACCTGGTAAATGTCGCCCGCCGCGATGTAGTCCTTGGCCCGCAGAATGGCGGCGCGATAGCTGTCGCGCGTGAAGTTGGAGCAGAGCGGGGATACGGCGCGGGGAAACGCAGGAGCGTGGGAGCGTGGGAGCGTCGGAGCGATGGGGCCGTTGACTTGCCATAGCTTCTTCTCTGTGTGATCGAAGACCGTCAGGTTGTCGTAGAACCCGAACCAGCAATCAGGCAGGCCCAGATCGTCCACTGCGTTCGCGGGAAGCCGTTCGACGAAGTTCTTCAGGTCATAGCCTAAATACCCGATGGCCGCGCCGACGGGAAACGGATGATCGGAGGCATCGTGGCGATGCAGAGCGAGTTGCTCATTCAAGACGTCGAAGGGATTGCCTTCAAGGCTGACGATCCCACCGGGTCCGATCATCCGGATGGCACGGCCCTTGGCGATGAGCAATTGGGACGGCTCGGACGCGAGGATGGAGAAGCGGGCGGATTCCGACGCGCGCAACGCGCTGTCCAGCCAGACACAGTGCGCCTTCTGTCTCGCTTGCGCGAAACACGCGTGCGGCTCGACCCAGGGACGGGTGATGACGGAATACTCGCGTTGTATGATCAGCCTCCTGCGGTGTTCTCTATTTCATAGTAGAGGCGGTTATGATTCAATCCAAGCATGAATCGGATGACACGGCCCGCGGACGCCGCGCCCGGCAGCATGGGCGGTGCGACTCGGATGCGCGATCCCAGCGAGGCGCTGCACGACAGCGTCCGGCGCCGGCTGATGAACGGGGCGTTCGTGCTGATTGCCTTGCTCGTCGCCCTGCAACTCAAGTTCACCGGGGTCCACGGCCTTGATTGGCTGCGGGCGTTGTTACTGGCCGTGGCCGCCGCACCACTGGCCATGGGCGTCAAGGCCTTTGAACTGCGCTTCAAACTGGCGCGCGAAGAACGCCGCCGGATGCTGGGCGAATTGCCCGCGAAGACAACCGCGGGGTTCATCGTCTACATCCTCCTGATGGCCGCAGTGTGCGCCGTTAACGTCCCGCGCCTGCCCTGGGCGCTGCTGGGCCTTTGGTGTTATGATTTCGTCAGCTATTATCACGACCGGCCCGAACGCATCCGGCATCTGTACGCGGCCGCCAAAATCCTGGACGAGCTTCGCGGGTTTCGTGCACCGTGGGCATGGACGCTGCCGGCGCTGGCCTTCGAAGTGATCAAGCGCGCGCTCGCGCGATAGGCGCAATCCCGGGGCGGCTCAGGAGAACGTCAGCAACTCGTTGACACCGCGTTCGTCCTTGCTCGGCGTAATCACCGCGCCGTTGAGATGCCGGTCCTGGAAGAACTCCGCCGCCACCGCCTGGACTTGCTCCGGGGTCACCCCTTCGATCTGATGCTGGATTTCCTCAGGTGTGTGGATGAATCCATAAGCCAGCAGATGTTCGCCGACCCACATCATTTGGTTGCTCGTGCTCTCCAGGCCCAGCCGCATCTGGCCGGTGCTGTAGTCCTTGGCGCGGCGCAATTCGTCCGCCGAGGGCGGCCGCCGCGCCAGCTTCTTCAATTCCTGCAAGACCAGCTTGAGAGCGCGCGGCAGACGTTTGGTGTCCAGTCCCGCCGAAACCACCAGCGCGCCGGTGTCGGCAAAGAAGCTGGTCGACGACTGGATCGAGTACGCCAGGCCGTGCTGTTCGCGAATCACCTGGAACAGCCGCGAACTCATGTTCTCCCCGGCGATCACGCTGAGCAGCTTCAGAGCGAACCGGCGCGGGTCTTTGCGCGAGCAACTGCGGATGGCCAGCGCCAGGTGTGTCTGCTCCACGTCCTTGCTCAGAAACCGCAGGCACGGGGCGCGCTGCCCGTCGCGCACCGGCACGAAGCCCGGCGCGGCCCCGTTGCGGGTAAGCAACAACAGGTGCTCAATCTTTCCGACGATCTCCTCGTGCCGGCAATGGCCCGCCACCGCGAGGATCGTATTGGCGGCGACGTACTTCTTCTGTTTGAACCCGAGCAGCGTCGCCCGCTCCATTGCGTCCAGCGATTCCGGGGTGCCGGTCAGCGAACGGCCCAGTGGATGTTCGGGCCAGACAATCTCGGTCAACAGTTCGTGGACGTAATGATCGGGCTGGTCCCGATACATCAGCAATTCTTCCTTGATGACCTGCCGTTCCTTGTTGATGTCGGACGCCGCAAACAGCGAATGCAGATACATGTCCGACAGCACGTCCAGCAGCGTGTCGAGATGCCGGTGGCCGGCCTTGGCGTAGTAACAGGTGTTCTCTTCGCTGGTGAACGCGTTCAGATAACCGCCGATGCCCTCGACGGTCTGGCTGATTTGCTTGGCCGTCCGCCGTTGCGTGCCCTTGAACAGCAGGTGCTCGATGAAATGCGAGATCCCGCTCACGCGCTTGGGTTCGTACCGGCCGCCGATGCCGACCCACAGGCCGATGGAGACGCTCTCCATCTGCGGCATTTCGGCCGTGGCAACACGCAGTCCGTTTGAAAGTTCAGTGACGCGATACATACTGGCTTAAGCCTTCTTCAGCGCCGCCCGGCGCGCATGGTCCCTGGCCGCGATAAACTCGACGGCTTCCTCCGGTTCATCCACCACCTGGAACAACTCCAGATCGCCGGGACTGATCAATTCCGCGGCGCGCAATCGTTCGTCCATCCAGTGAATCAGCCCGCCCCAATAGGCGCGTCCCATCAGCACCACCGGGAACCGCACGATCCGCTCCGTCTGGATCAATTCGACAGACTCGAAGAACTCGTTCAGCGTCCCGTACCCGCCCGGAAAGAGCACAAAGCCCGAGGCGTATTTGACGAAACAGACTTTGCGGACAAAGAAGTAGCGGAAATCCAGCGAGCGGTTCTGGTACGGATTGGGCCGCTGCTCGCGCGGCAATTCGATGTTCAGGCCGACCGACGTCCCGCCCTCCTCAAACGCGCCTTTGTTGACCGCCTCCATGATTCCCGGACCGCCTCCGGTGATCGCGGCGTATCCCTTCTTCACCAGCAGCCGCCCCAGCACGTGCGCCTTCTCATACCACGGATCCGTATACGGCACACGCGCGCTTCCGAACACGGTGACAGCGGGCCCGACCTTGCTCATCTCCTCAAAACTCTCCACAAACTCCGCCATGATGCGGAACACCCGCCAGGGTTCCTGCGTCGTGAAATCCAGCATCTCTTCCTTCGAAAGCTTCATTCGTCACCATTATTAGCCCCCCGCCGCGCGCAGGTCAAACTATTGCCGGGACGGGCGCTACATCAATCCCAACTCTTTCAAACTGACGTAATCCCGGTCGCGGCCTTTCATGCGCTGGCCGAGAATGATGTGGTCGAGCACCGTGATGTTCAGCAACTCGCCGGCTTTGACGAGGCGTTTTGTGATCGAAATGTCCTCGCTGCTCGGCGTCGGGTCGCCACTGGGGTGATTGTGGACCAGCACCATGGACGCCGCCGACGCCGCGATGGCGTCCTTGAAGACCTCGCGCGGTTCCACGATGCTGGCGTTGAGCGAACCGCGGGAAATCTCGCACGGCGGCCTGATCAGCGCGTTTTTCGTGTTCAACAACAACACGCGAAACGATTCCCGGTCGAGCAACCGCATCTCCTCGCGCACCGCCATCGCCACGTCCTCCGGCGCGCTGATGACCGGCTGCCGGTCGCGCGCGGCCTGGCTGAGTCGCCGGGCCAGTTCGAAGGCGGCCTTCAACTGGATGGCCTTCGTTTCGCCGACGCCCTTGAAACGCGTCAGCGTGTCCAGCGGCGCGCGGGCCAGTTCATCCAGTGAATTGCCGTGGGATTTCAACAGTTGCTGCGCCAATTGGACCGCCGACAACCCTTTCATCCCGGTGCGCAACAGGATCGCCACCAGTTCGCCGTCTGACAACGCCGCCGCTCCGCGCTCCTTGAGCCGTTCGCGCGGACGGTCGCCTTCCGGCATCTCGCTGATCAGATAGGTGGTCACGGGGCCGTTTCGCGCAGCCGCTTGCGCAGCGCGTCCCAGGGGAAATTGCGGCCCGGGCATTCGCTGAATTCGCCGATGACTTCGCCGTGCCCGAGGATATGGTCGTCGGCGATGTGGAATTGTTCCTGCAAGCCGTGGATCAGCATTACCAGCGACGCCAATTGTTTGTCCGTCGGCTCGGCCCGGGAGAAATTGCCGACCAGGCAAATTCCGATCCCGTGCTCGTTCATGTAGGCCTGCCGGCAATGGCCCCCGTACATCTGTTTGATCCAGCGCGGCCCCGTCTCGATCTGGCCGTCGGCCTTGCCTTCGCTGCCGTTGTCGATGACGAAATGGTAGGCCAGCCCGTTGATCATGCCGCGCGCGCGATGAGCGGCGTCAAAGATCTCCGCGTCGCCCGTCGGCGTGGCGCTGTGGTGGATCACGATGAACTGCCACGGCCCCAGCGGCTGCACCGTGGCCGTTTCCTCGTCGTCGGCGGCGAAGAGGCCGCCCGCCAGGCAGAGCACCAGCCCGGCCAGGATCAAGAAGGGAAAGCGCAGGAGCCGTTTCACAATGTTTTGCCGACGATCACTTTTCCGTCCGCACCAGGTACGGCGTCAATTCCCCCGCCAGCACCCGCGGGATCTGCGCCCGCAACACGACTTGCCCGTTTTCATGCGTGCGTTCGGTGACGTATCCGCTGCGGTAGACCAGCGCAATCGTCTTCGCCTTGTCCTGTGGAATGGAAAGCGTGACGTCGATGCGGCGGTCGTGCAATTGGTTGGCGATCTCCTGTAGAAGACCATCCAGGTTCGTCCCGTTTTTGGCCGAGATCGGCACCGCGTGCTCGAATTCCCTTGTGAACTTCTGGATCAGGGAATCGCCAACGCCAACAGCCGGATCGCCGGGCACGTCACCCCCGGCTGAGCTGTCGTTCTCCAGCCGGTCGATCTTGTTGAGGGCCACCACCGTCGGTTTGCCCCAGGCATCAATCTCCTGCAACACAACCTCCACCGCCTTGATTTGCTCCCGCGCCTGCGGGTGGCTGATATCCACCACGTGCAAGAGCAGGTCGGACTCGGCCACTTCTTCCAGCGTCGCCTTGAAGGATTCGACCAGTTGATGCGGCAGCTTGCGCAGGAACCCGACTGTGTCGCTTAACAAAATGTTCTGGTTGTTCGCCAGCCGCAACTTGCGAGTCGTCGGGTCCAGCGTGGCGAACAGTTTGTCTTCCGCCAGCACGTTGGCGCCCGTCAACGCGTTCATCAGCGTGCTTTTGCCCGAGTTGGTGTAACCGATGATCGAGACCAGCGGCCAATGCAGCTTCTGCCGGCCGCCGCGCTCGATGCGCCGGTTCTTGCGGACCTCCTCCAAATCGCGCCGCAGGTAGCCGATCTTTTCCATGACGCGGCGGCGGTCGACTTCGAGCTGTTGTTCGCCAGGACCGCGCGTGCCGATCCGGCCGCTTTGCCGCGACAAGTGCGTCCACAACCCCGCCAGCCGCGGCAGCATGTACTGCAACTGCGCCAGTTCGACCTGGAGCTTGCCTTCACGTGTGCGGGCGCGCTGGGCGAAGATGTCGAGGATCAATTCAGTGCGGTCCAGCACCTTCACATCCTTGCCGATGATCTCCGAAAGATTGCGCGCCTGGGCGGGCGTCAGGTCGTCGTCAAAAATGATGGTATTGACACGCAGTTCCTTGCAGCGAAGGGTGAGTTCCTCGGCTTTGCCGCTGCCGATGAAGGTGGGGGCGGACGGCGCGTTGCGTTTCTGGCTGATGACATCGAGGACTTCCGCGCCCGCCGAAAGCGCCAGCTCGCGCAATTCGTCGAGCGAATCCTTCGCGGCCCACTTGTCGTGTCCAGGTCTTTCCAGTCCCACCAGCAGGGTGCGCTCCTGAAGCCCCTCCTGCGTGTCATGCATCTTCAACGTGCTTAGCTCTTTCCCTTTCCAGAATTTCCAGCCCGCGAGACGCCGTCTCCGTCGGCGGCTCGGTGCGCCCTATCTCCAGCCAATTTAGGCCAGCTTCGCGCCGAAACCAAGTCAATTGTCGGCGCGCCAACTGCCGCGTCCGCGCCTTGATTAGCGTCACCGTTTCGGCCAGCGTCGATTCGCCCCGCGAGTGCGCGACCAGTTCACGGTACCCCGCTGCTTGCATGGCCGACGGGTTGCGGTCGAGTCCCTGTTCGAGCAAGCGTTTCACTTCGTCCACCCACCCCGCCGCGATCTGGTGGTCGATGCGTTGCTCGATCCGCTTGTACAAATCGTCCCGCTCGCGATTCAGGCAAAGGAGAATGCCGTCCCCCCGGCTTTCGCGCGCCCATTGCGTCTGCATTTCCGAAATCGGTTTGCCGGTCAGGTAAAACACCTCCAACGCGCGCACCAGCCGGCGTGGATTATGCCGGTCAATCTGCCCGGCTGTCCGCGCATCGACGCGCTGAAGTTCATCGAACAGCGTGTCCGCCGACATCAATTCCAATTTCGCCCGAATCTGCGGATCACGCGGCGGCCCCTCGAACAACCCGTGCTGCAGCGCCCGCACGTACAGCCCTGTCCCGCCCACAACCAACACCTCCTTGCCCCGCCCGCGAATCTCTTCGATGCGGGCCTTCGCCAACTCCACAAACCTCTTCACGTCGAACACCTCGCCGACGTTGCAGATATCGATCAAATGATGCGGCACGCCCTGTCTTTCTTCCGCGCTCGGTTTGGCCGTCCCGATGTCCATCCCCCGATAGACCTGCATGGAATCGGCGGAAATGATCTCTGCGCCGATGTGCCGCGCCAATTCCAGCGCCACTGCGCTTTTTCCCACAGCCGTCGGCCCGACCAGAGAGACGATCTTGAATTCCTGATTGTCGATTCTCGCTTGCACTCGCATCGAATGCTAAAGCCGAGAAGACAGATGTTCAACCGATTTCCAATTCACAGCCGCCCACTCGGCTGCATACCTCCACTCACGCGTACGTGGAGACTTACAGCCGCAGCGATAGCTGCAACTCGAAAGGCTTTTGTCCAATGGGGCCACATGACGGCGCCCCGGTACAATCGCCCGATTACAACGCCAGATATGGTTGACCTGCGCAAGTTATTCCCACAACACCCACCGGACATGGGACGCCTTCACAGTATATCACAGAGATTATTCTTGCGTATTTCATACGGACGGCCTAGATATGCATCGAAGCGCACTCTGGCCAGATAGCAGGGCGATCGAGTTACTACAACTAGAGCATTGTCGTTACCTAACAGGTGCCTTATGAATATTGTCGTAATTCTCTTGGCTGTTTCACTCTGTACGGCGGCCTTGTTTACGTTTGGTTGCGCCCAAAATGCACCTTACCGCACGCGCCTTGCTTCCTGCGACACCTCACTCCAATCCGGGACTGCTTGTAACGACTCTGTCATTGAAACCAACTCGGACTACAAGCTGGGATTTGTGGAGTTCGACGAACAAGGCTGGTTCTGGGACCGGCGGCAAGTGAATGCCATCGAACAACTAATCCGGACGGAGGCCGGCGACGGCCAATCCAACAGTGTGCACGGCGTCATCATTGTCCTGTTTGTCCATGGCTGGAAGAACAATGCGAGCTTCGACAACGAGAACGTTGAGATGTTTCGGTCCACGCTAACACAATTGAGCAAATCCGAGAAAATCCAAAGCGGTCTTGATAACCGCCCGGCGCGCACTGTCGTGGGTGTCTACGGCGGCTGGCGTGGCCTATCCGCGAAGTGGGAGCCTTTCAAAGAACTCAGCTTTTGGGAGCGAAAGAACACGGCGCACCAGGTTGGTCACGGCGCATTAACTGAACTCATGGCCGATCTGGAAGACCTTCAAGCGGCCTGCAACAAGAAGATTCTTGCCAATGCGCCCCAGACGGCACTAGTTATCGTGGGCCATAGCTTCGGTGGCGCTGCGGTCTATTCGGCCATTTCGCAGATCCTGACCGAGCGATTTGTGGACACCATCGAACACAACCATCCGCTGAAGCCAGTGGGCGATGTTGTGATTCTACTCAATCCTGCTTTTGAAGCAGCGCGCCATTATAACCTGAACGAATTGGCTGTTTCCATTTCCAAGTACCCTGAGTCACAACGGCCTGTGGTGGCGATCTTCACATCCAAGGGTGATTGGGCTACCCACTATTTATTTCCTGTCGGCCGATTTTTCTCAACGCTGTTTGAGAATAATCGTCGCGACAAGCCGCAGCATGCTGCGAATATCGATGCCGTCGGCTGGTTTACACCATTCATCACGCACAACTTGGTCTACGATACCAACGCCACGGACTCCACATCTCAGCAAACCACATTCAATCCGAAGACGCAAAAGCATGAATTACACAGCCTGGACAGGCTTCAACTTTCCATCCAGAATGTTCACGTACAACGCCAGAAATGGCATCCCAATGCTCCCCGGCCTGTCGTCTATACATTTGACGATTGCAAATTGGAACCCGTGACCACCTTCAGACCCGGCGACCCTTTCCTGATTGTTTCTGTGGACACGAGAATTATGAAGGACCATAGCGACATCACCAATCCCGTCCTGATCAACTTTCTGCGCGAATTCATCCTCTTTTGCCAATCCGGTCCCGACCAGCCATCCAGGTAGTCCATCATCGCACATCGGTATTCAGTGTTGTGGTTCATCCCCCGATAGAGCTGCATGGAATCGGCGGAGACAATCTCCCCGTCAATGCGCCGCGCCAACTCCAGCGCCACCGCACTTCTCCCCGTCGCCGTCGGCCCGACTACAAAGATGGTTTGCAAAGCGCCGCAAGTATGAATCGGGCGAAAGCCGATTTCAACCATGCGGTGAATCCGTCTGACGTTCCCCGCGAAAACTCCGGGTGAAGCGGGCCCGAGGGACAGGTTGAAAGGCGTGCCGCGCGTAGAGGGAAAAGACCCGTTCGTGGCCCGCCACGATCTCGAGTTCAACGCAGCGCCAGCCAAGCTGCCGGGCGCGCGCGATCACTTCGGCGAGCAAACGGGAGCCCACGCCGGAGTTCCGCCAGGCCGGAAGCACGTACAATTCCTCCAGCCAGCCAATGATCCCGCCATGTTCCACGCTCAGGTGCGCGGCCGCGTAGGCCACCCCCACGGCGCGGCCATCCGCAACGGCCAGCAACATCAAACCGAGGCGAGGATCGGCAATCACCGCGTGAATGACCTCGCGCACGTCATTTGCCGGGGTGACGATGTCGTGCTCGCGAAGCTGCGCCTCAAACAGCGCGCCTGCGTCGGCCGTGTCGGCCACTGTCAGGGGCTTGATCGATATCGGATTCATCAGGCGTGCCGCGGGTCTAACGACGGCAGAACCAGCCGTAGGATGCCCAGGCCTCGAACCACTGTTGCAGAAGGCGGGAAGACTCTTCAGCGGAACGTTTGCGGTTGCGCAGCATCACGGAACAGGCCTTCTCCAGCGTCGCGCCCCGTTGCAGGGCGTGAAGAATTTCAAACGGCTCGCGTTCCAGTGACTTGTAATAGACCACCAACCCCATGCGGTGCACGACGATGTACAACGGGTGCGGTTTCACTCCGCGGATATTAATATGACCGGCCCGGCGATGGCGCAAGGCAACGGCGTTGCTGGCCTCGGCGCGCAACGAATCGTCCTTCCTCTTCACGGCCAGCAGCCAGTCATCGACCGGATAAGAAACTTCGAGCAACGTGATGTAGGGTTGCAGCGCCAGGCGCACCTTTGTCGGATCGGCCCCGAGCAGATCGTCCACGTCGAGCCCCGGTTTCGCGCCTTCGTCGAAGGCGACGATGTGGGCCCATTCCAGCCGCGCCATGTCCAGGGCGGGCCGCTGATACGGCGCGGTCCATTGCGATTGCTTGCGCAGGAACGCCTCCAGCCGACGGCCGAGATTGCGCAGTGAGAACGATTCCGACGGACAACGCGCGATGTAGGCCCGTGCCAGCCTGGCAAACCGCCGTTCGCCGATCACGGCGCGCAGGCCCGGGTAATCATCGTAAAAGCAATCGATGACGCGAAACCAGTATTGCCGGTTGTAAATCTCCAGGCGCTCGAACGAGCTGAGCCGGTCGTTGGGCGTGATGAACGCCTCGGCCACGGGCCGCGCCTTCTTCTGCATCCGCCAGCGCGGCGTCAGCGACGCCATGATCGCGCCGCCGACCTTGCGCTGCAGTTCGTGCAGTTCGCGGGCCGACTGCAACCTAGGCCGTAACGGCTGGCTGCGCGAGCGTCTGGAGGAATTGACTGGCTTTGAGCGCTTCATGATGGACTTCTTCAAAGGACGGAATACTCGCATCCCATTCCAGCAGGGTGGCCGTGAGGCCCACGAGTTTGATGGCGTGCGCGTACATCTTCCACACGGGATCGAGCACGGGATGATCGTGGGTGTCGAGAATGTATTTCTTGAATTTGGAATGGCCGGCAATGTGGATCTGCGCCACGCGATGATGCGGGACGTTGTTGAGATAATCGTAGGGATTGAAATCGTGGTTTTTGGAGGAAACGTAAATATTGTTCACATCGAGCAGGATGCCGCAATCGGCCCGTTCGGCCACTTCGGTCAAAAACTCCCACTCGGTCATTTCCGACGCATGGAACTCGGCGTAGCTGCTGACGTTTTCAACGGCGATCGGCACCTCCACATAATCGCGAACGGCGCGGATTTTCTCGGCGGTGACCTTGGCAGCCGCGAAGGTATAGGGCATCGGCAGCAGATCGTGGGTGTAACGGCCATCGATGCTGCCCCAGCATAGATGGTCCGACAACCAGGGCGTCTTCGTGCGTTTGACGAGGGTCTTCAGCTTCTGGAGATGCTCGCGGTTGAGCTTGTCCGCCGAGCCGAAATACATCGACACGCCGTGCTGCACCACGCGGTATTGTTCCAGGATTTGATCGAGGACCTGCAGCGGGCGGCCGCCATCGACCATGAAGTTCTCCGAAATGATCTCGAACCAGTCGACCACGGGTTTGCGGGTGAGAATGTGCTGGTAATGCGGCACGCGCAGGCCGATGCCGATGCCGTAGTCGGTGAATGCCGTTGAATTGATTGGCTGGCATGCCGTTGAACCGTTGGAGACCGGAGACTGGCTCCGGTCCCCAACCAGTTGCTGCGACCGAATACTTAAATGACTGCGATCACTTACTGGTGTTGCAGCCGCCCTTGCCCTTGCAGGAGTTCTTGCCTGAGCAGCCGTTGTCACCCGCCGAACAGCCTCCCTGGCCTTTACAGCTGTTTTGACCTTTGCAGTTGTGCTTGCCGGTGTTGCCGGTGTCGTCCATCTGGCCCCAGCTTGAGATGCTCGTGCCATTCTGGCTTGAGCTGAACAGGCTGGCGTGTACCCGGGCGGCTGAGCCGGTCATCAACCCGGCCATCGCGGCGCCGGCAATCAGGACTTTACTGGTTCTCTTCATGCGTGTCTCCTTTTTTGGTTTGTTGGTTCGTTCAGGGCCACATTTCCCGCCTGCCGGCAGGAACTGATTCGCAAATCATGGTGGTTGGATGCGGCGGGGAGAGGATTTGTTTCCGATATAGCTCTTCCACAGGCAGGGAAACGCGATTCCGTCAATCTCAACGTCAAGAGTCCGTCCCGCCATAGGCACGGTACGGCCAACTCAACGTTGGCAGACCTTCCGGTTGAGCGACCACAGCCCATGTCCACCGTATTCATCACCATCAAATACGCGCCACGCGCCTGTTTGGATTTCGCCGGGAAACCGAAGCCACTTCTCTCAACGCCAACGACAGGAAGGTATGCAAAAAATCTCAGGAAATCAATTGGAATGTGGACTAAGGTGGATCGGTCACAAGAATACCGCCGCACAAAAGTATTGCACGCGCTGGGCGAGACGCTAAGATGCGGTCAAGGAGCCAACGGCAAGCGGCGTCGTCAACCTTTATTATGGCAGAGGACAAATCCACCAAACTGAAAATCGTGGTTGCGGACGATGAAGCCCCCATCCGTGAGCTTCTCGAACAGGTCCTTGTTGCCGACGGTTATGAAGTGATCCCGGCAACCGACGGCAAGCACGCGCTCCAGCAGATCCTGACTCACAAACCCGACCTGATCCTGCTGGACATCCGAATGCCGAAGCTGGACGGACTCACCCTCTGCAAGGCCTTGCGCGCGAACAAGGACACGAAGCACACCCCGATCCTCATGCTGACGGCGTTCAACACGCGCGAGCATCTCGAACAAAGTATGGAGGCCGGCGCGGACGATTTCCTTGCCAAACCGTTTGAATTGGCCGAACTCAAAATCCGCGTGCGCTCCATGCTGAAGCTCAAGCACGTCACCAACGAAGTCGAACGGCTCCAGAAATACATCGAGTCCCTCCAACAAATGCGGGACAAGGGAGATACGCCTCCCCCGGACCAGGGCTGACCGGCCGCCGGCCCCGCCAAGAACAGGCTTGATTCAAGAACCGCACCGGGGGTAGGTTCCGGTCGTCATCCCGTTGGGAGAACGTCATGTCCATGCTCGGCGCATTATTTGGCGGCGGGAAGCAATCCAATCTCGAACGACTGGTCCATGCCCTTCACGACCGTTTGGGGCTGACCTGCGCGACTCCCCCGACCGACGTGCGGACTGTCATCGACAGGATGGTCCTGCGCGAACTCCTGAATTTCGACAACATGCAGAGCGTGGAGGGCATGCAGGAATTGTTCCGGGCAAAGTCCATTCATGCCGCGGTGGACCACGCCGCAAGCACCGTGACGCTCTCCCTGGCTTCCGCCGCCGCCATTGAAACCGTCCTGCAAACGGAGCACGCCCAGCGCAGGGTCCTCCATGTTTCCGAACACCATGAGGCCCGGCCCATCGTCAAGCCGCAGGAACCAACAGCCCCCATCCTGACCGCCACCGCCACGCAACCGCAGCCGGCGACGCCTCTCGCACCGCCGCCACCGGGCTTTGAGCACCTTGAGGCCTTTGAACAAATCCGGCCCCAGATCATCGACCTGTTTGTGCGTCATGGCCGGCTCACGACAGGCGACAAGGACGTCCTGAAAGCAATTCGCCCCATCGACGCCCGGCTGGAGTCACGCATCGCGGCGCTGGAACGATGGCACGATGAGGTGACGCGGCGGGTCCGGGGAATGCGCGCCCCGAAGGCGACGCAGCGATTGACCCTCGGCGCAGCCGAAGGACCGGGGGAAAAACCGGAGGAAACATTGGCGCGGCGCTTTGAAGAACTGCTAACGTGGCTGTCAAAACTCCTCAAGGCCTTCGAACAGTCCGGCGTGAAATTCCACGACAAACCGATGTGGCTGCCTCACTAGACCATTCCTCGGCATCCAGGGGGATGAAGGGAAATGGTCGGGACGGCGGGATTTGAACCCGCGACCTCTTGGTCCCGAACCAAGCGCGCTAGCCAAACTGCGCTACGTCCCGTACGTGGCTGTCTACCTAATCACAAAAACCCGCCGACCACAAACTATAAAGTGACCCGCGTCCTAGCCTGCTGCATTCTCCGGTTCGGGCCGGAGATGGTGCCAGAGCCAAATTGCAAATCCCACGCCGCACACCCCCACGATCACAATGTCGGCCCCGTGGAAATAGCGGCGGATGCTCTCCCAGTTTTCGCCAAGCTTCTGGCCGATGTACGCCAGGAGATAGCACCACGGCACCGACCCGAGAAACGAAAGCGTGATGAAAGGCACGAACGGCATCCGGCTGATGCCCGCCGGCAACGAGATGAAGGTGCGCACCACCGGCAACAACCGGCTGATGAACACCGCCCCCATCCCCCATCGCTGGAAAAACCGGTCCGCTGTATCGAGGTCCTTGCGCCGGATCAACATGAACCGGCCATACTTCTCCAAAAACGGACGTCCACCCCACGCGCCGACCGCATAGGCCACCGCCGAGCCCACCGCGCATCCCAGCGCGCCGGCCAGCGCCGCCGCGTTCAGTCCGAACTGGCCCTTGAACACCAGATAACCCGAAAACGGCATGATCACTTCGCTCGGCAACGGGATGCACGCGCTCTCCAAGGCCATCAGCGCGACAACGCCGGGATAGCCCATCGCACTAATCACGTTGATGACCCATGCCACAATCGGCTGAAGAATTTTTTCCATCATGAAGCCGTTACGTGTACACGAGCACGCCTCGCAAGTCCAGAATTTCCCGGCGGGCGCCGCCAGCGTCCCGCGGCGATCAACCAACGGCGGCTACCAATATTTTCCCACCAAATTGAAAAAGCGCGCGGTGTCGCGCAGGGGGCGGATGTGGCTGGATTGGTCCCCGTAGATTGTCCGGACCGGCACGCTAACGATCTTGTGGCCGGCCCGGCCCGCCTGGATCAACATCTCGGTCTCCGTCTCGAACCGGCCCTCCGCCAGCGACAAATCGGCCAGCACCGCCCGGCGCAACACGCGAAACCCGCATTGGCTGTCAGGGATGATCTGTCGCGCCAGTTTGCCGGTGATCCACGAGGTGAACCGGTTGGTCAGCCAGCGCAACAACGGCATGTCCTGCCTCCGGCCCATCCGCGTGCCGATAACGAGGTCAGCGCCCGATTCCCGCGCGGCCTGGACCAGCCGGGGAATTTCCGCGGGATCATGCTGGCCGTCGGCGTCCAGCAACACGGCGAACTCCGCGTCCGACCCGGCAAAGAACTGCAGGGCGGTGACGATGGCCGCGCCTTTGCCGCGATTGAAAGGATGGCGCAACACGGTGGCGCCCGCCGCTTCCGCCAGCGCCGCCGTCTGGTCCCTGGACCCGTCGTCGACCACCAGCACCTCATCGACGTGGGCGCGCGTTTGCGTGACCACGCCCGCCACGTGGTCGGCTTCATTGAACGCGGGCATCAGCGCGATGACTCGCTCACTCATGCGCGGGCCGGGACTTGGCCGCGCCGGCGCGGTTTCCGGCCGCGGCGGCCTGCGCTTCGGCGCGCGGCGTGCCGAAGGCCGTCATCGTCGCAAGGAGGCGGTCTTCTTCGACGTCCCACAAATCATGGAACAAAAACCACTGCTCGCTGTGCAGGCTGATCGCGCGTTCCATCGAGACAGCCACCCGCCGCATGATGTCCTGGACCGAGTCGCGTGATTTGTCCGCCCAAATCGGTTCGTCCACGATGTAGGTGAACGTGTCGTCGGGCAGCCGGATCATAAAGGCAGGCAGAATGGGCGCGCCAGTTGCCAGGGCCAGTTTGGCCGGCCCGTCCGGCAGGCGCGCGGGCTGGCCGAAGAATTCGACCGTCTGGCGTGAGCCGGTGAAATCGCGGTCACCGACGAGGCCGATGATCTCGTTGCGGCGCAACGCCGCCAGGCAGTGGCGCGCGGCCCGGCCCATCGGGATCGGGCGGAGCTGCCGGGCCTTGCGCTGGCTTTGATAGAGGTCGTTGATTTTTTCGTCAGGCTGCCAAAGCGCGACGACGTTGATCGGATACCCGAGCCCCGCCAGTGCCGAAGCGCCCAGCTCCCAATTGCCCATGTGGGCGGTGACCACAATGGCGCCCTTGCCCTGGGCCAGGAGCGTGTCGAGGATTTCGGTCATGTTGGCGAAATTGATGAGCCGGTTGAGCCGCTCCGGCTGCGGATGCAGGAATTGGAAGAAATCAACCAGGTATTTGGCGAAGTTCAAAAAGTTTTCCCGCGCCAGCGCCCGCAACGCGCGATGCGACAGCGCCACGCCGCTGTACTGATGGATCCGCCGCAAGTTCGACATCACCGCCTCGCGTCCCCGGCGGTCAAACAGGAGATACAGGTCCGCGACACGGCGGGCGACGCCGTAGCCCACCTTGCGCGGCAGCAGACGGGAGAGGCTCTCGGCGAATTTGAGTTGGAGGTATTTCACCAGGCTTCCAGCATGTTGGCCGGCGCCAGTCCGCGCTTGGCCGTGACCGCTTCGAGGATGGACTCCGCGGCGCGTTCGGAGGCATGGGGACGCCCCAATGCGCGGGCCGCTTCGCGCATGCAGCGCAGTTTTTCGGGATTACGGAAAAATTCGTCCACGTAAAGCATCACATCACTGGCGTCCTCGGCCTCGACGGCGACGTTTTGGGAGAGCAGGAACTCGGTGTTCTTGGCTTCCTGGCCGGGGATGGGGTTGATGATGATCATCGGCAACTGCCTGACCAGCGCCTCCGCAGTGGTGATGCCGCCGGGCTTGGTGACCACCATCTCCGCGATGGACATGAGCTCGTGCACGTTGTCGACAAACCCCAGGATCGTCGTGTGATGCCGCAGCTTGTGGCCTTTGCGCGTGAGCCGCTCCTTGAGTTCCTGGTTCTTGCCGGTGACGGCGATGATGTCGAAGGGTTGCGGGAGTTTATCGAGTTTGCGGATGACAGACTTCATCGGGCCGAGCCCGAGACTGCCGCCCATGACCAGCACTTTCGGCAAGCCTGGCTTAAGCTTCAGGCTGCTGAGGACGGCGGCCTGGTCCACCGGCCGGCTGAACTTCTCGCTGATGGGAAGGCCCTGCGCTTTCACGCGCTCCGGCGGCACACCCTGCGAAATCAATGTCCGTTTCGTTTCCTCGTTCGGCGCGATGTAGAGATCGACCTTGTCGTGGGCCCAGTAACGGTGCGCTACGAAATCGGTCAACACACCGATCAACGCGGGTGCGTTCCGGTTCTTCGCCTGTTTCCAGGAAGCGATCACCCCGCAGGCAAACGCCTGCGTGCAGACAACGGCATCGGGCTGAAAGGCGTCCAGCACTCCCTGCAGCTTCTTGGAATTGCCCCGGTTGAGCAGTTCGCGGATAATGACCGTGCGTTCCTTGAACTGGGGGTTGTCATACATCCACTCCCATATCTCAGGCGCGGCCTTCAGCGCGGCCAGATAGGCCTTCAGGGTGACTTTTGAAAGGATGGGGTTGGCGTGGCTGAAGGAGTCCAGGAACATGGTCTGTGCATGCGGGTCCAACCGGCGCAACGCACGCTCGATCGACACCGCCGCCGCGTAATGCCCCGAATGTTTCGTTAAGTATAGAAAGAGGATTTTGCGTGTCATGCCCAATACGTCCCGTGACGCCAAAGCATACAGAACCGTTGCTTGTCTGGTCAAACAAACTATTTCCTTACTATTTTCTTGCTGCAGGCGGGTGCATGGCGGATGAATGCGTCTGAGAACGCTTTGGCATGAGCCGCCCCTCACCAACAACAGACCCGCCCGCGCACGTAGCGCCGGGCCGATTGACGCGCAACACACTCTGGAGCCTGCTGGGCCAGGGTGTTCCCCTGCTCGTCGCGATTTTCGCCGTGCCGCCGTTGATCCACGGCCTGGGAACCGAACGCTACGGAGTGTTGAATCTGGTGTGGATGTTGATTGGCTATTTCGGGCTGTTTGACCTGGGGTTAAGCCGGGCGTTGATCAAGTTCGTGGCCGAAAAACTCGCTACGAACGAACGCGGGGACCTGCCTACCCAGGTGTGGACGGCACTGTTCCTGATGTTCGGCATGGCCTCTGTGGGAGGCCTGGCCATGTGGCTGGCCGGTCCGTGGCTGGTCCACGACATCCTGAAGATCCCACCGGCGCTGCAACCCGAAACGCAACGCGCTGTATCGTTGCTGGCCCTGGCCCTGCCGGTCCTGGTGACCGACGCGGGACTCGGCGGCGTACTGGCGGCGCACCAGGAATTTGGAAAGATCAATGCGGTCGTGATTCCCTCGCGCATCTTCATGTTTGTCGGCCCGCTGGCCACCCTGGCTTTTTCGCACAGCCTCGCGGCGGTGACAGCCGTGTTGATTGCCGGCCGGCTCGTCGCCTGGGGCGCCAATTGGCTTCTCTGCCTGCGCGTCATGCCGTCCCTGCGCCACGGCGTGGCCCTGTCCCGTCGCGCGGCGGCCCCCCTGTTGCATTTCGGCGGCTGGATGACTGTCAGCAATGTGATCTCGCCCCTGATGGTGTCGGCGGACCAGTTCCTGATCGGCGCTCTGATTTCGGCGGCGGCGGTGGCCTATTACGCCACCCCCTACGCGCTGGCCACGAAATTGTGGATGCTGCCCGGCGCGCTGGTTAGCGTCCTGTTCCCCGCCTTTTCGTCGCTGGTGGCGCAGGACCGCCGCCGCGCGGCGCGGGTGTTCGCCACGGGCACGAAGTACCTGTTCCTGTGTCTGTTTCCGATCTCGCTGGTGCTGCTGACACTTGCCCATCCGCTGCTCAAGTGGTGGCTGGGCGACGAGTTCGCGTTGCACAGCACGCGCGTGCTGCAATGGCTGGCCGTCGGTGTATTCATCAACAGCCTGGCCCATGTCCCGTTCGCGCTTGTCCAGGGCGCAGGCAAAGCCCGACTAACCGCCCGGCTGCACCTGGTTGAATTTCCCCTGTACCTGCTGGCTTTGTGGTGGTTGTTGAAAGCGCACGGGATCGAAGGCGCGGCGATTGCCTGGACCGCGCGGGTGAGCGTGGACGCGGCCGTCTTGTTCACGGTGGCGGGCCGGTTACTGCCGGAAAGCACCTCCGCCATGCGCCCCCTGGCCCCGGCCGCCGCCGTCGGACTGGCGCTGTTCGCGGGGGCCTGCGCCCCCATCAACGCCTGGTGGCAAACCGTGTTCTTCCTGGGCTGCGCAATTGTCGTTGTGCCTGTCGCGTGGTTCCTGTTGTTCGCTCCTGACGAACGTGAAGGGCTGTGGATCCAACTGAACACCTTTCTGAAACGAAGATGACAAATACTTCACACGCCATTTCAGTGGCCTTGTGCACGCGTAACGGCGCCCGATTCCTGGGCGGACAACTGGCCGGCATCGCCGCCCAGACCCGCCGGCCCGACGAACTCGTGGTGTGTGACGACTGTTCCACGGACGAGACAGTCGCGATCATCGGCGAATTCCGCTCAAACGTCCGGTTCCCCGTGCGGCTCACCGTCAACACCAAACGCCTGGGTTCGACGAAGAACTTTGAACAAGCCATCGGACTCTGCGTCGGTGACATTATCGCGCTTGCGGACCAGGACGACATCTGGCTGCCCGAGAAACTGGCGCGCATCGAGGCCGGCTTGCGGGACGCCCCGGGGGCCGGCGCCGCGTTCTCAGACGCAGAAATCGTGGACGCAAACTCGCAACCAGCGGGAGAACGCCTGTGGTACGCCGTGGGCTTCGGCAGGCGGCAACAACGCGCCTTCCGCGCAGGCCGCGCCCTCCCGGTGCTGCTTAAACACAACGTGGTGACCGGCGCAACCCTCGCGCTGCGAGCAGAACAACGCGCCCTTGTACTGCCGATTCCCGACAACTGGGTGCATGACGGCTGGATCGCGCTGCTGATCGCGGCCACAACGTCGCTGGAAATGCTGCCGGAGCCGCTGATCAAGTATCGCCGGCACGCGGGCCAGCAACTTGGCGCGGCGAAACGGGGATTTCTCGAGCGCTGGCACTTGGCGCAGGCTGCTTCACCAGAAAACTATCGGCAGGTCGCCGCCCAGTACGAAGCAGCCGGCGCCCGGCTGGCCGTGTTGCCCCCCGGCCGTTGTCGCGCGGACGTGTTGCGCCTGCTCGACGAAAAGATCCGCCATTGTCATCGGCGTGCCGGCCTGCCGCGCGGCAAACTCGCGCGGCTGCCGGCCATCGCGTCGGAACTGGCGGCAGGCCGGTATCACCGTTATTCGAACGGCTGGACGAGCGCGGCAAAGGACTTCTGGTTCTAACGTGAAACTGCCAGTCGCCATCGTCATCGTCAGCTACAACGTGCGCGAACTTCTGCGCGCCTGCCTGCGCCGCCTGCCTGCCGACGCCACCGCGCCGCAAATCATTGTCGTGGACAACGCCTCCACCGACGGCTCGGCGGCCATGGTGCGGGAAGAGTTTGCGTCGATCCAACTGATCGCCAATGCGGAGAACCGCGGGTTTGCGGCCGCGTGCAACCAGGGGATCCGCGCGACAACGGAGGACTTGGTGTTGTTGTTGAATCCCGACACGCTACCGGAGGCGAACGAATTGCAAAAACTGGTCCGGACGATGATCGGCCAGCCGGCGATTGGCGCTTGCGGCCCGCGCATCCTGAATCCCGACGGCACATTGCAGCGGTCCTGCCGCCGGTTCCCCACGCTGGGCGTCATGATGCGAGCGGAACTCGGCTGGCAAGGGCCATATAGGATGAGCAACTGGGCCCACGATACGACGCGCGAGGTGGACCAACTCATGGGCGCATGCCTGCTCTTGCGTCGCGCGGCGCTGGAACAGGTCGGGCTTCTCGATGAACGGTTCTTTCTGTATTTTGAGGAAGTCGATTTATGCTGGCGGCTGAAACGGGCCGGCTGGGGCGTGTTATTTGTCAGCGAGGCAACCGTGGTCCACCTCGGCGGGCAAAGCAGCGCGGCCGACCGGCTGGCTGCGCTACGGCATCGTTACCGGAGCCTGTTCGACTTTTACCGCAAGCATTTCCCGAAGTGGCAACTGCCGTTGTTGCGGTGCGCCGTCAAACTCGGCTCGCTGCTGCGCGCGTTGACCGGCCGAAAAGAGTATCGGGCGATCACCGGGGAGGCGTGGAAACTGTGAAGGCATTGTTCCTGACGCAGACCAGCGAACTCGGGCCGTCCAGCCGTTATCGCGTGTACCAACTGCTGCCGTTGTTGCGCGAGCACGGGATCGATTGTGAGGTTTCTCCCGCCATCGGCTCGGAGTTGTACGCTCGGATCTACCTGCAGAACGCATCGACGGGCAAACCGGCCGCCCTCCGCGCGGCCCGGGAGCGCCGCCGCGCGGATCTGCGGCAGATCGACCAGTTCGATGCGGTGGTCGTGCAGAAGGGCGTTTTCCCCGGTCTTTCCTCCGGCTGGGAACGCAGGATCGCCGCCCGCAAACCGTTGGTGTTCGATTTCGACGACGCGATCTGGTTGCCGCGCCAGGGTGGCTCGCCGCTGCTGCGCTTGCTGCATCGGGAGCGGGTGGTGCAAAAGGTGATGCGTGTTGCGGCGGCGGTCATCGCGGGCAACGAGTTCCTCGCCGAATACGCCGGCCGCTTCAACCGCAACGTGACCGTCGTGCCCAGCGCGGTGGACACGGCCCGTTATCCCCGCGGCGCGGGCGGTGCCACGGTTGGCTGGATCGGCAGCCGCACCACGCTTCCCTATTTGAAGCCGCTCGCGCCCGCTTTCAACGAGTTGGGCCTGCAACCGCGCGTGATCGCGTCGGGCGATCCGGCGGCACTTGGGTTTGCCTGTGACTTCAGGCCGTGGCGGCTGGATACCGAACTGGCGGAGTTGGCGCAGATTGGCATCGGAATCGCGCCGCTGCCCGACACGCTCTGGGAACGCGGCAAGTGCGGCGTCAAACTTCTTCAGTACATGGCCTGCGGCATCCCGGTTGTCGCCTCCCCTGTCGGCGTCCACCCTCAGATCGTGCGCCACGGAGTCAATGGGTTCCTGGCGCAGACCACCGCGGAATGGAAGTCGTATCTGGGCGAACTGATCGCCAACCCCGACCTGCGCGTGAAACTGGGGACTGCCGGCCGTGAAACGGTGCAAGGCAACTATGACGTTCGTCAGGCCGCCGAAGGGGTCGCTTCCGTCCTGCAAAGGCTGTAACAAGCGAACACGCACACCAGCGGCATCACTGGCAGACTGAACCGAAGATCAGCGTAACTCAGCGTGTGCAGGAACATGACATACCCCACCAGCGTCACCATCAGCACCACCCCATCGTTCCAGGGCCGCAGCCGCCATAGACCGATGGCCGCCAGCGCCAGGTAGACCCCCTGCACCACCACGCCGAGCGCCTGCTCGCGCCGTTTCGCGCCAAGGAACCAGAACCGGACGCATTTGCGCGCGTCCAGCACGGCGGCCGAAAGAGGATGCGCGGCGATTTGCAGCCAGGCGGCGCGGTAAAACACCCGGTCAAGTTCCGCCGTCGAGGCATCCGGGTGTTGGCTCCTGATCTCAGCGACGGCCGCCATCCAGCGAAGCTTTGCCGGACTTTCCCACAGTCCAGCGGTCGGCTGATAGTTACCGACGAAGGTGGTCAGGCCTCCCTGCTCCGTGGCCACCGGAATCAACTCGCCGCCGGTCACACGCCAGTTGCGCATCGTCCACGGAACGACCACCACCAGCATCGCCAGCGCCAGCACGGCGACGTGCGCGAGTGATTTCCGGTTGAGCCACGCCAGCGCGGCGATCATCAGCGGCCACGGCAGGAACATCGGTTTGCACAAATTCACGAGCCCCAGATAGATTCCCGCGTACATCCACGGCGCCGCCTTCTGCCGGCGCAACGCATGCACCTGCAGGCAAACGCAGGTCATCAGCAAGGAGGCAAGCATCACCTCTTTGTTGATGAAAGCCACGCGCCAGATGGCCATCGGATACAGCGCCCACAGCCACGCGCCCCACAGGTTTCGATCGGCAAGCAGATAAATGAGCAGACACGTCAGCGTATCGAGAACAGCCTGGAACACCTTCACGGTCAGCGGCGAACCCAGGGCCGCGATGAACATGGGATACACCGGCCCGCGCGTCACGTCATCGTAGCGTCCTTCGTGGATGCTCTGCGCGATCAGACCGTAGCCGTCGCCGTCCTCGCGCAATTGCCAGCGCTGCTGCAGGTACGGGAATCCCAGGAAGATGAACGCCAGCCGCGCGGCCAGCGCAACCAGCAGGCAGACGATGAGCCGTCGGTCTCTCACGGTGAACGTTTCACAAAAATGGTGGGCGCGATAGGACTCGAACCTATGACCTCACGGGTGTGATCCGTGCGTTCTAGCCAACTGAACTACGCGCCCTCCTGTGCAATGCGCGGGCACCCTACCAGTGACCCGGGAAATTATCAAGCCTTGAGGTCGCCGCCGCCGGCTTGTTAGATTCCGCGCTGCATGGACCCGGTCCCAAAACAGAGCATCCGCCGTTTTCTTCCGTGGACCGGGCTGGCCGCGATGCTGGCCTTCATTCTGGCCGCCTTCTGGTTTCTGCTCGGTCACCAGTATTCCCCCCAACTCTATCAGACAGCAAAGGTGGTTCCTGGCATGATCGAGTGGATGTGGAGCGGGCTGGCGGTCCTGGGCGCCATGGTCCTGCTGGTGTCGCTGCGGTGCGATGAATGGGCTGCGCGCGAGTGGGCGCGGGCGGTCCTGCCGTTGGCCGCCGCTTCCTGCATCATCCTGGTCAAAAGGGCGCTCGGAGTTCCGCCGCAGGTCTGGGATGCGATCCTGTTTTCCGCAGCGTTCGGCTGGGCGGCCGCGCGCCGTGCCCGGGAGCAGGCTGGCCGGTCCGGCGCGGCCCCGGCGGGGCAGGCCGGAGCGGGAATGTGGACGGCCGTGTTGGTCTGGGCGGCCGCCGGCGCGTTCGGCATATACTTCTTCCGGCAGCAAGTGGGTTACCTGAACAACCTCGCCCTGGGATACGCGGATTGCGGCGAGTATGCGCGGCTGATGTTCAACACGGTGGCCAACCCGCGCGAACTCTTCTTGCGGGTCAATCCTGACAGGCCTTTGTTCTACGACCATTTTCAGCCGGGGATCCTGCCATGGACGCTGTTGTGGTGGTGCTGGCCCGACTTCAAGTTGGCGGTCCTCCTGCAAATCGTCGCGCTGATCGGCCCGGCCGTCCCGATTTACTGGATGGGCAGGCATTTCTGGAAGGACCCGATTGCCGCCTTGCTCATGGCGCTGTGCTGGCTGGCCCATCCCTCGGTTTCCCAGATGATCTACGGCGGATCGTACGGCTTTCACTGGAGCAGTGTCTGCCTGTTGCTGCTCTTCATCGCCCTGGCCCTGTGGTCGGGGGGGCGTCCCGGCCTGGCCTGGGTGGCGGTTGCCTGGGCCCTGGTGATCAAGGAGGACACGGCCATCGTCATCGGCATGTTTGGCGTGTACCTCGCGCTGTTCCAACGACGCCGCTGGATGGGCGCGGGGATTGCGCTCGCCGCGTTTGCCTATTTCCTTGTCGTGACATCGTTCATCATCCCGTCCATGGGATCCGCTGCCTATCCGGCGCAACGCTATTTCTCCGATCTTGGCGCCAACGACTGGAAGATATTCCTGTCCCCCTGGCTGCGTCCCGGGGTGTTTTGGGGCAGGTTGTTGGCGGCCTCGACGCTTTGTTTCGCGGCGGTGCTGCTGGCGCCGTGCCAGTTTCTTCCCCTCAAAAAACCTTCCGTGCTGTTTGTCGGACTGCTGGTGTTCCTGTTTGATTGCCTGCATCCCACGCTGAAGAGCATTGCCTACCAATATCAGGCGGCGCTCTTGCCCGTCGTTTTCTGGGCGCTGGCCGAGGCCCTGCGGACAGAGGAACCGGCCGCGCGCCGCGCGTGGCTGGGAGGGGCCTTGGCAACCGCGATTGTGCTGTCGATCTTTCTGGGAAACACGTTTTGGAGCAAGAACACGCTTCCGTCCCGCCTGTATCCCGGCCGGCTCGCGCTGGTGCGGGACATGGCCCGCGACCTCGATCACAACGCGTCCTTGTTCGCCACCCAGCGCATTGCGACGCATTTCATCACCCAGAAATACCTCTACGTCGATCCTCCCGTGCCGCCTTCGATCGATTACGTCTTCCTGGACCTGCGCGATTCGTGGACCATCCCCGTTAATATGGACTGGCTGTCCCGCGTGCGCCGCGTCCAACGGCAGGTGGAAAGCCTGGCCGGCCTGCATCTCATCCGCGCCGAAGACGGACTCGTCCTCTACGCGCGCCAGGGAACGCCGCTCGATGCGCGCGCCGTTGTCGAACGCGACGCCCTCCCGCCGAACGCCATCCGTCAATCGACCGACCTGGGTCAGGGAGTCCGCCTCGCGGGCTTTACAGTCACCGTGACGCCGTCGGCATCGGTCGACCGAATGAAACAAGTGACACTCAAAGTCTTTTGCACGACAGCCTCTCCGGTGCATGCGGACATGGCGGCGCAATGTCTGTTGCATGAATTCGTCCCGCCCCTGGAGGAGGAAACGTATGTCTCCGATGTCCAACCGCTTGGCCATGGCATCTGGCCCACGGACCGATGGTTGCCCGGGAAATTCTACGACGACGACTTCACCATCCTGGTCCCCGGGGAGACGCAGGTGAATCGCCTGTCCTTTGGATTCGAAGGCGCGATCTTGCCGCAATGATTGCCCCCCGTTCACCCCTTGCGCAGCACCGTGTCGTGCCGGCAGCCGGTGTCGTCCTTCTGGGGATAATCCAGCGTGTAGTGCAATCCGCGCGATTCCTTGCGTTGCAGCGCGCTCTCGATGATCAACTCGGCCACCAGCGCCAGATTGCGCAGTTCGATCAGGCCGGGCGTGACCTTGTAGTCCCAGTAAAACTGGTTGATCTCGCGCTGCAAATTCTGGATGCGCGACCGCGCACGCAACAGCCGTTTGTCGGTGCGCACGATCCCGACGTAATCCCACATCAGCCGCCGGATCTCGCTCCCAGTTGTGGGTGACCACGACCAGTTCGTCCGGGTCGCCTGCGTTCCCGCTTTCCCACGGCGGCAACGGACCGGGCTTCGCGGCTGCCTCGCCGCCGCCCCTGACCGCCACTTGCGCCGCGCGATGAGCGAGGACCAGAGCTTCCAACAATGAATTGCTCGCCAGCCGGTTCGCCCCGTGCAACCCCGTGCAGGCCACCTCTCCGGCGGCCAGCAATCCGGCAATGTCCGTCTCGCCGTCCACGTTGGCCACCACGCCGCCACACTGGTAATGCGCCGCCGGCACCACCGGAAGCGGCTCCTTCGTCATGTCGAACCCAAACTCCAGGCAGTGCGCGTAAATGTTCGGGAACCGTTTCTTCACAAACTCGGGGTCCTTGTGCGTGATGTCCAGCACCACGCATTCCGCGCCCGTTTTCTTCACCTCGGCGTCGATGGCGCGGGCCACGATGTCGCGCGGGGCGAGGTCGGCCATGGGATGATAGCGTTTCATGAACGGTTCGCCGTCCTTGCCCCGCAGAATGCCGCCCTCCCCGCGCACGGCCTCGCTGATCAGAAACGATTTGGCCTTCGGATGATACAGGCAGGTGGGATGAAACTGGATGAACTCCATGTTCGCCACGCTGGCGCCCGCCCGATACGCCATCGCCACGCCGTCGCCGCTGGCGATGTCGGGATTGGTCGTGTAGAGATACACCTTGCCCGAACCGCCCGTGGCCAGGAGCGTGATTTGCGCGGCAAACACTTCCACCACGGCCCGCTTCTCGTCCAGCGCGTAGCAACCCAGGCAACGGTTCGGCCCGGCCTGGCCCAGCTTCTGCGAAGTGATCAAGTCGACGACCAGGGAATCCTCGAACACGGAGATGTTCTGGTGCTGCGCCACCGCCGCCAGCAAGGCCCGCTCGATTTCGCGCCCCGTAATGTCGCCCGCGTGCAACACCCGCCGCCGGGTGTGGCCGCCTTCGCGACCGAGATCGTACTGGCCGCGCGCGTTCTCCTGTTCGGTGAATTTCACCCCCAGCTCGATCAACTCGCGCACCAGCGCCGGCCCTTCACTGACGATCGTGCGCACCACGTCCTCCCGGCACAACCCCGCCCCGGCATCCAACGTGTCGCGCACGTGCAATTCCAGCGAATCGTCCTTGGCCATCACCGCCGCGATGCCGCCCTGGGCATAATTGGTGTTGCTCTCCGCGCGATGCTTCTTGGTAATCAGCCCCACCGTCCCCACCCGGGCCACTTTTAGGGCAAACGTCAGCCCCGCAATACCGGTCCCAATCACCAAAAAATCGAAGTTGCGTTGCCCGTCCATGCTTTTGATCATCCTACGAGACCCGGCCCCCCCGCGTCAAAGTGTTCCCAAACAGCCGGATTTTGCTATTTTCCCGTTTCTCAAAAATGATTAAGGCCGTATTAGGTCGTATTAGGCCGTACGCGCCCGCCGAAGCTCCGAGCGAAAGCGGAAGCCACAGATGCACACGGATACACAGGGATGGCGGATAATTCCTTCCGCGGATGACACAGATTCCACGGATTTCCTGAGAATTTATGGTTGGACTAGGTTGGACTAGCTTTGACTTGGTTTGACTAGGCCTGTCCGCCGCAGGCCCTGCGAAGGCGGAAGACGCGCTCCTTTCGCCCGGCCCCCCCCGGGGCACACCGCCGCCCCGACGGCCCCGCTGGACGCCTGATCTATGCTATCTGCATATATCATTTGCCGCACCATCGCACATGTCCGCCTTTCCTGCAAGTACAAGCTGGACGCTTTGAATGCCTTAAAGAAAACCGTCGAAAGGCCGGACCCCGGCCCTCTGCTTGCCTGCCTGTCATGGAGCAGCAGGACAGTCATGTACTGGATTCCCCTACAAAAAAATCAGGGTGCAGCCTGACAGACAAGGAAGAGGCGGTTTGGTATACAAACGCCTCAATCAGGTTACGCCGTCAACGAGAAGCATGGCGAAGGTCCTTCGTTCAATCATGTCAGGCACGACAAACCACTCACGGAGGAGACACTCATGGCACATCAAATTGCACTGAGCTATTGCACCAACAAGAAGAGTCTTTACGTTGCCTATCTCAATGGCGCCACAAATTCCGGTTCAGCCGGGAATCTATCGATGTTCGAGCAATCGGCGTGGGGCGTGTGGCAAGCGTGCGCAGCGCCTGCCCTGCCATCAGGCGTGTCAGGGTTTTCCGATATATTGGGTCTTGATAACCTCCTTCTGGCGGTCTCGACAGCAGGAAGCCGCAGTGCCGGGACTTTATATTACTCAATTCCCTCCTCTACAGGGGGCTGGACCCAGTTTTCCGCACTTGGTGCCGTCGGTGTGAACGGTATGAGCGCCGTCTGGGTTCCAAACGTGAGTTATCAAAACCAGCAAGCACTTTTGGTAGGAGTGCTAGAGTATAACCAGACGCTAATTGCAACAAACGTTATTTCGCTCTACGGGACTCCGGGATCCATGACCTCGAAAACCGTTTTCACCAGTTCCGCGCTGGGAGATTTGACCGGGGTCAATCGCCTGAGTGTTGCCGTACGGAACGGCGCTAATGCTGGGGTTGTCCTTCTAGTGGACGGCGGCAGCGCCCTTTATTGTTACATCGATGTGAGCGGAAACGGGACAAAGTGGGTACCCGTTGCTGCCAGTTCCGGGATCATCCCCACCCCCTTTCTGAGCGGTGCGGCAATCCCCTCTGTGGTAGCCGTCCAAGGCAACCCCGGTGCCGACCTCGATGCCATCCTGTTGGCAAACCTTCCAAGCGGCGCAGGGACTCCATGGCTCTTGACAAATGCCAAGCAAGAGTGGGCTACAAACGAACAGAGCAGTAATCCGGACACACTCTTTGGGAATGCCTGGCAGAGCTACGGCGTGATCCCCACCCAGACCCCTGTCACGCCCCCCTTGTCGATGGTGGCGGCCGCACCGGGCTATCCGGTGTCGGGCGGACACCAGCCGCTGCAGGTCATTGGCCTGGGCAAAGACAATCTCCTGTATCTGATAACGCAAGATACTGCCGGTAATTGGCACGCCAACAACAACCCAGCGCTGCCGAACCCGCAGAGTACCCAGTTCCAGGATATCGCCGTGGGCCTGGGTTCGGACAGAAACAAGCCGGCTTTGCAAGTGGGTTGTCTCGGCACGGATGGGCACGTCTACATCACCTGGCAGCGCGACGATGGTAAATGGTTCTGGTATCCCGGACTGAGCGGATCGGGCCTGCCCTGACGGCCTCACCGGCCCCCTGACTTATGCCATCTACATATATCATTCGCCCCACCATGGCCGAGGAAAAAGAACCACGAAAAGACCCACGCTGGTCGCGAACAAGAAACCATATGGGAAATCCCGATTCAACAACAAGAAAGACATCAACGATTATGAATATACCGGCCATTCTGTCTCGAAAACCCGGCCTTCAGCTTGGTGTATTGATATGCGCGATCATGGTCGCTGCCGGCGGAGTGAGCGCGCAAACCGATACAAACTATACCCGCATTAACAAGCGCTTTCCGGTGACGAACAGCGATGAGCTGTCGCCTCCGCTGGTCTGGTCGCCGATCCACGAGTGTGCGCAAGCCGTTTTGGTGTCGGGATTCATCCCATCCGCTGACTTGGACGTTTACGCCGACGGCTCACATCACGTCGGCCACCTGGATAATGCGTGGCTCGGCCCGCAGGGCGAGGGCGCCGTTGTGCATCTCAGCCGCCCGCTCGTGCGGAACGAAAAGATCACCGCCACGCAAACCGTTGGAAATTTCACCAGCGTCCAATCCTACGTGCCGGTGCTCGTGACGCCTTATGACGTGACGACGTTGCCCAAGCCGGTGGTGTCGCACACGATTTACAGCTGCGGCCAAATCGTGCCGGTGGATCAGTTGGAGCCGAGCGCATACGTTACCGTGTCTGATGGGGCGAACCCAATCGGACAGGACGAAACGACTGGCACTTCCGACCCGGTTTTGACGACCCCATTGGTTGCCGGCCACAAGATCACGGCCCAACAAGTCGCTTGTCCCAATGATCCGCCACTGAAGCTTACCGGGCCCAACTCATTAGCGGTAAGGGTCCTGCCGTCGCCCAACCCGGTGCTTGCGCCGACAGTGGACCCCGTCATTCCGGGCAATGATTCGGTCCAGCTTCACAATCTTTATGTCGGCGCGTATGTGGAGGTGACCGACCATGGCTCGGTGATCGGCAACGGGTTCGCCACTGCAAAAGACAACTATTGCCAGGTGAGTCCCATTTCCGCGCACCCGGTTATTCAGGCAAGGCAAACGCTATGCACCTCAAGCAAATTTTCACCGCCGCAAACCAACACCGTCTCGCTGAATAAATTGACCATCGTTGCGCCGGTTTGCGATCACTCGCGGTTTGTCACGATCGGGGGCTCGCAGGTGGGCGCCACTGTCGTGCTCGAGCGTAACGGCGCCATCATCGGGTACGGAGGCGCTGTGCCGGGTGACTTGGAACTGGCGATCGGGGGAGGCCAGGCGCTCAATACGGGTGACACGCTCACCGCGTATCAGTATGCGGGCAGTACGATCAGTCCGGCCTCGGCCGCGGTTGTCGTGGGCGGTTGTTCGGAAGCGGTCACCTATCATAACAACAATGCGCGGACGGGACTGAATCCAAATGAAACCATCTTGACCCCGTCCAACGTGAACCCCGAGGGCTTTGGATTGCTCTTCACACATCCGGTGGACGGGCAGGTTTACGGTCAGCCTCTGGTCGTTTCGCAGGTCGCGATTCCGAATGGCGGAGTTCACAACGTCGTGTATGTGGTAACCGAAAACGACAGCGTATACGCCTTTGATTCGGATAGTGTCGCGGGGCCCTACAATGCCGATCCGTTGTGGCACGTGAGTTTCACAAATCAGGCCGTCCAGTTGACCAGTGTTCCGAATGGTGACGTTGACACGGATGATATCAATCCGAAGATCGGCATCACCAGCACGCCGGTGATTGATCTGAATACCCGCACCATTTACGTCGAAGCCAAAACGAAGGAGGTCACGAACGGTCAGTACCATTATGTCCATAAGCTCCATGCTCTGGATCTGGGCAGCGGTGCGGAGAAATATGGCGGTCCGGTGGTGATCGCGGAGACCGTGACCGACAACGTAAGCACCACCTACATTTCCGGGCCGTCAGTTAATGGAAGCGGCGATGGCGCCGTGGGCAATGTGGTGACCTTTGATGCATTGAAACAAATGAACCGTCCCGGACTTTTGCTGCTGAATGGCATTGTCTACATAGCCTTTGCATCTCACGGAGACAACAATCCCTACCACGGCTGGCTCCTCGCTTTTGATGCTCACAGCCTGAAACTGGTGGGTGTCCTCAACACGACCCCCAACGGAAGCCGGGGCGGCATTTGGGAGGCCGGCGATGGTCCCGCTGCTGACAGCGGAGGTTCGATTTATGTCGCCACCGGAAATGGCGCGTTCGACTCTTTGAACGGCCAGGGCTGGCCGGCGTCCGGGGACTTTGGAGATTCCATCCTGAAAGTGGAGCCCGACCCGTCCTCGACTCAAAGCCAGCCAAACCAAAACGGCTGGGGTTTCAAGATAGTCGATTACTTCACACCCTGGAACCAGTCCGATCTGGACAACAATGACACGGATTTGGGCTCAGGCGGATTGATTATTCTGCCGGATCAGTCATCGGGTCCAAAACACCTTTTGGTGCATTGCGGCAAAAAAGGGACGATTTACCTGGTTAATCGCGATAACCTCGGCAAGTCTCACAGCGGCAGTGGCAATGATCAAGTCGTCCAGGAAATTCCAGGTGGAATCGCCGGCAGTTGGACGACGCCTGCATTTATGTCGAACATCGTTTACTACCACGGCGCCGTTGACGGGGGCTCTTGCGATGTGCTGAAGTCATTCACGCTGGCGGGAAATCCGTCCAACTTGACCCCGGGCGCCAAGGGCAGCGTGTCAGAGTGTTTTCCCGGGTCGACACCCAGCATTTCCGGGGCGGTCAAGACCGCCGTTATCTGGACGTTACAGACCGACCAGTTCAGGAACGGGCCGGCTGTCTTGCACGCCTATCGGGTGCGCGGACTGGCGGAAATCTATAACAGCACCATGGCGGGAAACAAACGCGACCAACCGCCGGGCAACGCCGTCAAGTTCACAGTTCCCACGGTGGTTAATGGCAAGGTTTACGTCGGCACCAGCGACCACCTCGTCGTTTACGGTCTTCTCCACTAAGCGCCCGAAGACACATTTATATTGGGTTCTAATCTATGAGGGGGCGGCCGAAGGCCGTTTTCTCGCAGTGCGCCCTTCCGGGCGCTCCCACAAACCAAAACCGACGCAAGCTTGACTTGCGGGTGGTGAAATGTAAAAAACGCTCTCGTGCTGGCGCGACTTCGCAACATTGTTTTGATTTTCACCCTGTTGGCGGCAACGGGGGCGCATTGGGGCGTGCTGCAGTCAGTGGCGTGGACCACGATGCTGGCGCAGAATCTTCGCGCGGATTGTTTCACGGAAGCGGTGACGCGCACCTTCGACGGCCAGCATCCTTGTTCTCTTTGCAAGGCCATTGCCGCCGGTAAACGGTCCGAGAAGAAAGCGGAGTTCACCATGCCGTTGGTGCGGTTTGAGTTTCCGCCCGCTCCGCAGTGTTCCCTGGTGATCGCGCCGGAAAGCGTTCCGCTGTCGCCGGCCGTAAACGTTTTTGCAGAAGGTCTCAGCCAACAACCGCCGACTCCCCCGCCCCGATTCCTCTTCGTCTGATCACGTCTTCGTTTTGTTGCCTGCACTCCGTTTGGCGCAGGCAGTGTATCCCACAATTAAACTGAACTGAGCCGCAAAAAACGCGGCATTTTGCAACTTTTGGATTCTTGATATGAGCCATAAAAAAATTAGATTCGCAACAATAGGGCTGGCTGCGCTACTGGCGGTCGGCCTCACACCCCGCATTGCCCGCGGCTGTGCCTGCGGATGCGGTGTTTTCGGCGTGGGCACGAGCGCGATGTTGCCGGAAGGGCCCGGCGGGATGATCTCGCTGGACTATGATTACCAGGACCAGACGATGAACTGGCGGGGGACATCGCAGGCACCGGCCGCCAATAATGCCGACAAGGAGATCCGGACCCACTTCATCACGGCCGATCTGCAGTACATGTTCGACCGCAGTTGGGGGTTTCAGTTGGAAGTGCCTTACTGGAACCGGTACTTCAAGACGACCGGCGGGAAGTCAGGCAGCAGCATCGTGTCGCTGGACTGGTGGGCCCTCGGCGATATTCGACTCAAGGGCATCTACACCGGGTTCTCCCCCGACCTGTCTTCGGGCCTGACCTTTGGGGCCAAGCTGCCGACGGGCGATTACAAACATAACGACGCGTTTGGCGACGTCGATCGCGACACGGAAGTCGGTTCGGGAAGCACCGATCTTCTCCTCGGCGGTTTTCATCGCCAGAACCTGCCTTGGGACCACGAGAGATGGACCTGGTTTGCGCAGGCGGAACTGGACCTGCCGGTGCTGACACAAAATGATTACACCCCGGGCACGGAAATCGATGCCGCCGCCGGGATCTACTACACCGGGTTCTCGCTGCGCAATCTGAGGATCAATCCGGTGGCGCAGGTGATCGGGTCCGAACGGACCCGTGACAGCGGTTCCCAGGCGGCCCATCCCATCGCCTCCGGCTACCAGCGCGTGCTGCTCTCTCCCGGAATCGAGTTCGACCTGCATCCGTGGAAGGTCTACGGGGACGCGGAATTCCCCGTCTTCGAAAACACCCGGGGCGACCAGCTCGTGGCCCCGGTGCTGTTCAAGGTCAGCGTGAGCTATATGTTCTAAGCGGCCGGGCACAGACGGCAGGATCAAGGAACGGGGCGTGTTGATTTGGGTTCCGGCAATGAAGAACCCGCGCACGCCCCTTTCTACCCACAGCCAGTGATCGGTCAAGCAACGGCCTGACGAAAGAATTGTTCCGCACGGGCAGTTTATTCTTGCGTCTTCGCGCGGTTTTCCCTATACACGCTCCCTGTAAAGCCACCTGCAGCAGCGATGGCGGGATCCAACTCCCGTAGCTACTGCAGGTGGCTTTTTTTGTGCCAACGAGCCCAAGAAAGGAAGCGCGATGAAACAGATTGTTGTTCGCTGTGGCTTCATGTCCTTGCTTGCACTGGCTTGCGTCCATCCGGCCTGGTCGCAAACCAACAACCTTCCTCCGTCGGCCGCCACCAATCAAATCAAGCGCCTGCCCGGCATCGTCGTCGAGGGACGGGCAGCCAGCCTGGTGGGCACGGCGGCATCCGCGTCGCAGGGCGAGACCGGCCGGGAGCAACTGGAAGACCGCCCGATCCTGCGCAGCGGCGAAATCCTCGAAACCGTTCCCGGCGTCATCATTACGCAGCATGCCGGCGGCGGGAAGGCGAACCAGTATTTTCTGCGCGGCTTTAATCTGGATCACGGCACGGACTTCGCGGTGTTCCTCGACGGCATGCCGCTGAACCTGCCGTCGCACGCGCACGGCGAGGGCTACTCCGACATGAACGTCGTCATCCCGGAGTTTGTGGAGCGGGTGGATTACGAAAAAGGCCCTTATTACGCGGACGTCGGCAATTTCGGTTCAGCCGGTTCGGCGCATCTGGTGTTTTACAAGGTGCTGCCGGAAGACTTCGCCACGGTCGAAGCCGGCATGTACGGGTATGAGCGCGGCGTGGCGGGCCTGTCGCAAAGACTCGGCCCGGGCGATCTGCTCTACGGAGGCGAAGTGTATCATGACGACGGCCCGTGGGTGCATCCGGACGCCTATGTCAAGTTCAACGGCTTGATGACCTACAGCCAGGATGATGACGACAACGGTTTCAGCGTCACCGCGCGGGGCTATCACGGCAAATGGAATTCGAGCGATCAATTCCCCGAAACCGCCGTGCCCCTCGTCGGTTTCTTCGGCACACTCAATCCGACGGACGGCGGCCATTCGCAGCGGTACAGCCTGCAAGGCGAATGGCATCGTGACGACGGAAATTCCGAGACGAAAATCACGGCGTACGGATTTTATTACGATCTCGATCTGTTTTCCGACTTCACTTACTACCTCACGGACACCAAGCAAGGCGACCAGTTTGAGCAGCAGGACACGCGCTGGGTGGGCGGGCTGGACATGCGCCACACCCTTTTCAACGACTGGTGGGGCCGGGACGTGGAAAACACCTTCGGCTTGCAAGCCCGCAATGATTGGATCAACAATGGCCTTTACCAGACAGACAATCGCGTGCGCGTGGACAAAATTGACAGTTCCTCCGGCACCACGTTGCCCGCCACCACGGAAGCGCATGCGTTTACGGACACGCAGGCCGGGTTTTGGGTGGAAAACAAGGTCCAGTGGACCGAAAAGTTTCGTTCGGTTGCGGCCATTCGCGGCGACATCGACTATTTTGATGTCACCAGCCTCAGCAATCCGACCAACTCCGGCACGTCCTTCAGCGCTCTGCCCAGCCCCAAGCTGAGCCTGATTTTCGGTCCGTGGGCAAAGACGGAATATTATCTCCAGGGTGGATTTGATCTTCACAGCAACGACGGACGCGGGACGACACAAACAGTGGAACCAATCTCGGCCGACAATCCCTCCCCCAACACGCCGAGCACGAAGATTCCCGGTTTGGTCCAAACCAAAGGCGCGGAAGTCGGGATACGCACGCTGGTCGTACCGCATCTGCAGAGCACCCTATCGCTTTGGTATCTTCACAGCGATTCCGAATTGCAGCAAAACGGCGACACGGGAGGCACCGTTGCTTCCAAAAATCCGAGCAACCGCTATGGCGTCGAATGGGCCAACTACTTCGCGCCGGTACAACATCTGGCGTTTGATTTGGACGTCGCGGATTCCATCGCCCGGTTTACTTCGGGTGACGCCTCCGACGCAGCGCCAGGCAGCCCCGGCGGCACGCACGTGCCGGAAGCAGTCGGGCTGGTGATTTCCTCGGGCATCACCTTGCATGATTGGTATGGACTCTCGTCGAGCCTGCGGCTGCGCTATTTTGGCCCGCGTGATTTAACATCGGATGGAAATTACCGCTCCAGCGAAACGATTTTGCTCAACGCGGAAGCCGGCTATCAACTCAACAAGACCTGGCGCATTTCCGTCGAAGTATTGAACCTGCTGAACCGGCGCGACCACGACATTGACTACGCCTACCAATATCGCCAGACGCCCGCGGCATCGGCGCAGTTTGGGAATGTCTTCCATCCCGTCGAACCGATTCAAGTCCGCGGTGGAGTAACGGCACGATTTTAGATCACTCAATGCTTGAAGCCGGATTTCAAGCGAGGACACCACCCGTAGCACGCTTGCCAAGGTTCGCGTGGGGCGCGTAGTATTCGGCCTGGTTATTCCAATGACCCAGGACCCCATCGAACAATTTGCCGAGAAACTGGCCGCGAGCCTGGCGGACGGGACGTTTGTGCGGCTGGTGTTGTCCAGTCCCGTGAAACCGCAGGAGGCGCCCACGAAAATCCTGGGTCGTTACGTGGAACTCAAGGACGGGCCGCATGTGTCGCTGACGTTGCGCTATCCCACGCGTGATGTGACCCGGAACCTGCCCGTGGACGAAGCGGCCGACTGGATTCTGGACCAGCTCGAAAAGGAATTTCGCAGCGGGTTGCTGGGCACGACGAAGCGGGACTGGCAGTATTTGCACGACAAGACAGGCACGGCGCGGACGGTCGGCCACAAACCGGCCCTCACCGGGACGCCGTTGCCCGTTCACGACAAACCGCGCCAGACGGTCCTCGACGATACCGCGCGTGATTGGCTGCAGGGCCTCGGCGTAATGAACAATGCCGGCGAGATTCGTCCGGCGATGGCCGACAAGTACACGCAAATCAACCGCTACCTGGAAATCTTCTCGCACCTCGCCAAGGACTGCGGCTGGGTCGAGGGAACTCCCGAACTGACCCTGGCTGATATGGGCTGCGGGAAGGGTTATTTGACGTTCGGCCTCTGGCACCTGTTCCATCGTGTCTGGAAACTGCCCGTGAAAATCATCGGCGTGGAAGCGCGCGAGGAACTGGTGGCCACGACAAACCGCCTCGCGGGCAGGATCGGGGCGGCGGCCCTGGCATTCAAGGCGGGCACAATCGAGTCGGCCCCGTTGCCACCGGTCAACGCGCTGATCGCGCTGCATGCCTGCGACACGGCGACCGACGACGCCATTCGCCGCGGCATCGAGCTGGGCGCGCAACTGATCGTCGTCGCCCCGTGCTGCCAGAAAGAGTTGCGCCCGCAACTCAAGCATCCCGCGCCGCTCGCGCCCATCCTGCGCCACGGCGTGATGGAGGAACGCATGGCCGAATGGGTCACCGACGGCCTCCGGGCCCTGTTCCTTGAATGGGCCGGGTATCGCACCAAGGTCATGGAATTCGTTTCCTCCGAGCATACCCCGAAAAATCTGATGATCGCCGCCGTGCGGAGCGAGATGCCGTTCGCCTCCGCCGCCGCGCGCGAGCGCATCGAGCAGTGCAAAACGTTTTTTGGGATCGACCATCACGCGCTCGATCCGTTGCTGCGGAACCAGCCGCCATCGGCATGAACTGGGAAGCGATTGACTGGGACGCGCTGGAACGGCTGCGCACCGCCTTTCTCCAAGGCACGGCCGGCACGCAGGATTACTGGCGCAACGAACGCACCGTCGAAAGTTACGACAAGACCTTCGCGCAACGGATCGGCTGGAAATGGGACCACGTCCTGAACGAACTCAAGCGGCGCGGGTGGTCGCCTCCGCCCGGCGACGTGCTGGATTGGGGCTGCGGCAGCGGCATCGCCTCGCGCCTGTTCGTCGAACACGTCCTACCAGAATCCGTTTCCGCGCTGGCGTTGTGGGACCGGTCACCGTTGGCGATGCAATTCGCCGCGCGCAAAGCGGCGGACCGATTTCCACACCTGGCCGTGCGGACCGGACCGCCCGCGGGCGGCCACTTCGCCACGCTTCTCGTCAGCCACGTGCTCACCGAGTTGTCGGACCGGCAGATTGAGGAACTCCTCAAGCTTGCGCGCGAAGTCACGGCGGTCATCTGGATCGAGCCGGGCACCCAGGAGGCCAGCCGGGCATTGGTCACCGTGCGCGAACAATTGCGCGGGAGCTTCCAGGTGGTCGCTCCCTGCACGCACCAGGCCGCCTGCGGGATGCTGGCGCCGGCAAACGAACGGCACTGGTGCCACCACTTCGCCACGCCGCCCCGGGCCGTGTTTACCGACGGCCATTGGGCGCGGTTCGCCAAAATCGCGGGCATCGATCTGCGCAGCCTGCCCTTGAGCTTTCTGGCGCTGGACAAACGCCCGCCGCCCGCGCTGCCGTCCGGCGCGGCGCGCATCATCGGCCGGCCGCGCGTGTACAAGGCCCACGCGCTCGTGCTTGGATGCAACGCTTCAGGCGTGTGGGACCGTCGCCTGACCAAACGCACCGTGCCGGAGCAATTCCGCCTCTTGAAAAAGGATGAATTCAGTCCGTTGCAAGTCTGGAACTGCGACGGTGATGAGATCATCTTTGCAAGTGACTTGCCAAACCACATCGGCTAAAATTGCCTTGCATGAAGGCAAAGGGTTGGTTGCGGTCGAAATGGACGATCGGCATTGGCGGCTTTGTCCTGCTCTACACGCTGGTAGGGTTTTTCCTGCTGCCGGCGATCATCAAATGGCAACTGCTCAAGCGCCTGCCCGCCCTGACGCACCGGGCCGTGGCGGTGGAACAGATCCGGCTCAACCCCTACGCGCTGTCCTTCACCATGCGCGGCTTTTCGCTCACCGAGACCAACGGCGCGCCGTTCGCGTCGCTGGGCGAGTTGTACGTGCACTTCGCGCCGCTGACCTCCGCCTTCAAACGCGGGATCGCCTTCAACGAAATCAGCCTGAAAGAACCGTCGGCCGCCATCGTCTATCTGCCCGACGGCACGCTTAACTTCTCCAATCTCATCCCCACTAACAGCGCCCCGGCCGCCGCCGCACCCGCCGCCGCATCCACCCCCGGCCCGCAGGCCAAACAACAATTGCCGCTGCTGATCATCGACGAACTCAGCATCCAGGCCGGCGCGGTATCGTTCACTGATTTGCATCGCCCGGTCCCGTTCCAGCAACGCGTCGGCCCGATCAACATTCACCTGAGCCATTTCACCACCCGGCCGAAAGCCGGCAGCCCCTACTCCATTGTCGCCACCACCGACACCGGCGAAACATTTTCCTGGTCCGGCGACGTCGACGTCGCGCCGCCCAGTTCGTCCGGCGCCTTTACCATCGCCGGGTTCCAGATCAACCGCTACGCGCCCTACATCCAGGACGCGGCGCACATCGACGTGCTGGAGGGACGGGTCGATTTCCACACGGACTACCGCTTCAACCTGATCAACGACACCATCACCTTTGCCGTCTCCAACGCCACGCTCGATATCACCAACCTGCAGGTCGGAGTGACGCAACCCAAACCCGCCAGGGCGGTGATCGACACACTGCGCCTCGTGGTCAGCGACGTGGCGTTTGATTCCACCGCCAAGAACGCCAGTGTGGGCGAAATCCGCCTGGCCGAACTCAACGCCGGCGCGACGCTGCTGCCCTTGCCCGCCGGCTCGAAACCGGCCGGCGCCGCACCGCCCTCCTCCGCCGGCGGGCCGTCCCCGCCACCCCCTGCGCCGACGACCGGGACGAACCAGCCGCCGGAGCATCTGGGAGGGTATAAAGTGCAAGTCGGCGCCGTCGTGATCGACGACGCCACGTTGCGTTTCACCGACGAATCAATCGAGCCGCACGTCACCTCCGCCATCGAGAAAGTCAACGGCAGCATCAAAGGCCTGACCTCCGACCTCAACACCGCCGCCACCGTGGATTTCAAAGGCAACGTCAACGGTTTCGCGCCGTTCACGATCACGGGACAACTCAACCCGCTGGCCAAAGACCTGTTTGTCGATCTCAGCATCCACTACCAGGACATCGGACTGACAGCCGCCTCGCCGTACATGGCGAAATACGCCGGCTACCCGCTGGAAAAGGGCACGCTCTCCCTCGACCTCCACTACTACGTCACGCAAAAGGAATTGAAGGCCAAAAACAACGTCCGGGTCGACCAGCTTCACCTCGGGCCGGCCAGCGGCAGTCCCGACGCGACCAAACTGCCCGTCACGCTGGCCATCGCCCTGTTGCAGGACCGTCACGGCGTGATCTCGCTCGACGTGCCCGTGACGGGACGGCTGGATGATCCGAAATTCAAGGTGTTCCCGATCGTCTGCCAGGTGTTCATGAACATCATCGTCAAGGCGGCGACCAAACCGTTCGCGCTGCTGGGCTCGATGTTCGGCGGCGGCCAGGACCTGAGTTTCATCGGCTATACCGCGGGCGGGTCCGACTTCGCCGAGGGCGAAATCAACAAACTCGACGCGCTGGCCACGGCCTTGTATGAACGGCCCGCGCTGCATCTGGTCATCAACGGTTCCATCGATCCCGTCCAGGACCGCGAGGCGCTGGCCGCGCTCAAAGTGCAACGCCAACTCAAAACACTGCGGATGAACGAACTCTCCGCGCAGGGTCAAAAGATTCCTTCCGTTGACGCCGTCGTGCTCGACCCGCAGGACCACGACCGGCTGATGAAACTCGCCTACGCGCAAGCCACGGGCCTGGTCTCCGCCAACGGCTCCGGAGCGAGGCAGCAGTCCCTCCTGGAACATCTCACCACGCGGCAGAACTTCGGGCCGCTACGCCCAGCCGCGCCTCCCCCGGCCGCGGCAGGCGCCGCCGAACCGACCGGCGCCGTTACGGTGGCGGACATGGAAAAATATCTCCTCGCGAAGACGGTCATCACCCCGGCTGATTTCCAGCAGCTCATGCAGGACCGCGCCAACAAGGTACAGGCCTACCTGCTGCAAACCGGCAAGGTCACGGCGGAGAGGGTCTCGGTCGCCGCGCCCAAAGTGGTGGACGCCGCCTATCAGGGCCACAACCGGGCGGACCTGGCCCTGCAATAACGACGCGAGCGGAATCTTACAGGATCAAATTATCGATCAGGCGGGTCGAGCCGATGCGGGCGGCCAGCAACGCGATGTCGCCGCGCCTGGCTTCCACCGCCGGCTCCAGCGTCTCGGGATTGGCGATCTCCGCGTAATCCAGCCGGGCCTGCGGCGCCAGTTGCACCGCGCGAATCATCGCCGTCTCCAGCCGGTGCGTGTTGCGTTCCCCCTCGTTGAACAAGTCCTGCGCGATGCTCAGCGCCTTCCACATCACCGACGCTTGCGCCCGCTCGTCCGGGTCCAGGTACCGATTGCGGCTGCTCAAGGCCAGCCCGTCAGGCTCGCGCACCGTCGGCACGCTGATGATCTCGACGGGATAACACAAATCGCGCGCCATGCGCTGGACGACCTTGAGTTGCTGGTAATCCTTCTGGCCGAACAACGCGATATTGGGGTGGACGATGTTGAACAGTTTCGCCACCACCGTGCACACCCCGCGAAAATGCCCCGGCCGCCGGTCCGCCTCAAGCCGTTTGGTCAGCGAAGTCTCGTCGATCCAAGTCGAAGCCGCCAGCTTCGCCCGATCGCTCAGGCCGCCCGGATACATCTCGGCGTCCTCCGGCGCGAACACCACGTCCACCGACTCGCGCACGCACAGCGTGCAATCGGCATCGAGATCGCGCGGATACTGCTTGAAATCCTCCCGCGGCCCGAACTGGGTGGGATTGACGTAAATGCTCACCGCGACCGCCGCGCCCTGTTCCCGCGCCTTGCGCATCACCGCCGCATGCCCTTCATGCAACGCCCCCATCGTCGGCACCAGCGCCACGCGCCGCCCCGATTGCCGCACCATCGCCGACGCCTCCTGCATCTCCCGGACCCCACGGATAAGCTTCATGGCAGCAGCCTAGCCCCCACCCCCCGCCCTCGTCACGCAGAAAATCTCCCCTGCCTGAAAACGTTGGCGCGGGATCAATACCAGAGACAAAGACCGGCGCGAAAGGCGTGACTTGTTTCATTGTATTGGCGCAACGTTTGGCCGTAGCCCGAAAAGTATTGCACCTGAAATGTCGGGTTGAATGTACGCAATACGGGCAGGGCAGCCAGGTTAAACCTCAAATCGAACAGCAAGCCGGCGTGCGATCCTTCGTCGCCAATGCGCAGTTTCGTCGCAAATTGTACCCGTTCAATGCAGTCCGGATTTTTCCCGTAAGAACGCGGACTCGTCCACGTCAGCGCGGAGAGCAGGTCGGCGTAACCGCGATAGGCGTCAAGGTCCGGGTTATTGCCCCCCACGTATTCGTAGCACCAGGCGCGCGGCTGGAGGGTGAACTGAAAATGCGCCGGCAGATCAAACCGGGCTGTGGGTTGCAGGTACGTCGTATTCAAGCTGCGCTCCATCGCGCCGCCACGGCCATTGGATTCATGCTCTACACCGCCTTGCAAATCGAGGTGGAAAACGCTGTTGGCAACAACGTTGGTATAATAAAGGAACCCCGACGGTTTGTAGCTGGTGTCGTAGAAAGACGGACTGCGGGCGAAGAGATCCCAAAAAGAGGTCTGCGTATAGGCAAAATAAAAATGCGCCAGCGGATTCAGGCCGTCCTTGAAATCAAAGAGTTTGTATTTAAAGCTAAGCTGAAACTCAACGGCGGGATAGGAGCCGATCAGAAAATAAATAGGCTCGTACGTGGACAGGTGTTTCCCGAGAAAGTCAACCAGCGACGAACGGACGGCCGCGTTGGTGGCGGCTGGCGTTGATGCCGGTTGCGCGGCCGCCGCAGTCCCGGACGCGCTCCGGTTCACCAGGACCGCGACCTGATTATAGTTGCTGACGTCCAGACTGACCTGACCGCTGATGCCGGGAGGAACATCCACCAGGTATTCCTCTTTGACGAAGCCGCCCGGCGCGACCACCGCCCCGGCCCCGCTGCTGCTGGTATTGAGAGAAAGGACCGTTTCATCCGTGTTCGATCCCGAGGTAAATGTCCCGCGCAGGCTCGGCTCGAAAGTCCGGCTGACCGCCTGAGACGAATTGTTCACGCAGGAGAGCCAAACACTGCCCCGGCTGCCGGCCGTCAGTGGCGTGGACGGCGCAACGAAAATACAGGTAACGTCCTGCGCCCGCGCCGAGACAACGCCTGTCAGAAACAGGACTGAAACCAGCAACAATGATCGTCTGCGGCCCCCCATGACCGCTCCCGCCCGCTTCAAAAAGCCTACCATCCAGTGAGCCTACATCGCCCATAAGACGCTTTACAAGCGCATAACAAAACCGCCCCGTCGCACCAGCGCCCCAGAAACCTCCCCCGGGCAGTTCCAATAGATCGACCCCCAAGCCACCAACTATCCCCCAACGCTTCTACCGCGCCTCCTCCCCCTGACGGCCTTCAGTTGGACTCCCTCCGTCACGACCGAACTGACCAGCTTGACCTGTTGCGGGATTGCGAAAATGTGTTATCGTAACGGGCAGTATGACATATGCAGAATGGATAGGTCTGGTCGGGCGAAAGACGGAGGGCACAACAGAGATCCCTCGACAAGCTCGGGATGACGGCGTTGAGGAAGAGAAGCCAGGAATCAGCCTTCCCGGAGGAACGTCCAGCCGTGTAACCTCCTCAATCCGTGGAACCTGTGTAATCCGTGGAGGAAATTTCCGCCTCCACACCAGGTCAAACCCAGTCAAACCTAGTCCGACCTAGTCAAACCTAGTCAAACCATAAAACTTTTCATGAAAAACCAGGTCAGCATCAAACGACGGGGTCGCGAATGGGTCAAAATGGCGCACTTCGGGCGGCGGGTCGGCCGGTCGAGTGGCCGGTTGACAATCCCCGGCGTTGTGTATAATCGTGCCCCATGACGGAATCGTACATTCAGCAGCTTTTGGCCGACCGCATTGGCGGGAAAACGTTCGGCAAAGGCACGGCCATCTATAAATTTGAGAAGATCAAACGCGCCAAACGGGCGGCGCTGGCTGCCCATCCGGGCGGCGAATTGATCGACCTCGGCGTGGGCGAGCCGGACGAGATGGCCTTCCCGCTCAGCGTGCGCGCCTTGTGCGAGGAAGCCGCCAAACCCGAGAACCGCGGCTACGCCGATAACGGCGGGCCGGAGTACCGCCGCGCCGCGGCGCAGTGGATGGAACGGGTCTGCGACGTGAAAGACCTCGATCCGGACACGGAGATCGTCCACAGCATCGGCAGCAAGGCGGCGCTGTCGATCCTGCCGGCGGCGTTGATCAATCCGGGCGACGTGGTGCTGATGACCGTGCCGGGTTACCCGGTGTTCGGCACGCACGCGGCCTGGTACGGCGGCGAAGTGTTCAACCTGAAACTGACCGAGGAAAACAATTTCCTGCCGGACCTGGCGTCCGTCCCGCGCGAGGTGTTGAAACGCGCCAAGGCGCTGGTGCTGAATTATCCCAATAACCCGACCGGCGCCAGCGCGACGCCGGAGTTTTTTGCGGAAGCGGTCGAGTTCGCACGCAAGAACAAGCTGGTGATCATTTCCGATGCCGCGTATGCGGCGCTCGTGTTCCAGGGCAAACCGTTGTCGATCCTGTCCGTCCCGGGCGCGAAAGACGTGGCGGTCGAACTGCACTCGATGAGCAAGGCCTTCAATATGACCGGCTGGCGGCTGGGGTTCGTCTGCGGCAATCCCCTCTTGATCGCCGCTTACGCCAATGTGAAGGACAACAGCGACAGCGGCCAGTTTCTGGCGATCCAGAAAGCCTGCGCGGCCTCGCTGGCGCATCCCGAAATCACGCAAAAGATCGCCGCGAAATATTCGCGCCGGATGGACCTGCTGGTCGGTTGCCTGCGCAAACTGGGATTCGACGCGCGCAAACCCAACGGCTCGTTCTTCCTCTACGTCCGCGCGCCGAAGGCGGCCGTGGCGGCCGATGGCGCGGCGATCCACTTCAAGAGCGCGGAAGACGTGTCGCAATGGCTGATCACAGAGAAGTTGATTTCGACCGTGCCGTGGGACGACGCGGGCGCGTATCTGCGGTTGTCCGTCACCTTCATCGCCCGCAACGAATCGGAAGAACGGTCGGTGGCCGGCGAAATCGAAAAGCGGCTGGCCGGGGTCAAGTTTGAATTCTAAGCGGACACGCGCATGAGCAACGCCTCCCACCCAGCCAAAAAAGCCGAGGACAAAACAGTAAGCCTCTACATCGGCGAACTGCAGCAGCGGCATCCGTCATTTGAGCGCGCCCAGGAGGAGGAGTTGCGCGTGATGAAACACGACGTGTTCGCCCGGTTGTTCAGCGAATACGTCGTCTTCGGCGAAAAACACGCCTTCGAAAACATGCTCCGCGGCATGTTGACGGACGCCGAACGCCAGCGGCTGCAGACCGACCAGAAATTCACGCGGGCCTGGCAGATTTTCGTGGACCTGTGCTGGTTGAAGAAGCAGTTGTTGCGGGCCGGGCTGGTGCTGGCGGGAGTGCTCCTGCTGTTCGGCGCCGTGTTGTTCTGCGTCTGGGCCCTGCCCCACGTCGCCGGACCGTCAACGCATCCATAATATGGACGTCACTGAAAACTGTGTTCGCTGCCCGGGAACTCGCCGGACTCCACTTCCCGCTTGTAGGCCGCAAACGCCTTGCGCATTTCCTCGGACAGGTTCGCGTACCGTTTCACGTGCTTCGGGGTGAACCAGGTGAATTGCCCGAGCATGTCGTTGCTCACCAGGACCTGCCCGTCGCAGCCCGCGCCCGCGCCGATGCCGATGGTTGGCACGCCGATCGCCTTGCTGATGGTCGTCGCCACTTCGGCGACCACGCACTCGATCACGATGGCGAACGCGCCCGCCGCCTCCAGCAGTTTCGCATCCTGCATCAAACGCTCGGCCGACTCCGGTTTGCGTCCCTGGATCTTGTACCCGCCCGTCTCCAGGATCGCCTGCGGCAACAGGCCGATATGCCCCAGCACCGGCACGCCCCCCGCCACCAGCGCCCGCACCTGCTCGATCACCGGTTCGCCGCCCTCCAGTTTCACCGCCTCCGCGCCCGCCTGGATGAACGTGGTGGCGTTGCGCCGCGCCTCTTCCACGCTCGAATACGTCATGAACGGCATATCGGCGACAACCAACGCGTTGGGTTTGGCGCGCGCCACCGCCCGGGTGTGATGCACCATCTCCTCCATCGTCACCGGCAGCGTGTTCTCGTAACCGAGCACGGCCATGCCGAGGGAATCGCCGACGAGAATGAGTTCCACCCCCACCTCGTCCATGATCTTGGTGGTGAAATAGTCGTACGCCGTCAGCGCCGCGATCTTCTCGCCCCGCTGCTTCATGGCGCGCAACGTGTGGATGTTGATCTTTCGCTCGTTCATCGCTCGTCACCAGTCCTGCTGCAAAAACGTAACCTCACCGCCTCCCGTTGGCAACTCCCGAAGCAATGTCCGCACCGTCCTGCCCGTGCCCTTCACGATCATCTCGGGCCGGATCGTCGACAAAGGCAGCAGCACAAACCGCCGCTGCGTCATGCGCGGATGCGGAATGACCAGGTCCTTCTCCATCAGTTCCTGTTCACCGAAATAGAGAATGTCGACATCGATCGTGCGGGAAGCATTCCTGGGCAGGTCACGGTCGCGCCCATGCGCAATCTCGTAGGCGAGCACCTTCTTCAGCAGCGTTTTCGGCGCGCCGGTGAATTCGATCTCCAGCACCGCATTGTAGAACTTCGGCGCGTCTGGCGCACACCCGACCGGCTGCGTTTCATAAAGGGGCGAAGTGGCGTGCCGGCCCTCGTTCGACAAACCTACCAGATAGGCCTTCGCCTGCCGCAGATGCGCCAGCCTGTCGCCGAGATTCGAACCGAGTGCGAGCCCGACTTTCATCAGCAAGAGAGACGCTCACTTCAACCCGAGCACGTCCTGCATGTCGTACAGGCCGGGCTGCCGGGCGAACGCCCACTTCGCGGCGCGCAACGCGCCGCGCGCGAACGTTTCGCGGCTGCTGGCGCGGTGCGTCAACTCAATGCGCTCGCCGGGCGTGCCGAAGGTGACGGTGTGATCGCCGACGACGTCGCCGATGCGCAAGGCGTGGGCGGGCGCGTCCTTGCCGCGCGTCTGTTTGAGGATCTCCTGCAACCGTTTGGCGGTGCCGCTCGGCGCGTCCTTCTTGGCGGTGTGATGGGTCTCGCCCACTTCAGCCTCCCAATCGTTGCCGATGATTTGCGCGACCTTGCCGGTCGCCCAGAACAGGACGTTCACGCCCGTGCTGAAGTTGGCCGACCAAACCACCGGGATCGGTTTGATCAGTCCGCGCACGGCCTGCTTTTCCGGATCGGTGTGCCCCGTGGTGCCGATGACCAGCGCCTTCTTGTTCTCCGCGCAAAGTTTGGCGACCGCCGCCGTCGCTTCGCGCGAGGAGAAATCCACCACCACATCACCGCGGGCAATGACCTTCGACAGATCATCGCCGGCATCGATTTCGCCGACCAGTCGCAGTTCGGGGTCGGCCTTGGCGCAGGCAATCAGCGTCTGGCCCATGCGGCCTTTGGCTCCGCAAATGATGATGTTGACCGGCGTCATGCCTTGACCAGGCCAAGCGTTTCCAGCGTCCGCCGCAGTTGCGCCCGGTTGGCGTCACTCATCGGCACCAGCGGCAACCGGTACACTTCCTCGATCTGCCCCATCATCGCCAGCGTGGCTTTGACCGGGACCGGGTTGGTCTCGATGAACAGGTCCTTGAACAACGGAAACAGTTTCCCGTGGATGCGCCCCGCCCGCTCGAAGTCGCCCTTGAGCGCCGCGTGCACCATGTCCGTCACTTCGCGGGGTGTGACATTGGAGACGACGCTGATCACGCCAACGGCGCCGACGCTCATCATCGGCAGCGTCAGCGAATCGTCGCCGGACAAAATGCAGAACTCCCGGTCCACCATCGCGCGCAACTGGCTGACGCGATCGACCACGCCGGTCGCTTCCTTCAGGCCGACGATGTGCTCGGGCAAATCGCGCCGCAGCCGGGCCGTGGTCTCGTTGGCAATGTCCACCGCGCACCGGCCGGGGATGTTGTACAACACCATTGGCAGATCGACCGCCTCGGCAATCGCGCGGAAATGCGCGTACAATCCCGCCTGCGACGGTTTGTTGTAATACGGCGCCACCTGCAGCGACGCGTCCGCGCCGACCTTCCGCGCGTGCTCGGTCATGAAAATGGCTTCATCGGTGGCATTCGAGCCGGTCCCGGCGATGACCTTGCACCGGCCCGCGGCGAACTTCACCACCAGTTCAATGACGTGGTTGTGTTCCTCGTGGTTCAACGTGGGCGACTCGCCCGTCGTGCCGCACGGAACGAGCCCGTCGATCCCGCCGCGAATCTGGCCCTCCACCAGTTCCCGCAAGCGCGGCTCGTCCACCGCTCCGTTTTTGGTGAACGGCGTGACCAATGCCGTATAAGCTCCCGTAAACATAGTGGTATTCATCATAGAACCGCTTGGGGTTTTTGCAAGTAAACTCAATGAAGCAGCGGCCTACGCATGCTGTAACAACCGCCGCAACTCGGCCGTGAAGTCCTTCATGTCCTGCTGCGTTGGCTTGGAGGAACCCAGCTCCGGTTCGACGCCCAGCCGTCCCATCTCATCGAGGAACCAATGGGCCTTTGCGCCCGAGCCGAACCGCGCATAACCGCTGAGCATGCTGCCCGGCGCAGGTGTCTGGTCCATGCTGATCGACAGCTTTCCGCCGGCGGCCTCCGCCGGGGGCGTCGCCGCGCCTGTTCCCGACTCAATGGCCGAGACTGGGGCGGACGCGGGCTTCGGCTGCTCTTTTTCGGGGATCTTCGCGTCGGGCATTTCCGACAGCAACAACCGCAATTCCATGTACGTCATGGAATCGCCCTTCTCCCTGTGCAAATAGTCCAATACTTCAGAAAGCGACTGGCCCTCCGCCAGCAATTTCTGCACGATTGGCTTTCGTTCCTCGTTGGTCATGGAAACGAGCCTACAATGAATCGCCCCCCGGTACAAGGGGCTTGCAAACGCACGGGATTGTCCGCTTATATTGTCGGCCATGGCAGCTTCTGAAATCCCGAAGGCGTACGAGCCGAAGAGCGTCGAGGACAAATGGTACGCCGCACTGGCTGGAGAAAGGCGTCTTCACCGCCAACCCGCGCTCGTCGAAGCCTGCCTACTCCATCGTCATCCCGCCGCCGAACGTGACCGGCGTGCTGACGATGGGCCACGTGCTCAATAACACCATCCAGGACATCCTCGCCCGCCGCAAACGCATGCAGGGCCACGAAGTGCTCTGGTTGCCCGGCACCGACCACGCGGGCATCGCCACGCAGACCGTCGTCGAGAGGAAACTGCGCAAAGAGGGCAAGATGAAACACCGCGACGACCTTGGCCGTGAGAACTTCTCGAGAAAGTCTGGGAATGGAAGGAGAAAGCACGGCGGGATCATCATCCAGCAACTGAAGAAACTCGGCTGCTCGTGCGATTGGACGCGGGAACGGTTCACGATGGACGAAGCCTATTCGCGCTGCGTGCTGCAGGTGTTCGTCGATCTCTACAAAAAGGGCGCGATCTATCGCGGCAAACGCATGGTCAATTGGGACCCCGCCGCGCGCACCGCGCTCTCCGACGAAGAAGTCATCATGACCGAGGAAGCCGGGTCATCTCTGGCATTTCAAGTATCCACTGCTGGACGCTCAGGGCAAACCGCACGCGCACGAGTTCGTGGTCGTCGCCACCACGCGGCCGGAAACGATGCTCGGCGACGAAGCGGTCGCGGTCAATCCCGACCGACCCGCGCTACCAGAATCTCATCGGCCGCAAGCTGCTGCTGCCGTTGCGCAACAAACAGATCCCGATCATCGCCGACGAGGCGGTCGATCCGAAATTCGGCACCGGCTGCGTGAAGGTCACGCCCGCGCACGATGTGGCCGATTACGAGATGGCGTTGCGGCACAATCTGCCGTTCACCGTCGTCATCGGGCCCGACGGCAAAATGACCGAAGAAGCCGGCGACGATTACGAGGACCTCGACCGGTTCGAATGCCGCGAAGCCGTCGTCGAAGCAATTGCAAGGAGCAGGGTTTGTTGCTTAAGACCGAGGACTACACCCACAACGTCGGCTACAGCGAACGCAGCAACGTGCCCATCGAACCGTACTTGAGCGAGCAATGGTTCCTGAAATATCCCCAAGTCCCCCGCTCCACCGAGGCGGTCGACAAAGGCGAAATCAATTTCTATCCCGAGCGCTGGACCAAGACCTACACGCATTGGATGACAAGTATCCGCGACTGGTGCATCAGCCGCCAACTCTGGTGGGGCCATCGCATCCCGGTCTGGTATCGCGGCGACGAGATCTATTGCGGCCTCGATGCCCCGAAGGGCGACGGCTGGCAGCAGGACCCCGACGTGCTCGATACCTGGTTCAGTTCCTGGCTCTGGCCGTTCGCCACGATGGGCTGGCCGGAACAGACCGACACGCTGAAGAAATTCTATCCGACCACCGACCTCGTCACCGGCCCCGACATCATTTTCTTCTGGGTCGCCCGCATGATCATGGCCGGGTACGAGTACATGGACGAGAAGCCGTTCGGGAACGTCTATTTCACCGGCATCATCCGCGACGCCGCCGGGCGCAAGATGTCGAAATCGCTCGGCAACTCGCCCGACCCGCTCGATCTCATCGCGAAATACGGCGCCGACGGCCTGCGGTTCGGCCTGATGCTCATTGCGCCGCAGGGCCAGGACATTTTGTTCGACGAAAAGAAGCTGCGAAGCCGGCCGCAATTTCATGAACAAACTCTGGAACGCCGCCCGGTTCATCCAGATGCAGCGCGCCCTGAATCCGCCCAGCCGTCCGCACAACGCGCACGACCTGAAACTGCTCTTTGAACTCAACGACGCCATCACCAACGTCACCGCCGCGCTCGACGGCTACAAGTTCAATGAAGCGGCCAAGGAACTCTACGATTTCGTCTGGGGCGATTTCTGCGATTGGTACATCGAAGCCAGCAAAGTCTCCCCCAATATCGCCGTGCTCGACGACGTCTTCGGCAACATCCTGCGCCTGCTCCACCCCTTCGCGCCATTCATCACAGAGGAACTCTGGCGCGGCATGGGCTACAGCGCCGACACGATCCAGTTCGCCTCATGGCCGCAAGCCGACCCCGTCCCCGGCGCCACCGCCGGACACGCGGCGAAAATGGACACGCTCTACGCGCTCGTCGGCGCGGGCCGCCAGTTGCGCAACGATTACGGCATCGAACCCCGGAAGAAGATCGACTTCGCGATCAAACCTAATGACGATGCCGCCTTTCTCGAATCGGAACTGCCCGCGCTGAAGATGTTCCTCAACGCCGAGCAAATCACCATCGACCCCCGCTACGAGGCCACCGGCCTGACCCCGGGCCTCGTCACAAAAACCGCCACCATCTTCATGGTCGGCGCCGTTGATCCCGAAGCCGAACGCCAGCGCCTGAAGAAACAACTGGCCGACATCGAGAAACAACTGGCCGCGACCGAATCAAAACTCACCAACGAAAACTTCGTCGCCAAAGCCGCGCCCATCGCGGTCCAACGCGAGCGCGAGAAACAGCAACAGTTGCGCGAGCAACGCGACAAGGTGCAAGCCCTGCTGAAACAGCTTGGGAATGAAGCGCCTTAGGGCAGGTCCCAAGGTCGCATCCGAATATGAAACCGGCCAAACGGCGGGAACCCAAGTCAACGATTCGCTTCAGCGCCAAGTTGTTTCGGCCCAAGGCAACCGAAACGATTGGATCGTGGACCCTTCTTACTCTGCCCAGGAACGCGAGCGCGAAGCTTCCATCACGAGGCATGACGATGGTTGAGGGAACTATCAACGGCTTGCCTTTTCGAGCCGCTCTCGAAACAAACGGCAAAGGAAGTCACTGGCTCAGGGTTAACAAAACGATGCACGACGCTGCAGGCGCAGACGCTGGAGACACGGTAACGGTGGAGATTACGCGGGCCGGAGAAGAACCGGAGACCAGGGTGCCAATGGATCTGCGCAAAGCCCTTGCAGCCGCCCCGCGGGCGCAGGCATCGTGGGCGGATATCACATCCCTGGCGCGCCGGGACTGGATTTTCTCGATATGCACAGCCAAGCAACTGGAAACGCGCAAGCGCCGAATCGAGAAAGCTTGCGATATGCTTGCCTCTGGAAAGCGACGATTATGTTGTTTTCCGGGTATCAAGTGGCTGATGAAAGAAAATGAAAAATCATGTGGAATGTGGCTTCCATTGCCGGACTCAAACAATCGTTGTTCACCGGGATCGTCAAAGTAGACAACCGCGAAGATTTGGAGAAGCTGCGTCAAACTCCATGCACTTGGGCACGCAGGCACTACTTGTCGAACCGGTCGAGATAATCACTGATCGGGTTGTGGCGTTTCTCTTCGAGCGACTGGATTTGGTCGAGGGTCTGGAAGTAGTCGGCGAATGAATTGGTGACGTCGCCGGGCTCGTAAATCCGCTCGGCGCGGTCGAGGTAGTCGGCCACCCGCCGCGACCGCTGATTGGCCGCGGCCCGGGCGCGATTGGCCTCGGCGGCCGCGCGCTTGAACCGGTTCAGTTTCTCGTCCATCAACAGGTCGATGGCTTCAATGTAGTTCTCGACGACGGGCCGGTAGAGCGGATGCGCCTCGCTGCGCAGGGCTTCCAGGCGATTGAGCTTCTCCTGCAAGAGTTGCCGCATCCACGGTTGTTCGTAGTAGCGCCAGAGGTCTTCCAGCGGGACCGTCCAGGGCGTCCCGCTGGCCTGGTTGCCGGCAATGGCCATCAGCGCGGTGGGCAGGACCGCGTCCAACCGGCGAACGGTTTCTTCGGGCGACAAATCCTGCGCCACGAACGCCGAGGCGCGGCTGACCTGCTCGATGCTCCACCATTTCTCCTGCGTAACCGGCTCCGGGAAATCCGTCCCGTAAACCCTGGCGAAAGCGTTGCTGGCTGATTTCGTGGCGCCGAGTTCCGTCAGGAATTGCCGCATCTTGTGCGCGCCATCGGGCAGCGACAGCAGTCCCTGGGTCAGCAGCCAGGCGTTGGCGTGAAAGAGTTGCAGTTCGGCGGGATCTTCCGGCAACCGGGTCGTCGCCAGCACGTCGGACGCCGTTTGCGGCCGGCCGGCGTCCACGGAGCGACGGGCGGTTTCCAGCAACAGATCGGGGCGTCCGCCGATGGCCTGGGACAACCCCTGGACAAGCCAGGGCGGCAACGGGGCGACGACGTAAGGTTGGGCCGGCGACGTCGGCTGCTGGCGGTTCGCCCATTCCGCGCACAACGTCTTGACCAGGGCGGCCGTCAGGGTGGATTCGTCGAGCGCCGGCGGCAGCAGACAGGTGATCTGGTACTTGAGATGGATTTCGTTCTGGAACGTCTCCACGCCGATGGCGGGCGCGGCCTGTTCGGACGGTTCCCGTTGGCGCACGAGGAGAATGATGGGATCGCGCCAGTTGTCCGGAGTGTCGAGCAGCGAGAGCCATTGTTGTTTGACGCGCTCGGTAAACACGCAGACGGCCGAAGCCAGCAATGGGTTCGGCGCGTAGGCAATGAACTGGCGGGAGGCGCTCTCCGCCCGGTTCAGCGGGACGGCGGCGGCAACGTTTGTGTCATGGGCGGGCGCCGGCGCGGCGCACACGAGACCGTGCGCAAACACCAGCGCGGCCGCCAGCCGGACACGAACGCAGCGGACATTCATGAAAGAGATCGACGCGGGCTAATGGGAGCCGGGCTTGGGCTTGTACGTGAACACGACGCGGTCGCGGTGGACCTCGATGGAAGTTAATTGGTCGAGCACGCTTCGCTCGTTGTCCAACCGGCTGAACAGCCGTTCAAACACGCCCTGCACAAAGGGCGTCGCCTGAAGCAGGGCCGGGTGGATCGGCAACTCGCCCACCGTGGCGCTCACCGGCTTGAAATCAAACGCGCCGTCTTCCACCGTCGGCGCCCCAGTGTAACTGATGTAGAGTTTCTTGCTCAGGTAATCCCCCGAATGCAGTTCGCCGAGAAAACTCAACTCCACCGTGCCCTCTCCCAAATCGGCCCGCAACGCAAGCGGCACCACTTCCATTCCCGTGCCCTTCGATTTCTCGAAGCTCATGCTGGAAATGAAGGCGTTGAGTTCCGTGGCCGACACTTCCACACTGGCGGGCCTGCTCTGTTGCACCATTTGCTCCAACACCAACCGTTTGTCGTCGGCCGCCAGCAACTGGGAGTTCGTCGGCTTGAAGGGACGGACCTCGGGCGTTTGGCAGGCCAGATAAACTCCCCAGAGCGCCACCAGCAGGAAAATCAGCTCAATCACGATCCGCGCAAACTTCGCGGGAGTCATCCGCCCTTTGCGCCGGATCTTCGGCCCGCCCCGGCTGGGCGGCTTGATCTGGTTCAGGTCGAGCTTGCTGCCACATTGATGGCAGAAAATCCTCCCCAGCTCGTTGTCAAACCCGCACTTGTTGCACTTCAGCATGAATCAATCCTTGGAGGTCTTTTTGGTTGACGGTTTTGATGCAGACGACTCTTTCGCGCTGGAACTAGGAGCAGCCGCTGCGCCACTTTCCTTCTTGGCCGCCTCGCTGTAACCTGGCTTGCGATAGTCAGTAACGTAAAAACCCGACCCCTTGAAAATGATCCCCGACCCCGTCCCCATCAATCGCTTCACCCGGCCACGGCATTTCGGGCACGTCCGCTTCGGGTTGTCCTTGATGGACTGGTACAACTCAAAGCGATGGTGACACTTTTGACACTCGTATTCGTACGTTGGCATAGAGAAAGGCCGCTCTCTTATCGAAAAATCCCCCGCCCAAGTCAACCCCCGATTTCCACCCGCCCCGCATCTTAGGCTTGAAAAACCGCCTCCGCCCCGTATCCTACCCACTTCGCAACGAGGAGAACGCATTGAAATCCCCGGAAAAATTCAATCTCGACCAGTATCTCGAACGCGTCGGCCCGCGCGTCAACGCCGCCTTGGACAAGCTGCTGCCGCCGGAAACCGCCGCGCCGCCCACCATCCACAAGGCCATGCGCTACTCCATCTTCGCCGGCGGCAAACGCATCCGCCCCGTCCTCTGCCTGGCCGCCTGCGAAGCCGTTGGCGGCCGCACCGCCGCCGCCATGCCACTGGCCTGCGCCGTCGAATGCATCCACACCTACTCCCTGATCCACGACGATTTGCCCTGCATGGACGACGACGACCTGCGCCGCGGCCGACCGACGAACCACAAGGTCTTCGGCGAAGGCATCGCCGTCCTGGCCGGCGACGCCCTGCTCACCGAGGCCTTCATCCTCGTCGCCAAAGCCACTCCGCCGCGCCGTTATCCCGTCCAACAACTCGTCAAAGAACTCGCCGTCGCCGCCGGCAGCCTGCGCCTCATCGCCGGCCAGGTCCAGGACCTGGAAAACGAAAGCCGCAAGGCTTCCCTCGACGAAGTGAAGCAAACGCACCTCAACAAGACGGCCGCCCTGATCACCGCCTCGATCCGCCTCGGCGCCATGGCCGGCAATGCCGCTCCCGACCAACTCAAACGCCTCACCCGTTACGGTCAGGACCTCGGCCTCGCCTTTCAAGTGATCGATGACATCCTTGACGCCACCAGCACCAAGGAAGTCATGGGCAAAAGCGTCCGGGCCGACGAGAAAAACCAGAAATCCACCTTCCCCACCGTCCTCGGCCTTGAAAAATCCCGCCAATACGCCGCCGCCCTGATCGCCGACGCCCACAAACAATTGACCGTCTTCGGCCCAAAAGCCGCCACCCTCGCCGCCATCGCCGATTTCTTTTTGACGCGGAAAAATTAAGACGCGGCGGCCAGAATCAGCCGCGCCGCCCGTTCGCTTGCCCCTGGACCGCCCAGGCTGGTCACGACCGCTGCCAGCTCGCGTTGCATGGCACCGCGCTTGACCGGGTCTTCGAGAAGCTCGCGCGCCGCGGCGGCAATCCGGGCGGGCCGGGCGTCGTGCTGGATGAATTCAGGGACGATGGCGCGGCCGGCGATGACGTTGGGCATGCCGAGCCAGTCCACTTTCACAACCATCCGGCCGATCAGATAAGTCAGCCAGTTGACCTTGTAGACGATGAGCATCGGGCAGCAGAAAAAGGCGCATTCCATCGTCGCCGTGCCGCTGGCGGTGATCGCCAGCGCGGCCCGCTGCATCCATTCGTGCGCGTTGCCCACCTCCACCGTCACGCGCGGATGGCGCATCATCGCCGCCGATTGTTCGTTTACCGCGACTGCGACAAATTTCACGTCGGCGGGCATGCTCTCCACCACCCGCGCCATGACCGGGAAAATCTTCGCGACCTCGCGCTCGCGGCTGCCGGGCAGAAGCAGGACCAACTCGTCCTGGCGCGTCTGGGTCGACCCCGGAAACCGTTCCGCCATGGGATGACCGACGAATTCCACGCGCAATTTTGGCGCATGCGCGGCATACCAGGCTTTCTCAAACGGAAAAATCGTCAGCAACAAATCGACGTCGCGCTCGATCTGCTTGGCCCGGCCGGCGTGCCAGGCCCAGAGCTGCGGCGAGATGTAATAAACGACCTTGATGCCCCGCCGTTTCATCTGCGCGGCGAACCGCAAATTGAATCCAGGGAAATCCACCAGCACCACCGCGTCCGGTTTCCGCGCTTCCGCCTCGCGCACGAGTTGCCAGAAGATTTTCCTGAACTTGCCGTAGTTCTTCAGCACTTCCACCAACCCGACCACGGCGTGCTCGGTCAGGTCCAGCGACAATTCCATCCCCGCCTCGCGCATCTTCGGTCCGCCCGCGCCGAAGACCCGCACCCCCGGCGCCTGCGCGCGCAACGCCTTGATCAGCGCCGCCGCATGGGCGTCCCCGCTGGCTTCGCCGGCGATGAACATCAAGGAATGCGTGGCGCTCACGGATTCTGTTTCCCGACCAACTCGGTGATCTCCATCGCCACTTCCAGCGCCTGCTTGGCGGCTTCGCCGGTGACCAGCGGATCGCGATGATGGCGGATGGACTCGATGAAATGTTGCAACTCGAGCTTGAGCGGTTCGTCGCGTTCAATGGGCACGGGCTCGCGCACGATTTTTTTCCCGCCAAATTCGCTGACGATGCTGGCGTGTTTGCCCGCCAGCAGCTTTTTCAGCAACCCCGATTCCTCCGCGTCATCGGCGGCGACGCGATAGAGTTCGCCCTCCTGTTTCATGTAATCCAGCGAAATATAGGCGGCGCCATGGTCGGTCCGGCCGAAGATGCGGATCTTGCGCATCCGTTCGGCCGACACGCGGCTGGCGGTGATGTTGGCAACGCAGCCGTTGGCGAATTTCAACCGGGCGTTGGCGATGTCTTCCGCTCACGCTTAACACGGGAATACCTACCGCGTCGACCGCCGCCAGGGGCGATTGCACCAGCGACAGCACCACGTCGAAATCATGGATCATCAAATCCAGCACCACCCCGATGTCCGTCGACCTCCCCGGGTACGGCGACAACCGGTGCACCTCGATAAATCGCGCTTCGGCCAGCACTTCGTTCAGGTAACGCATCACCGGATTAAATCGCTCGACGTGCCCCACCTGCAACACGCATTTCCTCGCCCGGGCCAGCGCGACGAGTTCCTCCGCTTCGGCCACGTTGTTGGTGATCGGTTTCTCGACCAGCAAATGCCTGCCTTGCGCGAGAAAAATACGGGCCACGCTGGCGTGCGTCTCGGTCGGCGTGGCGATGCTGACCGCATCGACGAACTTCGCCATCTCCTCCGCCGTCTCGAACACGCCGCCGCCGACCTTCTCCGCCAGCGCGCGCACCTTGATCTTGTCGGTGTCGAAAATCCCCACAAACTGGCATTGGCCGTTGGACCGTTTGGCCAGTTCGGAATAAATGCGCGCGTGCTGCGAGCCGAGATGGCCGACGCCGACGACGCCCAGTTTGATCACGTCACTCATGCAAAGGGACCGCGACGATCCGCACTCCGTGTTTGTCGGCTTCGCCCAGCACCGCGTCCTTGTCCAGCAACAGGCAACTGCCCGCCTCGACGGCCAGCACCGCGATGTTGCCCGCCGCGCACGATTCGATCGTGCGCCGCCCGACACAGGGAATATCGAACCGGAAATCCTGGTTCGGTTTGCTCACTTTCACCACCACCCCGCCGCCTTTTTCGCCCGCCAAATCGCCGCCGCGCCGGATGCACTCGTCGGTGCCCTCAAATCCTTCCACGGCCAGCACCGTGCCTTCCTTCACCACCACCGTCTGCCCGATATCGAGCCGGCTGACCTCCTTGGCGATGCGCCAGCCGTAGTCCATGTCCTCCTGCTGGTCCTTCGACGGTTTCTGCCGGGTCAAACAACCCGCCTTCGGCACCGCGTCGCCCAAAAACGGGCGCGGATCGATCAACGCCACCCCGTCCTTGCCCAACTCCTCCCCGATCGCCCCGAAAATCGTTTCCGCGTTGCGCACCTTCAACCGCGCCGCCACCGCCATCATCCGAAAATCCAGCCGCAAATTCTTGAACAGATTCGCCGGCGTGATCCCCCCGGCCATCACCGCCCGTTTGACCTGCCGCGAGGTGAACACCTCGATCAATTTATTGAGCTGGCCGATCTTGACCCATTCCACCTCGTCGACGGCCTTCCCGATCTCCGGGTCCGTCTCCCCCTCAAACGCCGCCGCCACCAGCCGCCCGACCCCCTGCTGCCTGGCCGACCGGGCCAGGATCAGCGGAAATTCGCCATTGCCCGCAATGATTCCGAGAGAGTCCATGAGTGCGCCCGGATTTTTGCCCGTCCCAGCCCCGATGGCAAGCCGTATTCTTGGCCACAGATGCACACAGATGTTCACAGATGACGGCCCCGGTCCTTATCTGTGTCCCATCCGTGTGCATCTGTGGCTGAAATTGTCTTGCCACGCCAGCCCATGATTATGCATACTGCATCTAGTATGAAACAGACGCCTGCCTTCAGCAAGGTCGCCGCGCACTACACGGACACCGTCCTGGCCAGGGCCGACATCACCCCCGGCTCCCGCATCGTTTACCGGAGCTGCCTGAACGTGCTCCAGCGCCACTGGCCCGGCCTGGCCGATACACCCGTTGGCACAATCACGGCGGCCGATTGTGAACGATGGTTCAACCGCCGCCGCCGGATGGTCGGCGTCAGCCGCCTCAAAATGGAACTGGCCACCCTCAAGGCCGCGTTCGACCACGCCATCAACAAGAAAGTCCTGCGTGAAAACCCCGCCGCCTCGTTGTTCACCGACGGCGTCGAACACCGCCGGCTGGAGATCCCCACCCGGGTCGAATTCACCAAACTGGTGCACCGGCTGACTTTTTTCCGCCAGCACGACGCCCTCGATATGGTCGAACTTCTCGCCTGCAGCGGCATGACCCGCGCCGAAGCCGCCGGCCTGATCTGGGCCGACATCGACTTTGACAAAGAAACGTTCCGCGTCCGCGACGCCCGCGGCGTCTGCCGGACCGTCCCCCTCTTCCCCAACATGCGCCGGCTCCTGTTAAAGATCATCAGACGCCGGTATCCGGCGGGCCCCGGCCGGCCCGTGCTGCGCCGCCGTGACTGCGATCACACCCTGCGCAACGCCTGCAAACAAGCCGGCCTCCCCCGGTTTCACTACCGCGGCCTGCGTCATTTCTTCGCCCTCGAAGCCGTCAAACAAGGCATCAACTACCCCCTCATCGCCGCCTGGCTCGGCCAAAAAGACGGCGGCGTCCAGGTCGCCCGTCTCAACGATGAAATGTGGGAGCAACAGAACGAGCAAAAGATGGCCAAGCTCATGACCTACAAGGCCGGGGATGAGATGTGGCCGGAGTGATCAATCCCCGCGCCGCTCACGTCGCACGCGGTACAGCCGCTCCGTAAACCCGCCCTCTTTTTCGAAGGCGGCAGCCTGCGCCGCCAATTGCCGGTCGAGCAGATAGCAGCAGAGGTTCAGCAGCGAAAGCGCCGCATTGGCCACGAGCTGGGCGGAACTCGGCACGGACTCACACGGACCTTCACCGACTGTCACGGACTTTGTGTTCGTCCGTGGTTGTCCGTGTGGGTCAGTGCCCGTCCGTGCTCCCCGCCGCTCTTCCTCCACCCAGCCTCGCACCTGCTCCAGCGTGGCACACCGCTTCGCCTTAAACCGCACCAGCGCCGGGTAATTCGGCGCCCACATCTTCATCCCGTGCTGCCGAAGATAGTCTTCATAATCCAGCCGTAACTCCTCCAGGCTGGCCCGTGCCACATTCGTCAGCTTTAGCTCGGTCTTCTTCGAAGTGCCCGAAGCCTGACTCCCCTCCGCGATATTCTGCACCCCCGACCGCGCCGCCTGCACCATCTGGTCCCGTGTCCGGCTGCGCTTGTCCACATAGCGCTCACAAAATCGCACCGTCACGTCATAAATCAACTGCCCCACCTGAAAGCTCTTGAGTTTCCGGTACCCCCCATGCAACGGAATGAGCGGTTCCCCCTCTCGTATTTTTGGCGCCTTCCTCTCCATGCCAGTCAGGCCAGTCTAAGCCCGCCCCAACACCCCCCACAAGCCCGAAACTCCCCGCCCGTCCGTGTTCGTCCACGTCAGTCTGTGCAAGTCCGTGCCCGTCCAGCCCCCCTCCCCCCAAGCCGCCGCCTTCGAGAAGGAGGGTGGCTTCACCGAACGGCTGTACCGGGTGAGAAGGGAGCGGCACGGGGAGTGAAAGCCTGTGGATTGGGGGAATGGAGTGATGGGGAAGGATTCCCGATGTTTTTGGCAACAATAATGTTCATTGCACGATCTTAAATTTATCGCCGGAGATCTCTTGTTTGTACGTCCGTCTGGTGAGCCGATTTAAGTGAAACACTAGTCCCTCACCATAAAGCGACGGCTTCGTGCCGTTAAAACCAAAGCTCCCCCACACCTCCCGGTTCTCGTTGAAAGCCTTTACCAACGCATCAGTTTGCTTGATCGACAATTCTTCAATGCTCGGGAACACCTCAGCCAGCAGATTTCCATCATCCCAGCTCGGACAATTTTGAACTGCTTGAATATAAAAATTGAGCATCCGTTCGTGCTTAACTAGCAGTTTGACAATCTCAGTGGGCGCTTCTTTCCATGTGCACGAGAGCGCCTGAAACTTGCCAATGAAGCCATACGGATCTTTTCCTAGTTTGACAGAGATAATTGGAATCCCACGACCGAAGGCGAACCCAACTTCTTGATCAGTCCAGTCGCTGTCGTGAAACTCCGGCGTCATGAGAGCAACAAGCGTGTCCATCGTGGAAAGCGCATTCTCAATTTCCTCCTGCCACGCCTTTGTGGGACGAATATCCCTATGCGCGACAAACGCCGATACACCGAACGTCTGAAGACGCTCCTTTAAGTCTGAAGTTTCCTTCTTGTCCTTCGCCTTATGGGTGAGGAACACCCGGAAGCCTGTCTCGCCCCAAATTCGTTTTGACGCGTCAGGGAGGACGGGGTGACTTCCTCTCAGGAGCAATCCAGAATCTTTCCGCCAATCGTGCTCGTCTCCAACTTCCATTTCTAGAAAAACTTCTGCGATGAACTCGTTTCGGACATTGTGGAGCTTATTTAGGTCTTGGCAAATCTGTTTCTGGATGCCGTCTCGCGTTTTTACTGTACTTAGGAACAAGGATTCGGGGAGAACCAAGTACACAGCGTGTCCATACGTACCTCCATCCCAGTTGTCATAACTCCATTCCTCAACAACTCTCGTTTGGGAATTGACGATCATCTCCTGTAACTGTCGTCTCCCTTCCTGTCCGTAGAGCTTAGACAGAGCCGCAAGATAGCGCTCAATGCTCTCTGGCAACTCGAAGCGACGTTTCCGTTCACTCATAGCACTAGATTTAAAACTTCAATATCACATCGCTACCGAAGGTCGGCCTGCAATTTCGGCGGCACGCGTCTTTAGACCAAGACCTCCATCAGCAGGTAAGTATGATTAACGCAGTGTAGCTTTACAAGCCTCGCGATTGGATTGCGGCGGCCGGGGGCGAGTGGAGAGTGCGTAGTGGCTAGTGCTTAGTGAGGACAAATCCGGCAGTTCCCCCCCTCACCACCAGCCACTCGCCACTAACCACTCCCCCGTTACGCGCTGACGGGGGTCAATTCGGGCGGAGTACGGACGCGGCCGGTGTTTTGCATGGTGGACATCAGGCCGACGTAGAGGAAGCCGACGGAGAAGATCAGGATGAAGGGCAGCACGGACCAGCGTTGTTGGTCGATGGCCTGGATCAGCAGGACGGTGAAATAGACGCCAAAGGTCAGTTCGATGTAGGGCACCAGGCCGCGCAAGGCGCGGTATTTCGAGCCGGTCCAGGAATCGCCGCGGCTGCGGACGCCGAATTTGGGGGTGCGGACGAAATCGCTCTTGTGATTGAAGATGGCTTCGAGGACGGCCCGGGCGTTGTTGACGGACAGGCCGATGCCGACCGCCATGAGCACGGGGATGTAGAGGATGCGTTTCCACCATTGGGCATGCAACTCTTTCTGCGCGCAGAAGTAAAAAGCCGTGATCGAGAGCGAAGCGGCCAGGAACAGCGGCACGTCGACGAGCAGGAGTTTGGTCCAGGGATTGCCGCCGGTGGCCTCATGCGTGCCGGCCGAGGCGGATGCGTGGAACACCAGGCAGAGGATCAGCAGCATCAGATGACCGAAATTGCTGGTGAGATGGACCGTGCCTTCGATTTTGACTTTGAGGGGCAGGTCAGTGCGCCAGAGGGCGGGCAGAAGTTTCTTGCAGGCCTGGACGGAGCCTTTGGCCCAGCGATGCTGCTGGGATTTGAAGGCGTTCATCTCGACCGGAAGCTCGGCGGGCGTGACGATTTCCGGCAGGAAAAGGAATTTCCAGCCTTTGATCTGCGCGCGGTAACTCAGATCGAGGTCCTCAGCCAGCGTGTCATGCTCCCAGCCGCCGGAACTCTCAATGCAAGAACGCCGCCATATGCCCGCTGTCCCGTTGAAGTTAAAGAACCTGCCTGAGCGTGCCCGGGCCGTTTGCTCAATTAAAAAGTGACCATCGAGAAACATCGACTGAATGCGGGTCAGAAGAGAGTACTGCTCGTTGATGTGTCCCCAGCGAGTCTGGATCATCCCGATGTTCGGGTCGGAGAAATACTGGATGGTCTTTTGGAGCAGATCACGCTGTGGCACAAAATCGGCGTCGAAGATCGCGATGAACTCGCCGGTGGCGTGGGGCAAGCCGTTCTGCAGGGCGCCGGCTTTGAAGCCGATGCGGTTGGCGCGATGGATATGGCTGATGTCAAAGCCCTTTTGCCGCAGACTGCTCACTTTGCGCGCGACGATCTCGGTCGTCTCATCGGTCGAATCGTCAAGGACCTGAATTTCCAGTTTGTCTTTCGGGTAATCGAGCGCCGCCATGGCATCCAAGAGGCGATCGGCCACGTACATCTCGTTGTAGAGCGGCAGTTGAACTGTCACCTTCGGCAGAGTGGCCAGGGTGCCAAGCGGTTGCGGCACCTGTTTCCGGTACTTATAATAGAGAAAAATCATCAAATACCGATGGACGCCATAGCACGACAGTCCAATCAGCATCGTAAAATATACGACCGTACCTAAAAGGTGGATTGTTTCCATAGCCTCCTGCCAACTAAATCTCACTCGCTCTTAGTTCAAAAGCCGCTGTGCCCCCGGCACAACGGCCACGTCTGTCCTAAGATCAGCCTTGACCACGGGAAATCCGTGGGTCATTCTCAGCGCGACAAATCATCGCCGTACTGTCGGGTAGAAGCAAGACAAAACGCCATATGCCCAAGTCTCAGCCATCCAAAGTGTTAAACCTGGCCAAAGCCGCACGCTGGGCTGCCGCCGCGCGCCGCCGCGGCCAAACCATTGTCGCCACAAACGGCTGTTTCGACCTTCTTCATTTCGGTCACGTCAGCTACCTCCAGCGCGCCAGGAAGTTGGGCGATCTATTGATCCTGGGCCTGAATTCCGACCAATCCGTCCGCGCCCTCAAGGGACCGCACCGCCCGCTCGTGCCCGCCAGGCAACGCGCCGCTGTCGTGGCCGCCTTGGCCTGCGTGGACGCCGTCGTCATCTTCCCCGAGAAACGCGCACACCGCTTCCTCGGCGCCGTCCGTCCCGACATCTATGTCAAAGGCGGAGACTACCGGCCCGAGACGCTTGATGCGCGAGAACGCGCAGTCCTGACCGGTGTCGGCGCCAAGATCCGCATCCTGCCGTTCGTTCGCGGCTTCTCGACGACCGGCCTGATCCAAAAAATCAAGCGTGCGGCCCCCAAAGATGTTTAGTCCCGCGAAGATCTGCCCCGCCAACAATTTCCCTCAAGTTCCATTTCCATGAAAACGCTGTTGGTCCTCTCCTTTCTGGCGATCCTGATCACCGGATGCGCCACCCCAGCGCCCCGTCCCTCTGCCCTGACAGAATCCGACGTTCTTGCCATGGTCAAGGCCGGCATGAGCGACAATGACATCCTCCGTCGCATCGATGCCACCCACACAATCTTTCACCTGAGTTCCGACGACGTGGTCCGGTTGCGCCAGGAAGGCGTCAGCGACCGCGTGGTCAACGACATGCTCGACACCAGCGTCCGCGCGGCCGCCGACAGGCAACGGCGGCTGGACATGGACGATGCTGATTTCTACAATCGCTCCGGCCCTTACCCCCACCCTTGGGCCGGCTGGTGGTGGTGAACCGCCGCCGACCGTCCGCCTTAACGGGCAAACCGCACTTGTGTTTTGCCCCCCCATCGTTTAGAAAGCCTGCGTGACGGGCGACGAATTACGCATCGGGGTGCTCGGCTCCGGCAACGGGACCAATTGCGAAGCAATCATGGAAGCCTGCGCGCGGGGCGAAATCCGCGGACGCGTCGCGGTCGTGCTCAGCGACGTGGCGGACGCGCCGATCCTGGAGCGGGCGCGCAAACGCGACATCCCGGCGCAAACCATCGGCCCGAGCCGGTTCAAGACGAAACTCGAGCCGGAACTGGAACAGCAGATGGTCGACGCCCTGCAAAAAGCCGGCGTCCAGGTGGTGGCGCTGGCCGGTTACATGCGCGTCATCAAAGCGCCCCTGCTGCAGGCGTTTGCGGGCCGCATCCTGAACGTGCATCCGTCGCTGCTGCCCGCGTTTCCCGGGCTGCACGCCTGGGAACAGGCGCTGACGTACGGGGTGAGATTCACGGGCTGCACGGTGCATTTCGTCGACGAAGGCGTCGACGCCGGCCCGATCGTGCTGCAGCAACCGGTGCCGATTTTTGCCGACGACACCCCGGAGTCGCTGCACCGGCGGATCCAGATGACCGAGCACAAGTTGTTTCCGGAAGCCATCCGCCTGTTCGGCGAGGGCAAACTGCGCCTGATCGGCCGGCGCGTGAAAATTCTGGAGTGAAGAGGCAATCAGCGGTAAAGATACGCCGCGCGCGGCAACCAAACCCGCGCGGGCAACAAGAGATTTCGCGACCATGACTGAAAAGAAAAAACAAGTCTTGCGGCTGGGCCTTCCCAAAGGAAGCCTCCAGGAATCCACCCTCGCCCTGATGGCCAAAGCCGGCTGGAAGGTGATCACCAGCAGCCGCAGCTACGTGCCGCGCACCGAAGACCCCGCCCTGGAACTGCGCCTGATCCGCGCCCAGGAAATCAGCCGCTACGTCGAACACGGATTCCTCGACGCCGGCATCACCGGCGCCGACTGGATCGCCGAGAACAACAGCGCCGTCCACGTGGTCTGCGAAATCGCCTACAGCAAACAGACCACCAACCCCGCCCGCTGGGTGCTGGCCGTGCCGAACGATTCGCCCATCAAGTCCGTCAAGGACCTCCAGGGCAAACGCATCGCCACCGAACTGGTCGCGCTCACCAAACGCTGGCTGGCGGACAAAGGAGTCACGGCCGACGTCGAATTTTCCTGGGGCGCCACCGAAGTCAAGGCGCCCGAACTGGTCGACGCGATCGTGGAATTGACGGAAACAGGCTCGTCGCTGCGCGCCAACAACCTGCGCATCGTCGACACCCTGGTGTCCAGCTTCCCGCAGTTGATCGCCAACCGCCAGGCGTGGCAGGACGGATGGAAACGCGGGAAAATCGAGACACTGAAATTGATGCTCTGCGGCGCGCTGGAAGCCGAGGAAAAAGTCGGGCTGAAAATGAACGTGCCGCGCGCGAAACTGGACGAGTTGTTAAAAACCCTGCCGGCCCTGCGCAACCCGACCATCTCCCCGCTGGCACAGGCCGACTGGGTTGCCGTGGAAACGATCATCGACGAAAAAGTGGTGCACGAAATCATCCCGCAGTTGAAAGCAGCGGGGGCAGAAGGTATTATCGAGTATCCACTGAACAAAGTGATTTACTGAATTTTGACGGCACGGTCCAAACGAACGAAGGAGACCTGAATGGGCTCGATCAAGAAGCGGCGAAAACAGAAGATTAACAAGCACAAGCGTCGCAAGCGCCTCAAGGCAATGCGGCATAAGAAGCGCAATCGCTAACTCCCCGGGAGCACCCATGAAGGGGGGAAGTCCATACAGGCGGGCCTTGGCGGCCGCGCTGGCAGTGGTGGCGTGTGCAGCCATGGGCTGCGCCTCCACCAGTTCCGACGAGGGCCCGGAGACCGAATCCCCGGCCCCGCCGGCAACAGCGGCCGCGCACCAGCCGTCCGACCTCGATCTGACGCCGCAGCAGGAAAGCCACGCGGAAGCACTGGCCCATTACGCCACCGGCCTGGTCCTCGAAATGAATGAAGGCCTGGACGCCGCCGTGCCGGAATACGTCAAGGCGCTGGATTTGGACCCCAGCCCCAGGCGCACCCCGCTGGCGATGCGCCTCGCCGAGATTTATCTCAGCCACAAAGACTTCGCCCAGGCGGACGCGCTGCTGCAATCATCGATCAAGGTAGATCCATCCGCCGCCGACTTGTGGCTGCTGCTCGGCATCACCTACCGCAGCAGCGACCAAATACCGAAGGCGATTGCGGCCTTGCACCAGGCGCTGAAGTTGGACCCCAAGTCGCTCACCGCCATGCACGCGCTGCTCGAGATCCATCTCCTACAGGGTCCGCCGGCGGACGCCGTTGCACTGCTCGAGCGCGGCTTCCACCAACAATCAAAAGAACCCAACTACTGGATGGGGCTCGGCGACCTCTACGCCTTCGCCCTGAAACAAAAACCGTCCCTGGCCACCCAACTGGACAGCAAACGCAGCCGCCAATGCTATGAAAAAGCGCTGCAACTGGCGCCCGTTGAACCCGAGATCCTGATGCGGCTGGCCGATGTTTACCTCGAAGCCAACGATTACAAAACGGCCGCCGAAACCTACGCCAAACTTCTCGCCTTGCGGCCCGACGTGCCCCAACTGCGCGAACGTCTGGCCTACACCTACATCCAAGCCGACGAAAAAGACAAAGCCATCGCCGTGCTCGAGGACATCATCAAACGCGACCCATCGCATTTCGAAACCTACAACATGCTCGGCGATCTCTACGACGACCTCGACAAGGAAGACAAAGCGGTCGACAACTACCAGCAGTCGCTCGTGCTCAATCCCAGCCAGATCGAAGTCTACGTCCACGTCACCCTCGCGCAGTTACGGCTGAAGAAGTACGACGACGCCCTCAAAACACTGGCGGCAGCCAAGGAAAAGTTTCCCGCGCGCTACCAAATCCCCTATCTCTACGGACTGGTCTACAGCGACGCGAAACAGTACAGCAAGGCCCTCGCCGCCTTCGCCGACGCCGAAAACCTGGCGCAGGAGTCCCCGGACGAACCCAAGCTGACCAGCGCGTTCTACTTTGCCTACGGATCCGCCTGCGAACGGGCCGACAAGATCGACAAGGCCGTGCCGTTGTTCAAGAAATCCATCGAACTCGACCCCGAGAACCACGCCGCCTACAACTATCTGGGCTTCATGTGGGCCGACAAGGGCGTCCACCTCGACGAAGCCCTGAAGCTGATCAACAAAGCGCTCGAACTGGACCCGAACAGCGGCGCCTACATCGACAGCCTGGGCTGGGTGCTCTACAAACTTGGCCGCTACGACGAAGCCCTGCCCCAGTTGCGCCGGGCCTGCCAATTGATCACCGACGACCCCATCGTGTTCGACCACCTCGCCGAAGACCTGATGAAACTGGGCAAACGCGACGAAGCAATCTCCGTCTGGCGCCGCGCCCTCGAAGTCGAGCCCGGCAACAAGGACATCAGAGAGAAACTCCAAAAGTACGCCCCCGCCCACACAGCGACGAACTGACGGACGCCCCGCCTACGGGCTCCTGAATTCCGGCTTGGCTTCCCGCGTCATCAGGTCCTTCACGGCCTGCGTCGGCGGTTTGCCTTCGTAAATAATCGCGTACGCTTCTCGCGTGATCGGCACATCGACGCCGTGACGTTGCGCCAGTTGCCAGGCCGATTTCGCGGTGCGCACCCCTTCGGCCACCATCGGCGTGCTCCCGGAAATTTGCTCGGCCGTCTCGCCCCGCCCCAACCGCTCGCCAAACCCGCGATTGCGGCTGTGCCGGCTGAACGCGGTGACGATTAAATCACCCACACCGCTCAACCCAAAGAATGTCTCCCGCCGTGCCCCCAACGCCACCCCCAGCCGCGCCATCTCCGCCAACCCGCGCGTGCACAGCGCCGCCTTGGTGTTGTCGCCAAACCCGATCCCGTCGCACACACCGGCGGCCAGGGCGATGACGTTCTTGAGCGCGCCGCCCAGTTCCACGCCGGCCACGTCGTCGTGCGTGTAGATCCGAAATCGCTCGTTCATAAACACCCGCTGCGCCAGCTCCGCCAGTTCCGCGTGCCGGGAGGCGATCACCACCGCCGTGGGAATGCCGCGCCCGACTTCCTCCGCGTGGCTCGGCCCGGAAAGCACCGCCACGCGGTCGCTATGAAGTTCCTCCGCGATCACTTCACTCATCCGCGCGCCTGTCTCGTTCTCAATGCCCTTGGCGACGTGCACCAGCCGCGCGTCCGGCGCCATGAATTCGCGCAATTGCCGGCAAATAGGCCGCATCCCGTGCGACGGCACGGCCAGCACCACCAGTTCCGCCTCCCGCAACGCGGCGGCGGCATCCAGTGTGACGACCATCTCGCGCGGGATTTTCACGCCGGGCAGAAACGCCTTGTTCTCGCCCGCCGCGAGGATCGGGTCCACTTCCTCCTTCAACCGGCCCCACAACGTCACGCGGCGCCCGTTGCCATGCAGCAACACGGCCAGCGCCGTCCCCCACCCTCCTGTACCGATCACCGTGACGTTCATGCGCTCTCCGCCTTTTTGGCGCCCACGCGGTTTTCCGTCCCCGCCAGCAGGCGTTGGATGTTCGATTTGTGTTTGTAAATGGCCACGGCCGCCAGGATCGCCGTGAACCAGAGCAGCGTCTGGTCCCTCCTGATCAACCACGTCGCCGCCGGCATGGCCACGGCCGCCGCGATGGATGCCAGCGAAACGTACCGGGAAATCCCGAAGAAAATCCCCCAAACGGCGACGGCGCACAACAGCGGCCCGGGCAGAAACGCCAGCAGCGCGCCCGCGCTGGTGGCGATGCCCTTGCCGCCCTTGAACCGCAGCCAGCACGTCCAGTTATGGCCCGCGATCACGCACACGCAGCAGAGGATCTGCAACGCGCTGCGGTCGGCATCGGGGAAAATCCACGGGGCGAAAAAGACGGGCGTAAACCCCTTGGCCGCGTCGATCAACAGCACGGCGATGCCCGGCCCCTTGCCCAGGGTGCGCATCACGTTGGTCGCGCCGATGTTGCCGCTGCCGACGGTGCGAATGTCGATCCCGCGCGCCTTCCCCCAGAGAAATCCCGTGGGAATCGAGCCGAATAAATAGGAAACAACCGCGCAACCGATCCAAAGGCCCGTCGTCATGCGCGCGACTCTAGCCGAAACCCATCGAGACCATCAAGGGGGAACTCATTTCCCCCGCCGCATCACAACCGCCAGCCCGAGGACGGAAAGCAACACGCACACGCCGGCAAACCAATCCCCGTGCACCGTGTAAAACGTCAGTCCCGACGGTCGCGGCACTTTCAACTCGCAGACCATCGTCCCGTCGGTGTATGGCGCGAGCCGCGTCTGCGGGTTGACGAACCCGAACTCGTCCACCACGCAGGTCACGCCGTTGTTGGTCACGCGCACCAGAGGGCGGCGCGTTTCCGCGGCGCGAAACACGGCGTTGGCCAGTTGCATTGCCGAGGCGGGCGAATGTTTGAACCAGGCGTCGTTGGTGAGGTTGACCATGAAATCCGCGCCGCCCTGGACGAACCGCCGGTACAGGTCCGGCAGCGTGTCCTCAAAACAGATCACCGTGCCGAACCGCAACCCGGCCACTTCGAACAGAGTAAATGTGTTGCCGGTGGAAAAACCATAATCATCGTTCACTTCATAGTCCTTCGGGCCGAGCCATTTGAGCAACGGCACCGCCAGACGGCCCAGGGGAATGTATTCCCCAAACGGCACGAGATGGATCTTGTGATAAATCCCCATGATCCTGCCATCGGGCCGGGTGAGAATCGCGCCGTTGAACACCGCCGGCGGCGCCGCGTCGATCGTACCCGTCAGCAGGGGCGCATCGGCCCGCGCCACCAGGTCCGTCACCAGCGCGTACGACGGCGGATCATACCGCAACGGGTCCGGCATCGCTGTTTCCGGCCAGATGATCAACTCGGGCTTCATCACCAGCGCCCGTTCCGTCAGCATCCGATAACGCTCCAGGATCATCGGCTTGTCCGCCGGATCAAACTTCAGCGATTGCGGGATGTTGCCCTGCACCAGCGCCACGCGCAAGCTGCGTGGGGATTCATCCGGATGGATCTGCCGCATGCCATACAGAAATCCGCCGCAGACCAGCAGCACCGCCACGTAGAATTCCCAGCTCAACCGCCGCACCGGCTGGTCGGACCCGACCTGGCGGGCGAACCGGCGGATGGTGAAGAAGAACGCGAGGTTGACGAAGCACACCAGCGCCGAAACACCGTACACGCCCGTCACGGCGGCGCATTGGATGAGCGGCACGGCCTGGTGCTGGCTCACGGCCAGGCCGTTCCAGCCGAACCCGCCAAATAAAAACCAGCCGCGCACCCATTCCAGCATCACCCAGCCCGCCGTGCCGAGCACGGCCGCCGCCAGGTTGCGTACCGCCGAATCGCCTTCGTCAAACCGCGCCAGCAGCACGGCAAACCACAGTGCGCCGGCGCCGAAATACAGCGCCAGAAACGCCACCAGCGCCACCATCCCCGGCAGCGTCACATGCACCGTCCACCACACCGTCGCGCCGAAAAAACAGAGGCCCGCAATGTACCCGCGCCGGAAAGCTTCCCCGCGGCCGCACCGGTCCAGGGCGAACAACAGCGGCACCAGCGCGCACCAGCCGAGTTCGCTGGTATCAAACGGGGGCAACGCCAGCGCCAGCAGCGCGCCGGTGGCCAGGGGCAGGAACCAGCGGAAGAAGATCTGCCGCGCGAGCGTCATGCCCGCTCACGCATTGCGGCCGCAGCAGTTCTTGTATTTCTTGCCGCTGCCGCAAGGACACGGCTCGTTGCGTCCCACCTTCGGCACGTCGCGTTTGATGGGTTGGACGGCCTTGTCGATCGCCTCGTTGACGACGTCCGAGGCGCCGGGCGGCGGCGCTTGTTGCGCGGGCGCGGCCTGGGACTGCCCGAACGTAGGGCCGGCGCTCAAGTCCGGCGCGCTCAATTGCGTCGGCAGGGCGCGCAGGAAATTTTCAAACGCGGCCAGCGAACTGGCCGAGCGGAACACGTTGGCGGCGATCTCGCTTTTGACGCTGGCCATCATCTCCTCGAACATCGTGAACGCTTCCGCCTTGTACTCGACCAGTGGATCGCGCTGGCCGTAGGCGCGCAGGCCGATGCCGTTGCGGAGCTGGTCCATGTTATAGAGATGCTCCTGCCAGAGGCGGTCCAGGGCGTTGAGAATGATCAGCCGTTCGATGGCCGTCAGCGCGTCGGGACTTTCGTTGGCGGCCTTGGCCTCGTAGGCCCGCTGGACTTTCTCGACAAGGCCCTGCCGAACCTCGTCAACCGTCTTGTGCTCGATGTGTTCGCGCCGCAACCCGATCGGGAACGCGTGGTTGGCCCAGCGCAACAGGGCGTCGAGTTCCCACTCGTCGGCCGGTTTGTCCTGCGGCAGGAATTCCGCCACGCGCGCATCGATGACCTCTTCGATGATGTCAAAGATCGCCAGGCGCGGGTTGTCGCCCTGGATGATCTCGTTGCGGAAGCCGTAGAGCACTTCGCGCTGCTTGTTCATCACGTCGTCGTACTCGAGCGTGCGTTTGCGGATCGAGAAATTGTGTTCCTCGACGCGGCGCTGGGCGGTCTCGATGGATCTGTTCAGCCAGCTTGTGCTCGAGTTCCTCGCCTTCCTTCATCCCGAGCTTTTCCATGATGTTGCCGATCCGGCCGCTGCCGAACAAGCGCATCAGGTCGTCCTCCAGCGAGACGTAAAACCGCGAACTGCCCGGGTCGCCCTGGCGCGCGCAACGGCCACGCAGCTGGCGGTCGATGCGCCGGGCTTCGTGGCGTTCGCTGCCGATCACGTGCAGGCCGCCCACGTCCGCGACGCCGGCGCCGAGTTTGATGTCGGTGCCGCGGCCCGCCATGTTGGTGGCGATGGTGACGGTGCCGCGCTGCCCCGCGCGGGCGATGATCTCGGCTTCCTGCTGGTGGTATTTGGCATTGAGCACGTTGTGCGGGATGCGCCTGGCGCTTCAACATGCGAGAAAGCACTTCGCTGGCGTCGACGCTGACGCTGCCGACCAGGATCGGCTGGCCCTTGGCGTTGCGCTCCCTGATTTCGTTGATGATGGCGTTGTATTTCTCGCGGCGCGTCTTGTAGACCACGTCGTTGTCGTCGTCACGCACGCAGGGCTTGTTGGTAGGGATGACGATGACGCCGAGCTTGTAGATGTTTTCGAAATTCGGTGGCCTCGGTTTCCGCCGTACCCGTCATGCCGGCGAGCTTTTTGTAGAGGCGGAAATAATTCTGGATCGTGATCGTGGCCAGGGTCTGCGTCTCGCGCTCGATGGCCACGCCTTCCTTGGCCTCGACGGCCTGATGCAAGCCGTCGCTCCAGCGCCGGCCCGGCATCAGGCGCCCGGTGAACTCGTCGACGATCATGACCTTGTTGTCCTGGACGACGTATTCGACGTCCTTTTCGAAGAGGCAATAGGCGCGCAGGAATTGGGCGATGTTGTGGATCTTTTCGCTGCGCTCGTCGTAGGCCTTCTGCACCCCCTGCTTCTTTTTCTCCTTCTCCGCGTCAGGAATGTCCTGGCTGTCGATTTCCTGCAGCGCGGTCACCAGGTCGGGAATGACGAACGCGTCGGGATCGTCGGGACTGAGGAATTTTCTCCCTTTCTCGGTCAGGTCGGAGTCGTGCTGCTTTTCGTCGATGGTGAAGAAAAGTTCCTCCTTCGCCGCCATCAGGTCCTTCTTGCTCGAATCGGCCAGCACCGCCAGTTCCGCCTCGTCCAGCAGCTGGCGGATCGACGGCTCCTCCATCATCTTGAGCAACTGGTTGTTCTTCGGCATGCCCATCTTGACCTGGTGGAGCAGCCGGCCGGCCTGTTCTTCGCGGTCGAGTTCGCCGCTGACCTTTTTCTCCCCGTTGCGCTCTTCCAAAAGCTGCTTGGCCTCGGAGACGTAGCGATTGCACAACATCGTCTGCGCGCGCACGAGCTCGGCCACCTGGGGTTTGTATTTGTCGTACGCGTGCGTCGTGACCGTGGAGGGACCGCTGATGATCAGCGGCGTGCGCGCCTCGTCGATCAGGATCGAGTCCACTTCGTCCACAATCGCGTAAAAATGGCCCCGCTGCACCTGTCTCTCCGCGCTGGTGGCCATGCCGTTGTCGCGCAGGTAATCGAACCCGAACTCCGCGTTGGTGCCGTAAGTGATGTCGCAGGCGTACTGGGCGCGCCGCACGACCGGGTCCTGATCGTGTTGAATGCAGCCGACCGTCAGCCCGAGAAATTTAAAAATCTCCCCCATCCATTCCGCGTCGCGGGCCGCGAGGTAATCGTTGACGGTGACCAGATGGACGTTTTTGCCGGAAAGCGCGTTGAGGTACAGAGGCATCGTCGCGACCAGCGTCTTGCCTTCGCCCGTGGCCATTTCGGCGATCTTGCCCTGGTGCAGCACGATGCCGCCGATGAGTTGCACGTCGAACGGCACCATGTCCCAGCGATACGGATGGCCGCGCACGGGCCACTCCCGGCCGCACAGGCGGCGGCAGGTGTTCTTCACCACCGCGAACGCCTCGGGCAGCAGGTCGTCCAGCGTCGCGCCGTCGGCCAGCCGCTTGCGAAACTCATCGGTCTTGGCGCGCACTTGTTCGTCGCTGAGTTTCTGATACTCCGCTTCGAATTCGTTCGACCGCTGCACCAGCGGCCAGAGCCGCTTCACTTCGCGCTGGTTCTTCGAGCCCAAAAACTTCTTTAAAATCCAGGTAACCATTGCCTCTCAACTTCCCGGCTTGACCAGCGGCACGCCCTCTTTACACCAGGGACAGTCCGCCGGTTCAAACGTTTCAATAACCAATTTTAGCAAACTTTCAAGGGGCGCGCCAAAATTCACCTTGCCCTGCGACCGGTCCACGATCGTGCCGACGCCCGCGACCGCGCCGCCTCGCTGGCAGACGATGTCGATCGCCTCCTGCACGCGTCCGCCCTTGGTAATCACGTCCTCAACCACCAGAAACTTCTCTCCCGGCGCGATTTGGAAATTGCGCCGTAATTCGAGCCGCCCGGTGGCGTTCTTCTCGACGAAAATGTGGCGCAGATCAAGTGCCCGGCCCACTTCGTGGCCGATGAACAGCCCGCCCATCGCCGGCGAGATCACCGTCGTTGCACCCAGCCCCTTGAGCTTGGCCGCCAGCTCACCGCACAGCTTCTCCGCAATGCGCGGATGCTGCAGCACCAGCGCGCATTGAAAATACTGGCGGCTGTGCAAGCCGGAGCGCAGCAAAAAATGCCCGTCCAGCAGCGCGCCGGTGTCCCGAAAAATCTGCAGCACTTCGGCGTCCGTCACACTTGCACCACGAGTTTGGCGTTGGGTTTGCCGGCCTGGTCGACTTCGCGGCGCTTGGCGTCGTAGCCTTTGCGACCCATCAGGCCGTAGGTGAAATTCTTGCCCAGCTCGACACCCGGCTGGTCGAAGGCGTTGATGTTGTACAATTCGCCCGCGTAGGCCGTCTGCATCTCCAGCAGGTACAACAACGCGCCCACGCTACGCTCATCCACCTTCTGCAACCGGATCGCGCAATTCGGCTTGCCGCTTTGCGTCAGCGCCAGTTCCGTCGCGCGCTGCTCGGCATTGATCAACTCATTCATCGTATGACCGCCAAGATACTTCACCGCCTCGTATTCAGGAAAAGCGTGGGGCACCGTTATTGTCGTATGGAAGTCCTCCACGGTCAGGAAGGTGATCACCTTGTCGAACGGCCCCTCGATGTAAAGCTGCATCACGGAATGCTGGTCGGTCGCGCCCACCGCCTTCTCCGGCGTCTGGCCCGTGTGCACGATCTTGCCCGTGCGGTCGACGCGTTTGCCCAGGCTTTCCGCCCAGAGCTGGCGAAACCAGTCCGCCACGTCGCGCAACGCATGCGAGTACGGCATCATCACCTGGACGTTCTTGCCCTTGGCCTTGTCCATCAGGTAATGCAACGCCGCGCCCGTCAACGCCGGGTTCTCCCAGATCTTCTTCGACCGCTGGCAAATCTCGTCCATCTCCGCCGCGCCCTTGAGCAACGTGTGGATGTCGATGCCCGTCACCGCCGCGCTGAGCAGGCCCACGGCGCTGAGCACCGAGAACCGGCCGCCCACGTCGGGCGGAATCGGCAGCGAACTATAGCCGAATTTTTTCACAATCTCGCGCAACTCGCCCTTTTCGGGGTCGGTGGTGATCACCATGTGCTCGACGTGGCGCTCGTTGCCGAGCTTCTTGATCAGCGCCTCGCGGAACACGAGAAACTCGCTCATCGTCTCCGCCGTGCCGCCGGATTTGGTGATGACGTTGAACACCGTGTCGTCGAGGTCCACCGCGTCCAGCAGCCCGTTGATCCGGTCGGGATCGACGTTATCGGGCACGAACAACCGCGGCCCGCGCCGCGGCGGACGGACCAGGTGATTGTACTCCGGATGATTCAGCGCGCTGTGCAGGGCGATGTTGCCCAGGGCGGAGCCGCCGATGCCGACGACGACAAAATTATCGCAGCGTTCCTGGATTTCGCTGGCCAGCACGGCGACTTCGTCGGCCAGTTTGGTATTATAAGGAAGCTTGCGGAACCCGAGGCCCATTTTCTCGACCGCATCGGCCGCCGCCTCGAGCTTGGGCCCCAGCATCTTGAGTTCGGCCTCGCCGATGCCGTGGTCGCCCACCCGGTCCGCCATCAAATTGTTAAAGTCATACCGAATATTCAGCACGATGTTGGTCCTCCCAAAGGGGTGACTTTATCGCAGATTTCGCCCCCCCCGACAACCATTTTGTCTGAAAGGTAGTGTCCTAATTTGAAGCGAGAAAAGAAAACCCTCCACGAGAAAGCTCTCTCAGAAGCCCTCTCGTGGAGGGAATCGAACCCACATGGGATTTCTCCCAACGGCTTGGCAAGCCGTCGCGTCTGCCCTTCCGCCACACGCTCGTCATTGGTGAGCGTCACACAAGATCGCCAACGATGGTAAAACCATTATACAACTTTTTCTGCGAGATGAAAGCCATTTCGGTAGTGTCCTAATTTCGGATCATTTTCTGTAGCCGCAGGCTTTAGCCTGCGCTGTCGGTCCAATCTGCGCACCCTAAAGGGTGCGGCTACATTGGCACCGGCGGGGAAACGCTCGAATTAGGACACTACCATCTGAAATGGCCGAATCCAGTATCACTTCCACCTTGGCTACCACATGATGCTCGGCTAACCTGTATTGAATGACACCGGAAGCGGCACTGGAAGCGCAAATCGAGCGTTACCGTCAGATGACGGGCGAGCAACGGCTCTCGCTGGCGCTTGAGATGCACGAACTGGCGTGCGACGTCGCCAGGGATGGCATCCGCCATCAGCATCCGGGAATTGGCGACGAAGAAGTCGAGCGCCTGTTGCGTAAGCGAATCGAATTGGTCACCAGCCGTCGCCGACTCCATCCATGCGATGAGCATGACGGAGATTTGGCAGACTCCTGCGGAGATTAGCCCCTACTGTAATAGCGGCATGGTCCCGTTGGCGGCGATTTCCGGTAAACCGCTTGCGACCGTCACCGACCTTATCGCACCACGGCGTAGAGCAGCCACAAGGCGACGAAGGACAGCCCCAGCCACATGAAGAAGCGGTTCCTGGTCTGGCGTTGGACGCGTTTGAGCGGTTTGTAGCTTTTGATGCTGCCGGCGCTGAGATAATGCGCCAGCTTCTCGTCCGGCTTTGTCGAACAATCGATCTGCGCCGGCGCACCACCCTTGCCCTGCGTCGCGCCCGCGAACAGGTCCGGCTCGGTCTTCGGGGAAAACGCGATCGGCTCGGCCTCGAGTTCCTTGAGCGGCTCGGCGGAGACGTCGAACAAATCCTGCCGCGTCTTGTAGGAAGGCGCCGCCGATTTCTTCGGGGGCGGCGACAACATTTCCTTGATGAACCGCGTGGTCTTTTCCGCCGGCGACAGCGCGGGCCTGGCCCCCGACCCGTTACCGGACGGACCCCCGGCCTCCGGCGATTCGTTGGCCGACAGCTCCCGCATCTGTTTCTGCAGCGTCGAGATCTGTTTTTCCAAATCATCGACCGCGCGGTCGATGGGATTCAAACGCTTGCGCGCAAATGCCATGGTTGCCTCCGTTGGCTCAGTGCTTGACGGCCAGCAACAGGATCAACCAAATGGTGCCCGCCACGATCAGCGGGGCCGAAGCCGCCGCGCCAAGCCGCGCGTAACGGAACATTTCCCGCCAATCGAAGGCGTTGGCCGGCGCCGCGGCGGCCGCGTTGGCCTGCCCGTTGGCGGAAGGATCCAGGCA
>CAWFPN010000028.1:0-28977 GCA_963817685.1 uncultured Verrucomicrobiae bacterium | reverse complement strand
GGGGGTGTGGGGGGGGGGGGGGGGGGGGGGGGGGGGGGGGGGGGGGGGGGGGGGGGGGGGGGGGGGGGGCGCCTCCGTCGCTTTGGCCTTGATCGGCGCCGGGCTCGTCATGCTCGGCACCCGCAAGCCCCAGTTCAAAGCTCGCTTCGAGCCTCTGGGAGCGCCCGCTTCCGGCACGGTGCCGCCGCCGCCTGCCGCCTTGTAAGACTCGCGAACCCGAGCGCGTAGCTACAGTCCACGATTCCGTGACCCTCGGCTGTTCGTAAGAACATGCGCACCAAAACCCGGTTCGAAGAAACACGGTCAACCCGCGAGAGGGGTGGCGATGCGCTGTTGAAAAGCCCACGCGGCAAACCGCTGCCGGTGGCTATCGGCTACTCTGCTGAAAATCGACGCATAAGTCAGTTAGATCCAGTACGTGCCTTCCTCCGGCGACGCGTCGAATTGCGGTGAACAAAGGCAGCCGAAAGGAGGTGAACGCTCCCAACGAATGATTGCCCTAGTACCTCCTATAGATATTTAATACTAATTAACATAGGCAAGGCACCAAATGTGTCATCACGGGCATCCAACCGAGTATGCTGGTCAAGAGCGATCAGGTTATAAAGGCCGGCGTTGGAAGGAGGGCAACAGCTATGACACGCTTTTTGAAGTATTCGGCGATTGCCCTTTTGACGGTAGTGACCTTTGTGCCGGCCGCGTCCGCGCGCGGACTGTATTACGGTGGGGGCTATATGGGCGGGGGCTTCGGTCCCGGCTTCTACCCGGGGGTGTATTATGGTTACGGCCCCTGGTACGGACCGGGTTATTACCCTGTCTCACCGGTGGGCCAAGTCCAGATTTTGACGAAGCAAAAGGGTGACCGGATCTTTGTCGATGGCGGTTTTGCAGGCCGCACGGGAGAACTGAAAAAGTTCTCCTTGCGAACCGGCACTCATACCATCGAATTGCGCAATGCCAAGGGGCAAACGTACTATAAAGAGCAGATCAATGTGATCTCAGGTAAGAAGCTCAAGATCCAACCTGATAACATTGGTTGACCTTCACACCATCCCAGCCACGGCCAGTCCGGTTCTGACCGTGGCCTTTTCCCGCGCCCGATACCACGGCGGCAACCGCACGTCGTCGATTTGAATGCGGCACGTTGATCCCGTCGCTTGGTCCAAAGCAAGACTGTTTTGACTCGACGACTCCCCATCTTCCGGACGCTTCACCAGTCCTTTGCGCACGGATTTCAGCGTGACATGCCTGCGCCATCATGAGAAGAACCCGCGGCCACTCGAGCCGTGACCCCTCGGCACGCCGCGCCGGGAGCGGGACTCTTCCCTGCCGGCTGGAAGTTCAATAAGCAGTGTCCAGTCAATAGTCCTTCAGCTCAACTACGCGGCGAGGTGCGCCGGCATCGCGACTTCTCGCCCGCCGGGCGCGGGGACGGAAAGAACGAACGGACAGAAATTAACCGCGATGGAAAAAGGCGTAGCGCCGCCCTGGCCTTGAAGGTCAACAGCGTCTAAGCATGGCGCGAGCAATCTCGCGGCCTGACACGGCCGCAAACCGGTGCCGCCCGTTACCACCCCGCGCCGTGCGCGCGGCAGACGCCTACGTCACGCCCCCCGCCGTGCCCCCGAGATTCCCTCCCATCGGTAATCGGCGGTTTTTGCTGACGGCATGAAGCTATGGTGCCGCACCGATTGGGCCGGCGGATCGGGTAGCGAATCGGGCTGACGGACCGGAGAGCGGACAGTGCACTGCACCGGTGGATTGCGGACGCAATGCCTAGACGCGGTGGACCTTCGACTGCAGGACGCGCTGCTCCTCTTGATTGCTCGCGCTATGCCCAACGGGCGGGGTAGGGTCGAACCGGAAAAGACTCTCTCCTGCCAGCAGGACAGGGGCCAAGTTACTTTACAGTATATATACTATTAGGCTACAGTCCTTGGCTATTTTGCCCGGCCTACGCCCTTCCTACCCGCTTCCCTCTCCCGCACCCTAGGCCCGCGCGCAACCTGGTCACTGGACGTCCGATTATTCCCGTCGTGGCAGTGAAATAGAGTCGAGGAAACCGTCTATGTTTATGAAAACAAGCAACTTAGGGAACACCCGGCGACAAACTGCAAAAGTGTAACTGCAACAAAATAAGCAACTTATCTCGATCGGTCAGGCCAAAATGGAGGGAGGAGAAAAAAGATTCTAAAAATGAAGGAATAACCGACTATGTGTATGAAAACAAAGGACCGCAAGTGCCGATATTTCGGCATCCGACTATGTGTATGAAAAAACAGGTACTTATAGCCACAGCAGGCGCCGAACCGACTATGTGTATGAAAACACGTATAGTTAATCGGAAATCGAGCCCTTGCGGCGCTGGCAGGTGTGGCACTCACCGCAGAAGCGCGGAGAAGCAGAAATGCTCCCATCCGTTGGCAGTACTCTGCGCCTCCGCGCCTCCGCGGTGGGATCGAACGGCCTCGGCCCAAGCGCCGCGGACCTTCTATAATGTCGTCGGCGTTGTCAAGCACGATTTGGGGAACACGACTCCTCCGCGAGCTGGGAGCGGGGTCAAGGGCGCCCCGCGCCGCGGGGCGTTCATCGCAGACCCTTGACGCCGCTCCCAGCTCGCCCATCCTCGAGCGCGGGACGAAGCACTGAGTATTTTTCCGGGCTTCGTCCTTAGCGGATTCTTTGGGCTCGTCCTGACCAAGGCTCGCCTCTCAGAATCCTGCGGTGGACCGATTCCACCAGCCATCTATTCGATGGGGCTGTTCACCCCACCATGATTCTTTCTTCGACCTCCCCGCCTCGGGCAGGGAGGCCAGGCGCCCATTCATGAGAGGCGAGGGACTTGCGTCCACCATGGTCCGCGTCGGGCTACCGGGCATGCGAACCGGCGGTGCCGGTTGCGGGCCTGGCGGAGCCTCCAATAGAGCCGCACCGCCAAGCGCCGCGCCATGGCCACTTTCGCCACGTTGGCACCCCGCCGAACCTTTAAGCGTTGATACTTGCGTCGCAGTTCCGCATCGTGCTGCGACGCACTCTGTCCGGCTTCCACCAGCAACCAGCGCATCATGAGATTGCCTTGCTTACTGATGTGGCCCAGCCGCTGGTGGCCGCCGCTGGAATCCTCGCGCGGATTCAGGCCCAGATAGCTGACCAGCTGGCGGCTGGTGGCGAAGCGCTCCACCGGCCCCACCGTCAGCACGAAGGCCAGCGCCGTCACCGGCCCCACGCCCTTCTGCTGCATCAGCCGCACCGCCTCCGGCCGACGGGCGGCTTCCGCTTTCACCGCCTGATCCAACTCCTCGATGCGCGGCTCCAGATGGTCCAGCAGCTCCAACAGCTCTTGCCGCCGCCGGCTCGCCCACGGCCCCAGCTGCAAGCCTTCCAGTTCCTGGCGGCCCCGCTCGCTCCACAGCTTACGCTTGCGGCATACCCCTTGGCTCATCGCCAGGTAGTGCAGTTGGTTCTTCACCGCCGTCCGCATCCGCACCAGCTTGTCGCGATGCCGCAATCGTCAGCTGCGGACCGCACATCGCGCTCTTCCACCGACGGCACCCAGAGGCGCGGAAAACGCTGGGTGAGCAGCAGATCCAGGATATGCTCGGCGTCGCGCGTGTCGGTCTTCTGCCGCCGTATGGCGCGCGCGCGAATCTCCCCCGGATGGCCCACCCACAGCTCGTGCCCCAACTCCGCCAGCAGCCGCTCGAACCACTGCGTGCACCCCGTCGCCTCGATCCCTACGCGCGCCTTCTCCCCCAGCCCCGCGTAAAACTTCCGGGCCTCGCCATTCTCATGCTCCAACCGGCGGGTCACCATCTTCACCCGTCGCCAGTGTCCACGTACGCAATTACTTGGAAGCGCGTATGCAAATCACATCCTATAATCATCATGGTCGGCTCCTCTCTCAGCAAGACCTTGGTCAGGTCATCTCCTTAGATGACCCGAGGAGCCGACGACATTATGGAATCATGGAACGCAGGACGCGCTACGATTTTCGAATTTCGATTTTCGAATTTCGCGCAAAGGCGGCGGACATTGAAAAGCATGAGTGGCTACTCCGCGTGATGGCGAGCGCAATGAGAGACTTGATGGCTCGCGCGATGCTTAAGAGCCGCGGACATTGGAAAGCATGACCGCGCTACTCCGCGCTACTCCGCGCGATGGCGAGCGCCATGAGAGACTTGATGGCTCGCGCCATGCTTAACGGCCGCGGACATTGAAAAGCATGACCGCGCTACTCCGCGTGATGGCGAGCGCCATGCGAGACTTGATGGCTCGCGCCATGCTTAACAGCCGCGGACCCTGGAGAGCGGGACCGCGCTACTCCGCTTGCTACTCCGCTTGGACGCGCTACCCCGGGGCGTTCTCCTCGCCGCGCGGCTCGACGATGTGCGTCGCCAGCAGCACGACGACAGCAGCGGTCATCAGGGCGCAGAGGGCGGTCACGGCAGCGTATCCCGACCTCTGGAACAGCACGCCGCCCACGTAGGCCGTGGCGCCGATGCCGATTTGCGAGGAGATATTGCGCAGGGCAATGAAGGAGCCGCGCTGCGCGGGCGGCACCATTTCCGTCATCAGCGCGGTCAACGGCCCCTGGCGGAACGCCGCGCCCAGGCTCGCCAGCGCGAACACGGCCAGCAGTCCCAATCCCCAGGGGAGGAAGGGCACCAGCAGCAGCGCCACGGCCAGGAGCACGTTACTCGCGATCGAAACCGCGCGCTTGCTCGAACGGTCGGAGAGAATTCCGCCCAGCGGCGCGCTGGCCACCGCCACGATGCCTCCCAGCGCGAAGACCCAGCCGATGGTTCGCGTGGGCAAGTGGAAGCTGGCCGCGAGCCACTGGCCAATATAGGTAAGGAAACCCACGAGGCCCCCGGAGACCAGAAAGGCGATGACGAGCGCCGCGGCGGTATCGCGCCGCACCAGAAACGACCGGAAGGCCCGGGCCGCGGTCCGCAATTTCTCGCGCGAGGGCTCCGGGGTCAAGCGCTCGCTCGGCAAGGTGAGCGTGAAGAGCATGGTCGCGGCGGCGAGAGCCGCGAAGAAGAGGAAGGCGCGCCGCCAGCCGAAGCGGTCCGCGATCTGGGCGGCAATCGGGACGCCCAGCACGGGAGCGGCGAAGTAAGCGGCGGAGATCAGGCCGATGGCGCGTCCGCGCACATTGTAGGGGAACCAATCGGCGGCGAAAGTAACCGAACAGGTGGAGAGCGTGCCCGCCGCCAAGCCGGTCAGCGCGCGCGCCAGCAACAGTTCATGCAGGGTGGTGCTGCGCGCCGCCGCCCACGAAGCCAAGGCAAAGAACGCCGCGCCCGCCAGCAGGAAACGCCGCCGCCCGTAGTGGTCCGAGAGCGGGCCGGAGAAGAACGCCGCCACAGCCGCCGCCAGCGCGTAAACCACCACCAGCAGTCCGGCGGTCGCCACGTCGATGCCGAACGACTTCACTAGCGCCGGCAATAGCGCCGCGATCGTCTGGTTGTCCGCCAGGCCGAGGAAGAGCAGCGCGAAGAGGTTGGCAATGACGCGAGAGTTCATGGGAACACGGGATACAGAACCTGATGCTGGGCGGCCAAGCCCCGTTTCTTAGGACGGATGGCCTCAGGGGGGCGGGACTTCAGCCCCTGAAGCAGCTTGGCTTCAGGGCCTAAAGGCCCATCCATCTGCGGCCCCGCAACGGCGGGGCTGAACAGGCTGCGGAAAAACTCGCCAGAAGCCTAAGTTTTGATCCCCGCAGGGGATCTATTCAATAGTCCGTCAGCCGACGGGCAACGCCCCATAGGCGCTAAGATAAGCGACACTCCGAGGTGTCGCCGTCCGTGCCGACGCTCTGAGTCCGTCAGCCGACGGACGGGGTGAGGGGGCACTCCCTTGCCTAGGGCTTGCGCCCTGGGCTACGTTATATCACTCGTGTCCAAAATAGCAGATGGGCGGTGAAGGCGACTCGCGGCTCCGCCGCTTGCTCTGCGGGAAGGCTTCGCCTTCCCGTCGCCCGGGCATACAACCAACCTCCTGCTCAGCCTCCGGCGCGCGGAGGAGGAGGAAAAGGGGGGCCAGTCGGCCGGAAGGGCGCAGCCCTTCCGCGCAAGCGGCGCGGCGAAGCCGCAACCAAGGCAACACTGGCCCACTAATTTGGACAGCAGTGACGTTCTTACGCCCGTCGGCCGGCAGGCCCGTCCACCGACGGGCGGACGGGCTCACTTCAGCAACGGACTTCTGACTCAGGACACCAGTGTCCTGTAACAGAAGTTCGTTACCTAAGTCGGCCGACCACCATCGGTGGCAACTCAGCCCCGAAGGGGCGAAATAACGTAGCCCAGGGCGCCAGCCCTGGGTTCGCGCCCCTCACCCCGCCTTCGGCTCCCCTCTCCCGTCCGTCGGCTGACGGAGAGAGGGGATGGGGGAGAGGGTGGGCACCGCTAACCCACGGCTATCGCCGTGGGCTACTCTATGCCGTCCGTCGGCTGACGGGCTCAATTAATCCACGAACTTGCGTTACAGGACACTAGGCTCAGCACCGGGCAGAAAGCGCGCGGGCCGCCCGGACTTGGATCGGTCCACCATTCGCTACCGCCGGACGGCCTTTCCCGCGTCCCGGCCTTGGTCGAAATGATGGAGATCGAGCTTGATGGCGGCTTTATCCGAAAAATCCATAATGCCCGCCGCGGCAATACCTATGGCCACAACAATCGCATCGCTGATTTCGTGCTTGGTCGCACCCAATTCCAGCGCCTTCTTGATGTGGCCTTCCAAACACCCTTCGCATTTCGCCACCAGCGAACAGCCGATGGCGATCAGCTCCTTGGTCTTGATATCCAGGGCGGAAGGGGTAAAGTAGGACTCTTTATAGAACTGGAGGTAGATGTTACGCAGCCGCGGTTCAATCATGCTCATCGAAGCCGGCGGATTGTGCTTGCCCATGGGATCGTCGGTCGCCATGCGGATTATCACTCCTTGTCTGTGCAGAATCGAACGCGGCCGCCGGCGGAGGACGGCTGTTCGTCAAATCCCGGCCCGCGCAGCCCGTTCCGCCGCGGTGGCCGAGGTTACGATGCCACGCGCGTCGGGTTCCGTTTGCCCGGAGGGCGGCACGGCGACCAGTTCCGGAATCTCAAAACGAATGGCTGTTCCCTTCCCGGGCTGGCTGTCGATCTTCATCAGGAAGTCCTGGCCGTAAACCACCTTGAGCCGCTCCCGCACGTTGCTGATGCCAATCCCGCTGCCCTGGAACCTCGGTCGGCCTCTGCTCGGAAATGCCCACGCCATCGTCGATGACCTCCACGATCAAGCGGCCGTTGCGGCGCTTGGCGCGCGAGGGTGATGGTGCCGCCTTCGATCTTGGGGGCGATGCCGTGGCGCAGGGCGTTCTCCACCAGCGGTTGCAGAATCATGCTGGGCACCACCATGTCCAGCGTCTCCGGGATCGATCTCCTTGCGGATTTGCAGCTTGTCGCGCCCGAATCGCACCACCTCAATGTCCAGGTAATCGTCGATGAAGTCCAGCTCCTGCCGCAGGGGCGCAAAGTGCACCTGGGCCTTCAACCGGCGGCGCAGAATGTTTGACAGCTTCAGCAGCACGGTGCGCGCCGTGTCAGGATCAAAGCGAATCAGCGAGGAGATGGTGTTCAGCGTATTAAAGAGAAAGTGGGGATTGATCTGGCTGATCAGCGCGTCCATGCGCGCCTGGAGCAGCGCTTTTTCCTGCTCCACCAGCTTGCGCTCGATGCGCGTGGTGTTCCAGATTCGCACCGGCAGGCCCACGCCAATCAGCGTGGCCAGGACAATCAGCACGTCCAGTCCAGAAGTGCGGTGAACTAGGGTAAAACAAGGTGCCGTGGGAGATGTGGCCCAACCACCAACATGCGGGCGATTTCCAGGATGACGCAGATGAGCCAAAGAGAAGCTTGCCAGTCAATGGCCGGGTGCTTGAACCGTTGCCGGATCGATCGGTAAAGGCTCAGATCAATAAAGGGCGAGAATTTCCAGATCTCTTCCTTGTCGGGACACACCCAGCGCGCCGTGCCGGCCGACCACCGCATAAAGCGTGGCCATGAGCGGCGCCAGAAGTTCAGGACGGTAATGCGGAATCAGCCAGGCTGGCGCACGGCAAGCTGACCGGAAACAACGACAGACGCGCAACCCACGATGGGCAATCAGCAGAATCGGCAGATTGACGATCAAGGCCACCGCCAGGCCCACAATGGTTCCGCCCAGCAATCCCGCCAGCACCGTCACTTCCAGCTCAAATCCGTGGTGGGGTATTGGGACCGGCAAGAAGCCGCGCCAGAACGCCCATCATGAACGGCAAGCCCAGAGAACGCGGCAAACTCAATCTTCTGCCGGGGGCCGCGCTGCTCGATCATCAGCAGGCGCGGAACATGCTGAAGCGCGCAATAAATCCCGCCAGCAAGGCCATGACCGCCAACTTGATCAGCAGGTCACGAGGATGGTGGCCGAAGTGCTGAGATTGGAATCCAGTAAACTCCCGATGGGGCGCAAGGTCATTAGCCCGTCATCGTCGCGGAAAGCGATTCTCGCGGCCGGACCGGCGATTCACGCCCTGAGCTCCGCGCCCGGAATGTTCAGCTGCTTGCCGCCCCCCACAAAGTGTACCACTTCCAATCGGTCGCCGGGCTGGATGATGGTTTCAGCCCAGGTGGATCGTGCGGCAATCTCGCGATTGCGCTCCACCGCCACGCGATCCGCGGGCAACTTCAACCAGTCGAGCAACGCGGCCAGGTCAGGTTCTCCGGAACTTCGCGCGGTTCCCCATTCAGATAGATGTTCATCAAGATGAGTGCTCCAGGTCAGGCAGGGCCCGCTTGTTGGGCGGCAGGTTTGATCTCACCGCCGCGGATGCGCGCGATGATCAGGCGATGTTGCTCTTCCAGGCGGCGCTTCAGTTTCTCATCGCTGAAGTCGGGCGAGTCCAGCAACTCCTGGTACGAGCTCTTGAATTTGTGAATGACAGCGCCCCGCGTGTACACCGTGGTGTCGATCCCCGCATCCTTCCGGGGTTCGGTCTGAACGTGATAAACCACGCCCTCGTGCTTGATGTCGGTGTTAAACCCCATCACCATGGCTTTTTCCCCGCGACAAGCGAGATCCCCTGATCTGATAAGCCTGATGTTAATGACTCCCCTTCGTCCAGGCAAGAAAAAACTTGACACTACTCGGACGCGGCCCGTATAGTTTTATGTTCAGGGATTGACACATCAAAGTCCTTCTAAGTGACTGTAATGGCTAGAGTTTACATCCCTATTCTGGTGCATTTCATTGCCGTCGTGGCTCTTGCCGGCGGCATGTTGGGCCTGTCGTGGTGGGTGGGGGTTAAACGGCCCTCCAAGGAAAAGCTCGAGCCCCTATGAGTGCGGGATCGCCCCCGTCGGCGATGCCCGCGGAAGTTTTTCCGTCAGCTTCTATCTGATCGGGATGCTTTTCATCCTGTTCGACGTGGAAGCCGTGTTCCTCTATCCTTGGGCGGTCGTTTTCAAGAGCCTGAAGATGGTCCGGCTTCATCGAAATGACGTTGTACATCGCCATTTTGCTGGCGGGCTACATTTACTTCTGGAAGAAAGGGGCCCTCGACTGGACCCGCTAGTGATCGGGTGAGCCGGAGATCGGACGATCGGGTGAGCGGAAACCGAGCCGAGGCCAACGGATTTTCGTACCGCGATCATCGGTTCAGCGGATGCTCCGCACCCGCTCCGCCCGATCGCCGGATCACCCGATTAACCTCTATGGCCGCCGATCTTGAATACCAATCTCGCTCTCAAGAAGCTGCGGGAGTTTGACCCGGAGGCGGTGGAAGATGCGCGCATTTTCCGCGACGAAGTGACGCTCTACATCCGCCCCGGCCATTTCCTTCGCGCCTGCGAGTTCCTGCGCGATGAGCCCGGCCTGAAATTCAGTTTTCTCGCCGATGTCACGGCCCTGGACCTTTATCCCCAGGAACCGCGCTTTGAGCTGGTGTATCACCTGCTCTCCCTTGAGACCGCCCAGCGCCTGCGGCTGAAGGTTCGCGTCGGCGGGCGAGAATCCGCATTTCATCACCGCCGTTCCCGTTTGGCCCGCGGCCAATGCGTTTGAACGCGAAGTCTTCGACCTGTTTGGAATCGTCTTCGATGGCCATCCCTTCCTTCGCCGCATTGCTGCTGCCGGAGGAATGGGAAGGCTATCCGTTGCGCAAAGACTATCCCACGGAGGGTTACCGCTAGATGCCGGTAACGCTGGAGAAAATTCCGGGCAAGGAAGACCGGGTCATCCTCAGCATGGGCCCGCAGCATCCCTCCACGCACGGCGTGCTGCGGCTGGTGCTGGAGCTCGAAGGCGAAACCGTGGTGCGCGCCATTTACGACATCGGCTATCTGCACACCGGCTTCGAGAAATCGTTCGAGAGCAAGACTTACTCGCAGGGAATCACCCTGACCGACCGGATGGATTACCTCGCGCCGCTTTCGAACAATCTGGGATTCTGCCTGGCCATCGAAAAGCTGCTGGATCTGGAAATCCCCCCGCGGGCGCAGTGGATTCGCGTGCTGCTGACCGAATTGACGCGCATCCAGAGCCATCTGGTGTGGCTGGGGACGCACGCCATCGACCTCGGCGCCATGTCGGTTTTCCTCTATTGCTTCCGCGAGCGCGAGGAGATTCTGCACATCTTTGAGGCGGTCTCCGGCCAGCGCATGATGACCAGCTATTTCCGCATCGGCGGGCTGGCGCTGGAGCCTCCGCTGGGCTGGCTGAAGCGCGTGCGAGAAGTTCGCTCAAGAGCTTTCCCGCGCGCATCGACGAGTACGAAGACGCTGCTCACCCGCAACCCCATCTGGCTGCGCCGCACCGCAGGGCGTGGGCTACATTTCCGCCGAGGACGCCATTGCCTACGGGCTTTCCGGGCCCGTCGCTGCGCGGCTCCGGCGTCGATTGGGACATTCGCAAGAAGCAGCCCTATTCGAGTTACGAGAAGTTTGATTTCAAGGTCGCCGACCCGCCCGGAAGGCGATGTGTACGGGCGCTACCTGGTGCGCGTCGAGGAAATGCGCCAGTCGCTGCGCATCGTGAATCAAGCGATGGAAGGCTTGCCGGAAGGGCCGGTTAAGGCCAACGCTCCGCACATCGTGCATGCCCGACCGCGAGAGCATGAAGACCTCCATCGAGGCGCTGATTTATCACTTCAAGATTGTGACGGAGGGATTCCACCCGCCCGTCGGCGAAGTCTACCAGGCCATCGAATCGCCGCGCGGCGAACTGGGCTTCTACATGGTCAGCGATGGCTCGCCCAAGCCCTTCCGCTGCCATGTCCGCGCGCCCTCGTTCGCGAACTTGCAGGCATTGCCGAAATTGATCGAAGGCCGATTGATCGCCGACGTCGTGGCGTGCATCGGGACGATCGATATTGTTTTGGGAGAAGTGGATCGATGAGAAGGCGTGGTAAAGGGTGAAGGGTGATAGGCTGAAGGGTGAACGACCAGACAGCTAGGTTTACCTTTAGCCTTTACACCTTGACACTTATCAGAACATGCTTTCTGAATCGTTGCTGAAGAAATTCGATCAACTCATCGCGCGCTATCCGCTGAAGCGCTCGGCCATGGTTCCCTTGCTGCTGTACGCGCAGGATGAAGTGGGCCACGTGAGCGAGGAGGTTATTGCCGAGGTGGCGCGGCGCGTGGATGTGCGGCCCATCGAGGTCGTGGAGGTCATCGGCTACTACTCCATGCTCCACCGCCAGCCCGTGGGCAAGTACAATTTTCAGGTTTGCACCAACATCTCCTGCATGTTGCGCGGGGCCGACGAACTCTTCGAACATTGCTGCAAGAAGCTGGGGATCAAGACACAAGCAGACGACGCCGGACGGCCTGTTTTCGCTGGAAGAAGTCGAGTGCCTGGGAGCCTGCTGCGGCGCGCCGCCATGCAGGTGAATTACGACTTTTACGAAAACCTGACGCCGGAAAAGTTCGACGCGCTGATCGAGGAATTGAAGAAGAAAGAACCGCGATCAAAGATGTGACGAAGCGGCAGAAGTCGAAGTTCGCAATGATCGGACGCCGGCATCGTCGAGCTTCGAGTTTCGAATTTCCAGATTTCGAGTTTCGAGATATGCCTGGCTACAACAACCCGATGGGCAATAGCCCGCTGGAAGTGAAGGTCATCAGCAAGCGCTTTGGCTTGCCCAACTCCACTTCCCTTGACGTCTATCGTGCAGCACGACGGCTACCAGGCCTTGAAGAAGGCCCTGGCCATGAAGCCCGAAGACGTCATCAACGAGGTGAAGAACTCCGGCCTGCGCGGGCGCGGCGGCGCGGGCTTCAACACCGGCATGAAATGGAGTTTTGTCCCCAAGCAATCGGCCAAGCCCAAGTACGTCGTGTGCAACGCCGATGAGAGCGAGCCCGGCACCTGCAAGGACCGCCCGTTGATGGAGTACGATCCCGCATCAGCTCATCGAAGGCATCATCATCGCCGGCTATGCCATCCAGTCGCATCAGGGATTTATCTACATCCGCGGCGAGTATCGCTACCTGCTGGACATCGTCGATCGGGCGCTGGCGGAGGCCTACGCCGGCGGGTTACCTGGGCAAGAACATTCAGGGCTCGGGCTTCGATTTCGAACTTTGCACGCACACCGGAGCGGGCGCCTATGAGTGCGGCGAAGAGACCGCGCTGCTGAATTCGCTGGAGGGCCTGCGCGGCTACCCCCGCATCAAGCCGCCCTTTCCCGCGGTGGTGGGGCTGTACGGCGGGCCCGACCGTCATCAACAACGTGGAGACGCTTTCCAACGTTCCCCACATCCTCCTGAACGGCGCGGAGTGGTACTGCCAACTTGGGCTCGCCCAAGAACGGCGGCACGCGCCTCTTCTGCTTGAGCGGCCACATCAACCGCCCGGGCGTCTACGAATTGCCCATGGGCTTTCCCTTGCGCCGGATCATTGAGGAAGTCGGCGGCGGCGTGCTGGGCGGCAAGAAACTCAAGGCGGTGATTCCCGGCGGCTCGTCGTGCCCGGTGCTGACGGCCGATGAAATCGACGTCGCCATGGATTACGATTCGGTGGCCAAGATCGGTTCCATGCTGGGCTCCGGCGGCGTCGTCGTCCTGGATGAAGACACCTGCATGGTGAAAGTCGTGGGCCGCATCATGCGGTTCTACGCGCATGAATCCTGCGGCTGGTGCATTCCCTGCCGCGAGGGGACGTCCTGGCTGAAGCACTTGTTCGACCGCTTCCATGCGGGCGGAGCGCTGCCCGACGATCCCGACACGGCGCTGGATGTTTCTTACAATATCCTGGGCAAAACGCTCTGCCCTCTCGGCGATGCCGCGGCCATGCCCACCATCAGCATCCTGAAGAAGTTCCGGCACGAGTTCGAGGAGCATCTCAAGCTCGGGTACTGCCCGTACGAGAAGAAGGCGGTGACGCGTCGCATGAGTGAGCAGAGACCCACGATTCGCGGTTCGTCATCCTGGACATGCCCCCCAAGGAGGAAAACCTCCAGGTCCCGGGCCCCTACACCCGCAGCCCCAGCCTTTCTCCGCGCGCCAATCCCGCCGCCGAACCCGTGACCCTGACGATCGACGGCAAAGCAGGTGAAGGTCCCGCCAGGGACGCTGGTGATCGAGGCCGCCAAGCAAGCGGGCATCGAGATCCCGTCGTATTGCTACTACCCCGGCCTGACGCTCCAGGGCGCCTGCCGCATGTGCCTGGTGGCGATCGAGAAGATGCCCAAGCTCCAAACCGCCTGCACGACGGTGGTGGCCAACGGCATGGTGGTTCACACCGAGACCGAAGAAGTGAAGAACGCCCGCAAGGCCATGCTGGAGTTCCTGCTCACCAATCATCCGCTCGATTGCCCCGTCTGCGACAAGGGCGGCGAGTGCGAACTCCAGGACGCGGTGTTCCGCTACGGCGCGGCGGAGACGCGCTTCATGGAATCCAAGCTCCACCATGAGGAGCGCCAGTTTTCCAACCTGGTCTATTACGATTGGCCGCGCTGCATCCTCTGCTACCGCTGCGTGCGCGTTTGCGATGAAGGCCTGGACGTTAACGCTTACGGCATCGGCTTCCGCGGCGCGCATAGCGAGATCATTCCCAATCAGGGCGAGAAGCTGGAGTGCGAAGAGTGCGGCATGTGCATCGATATCTGCCCCGTCGGCGCGCTCACCAGCGGCACCTATCGCTACAAAACCCGCCCGTGGGAATTGACTTACACGGGCACCATCTGCAACCACTGCGGCGATGGATGCAAGACCACGCTGGCGGTTCGCAACAATCGAGATCATTCGCGCCAACAACCGCGACCACTCCGGCTTCAATGGCGAGTTCCTGTGCGTCAAAGGGCCGGTTTGGCTGGGACTTCGTCAATCATGACAAGCGCCTGACCGCGCCGCTGATCCGCAAGAACGGCAAGCAGGAAACCAGCACGTGGGAAGAAGCGCTGGGCACTGCCGTCGAGCGCCTCACCGGCATCCTGAAGGAGCACGGGCCGGCGTCCGATCGCCGTGATCGGCTCCAATCGCACCACCAACGAGGAGAATTATCTGCTCGGCCGTTTTGCGCGCACGGTGCTGGGAACGAATAATCTCGACCACCATCGCACCGCCGACTTCCCTTCCCTCGTGGGCGCCTTGACCGCCGCCAAAGCCGACGGCCGCTACGCGACCATCGAGGACATTGGCGCGGCGTCGAGCATTCTCGCTGATCGGCAACGACCCCACGCACCAGCATCCGCTGGTTGCCTACCAGATTCGGCAGGCAGTCCGCCAGCATGACGCCCACCTGTACTTGCTGAACAGCGGCGAAATCAAGTTGCAGCGGCAGGCGAAGCAAAACGTCACGATTCCGGCAGGGGGAGAAGCGGAAGCCATTCGCGCCCTGGCGGGAAAGCCGTCGACGCGGACCAGCGGCGTCGATCGCCGGCGAACTGGCCACTCTGCGCGAAAAGCTGCAGAAGGAATCCGGCACCATCATCATCTTCGGCGATGAGATTCGCGGCAAAGACGTGGCGGACCTGGTGCAGTGGGGACTGACGCTTCCCGGCCAGACGCGCTTCGTGGCGCTCGGCGACTATGCCAATTCCCGCGGCGCCGCGGACATGGGCCTGTTGCCCGACGTGCTGCCTGGCTACGGATCCGCTTTCCGACGCCGCGCGCGCGCGAACGCATGGAATCCGCCTGGCAAGCGAAGATCCCCACGGCGCCGGGCCGCAATATCCGCTCGATCCTCGAAGGCGTCGAGTCCGGCGAAATCAAGGCATTGCTGGTGTTCGGCTCAAACCCCGCCAAGACGTTTCGCGCTTGCCAAGGACCATCTGGGCAAGCTGGCACTTCTTGATGGTCGCGGAGTTGTTCCCGACGGAAACCACCGAGGCCGCCGACGTCGTCCTGCCGGCCACGAGTTTCGCGGAGAAGTCCGGGACGGTAACGAACACCTGCGGGCAGGTGCAGATCCTGAAGAAAACCATGCGCAAAGCGGGCACGCGCAGCGACCTGGAAATCCTGCTGGCGCTGGCGAGATTGCTGGGCCACACGTGGAACTACCGCTCCTCTGACGACGTGCTGCGGGAAATCATTGCGCGCGTGCCGGGCTACGCGATCGCACTGCCCAGCTTGCTGGTGGGCCGCGCCGTGCCGACGCAGCCGGCGGGCACGCCTCCCGGCGCTTGCCAGCAGCGATCTGGTTTTTTCATCGCGAGATTCGCTCTTCACATCGGGAACGGTGAGCCGGTACAGTTGGGCGCTGAATTCAGTGGACGAAGCCAAGAAACCCCATGGGCACATTTTCTGACACGGCCATTCTCGTCCTTATCGCGGCTGCGTGAAGATTGCAGTGGTCCTCGTTGATCCTGCTGACCGGCATCGCCTATACGACGTGGCTGGAGCGCAAAGTGGTGGCGCACATCCAGGCGCGGTGGGGGCCGTACCTGGTGGGTCCGCACGGATTGCTGCAACCGCTGGCCGACGGCATCAAGTTCATTCTCAAAGAAGACATCATGCCGCTGGAAGCCGATAAGATCATCTATTGGCTGGCGCCGTTTCTGGGATTTGTGCTGGCGTTTCTCTCCATTGCCGTCATTCCCTTTGGCGAAGGCTTCACGCTTCTACGGCCATCGCATCAAGTTTCAAATCACCGATCTGAATGTCGGCCTGCTCTTTGTTTTCGCCGTCACTTCCCTGGGCGTGTACAGCATTGCGCTTGCCGGCTGGTCCTCCAACAGCAAGTATCCGCTGTTCGGAGGGCTGCGGTCCTCCGCGCAGATGATCAGCTACGAGCTGTCGCTGGGCCTGGCGGTGATTGGCACGCTGATGATGGCCGGCACGCTGAGCCTGCGGGGCATCGTGAATGCGCAAAGCGGCTTCTGGCATATTCACGGCATCAACACCTGGGTGCCGCACTGGTACATCTTTGCCCAGCCCATCGGCTTTTTCGTTTACTTCACCTCGGCGATTGCGGAAACCAATCGCGTGCCCTTTGACCTGCCCGAAGGCGAAACGGAGTTGGTGGGCGGATTCCATACCGAATACAGCAGCATGAAATTCGCCATGTTCTTCATGTCGGAATACGCCAACATGGTTACGGTCTCCTGCCTCGCCACCCTGCTGTTCTTTGGCGGCTGGCACGGTCCGGTGTTTCGGTTCCGACAATTGTGCGGATTTTTCTTCCGGTGTTTTGGTTTAGCCTGAAGGTATTTTGTTTTATGTTTTTTTACATCTGGATGCGCGGAACGCTGCCGCGCTTCCGCTATGATCAGCTCATGGCCCTGGGCTGGAAATTCCTTCTGCCCCTGGGCCTGCTGAATATTCTGGTGACGAGTTTCCTGATTGCCTGGCACGGGTGAGGGACAGGAGTCAGAAGCGAGTTAGAACGCTGAGGAGTTAGAATTGGCTTGACCCATCCGCCGAGAGGCGGATTCGCACGTCAGTGCCATTCTAGCTTCTAGCTCCTGGATTCTGACTCTTATGACCGTTCTTTTTTACATTTTCGCCGCCGTGACCGTTCTGGCCGCGCTGAATATGGTGCTGCAACGCACGCCGGTATACAGCGCCCTTTCGCTGATTGTGGTGCTCTGCTCGCTGGCCGTGGTGTATTTGCTGCTGGGCGCGGAGTTCATGGCGGTGATCCAGGTCATCGTCTACGCCGGCGCCATTATGGTGTTGTTTGTCTTCGTCATCATGCTTCTGAACGCCGGGCACGAAGCGCCGAGCCATCGCAGCCGTATGGCCAAATGGCTGGGCGCGCCGCTGATTGGCGCTTTCCTGGTGGAGATGCTGACGGTGATCTGGGACCAGTTTCCGCCCAGTTCGGCGGCGCCGCCGGCGCACCTCGACGGAAGCCCCGCGGCGATTGGCCACTTGCTCTTCCGGAATTATGTGCTGCCCTTCGAGGTGACTTCCGTCTTGATTCTGGTGGCGGTGCTCGGAGCGGTGGTTTTGGCGAAGAAGGAATTCTGAGGAGTAGGCATTAGGGATTCGGCGGAGACGGGTGAATAGCAGCGCCGCTCAGCTTCTGGCTTCGAGCTTCTAACTGCCAAGGATGAACATGGTTCCGCTTTCACATTATCTGGCGCTCAGCGTCGATTCTCTTCGTCCTCGGCGCCGCTGGATTCATCTTCCGCCGCAACATCATTACCGTTTTCATGTGCATCGAGTTGATGCTCAATGCGGTGAACCTGGCGTTCATTGCCTTTTCGCGGTTTCTGGGAAATCTGGATGGCCAGATCTTTGTGTTCTTCGTGATTGTGGTGGCTGCCGCCGAAGCGGCGGTGGGACTGGCCATCATCATCGCGCTGCATCGCAATCGTAAGTCGCTGAATATCGAAGATGTGGATTCGATGAAGATGTAGAGCCGCGAACGGCATCGTCGGCCGACGGGTCGGCAGTGGACGCGAAGCTTCGACAAGATACTTTCATGAACCTGGAAATCCTACTCCTGCTCATGGTGTTGCCCCCGCTGGTGGGCGCGGCCCTCAATGGCATCTTGGGCCGCCGCTTTTCGCAGGCCGCCGTCTCCCTGATCGGATGCGGCGGGGCGGGGCTTTCCATGGTTTTCGCGCTTCTTTCCGCCTGGGTCTATTCGCAAGTCCGCAAGCCAGCCCGCGCCTTTCATCCACGGCTACTTCACCTGGATCCAAGCCGGCGAGTTGCACGCGGACTACGCTCTCTACTACGACCGGCTGACGCTGATCATGACCCTCACGGTCACGGTGGTCGCTTTCCTGATTCACCTCTACTCGCGCGGGTACATGGAGCACGAGGGCGGCTACTACCGCTTCTTCACCTACCTGAACCTCTTCCTCTTCATGATGCTCACGCTGGTCACGGCCGCCAGCTACCCGCTGATGTTCGTGGGCTGGGAAGGCGTGGGCCTCTGCTCCTACCTGCTGATTGGTTTCTATTTCACGAAGAAATCCGCCTCCGACGCCGGCAAGAAGGCTTTTATCGTCACGCGCATTGGCGACGCGGGCTTCACCGTGGGCGTGGCGCTGCTCTTCTGGACTTTTCATTCGCTGGATTTTCAGACCGTCTTTGCCAGCGTCGGCGATCTGCCGCCAGGCCAGTTGGAAGGCGTGCTGACGGCCATCGGGCTTCTGCTCTTCCTGGGCGCGGCGGGCAAATCCGCGCAACTTCCCCTCTACGTGTGGCTGCCCGACGCCATGGAAGGCCCCACGCCGGTCAGCGCCCTGATCCACGCCGCCACCATGGTGACGGCGGGCGTCTACCTGGTGGCAAGGTCGAGCATCATTTTCGCCCACGCTCCCGCCGCACTGGCGGTGGTGGGCAGTCGTCGGCTGCCTGACGGCGTTCTTTGCCGGCAACCATCGCCCTGACGCAAAACGATCTGAAGCGCATGCTCGCCTACTCCACCATCAGCCAGCTCGGATACATGTTCCTGGGCTGCGGCGCGGGCGTCTTCGCGGCGGGAATCTTCCATCTGATGACGCATGCGTTCTTCAAGTCCCTGCTCTTCCTCGCCGCCGGCAGCGTGATGCACGCCATGAGCGGCGAGCTGGACATGCGCAAGATGGGCGGCCTGCGGCACAAGCTGAAGACCACCCACGCGACGTTTCTGATTGCGACGCATTGCCATCAGCGGCGTTCCGCCTGCTCGCGGGTTTCTTCAGCAAGGATGAGATTCTGGCCGGAGCTTACGAAGGCCCGCTCGGCAAGCCCTGCTTTACTGGCTGGGAACCCTCACCGCCGGCCTCACCGCCTTCTACATGTTCCGCGGCCTCTGCATGACCTTCTATGGGAAGTCGCGCGTCGAGCCGGAAACCGAGCACCACCTGCACGAAAGCAGTTCCAAGATGACGATCCCGCTGATGGTGCTGGCGTTCTTCTCCGTTGTCGCCGGATGGGTGAGCTGGCCCAAGGTCTGGCCCTTTAATGGCACCGAGGCACTTTGATCGCTACCTCGAGCCGGTTTTCGCACCCGCCACCGAAGCCTTGCGCAACGTTCGCTCCGAGCATGTGGGCGGCCTCAGCCCCGGGGCATTGATGGGATTCTCCATCCTCGCCGCCGCTCATCGGGCATTGGCGTCGCCTCTGGTGGTATCTGAAGTCCACGGACATTCCCGAGCAACTGGCGGAGCGCTTCGCCGACCTTTACCGCATTCTGACGCACAAATACTACGTGGACGAATTTTATAACTGGCTGATCGTGCGCCCGCTGCGCATGGTTTCGGAAAAGTTCTTGTGGCGGGTCGTGGACGCGGGCGCCATCGACAATGTCATGGTGAATGGCACCGGCGAAAGCACGGCCAGCGTGGGCGACGTCCTGCGGCGCATTCAATCCGGCAACATCCCAGCTATGCCACCTGGGTCCTGCTGGGCGCGGTGCTGTGGCTGTTGTACATCTTGACGCCATGCATGAGCCGAGAGGCGTGAATTTCCTCGATTCGGTCGAACAGACACCGATAGAACTATCTATGTCCTGGTATACGGCGCATATCCTCTGACGATCGTCACCTTCCTGCCCCTGCTGGGCGCGGTGGTCATCGCCTTCCTCGGGCGCGAGCGGGCCGTCGCCCATCCGCTGGGTTGCGCTCGTCTTTCTCCCTGCTCACCTTCCTGATGACCGTCGGCATCTACACGTCGGCTCGATCCCCACACCGCGGGCATGCAATTCGAGGAAATTCACCCCTGGATGGCTGTCCCGCCCGTCAATTACCACCTGGGAGTCGACGGCCTGAGCGCGCTGATGATCCTGCTGACAGGATTCCTGACGCCGCTTTCGCGTGCTGGTTTCCTGGAAGAGCATCACCCATCGGCCGAAGGAATTCTTCATCTTCCTGCTGGCGCTGGAAACCGGAATGATGGGAGTGTTTGCCTCGCTCGATCTGGTCCTCTTCTTCGTCTTCTGGGAAGTCATGCTGATCCCCATGTATTTCCTGATCGGCATCTGGGGCCATGAGCGCCGCGTTTACGCCGCCATCAAGTTCGTCCTCTTCACCATGGCCGGCTCGGCCTTGATGCTCGCCGGCATCATCTATCTGTACAACGTCACGGGCACGCTTCGACTTGCCGCGAGTGCTGGAGCACCTGACGGCATTTCCGCCGCTCTCTCCCGCGCGCCGAACGCTGGCTCTTCCTGGCCTTCTTCGTGGCCTTTGCCATCAAGGTTCCGCTTTTCCCGTTCCACACCTGGCTGCCCGATGCGCACGTCGAGGCGCCCACGGCGGGCTCCGTCATCCTGGCCGGCGTGCTGCTGAAGATGGGCACGTACGGCATGCTGCGCTTCTGCCTGCCGCTTTTCCCCACGCCTCGCGCGAGTTTGCCCCGCTCATCTGCGCCCTGGCCATCGTCGGCATCATCTACGGCGCGCTCGTCGCCATGGTGCAGCCCGATCTGAAGAAGCTGGTGGCCTATTCCTCCGTCGCCCACCTGGGATTCTGCGTGCTGGGAATTTTCGTGTTCCGACCGGAGGCCATGGAAGGCGCCATCTACCAGATGTTCAGCCACGGCATTTCGACCGGCGCGCTCGTTCATGCTGGTGGGCATGCTCTACGACCGGCGCCATACGCGCCTGATCAGCGAGTTCGGCGGGCTGGCCACTTCGGTGCCCGTCTACAGCACGTTCTTCCTGATTGTGACGCTTTCGTCCCTGGGCCTTCCCATGCTCAATGGTTTTGTCGGCGAGTTTCTGATCATCGTCGGCTCCTACCACAGCCATGCCGCCTACGCCGCCTTCGCCGCCGTCGGAGTGGTGCTGGCGGCGGTTTACTTGCTGTGGATGTACCAGCGCGTGTTTTACGGCGAGATTACGAACGAAAAGAACCGCACCCTGCCGGATTGCGACTTTCGCGAGAAGTTTATCCTGACCGTCATGGTCGTCGTGATTCTCGCCATGGGAGTTTATCCCCAGCCCTTCCTGCGGCGCATGGATCGGAGTAACGCTCCATTATGCTGCGCGTCGAAAGCCGCGTAACGTTGACTGAACCGCGCGTTCGGCCCGCACCACCAGCGGCGAAGCGGGTGCCCGCAATCGGGAGCAAGAGCAACTCGCAGCGAAGGGGCAGTCCCCAATTGCTACACTCCCTCCCGTCACCGAGCTCTCGCGCCGACGCCTACTGGCCGCCGACCGCCGGTTCCGCGGGGGGTGGCCGATGATCACTCTCCAGCCGTTGACATGATGCGGATTCTGCCGGAGATTATCCTCTCCGTCTTCGCCGTGCTCATCATGGTCCTGGAACCGTTTGTGGGCGCCGCCCACAAGAAGCTGCTCGGCTGGATGGCCCTGCTGGGAGTTGCCGCCGCCGGCGCCGGCCACCGCCCGGCTCGCTCTCTACCCCTGGCCGGGAATGGGACCGGCTTTCGGCGGAGCCGTTGCCGCCGACGATTTCGGCTTCTACTTCATCTATCTGTTTTTGCTCGTGGCCGGCCTGGTCATTCTGGGCTCGCATGGATTATCTGGAGCGCGACCACGCCCAGCACGGAGAGTTTTACGCCCTGGTCCTGATGGGGACGGTGGGGATGTGCTTCATGGCCTCCTCCACCGATCTGCATCATGATTTTCCTGGGGCTGGAGATTTCTTCCATCTGCACCTACATTCTGGCCGGTTACCGGCGGGCTGACCCGCTCTGCAACGAAGCCTCGCTGAAGTATTTTCTGCTGGGATCGTTTGCCACCGCATTCTTCCTGTATGGAATCGCTTTCGTGTACGGCCTGACGGGAACCACCAATCTGCTGGGACGCCAGCACGCACCTGGGCGCAGCGCCGCAATGGACGGCGTTCGCCGAGGCGGCCTTGATCCTGATGTTTGTCGGCCTGGCGTTCAAACTCTCCACCGCGCCGTTCCAAATCTGGGCGCCCGATGTTTACCAGGGTGCGCCGGCGCCGGTCACCGCGTTTCTCTCCGTGGGCCCCAAGGCCGCCGCCTTTGCCGTTCTGCTGCGCGTCTTCCTGGGCAGCTTCCCGTCGGCCGCGGCCTTCACGTTCTGGGTTCTGTGGATTTCCGCCGCCCTTACCATGTGCGTGGGCAACCTGGGCGCGCTGTGGCAGTCGAACGTCAAACGATTGCTCGCCTACTCCTCCATCGCCCACGCCGGGCTACGTGCTGGTGGGCGTCACGGCGGGCGGATCGCGGGTATTTCCGGCGTCATGTACTACCTGGCGGCCTACGCCCTGATGAACGCCGGCGCTTTCATCCTGATCGCCCATCTGGCCGGCGCTGGCGAGCGCCTGGTGCAGATTGACGATTACAACGGCCTCGCCGCTGAGCGTCCCGGCGTGGCAGCGTGCCTCACTGTGTTTCTGCTGTCTTTCGCGGGATTTCCTGCCACGGCGGGGTTCCTCGGCAAGCTCTATGTCTTCCGGGCCGCGATCCACGGCCACCTGACCGGCCTCACCATCATCGCCCTGCTGAATAGCGTGGTCTCGGTCTATTACTACTTCAAGCTCATCGTGGCGATGTACATGCGCGAGGGAAAGGCCGAAGCCGACGTGCCGCCCTTGCCTTGGCCATTGCGAGCCGCCTTGGCCATCAGCCTCGTAGGCATCGTCTACCTGGGCCTACTGCCCAACCGCTTCGTCAGTCTCATCCTGGCTGCTCTGCCGCTGGGCAAATAGATCCTTTCAGCAGAGTCGGATGGCATCGCGCAGTGCCCTCGGCGCAGCAGGAAGAGACCCCTCATCCCCACGACAAGCAGAACGTGGGGCCCCGCGTCTCGTACCTCGACCACCTTCTCCCCACGGGAGAAGGAAAGCCATTTCGTAGGAGGCGAGCATCGCCCCCCGCGAGTCCCCCGACCCCCACAAAAACCAAAGGGGAGGCCGAAGCCTCCCCTTGGATCGAACTGGCACGGAATCAGCGGTCGCGCGATGCGCCCCGCCGTCAGCAAACTGCCGTTACTTCACCTTCGCGAAGATCATGGCGAAAGTAAACAGAGCCAGGGTCTCGATGAACACCAAGCCCAGGATGAAAAACAGTTGGATGCCGGCACGGGCGCCAGGATTGCGCGCCACACCTTCACACGCCGCGGCGGCGACGCGGGACTGAGCGTAACCGCAAACGGCCGCGGCAATAGCCATGGCGAATCCGGACGTGATCACAATCCACTTTCCGGTTTCGTCCGTGGCGGCTCCGGTTTCGGCGGCAAACGCCGGCGCCGCGACCAAAAGCCCAACCAACACTGTTGAGAATAACGTGATGTACCGTCTCACTCGCTTTCCTCCTTACGGCCCACCCCCTTCCGGAGACAGGCACGCTATGAAATCCCGCCAGGAGGTGGTGCTCCCTTCACCCTCGAACGAACGAAGCTCACACTGGCGGGTACCACCAGACTCATGCGCCGGTCCTCACAGGAACCGCCGCGCAACTCGATCAATGCTCGTCGGCCGTCGCCAAGCTGATATAGACCGCCGGCAGCAGGACGAAGATATAGGCCTGAATGAAAGATACAAACAGGTGCAATCCCATCATCGCGGCGGGAGCGCCAATCGGGATCAGCGCACCGAACACCTGCTCCAGCAAACCACCCACGAACATGTTGGCGTAAAGACGGACGCTGAGGGAGAGCAGGCGGAACAGGTTGCTGACGACCTCGACGGGAAACAGCAGAAAACCCACCCACCAGATCGGGCCCCAAAACGTCTTCAAATATCCCAGGAACCCGTGATGATGCACGCCCTGATAATTGTAATAGAGGAACGCCGAAACGGCGCAGCCCAAGGTCACCTGAATAGCGCCCGTCGGCGTTTCAAACGTCGGGATCAGCCCGAAGACGTTGGAGATCACCACGAAGATGCCGAGCGTTCCCAGCAAGGGCACATACCGTTCGGAACCATGGCCGATGATTTCGCTCCCCACGCCGCGCACGAACTCCACCGCCACTTCCATCAGGTGCTGGAAGGTGCCCGGCTTCTCCACCGAAAGTTGGCGGCGCAGAATCAGCGCACCCACCACGATGATCGCGAACACTAGAAGTTCCATGGCCAAGTAATCGGGGATCGGATGCGCCGGGTCGGCGGGAGCGGCGTGCATGCGGGCGAGCAGAGGGCTCAAGACCCCGGCCAGCAACTTATTCAATAGTGCGGTAAACCAAAGCTCGTGTTCCATCGCAACAATGACTCTTTCGCTAAGATTGTGCCGCCTGCTTGTGACGCAGACCGGCGCCGATCAGAAACAGAGATTCCAGCAAAACGCCGCCCCCCGGCACCAGCAAACCGAACACCACCGGCAGCAGCGGCAGCCAATGGCTGAAGTACAACGCCGCCAATCCAGCCAAGGCCAGGGGATAGCGCGCCACGATCAGCACCGCGGTCTTGCGCGGCACGCGGGCCGTCTTCGCCGCCATCAAGACCCTGCCGGTCTCCCACAACCAGTGGAAGTTCAGCATTCCCAGGGCCGCCCCAGCGGCGAAGGCCAGCCCCATGGGCATGCGCCCTGTGACGCAAATCGCGACCGTGCCCAGCACGCCAAGCGCGGCCATCCACCGCAGCATCCGCGCCTCAAGGGCCTGCAGATCCTGTACCGTCTCGGCGATCACGCTCTTCCACCCGCTTCATGATCTGGAGGATTTCGGTTAATCCTCCCGCCAGGCCCAGGCCCGCTCCGATCAGCGCGCAAACGGGCGTGCTTCGCAGCCATCGGTCCACCAGCCAGCCCAAAAAGTAACCGCCGCCGATGCTGCTGAAGAGCACGAAACCCAGGCCGGAGAACGTGGCCACGTGCTGCCACAAGTCGGATTGCTCGCTCTTCCGGGCAGCCACGCGCACCTCACCGGACCGCTAAGAGAAGAACGGCCGCGCCGCTTCACGTGCCAAGGTGATTATCGGCTGAGGATAAATTCCGATAAGCAAAGTCATCACCGAAGTCATCCCCAACGCCACCCGCAAGCGGCAAACTGGTGGCGTAGGGCACTTCATCGAGTGGCCGCTTCATGAACATGACCACCACGATCCGGAAATAATAATACAGCGCCACGACGGAGATAGCCAACCCCCAGAACGGCCAAATAATAGTGCCCGGTTTCAATCAACGAAAGAAAATGAAATACTTACCGATAAAACCCGCCGTGGGGGGAATTCCGGCCAGCGAAAGCAGGAAAATCAGCATCAGCAGCGCCAGCGCCGGCGCGCGCGACATCAGGCCGGAGAGGTCGTCGATCTCATCGCCAATGATGTCCTTTCGCCGCATCATGATGATGACGGCAAAGGCGCCAAGGTTCATGAAGGCATAAACGATCAGGTAGATGACGATGGCCCGCAGCCCGTCGCCGTTTCCATCCGCGGCGGCCACCAGCCCCAGCAACAGGTAACCCACGTGCGCAATGGTGGAGTAGCCGAAGAATCGCTTGATGTTGGTCTGGGTTATCGCCGCGAGATTGCCCAGAGTCATGGTGGCAATGGCCACGCCGATGGTCAAGCGCCTGCCACTCCACCCGCAGCGGCCACAACCCCATGAAAAGAATGCGGATGATAAACGCGAAGGAAGCCACCTTCGGCGCCACGGAAATAAAGGCGGTAATCGAGGTGGGCGCGCCTTCGTAGGCGTCGGGCGTCCACTGGTGGAAAGGCACGGCGGCAATCTTGAAGTACATTCCCGCAAGCAAAGTGATCAGCGCAATCCAGGAGAGCGGGTCGGCGGCCGGCCGGTCGCGCAGGCGTTCCGCAATGACGTTCAATTTCGTCGAGCCGCCGATTCCGTAAAGCAGCGACATGCCATAAAGCAGCAGGCCGGAGGAAAACGCGCCCAGCAGGAAGAATTTCACCGCCGCTTCGTTGGACCGCCGGTTGCCCCGCAGGAACCCGGTCAGCACGTACTCGCACAGGGCCATCACTTCCAGGGCGATGAAGAGAACGATCAGGTCGACGCCCGACACCATGAACATCATTCCCACGGCGGCGAAAAGCAGCAGGGCGTAATACTCCCCCAGATTCGCTTCCTCAATCTCCAGATATTTCACGGAAAGGAGAACGACGATGGCCGTGGCCAGGACGATGATCAGCTTTGGCGACGACGGCGAAGGAGTCGAGGGCAAAACGTGCCGTCGAATCCCAGATAGGCGGGTGGATCGAAGTCAGATGCAGGAAATGCAAACCAGAAGATGTCCAGAATTGCAGAGCAGCGCAGAAACCCAGCCCGATCAGGGCCAGCACGGCGTTGAGATACTTGTCGCGCTTATCCAGCAGGAAATCAAACAGCAGGACGCCAGGCCGAACATGGCGAGAAGGATTTCCGGCTTGATGGCCTGATAATCCAGCAGATTGAAGAATGCGGTCCCCATTAGCGGCTCGCTCCTGCCGTCGGATTGGACAGGGTAATGGTGACTGGGCGGGCTTCGCAGGCAAAGCCGGCGACGCGCTCGCCGCCTTGCGGCGCCTTGAAGAAATTGGGATTCACCCGCTCGACAATGGCGTTGACCGGCTTATCCAGCACGTTGAAAAAGGGCTTGGGGTAAAGGCCAATCCAAAACGCCCAGAGGATCAGGGGAACCAGCGTCATGATTTCCCGGAAGCTCAGATCCTTCAGGACCTGGTTCTTGGGATTCTCGCAGGGGCCAAACATCGTCCGCTGGTAGAGCCAAAGCATGTAGGCCGCGCCCAGGACGATTCCCGACACGGCCCACGCGGCCCAATGCCAATTCGCTTCGTATGCGCCTTGCAGAATCGTGAACTCGCCGATAAAGCCGTTCAGCAGCGGCAAGCCGATCGAGGAGAGCATCACGATCATGAAGAGCGTCGCGTAGATGGGCATGACGTTGGAGAGCCCGCCAAATTCCTTGATCTCGCGCGTGTGGCGGCGCTCGTAAATCAGCCCGACAATCAAGAAGAGCGCGCCGGTGGAAATGCCGTGGTTGATCTGCTGAATCACGCTTCCCTGCAAGCCGTGCGGATTCAGGGCGAAAATTCCCAGCGTGCAGAATCCCAGGTGGCTGACGGAGGAATAGGCGATCAGCTTCTTCATGTCCTTCTGCATCAGGGAGACCAGCGCCCCGTAAACGATGGCGATGAGCGACAGCCACACCATCACCTTCACCACCGTCGGATTGGTGCTGGCGTCCGGCAGCAGGGGCAGCGAGAAGCGGATGAAAGCCGTACGTGCCCATCTTCAACAAAACGCCCGCCAGGATCACCGAGCCCGCCGTGGGCGCCTCAACGTGGGCGTCCGGCAGCCAGGTGTGGAACGGGAACATCGGCACCTTGATGGCGAACCCGATGGCGAACGCGACGAAGACCCAAATCTGCATTTGCAGCGGCCAGGAATGCGCGTGCTTCATCAACTCGATGAGGTCAAAGGTATGCCTGCCGTCGGGCAGCGTGTAATTCAGGTAGAGCGTCAGGATTCCCAGCAGCATCAGGACGGAGCCGGCCAAGCGTATAAAGGAAGAACTTGATGGCGGCATAAAGCTTGCGCGGCCCGCCCCACACGCCGATGATGAAGTACATCGGAACCAGCATGACTTCCCAGAACACGTAGAAGAGGAAGAAATCGAGCGACATGAAAACGCCGAGCATCCCCACCTGAAGCAGCAGGAACATGGCGTAGTATTCCTTCACCCGCTCCTGGATGGCCGTCCACGACGAAAGCACGGCGAGAAAGCCCAGCACCGTGGTCAGCATGATCAGCAGAAAGCTGATGCCGTCAATGCCCAGGTGGTACTGCGCGCCGATGGAGGGAATCCAAGCGTGCTGCTCGATGAACTTGAACTGCTGCGCCGGCGTCTCGCTCGCGAACCAGAAGACCAGCGGCAACGAAGCGAGGAAGTCCACGAACAGGACGATGTTTCCCCACCAGCGGATCGCCTGCTTGTTCGTCCCCGGGATGAGGAAAAGCGGAATGATCCCCACCAGCGGGATAAACAGGATGATGCTCAGAATGTGGTCGTGAAAGAACGCCATCGTTGACCTCGCAATGAACAAGAGCTAGAAGTCGGAAGTTAGGAGTTAGAAGCCGCGATTGCCCTGGTACGCGTTCAACGGCACGTGAGCCTGCCCAGCTTCGACCTCCTAACTTCTAGCTCCTAACTTCTACCTAGACATGCACCAAATAATAAATCATGAATACCATCACGCCCACCGTGATGAACCAGGCGTAATTCTGCACCACGCCGGTCTGCACGATGCGCGCCGGCCAGCTCAGGATCTTCACGACGAAGGCCATGACGTTCACCAGGCCGTCGATGATCCAGGTGTCCCACAAGCGTCGAGAGTCTCCGCGGACATACGCGTCAGCCAACCCACGCCGTTGACGCCGCCATCCACCACGCCCAGTCAAACGCCGCCAGCGCGCTGCCCAGGTCTTTGACGCGGTTCACGAACAGGGCGTCGTAGATTTCATCGACGTAATACTTGTGAAGCAGAACGCGGTGCAGCCGCCGGCAAGCGCCCGCCACGCGATCCGACAGCGCCGGCTGTTGAACGTACATCCGGTAGGCCACGCCGATGCCCACAATCGCCGTCACCACCGACAGCGCCATCAGGAAATACTCCCAGCTCACTCCGTAAGCGTGCGGCGGCACGGCCGGATTGCCTTCGAACACCGGCTCCAGGAACTT
>CAWFPN010000027.1:0-106363 GCA_963817685.1 uncultured Verrucomicrobiae bacterium | reverse complement strand
CGGATCTTCGCCCCTTCAATGGACGCGTCCGTAAGAGACGCAGGCAAGACAACAGTAAACTGAAAATTGCCTGACTTTATGTCGACATGGACTCCTTCGATGGTGACTGTCTTCGAATCCACCAGTTGCTGGCATACAGGCGCTACAAAGTTCTCAAAATAGCCGATCGCAAGGCCAGTGGATGGAAGAAGCTGAAGAGTGGACTCATTGCTGCGAGTGGCAATTGTGCTTACCAATTGTTCAAGCTGTTGCGCTAGCCCTTTCTGATCTAAGTTTTTATGCGCGTTCTTCGGAAGATAAACAGCTGTGTTGCCAAGCAGATCTGATGGAATCTTCGGAGGGCCATCGTCGGTCTGCGCGATTACCACGAATGTTCTCCTGCGTCCCAACGCTCCCATAAAGAGACCAAGCTCGAGCACCACATTGTCACGTGGGGACACCTGCGTATGCTTTCTGCTGATTGTGACGTCATCGTCCGAAAGAACCAAGACGGCGAAGTCATAGCACTGCACGAACCGATGCAGGTTGGACAGTATGTCTTCGCCAAGCTCGAAAAGCTGTTCGTCCCACAGATTAGCGATGAACCGCTTCGATAATTCGGTTTTGATGGCCCTCGCAAGCACCAACGCCTCTGATGACGACCCCACAAACACGGACGGCTTCATTGTTTGTTCCCTTTGCCTTTGGTGGACGGGACAGCACTGCGCCTTTTCGATTCTCTAGTCGTTCGCTTAGCGCGACGATACCCTAGTCAAATGGCGGAAATGTGCTATTGTGGCGCAGCATGATATATGCATTGAGGATATGTCAGACCTGGGTAGCGGTGTGCTGCAGGGGACCGCGCTTAGCAAGCGCGGCTACAGCCCTTCGTGACCTTCGTGCCTTCGTGGTGAGAATTCCGCGCCCGAACGCCCTATCCGCCTTCGCCTGGCCTACGGCGGACAGATCGAATCTGGTCAAACCTAGTCCGACCTAGTCAAACCTAGTCAAACCATAAAAATTTCAATCAAAACAGAGTCAACATGCTAGCCAGCAGTCACTTACAGCCGCTTACCGTAGATGACGGTGGTGAGGACGGTTTGGGTGTCCGGAGAGTGGAACCGGGCCTCCCGGGCGATGGGGGTGAAGCCGGCGGACTCGAAGAACCGGCAGCCGGGCTGGTTCTCGGCGCTGACCCCGGCGTGGATACCGGGCAGACCGGCAGTGGCGACGTAGTCGGTGAAGTGTTGGAGCAGGCGGGGGCCGACCCCCTGGCCGCGTGTGTTCTTTGACATATTGATGTGGAGGTGGGCGGGGTAGTCGTGCAAAGGGACGCCCTTACGAAACCCGCCCCGCAACCAGCCGCCGAGATTGGCGCTGAGGAGTTTGACGGTCTGCGGATGCCAGAGCGTGCCGCGACCCACCGCCTTGATAAACGCCAGCGGCACCAGCCGCCACGCCATCAACCGCAGAAACCGGCGCGTATCCAGGCAGCCGGTCAGGTAACCCACCACCTGTCTGTCGCGTTCCGCCACCCAGGAGGATTGCGGTTCGAAGTCCGTGTAATAGCGGGTGATCAGGTCGGCAAAGACCTCGCGATCAGGGAAGAAGCGTTCGACCGGTTCGCCGCCGTCGGCCGTGTCGCAGCAAATGGCGCGCACCGCGGCGCGGTCGGCTGGTTGATAAGGACGGATCACTACATCGTTGCTCATCGCTTCAAGGGATATTGCACGGCTGGACGACGGTTGTCGAGCAGCGCCGGTCTACCCTCGATAACTGGCGGAGGAACTCGGCGTCTCCCACAGGCGGACTTCCTGGACGGGCAAGCCCTTGGACCGGGCGTGATCGAAGATCAGTTTGGCGATGTTCTCGGCGGTCGGGTTCTCGTCCATCACGAAACACGCCTCGCCCCGCTGTCTCAGCAGAAGCAGGATGGGGTCGTCCTTGCAAAGCAGCATCCGATGGTCAAGCGTCTCATCGATCCAGTTCTTGACCGCCGCCTTGATGTCGGAGAAGTCGTACACCATCCCGCGCGCGTCGAGTTTGTCCGCCTGGATCTCGATCTCCACGCGCCCGTTGTGCCCGTGCAAATGCCGGCACTTGCCGTCGTAGTTGAGCAACCGGTGCCCGTAACAGAAATCGATGTGTTTGGTGACGGTGAACATATGGATCAGACTCCCGCGATGAGCCGGCCGCCGTCCACCACCAGGGTGTGGCCGGTGATGAAATCGCTGCCTTCGATCAGGAACAGGACTGAGTTGACGATGTCCTGGGGTGATCCGATGTGTTTGACCAGCGTCGCCTCCGCCACCTGGCGTTTCTCTTCTTCGGTGAATTCCGGCGGCAACAGGATCGGGCCGGGCGCGATGGCGTTGACCTGGACGTTGGGGGCGAGCGCCTTGGCCAGCGACCGGGTCAGGCAGATGATGCCGGCCTTGGAGACGCAGTATGGGAGGTAATCGGCATATGGCCGGATCGCCGCCCAATCGGCAAAGGCGACAATCTTGCCCGCAATCTTCCGGGCCTTCATGTGCCTGCCCACTTCCAGCGCAAACAGGAACGGCCCCTTGAGATTGGCGTCAATATGAAAGTCCCAATCCGCCTCCGTCAAGGTGTCGAACGGCGTTTTCTTGTACACGGCGGCGCTGGCCACCAGCACATGCAGTTCGCCAAAATGATCGACCGCCTTCTTCACCGCCGCGTGGACTTCATCGCCATTGGCCTGATTGGCCCCGACGGCGATGGCGTCAACCCCGAGCGCCTTGATTTCATCGACCGTGCCCTGCGCGCCGGCGGAAGAGGTGTTGTAATGCACGACGACGTTGGCGCCGCGCTTGGCCAGGCCCAGGGCGATTTCGCGTCCCACGCGTTTGGCAGCGCCTGTCACCAGGGCCGTCTTGCCTTTGAGTTCCATCAAGCGGGAGATTACCGGAGCCTGCCGATGGCGCGCAAGGGAAACAAATTGAACAAGCGCGCGGCAATCGGTATACTATCGTCCATGAAAGCCAAACTGCTGAGCTTCCTTCTGGCAACGTTGTTCCTGACGGCGTTTTCAGCCCTGGCTGACAACGATCAGCCGCCTTCCAGGCACAATGCCCTGCGCAAACTGGGACGCGGCTTGTCGAACCTGTGTTTCGGCATTGTCGAGATGCCCAATCAGATCACCAAAACGACAGCCGAACACAACGGGGCCGGCGGCGTCACCTACGGCGTCGCCAAAGGATTCTACCGCTGGGTCGAGCGCGAAGGCGTTGGCGTGTACGAGATCGTCACGTTCCCCTTCCCCGTCCCGCACGGGTACAAACCCGTCATGCAGCCCGAATGGCCGAATGAAGACTATGAGCCGTAGCCTCTGGCTCGCGCTTTTTGTCCTCGCGGCTTCGTCGGCTGTCGCGGCGGAACCCGACGCTGTCGCAACCCTGGCCGCCGGGAACACGGCGCTCTCAAATTTCGACCTCCCCGGCGCCGTCGCCGCGTATACCGAGGCCGTGAAGGTTTCCCCGAACAATTACGAGGCCAACTGGAAACTCGCCCGCGCCCTGGTCGATCAGGGAACGTTGAGCAAGGACCCCGATGCGCAGAAAGCGCTTTTCCAACGCGCCGCCGAACTTGCACAGACAGCCGTGGACCTGAATCCAACCGATTCCAAAGGCCACATCCAGCACGCCATCGCCGTCGGCAAACTGGCCCTCTATCTGGGCGGCAAACAAAAGGTGGAGATGTCCAATGTCGTGAAGACCGAGGCAGAAACGGCCATGAAGCTCAACCCGAACGAGGACCTCGCGTTCCACGTGCTCGGGGTCTGGAACAGGGAAATGGCCGAGTTGAACTGGTTCCTGAGAAAGTTCGCGGAACTGCTCTATGGCAAGTTCCCCGCGGCATCACTGGACAAGGCCATCGGCGATCTGCGCCACGCCGCCGACCTCGCGCCGAACGTCGTCCCCCATCACGTCGAACTGGGCATCACGCTGGCCGCCGCGCGCCGCTGGGACGAGGCCGACAAGGAACTCGAGCGCGCGCTGGCGATGAAAAAGGCCTGGGTGACCGACGATTATTACAAAGACCTGGCCAGGCAAACACTTCCGAACGTCCAGGCGCATTTGAACTGACTCCGCTCCCATGCCCAAGCCTCCTTCGCAGGTGTTCACGGTAAGCGAGCTGACCCGGCGCATTCGCAATCTGCTGGAAGCCAGTTTCCCGGGAGTCTGGGTGGAAGGCGAAATCTCCGATTTGCGCACACCCTCCTCGGGCCACATGTACTTCACCTTGAAAGACGCCGGCGCGCAATTGGCGGCCGTGCTCTTTCGCAATGCGGCCGCCTCCGCGCAGTTCAAGCCCAAGGACGGCCTTCGCGTCGTCGTCATGGGCGACATCGGCGTTTATGAAAAGAGCGGACAATACCAGATCATCGTCCGCCAGCTCGTGCCAAAAGGAATCGGCACGCTGCAACTCGCCTTCGAGGAACTCAAGAAACGTCTCGCCCAGGAAGGCCTGTTCGACGCCGCGCGCAAGAAACCAATCCCCGCCCTGCCGCAGAGCATCGGCCTGGTCACCTCTCCCAGCGGAGCGGCGATCCGCGATTTCCTGAATGTCATCGGACGGCGTTTCCCCAACCTGCACGTCATCATCCATCCCGTCCGCGTCCAGGGCGACGGCGCGGCGCGCGAAATCGCCGCCGCCATCGACGAATTCAATGCGTTGCGGGAGGCCGGCACGTTATCGGTGGACGTCCTGGTCGTCACACGTGGGGGCGGTTCGCTGGAGGATTTGTGGGCGCTCAACGAAGAAGCCGTCGCCCGCGCGCTGGCACGGTCCCGCATCCCCACGATCTCGGCGGTCGGGCACGAGATTGATTTTACGATTGCCGATTTTGTGGCCGATCTGCGTGCGCCAACCCCCAGTGCCGCGGCTGAGCTTGTCGTGAAAGCAAAGGAAGAGTTCGCCAACCTCGTCCAACAGCAGCAGAGGCGCCTCGACAAGGACCTGCGGTTGAGGATCGGCGAAGCCCGCCATCGGTTCCTCTCGCTGGCCAACAGCTACGTGTTCCGCCAACCGGCGGAGTTGATCCGTCAGTATGACCAGCAGGTGGACGATTTGCGTCATCGCCTCTCACAGGCGACCTTTGCGGCCCTGGACCGCCAGGGTGCGCGTCTGCAGACCGCCAGCGAGAAGTTCAAGCTGCTCAGCCCGCAAGCGCTGGTTGTTGGCTGGCAGGACCGCTTGGAGGCCAATCGGAGCCGGTTCGACGCGGTTTGCCGGCGGCTCAGGCAGGACAAACGCCGCCGGCTGGAGCATGTGACCGCCAAGCTGGAGCTGTTAAGCCCCAAATCGACCCTGGAACGCGGCTACAGTATTACCAGGGCTACAGCAACCGGCCGGATCATCCGCAGCGTAAAGGCCGTCAGCCAAGGCACTAACGTAACAACCATGGTGCTTGATGGTCAGTTCGATTCTGTGGTATCTTCAAAGCAGAATGCCGATCAAAAATAGCAAGAAGACCACCGCCAGGGAGGGTGAGAAAGGCCCAAGCTTCGAGCAAGCCATCCAGCGATTGGAAAAGATCGTCGCCGACATGGAAGGCGCCGAGCTGCCTCTGGAAGACATCCTCAAGAAATACGAGGAAGGGTCGCGGTTGGTCCGGTTTTGCAGCCAAAAACTCGAAGAAGCAGAGAAGAAGATCGACTTGTTGACGAAAAAGAACGACGGCACGGTGGTGTTGAAACCGTTTGAACCCGATGTCGAGACCGAATCGGACGAATCCGCCGGCGAACATCCTGAAGACAACGAAGCCAAGCTGTTCTGAACAATGGAGTGACGAATGGGACGTTATTTGGACATGATTAATTCACCTGACGACGTGAAATTGCTCACGGCGGAGCAATTGACCACGCTCGCACAGGAAATCCGCGAAGAACTGATCACCGTGCTCAGCAAGACCGGCGGTCACCTTGGCCCGAACCTCGGCGTCGTGGAGCTGACGATCGCCCTGCACCGGGTGTTTAGCTCTCCCAAAGACCGCTTCGTCTGGGACGTCAGCCATCAAGTGTATGTGCACAAGCTGCTGACCGGGCGCCGTCAGGTGTTCAACAAGATCCGCCAGACCGGCGGCCCGATGGGCTTCGCGTTCCGCGCGGAAAGTCCCCATGACTGCTACGGCGCCGGTCACGCCGGCACGGCGCTGTCCGCCGCGCTGGGCATGGCCGCCGCCCGCGACCGTTCGGGCAGCAATGAGAACGTCGTCGCGGTCATCGGCGACGCCGCCCTGACCAACGGCATCACCTTTGAAGCGCTCAACAACATCGAGCACACCACGAAACGGCTCATCGTCATCCTCAATGACAACGAATGGAGCATCGCCAAGAACGTCGGCGCCATCGCCATGTACCTGAACAAGATCGTGACCAATCCGCGCTACAACAGCCTGCGCAAGGAGTTCCAGTCTCTCGTCCAGCGGATCCCAAAAGTCGGCCACGACATCGCCCAGTTTGAGCACAAACTCGAGGAAGCCGTCAAAGGCGTGATCGTGCCGAGCATTTTCTTCGAGGAATTCGGCCTGCGCTATTTCGGCCCGATTGACGGCCACAACACGCAGCTGCTGATCCAGGAACTTGAGTTCTGCAAGAGGCAGGAACAGCCCGTGTTGTTGCACGTGCTCACCAAGAAGGGCAAGGGCTACGAAATCGCGATCGACGATCCGCAGACCTTTCACGGCTGCGGCCCGTTCGACGTCGCCACAGGCAAGGCGCCCGCCAAGAAACCCGGCACGCCGCCCAACTACCAGGACGTGTTTGGCGAGGCGATGGTGCGGTTTTGCGAGGTGAACAACAAGCTGGTCGGCATCACCGCCGCCATGCCCAGCGGCACAAGCCTGGGTAAACTGGAAAAGGCCAGGCCGGAACGTTATTTCGACGTGGGGATCGCCGAGGAACACGGCGTGGTGTTCGCCGCCGGCATGGCCACACTGGGCTATCATCCCGTGTGCGCCATTTATTCCACCTTCCTGCAGCGCGCCTATGACTGCATCATTCACGATGTCGCCCTGCAGAACCTGGACGTGATTTTCTGCATGGACCGCGGCGGTCTCTCGGCCAACGACGGGCCGACCCATCACGGCGTGTTCGACATTTCCTACGCGCGTTGCGTGCCCGGCGCCATTCTGATGGCCCCGAAGGACGAGGACGAACTGTCCGACATGTTGTGGACGGCTTTGCAAAACCATGGTCCGATTTTTATCCGCTATCCCCGAGGCCCGGGCGAAGGCGTTCCCATCAAAGAACGGCCCGCGATCCTGCCGCTCGGCAAGGCCGAGGTGCTGCAACACGGCACTGACGTGGCGGTGATCTTCTACGGGGCCGTGCAAAAGATTGCCCGCGACACCGTCGCCGCGCTCGAGGCAGAAGGCAAATCCGTCGCGCTGATTAACGCCCGGTTCTGCAAGCCGATGGACACCGAGATGCTGGAGAAATACGGGCGCATTGCCAAGGTCATCTGCACGATTGAAGAGCATGTGTTGATGGGCGGATTTGGCAGCGCGGTGCTTGAAACCCTGGCGGACATGCACATCAGCACACCGGTGGCCCGCGTCGGTTACGCCGACAAGTTCATGGAACACGCCAGCTCCAACAAGGACATCCAGGACAAGTACGGCCTCAATGCCAGGGTCGCGGTCGCCAAAGTCAACGAACTCCTCGCCGAGGCGACGAAGGCTGCGGGGCAACCGCAGAAATTCCGCGTGCTCGGCACCGAGCATGCGCGCACGGCTTGATACGCAGCTGGTGGCCCTTGGCCTCGCGCCCAGCCGGGAAAAGGCCAAGCGCCTGATTCTGGCCGGCGCCGTCCGGGTGAACGGCCAGCTTGCCTCCAAGGCCAGCGATTTGGTCGCGGCGGACGCCGCGCTGGCCGTCGAAGCGGCGGAGAAGTACGTCAGCCGCGGCGGCCACAAACTCGAGGCTGCGCTGGACGCGTTTACGGTCGATTGCGCCGGCGCCCTGTGCGCGGACATCGGCGCGTCCACCGGCGGGTTCACTGATTGTCTGTTGCAACGCGGGGTGAGGTGCGTCCATGCCGTGGACGTGGGCAAAGGCCAGCTTGATTGGAAGCTGCGTCAGGACCCGCGGGTGGTCGTCCACGATGAACTGAACGCGCGTTCCATCACGGCGTCCGAGATCGGAGAGCCGGTCGATATCGCGACCATTGACGTGTCTTTCATTTCGTTGCAAAAAGTCCTGCCGGCGGTCCTCGGACTGCTGAAGCCCGGCGGCGTGCTGATCGCGCTGATCAAGCCGCAATTCGAGGCGGGCAGGGCATTCGTGAAGAAGGGCGGTGTTGTGCGGGATGCCGGGGTGCATGAACGGGTGAAAAACGAGATCGCCAGATTTGCCACGGAAACGCTGGGCATGCGCCTGATCGGCTTGGTCCCCTCTCCCCTGCTCGGTCCCGCGGGCAATCGGGAGTTTCTCATCGGACTGGCAAAACCATGACATCCGCCGCACCTATAACGGTCGGTATCGCCGTCAACCCTGCCAAACCAGAGTCGCGCGGGCGGCTCGTTGAGCTGCTCGACCTGCTCAACCAGCATCACATCGGCGTCCGCTTCGAGCAGGAGGCCGCCGTATTGGCCGGGCGCCCCGGCGAGGCCCAATCCCTGCGAGACCTCGCCAAGGCCGTCGATATGCTTATTATCCTGGGTGGCGATGGCACGATACTGCGTGTCGCACGGGAGCTGGACGGTGCCGGCACTCCCATCCTGGGAGTCAATCTCGGAAACCTGGGCTTCCTGACCAGTGTAAACTGTGATGAATTGGCCAGGACGGTCACCCCCATTTTGCGGGGCGAATACAACCTCAGCGCGCGTCACACGATCCAAACGTCCCTGCTGCGTAACGGCAAGCGACTGGAAACCCACCGGGCACTCAATGATGCCGTCATTTCGCGCGGTGCCCTCTCTCGTATTGTTCGGTTGCGATTGTACATCGACGAAGAGTGGTTGACAGAATACGTTTGCGACGGCATGATTTTCGCCACAGCGACAGGCTCAACCGCCTACTCTTTAAGCGCCGGAGGCCCCATTTTGCTGCCCACGGCGCGTGCGTGCATTTTGACGCCAATTTGTCCGCATGCCTTGAGCAATCGGCCGATCATCGCCGACGAGAGGTCGGTGGTGCGCTGCCAGGTGACGGGCGCGGCAGGCGACCTGCTCTTAACAGTGGACGGCCAAGTGCAGGTCAGGATCCAGGTCGGTGACGAAGTGGAAGTGCGGTCCGCACCAGAGGCAGTGCATCTGGTGACGCCGCAGAGACATGCGTATTTTGAAGTGTTGCGACAGAAATTGAAATGGAGCGGTTCCAATGTCTAAGCCAGCGAAAGCGTTTCCTTCGAAAGTGGCGGCCTTGCTCAGGCCGGAGACGATCAACTTAAATGTGCAGTCCAGGCAGAAGGCCGCCGCGCTACGGGAAGTGGCCGAGATGCTGCAACATACGGGCTGCGTCGGCAATTTTGAGGCGTTCTTCCAGGAAATCCTGGATCGCGAACGCGTTAGCAATACCGCCTTGGGACACGACGTCGCCATCCCCCATGCGCGGACGGAACAGTGCAGCGATATTCTCATCGCCGTCGGCAGAAGCAAGGACGGCATCGACTTCGAGGCAAAGGACAACCAACCCGTCCGTTTGATCTTCCTGATCGGCACTCCGAAACAAATGGTCACCGATTACTTGCGGGTGGTGGGAAATCTGGCCCGGCTTCTTCGGCAGGACCAGGTGCGCCAGCAGTTGCTTGAAGCCCCCGACGCATCCGCCTTCATCAAGGCCGTTGAGAACGCAGAAGCCTGAGGCTCACGCCCCCAGACCGGCCAGATACCGCTCCGCATCAATCGCCGCCGCACAACCCGTCCCGGCGGCCGTGACTGCCTGGCGATAAACGCGGTCCACGCAATCGCCCGCGGCAAACACCCCGGGAATACTCGTGTAGGTGCCCTGTTTGCAGACGATGTATCCGTCCTTCGCCACCTCGATTTGTCCCTGGTAAATGTGTGTGTTGGGCACGTGGCCAATGGCAACAAACACCCCCGCGCAGGCCAGATCCTGTTGAACGCCGGTCTTCAGGTTCTTCAACTTGACACCGGTAACTGTCCCTTTGCTGACATCGTAAACGTCCTCGACCACCGTGTCCCAAATGGGCTGGATCTTGGGATTGCCCAACGCGCGTTCCGCCATGATCCTGGACGCGCGCAATGTGTCCCGGCGATGGACCAAATACACGACCGACCCGAACCTTGTCAGATAAGTCGCCTCCTCGGCCGCCGAATCCCCACCGCCCACGACGACAAGCGGCTTGTTGCGAAACATCGGCAAAGCGCCGTCACAGGTCGCGCAACTGGTCACGCCTTTCGTCTCCAGTAGTTTTTCGTTTGCCAACCCAAGGCTTCGATGAGACGCGCCCGCGGCGATGATCACGGCCTTGCTCTCGATCAACTCGTCGTCCGCCCACAGTTTGAAGGGACGGCTGGAAAAATCCACGCGTGTCACCGTCACGGCATAGCGCGTCCGCGCGCCGAATCGCTCGGCCTGCTTCTGCAGGCGCATCATCAACTCCGTGCCGTCGATCCCTTCGGGAAAACCGGGGTAATTTTCGACGATGCTCGTTGTCGTCAATAACCCTCCCGGCTGCGTTCCGGTGAGCACCAACGGGTTCAGATTTGCGCGTCCGGTATACAAGGCCGCCGTCCAGCCGGCACAACCCGAACCAATAATGACTACGTTTTCCATAACCAATCCATTCCGTTTCGCCTGTTGTTGCAGGAAATTGAGATGCGAGACACTAGCGGGAAGTTCCACAGCCGGTCAAGGCCGAAGCCGGATGCCTCGCTAGCGGGCCGGGTGGCCGGGATTGCGCGGGGCTGACGGGCGGCCGCCGCTTTCCCGCCTCATTTGCTCGGCCAAAATCAGGGCGCGCGCCACATCCACGAGCTTCTTGTTTTCGTTGCGGGCGGTCTTCTGCAACTTAAGATACGCGGCCTCTTCATCGAGACCTGTCTGGCGCATCAGGATCCCCTTGGCGCGTTCGACGAGTTTCCGGGACTCGAGGGCCTCGTTGACCTGTTGCAGTTTCTCTTCCAGGATCTTTGAGCGCTCGAAGTTGGTGAGCGCCAGCTCAATCGCCGGCTTGAGCTGGGCGGCGGTAAACGGCTTCACCAAATATGCGTGCGCGCCGGCGCTGGCCGCCTCACTTCCCAGCCCTGGCTCGGTGTGCGCGCTGAGGATGATCACTGGGGTTGGCCGGTGGCTCTGAATGAGACGGGCCGCCTCCAGCCCTTCCATTTTCGGCATCCGGATGTCCAGAACGACAAGGTCGGGATGGTTTTCCTGCGCAAAGCTGACTGCCTGCTGACCATCCCCGGCCTCCGCAACAACTTCATGACCCATAGCGATCAGGATTTTGCGCAAGACCATCAACGTCAGACCGTCGTCGTCGGCAATGACTACACGTAAAGGTTTCATGACTGACAATTAGTTCGCCTGAGCTGCCCTCGGTCGAATCTTAGGTTCTCTGCGCCCGAAAAGTCAAGTTCCACTCTCCACCGGTGTTTCAGCCCGTTTGGGCCCGCGTGGGGCCAGATGTCCGCCCATTTCAAAATGCAGTTCGGCATAGACGCCACCGTTGCGGGAGTCCACCTGTAATTGGCCTCGTAAATTGACCTGCACCAACTGATGAATAATATTCATTCCCTGCCCCGCAAACGACCGCCAATCTCGCCCAGCAGGAAACCCGCCGCCGTTGTCCTGGGCCGTCAGCTCCACTTTATCCCCGTGCTGGCGGCACTGCACTTTCACATGTAACCGTCCGCCGACTGGCGGCCGCCCATGCAGGAGTGAGTTGGCCACCAATTCATTGACGATCAGCGAAAGCGCAACTGCCTGATCAGCGTTGAGCCAAAGATGCTCCAACTCCAGCGTCACTTCCGGTGGTCCATTTGCGCTGGGCGCCGAGCTGACCAGCGTATTGATAATGGTGGTGATCAAGGCGTATGCATCGACCTTTTCCGGCATCTCTTCGCTCAGCAGATTATGCACCTGCGCAATCGCCTGGATGCGTGCGATCGCCTGCCGCAATCGTTCCGCGGTGCCGCCCCCCTCCGAAAGCTCCGCCTCCAGCTGCAACAATCCTGAGATCATTTGCAGGTTGTTTTTGATGCGGTGGTGCGCCTCTTCGATCAACAGCTCCAGCAGCTCGTTTTTGCGACGCAAATCCTTGAGAAGTTGTGCGTTGTCAATCGCCACTGCGGCGCGGCTGGCAAAGGCTTCCATCAATTCCAAATCCGCCGCCGTAAAATCGCTCGTCGCTTCCGCTTCGCGCGTCAGTCCCAATGCGCCGATCAATTCATTGCGTGAGATCAGCGGCGCAACCAGGACCGACCGTACGTCGGCTTCACGCAGGATCGGGCTCTGCCCTTGGCTGGCCACTTCCTCGCGGGTGAAGATTTTCCCCTGGCGCAGCGTCTGGACCTGGCCTGATAACCCGACCGAGCTCGGATACCTGGTCCCAATCAAACGCTCAAATCCAGCGGTCGCCGCGACGACTTCGGCTTGATCTTCTTCGTAGCGGATGATGTACGCAGCGTCGGCCTTTAGCAGGGCGGCGGACTTGACCAGGATGCGCTGCAGCAACGGCTCCAACTCGAGCCGCTGCGCTCCGCCACTGCTAATGTCCACGAGCGCGTTCAATTTCTCGTTTTCGCGCAACTGCGTCTCATAGAGCCGTGCGTTGGCAATCGCAATACCCAGCTGATTGCCCATCGCCGTCACCATTTCCACAACGTCCGGCGCAAACTGCAATTCGCGCTTGCTGACCAATCCAAGCGTGCCCAGGATTTCCCCCTTGGCTTTGACAGGCACCACGATCAGCGCCTTGAATCCGTGTTTACGGGCCGCCGGACGCGCCATGGGCGCTTCGGAACTAAGATCGCTGACCATCTTGGCCTGCCCCGACGCTGCGACGGTCCCGGTCACAGTCTCGCCCCAAGCCACCAGACGCAGCTGCTCGACCAATTCCTCCGGCAGCCCGGTGTGGATATATAAACGCAAATGCTTCTGGTCCGGGTCCGCCAAATGGATGCCGCCGCCCTCCATGCCGGTGCTTTCCAGCGCAACTTCCAACGTGTTGCGGGCGATTTCTTCAATATTCAGCGACGAATTCGCAACGGCGGCCAGCGTGGTCAACGCGGCCAGTTGCCGGTTGCGCCGCAGCAACTGTTGCTGGCGCTGCCGCATCTGGGTAACTTCACGCACCACAAACTGGAATTCCTCCGGCTTGTCGCCGTCGCGAGAAAAAATACTGGCGTTACACTGCAAATCGATCCATTGGCCGTCCTGGCGGCAGAACCGGTACTCCAGACTGTGCACTGATTCACCGTGCACCAGCTTGGCAAAGGCGCTGCGAACAGCCTCCACGTCGTCTGGATGGACCCGGTCAAACGGGTCGATGGCTGCCAACTCTTCCGTCGCGAATCCGAAAATGCGGGGGAATGCTGAATTCGCGAATCGAGGACGGCCGTCCGGCCCGGCGATATAGATCGCGTCATCCGAGTTTTCCACGAGACTGCGGTACTGTTCCTCGCTGGCCCGCAAGTCCGCTTCCAGTTGGGCGTGGACCATTGCGTTACCGATCTGGTTGGAGATAACCTCGATCAGATCGATGTCGTCGCCCTCAAACTCGCGCACTTTGTAGGCCCCCAGGGCGAGCAGGCCGACCACAAACCCTTGCGCGCGGATCGGGCACATGATGGCCGAGCGAAATCCGGCCCGCACCACATCAATGCGTAACGTATGCGGCGTCAGCGTGAAATCCTCGATCACCTTGGTGTTGCCTTCGAGCACAGCGTCAACGGTGACGTCCTCGCCTTTGCGGATGGTGGTGACCTGGCGGACAAAGGCCTCCGAGACCCCGCGCCAAGCAAACAAGCGAAGCACTTCATCGCTGTCCTGCCACATGTAGACAGCGCCGGCATCGAGTTGGGTCACCGCCAAAATAGCGTGCAAGGCGTTATCAGCGATCTCCTTGAGATCAAGAGTGCGATTGACGGCGTCGGCGATGAAGTTGATCGCCGTCAGACGCACTTCGCGCAACGGTTTGGGCGTCGCCGAAGTCGAATCAAACAATTTCATAAGCTGCTGCCCCGGACATGCCGGTGAAGGTAGCAGAAAAGCCGTGATTTTTCAGTAACTTTCGCCAATACTCTGCGCCACGTATGACGACGCCTGATAAACTTGATGAAATCTTCCGGCTTCAACAGGCCCTGAACCAGCGCATCGGGGTCAATACCTCTGAGATGACCGACGAGCAGCGCCAGCAATGGGTGCTCAACTACTGCCGCGCCATGAGTCAGGAAATCGCAGAACTCACCGATAGTGTTCCCTGGAAGTGGTGGGCCAAGTACCAGAAGTTCGACAAGCAGAATGCCCGTGTAGAGATGGTCGACCTGATGCATTTCCTGATTTCCATCGCACAGGTCCTGGAGATGACCCCCGACGATCTTTACGAGGCCTACACCAAGAAGCACAAAGTCAATCTCGACCGCCAGGACTCCGGCTACCAAACCAAGAACGAACACGACAGCCGGCATATCTGACCGGCCAGCCCGATTAACAGCGACTCTTCTCTCGCTCTGGCAGAGTCACAGTCCACACCAAAAGAAAACACGGCTTCCTCTCACGAGGAAACCGTGTCGCCTTGGTTAATAATTCTTGCTACTTCGTGGCCGCGGCCTCTTCCTTCTTCTCCGCGGCTTTCTTCTTCCTGGCCGGTTTCGCCTCATTAGCCGCCGCTTCGGCGGGCTTTGGCTCTTCGGCCTGCTTGCCCGTCTCGGGCACGGGCGCGGGTGCCACGGTGCCGGTCCACTCCAGGATCACCATTTCAGCAGCATCGCCGGGACGGGGGCCAACCCGGATGATCCGGGTGTAACCGCCGTTGCGGTCGCCGTGTTGTTTGCCGATCTCGGTGAACAGTTTCGTCACGGAAGGCTTGTGTCGCAGGAACGCCAGGGCCAGGCGCCGGTCATGCAGGGCGCCCCGTTTGGCCAGCGTGACCATGCGATCAGCCCAACGCCGCGCCACCTTGGCTTTGGCCACGGTGGTGCGGATGCTGCTGTGCGCGATCAGACTGCAAACCATGTTGGCGAGCGTGGCTCGCCGATGCTGGGACTTCATGCCAAGTTTGGCGGTGCGTTTACGGTGTCGCATAGCAATTCCCTCTCCGAGGCAACCCTCTTACTTCTCTTCCATCGCCAGCGCGGGCACTTCCGCCGGTGCGGCAGGGGCCTCCAACAGGGCGGCATCAAACTTCATCCCCAGCGTCAGTCCCAAACCTGAGAGCTTTTCCTTGATCTCATTGAGGGACTTCTTGCCGAAGTTGCGGTACTTGAGCATCTCCTGCTCGGTTTTCATGGCCAATTGGCCAACCGTGGTGATGTTCGCGTTGTTCAAGCAGTTCGCGGCGCGCACGCTCAATTCGATCTCATTGACACTCATATTGAGGATTTTCTTGAGCTTGGCCTGCTCGGCGCTGACCTTTTCCGCCGCTTCTTCGAACTCAATCACCATGCCCTTGTCATAGTCGCAGAACGAATCCAGATGGTGCCGCAAAATGTTGCTGGATTGTACCATGGCATCGTCCGGAGTGATCCGGCCGTCGGTCCACACTTCCACGATGAGCTTGTCGTAATCCGTCCGCTGACCGACACGCGTATTCTCCACCGTGTAGCGCACGCGCCGCACGGGTGAAAACAAGGCGTCAATAGCAATCACGCCGATAGGTTGCTCTAGCTTCTTGTTTTGCTCGGCAGGACAGAACCCGCGACCAACCTTGATCTCCAACTCGCCTTCAAAGCGCGTCTTTTTGTCCAGCGTGCAGATGTGCTGGCCGGGATTAAGCACTTCGACAACCTGATCGCTCTTGATGTCACCCGCCGTCACCGGGCCTTCCTTGCTGGCCGAGATGTAGACGACATGCGGTTCGCGGCTGTGCGACTTGAGCAGCACCCGTTTCAGGTTCAAAATGATGTCCGTCACGTCTTCCACCACGCCGGGAATCGATGTGAACTCGTGCGGCGCACCCTCGAGTTTAATCGAGGTGATCGCAGCCCCTTCCAGCGAGCTGAGCAACACCCGGCGCATTGAGTTGCCGATCGTGTGGCCATAGCCGGCCTCAAACGGTTCGGCGATGAATTTCGCGTACGTCGGCGTCGCGGTGGACTCCTCACGGGTCAACCGTTTCGGCATTTCGAATCGGCCTAAACGAACTGGCATGATGTACTTCCTCCTGTGAGTTGGGTTTCCCGCGGCCTAGAAACGCGGACCAACAACTCTGTTGATTCTGGTTATCTAGAATAAAATTCTACAATCAATTGTTCGTTGACGATCGGCTGGATCTCGTCGCGCGTTGGGATCCGAATAATCTGTGCCCGCATGGCGTCGCGATTGAACGTAATCCAGTCCGGAACCGGCCGGATTTGCGCCGACTCCAGGCTCTTGGCCACGAGTTGCCGTGAGGCCGCCGTGTCGCGAATCTCGATCACATCGCCTGGCTTCACGTTGAACGAAGCGATGCTGACTTTGCGTCCATTCACGCGGACATGACCGTGATTGACTACCTGGCGCGCAAAGGGCCGGGTGCTGGCGAAGCCGATCCGATAGACGACGTTGTCCAGACGGGTCTCCAACAATTGCAACAGTGTCTCGCCCGTCACACCGCGCTTCTTACGCGCGATTTCGAACATTCTGCGGAATTGCCGTTCCAGCAGACCGTATTGGTAGCGCAGCTTCTGTTTCTCGGCCAGGCCAATACCGTAGTCGCTGTGCTTGCGCCGCGACGATTTCGGGCCGTGCACACCAGGCGGATAGCTGCGCCGCTCCAAATATTTCGAGGGGCCGAAAATCGGCTGCCCAAATCGCCGGCTAATGCGAACTCGTGGTCCTTTATATCGTGCCATACTTTTGAAATCTCCTGACTAAACGCGCCGGCGCTTTGGCGGGCGGCAGCCATTGTGCGGAATCGGCGTAACATCCTTGATCACCGTGATCTCCAGGCCAATCGCCTGGAGCGCCCGAATGGCAGCTTCGCGCCCGCTCCCAGGGCCTTTTACCCAGACTTCTATTTCGCGCAATCCGTGCGCCATTCCCTGGCGGGCAGCGTCCTGGGCGACCAGTTGCGCCGCGTACGCTGTGCTCTTACGCGAACCTTTGAAACCGACCCGCCCAGCGCTCGACCAGCCGATGACTTTGCCGTTGTGGTCCGTAATCGAAACGATTGTGTTGTTGAAGGTCGCCATGATATGCGCGATGCCCTGAATCACATTCTTGCTGTGCTTGGCCTTGATGACCTTCTTGACGACTTCGCCTTCGGCAAAGGCGGCGGCGGCCGTTGCCGGGGCAGTCGAGGCAGCCGGGGCTGCTGCTGCAGGCGCCGGGGCGGCCTCGGCCTTGGGGGCCGGGGCGGCGGCAGCTTCCGCTGGTGCGGCTGGTTTCGCCTTCGGTTCTTCTGGTTTCTTAGCGTCTTTTGACATCGTGCTCCTTCAACCGTTAAACTTTTCCGGCCTTTGCTTCCTTGCTGCGGACGACACCGACGGTCTTGCGCGGACCTTTGCGTGTACGCGCGTTGGTCGATGTACGTTGGCCGTGCACCGGCAGGCCTTTCTTGTGACGGCTGCCCTGATAACAATTAATGCTCATCTTGCGCTTAATGTTCGTCTGGATCTCGCGCCGCAAATCGCCTTCGATGCGGTAGCTCTGCAACGCGGTTGTCAGGTGCGTGAGCTGCTCGTCATTCAAATCCTTGGTGCGCACGTCGGGGTCCACCTTTGCCTTGATGCAAACTTCGACAGCCGTCGTGGGGCCGATCCCGTAAATGTACCGCAAGGAAATACCGACCTTCTTCTGGTCGGGAATTTCAACGCCTATAATTCGTGCCATAATACAAACCTCTTAGCCTTGACGCTGTTTGTGGCGGGGGTTGTTACAAATCACCCGCACCACGCCTTTGCGTCTCACAATCCTGCAGCGTTCGCACAATCGCTTGACTGACGGTTTTACTTTCATGTTTTCCGTTCCTACTTCTGCCGAAACGTAATTCGGCCTTTGCTCAAATCATACGGCGACATTTCCACCATCACTTTGTCGCCCGGCATCAGCCGGATAAAATGCAGTCGCATCTTACCGGAGATATGCGCCAAAATCCGATGTTTATTCGGCAATTCTACCCGAAACATTGTATTCGGCAACAATTCTACAACTGTGCCTTCGACTCGTATGGGCTCTTCTTTCGCCACGTTAAAATCTCTGGTTCTCCTTCTGTCACCAGCACCGTGTGCTCGAAATGCGCGCTAGGGCGCACCGTCGGCGGTGACCACCGTCCAGCCGTCGCTCAACATCTTCACCTCGCTGACACCTGCATTGATCATCGGCTCAATCGCCAAGGTCATCCCCGGCTTCAACTTCGGCCCTTCCCCGGGCCGGCCATAGTTCGGGATCTGCGGTTCTTCATGCATCTTGCGGCCAACGCCATGACCCACAAACTCCCGGACCACTGAAAATCCATTTACTTCAACACCGCTCTGGACAGCGTGCGAAATATCGCTCACACGATTGCCGGCCCGCGCCTGCGCGATGCCCGCCTGTAAGGCGCTTTCGGTCACGCGCAGCAACTCCTGCGTCCGCGGCGCGATCACTCCTACCGCAACAGTGGTCGCATTGTCACCGACAAATCCGTCTAAAATAATACCGACATCCAGACTGACAATGTCACCGTATTGCACACGTCGTTTGCCCGGGATGCCGTGGACAACTTCCTCGTTGACCGAGACGCAAATCTGGCCCGGGTACCCTTTATACCCCAAAAACGGGCTTTTGCCGCCGCATTTTCTAATAAACTCTCCGGCCGCTTCGTTCAACTCGGCCGTTGTCCGGCCCGGTTCCACCAAGGTGACAACCGCAGCCAAGGTTGCGGCCGCAGCTGTACACGCCGCCCGCATGCGCTCTATCTCAGACGCTGACTTAATCGGAATCACGGCTTCACCAACCGCATAATCTCGGCAAACGCCCGGTCCTTTAAGCCGCTGCCGCTGACACGCCTCAACACCCCAGAGCGCTCATAGTAATCAACCACACCCAAAGTCAACTGCTGGTACACATGCAGTCGTTCCAGCACCGTAGCTTCGGTGTCATCCGCTCGCCGAATCAGTCCCCCGCCGCAGTTGTCGCAAATGCTGTTTTGCCTGGGCGGCATCCGGGTCGCATGATACTGCGCTCCGCATGTCTCGCAACTCAGTCGCCCCAAAATGCGCTCAATAATCTCCGCCTCGCTCAACTCCAACACTACCGCCAAGGTGATGGGGATACCTCGTTCCGCCAACAGCTGATCAAACGCTTCTGCTTGCGAAACGGTGCGTGGAAACCCGTCGAAAATAAAGCCCTCATCGCGGCGGTGCTCGTCCAGCCACATGCGGACAACTTCAACAGCCACTTTGTCGGGCACCAATTGCCCTTTGTCAATGAACTGCCCGGCCGATTCCCCGACCGGCCCGCCTTTTCGCATGGCTTCGCGGAACACCTGCCCCGTCGATACGTGCGGCACGCCCAAGGCAGCGCTTAATTCCGTCGCCACCGTTCCCTTGCCGGAAGCCGGTGGCCCCAGCAGGACAATCCGAGGGCGCTCTGCGTCACCCGTTGCCTTGTGTGCCGCGCCCATTTCCTTCGCAGCCGCCGTCAACGACGCCCGCGCATCTTGCCCTTGCGCAGGAATCCATCATAGTGACGCATGATCAAGTGAGACTCCACCTGCCGCATCGTGTCCAACATGACACCCACGGTGATCAACAGGCTCGTCCCGCCAAAGAAACTAGCCGTCAAAGACGGCAATCGAAACCGGTGCGACAGAATGTACGGAATCACGGCGACAAACGTCAGAAACACCGCGCCCGCCAGCGTGATCCGGGTCATCGTATGATCGAGAAACTCGGCAGTCGGTTTGCCCGGACGGATCCCGGGCACGTACCCGCCGTACTTCTTCAAATCGTCAGCTATCTGCAACGGGTTAAATTGTGTCGCCACCCAAAAATACGAGAAGAACAGGATCATCATCCCGTACAACGTCAGGTACAGGAACTCGCCTTCGGTCAAGGCCCGCGCCATCTTTTGCAGGGCGGCCAGGTGAGAAAACGAGAGCAGTTTCTGTGGAAAAAGCAAAATCGCCTGAGCGAAAATAATCGGCATCACTCCCGAATAGTTCACCCGCAACGGCATGAAAGTCTGCCCGCCGCCCCGAACCTTGCGGCCAATAACCTGCTTGGCGTATTGCACCGGAATTTTCCGCTGCGCCTCGGTTACGGCAATCACAATCGCCGTCACTGCCACCGCCATGATCAGCAGCAAAATCGCATGCAGGATGTTGAATTGACTCTCCCCGCCCGGTCCCGGAAAAAACAACGCCCACGCCTGCCCGATAGCGCTGGGAAGACGGTCGACAATTCCCACGGTGATAATCAACGAGACTCCATTGCCGATCCCGCGCTCGGTGATTTGCTCGCCCAACCACATCAAAAGCACACTGCCGCTGGTGATCGTCAGGACGGTCAGAACCTCAAATCCAATCCCCGGACTCGCCACCAACACGCCAGTGAACCCTGGAAACAACTTGTCGGGGTGCTCAAACGCCTTCGCCAGGAAGAATCCCTGAATCACGCAGATCAGAACGGTCATGTACCGTCCGTACTGAATAATCTTTGTTTGTCCGGTCTGGCCTTCCTGTCGCAACCGCTCAAGCGACGGCAAAACCGCCGTCAACAATTGCATAATGATGGTGGACGTAATATACGGCATCACGCCAAGGGCAAATACAGCGCAACGGGAAATCCCGCCGCCCGTCAGCAGGATCGCCATCCCCACAAAGCTGCCGCCCACCTGGCTCTGTACGCGACCGATGTACTCCGTCAAGGCAGTCGGATCGACACCCGGACACGGAATATTTGCCCCGAGTCGAGCCAGCGCGACAATGCCCAGAGTGAAAAGTATCCGCTTCCTTAACTCGGGGATTTTCCAGCAATTGGCGAAGGCAGAAAACATGGCTTCCAGGTGGCTGGACTACTTCTCTGCAGCCGGGGCCGCAGCTTCCTTGTGATGAATGCCCGGGAGCGGAAGATCGACACACTGCCCTCCGGCCTTCGTGATGCGTTCGCGCGCCGTCGCGCTAAACTTCTGTGCCTTCACCGTCAGTTTCTTCTTCAACTCTCCTGTGCCAAGGATTTTGACGCCATCCAACAACTTCCTCAGGAGACCCTGCTCCACCAGCGCTTCCGGTGTCACTGTCGCCCCGTCCTCGAACACGTTCAATGCTTCCACGTTCACGACGGAGAACTCGGTGCCAAACACGCTGTTGTTGAACCCGCGCTTCGGAATGCGCCGAAGCAACGGCATCTGGCCACCTTCAAATCCCAGGCGAATCGATCCGCCGGAACGGGCCGTCTGCCCCTTGCCGCCGCGACCGCTGGTTTTGCCGTGACCGGAGCTTTCACCGATACCCAACCGCTTCGTGCGATGCTTCGCGCCGGGCCGGGGTTTCAAATTGTGCAAACGCATGGTCATGCTAGTCCACTCCTGCCGCCACAGGCCGCGAGATCCCGCGCACCCGGAATATTTCGGACCTCGGCCGCAACTGGAACAGGGCGTTCATCGTCGCCTTCACAACGTTGACCGCATTGCTGGAGCCGAGTGATTTGCTCAACACGTCGCGAATACCAGCGGCATCAATCACCGCCCGCACCGTGCCGCCGGCAATGATGCCCGTGCCAGGCGACGCCGGCCGCAACAACACGCGGCCGCCGCCAAACACACCAATTACTTCGTGCGGAATTGTCGTGCCTTTCAAATTCACAGGGACCAAGGCTTTCTTGGCCCGTTCCGTCCCCTTGCGAATCGCATCCGCCACTTCATTGGCCTTGCCAAACCCGTATCCTACCCGCCCGCGGCGGTCTCCACAGACCACCAACGCGCTGAAATGGAACCGGCGGCCGCCCTTGACAACCTTGGCGCTGCGGTTGACATACACGACCTTCTCGACAAGTTCGCCCTGGTGCTGCAGTTCAATGCCGAGTTCTTCCGCCGCGACCACCGGCGATGTTTCCTTGTCCTTCGGCACAACCGGCTTGGCAATCTTCGGCTTTTTATCTGCTGGCATAATTAAAATTTCAACCCCGCTTCTCGCGCGGCATCGGCCAGCGCCTTGACGCGGCCGTGATATTTGAACCCACCGCGGTCAAACACGACTTCCGCAATTTTTTTCTCTTTCGCCTTCTCGGCCGCTAGGGTACCCACTTTTTTCGCCCCCGCCAAGTTGGCCTTCGTGCCTTTCGCATCCGCCGCGAGCGTACTGACGGCCACCAGTGTGCGCCGCGCCGCATCGTCAACAAACTGCACATAGATGTGTTTACCGGTAAAGCACACGCTCATGCGCGGTCGTTGCGCCGTGCCGGTGATCTTCTGCCGTAATCGCAAATGTCGGCGATCTCGAAGCGCAATCTTTGTTCTGGGTCTCATAGCTCAATTACCCCGCTGTGGTCACCGTCTTGCCGGCTTTGCGCCGGACCTGTTCGCCCACGTAGCGAATGCCCTTGCCCTTGTACGGCTCGGGCGGATAGAACCGGCGGATCCGCGCCGCCACTTCGCCGACCATCTGTTTGTCCGCCCCTTCGATGGTGATCTGCGGCTTCTTGTCCGCCGTATCCACCACGGAGACCTTGATGTTTTTTGGAATCGAAAATACAACAGGATGCGAATACCCGAGCAGTAATTGCAGGTTCTGACCCTGCACCGCAGCCTTAAACCCAACGCCTTCAACCAGCAATTGTTTCGAGTAGCCCTCGTTGACGCCCTTGACCATGTTCGCCAGAAGGCTGCGCGTCAATCCCCAGCGCGACTTGCCCGTGCGATCCATCTGTGACGTTGTGGCCAGGATCTTGCCGTCCTTGACCTCGACCTTGATCGGCGCAGGCACGATCCAATCAAGCCTGCCCTTGGGGCCCTCAATGACAACGGCCTGCCCCTTGATCTCGACTTTCGTCTTCGCGGGGATCTCAACCGGCTTTTTTCCAATCCGTGACATAACTCACCAAACGTACGCTAAAATTTCGCCGCCCAAGTTGGCCTTCTTCGCCTCGTGCCCGGCCATCACACCTCGTGAAGTCGTAAGAATGGAAATCCCCATGCCGCCGAGGACACGCGGAATCTCCTTCGCGCCGGCGTACCTGCGGGAGCCCGGCTTGCTGATGCGCTTGATGCCGACGATCGAGCGTTCTTTGCCAATCATCTTCAACTGAACCTTCAGCACTTGCCGGCCGCTTTCCAGTTTCTCCGCGTAAAAATCCGCAATGTACCCGTGCTGCTTGAGCACGCGGGCCACTTCGGCCTTCAGCCGGGAGAACGGCATCACCGTTTCCGCCTTGCCCGCACGATTGGCGTTGCGGATCCGCGTCAACATGTCTGCGATAGGATCAGTGATGTTCATGAGTTACCAACTTGCCTTGACGACGCCCGGGATTTTGCCCTGGCTGGCCAGCTCACGGAAGCAGATGCGGCAGATCTGGAACCGACGGACGTAACCGCGGCGCCGTCCGCAGACCTTGCAGCGGTTGTAGCGTCGCGACGAAAATTTCGCCGGGCGCGATTGCTTCACCATTAAACAAAGTTTCGCCATAACTGTTCGATCCTTTAGCTGCTGAACGGCATGCCCAACAGTTTGAGTAACTCCTTCGCCTCGGCGTCCGTGTTCGCGCTAGTGACAATGGTCACATCCATGCCGAGGTTGTGCTTGATCTTGTCCAACTCCACTTCCGGAAAAATCGCCTGGTCGCGAACGCCCATGGTATAACTGCCGCGTCCGTCGAATCCACGCGGCGACACACCGCGAAAGTCGCGGATGCGCGGCAGCGCGGCATTGAAAAACCGCTCCAGGAATTCGTACATCCGCGAGCCGCGCAGCGTCACCTTGACGCCCACGGGCATGTTCTCGCGCACTTTGAAATTCGAAATGCTCTTCTTGGCGCGCGTGACAACCGGCTTCTGGCCCGTAATGGTGGCCAGTTCCTGCTGCGCCTCTGTAATCACGTCCTTCTCGTGGTTGGAGTTGATGCCCATGTTCAGCACAACCTTCTCCACCTTCGGCACCTGCATGCGGTTGGTGTACTGGCCGCCCTTCATGAGCTGTTCCACCACCTGGCTCTTATATGTTTCGTAAAGCTGGGACATAATCGCTAAATCTTCGCCTCGGTTGTCGGCCCGCCCCGTTTCTTACGGCGGATCTCGTACTTCTCTTGCAGCATCACCTTCGCGGAGGCTAGCGGCGCTTCCTTGGTGACAATGCCGCCCTGCGGGTTTTGCTGCGTTTTGCGCAACGTCTTGCGGATCATGTTGACGCCTTCAACCAGCACCCGCTGCTTCTCGGGAAACGTGGCCAGCACTTTGCCGGACTTGCCCTTTTCCTCACCGGAGAGCACCACCACCATGTCATTTCGTTTGATATGCAAGTGATTCATGGTCACAACACCTCGGGCGCCAGCGAAATAATTTTGGTGAAATTCTTGTCCCGCAGCTCGCGGGCGACAGGACCGAAAATGCGCGTCCCTTTCGGATTATGCTGGTCGTCGATAATCACCACCGCGTTGCTGTCAAAACGAAGGTAAGAGCCGTCCGCCCGACGCAACACGGACCTAGTCCGAACCACGACGCACGTTACCACCTCGCCCTTTTTCACCGTGCCGTCCGGCGACGCTTCCTTGACATGGGCCTTGATCACGTCCCCGATGCGGGCGTAACGCTTCTGGTGACCCAGCACGCCAATCGCCCATGCAACGCGCGCGCCCGTGTTATCAGCCACATCCAGATGTGTGCGAATCTGAATCATGCTTCCACTTTCTCAATCTGCGGCGCCTTCTCCATCACCTGCGCCAGCGTCCAGCGCTTCAATTTGCTCAGCGGCCTCGACTCAACGATGCGCACTGTGTCCCCCACGCCCGCTTCGCTCTTTTCGTCGTGCGCGTAAAACTTTTTGTATCTCGTCATCACCTTGTGATAACGCGGATGGCGGACCCGGCGGGCAACCTCCACGACGATGGTCTTCGCCATCTTGTCGCTGACCACTTCGCCGACAACCTCTTTTTTGTTTACGCCGCTTTGTGCTTGTTCCGTCATAATCCTGGCCGTTTCGTTACTTACTGACAGCGCTCTGCAGCCGGCGCTGGCTCAAATTGGTTTGAATCCGGGCAATGTCGTGGCGCACTTCCCGCAGGTGGCTCGGCCTCTCCAGCCTAGCGGTCTGCTGCTGCAGCCGCAGGTTGAACAACTCCTGACGCAGGTCCCGCAACTTGGCTTGCGCCTCGGCTTCCGTCAATTCCTGGATCTCTTTTGATTTCATCTCTAGCGTCTCGTTAAAAATCGCGTCCGGATCGGCAGCTTCGACGCGGCCAAGCGCAGAGATTCGCGTGCCAGAACCTCCGTCACGCCACCCATCTCAAACAATACGTTGCCCGGCCGCACCACGGCCACCCAGAATTCCGGGTTGCCCTTGCCCTTGCCCATGCGCGTTTCGGGCGGCCGCTTCGTCACCGGCTTGTCCGGAAAAATCCGGATCCACAGCTTGCCGCGCCGCTTCATATTGCGTGACAACGCCACGCGACACGCCTCGATCTGTGTGTTGGTGATCCACGCCCGCTCCAGCGCCTGCAATCCGTACTCACCAAACGCAACCGTGGCCCCGCGATAGGCCGTGCCGGTGCGGCTGCCCCGTTGCGCCTTGCGGTGTTTCACTCTGGCTGGTATCAATGGCATCGCAAATTCCTCTTACGCTACTGCGGGCGCTGTCGGCCCGACCGGCGTCACCGCCGACGGCTGTTGCTTCAACGGACGCTCACCCTTGCAAATCCAGACTTTCACGCCGATCTTGCCGTACACCGTGGTCGCTTCGGCAAATCCATAATCAATGTCGGCCCGCAGGGTGTGCAACGGGATCTTGCCTGTGCGATACTTCTCGTGCCGGGCCAGCTCCGCCCCGCCCAGCCGGCCGCCGCAGGCGACCTTGATTCCCTGCGCTCCAAAATCCATCGTCGTTTGCACCGACTTCTTCATCGCGCGCCGAAAACTGATGCGCCTCTCCAATTGCAGTGCAATGTTCTCAGCCACCAACTGCGCATCCAATTCCGGCGTCTTGATCTCGACAATGTCGACATAAATCTCCTTGCCCGTCAGGCGCGCCAGTTCTTCCTTCAGCTTGTCAATCTCCGCGCCCTTGCGGCCGATCACAATGCCGGGCCGGGCCGTGAAAATCGTGATGCGCGCCCGGTTGGCATACCGCTCGATCAAAATCTTGGAAACGGCGGCGGAGGCCAGCCTGGCCTTCACGATCTCGCGTACCTTAATGTCCTCCAGCAGTAACGGGGCGTAGTCCCTCTTGTCGGCATACCACTTCGACAGCCAGTCCTTGGTGACCGCCACACGAAATCCCACTGGATTTACTTTTTGGCCCATAAATTATTGTCCGTCCGTCAGGATGATCTGAATATGGCTGGTCCGCTTAATAATCGGCCCCGCACTCCCGCGCGCCTTCGGTTGCCAACGTTTCAAGCGCGGCCCTTCATTGGCCACCGCTTCCTTCACGCGCAACGAGTCCGCGCCCAGCTTGGCGTTGTTGGTGGCGTTGGCAATGGCGGATTTCAGCGTCTTCTCCACCATGCGCGCCGACTTTCGCGGGACAAACCGCAACACTTCGAGCGCCCGCGACGCGCTCAAACCCTGGATCATGCGCGTCACTTCGCCCATCTTTGCCGGGCTCATCCGCGCGTATTTTGTTATCGCTTTGACTTCCATATAAATTTCTAATTTTTCACCACCCGCGCCAAGTCTCCCGGCACAGGCACTGTCTCGTCCTTCGCCTGCTCGATCAACGCCCCGCAGATCCGTCGCCGGACCTCGATGACGCGCAACCCGGCGATCACCTTGCCTTTGCGAACCACCGCAAACGGCATCCCGATGCGCGCCCCCTGCCACTCTCCGACATCGAGCACGACCATCTGCAACGTAGCGTTGACGTCCAACACCTTGGCCGACTGCAGTGTCGATGTCGAGGGCTTTGTCTCGGCCGCCGGCCCCTGCTTCTTGTCGTCCAGGGCCGCGAGCAGGCTCCGTGTCCGTTCCGCCTGAACGGCCACGTCCCGATTTGACTCGACGGCCGCCAGCAGTCCATTCAACTGCGCTGCCAGACGCTGCTCTTCGGTCTGCGCCAAATAGAGAGCCCTTAGACTCTCGATTAACTGGCGCTGCCCGGCCGTCCCGTTGGCATCGTCAAAATTGACTCCCAGCGTTTGCGCTCGCAGCCGCGCCTCTGTCCATTTCTTTTGAAACAGCTCGCTTTCCGTCCGCGCGATCGCCAGATTTTCCTGCACGACACGAATCACCGCATCGCGCTGCCCAAGCTGTTGCTTGAGGTCGGCGTCTTCGGCGCGGAGCTTCTCCACAGCCAGACGCAACTCCTCGATCTGCATCTGCGGCAACTCCTCCGCCCTCGAAGGTCCAACCCATCCAAAGAACAAAACAACCAGCAACCAAATTCCCGCTCGTGCTCGTCCGCTTAGCACGATGCACTCTCCACGGCCTTACTTCGCAGCCGCCTTTTCCGTATGCGCGCCATGCGCCTTGAACGTTCGCGTGGGAGAAAACTCACCCAGACGATGGCCGACCATGTTTTCCGTCACGAACACCGGCGTATGTTGCTTGCCGTTGTGCACCAAAAATGTATGACCGACAAACTCCGGAATAATCATCGAGCGCCGTGACCACGTCTTGATCGGCTTCTTGTCCGACGCGGACATCCTCTGCACCTTGCCGAACAGATGCTCGTCGACAAACGGACCTTTTTTCAGTGAGCGTCCCATTTATTTCTTCCTTCGCTCCAAAATCAATGAGTTCGAATACTTCTTCTTCCGCCGCGTCATGCCGCCCTTGGCCAGTTTGCCCCAAGGGGAAACGGGATGATGCCAGCCGCCGCCGCCCTTGCTCTTGCCCTGGCCGCCGCCCATCGGATGATCGACCGGGTTGCGCGCCATGCCGCGCGTGATGCGGACGAATCCCCAGCCACCGGCTGCGCCCCGCCTTGCCCAGCATGATGTTCATGTGGTCCGGGTTTCCTACCTGGCCGATCGTGGCGTAGCAATCCGCATGGATTTTGCGGATTTCGCCCGAAGGCAATTTCACGGTCGCGTAATCGCCTTCCACACGCCATCACCTGCGCCGCCATCGCAGCACTCCGGCAAAGCTGGCCGCCGTGGCCCTTGTGCAACTCGATGTTGTGGATGGGCAGCCCGGACATAATCTTGCGTAGCGGCACCGAATTGCCGATGGCCAATTCCGCGTCCGGTCCGCTGACGACCTTCGCCCCCACCTCCAGGCCCATGGGCGCGATAATATAACGCTTCTCCCCGTCCTGGTACTTCAGCAGCGCAATACGGGCCGAGCGGTTCGGGTCGTACTCAATCGCCTCTACGGTCGCCGGGATGCCGACCTTGTCGCGCTTGAAATCGATGATCCGATATCGTTGCTTGTGGCCGCCGCCAATGCCCCGCGACGTCAGCCGTCCATGGCAATTGCGTCCGCCGGTCTTGCGCTTGGCGACCGTCAGTTTCCGCTCGGGTTTGCGTTTCGTAATCTCCGAGAAATCAGGAAGCACGGTCCCGCGCAGCGACGGTGTAAACGGTCTGAATGATTTTAAGCCCATGATTGCCTACGAAATCTCGATTTTATCGCCTTCTTTGAGCGTGACCAGCGCCTTTTTCCAGGCCGGTGTGCGGCCAAACTGAACCGTGCGCTCGCGGCGGGCCTTGCCCCGCACGTGCATCGTATTCACGCGCACAACCTTCACCTTGAACACCTTTTCCACCGCCTGTTTGATCTCAATCTTGTTCGCATGCTTATCGACGACAACCTGATATTGGTTCGCCTTCTCGACCAGGCCAGTTCCCTTTTCCGTCACGCGAACGGTTTTAATCACGTCGTACGGATCTTTCATGATTTCCCCGATCGCGCCTGGATCTTCACCAAGGCCGCCTTGGTCACCACGATTTTGTCAAACTGCAGCAGTTCGTACACGTTCAACGAATCCGCCTGCTCGATCTGCACATCCGGCACATTCCGCGATGCCAGCTTCAAATTCTCATCGACCTGGTCGGCCACGATCAGCATCGTCTGTCCTTCCGCCGTCAGCTTGCTGACGATGCCGACGAATTCCTTCGTCTTACGGCTGCCGAGTTTCAACTCGTCCAACACGATCACATCCCCCGCCGCCAACCGTTCGCTCAACGCCTTGCGAAACGCCAGCGTCTTTGTTTTCTTCGACACCTTGATCGTGTAGTCGCGCAAATGCGGACCAAACACAACGCCGCCGCCACGCCACAACGGTGACGCAAACGAACCCGCGCGCGCCCGGCCCGTCCCCTTTTGCTTCCAGGGCTTCTTGCCGCTGCCGCGCACTTCGCTCAGCTGCTTGACCTTCGATGTGCCCAGGCGCTGGTTGGCCATGTATGCGGTGACCGCATCGTGGACGGCCTGTGTGCCTTTGCCGTCCTTGATCAGCAACGCGTCGTCGAATTCGACTTCGCCCTTGGCCGCGCCTGAAATGTTAATCACGGGAAGTTTCATGTCGCCGATGCCGCCTTGGCTGCCGGTTTGGTTTTCTTCTTCGCATGCCGTACAATCACAAACGCTCCTCGCGGACCAGGGACCGAACCTTCAATGAAGATCAAATTGTCCGCTTCGCGCACCTGTACCACTCGCAGGTTCTGGGTGGTAATACGTGTGTGCCCCATGTGGCCGGGCATCCTCATGTTCTTGAACACGCGGCCGGGAAACAGACGCTGACCGATGGCGCCACCCCGGCGATGCCATCCCTTCGCCCCGTGCGTCATATCGCCACCCGCAAACTTATGCCGGCGCACAACACCTTGAAATCCCTTGCCCTTGCTGGTGGCAATAACGTCCACAAACTGGCCCGCCTGAAATTCCTTTACTGTGATCTTGTCCCCGACGTTGAACGCCACGCCCTCATCGGTGCGCCACTCGCGAATAAACCGCGCCGGCGCTGCATTGGCCTTCTTGCAATGGCCTGCCAGCGCCTTGGTCGCATGCTTCGGCTTGCGTTCGCCCAACCCGAGTTGCAACGCATGATAGCCGTCCGCCTCGGGTGTGCGCTTCTGCAGAACCGTGCAGGGACCGAGTTCGACGACGGTCACACCGGCAACATTGCCCTTCGCATCGAACAACTGCGTCATTCCGATTTTTTTGCCTAGCAGTTCCATGACTAAATCTTGATGGTAATGTCCACGCCGGCCGGCAGGTTCAACTTCTTCAACTCATCCACCGTCTTGGCCGTCGGGTCAATGATGTCAAGCAACCGCTTGTGCGTGCGCATTTCGAATTGCTCCATCGATTTCTTGTCACAGTGCGGCGACCGGTTGACCGTGTGACGCCAGATGTCGGTTGGTAGCGGAATCGGGCCGGCCACTTTGGCACCGGTGCGCTTGGCCGTCTCGACAATGTCGTGGGCCGACTGATCGAGCAGCCGATGGTCGTAGCCTTTGAGGCGAATGCGAATTCGTTGATTGTTCATTTCCTCGCCTGTCCCGTCTTTCCGCCGCTGTTCTTTTCCAAAATCTGCGTCAGGATGTTTTCCGGCACCTTCTCGAAGTTCAGCGGTTCCATCGAGTAACTCGCACGGCCCTTGCTCAAAGACCGCAGCGCTGTTGCGTAACCGAACATTTCAGCCAACGGAACGTTCGCGTGGATGATCACGGAGTTCGCCCGCGGTTCGATGTGACTGATACGACCACGACGGCTATTCAGGTCACCCACCACGTCGCCCATGTGTTCCTCCGGCGAAATGGCCTCCACGCTCATGATCGGCTCCAGCATGATCGCGCCGGCCTTACGCGCGGCCTCCTTGAAGGCAAAGCTGCCGGCCATCTTGAACGCGATTTCTGAACTGTCCACCTCGTGGAACGAACCGTCGATGATTTGAATCAGGACATCAACCATTGGGTAGCCGCCCAGCACGCCTGTCTGCGCCGCTTCGATAATACCGTCTTCGACCGCAGGAATGTATTCTCGCGGAATACTGCCGCCGACGATCTTGTCCTCCACCACGACGCCACTGCCCTTTTCGCCCGGCTCCATGTGGATCTCCGCGTGACCGTACTGGCCGCGCCCGCCGGACTGACGAATAAACTTGCCTTCGGCATCCGCTGCCTTGGTCACCGTCTCGCGATAAGCCACCTGCGGCCTGCCCGCGGTTGCCTGGACGTTGAACTCGCGGAACATGCGGTCCTTGATGATGTCCAGGTGCAGTTCGCCCATGCCGGAAATGATCGTCTGTCCCGTTTCGTGATTCGTCGTGAGCCGGAACGTTGGGTCTTCCTCGGCCAGCCGTTGTAACGCGGTGCCCATCTTGTCTCTGTCGGCCTTGGTGTTCGGCTCGATGGCCATGGAAATGACCGGCTCGGGAAATGTGATCGACTCGAGAAGAATCGTATGATCTTCGTCGCAAACGGTGTCACCGGTCGTGACGTTTTTCAGTCCAACCAGCGCGCCAATATCGCCGGAATAACACGTCTCGATTTCCTGGCGATGATTGGCGTGCATCTCCAGCAGGCGTCCGATGCGTTCCCGCTTATTGTTGCGCGGATTATAAACGGTCATCCCCTTGGTGACTTTGCCGGAGTACACACGGAAAAATATCAGTCTGCCCGCGTAAGGATCGGTCCAAATTTTGAAGGCCAGCGCGCAGAACGGTGCAATATCGCCTGCCGATCGTGACTCAGGTTGCTTGCTGTCTGGGTTGGTGCCTACAATATCAGGGATGTCGAGGGGTGACGGCAGGTAATCAACAACGGCGTCGAGCAACGTTTGCACGCCCTTGTTCTTGAACGCCGCACCGCAAATGACCGGCACCAACTCGTTTTTGATCACCAACCGGCGTATGCCCTGTTGCAATTGTTGCGGAGGAAATCTCCTTGCCCTCGAGATAAAGGTGCATCAACTCCTCATCTTTTCGGCTACCGCTTCGACCAGCTTGGTATGGCGCCTCTTTTGCCGCGTCCATCCACGTCGGCGGGAATCTCAAGCTCTTCAAACTTCGCGCCCAGTTCCTCGCCCGTCCAGACGATCGCCTTCATCTTGATCAGGTCCAGGACTCCCTTAAAATCGCCTTCCTTGCCGATGGGAAGTTGAATCGGCACAGCATTGGCCGCGAGGCGTTCACGCATCTGCTTGACGGCCGCTTCAAAATCCGCGCCCGTGCGGTCCATCTTGTTGACAAACGCGACACGCGGAACTTTGTACTTGTTGGCCTGGCGCCACACCGTCTCGGACTGGGGTTCCACGCCTCCGACCGCGCAGAACACAGCCACAGCGCCGTCCAGCACGCGCAAACTACGCTCGACCTCAACGGTAAAATCCACATGCCCAGGCGTATCAATAATATTGATGCGATGCTCGCGCCAGAAACAGGTGGTGGCGGCGCTGGTGATCGTGATCCCGCGCTCCTGCTCCTGCTCCATCCAGTCCATCGTGGCAGTGCCTTCGTGCACTTCGCCGAGCTTGTACACTTTGCCCGTGTAATACAGGATGCGCTCAGTCGTCGTCGTCTTGCCGGCGTCAATGTGCGCACAAATCCCGATATTACGGGTGCGCTCCAGCGTCACCTGACGTTCGGGTGCCGACCGCGCCTTTTCCTGGCCTGGTTGTTTCTGTTCTTCCAACACTGCTTCCATGTCCGTTCTTAAACTGTGACGAAAGTTATACCGTTTCCCGTTCTCTTCGTGATTGCGCTGCAGGACTACCAGCGGTAGTGGGCGAAGGCCCGATTGGCTTGCGCCATCTTGTGCATGTCTTCGCGCTTCTTAACGGCCGCACCCGTGTTGTTCGACGCATCCACAATCTCGGACGCCAGGGCCTGCATCATTGCCGTGCCCTTGCGCGCCTTGGCGTAATCAATCATCCACCTCAACGCCAATGCCTCCTGCCGATCCGTCGACACTTCGATCGGCACCTGATAGTTCGCACCGCCGACACGCCGCGACTTCACTTCCAAACGCGGCTTCACGTTGTCCATCGCGGCTTGCAACACATCAATCGGGTTCTTGTCCTTAAGCTTTTCGCTGATGAGATCGAACGCCCCGTACACCACGCGCTCCGCGACGGACTTCTTACCGTCGCGCATCACGGTGTTGACCATCCGCGTGACCAACGCACTGTTAAACCGCGGATCGCCAGGCCTTACTCTTTTTTCTGATCTTCGTCTTCGCATAACTCCCAATCTCTAGGCTGCCGCCTTCGGTGCGGCCGCATCCTTGGGCCGTTTCACGCCATACTTGCTGCGGCTGCGCCGACGCTTTTCCACACCCATCGCGTCAAGCGTGCCGCGAACAATGTGGTAACGCACACCCGGCAAATCCTTCACACGTCCGCCACGCACGAGCACAATCGAGTGCTCCTGCAAATTATGTCCCTCATCGGGAATGTACGCGATGACTTCAACGCCGTTGGTGAGCCGCACTTTGGCGACCTTACGCAACGCCGAATTCGGTTTTTTCGGCGTGCGAGTCATCACCTGCAGGCATACGCCGCGTCGCTGGGGACAATTACCCAAGGCCGGCGCTTTCGATTTCGCCTGCAACCTCGAACGTCCCTTTCTCACCAATTGATTAATCGTTGGCATCTTTTAAAAACCTCTTGCCCTGTCGCAAAGGAACGCGAAAATTATCACACGTACCCGTGCTGCGCAAGCCCTTTTCGGCACCCTCGACGTTTCCGCTCAATTCGCCGCCTGGGCAGCCTCTTCCGTGGGCTTCTCCTCCTTGAGGATTTCCAATGGTTCGGCCTGTTCCACCGGTTCTCCCAGCGGCACCAGTTTCACGTTGCGATGCTTGTAATACCCCGTCCCGGCAGGAATCAAGTGCCCCATGATCACGTTTTCTTTGAAGCCGCGCAGATTGTCCACCCGTCCAAGCGTCGCCGCCTCGGTCAAAATACGCGTTGTGTCCTGGAACGAAGCGGCGCTGATGAACGATTCCGTCCCCAGAGAAGCCTTCGTGATACCCAGCAACACCGGCTGCGCCTCGGCGGGTTTGCCTCCCGCCTCCGTCACCCGCCGGTTCTCTTCTTCGAATGTAATCTTGTCAATCTGGTCGTCCCAGAGGAAGCGTGTGTCGCCCGGATCAACCACCCGGACCTTGCGCAGCATCTGCCGCACGATGATCTCGATGTGCTTGTCGTTGATCTCGACACCCTGCAGACGATAAACTTCCTGCACTTCGTTGACCAGATACTCCTGCAAATCCTGAGGACCGCAGACTTCCAACACCTCGTGCGGCACCACTGGGCCTTCGGTCAACTGCTGGCCCTTCTTCACCGCGTCACCGCGAAACACGATGATGTGTTTGCTGTGCGGGATCAGATGCTCCTCCTCGGCGTTGGTCTTTGGATCCTTCACTAAAATACGGCGTTTGCCCCGCACCGTTCCCGCGAAATCAACGATCCCGTCGATCTTCGCGATTTCCGCCGCGTCCTTTGGACGGCGCGCCTCGAACAACTCCGCTACACGCGGAAGACCGCCGGTGATGTCCTTTGTTCGAAAAACTTTTCGCGGCGTCTTGGCCAGAAGCGCGCCCGCTTGAATCTTATGGCCTTCCTCCACCACAATGTGCGCGCCCGCTGGGATCGCGTAGAACGCGAGCACTTCCCCGCTTTCGTTGACCAAATTGATCTGCGGGTGCAGGTCTTCCTTGTGCTCGATGATGACCGTGCCCATCAGGCCAGTGGCTTCATCAAGTTCCTTGCGCATTGTGATGCCTTCAATGATGTCATGGAACTTAATGTTGCCGGCCAGTTCCGAAAGCACGGGGACATTGTACGGGTCCCACTGGACGAACGTATCGCCCTTCTTGACAGGAGCGCCATCCGCCACGGCGATCTCGGCGCCTACAACCACGGAGTAGCGCTCCAATTCGCGACCTTCTTCGTTATAAATTGCGACCTGGCCGTTCTTGTTCAGCACGATCCAGTTGCCTTCGATCCGGCGCACCGCGCGCAGATCGTGATACCGGAGAATACCGTCGTTCTTGGCCTTGATCTGCGGCTGCTTGAACACCTGGCTGGCCGTACCGCCGATATGAAACGTACGCATCGTGAGCTGCGTGCCTGGTTCACCAATCGATTGTGCGGCAATGATACCGATCGCCTGGCCGATCTTGACCAGCTTGCTGGTCGCCAGATTACGGCCATAGCACATGGCGCATACACCGCGCCGGGATTCGCAGGTCAGCACCGATCGAATCTTGACCCGCTCGATGCCGAGCTTGGTGACAGCTTCCGCCGCCGCTTCGTCCACCTCGGTATTCGCCTTGACGATTTTCTTCTTCGTCATCGGGTCCGTAATGTCTTCGGCGGCGATGCGTCCGATAATACGCTCGCTGAGCCGCACCACTTCGTCCTCGCCTTCGTAAATCGGCTTGACCACGATGCCGTTGACGGTGCCGCAATCCTCTTCCTGCACGATGACATCCTGCGCCACGTCCACAAGCTTGCGCGTCAGATATCCCGAGTCAGCGGTCTTTAACGCCGTGTCGGCCAGACCTTTGCGGGCGCCGTGCGTCGAGATGAAATATTCCAGCACACTAAGGCCTTCGCGGAAATTCGACAGAATCGGCCGCTCGATGATTTCGCCCGACGGCTTGGCCATCAACCCGCGCATGCCCGCCAACTGACGGATCTGCTGGCGCGAACCGCGGGCCTTGCTGTCCACCATGATGAACACCGGATTCAGGTCCGGCTTGCCGCCGTTGTGTTCCATCGTCGCGTACATCAGGTTGGAAATCTTGTCGGTGGCATGCGTCCAGATGTCGATGATCTTGTTGTAGCGCTCGCCGTCCGTGATGATACCGCGGCGGTACTGTTTCTCGACCTCGGCCACGTCCTTGAGCGCTTCGCCAATGACCTGTTGTTTCTCCTTCGGCACGATCATGTCTTCGATCCCGATGGAGATACCCGCCTTGGTGGCGCTGTCGAAGCCGAGGGTCTTGAGTTTGTCCAGCACTTCCACCGTGCGCTCGTGGCCCACGGTGCGATAGCACTGCCAGATGATGTCGCCGAGCTTGGATTTGTCCACCGCCCGGTTGTTGAATCCCAGTTCCGCCGGCCAGATCTCATTGAAAATAACCCGGCCCACCGTGGTCTCAATAATTTTTGAAACTGGATCACCGTAAACGGTCTGACGGCCATAATCAGGGTTCTTCAGTCGAATCCGTTCATGGATCGTCACGTCTTCTTCATCGCGGCAAAAGAAAACTTCTTCCTTGTCGGAAAACAGCTTCAATACCTTCGCTTCCCCGGCGCGCACCGGCCGGCCGCCATGGGTCAGGTAATACATGCCCAGCGCGATGTCCTGTGTCGGCGTGGTGATCGGCTTGCCGCTGGAGGGCGAGAAAATATTGTTAGTCGCCAGCATCAGCATGCGGGCTTCCAGTTGCGCTTCGACGGAAAGCGGCACGTGCACGGCCATCTGGTCGCCGTCAAAGTCGGCATTGTACGCCGTACAAACCAGCGGATGAATGCGGATCGCATCACCTTCAATCAACAACGGCTCAAACGCCTGGATCGACAAACGATGCAGCGTCGGCGCGCGGTTCAGCAGCACCGGGTGCCCTTTGCTGACCTCTTCGAGGATGTCCCAGACCTCCGGCGACTGGCGCTCGATCATTTTCTTGGCCGAGCGAATCGTGTGGACCAGGCCCATCTCGCGCAGTTTGCGGATGATAAACGGCTCGAACAACACCAGCGCCATCTTCTTCGGCAACCCGCACTGGTTCAATTTCAGCTCCGGCCCGATCACGATAACCGAGCGGCCTGAGTAATCCACGCGTTTGCCGAGCAGGTTCTGGCGGAACCGGCCTTGCTTGCCCTTAAGCATGTCTGCCAGGGACTTCAAGGAACGCCCGCCGGCGCCCGTCACCGGACGGCCGTGGCGGCCGTTATCGAGCAACGCGTCGACCGCCTCCTGCAACATCCGTTTTTCGTTGCGGATGATGACGTCCGGCGTCTTGAGTTGCAGCAGGTTTTTCAACCGGTTGTTCCGGTTGATCACGCGCCGGTATAAATCGTTCAGATCGCTCGTCGCAAACCGTCCGCCTTCCAGCGGCACCAGCGGACGCAAGTCCGGTGGAATCACGGGCAACACTTCCAGCACCATCCACTCCGGCCGCATCTTCGAGGCAAGGAAACCCTTCGCCAGCTTGAGGCGTTTGGCGATCTTCTTGCGGATCTGTTTGCTCTTGGTGGAATCAAGCTGGTGTTCGAGGTCGTGGCCCAGCTTGCGCAAATCAATCCTCGTCAGCAATTCCTTCACGGCTTCCGCACCCATCTTGGCCAGGAACCCGTCGCCGTATTGCTCGCGCGCCTCGCGATACTCCATTTCGGTCAGGAGTTGCTTCGGCTTGAGCGGCGTCTTGCCCTCGTCGATGACGATGTAATCCTCGTAATACAACACGCGCTCAAGTTCGCGCGCCGTCATGTCCAGCATCAACCCCACGCGGGACGGCATCGCCTTGAAAAACCAGATGTGACTGACCGGCACGGCCAGTTCAATGTGCCCCATGCGCTCGCGGCGCACCCGGGCCAGCGTCACTTCCACGCCGCAACGATCACAGATAACGCCGCGGTGCTTAATGCGCTTGTACTTGCCGCAATTGCATTCCCAGTCGCGCACAGGCCCGAAAATGCGTTCGCAAAACAAACCGCCCTTCTCGGGTTTGAACGTGCGATAGTTGATCGTCTCCGGGTTCTTGACTTCGCCGTGCGACCAGGACTGCGGATCGTCTCCGGCGAGGCGACCCCAATGCTGACGTGATCAAAGGCTTCCGTCTTTTCCAGGCCCAGTGCGGCCCGGGCCGCGGCGGTGGCCGCGGCGGCGGACGGAATGGCAGGGGCAACTTTTGTGGTGGTCATAATTACTTTTCGCCTCCGTTCTTCCCGACCCGCACGTCGAGACAGAGACTTTGCATTTCCTTCATCAACACGTTGAACGATTCGGGTGTCCCCGCCTCGAGCGTGTTGTCACCTTTGACAATCGATTCGTAAATCCGCGTGCGCCCCTGCACGTCGTCGCTCTTGACCGTGAGCAACTCCTGCAGTGCATAAGCGCAGCCATACGCCTCCATCGCCCAGACTTCCATTTCGCCAAAACGCTGGCCGCCGTATTGCGCCTTGCCGCCCAGCGGTTGCTGCGTCACCAGCGAGTACGGGCCGACGGCGCGGGCGTGAATCTTGTCCGCCACGAGGTGGCCCAGCTTCATCAAATAGATGTAGCCCACAACCACTTCCTGGTCGAACCGCTGTCCGGTCCGCCCGTCAAACAAGGCGGTCTTGCCATGCAGCGTCACCCACTCGTAGCCCGGCAACTTCTTGGCCTGGCTCATCATGGCCTTGATCTCGTCTTCCGTCACACCGTCAAACACGGGTGACGCAACGTTGAACCCGAGGGCCTTGGCAGCAACGCCCAAATGCGTTTCCAACACCTGGCCAACGTTCATACGGCTGGGCACGCCCAGCGGATTGAGCACGATATCGGCAGGAGTACCGTCCGGCAGGAATGGCATGTCCTGTTCCGGAACAATCTTGGCAATAACACCCTTGTTACCGTGACGGCCCGCCATTTTATCGCCCACGCTCAGTTTGCGCTTGCTGGCGATGTAGACTTTGACCTGCTTGATGATGCCCGGATCGACGTCCTCGCCGCTCTCGATGCGGTCCATCTGGCGGTCCCGCTCCATCTCCAACTCGCTGAACCGGTGTTCAAACTCGCCGATGATTTCGCGGATCTTGATGCGGATCGGCGACGGGTCGATCTCGATATGGTCGTAGACTGACGCCAGTTTGCGAAGCAGCGTCTTGGTGATCTTCCGATTGGCGGGAATAATAATCTCGCCTGTCTCGGCATTGACCACGTCCAACGGAATCTTCTCGCCCAACAGGATGTTGCTGAGTTTCTCCGTGAGTTCCTCGCGCAGGTCCGTGGACTTCGTCTTGTAATCGTCTTCGATGTGCTTTTTCTGGCGGCGCAACTCCGTCGGCGTCAGTTTCGGACGCGTTGGCTCCTTGCGGGACGAGACTTTCACGTCCATCACGATGCCGTACGTGCCGCTGGGCACGCGCAGGGACGTGTCTTTCACGTCGGCGGCCTTTTCACCGAAGATCGCGCGCAGCAACCGCTCTTCCGGGGCCAGTTCCGTCTCACCTTTCGGCGTGATTTTGCCGACCAGGATGTCGCCGGGCTTCACTTCCGCGCCAACCCGGATCACGCCGTCGTGACCGAGGTTCTTCAGCGCTTCTTCGCCCACGTTGGGGATGTCCCGCGTGATTTCCTCGGGCCCGAGCTTCGTATCGCGCGCGCCCGCCTCGAATTCTTCCACGTGAATCGACGTGTAAACGTCTTCCTTGACAAGGCGTTCGTTGACGAGGATCGCGTCCTCGAAGTTGTAGCCGCACCACGGCATGAACGCGACGAGCACGTTCCGTCCGAGCGCCAGTTCGCCGTCCTCGACAACACGGGCCGTCAGCCAGGACCTGCCCCTTCTTGACCTTCTCACCCGTCTTCACAATCGGCTTCTGGTTGAAACAGGTGCCGGCATTCGAGCGCATGAACTTGCGCAGTTCGTAAACCCAAAGATGGCTGTCGGGGTCGGTGGCGAGCTTGCGTTTGCCTTCCGGCATCTCGCCGTCCTTGGTCACCACGATGCGATGGCCGGTGACCGAGGCGACAATGCCCGATTCGTCGGCAATGACGCAGACCTTCGAATCGCGGGCGACGCGACCTTCCAGGCCGGTCCCGACAAACGGAGCTTCGCTCTGCAGCAACGGCACCGCCTGGCGTTGCATGTTCGATCCCATCAACGCGCGATTGGCGTCGTCGTGTTCCAGGAACGGAATCAACCCGGCGGCCACGGACACGAGCTGCTTCGGCGACACGTCCATATAATGCACGCGCGTCCGGCTCCACTTCGATGAAGTCGCTCTTGTACCGGCAGGAGACCTTGGGTACTTCATGAAGTGGCCTTTGCTGTCGATCGGCGCGTTCGCCTGGGCGACGACGTAGTTCTCTTCCTGGTCGGCGGTCAAATAGTCCACCTGCTCCGTCACGCGGCCGTCCCTGACTTTGCGGTACGGCGTCTCGATGAAGCCGAATTCGTTGATCCGCGCGTAAATGCTCATCGCGCTGATCAAACCAATGTTCGGGCCTTCCGGCGTCTCAATCGGACAAATGCGCCCGTAGTGCGACGGATGCACGTCGCGGACTTCAAAGCCCGCGCGCTCGCGCGAGAGGCCGCCCGGCCCGAGGGCCGACAGACGGCGCTTGTGCGTCAGCTCGCTCAGCGGATTTGTCTGATCCATGAACTGGCTGAGCTGGCTGCGTCCAAAGAAATCGCGGATCACCGCCGACAGCGCCTTCGGATTGACCAGCGCCTGCGGCGTCATCGTGTCGGTGCTGACGTCAAACAGCGTCATGCGCTCCTTGACGACGCGTTCCGTGCGGGCCAGGCCGATGCGGCACTGGTTGGCGAGCAATTCGCCCACCGTGCGCAGCCGGCGGCTGCCGAGATGGTCGATGTCATCCACCGAACCTTCGCCCTTGCGCAGGTTCACCAAATACTTCATCGCCTCGATCAAGTCTTCCTTCTCGAGGACGCGGCTCTCCAGATCGGCGTTGCGGTTCAGCTTCTGGTTGATCTTGTAACGACCCACCCGGCCGAGGTCGTACCGGCGCGGCATCGAAGAACAACCGCTTGATCAACGCGTTGGCGTTGGCCATCGTCGGCGGATCGCCCGGACGCAAGCGCCGGTAAATTTCCTTCAGCGCCTCCTCCGGTGTCCTTGCACGGGTCCTTCTGCAGGCACTTGACGATGCAACCGTCATCGATGGACGTATCGACGATCTTGACCTTGTCGATGCCGATGTCCATCAACTGCCGGCAAATCGCTCTTGGTCAGCGGCTCGAACGCGCGCGCCGACGACCACCTGTTTCTCCTTGTCCATCACGTCGGCGATCAGCACCTTCTCCGTGTCTCTCGTCCTGCGAGGCGAACTCCTTCAGCTTCACTTCGTCAATCTGATAGAACAACTTGAGGATCTCCTCGTCCGTGCCATACCCGAGGGCGCGCAGGAACGTCGTACGCCAGGAATTTCCGGCGGCGATGGCGGCGGTCGAGATAGACATTGAGCAAATCGCTGTTGTCGAACTGGCATTCCAGCCACGTCCCGCGGTCGGGGATGATGCGGAATCCGAAGAGCAGCTTGCCGCTGGTGTGAACGGTCGCTCAAAGCAGATGCCCGGCGAACGATGCAATTGGCTGACGATCACGCGTTCGGCCCCATTGATAACGAAGCTGCCCGAGGAGGTCATGAGCGGAATTTCGCCCATGTACACCTTTTCTTCTTTCGTGCCGTTGGCGTCCTTGAGCCGGAAGGTCACGTGCAGCGGCGCGCTGTAGGTGATGCCCTCCCGCAAACAATCCAGCCACGTCGTCTTGGTTTCGCTGATGGTAGTACTCGACGAAATCCAGGGTGGCCTGCCCGTCGTAACTCTCGATCGGGAAGACCTCCTTGAACACGGTCTGCAGGCCGATGTTTTTCCGCTTGTTCGGCGGCACCGTCGACTGCAGGAACTCCTCGTAAGATTGAATCTGCGCCTCAATCAACGGAGGCGGTTCGATCACGTCACCCAATTTGCCGAAATATTTTCGTTCAACCATCGCCACTTCCTGGGCACTCCTGCCCTGGCCCCGGCCGCTGCGACCGGGGCGCGTTGACCGACTGGTTATTGCGTTTAGCGGTTACTTCAATTCGACTTTGGCGCCGGCCGCCTCGAGCTTCTTCTTGATCTCTTCGGCCTCTTCCTTTGTGGCGCCTTCCTTCACGGTCTTCGGTGCGCCTTCGACCAGGTCCTTGGCTTCCTTCAAGCCGAGGCTGGTCACCGCGCGCACTTCCTTGATCACGCCGATCTTGTTCGCGCCCGCTTCCTTCAAAACCACATCGAAGGTCGTCTTGGCTTCCGCCGCCGGAGCCGCCGCGCCGCCGCCGGGCGCCGCCGCCATGGCGACCGGGGCCGCCGCGCTGACGCCCCACTTCTCTTCCAGTTTCTTCGAGAGCTGGGCGGCTTCAATGACCGTCAACCCGCTCAATTGTTCCACGATTTGATCCAGATCCGCTGCCATGTTCGTCTGCCTTTCCGTCGGTATCGTCGCGGTCCGGAGCCTCGGACCAATTGGGGGCCGAAGCCGCGAGCCCGACGAGGAACCCGTTGATTTGTTTTGTCTGCTATGCCGCGGCGGGTTGCGCCGCGCCTTGTTTGTCCGCGCGCGCCTGCAACACACGCGCAATCTGACTGGCCGGCGCGCCCAGCACCACCGCCAACCGTGTCGCCGGGGTCTGCAACAGGCCGACCAACTGCCCGCGCAACGCGTCCAGCGACGGCAAATCCGCCACCGCCAGCACATCCTCGGCCTTGAGCAGCTGTCTGCCCATGACACCCATCTTGATTTTCGGCCGTTGAAATTCCTTGCCGAACTCCTTAAGAATCTTCGCCGCCGCGCTGATGTCGGATTTCTCCGAACCGGTGACAATGGCCGTCATGCCGCCCAGCGACCCGTCGAACTCGCCGAGTCCAGCCGTCTTCGCCGCGTGCCGCAACATCGTGTTCTTGACGACGTGGCACTCGGCATTGGCCCCGCGCAGTTTCTTCCGCAAATCGGAGAACTGGGCGACGGTCATCCCCGTGTAATCGGTCATCAGCATAAAGGGCGACGAGCCGACCTGTTTGCTCAGTTCTTCGGCGATCAATTTCTTTTCTTGTCTCATGACATTCCGCCTTCTAGCTCGTGCTCGGTGTAAATTCGTGAACATCCACGCGCAACCCGGGACTCATCGTGCTGGCCAGCGTGCAACTCTGGATAAAATGGCCTTTCGCCGTGGGCGGTTTGGCGTGCATCACCGCGTTGATCACGGCCTTGGCGTTTTCCTCAATCGCCTTCGGCTCGAACGACAGCTTGCCGAACGCCACGTGCACGTTGCCCGCCTTGTCCATCTTAAACTCCACGCGGCCCGCCTTGACTTCCTTGACGGCCTTGGCGGTGTCGTCGGTAACCGTGCCGGTCTTCGGGTTCGGCATCAGGCCCTTCGGCCCGAGCACCTTGCCCAGCTTGCGGACTTCCTGCATCGCCTCGGGCGTCGCGATGGCCACATCAAAATCCGTCCACCCCTCCTGGCACTTCTTCACCAGATCTTCAAACCCGACAAAGTCCGCGCCGGCATCCTTTGCGGCCTGCGCCGCAGTACCCTTGGCGAACACGACCACGCGCACCTTCTTGCCGCTGCCGTGGGGCAAGGCGACAGTGCCGCGGACCATCTGGTCGCTCTGCTTGGCATCGACGCCCAGGTGAAACGCCAATTCAACGGACTCGTCGAATTTCGTCTTGGGCAGTTTCTTCAGCGTCTCCACCGCCTCGCCGATGAGGTAGTTGCGCTTCGGATCGACCAGCTTGACCGCCTCGTTATATCGTTTTCCGTGATTGATCATAATAACTCCCGCCTAATCCACCACGTCGATTCCCATGCTGCGCGCCGTGCCGGCAATCACGCGGCAGGCGGCCTCTTCGCTCTTGGAATTCAAGTCCGCCATCTTGGTCTTGGCGATCTCCAGCACCTGCTTGCGAGTGACCTTGCCGACCTTGTGCGGTTGGGGTCCCCGCTGGCGGTGGCGATGCCCGCCGCCTTTTTCAACAGCGCGCTGGCCGGCGGCGACTTCGTGATGAACGTAAACGTCTTGTCCTTATAGACCGTGATCACCACCGGGATGATCGTGCCCGCCATGCTTCTGCGTGGCGGCGTTAAATTGTTTGCAGAACTCCATGATATTGACGCCCTGCTGACCAAGCGCCGGACCAACCGGCGGCGCCGGATTGGCCTGCCCCGCCGGGATCTGCAATTTAATCATGCCTGTGACTGGTTTGCCTGCTGCCATATGTCCTCTATCTAATGATTACGCCCGCTCGACCTGCCAGTATTCCAACTCCACCGGCGTCGATCGCCCGAAAATGGAAACTGAAATCTTCAACTTGCCGCGGGCCGGGTCGACTTCCTCGATCACGCCCGTAAAATTCTGGAACGGTCCGTCCGTGACCTTCACCGCCTCGCCGGTCTCGAAGGCCACCTTCGGCGCCACCTTCTCCTGCCGCTCCTCGATCTGCGCCAGAATGCTGTCCACCTCGTCCGGCTTCAACGGCACGGGACGCTCCCCGCCGATGAAACCAATGATGCCGGGCGTATCGCGGATGAAATACCAGGACCGCTCAACGCAGCTGGTTCTTCTCATTCAGCAATTTCATGTGCGCCAGGATGTAGCCCGGATAAAACTTGCGCGTGCTGGTCGTCTTCTTGCCCTTCTTGACCTCCGCCACCTTCTCGGTCGGGATCAGGACTTCCTTGATCAGGTCCGTCATCTCCTCGACCTTGAGCCGCCTTCGATGCTGTCCTTGACCTTCTGTTCCTGCCCAGAAAGCGTGTGGATCACGAACCACTGGAATTCAGATTTAAGCTCTTGATCTACCATCGGCCGTCATCCTTCCTACGACTTCGTGAGCAGCGACACAAACTTCAAAAACACCAGGTCCGCGAACGCGACGAACATCCCGAGGACCAACACCGTGACGATGACCACAATCGTCGAATCCACCAACTCCCTGCGCGTCGGCCATGCCGACTTCTTCAGCTCGACAACGACCTCCGCCAGAAAATCCCGTGTTTTGACAAGTGGATTCGCCATTGTGTTCTATTTCCGCCGTGCAAACTGGCACGCCAGGAGGGACTTGAACCCCCAACCTACGGTTTTGGAGACCGTCGCTCTGCCAATTGAGCTACTGGCGTATCCAATCCGACGTCAACTTGGTTTCGCGATGTGCGGCAGATGTTTCCCGCACTTCGAGCAGAACTTGCGCAACTCCAGCCGCTCGGAACCCTGCTTCTTGTTCCGCGTCGACGTGTAGTTGCGGCTCTTGCACTCGGTGCAGGCCAGCGTAATGATTTCTCTCGCCATCGTGTGTTCCTAACCGATCGATGCCGCCGTTACTCCATAATGTCCGCCACGCGGCCGGCGCCGACCGTTCGGCCGCCTTCGCGAATCGCGAACCGCATCGTCTTTTCCATCGCGATCGGGCGTGATCAATTCGACTTCCATGCTCACGTTGTCGCCCGGCATCACCATTTCCACGCCCGCCGGCAACTTCGATGCTGCCGGTGACGTCCGTGGTGCGGAAATAAAACTGCGGCCGGTATCCATTAAAGAACGGTGTGTGACGGCCGCCTTCTTCCTTGCTCAGGACGTACACTTCCGCCTTGAACTTGCTTGTGCGGCTTGATCGAACCGGGCTTGGCCAGCACCTGGCCGCGCTCGATCGCCTTCCTTTTCAATGCCGCGCAACAGCACGCCGATGTTGTCGCCCGCTTCCGCCTGATCGAGCAGCTTGCGGAACATTTCCACGCCGGTGACGACCGTCTTCTGCGTGTCGCGCAACCCGACGATTTCGACTTCTTCGCCGACCTTGATCGTGCCGCGCTCGACACGGCCCGTGGCCACCGTGCCGCGGCCCGTGATCGAGAACACGTCTTCCACCGGCATCAGGAACGGCTTGTCGATTTCGCGCGTGGGCTGCGGGATGAAGTCATCCACCGCCTTGACCAACTCCAGCAATTGCTTCTCCGCCTCGGGATCGCCGTCGAGCGCCTTCGAGGCGCTGACGCGAATCACCGGCGTCTTGTCGCCCGGGAACTGGTACGCCGACAACAGCTCGCGCACTTCGAGTTCGACGAGGTCGAGCAGTTCGGGATCGTCAACAAGGTCCACCTTGTTCAAAGCGACGACAATCGCCGGCACGCCGACCTGGCGGGCCAGCAGAATGTGTTCGCGCGTCTGCGGCATCGGGCCGTCGGCGGCGCTGACCACCAGGATCGCGCCGTCCATCTGCGCGGCGCCGGTGATCATGTTCTTCACGTAATCGGCATGGCCGGGGCAGTCGACGTGAGCGTAATGGCGTTTCTCGCTCTCGTACTCGACGTGCGCCGCGGCGATCGTCACCGTCTTGGTCTCGTCACGCACCGTACCGCCCTTGGCGATGTCCGCGTAGCTCTTGATCTCCGCCTTGCCCTGTTTGCTCAACACCTGCAGCAGCGCGGCGGTCAGCGTCGTCTTGCCATGGTCGATGTGACCGATGGTGCCGACGTTGGCGATGTGGTTTCGTCCGTTCAAATTTACCTTTGGCCATGCTCTCCTCCTGTCTCTCTCTAGATTATGTAACCTGATCTCGTCGTCCGCCTACATCAACGTCCCTTTAGTTTTCTGGAGCCCACGATCGGGTTTGAACCGATGACCTCGTCCTTACCAAGGACGTGCTCTACCAACTGAGCTACGTGGGCGAACCACGAATCGCCAAACATCCCCAACGACTCTCTACCGCCCTCTCTCGCAACGACAAAAATAAAGACGGCAAAATCCGTTTCCCGTCTTTCTTTCGAAGAAACAGGTAAGCAGATTTTCCCTTACGTCTTCTATGGCTTAGACATCCCCCAAACGAATGGAGTCCACGAATTATAGACGAAGCGCCAATTCTGTCAACAGCGGACTTAAACTTTCTGCCAATTCTTTTCTAAATCCGGGTCCCGGGTGGAATCACGGAATTCTTGGGAATTATCACAATTCCGTCCCGTATATAATAGTTCGGCCCGTCAAAGTCCGGGCATCCGGACTTGTCCGTGATAATCACGGAATCCCCAATGCGCACATTTTTATCAATAATGGCCCTCTGGATCTTGCATCCATGGCCAATGCTCATATGCGGGATGCCCATCGCCTGGTCTTCCATGATCTGGGGGTGCGTCTCGTAAAAGTCGCATCCCATGGTGATGGTGTCGCGCAGTTCGCATTCGCCGCTGATGAAGGACCGCACGCCAATGATCGAGTTCTCGATGTGGGACTTGAAGATGATGCAGCCGTCGGCAATCATCGCGTTGTCGATCCGGCTCTGCAGGATCTTCGATGCCGGCAGGAACCGCGCATGAGTGTAAATCGGCGCGGAGCGGTCAAACAAATTGAAGGACGGTTTGGACGAGCACAGCGCCAGGTTCGCTTCGAAAAACGATTTGATCGTTCCGACGTCCTCCCAGTAGCCCTGGAAAATGTAACCGAACACCCGGTGCGTGCTGATCGCGTCCGGAATGATGTGCTTGCCGAAGTCCGGTTTGTCGTTGTCCAACACCCGCCTCAGAACTTCGCGGTTGAAGACGTAAATGCCCATCGACGCCAGCATGTGATCTTCGCTGCTGGTGATCCGCAGAGTCGACAGTAACGGGTCCTCCAGTTTCAACTCGTCGAGGAACGCGGGGTCCTTCGGTTTCTCGACGAAGCGGACAATGCGTTTCTCTTCGTTGACCTTGAGGATGCCCAGCGAGCTTGCCTCCTGGCGCTTCACCGGCATGACCGCCACGGTGATGTCCGCCATGGTCTCCAAATGTTGCTGGAGCACCCGCCGAAAATCCAGGCGGTAAAGCTGGTCGCCGGAAAGAATCACCACGTAATCGTAGTCGTCCTGGAGAAACGTCCGCAGGTTCTGCCGGACCGCGTCGGCCGTGCCCTGGTACCAGGTCGACCCGTCAAAGGTCTGTTGCGCCGCCAGGATTTCGACAAACCCCCGGGAGAACCGGTCGAACGAATACGTCTGGTGGATGTGCCGGTGCAACGAAGCCGAATTGAACTGCGTCAGCACGTAAATCTGGCGGATGTCCGAATTGATGCAATTGCTGATCGGGATGTCCACCAGCCGGTATTTCCCGGCAATCGGCACCGCCGGTTTCGCCCGCTCCTTCGTCAACGGAAACAACCGCCGCCCCTCGCCGCCCCCCATGATCACCCCCAGCACATTCGTCCGGGTGATTGGCTTAAGGTTCAATCCTGACATGCCCCCGACTCTAGCCCGCCCTCCCCAACCCCGTCAATTGGCAAAACGGATCAGTTCGAATTACGGCCGGGCGATGTCACAGTAGTTGCGCTTTGCAACGAGCCGTATTGCGGGAGGTAGCGAAAAAATTGTTTGCCCCAGGCGGTCGCGGCGCCGGCCTTGACGAGCGTCGAGCCGTCGCCGGCATTCCAGGACCATGCCAGCGAGGGGACTTGTTGCGTGACGGAGGCGTTCAAGAGACGGGTGCAATCGGATACCCAGGCGTCCGGGCCAACCTCTCCAAAGATCAACGCCCATCCCGCGGCGCGGACCGCTCGAATCCGGTTCTCGCCGGCCGCTTGTGTGCCGCCCGTCCAACGGTTGTAGCAGTGGATCGTGGCCACGACGTTGGTCTTGCCGGTCAGGAACGAGCCCTGATGCACGAGCACGGTTTCCTGGCCGCCTTCGGCCTGTCCCGGGACGAGGACAATGTTGCTGTTGCCCGCCAGGCGAATGACGTTGTAGAGGTCGGTCATGTCCCTCGACCACTGCCTTTCAGTGAACCCGGCATTGTCCCAGGCATACGGTTCGTTCCAAACCTCGATCCAGACGTCGGGCTGGCTGGCGAACCTCCGGGCAACAACCGCCAGCCGCGCCTTGAAGGCGGCATACCAGGGCTCCGCCGAAGGTGTCGCGCCCAGGATTTGGGTGTAGCGGGTCGCGTCCCATCCAAACGGACACAGGATCGTAATCATCCCCTGGCCCCGATTGTTTTTGACGACGTCTTCCAGTGGATGCAAATACCCAAGGGACGTGGCGCGCGTGCCCTCGCTGCCGGCAATCGGACATTCCGAAAAATCATCAACCACCTCGCGCACGATCCTGATCCCCCAGCCTGTCTTGCCGCTGATCCCAAATTGGTCAAACGCATTCACGCCACCGCCGACCCAGACCGAACCATTCTTCAATATATTGGTACCGCTGACAGAGCAGGTGTCGGCCCGGCTCGCAGCAGGGAGCGCCAGGCACGCGACGAGGGCCATCATCTTCCAGATGCCTCGAATCGAAGTCCACGCACGCTCTTGGCTGGAAATCATGCGCACCATCGTAGCAGACTGAGGCCAGAGCCTTCAACGACACCCGGCACCGTCAATTGACAAACCGTCAAACTGGCTTATATTTGTTCTCGTCGACGGCAATAAAAAACAAACGCATCGAAGTCCACGCCTTGTGATTCGCCACCGCCGTCGACAGCCTGGTTACGGGCTCGGTTGAATCCCGATCGCGCGACTTCAACTAGGTGAAACATATATGTGTGGCATCATTGGCTACATTGGCTCCAAGTCCGCCCCCAGCATCATTCTCGAAGGCCTGCGTCGTCTGGAATATCGCGGGTACGATTCCGCCGGGCTCTGCGTCCTGAACAACGGCAAATTCGACCTGCGCAAGAAGACCGGCCGCATCAACGATTTGGCCGCGCTCGTCGGCCAGCAGCCCGCCAAGGGCACCACCGGTATCGGCCACACGCGCTGGGCCACGCACGGTGCGCCCACCGACCAAAACGCGCACCCGCACCTGGACCAGTCCGGCAAAATTGCCCTCGTCCACAACGGCGTCATCGAAAACCACCAACTCCTCAAGGAACGCCTCATCGCCAAAGGCCACACCTTTGTCTCGCAAACGGACACCGAAGTGCTCGCCCATCTCGTCGGCGACTACTACGACCAGGTCCGCGCCGAAAATCCCGGCAAGAACGGCTCGACTTTGACCGAGGCCGTCCGCCGTGCGCTCAAAGACGTCGTCGGCACCTACGGCATCGCCGTCGTCCAGGCCGATCATCCCGACGTGATCGTCGGCGCGCGCCGGGGCAGTCCCCTGCTGCTGGGCGTGGGACGCGACGAGAATTTCCTGGCCAGCGACGTTAGCGCCATCATCGCGCACACCCGCCGCGTGGTCTACCTCAACGATTTCGAAATTGTCACGCTCACCCGCGACGATTTTCAGGTCTCGACGATTGAGGCCCTGTCCGTCAGCCCGCAGATCCGCGAGGTCGAGTTCGCCGCCGAGGAAGTCGAGCGCGGGAAATTCCCGCACTTCATGCTCAAGGAAATTTTCGAGCAGCCGCACGCCATCCAGAACGCCCTGCGCGGACGCATCCACCACGAGGAATCGACGGCGCGCCTCGGCGGCCTGAACCTGACGCCGGCGGAATTGCGCCAGACCGACCGGATCATCTTCATCGGCTGCGGCACCGCGCTTCACGCCGGCATGGTCGGCGAATATCTGATGGAAGACCTGGCCCGCATCCCGACCGAGATCGATTACGCCAGCGAATTCCGCTACCGCAACGCTCCCCGTGGACAAACACACTCTCGTGTTCGCCATCAGCCAGTCCGGCGAAACCATCGACACCCTCGCCGCCATCCGCGAGTTCCGCCGCAAAGGCCACAAGGCCCTCGGCATCGTCAACGTCGTCGGCTCCACCATCGCCCGCGAAGTCGATGGCGGCGTGTACATGCACGCCGGCCCGGAGATCGGCGTCGCCGCGACCAAGACGTTCACCTCGCAGGTGACGATCCTGACGTTGCTGGCGGTGTTGATGGGCCGCATGCGCCATCTGGCGGCCACGCGCGGGACGGAGATCCTTAAGGAACTGGAGCAAATCCCCGCCAAGATGGAAAGCATCCTCAAACAGACCGACGCCATCGCGGTGATCGCCAAGAAGTACTGCGAAGCCAACAGCTTCCTGTTCCTCGGCCGCCAATTCAACTTCCCCGTCGCGCTGGAAGGCGCGCTCAAGCTGAAGGAAATCTCCTACATCCACGCCGAGGGCTATCCCGCGGCGGAAATGAAGCACGGCCCGATTGCGCTGGTCGACCCCCGCACACCATCGGTCTTCATCTGCCCGCGCAGCCCCGTCTACGACAAAGTGATGGCCAACATCGAAGAAGTCAAGGCCCGCAAAGGCCCGGTCATCGCCATCGCCACCGAAGGCGACAAGGAAATCGGCAAGAAAGCCGACGACGTCATCTACATCCCCGACACCATCGACTGTCTGCAACCCCTGCTGACCGTCGTCCCGCTCCAACTGCTCGCCTACCACATCGCCGTCGCTCCGCGGCTGCGACGTGGACAAACCCCGCAACCTCGCCAAGAGCGTGACAGTCGAATAATAGCGCCGCGGATTGCGCGGATCGCTCCTGCCGGAATCGCCTTGCGGTGCGCGGCTAAATTCCGTATCCCAGAGCCGATACGACGGGATCACGGAACCGTGAACCAGTGAAAGGGTTGAGCATGAAAATCGGCGTCATCGGCGGCAGCGGGTTGTACGAAATGCAGGGGCTGGAACGGAAACGTTGGGTGACCGTCACGACGCCGTTCGGCAAACCGTCCGACCAGTTCCTGACCGGGCGCATCGGCAACCGCGACCTGGTCTTCCTGCCCCGCCACGGACGCGGCCATAAGATCCTGCCCAGCGAACTCAACCATCGCGCCAATATCTATGGCATGAAGAAACTCGGCGTGGGCGTCCTGCTCAGCGTCAGCGCCGTCGGCTCGCTCCAGGAACAATACAAACCCACCGACATCGTGGTCATCGACCAGTTCTTCGACCACACGAAACGCAGCAAGGACTTCACCTTCTTCGGCGATGGCGTCGTGGCGCACGTGGCGTTTGCGGACCCGATTTGCCGCCGGCTGCAACAATCGCTTGTCACCTGCGCCCGGGCGGCCGGGGCCACAACGCACGCGGGCGGCACCTACGTGAACATGGAAGGCCCCGCGTTCTCCACACGGGCGGAATCACAGTTCCACCACCGGATGGGCTGGGACGTGATCGGGATGACCAATTACGGCGAGGCCCGCTGCGCGCGCGAGGCGGAGATTTGTTACGCCACGCTGGCCATGGTCACGGACTACGACAGCTGGCACGAGGGGCATGACACAGTGACGGTGGACATGATCGTCGCCAACCTCCGCCACAATGCCCACCGCGCGCAGGACATCATCCGCCGGGCGGCCGCCGCCATCGATCCCGCCGCCGATTGCCCCTGCCACCACGCCCTGGCCACCGCGATCATGACCTCCCCCAAGGCCATGCGGCCGGCGACCCGGAAAAAGCTGCAAGGATTGATCGGCAAATACCTGGGGAAATGACCGGAGCCACGCTCCGCCCGCTACGAAGCAAGCGGCATGCGCGCGCGCCGAAGCACCTGGCGGCTGGCGCTTTCGTAACTCCACTTCCGGGACTGCGCCAGCAGCCGGCGGATTTCAACCTGAAGAAAGCAGTAGCGCAACGTCACATCGTAGAGCACCAAGCCGGCGACTATCAGGCAGGTGCGGACAACGCTGTAACTGTTCAGGGAAAAGAAAAACACCGCGATCAGTGCCAGCCACGCAGCCAGCTCGATCACCCGCAGCGTCTCATTATGCCGGGCAAACGGAGGCCGTTCGTGGACAGGCCGAAAGAGCCAATAGCGGATATACGCTTTGGCTACAACGAAGAAGATGCACATCAATCCCGCGTACGAGCGCACTTTAGCCACTTCTCCCTGTCCCTAAGAAATGAAACTCACTCACCGTGTCCCCCTTATATAGGAACGGCGGGAAAAGTCAAGCGCACAGAATCCCCATGAAAACGTTGCACATCACGAAGAAAAGCGGTTTTTTGCCCCGGGAAATCGCCCGTGCAAACCGGCAAAATCGATCATCAATATTGCAAAAACCACCCCTGTTCTGTACCGTTCCACCTCACCATGAGTCTCGTCGGCACAAGCTTCGCAGGCTACTCAGTCCACGAGCGGATGAACCATGGCGGCATGGCCGACATCTATCTGGCGACGGACCACCTGGGACAAAAATTCGCGCTGCGCGTGCTGCTGGCTGAACTCCGCTTCCACTGGCGCAGTAAACGCCGGTTCACCTGGGGCTGCGAAGTCATGCGCCAACTCGACCACCCCAACGTCGTCCACCTGTTCGACTACGGCAAATTCAGCGGACGCCGCTACGCCGTGCTCGAATACATCGACGGCGCCAATCTGAAGGAACTCATCCTGCGCAACGACCTCTCGCTGCGCAGCAACCAGCTCCAGTTGCTCAGCGGCATGGCCGCCGGCCTGGCCCACGTCCACGAACGCGGCTTCCTCCACCTCGATTTCAAACCCGAGAACGTCCTCGTCACCAAAAGCTGCGACCCGAAAATCACCGACTTCGACCTGTCCATCCCCCGCCCGTCACGGCCCCGGCGGGCCTCGACGCTTTCGGGCACGCCCGCCTACCTCGCGCCGGAGCAAATCGCCCGCGGCCCGGTCGACGAACGGGCCGACATCTTCGCTTTTGGCGTGACCGCCTACGAAATGCTTTCCGGCAAGAAACCCGTCACCGGCAACACTCGCGACGAGGTCCTGCGCAAGTACGCCGAGTTCGACACGCATCTCCGGCCCCTGCGCATGCACGTGCCCGACGTGCCGCATTCCATCGAACGCGTGGTCCTCAAATGTCTTGAAAAAGACGTGTCGCGCCGCTACCCTTCGATGGGGTTGGTGGTCCGCGACCTGCAGACATGAAATTTTGGTCCAGTATAATCCTGCTTTCGGTCTGGCTTGCCGGTTGCAGCCAGTCATCCAGCACGTCCGCGCCCATTGCCGCCGCCGGTCCCACCGGCCAGACGGCCGCCGCCGATGTCCCGGCCATTCCGCCCACACCCCCGGCCCCGCTGGCAACCGCCGCTTCCGCGCCGGTGGATGCCGCCACTGATGCGGCTGTCCAGCACGCGACGGCGTTGAAGGCCGATGGGAAATGGGCCGATGCTCGCGAATTGCTCCAGCCGCTGGCCGCCGACGCCAATGCGCCGGACAAGGTCCTGGCGTTGCTCGGGGAAATCAATTCCCAGATCCTTTTCACCCCCGCCCCGGCCCCCGAGAAGGTCGATTATACGATCGCCCCGGGTGATTCCCTGGGCAAATTGGCCAAGAAATTCAACAGCACCGTCGAACTGATCAAAAAGGAAAATGGCCTGTCCGGCGACCTGATCCGCGTCGGCGACCGCCTGCGGATCTACCAGTGCCATTTCACCGTCGATGTGAACAAGACCGCCAACACCTTGACCGTGACCGATAACGGGAAGTTCTTCAAACGCTACCGGGTCGGCACCGGCCAATTCAGCAAAACGCCCGAAGGAGAGTTCAAGACCACCAGCCGGATGGAAAATCCGCCCTGGTACCGGTCCGACGGCCGGACGATCCCCTACGGCGATCCCGAGAACATCCTGGGAACCCACTGGCTGGGCCTGAACGTGCCCGGCTACGGCATCCACGGGACCTGGGACACCAACTCGATTGGCAAACAATCCAGCGCCGGCTGTATCCGGCTGCTCAACGACGACGTCGCGGAGTTGTACGTGATGTTGCCCATTGGAACACCCGTCACCATTCACGACTGAGGAAAACGATGAGAATCTTCACACTGGAATTCGAAAAACCGATCGTCGAACTGGAACAGACCCTCGAAGCGCTGCGCCAGCAGGCGCTCGACCAGAAGATCGATCTGACCGCGCAGATCAAGTCCATCGAGGACAAACTCGACGCGACGAAAAAGGAAATCTTCACCAACTTGTCCGCCTGGCAGCGGGTCCAACTCGCCCGCCATCCCAAGCGGCCGTACATGCTGGATTACATCCAGCGCATCGCCTCGGATTTCGTCGAACTGCACGGCGACCGCCGCTACGCCGACGACCACGCCATCATCGGCGGCCTGGCCACCATTGAAGACCGCCGCGTCATGGTCATCGGCCAGCAAAAGGGCCGCGATACAAAAGAGAACCTGATGCGCAACTTCGGCAGCCCGCACCCCGAAGGCTACCGCAAGGCGCTTCGCCTGATGCAGATGGCGGAAAAATTCGATCTGCCCGTGATCAGTTTCATCGACACACCCGGCGCCTACCCCGGCGTCGGCGCCGAGGAACGCCACATCGCCGAAGCCATTGCCGTGAACCTGCGCGAAATGATGGTGCTCAAGACCCCCCTGCTGGCCGTCGTCATCGGCGAAGGCGGTTCCGGCGGCGCGCTGGGCATCGGCGTCTGCGACCGCGTGTTGATCCTGGAAAATTCCTATTACTCGGTCATTTCACCCGAAGGCTGCGCCGCGATCCTCTGGAAGGACCGCGCCAACGCCGCCCAGGCCGCGCAGGCGCTGAAGTTGACCGCCAAGGACCTGCTCGAGCTGGGCGTGGTCGATGAAATCATTCCCGAACCGCTCGGCGGCGCGCACAAGGATTTCGACGAGACGGCCGCTTCTCTCAAAAAGGCCCTCCTGAAACACCTGGAAAAATTGCTGGACTTGAAGAACGCCGAGATGCTCGAGGCACGATACAAGAAATACCGCCAAATGGGCGTTTTCGGCCGCGCGGAACCGAAAAAACGCGGCGCCCGCGCCAGGAAAGAACACCAGCCCGCTTCCGCCCCGACCCAGGCCTAGCAGCCCGCTGAACAACGCGGAGGCTGCCCAATTGTCTTCCGTAGGAGCGCCCTTCCGGGCGCGATTCTTCGACATGTCGCGCCCGGAAGGGCGCTCCTACAAGTTGGGATGAAGGGCGCCGCCAGCTGCGGGCCGGCGCAAACTGAATCGCCCCCTGACTTTGTGCTTCACAAACCGAATCGGCCTGTGTTAGGGGTAGAGACGTTCCGAGACTGGATGGTTCGAGCGCAATAATCTTCCGGGAGCACTTCTTATGAAAAACTGGTTCTGTGCGTGCTTGCTGACCTTGTCCATCGGCTGCGCTTCCGCGGTGGTCCGGCCCTACGTCGGCGAACAGCAAAACTGGCCCACCGCCACCGGCTCCATCGTCAACACGCGATACGCCTTGCCCATTTTCACTTCGTTGCCCCCTTCGGCCTACGACCTCGTCGGCGAATTGCGCATCAGCAGCCCGTTCTATCCCCAACCCGAAGAGGGCCACCTGCCCATGCTGGTCAAGGAAGCCCAGAAACTTGATGCGGACGCCATTGTGTTCGTGGACGGCCAGGTCTATTTCAGCACCAACTACGGCCCGAAACCGACCGACGCCAACGCCGCGGGAGGAGGCGGAGCCGCCGCCACCACGTTGACCCAGGTGAATACCTTCAACCCGGATCTCATCAAACCAGGCGTGACCATTCTCGCAATCAAGTGGAAGGACCAGCCGCCGGCCGGATTGCCCGCCAAGTTCCTGAAAGGCACCCCGTCGGAAAACCGCGCCAAAGCAGCCGCGCTGAAACAACAAGAAGCGCCCGCGGATATCACCACCAAGGCAGCCGCGCCCGCACCGGCCCCGGTCCCACCCCCGCCGGTGCCCGCACCGGCGCCAACGCCCGTCGCCGCTCCCGCAACCCCTGCTCCAGCACCCGTTGCGGCGCCTGCCGCGGCAGTCGCGCCAGCGCCCGCTCCCGCCGCTGCTGCTGCTCCGGCCCCCGCTCCGGCCCCGGCCCAGCCCGTCCCGAGCGCACCCGCGGACACCAACGCCCCCCCCGCTCCGCCCGTCCAATTCCACTAAGAGCATCTAAGAAAATCGCGCCTGGAGGGTCGCGCTCCAGCGCGACCGGTTGCCTTTACAACATTGACGGCCACGCGGGAGCGTGGCCCTCCACCACCCTCGGATCTTGTTGCCTGGCCCTAGCTACGGCTCAGGTTGACTCAAGTTCTCGTCCCGCAAGCGATGGCAAGCGGCACGCTGCAGATTGAAAGACTATTTAGGCGGACTTGACGTAGCCGACCACTGGAATCGCCGCAGGTTGTTGTCGACCAAACAGAGGATGGCGCTTGGCTTTCCCGGTTCTGAGTTCGGAGCGACCTGAACAAGTTCAATGCGTTGCCCGACCCGACGGAGGCTCAGACAGTTGCCGGATTCGTCGAAAATAGCAAGGTAGCCGTTCGAGTTGAGGTTCTCCCACATGTGCGCCTCGCGTTGTCGAACATTGTAAACCGTCATCCCGGCAATCAGTTCCGTCTTTCCATCACCCCGGAGGTCGCCGGCGCTGACCGAAGTAAACTCGCAGCTGACGGTTTCAGGCAGGCTGGGTTGGTACGTCCAGATCGTCTCGCCCTCGCTGCTGTAAAGGCCAACGCTTGCCGAAGAGTGCGCCATGCCGTTGCCGACGTATTTGACAAACCCCACGAGCCACCGCAGTGTCTTGCCTTCGCGGACGGGCTCAAATGCCTTGATTTGCGTCCCCATTCCTCCCTTGCCCTGGAAGTGGATACGCCGCGTCTGTAAGCCGTCCGCGCTGAAAACTCTGAGGCCTCCCTGCCAGTCCGGTATCACCAATTCCAGTTTGCCGTCGCCGTCCACATCCAGCTTCCGCGCCCCGTAGCTATTGGCCTGGATTTCCAGGGATGAAGATGATGCGAGGCTGTTGGGGTTGATCTCCTCGACCCGCGTGCTGGCGGCTGCGTTCGTTGACGCCGAGGAGACCGGCTCCCCCCGCTTCGCCTGACCGTCCGTCGGTTCGTTGGTGTCGAACAGCGTTTTCCCCGTCAACAGCTCTTCGATTTGGTCGCCCACATCCTCTTCGCCGCGAAAACCCACTTCGATGGCCTGGATGATCCCGTTGGTGCCGATCAGCACGCGGCACGGAATCCCGTTCACTTTGTATTTTTGGGAAACATCGCCGCCGGGATCAAGGAACTGGCGAAAGGTGATCTTCTTTCGATCCAGAAACTTCTTCAGTTGCTTCTCCGAGCCTTTGGGATCGCGGTTGATGCCCAGGACGGTCACGGCCTTGTTGGTGAATTGCCCGGCAATTGCCTGCACCTGCGGGATGGCTTGCACGCAAGGCCCGCACCACATCGCCCAGAAATCCAGCAGCACGACACGCCCGCGAAGCGCCGACAACGACACGGGTTGGCCGTCGAGGCTCGTGCCCGAAATGTCCGGCGCGGGATGGCCGATTAATTCCAACTGCCGGGAATCATCCCCGGTCCCCCAGGACAATTCGTCGACCTTCACCGAGGACGCGTCCGGCACGAGGACAAATCGCTCGGGGGAAACGGGCGCGTCCAACACTATATCGTCCAGGCTCAGCACGACCTGAGCCTTTTCAACCTTCGGCGGCTTGTTCTCCTCGTCGTACCTCGGCGACCTGGCCAGGCCCCGCCTGTACGACTCGGTGAAATCGACCCGCATCTCGCGGAGCAACCCCGTCGCGTCACTGAACCAGAAACTGACGAGGGGGACCGGTCGATCGGGGTCGCCCGTGTCCTCTCCGAACGTGCCTGACACGCGATGGCCCGGCTCACCGTTTCGTGATTCCGCCGCCACGCCCTGCAGGTTGTGGACGGCGGGGAACAATTCCGCGAAATCCGCCTGCGGCTGCGTCAGCATCAACGCGACGGGATGCGTCTGGATCATCATGAACATCGGCAGCGTCGATACCTCAAGCAGATGGATGGCGGGCGGGGCAACCGCCTCGGTGTACTGGTTCCTCCGGGGCAGGCAGGCCCGCAGATGTTCGCCGTCGCAATACACGCACAGAGTGTCCGAAGCCAATGCGATGCGGTTGGGGGAGGCGAAGGCCAGCGATCCGGACTGTTTGGACGACCGCCCTGCGTCCTCGCTGTTCGTGCCCTTGGCGAAGACGATTTCCAACCGCACACTGACTCTGTCCTGATACGTCTTCAGCGTGCGGTACCTGGCGCGGGCCCTCTCGATCACCGCCCGCGCGGCAGCAGCATCGTTGGTTTGCTGGGCGACAGCGGATGTCGCCGCCAACAGCAGCGCCAACAGTGAAGCAAGAGTTCGCTTCATGGGAAAGTCTCCGGCGGATGTTATAGATACCCAGTCCCAGCGATACGAGCAAAATCGGGCCGGGATGCCATGGCGCGTTGAGCCAATGCGTCCCGCTGAAGTTAAAGAACCCGCCTCGACACCTTCCCGCCAAAAGTGCCGGAAAGCCACAAATGCGGTTCGCGACTACAAGACTAACCCTCCACGTCGAGCTTGATGTGGAGATCGCGCAGTTGCTTGGCTTCGACTTCGCTCGGGGAGTTGGTCATCAGGTCGAACGCTTTCGCCGTCTTCGGAAAGGCGATGACGTCGCGGATGTTGGCGGTGCCGCAGAGGATCGCGCAGAGACGATCGAAGCCGAGGGCGATGCCGCCGTGCGGCGGGGCGCCGTAACGGAACGCCTGCAGCATGTAACCGAATCGTGATTGGGCGATCTCGGGCGGGATCTTCAGCACCTGTTCAAAAACCTTCTTCTGCAGGTCGGGCCGATGGATACGGATCGAGCCGCCGCCGAGTTCGACGCCGTTGAGCACAATGTCGTAATGCTGGCCGCGCACCTTCGTCGGGTCGGTGTCCAGCAGCGGGACGTCTTCGGCCACCGGCGCGGTGAACGGATGATGCGTCGCCAGATGCCGGTTGGCGTCACGGTCGAAGGTGATCAGCGGGAAATCGACCACCCAAAGGAAGTTCCACTGATCGTCGCGCACGGTCAGCTTGCCTTCCTTCTTGAGCATCTCGGCGACGATCAAGCGCAGGCGGCCCAACACTTCCCAGACCGACTCGCGTTTGTCCGCGCCGAAGAGGATCAGGTCGCCTTCCTCGATTTTCAACCGTTCGGTCAGCGCCGCTTTCTCGGCGTCGTTGAAAAATTTCACGATCGGCGATTTCCATTGGCCGCCTTCGACCTTGATGAACGCCAGGCCTTTCGCGCCGAAACTTTTGGCGGTCTCGGTCAGCGCGTCGATCTGGCCCTGGGTGGCGCTGGCCAGGCCTTTGGCGTTGATGGCCTTGACCACGCCGCCGGCATCGACGGCGCCGCGGAACACTTTGAAACCGCTCGCGGCAAAATCCTTGGTGAGATCGACCAACTCGATGCCGAAGCGCGTATCGGGTTTATCGCTGCCAAACCGTTCCATCGCCTCCTGGTACGGCATGCGCGGGAACGGCGTGGGGATCTTCTCGCCGCGCGCCGTGAGCCAGACTTTTGCCAGCAGGCCTTCGATCAGCGCGTACATGTCTTCGCGGGTGATGAAGCTCATCTCCAGGTCGATCTGGGTGAATTCCGGCTGCCGGTCGGCCCGCAGATCTTCGTCCCGGAAACATTTCGCGATCTGGAAATAGCGTTCCACCCCGGCCACCATCAGCATCTGCTTGAACTGCTGCGGCGACTGCGGCAGGGCGTAAAATTTTCCCGGATTGACCCGGGACGGCACGAGATATTCCCGCGCGCCTTCGGGCGTGCTCTTGAACAGGATCGGTGTCTCGACTTCGAGGAACCGGTTGGCGTCGAAATAATCGCGGACGGCCTTGGCGACCTTGTGGCGCAGGACGAGGTTCTTCGCCATGGCGGGCCGGCGCAGATCGAGGTAGCGATATTGCAGGCGCAACTCCTCCCCGGCCTGAGATCCGCCGGTGTCATCGAGCTGGAACGGCGGTGTCTCGCTCGGGTTGAGCACCTCCAGCGTATCGGCCAGCACTTCGATTTCGCCCGTGGGCAATCTGCTGTTTTCCGTGCCCGGCGGACGTTTGCGCACGACGCCGTCAACGGCAATGACGTACTCGGTGCGCAACTGGCCCGCGAGATCGGCCGACGGTTTGTTGTGCTGTGGATCGAACACGATCTGCGTGATGCCTTCGCGGTCGCGCAGGTCGATGAACAAAATGCCGCCATGATCGCGGTAGACGTGCACCCAACCGGCCAGTTGCACCTTTTGCCCAACGTGCGACGCCCGCAATTCCGCGCAATGATGTGTTCGTTTCATTCTGTTTAAGCAGGGTTTTCCGGCGTCTTCCGCAACCATGCAACAATCTCAGAAGCGTTCGCCTTCACCCGCCCCTCCCAGCCGTTTGCAAGATTCTTTACCTTCACCATGCCATCGTCCCATTCGCTCGACCCGATCACAACCGCATCACGGGCTCCCAGAGACGACGCCATTTGAAATTGCTTGTCTACCTTCGTTTCTGAGAGGGGGTAGTCTACCGCAATCCCGGCATCACGCAACTCGTGAATAAGCCTCAAGGCCTTCTCCCGCATCGACTCTCCGCAGATGATTGCATAACAATCCAGTCCCCAATCCGATTTCGGTAGCAAATTGCGGTCTTTTAACAACTCGGTCAAAACAACATCACCCATCCCGAATCCCAACGCCGGTAAATCGACACCGCCCACCTGCTTGAGCAAATTATCGTACCGCCCGCCACCGGCAATGGCGCGCAGTTCGCCCTTGCGGTCGTGAATTTCCCAAACAATGCCCGTGTAATAGGCTAGGCCGCGCACGATCTTAAAGTCCACGCGGCAATACTCCGCCAGCGACCCCAGTTTCAGCAACGTAGCGTCCACCTCGGGAGCGACTGCAACCATGCCTCCTTGGGCAATCTCCAAAATCTCATGGACCTGCGAATCACTCAATCCAAGCGCCGAAAGTTTCTCTCGAGTCCTATCAATTGGTTCACGCTCGATCTTATCGATGGCTTGAAACGCGGCACGCTGTTGGTCTGTTGACATGCCTGCCGTAGAAAGGTGCCTCTGCCAAGCTCGACGGTCAGACACACGTACTACAAAATCATCTTTGGTCAACCCGAAGCTGCGAAGCGTGTCGATCGCCAATGCGATTAGTTCAGCGTCGGCACCAAAGTTGCCCTCGATAGCCCCGATAATATCGGCATTGAATTGGAAGTGTTCCCGCAACCGGCCGCGTTGCTGTTTCTCGTAGCGGAAGAGCTGCGGGATGGCGAACCACTTGATCGGTTTTTTGTAATCGCGCTGGTGCGCGCCGACCATCCGGGCCAGGGTCGGGGTCATTTCCGGCCGCAACGCCACAGGACGGTCGCCTTTATCAACGAAGTTGAACAGTTGTGTGACGATTTCGTCGCCGGACTTTTGCGTATAAAGTTCCAGCGACTCGAGTGGGGGGCCGTCGTATTCCCGGAACCCGTACCGCCGGGCCACGTCGCGCCAGTTGGCAAAGATGTGGCGGCGCACGGCGAGCGTCTCCGGATAAAAATCGCGGAAGCCGGGAAGTGGGTTCATGTAAAGACTCGTTGCGCTTCGGGCGGATGCCAGCCGTGGCCTGCCAACTCCTTCGAAACTATGAATGAGCGGATGCCGGACGATCAAGGCTGCGGCTGCGGCGGGCGCGGCGGATTGTATTTCTCCGTCAGGTGAAGCACCTGTTCGCGCATTTCCTTGCCGGGCTTGAATTTCACGACGGCGCGGGCGGGGATTTGCACGTCCTTGCCGGGATCGTTCGGGTTGCGGCCGACGCGGGGTTTGCGGAGCTTGACTTCGAATACGCCGAAGTTGCGCAACTCGACGGTCTCGCCGTTGATGAGCGCTTCGGTAACGTAATCGAGGGTCTTCTGGACCACCGAGAGAACGTCCTGCTGGATGAGATTGGTGTCGTTGCTAATGCGAATGACGAGGTCACGTTTGGTCATGGTTTTCTCTCCACTATTTCCTTTAGTTTTGGGATCCATTCGTCTGTAAATTTATAAATTCCGTACGCCGCCGCCAACATCACGAGTGTGATCACCAACGGGTTGATAAACACCCGCTTAAGTCCCAGCCGAAAACTGCTGACGCTGGCCAACTGGGCCTTCCGTCCCTTGAGCCGGCCAAGCAACGCCTGATACGAAATGTACGTATTATGCCATTCGATGGCGAGCTTCTTGACCATCGGCTCGTTCAAGTCCTTGAACGACTGCAGGCTGGGCACCGTATTGATCAGCCGCAGGGCCTTGTCGTCGTTCTCCACGGCCCCACCCAGGGCCGCCATCAACATTTCGTGTTCCTGCGCAATCGCGCTTTTCAGTTCGAGAAACGCAGCCTCTTCCTCGGCCTTGAAATCCCGGCCTTGAAAGCCGCGATCCAGAAACAGGCTCAACTGCTTCCAGCGCTCGACGAACTGCTCAACCCGTTGAATATTCTTTTCAAGGCTACGATCGCGCATCCAGACTCCCTGGCATTCCGGGGTCTAACCTACGGATAACCATTGGGTTATCGCGGGCCACTGTAGTGGCAGCCCCTGTTGCCGTCAAGCCAAATGGCCTGTGCGCCAAGCACTTCAGCAATTAGTCTGCCGATTTGCTCCAAAACCGCTCAATGGCCTGCCGAACCTGGGCAATATCGTGTTCGCCAAAACGCACCACGCTGACGTGCTCCCCACGCGGTTCCCAAACACCCATGGACACAGGGCCAAACAGCGCCACGGTGGGCGTTCTCACGGCTGCGGCCAAATGTGTAATGCCGGAATCATTTCCAAGAAACAGCACGCAGCGCTCCAGCAAACCCGCCAATTCCACCAACTTCAGTCCGCCGGCCACAATGATCTGCCGGGAGCCCACCAGGTCCCGCAATCTGGCGGTGGCCTGCCCATCCGCTTCGCCCTGCACGACCAGCAGTTGCGCGTCCAATTCATCCACCAGCCAGCGGCAGAGCGAAGCGAATTTCTCCGCCGGCCAGTTCTTCTTCTCGCTGCCACTGCCCGGATGCACCGCCACAATCGGTTCGCGACCCGCGTTGCGCAGGAAATGAGAGGCCGCTTCCCGGTCGGCTTCGTTCGGAAATATCCGGGGCTCAGGCGAGGCGACATAGATCGCCAGCGACTCCAGCGGTTTGCAGTAATGCTGCGCGGCGGGCAGTTCCGTCGGCCGGGGCGAGGCTTCGACGACCTGGCGCGCGCCGCAGCGGCGGACGTTGTTGGCGAAGATGCTGTTGGGGTCGAACAGGTAGGACACGACCAGGTTGAAGCCGCCGAAATATTCCATCAGCCCGGGATCGAGCACGGCGTTGGGAATGAAAAAGCCCGCCATCGGTTTGGCCTCAATCGACCGCGTCGCGTCGGCATAGTACCGACCGCGCGCCAGTTCGATGGTGTGGGGGTAACCGAGGATCTCCAGGTGCCCTTCCGGCCAGCGCTCACGCAAGGCGCCAATCGCGGGGAGCGTCATGATAAAGTCCCCGATGGCCCCGCCTCGTACGACCAGGATCCTCGGCTCTTTCACAGGCAACTCAGTAGGCGCACAAGCCCAGCGCCACCAGCCCGAGGCCCACGCACAGGCCAGCCCCGCAAGTCAACCGGCAGCGCTTGTCGCTGGCCATGCAATAGCCCAGAACATCACGGAAGATGTGCGGCGCGATCGTCACCCAGGCGGCCATGATGACCATGAGATAGGCCAGCACAGTGACCACCAAACGCAGCGGCGCATCGCTGAGGTCGGTGGCGTCCACCATCTGTTTGGCGACGAGCAAGATCAACGCCGCCGTGGCCCGCAGCGAGAGAAACTGGTCACCGTATTGGATGACAAGAATGTAGGCGATCGGCACACCGATGAGGATCAACGGCCGCGCCCAGGCCCATTCATCCGTCGCCGCCTGATACATCACCACCCAGGCGATCACGGCGGCAATCCCCATCAGGACGCGCCCGGCCGACACCGAGCGCGGAAATTGCAGGACCAGTTTGCGAAAGGACGCCGGCCAGACGATTCCCGGGAATCGAGTGGCCACCATGAATGCCCCCAGCAGGGTCGAAGTGATGGCTAAACGTGTCATAAATGATGGATGGCGGGGTCGCCGTAGAGGGTGGTGGTGTTCGCCCGTTCAATGCGCACGGGCAGCAATTCGCCGCGCTGGCGTTCGCCGCCGTCGAACACAACGATTTTGTTGGTGCGGGTGCGGCCAAAGAACCGTTTGCCGCCCTTCTCGCTGCGGCCTTCGACGAGAATTTCGATGGTCTGCCCAACGAGTCGTTGGTTCTTCTGCGCGATGAAGTCGTTGGTGAGGGTGAGCAACTGTTGATTGCGTTGCTCCTTCACTTCTTCGTCGAGTTGGCCCGGCAGGCCGGCGGCGGGTGTGTCGCGGCGTGGCGAATACTTGAACAGATACGCCTGGTCGAATTGCACGTCGCGCGCCAGCGTGACGGTCTGTTGAAAATCTTCCTCGGTCTCGCCGGGATACCCGGAAATGATGTCGGTGGAAATGGCCAGGCCGGGCCGGGCGTCGCGGAGTTTGCCGATGATCCGCAAATACCAGTCCCGGCTATACCCGCGGTTCATCGCCTTGAGGATGCGGTCCGACCCGCTCTGGACGGGCAGGTGCGCGTGCTCGCAGAGCCGGGGCAGGTCGCGATAGGCCTGCACCAGGTCGTCCCCGAACCCTTTCGGATGCGGCGAGGTGAACCGGATGCGTTCCAGCCCTTTCACTTCGTGGACGGCTTCCAGGAGTTGGACAAAGGCGGATTTCCCGTCCTTCTTCGGGATGGTCTTGCGTCCGTAACTGGTGACGATCTGGCCGAGCAGGGTGATTTCTTTGACCCCCTGCCCGACGAGACGTGCGACTTCACCAACGATCTCGTGGATCGGGCGGCTGCGTTCGGCGCCTCGCGTGTAGGGCACGATGCAGAACGAACAATACATCTCGCAGCCCTGCATGATGCTGACGTAGGCGGTGACTTGCCGGTCGCCGTTCGTGCCGAGCACGTGGTCCTTGATGGTCGATTCGCTCCCCGCTTCTTCCGCGACGTCCACGATGCGGAACGGCTCCATCAAATCGTCATTTTCCTGCGACGCGATGATCTGGTCGATGTAATCGGGTACGTGATGGAAGCGCTGGGTGCCGACGACCAAATCGACGCCGGGCTGTTGCAGCAGTTCGCCGCCGCGGCTCTGCGCCATGCAGCCCATGAATCCGAGGACCAGGTCCGGTTTTTGGCGTTTGAGCTGGGCGAGCATGCTCATTTTGCCGAGCGCCTTCTGCTCGGCCATGTCGCGCACGCTGCAGGTGTTGAGCAGGATCACGTCGGCGTCGGCTTCGGAGTCCGTGACGGCGTAGCCGCGTTCGCGCAGCATGGCGGCGACCGCTTCACTGTCGCGCTCATTCATCTGGCAACCGTAGGTCTTGATATAGACGCGTTTCATCGGGAAAGGAGCGGGACGGAGTATAGAGCGGCGAAATTGCGTTGGCTAGAGCGAATGTTGGCCGAAGATCAGCGCCATGATTTCGGTTCGGCTGGTGACGTTTTTCTCGAACGCGCCGCGCATGGCGGAGGTGATGACGGTGGTGCCGGCTTTTTTCACGCCCCGCATGGTCATGCAGGTGTGGACCGCCTCGCAGACGACCGCGACGCCTTTGGGTTTGAGTTCGCCGTTGATGATTTCGGCGATCTGGCTGGTCATCCGCTCCTGCACCTGCGGCCGACGGGCGAACGCATCCACGACGCGCGCCAGCTTCGAGATGCCGACGATCTGGCCGTTGGGAATGTAGGCCACGTGGGCCTTGCCGAAGAACGGCATCAGATGATGTTCGCACATGGAGAAGAAAGGGATGTCCTTGACGAGCACGACCTCGTGATGTTGTTCGTCGAACTTCTTGCTGAGACTGACGTGCGGTTCCTCTTCGCCCTGGCCGAAAATTTCCTCGTACATCCGCGCCACGCGGTCCGGCGTCTCTTTCAACCCGTCGCGGTCGGGGTCTTCGCCGATGGCCTCCAGCAGCAGCCGGACGGCGGCCTTGATTTTCTTTTTGTCCACGGGATGATTGTTCACAAGCGCCCTCGGTTATGAAGTCTATCGGATACGCCCAGCATAGCCTGTCCGCCGGAGCGGGTCAACTACGGCACCGTATACAACTCCGTCCACTCGGCGCCGGGCGTGAGGGCGATTTTCCAGAGTTGGGCGACGGCGTTGCCGGAGCCGTCGAACTCGGAGATCAGGCAGGCCAGCGTGTTGCCATCGGGGGAGATGCCGACGTAGCGCGGACTTGTTTGCCAGTGGCGCGCGGTGACGAGCTGGACGGCGTTGCTTCCCGTGTCGGAGTCCCAGCCATAGAGATCGGTGCGGTTGGACCGCGCGTCGCCGAACAGGAGACGTTTGCCGCGCCAACCCCAGAACCGCTGGGTGCAGTTCGTGGTGATCAGCATCGCGGCATCGGCGCCGGGGCCGAGGCAGTACAGTGATTGGTTGGCGTTGTAGGCGAGAAAACGTCCGTCGGGAGACCAGCTCATGGCAATCGATGAATAGGTCAACGGGAACTTCCGCGCTTTCGCCCAGTCATCCACGGCGCCCACCCGGAGCACCTCCTTCGTGGCGACGGCGAGGACGCGGTCGTCCGGCGTGAGCTTCCAGCCGTAGGGCCGCTCCGTGCCCAGATCGGCCTGGATACGGGCGGGCGCGTTGGTGGCCAGAGGGTCCAGCATCAATTGCCAGCGGTCCGCCTGATAGCGGGGATAGAGCAGAAATTGTTTGGCGTTCGAGAACAAATCGGCGTCGTGGTAGCGGGCCAGGCTGATCTGCATCAATTCGTCGGTATCGGTGAAATGCACCTCCTTCACCAGTGTCCCGTCGCGCTTCTGCACGGCCAGCCGGCCTCCCGTCTCTGTCTGTAAGTCGAGCGTGAACCGCAGGTCGTTGGTGCTTTGCCAGGGAAGCAAGGTGCCCACGGGAAAATGCTTTTCGACGGACTCGTCCGGCAGGGAGAAGAGGCCGGCGTTTTCGCGCCCGATCTGATAGGCGGCCGACTGGCTGTCGGGCGACCAGTCCAGCACCGTCAATTTACCGAGGCCCCAACTGGGGACGATCTTCGCCTCGTGACGCGCCGCGGCCGACGGCGGGCCGCTGGAGAAGACGTTCGAGGTTTTCAATTCCACCGGGCCCACGGGCTTGAGCAGGTAGCTCCGGCCCGATTTCATGGAGATGAAAAACAATTCGTCCTGTTGGGGCCAGTTGAACGCGAGCCAATCGCAGTCAGGCGACCATGCGCGCGGGTCAAAGTCGTTGAGATAATCGCGTCCGCAGCAGCAGCCGCACCCCGCCGCCGTCAGCAGCGCCAGGAAGAATAAAAGCCGCCATCGTTCAATGCGCAAGGGCCGCCTCCGCCAATGTGAAGAAGGCGGGATCAGCCGCCTGTTGAATACTGACCCGCTTGCCGTCCTGATGGACCTTGACCGTGACACCCGGTTTGCGGGTGGCGTTCCGGTAGGCGTCCTGGAACGCCGCGGCATCCGGCTCGCTGTCCCAATCGGTGATCCAAATGAAACCCGTCGGCCCGCCCGGTCCGTGTTCGTAAACGTTATAGCGATCGGCGGCCCAGCCTTGGGCGATCTGTTGCGCCTCGAACAATCCCAGCGGCTGCTCCAGCACGCTGCGGACGCCGAATTCTCCCAAGACATTGTTGCCAATCAACCGCCAGTCCGGGTCGTTGATCGGCGGCACCGGCACCGGTTGGGGATCGCGGCGGTCGCGCAAGAATCTGTCCGGATGCAGGATTTGCTGTGAGGTCATCGGCGGATGCCGGAACGCGTCATTCAAGGCGTCCGTGCCGCCCGCGGAGAAGAGGGCCGAGGCGAACTGCTGGCCCTGCTGGTACGGGAAGAGCAGCAGCTCGCGCAGGTACGGCGGGGCCTGGGCGAGTTTGGCGGTGTTCTGTCCGAGCATGGCCGTCAGGTCGCTCAACATGTGGGCCGGGTCTACGTTCTCTGCGTAAAAACGCGTCATCAGCAGCGTCGCGTCGCCCTCGATCAACGCCGTGGTGGCCAGGGCCAGGTCATCGTTGTTTTTCACCCGCAAGGCAAACGTCGTCAGATCGTAATTCTGGTCCTGCAGGACATGGGTCAGCTCATGCGACAACAGCATCTTGTCCAGGCCGCCTGACCACGAGAGGTCCTTGAACGTGTACAGCGACCGTTCCTCCGGCACGTAGAACGCACCGACCTGTTCGTCATACATGCCGACCACGGTGCTCATCAAGTCCATGCCGTCGGGGACCAGCCCAAACGCCGCCAGCGACCGGCTATAGTCGCGCATCTGCTGGTCGGTGTACTGTTCCTTGAGCCGCTTGATCAGGAACCCGCGCAACTCGACGCGGTCGATCATCTTGTAGTTGACCGGGCTTTTAAACGGCAGGCCGCGAAGTTCGCTGGTGTTCTGCTCGATTTCGCTCCGTACACGGACGCTGTTTTCCGGCTTCACATCCGCGACGGCACCGGAGTGCTGCTGCTCGGCTTCGCGCCGCTCTTTCTCGAGTTGGGCGACCGTGTCGCGCAGGTCGCGTGTTTGCCGGCTCAGTTCCAGCGTGCGCCACCCCAAATAGCCCAGCGCCACGAGCAAAGCGACAAACACAAGATCGCGCAAAAACTTTTTCATTGGTGGGCTGTGCGGGTCATGTTAGGTTGCGCGGGCGAATCTAATGGACATCCGAACCAAAATCCAGACCCTTCTGTCCGCGCCGGACTATCATCCGCTGCAACGGGCCGACATTGCCTCGAAATTGCGCTTGAACTCCGAGGAACGCCGGGACTTCCGCCGCGTCCTGGAAGACATGCTGCGCAAAGGCGAGATCGTCCGCGTCCGCAAGGACCGGTTCGTGTCGCCCCAGGAAGCGGACCTGGTCATCGGGCGCATCTCGTGCAACGAAAAGGGGTTCGCCTTCGTCATTCCCGATCAGCCTGAAGGCACGGAAAAGCCAAAAGGCGCGACGGCGGGCGGGGACATTTATGTCGGCCAGGAAGACACCTGGGTTGCCATGCACGGCGACAAGGTCGTCGTCCGCCTGAACCGTGAGCCGAAACGATTCAAGACCGAGGACAAACGCTCGGGCCGGGTGATCCGGATTTTGGAACGCGCCAACGAAACCATCGTCGGCACGCTCCAGAAAACCAAACTGTTTTACTACGTCATCCCGGACGAACCCCGGATCATCCACGACATTTACACCAAGCAGACCCGCAACGCCCGGGTCGGCGACAAGGTGGTGGTTAAACTCGCCGAGTGGAAATCCCGCCACGTCAATCCTGAAGGCGAAATCGTCGAAGTGCTCGGCGCTTCCAGCACGCCGGGTGTGGATATCCTGGCCATCATCCGCAAACATCACCTGGCCATGCAGTTCTCCCCGCAGGTGCTGGCCGAGGCCGAGGCAATCCCGAACACCATCTCCGAACGCGACCTGGGACAACGCGCGGATTTCCGCAACCATTTCGTGGTGACCATCGACCCCGACGACGCCAAGGACTTCGACGACGCGGTGAACGTGGACGAGTTGCCCGACGGCGGCTGGCGGCTCGGCGTGCACATCGCCGACGTGTCGCACTACGTCAGGCCGGGAAGCGCGCTGGACCGCGAAGCGCTGGCGCGCGGCAACAGCGTCTATCTCGTCGACCGCGTGCTGCCGATGCTTCCGGAAAAACTTTCCAACGGCCTCTGCAGCCTCCGCCCCCGCGAAGACCGGCTGACACAGACCTGCGTGATCGAATTCGACTCCAAGCTTGTGGCCCACAAGGTCTCCTTCTCCCTGAGTGTGATTCGCTCGCGCCACCGGCTCACCTATAAAGAGGCGTTCGCGCGCCTCCAGTCCTCCGATGACCACGACGAACTCACGCGGGAACTGAAAAAGATGTGGCGGCTGGCGTCCAAGCTGCGCCACCAGCGCTTCGCGCACGGCTCGCTGAGCCTGGATTTCCCCGAGACCAAGGTCCGGCTCGACAAAAACGGCAAACCGATTGCCATCGAGAAAATCGAGAACGACATTTCCCATCAGCTCATCGAAGAATTCATGCTTGCCGCCAACGAAGCCTCCGCACGCCACCTGTGCAACCTCCAGGTCGCCTGCCTCTACCGCATCCACGAAGACCCCGACCTGGAGCGGCTCCGCGATTTCCGGGCCTACGCCCAGAGCTTCGGCTACAAAGTCGGCGACGTGGCCCACCGGCGCGAACTGCAGAAGCTGCTGGAAGCAGTCAAAGGCAAGCCCGAGGAGTACGCGGTAAACCTGGCCTTGCTGCGCTCGCTGAAACGGGCGCGCTACTCCCCCAACCCGGTCGGCCATTACGGGCTGGCAAAAAAGTATTACACCCATTTCACCTCCCCGATCCGGCGGTACGCAGACCTGGTGGTCCATCGCACATTGTTGAGCGTGCTCGGCGCGTCGGCGCATCCGGCGGGCAAACTCACGCGGTACGCCGTGGGCGAACTGGCCAAAATCTGCGACCACGTTTCGCAGACCGAACGCACCGCCGACGAGGCCGAAAAGGAATCCGTCGAATTGAAGAAGATGGAGTACTTCCAGCAGCAACTGGCCACCGGCCAGCTCGACACCCAGGACGCCATCGTCTCCGGCGTGCGAAACTTCGGCCTGTTCGTGGAATTGACCAACAGCCTCGTGCAAGGCCTCGTCCACATCTCCACCCTCGATGACGATTTCTACCATTACGACGAGCAGCGGGAACGCCTCGTGGGCAAACGCACCAAGCGCATCATCCAGATCGGCGACGGACTGCGCGTGCAAGTCGAACGCGTCGACGTCTTCAAGCGCCAGATCGATTTCCGCGTGGTCAACGAGGCGCCCTCCGCCACCGCCCGGCCTGCGCAACGGAGGCAGGCTTGACCCTCCCCGGCCGCTGCGGCAGTATGACGCCCCATGTGGCAGTGGACTGAGAACGTCGAGCAATATGTCCTGGACGTCATTTTTGAGCGGCGCCATGATTTTGGCGCGCGGGTGGCCGGAGCGTTTCTGCTCGTCCTGTCCCGCATCTACGAAGTCGCCGTGCAAATCCGCCTGTTTCTCTGGCGCAACCGCATCTTTCGCGATCACACTCTCGGCTGCCAGGTCGTCAGCATCGGCAACCTCACCGTCGGCGGCACCGGCAAGACCCCCGTTGTCGAGGTCTTCGCCCGCGCTCTGCAACAAGCGGGACGACGCGTGGCCATCCTCTCGCGCGGTTACAAAAGCACCCCGCGCCCGCTCTGGCAGCGTATCCTCGCCAAAATCACCTTCCAGGAGGACCAAGTCCCGCCCAAGATCGTTTCCGACGGCCAATCGCTGCTGCTCGACAGCGAACAAGCCGGCGACGAACCCTACATGCTCGCCTCCAACCTCAAGGACGTCGTCGTGCTGGTCGACAAGGACCGGGTCAAAAGCGGCCGCTACGCCATCTCGCATTTCGGCTGCGACACGCTCCTGCTCGATGACGGGTTCCAGTATCTCGCACTCAAAGAGCCGGCTGGACATCTGCCTGATCGACCGCAACGCGCCGTTCGGCAACCATTATCCTCCTGCCGCGCGGCACGCTGCGCGAGCCGATCGCCAACCTGAAACGCGCCGACTACATTTTCATCACCAAGTCGAGCGAACACGGCGCCGAATACTCTCGCAAGGCCATCCGCCAGTTCAATGAGACCGCCGAAATCATCGAGTGCACGCACCACCCGCTCTACCTCCAGGACGTTTTCACGGGCGAACATCTTCCCTTGAAAAAACTCCAGGGCCTGGAAGTCGCCGCCATCTCCGGCATCGCCGTGCCGGAAAGTTTCGAGGACGGGCTGCGCGGACTGGGCGCGAAGGTCATCTACGCGAAACGTTACGCCGACCATCACCGCTACTCCCAGCAGGAGATCATCAATATGATCAATCGCAGCCTCCGGAGCGGCGCGCAGGCCATTCTCACCACCGAAAAAGACGCCGTGCGTTTCCCCAAGATCGACCGGCGCGACATTCCCATTTATTATCTGCGCGTGGAAATCCGGATCATTGCCGGGGCAAAGGACTTTGATGAGGCTGTCGCGCAATATTTGCCATCGCTAGCAAACACGCCCCGCGCATCCTCGTGCGCGCGACGAATTGGATCGGCGACTCGGTCATGAGCATGCCCGCCGTGCAACGCCTCCGGGAACTGGAACCCGACGCCCACATCGCCCTGCTCTGCCACGCCAAACTCCACGATCTCTGGCGGCATAACCCGTTCCTCAACGAGGTCATCCCGTTCGATCCCGTCCCCGAGATGGCGCAACTCCGCCGGCAACGGTTCGACGTCGCCATCCTCTTCCCGAATTCCTTCCGCACAGCCTGGGAAGCCTGGCGCGCCCGCATCCCCTGCCGGGTCGGCTTCGAAGGCCACTGGCGCAAACACCTGCTCACCGATATCGTGCACGAACCCGACAGCGAACAGCCGCAACACAAGCCCGTGACCGTCAACGGGACGACGTTTCAGGTGAAATATTTTCCGTCGCTCCGCCATCAGTCACAGCGGTACCTGGACATCATTTCCTATCTGGGCGGCAACCGCGAATTCGTCCAGCCCCGCATCTGGCTCGCCCCCAGCGACGTGTCGGACCTGACACAATTCGTGCGAGAAGACGACCGGCCGTTCATCGGCATCAACGCCGGGGCCGAGTACGGCCCGGCCAAACGCTGGATGCCCGAGCGGTTCGCCGAAGCCGCCGCGCGCGTCGCCGAGGAGGTCCCCTGCCGCTGGCTGTTGTTCGGGGGCGCAGGCGACATTGCTCTCGCCGCCGAAATCGAAACGCGAATGCGCGCCACGATCACCGAGGAGGGTGCCATCGTCAACATGGCGGGCAAAACGACGTTGATGGAACTCTGCCAGTTGATCAAAATCTGCCGGCTACTGCTGACCAACGACACCGGGCCGATGCATCTGGCCGACGCCCTGGGCACGCCCGTGGTGGCCATCGTCGGGTCCACCTCCGCCGAATTAACAGGGCCGCTGCTGCCGCTCAGCCGCGTCGTGCACGAGCCGGTCGAATGCAGCCCCTGTTTCCTGCGCGAATGCCCGATCGATTTCCGCTGCATGGAGCGCATCACAGTCGACCGGGTCGCCCAGACAGTGAAGGAAGCCTGGGACGCGACTGGGAAGGCCCGTTCGCACTCATGAGCCAGCCGCCTAGTGTCGCCCGCTCCGCTCGCACCGTCAGCTTCGCCGTCCTCGGCAGCCGCCTGCTGGGCCTCGTCCGCGAACAAGTGCTGGCCTCCATCTTCGGCGCGAGCCGCGAGTTCGACGCGTTCGTCACCGCGTTTCGCATCCCGAACTTGTTGCGCGACCTGTTTGCCGAAGGCGCGCTCTCGGCGGCGTTCGTCACGACCTTCTCCCAAAAACTCACGTCCGAAGGCGAGGAGTCGGCCTGGCGGCTGGCCAATCTCGTGTTAAACGCGCTGCTGGTGGTGCTCGGCGTCATCACGGTGATCGGCATCATTTTCGCCCCCGTGGTGGTGAACCTGATCGCGCCCGGCTTCCAACAAATCCCGGGCAAGACGGAGCTGACCGTCCGCTTGACCCGGATCATGTTCCCTTTCCTGTTGCTGGTCGCCATGGCCGCGCTGGCGATGGGCATGCTCAACTCGAAACACAAGTTCGGCGTGCCCGCCAGCGCGTCGATGATGTTCAATATCGGTTCCATCGTCGGCGGCGTGGGACTGGCCTTCGCCCTCGCGCCGAATTTTCTCCACGACACCACGCAACTGCCGCGCGCGATGGTGGGCATCAGCATCGGCACGCTCATCGGCGGCGCGATGCAATGGCTCGTCCAGGTGCCCAGCCTGCGCGCCGTCGGTTATCACTACCAGCCGCTGCTGGACTGGCATGATCCCGCCTTTCGCCAGGTGGTCCGGCTGGTCGGTCCGTCCGTGCTCGGCGTGGCCGCGGTGCAGATCAATGTGTTCACCGACAACTGGTTCGCGTCCTTCTTCGGCAACGGCGCAGTGACGTTCCTGAATTGCGCGTTCCGCCTGATGCAATTTCCCATCGGCCTGTTCGGCGTGGCCATCGGCGTGGCCACGCTGCCGACCGTCAGCGCCCACATCGCGCGCGGCAACACGGGAGAATTTCGCAAGACCCTCGCCCGTTCGATCCGTCTGGCGTTCTTCCTCTGCATCCCCGCCGCCTGCGGACTGGCCGTGCTTGCCAAGCCCGTCGTGGCCGTGGTCTATCAACATGGCCGGTTCAGCGCCGAGGCCACTGCGCAAACCGCGTTCTGCCTCCAAGCCTTCGCCGTGGGCCTGGCCGGCTACGCCGCCATCAAGGTCATCGCGCCGACGTTCTACGCTCTGGGCGATTCGCGCACCCCCATGTACATCTCCATCGCTTCCATCGTGACCAATGCCGGGCTTGACTACGTCTTCGCCATGCCAGCCAAATTCACCATCGCCGGCGTCCCCTTCCCGATGAACATGGGAACCCCCGGCGTCGCCCTGTCCACTTCCGTCGTCGCGCTGGTAAATTTCTTCCTCCTACTGGTTTTCATGCGCCGAAAAATCCAGCGAATCGAAGCCGGCGCGCTCTGGCGTTCCCTTCTCCGTATCGGCCTCGCCTCCCTCGCCATGAGCGCCGCCGCCTGGGGCGCCGCCCACGCCCTGGAGGGCCACCGCTACGCCGCCGTCGCCGCCGCCGTCACCGCCGCCCTGTTGGTCTTCGGCGCCTTCTGCAAATTACTCCGTGTCGAAGAACTCGGCGAATTGATCGCCGTGCTCAAGTTCGGCGCGAAGCAGGAGCCTCTGGCCTGATTCGGTCCCGACCGATGGATCGTCCAAGAAAAGCTTCCTACGCGGTTATCGCGACAGTGGTAGTTCTAACAGTCGCATGGGTCTTCGTTCGACCCCGCCTCGTTCACTACCTGCATCAACAAGGACACCGCTACTTTAGTGTCTCTGACTGGCCTCGCGTCGAACGGACGGCGCGCTTGTCCATCTTCCTGGCGCCGCATGACGCAGAAGGCTGGATACTGTTAGGTAACGCGTTGGAAGGACTCCAACGGTACGACGAGCAGGAGCGCGTCTGCCGCCGGGCGGTCGCCCTGGCCCCAAATTCCGCCCTTGCCCTGTCGGGCTTGGGATCGGCTCTGTATTTCGCGGAGCGAGACGAGGAGTCAATTCCGTACTACCAAAAAGCTGTCAGCCTGGATCCATCCATTGCCCAGTTGCAAAACGATTATGCAGCCGCTTTGCTCGCCCTGAATCGAAATGACGAGGCCGAGACCCACATTCGCGAAGCGATCCGGCTGGAGCCCGGTCTGGCGATGCCCCACAGTTCGCTGGCTCTGGTCCTGTTTCGACAGGGTAAAATACAGGAAGCGGAGGCAGAATTCCGCGAAGCAGTGCGGCTGGCTCCCTGGATTTTAAAACCCACCTTACACTCAGCACGTTCCTGCTGTGGCAGAACCGCTTGGACGAGGCACAAACAGAAATTCAAGAAGGCCTGCGCCTCGAACCGAATGCCGGGGATTTACTCCAAAACCTGGGCGAGCTGTACTTGAGACGGGGAAATTTGGTCGAGGCAGAGCAGCAATATCGAAAAGGCTATCAAGCAGCGGAGGGGTACGCCAGGGCCGCGCACCAACTTGCTTGGTTCCTGGCGATCAACAAGGGTCGGCAAGAACTAAACCAGGGTAAACCGCACGATGCTGAAGAAAGCTTCCGTGAAGCCATTCGACTGTGGCCCACGTTCGCCTTGGCATACAACGATCTGGCATATGTGCTGATTGCCGACTCCAACCGCTGGGTGGAAGCCGAAAGACTGATCAAGAAGTCCCTTGATTTGGCTTCTGCCGAGGACAAACCTTACTGCCTCGATACTCTCGGCGAACTGCTCGCGAAACAACCACAAAGGCGCGCCGAGGCGGTCGCCGCGTATCAACAAGCCCTGGCAGGATTTACCAAGGCCGGAGATTCAAATGAAGTCAAACGGGTTCACGTAAGTCTGAGCCGTCTTGACGCGCATTGATTGTCCCCGCCGCATTCTGTAGATTTCCGGGATTGTGACCACTGCGCCCAGCCTCAAGTCGAAGGTCAGGGACCTGCCGAATAAGCCGGGGGTGTATCTCATGCGGGACAAGCTGGGGCGCGTCATCTACGTCGGCAAGGCGCGGTCGTTGCGCAAACGGGTCGGGCAATATTTCCATCCTTCGCGCCGGCGAATGCTCGACCCGAAGATCAGCGCACTGGTCGATTCCATTGCTGACCTCGAAACTTTTGTGGTCAACAGCGAGCCGGAGGCGTTGCTGCTGGAAGGCAAGCTGATCAAGGACTACAAACCGCGCTTCAACTCGATGTTCAAGGACGACAAACGTTTCCTGATGGTCAAGGTCAAGCTCGACGAGACGTATCCGCGATTTCAATTCGCGCGGTTGAAGAAGGACGACGGGGCGCGTTATTTCGGGCCGTTCGCCCACGCCGGGGCCGTGCGGCGGGCGATGCAGTTCATGCGCAAGAAATTCGGCGTGCTCATCTCCGGCGGCGCGTCGCCGAACACGAAGGACTTCAAATATTCGCCCTACCTCGTCCCCGTTCCCATCGGCGAAATTCCGCCGGAAGATTACCGGCGCCGGGTCGATCAAGCCTGCGAATTCCTCGAAGGCCGAAACCCGGAGGGCAAAGCGGAATTGGAGGAGCAAATGCGCGCCGCGGCCAGGGAACGGCAGTTCGAAAAGGCCGCCGAACTGCGCGACGTGCTCAACGATCTGCGCGAGATCGCCCGGACCGCGCGCGAACGCAAGTTCTCCCGCGATTTCACGCCGAAGATTTTGCCGCAGGAGGAAATGCAGGAACTCCAGAACGCGCTGCACCTGGCCGCGCTGCCGCAACACATCGAGGGGTTCGATATTTCCAACATCAGCGGCACGCTCTCCGTCGCCTCCACCGTTTGCTTCCAGCAAGGCCGTCCGCACAAGGACCATTACCGGCGTTACCGCATCAAGACCGTGGAAGGCAGCGACGATTTCGCCTCGATGGCCGAGGTCGTCGGACGCCGTTATGCGCGTCTCCAAGCCGAAGGCGCGCCGTTGCCCGACCTGATCATGGTGGACGGCGGACAGGGCCAGTTGATGGCCGCGCTCAAGGCGCTCTGGAAAATCAATATCCGAAACGTGCCAGTGATCGGCCTGGCCAAGCGGATGGAGGAGATTTACACCACCGACCAGCCGCACCCGGTCCTCCTGCCGCGCAATTCCCCCGCCCTGCACCTGATCCAGCGCCTGCGCGACGAAGCGCACCGGTTCGCCAACGCCTATCACCAGAAACTGCGCCAGCGCCGCATCCAGGAATCGGTGCTCGACGATTTCTCCGGCCTCGGCCCAAAACGAAAACTGGCCCTGTTACAGCGCTTCGGCTCGATGCAACGCCTGCGCCAGGCGGCTGTCGAGGAAATCGCCGCCGTCAGCGGCATCGGCCCAAAAACTGCCGCCGCCCTGCGCGAGTTCCTCGACCGGAGCTGACGCATGACACGCGCGCGTTTCGCTTTGAAACTCATTTCAAAACCTCATTTGGCTTGGTGGCACGGGCGTCCCTGCCCGTGTTCCTTGACTCGGCACAGGCACAGAGGCCTGTGCCACCAGTTCCTGAAACAGTTTCTTGTCTGCCTCCTCTGCCTCCTGCCGGAGCTGGCCGCGGTTTCCGCTCAGGAGACAAACATTGCCGCCTCGCTGATCCCCTTCGACGCGATGACGGAAACCAACCGCCTGCTCGTGCGGGGCGTGACGGACCATTACACCTTGAGGCGCGAATATTTCACCAGGGAATTTGCCGCCCGCCGGGAGCACCTGGAGTTTTTGGTCGACCACATGGACGCCTGCTCGGTGCTGGCGCAATCGGTCGGCCTGATCCGCTACCGCGCCATGCGGGATGAGCAGGACCGTATCGTCGCCGACGACCATGAGGGCGCGGCTGGCTACATCCTGGAGGCGCTGCGTCACGGCGACAAGCGCGTGTATTACCTGGCGGGCTCGGAGCGCGGCTTGTTCGACGTCAGTGGCCGCGCGGTGGCCGTGGTGGACATCTCCCAGCCGAAACCGGGCACGATCAATTACACAGGCGCGATGTTCATCAAGGTGGACAATGTCGTCATGGCGGCGCTGACGCAGTTGTTTTCCTTGTTTCTGCGCAGCACGGTGGACCATCATTACGAACACGTCCTGGGCAATCCCATCACGCTGAGCCAAATGGCCTACACCGATCCCCGGTCCCTGCTTGCGCACATCGAAGCCATGCCGCCCCCCGACCGCGCGCTGCTGGCCCCCTTCGCCGAATTGCTCCAACCGTCGCCGAAGCCTTCGCCTGCGAGGTAAAGGATAGGTTTTGACAGTGATTGGGGTGGGAAGGTATGATCTTTACAAGTCACGTCGCAGTAGCAGTCCAGCTGCGAACGTAAGAGAGGGGTGTGAATAGAATTGTCCGAAGTTAAATTAAAAAAAGGCGAGCCTGTGGAAAAGGCCTTGCGCCGGCTGAAGAAAAAGCTGGATCGCGAAGGCACGTTGCGTGAAGCACGGGCCCACCGTCATTACGAAAAACCGAGCGAGAAGCGCCGCCGCAAAGCGAAAGGGCCGCGCAGTTTCCTGGGATTCTAAACACGCGCCATCCAGATACGATTAAGAGGCCAACGCGTCGCTGAAGGGTGCACGTTGGCCTCAACGTTTATGTTCGCATTCTCCACCTGCTGGAACTCGCACCGCCACATTGACGGGCGCGCGATGCTCAACGAGGTCCGCGCGCTCGGGTTCGAGTACGCGGAGCTGGGTCACGGCACGCGCCTGTCCCTGCTGGACGGCATACAGCGCGCGGTGGCGGCGAAGGAAATCAAGATCGTCTCGGTCCACAATTTCTGCCCGTTGCCGCTGGGAGTGATGAATTCGGCGCCGGACTATTATCTGCCCAGCGCTCGCGATGACCGCGAGCGCGAGCTGGCGGTGCGGCACACGTTGCGCAGCATCGAATGCGCGGCCAGCCTGGGCGCGAAAGCGGTGGTGTTGCATTTGGGGATCGTGGCCATGCGCAATTACACCGGCCGGCTGCTGCAATTGTTCGCCGAAAATGGCGCGGAGAGCCCCAAATTCCAGCGCGTGCTGGGCAAGGCCCTCGCGGTCCGCGCCAAAAAACGCCAGCGGCACCTCGACCAGGTGTATCGCACGCTGGAAGCGGTGTTGCCGACGGCGCGGGAGCGCAAAGTCGTCCTGGGATTGGAAACGCGATTTGGCATTGAAGAAATCCCGGACGAACTGGAGGCGGCGGAGATCATCCAGCGGTTCGGCCCGGACGGGCTGGCCTACTGGCACGATGTCGGCCACGCGCAGGTGAAGGAAAACCTTGGCGTCACCAGCCATGAAACGTTGCTGGGCCGTTTCCAGGGCCGCACGGCGGGGATGCACCTGCAGGATTTCGCGCCGCCGGCGCACGACCATCAGCCGCCGGGATTCGGCACGTTTGATTTTTCGCGACTGGCGCGTTTCGTGACGGACGACATGATTCTGGCCTGGGAAATCCACCCGGAATGGACGGCGGAACAGGTCGCGGACTCCTGCAAACACGCGCAGGAATTGCTGCGGCCCGCGTTGAAAACATGAAACAGAAACTCTCAGCCCTGGTACGCATCATCGTCAGCGTGGGCATCCTCGCCTACTTGTTCCACGGCATTTTCCTGAAGGAAGCCAAGGGGTACTTCGAGGCGCACCAGATCGATCCCAATACACTGGACTGGCTGGCGCGCGCACGGATCGTGTGGACCGTGGGGCCGCAGTCGTTGTGGCATGAGTTCCAGAAAATCAGCCCGGTCTGGCTGCTGGGCAGCGTGGCCTGCATGGCGGTGGTCTTTTTGCTGGGCGTCATCCGCTGGCAATGGGTCCTGCACGTCCAGGGATTGGACGTAAGATTTTCCCGCCTCTTTTCGATTTCTTTCATCGCACAGTTTTTCAACGCGTTCATGCTGGGCTCAACCGGCGGCGACGTGATCAAGGCCTGGTACGTGGCCCACGAAACACACCATAAAAAGGCCGAAGCGGTCGCCACGGTGGTTGTCGACCGGTTGATCGGGCTGCTGGGACTGTTCCTCATCGCGCTGGTGATGATGATCACCTTCTACCACCGGGTGTTCGATGACGTGAAGATGCGCGTGTTTTCGGTGATCACCCTGGCAGTGGTGCTGGCGACGGTGCTGGGCACCATTGTCGGGTTCTGGCGCGGGTTTTCCACCCAATTCCCCCGCCTGGCGGGGTGGCTGCGCAAGCTGCCGCGCTACGCGATGATGCGGCGCATGCTCGAAGCGTATCGCGCTTATGCCGACCATCCAATGGTGCTGGTGAAAACGCTGGTGATTTCGTTCGCAATCCATATCTTTTCGATGCTGAGCATCGTCTGCATCGGCATCGGTCTCGGTGTCACAACCAAATACGGCGTGCTGGATTATTTCCTCTACCTGCCCATCATCAACTCCGTCACCGCCATGCCAATCAGCATTTCGGGCTTTGGTGTGCGCGAGGGAATGTACGCGCTGATGTTCGGCCAGGTTGGCGTCGCGGCGCGGGCGGCCGTGGCGATGTCGCTGCTCGGTTACGTAGCCAATTTGTTCTGGAGCATCGTCGGCGGGGGCTTCTTTCTCACCCATCGCAAGGAGATCCCTCCCGTCGAAGCCATTGCCCACGAGGAATAATCGCCGGGCTTGCCACGGGACGCCGTCCGTTGTTTAGTTGATCCATGAAGGAAATCGCCACCAGCATCGTCCGCCGGCTCCAAGAGACGGGCCATCGCGCTTACTTTGCGGGCGGATGCGTGCGCGACATGGTGCGCGGGGTGACTCCACAGGATTACGACGTGGCCACCAGTGCCACGCCGGAGCAGGTGCAGCAATTGTTTCCCAAGACCGTCGCCGTCGGCGCGCAATTCGGCGTCGTGCTGGTGATCGAGGGCGGCCATCAATTCGAGGTCGCCACCTTCCGCAGCGATGACGCCTACATCGACGGCCGGCGGCCCACCTCGGTGCATTACGGTTTGCCCGAGGAAGACGCCCAGCGGCGCGATTTCACCATTAACGGACTGTTTCACGATCCGCTCACCGGTGAGACCATCGATTACGTGGGCGGCCGCGAGGACATCACACGCCGGGTGGTGCGCACCATCGGCAAACCGGAACAGCGGTTTGCGGAGGACAAATTGCGCCTGCTGCGTTGCGTGCGGTTCGCGGCCAATCTCGGTTATACCATCGATCCCGACACGCTGGCGGTGGTCAAAGCGCTGGCGCCGGAGATCAAGGTGGTCAGTGCCGAACGCATCCGCGACGAGTTGATCAAGACCTTCACCCGGCCGCATGCCGGGCGCGGGCTGGGACTGCTCGACGAGTCCGGTCTGTTGACACAGGTCCTGCCCGAGGTCGCGGCGATGAAAGGGGTGGAACAGCCGCCTGCGTTTCACCCCGAAGGCGACGTGTTTGTGCACACCCGGCTGATGCTCGACGCGTTGCCTCCAGGCGCCAGCGTGGTGCTGGCGTTTGCGGTGCTCTTGCACGACGTCGGCAAACCGCCGACGTTCGTGCGCGCGCCTGACCGCATCCGCTTCAACGACCACGACCGCGTGGGCGTGGAGATGTCCCGCGCGATCCTGCAACGGCTGCGGTTTCCCAACGAACAGATCGAGAAGGTGCTGGTCTGCGTGGGCGAGCACATGCATTTCCAGAACGTCCAGCAAATGCGGCCGGCGAAAATCAAACGCATCCTGGCCCGCGAGACGTTTGCAGATGAACTGGAGTTGCACCGGATCGATTGCCTGTCCAGCCACGGTCATCTGGACAATTACGAGTTCCTCAAAGCCAAGGCCGCCGAGTTGCCGCCGGAAGTGATTCGGCCGGTCCCGTTGCTAACAGGGCACGATCTGCTGGCGTTGGGCGCTAAGCCGGGCCCGGTGGTGGGTACGGTCCTCCGTGAGGTGGAGGAGTTGCAATTGGAGGAACGGCTGAAATCACGGGAGGAGGCGCTGGAGTATGCGCGACGGCGCCTTGCCGAGCTGGCGCGCGGGACTGCGTCTTGATGCTGGATTTGACCAGCAGACATCGGCTGATATTGTCCAGCCCCAGCCATCCCGCCAATCGTCCGTCCCGCATGACCGGCAGGCTTGCATGGCCTTCCGTCAGCATGGTCTCATAGACTTGGGAGAGATTGGCGCGCGGCGAGACCGGAGGAACGTTTGTCTCCATCACTTCGGCCACTGGCGCGTCCGCCCCGATTTTATTCATGGCTTCCAGCATCGCCGGTCGCGTGACCACACCCAAGAGTTGATCGCCGTCCACGACGGGAAAATCGTCCTGGCCCGTTTGATAGACCATTTCCAATCCGCGCGCCACTGTGTCCGCGGGCGAGAGGACGGCAAATTCGTGCGCCATCACATCCTCGACATCCAACTCCCGCAGCAGGCTGCGGGCGCGCACCATTTTCTCCTCGCCATCGGCGCCGATGAAGATGAACACGCCAACAAGCGTCCACAGCCACAAATCCACGTGCGTCAGACCGATCAACACAAACAGGATGGCCAGTCCCTGCCCCACCGTGGCGGCGACGATCGTTGCCCGGCGGTACGATATCGCCAGGGCGAGCACGGCCCGGAACAATCGTCCGCCATCCATCGGAAATGCGGGAATGAAATTGAATACAAACAGCACGAGGTTGGCTTTGACGAGCCCGTCAAGCAGTCCGCCCACACTTTGAGGCATCGACAGGTAAAAGAGGTGCGACGGCAGGCCGGTGAACGGCAGCAAGACCAGCGCGATGGCCGCGTTGACCATCGGGCCGGCCAGGGTAATGGCGATTTCGTGCCAGGGATTTTCCGGGATGCCGCGCAACGCGGCCACGCCGCCAATGGGCAGCAGTGTAATGCTCTTGACCTCCACGCCGAGAAGCTGGGCGACCACGCTGTGGCCGAGTTCATGCAGCACGATGCAGGCAAAGATCGAACAGAACAGCGACAATGCCCAGATGGCCCCCGCCACGCCGGCTTCCGCAAATCCCGCATACCCAATGAAGGCCAGCAGCAACAGAAACGTGACGTGCAACCGCAGCGTGATGCCAAACACGCGCCCGATAGTGACCGACCATCGCATTAATTAATCCGTAACACACGTGTCCACGGCTTGCAAGGGGGGTGCTCCTAGAGACTTGCTCCCCCTGCCCTCCACCTCTAATATGCAGGTCGATGGACAAGATCCTGATAGTCGATGATGACGCCGACATTCGCCGGGCATTCCGTCGCAATTTGGAGAGCGATGGATTGCACGTGGTCGATGCTTCCAGCGGCGAGGAAGCAATCAAGAAAATAGCTATTGAGCGGCCCGACCTGATCGTGATGGACATTCGCATGGGCGCGGTCAGTGGCCTGGATACGCTGCGCAAGCTGCGCGAGCTCGACCCGAAACTGACGATCATCATGATGACCGCCTACGGCACGACGCAGACGGCCATTGAGGCGATGAAACTGGGCGCTTACGACTACGTGTTAAAACCGCTGGAAGTGCCCAAGCTGAAAGCCTTGATCGATAAAGCCCTGAAGCACGCCCGCGACATGCGCCAGGTGGTCAGCTACCAGCCGCTGCTCACCAAAGAGGATTACTCCGAGGGTATCGTCGGCAAGAGCGAGGCGATGCAGCAGGTCTTCAAACTTATCGGCCAGGTCTCGATGTCGGACGCCACGGTGCTGATCACAGGCGAGAGCGGCACTGGCAAGGAACTCGTGGCCCGGGCCATTTACCATCACAGCAAACGGCTCGACAAACCCTTCATGGCCATCAATTGCGCAGCGATCCCGGACAACCTGCTGGAAAGCGAGTTGTTCGGCCATGAAAAGGGCGCCTTCACCGGCGCGATGGAACGGCGCATCGGCAAGTTTGAGCAATGCGATGCCGGAACCATTTTCCTCGACGAAATCGGCGACATGCCACTTTCGACCCAGACAAAAATCCTCCGCGTGCTGCAGAACGGCGAATTCCAACGCGTCGGTGGAAATCAGACGTTTACGGTGGACGTGCGCGTCATCGCCGCCACCAACAAGGACCCGGAACGGCTGGTCGCCGCGGGCAAGTTCCGCGAAGACTTGTACTACCGGTTGAATGTCGTGCGGATCCATCTGCCGCCGTTGCGCGAACGGCGCGAAGACATTCCGGTGCTGGTGGATTATTTCGTGCAGCGGATCAACAAGTCCACCCAGACCTCCTTCAAGCTCAAGAGCGTCTCCCCGCAGGCGCTGGCCGTCCTCCAGCAACACAACTGGCCGGGCAACATCCGCGAACTGGAGAACGCCATGGAGCGGGCCGCCGTCGTGGCGCGCGGCGAGACGATGACCGCGCAGGACCTGCCCGGCGAAGTGCGTGAGACCAGGAGCATCATCGTGCCGCCGGAGGACAGCAACGCGGCTGTCAACGCCGCCGTCCAGCCGCTGTTTGCCCTGGCGCGCAAAGACCCTAAATTCAAGATCATGGCGGCGGTCGAACGTGAGTTGATTACCCGCGCGCTGGCGGAGACCGCGGGCAACCAACTGCAGGCAGCGAAGCTGCTAGGCATCACTCGGGCGACGTTGCGCAAACGCATCGAGAAGTTTGGCATCGAACGGCGTTTGGAAGTGCATTGACGGCCCGTTCTCGAATCTGCAGCTTCTTTGGCTGATCTGAGAGCGCTGACAAGGGGGATTCCAGCATATGATATATTGCGTCAAGCATTTATATGCGGTTACCAGTTTGCCCTAAAGATGACTTTGTTTATGGGGGGAGGCGGCGCTGGTTGCCGCAATTAGGGGGCTCACAGAGACTTGCGGGCACGGGGTGCGGACCGGGGGAATGGAGTGTTCCAAGTTGACTAATATAATATTTGGCATTATGTTGCTGGCGGTGAGGATGGCTTATTTTTTGCTGCTAAAAGCATAATGAGATGGTCCACAAGTTCGGACAATCCACCGAGAAGCTGGCGGTGGATGTGAGGTTCCCAAATCATGGATGATACTGTTCTCACCAAGCGTGGCGGAATTCGGTCGCGGCACGGCCAATCGATGGTCGAGTTTGCCATGGTCGTTCCTCTTTTTTTCCTGTTGGTTTTCGGGATCATCGACATCGGGCGCATTTTCTACGTCGAGATGACGTTGCAAAACGCCTTGCGCCAGGCTGGCCGGTTTGCCGTTACGGGTGACAATCACTACAATGGCCAGGCCACCAACCGGCTGGACGCCATCCAGCTCACCGCGCAACAAGCGGCGGTCGGCTTGATTGGCAACGCGGGGAGCATACAGGTCGGAGTCGTGACAAATTCCGCCAACGGTCAATATGAAGTCGAATGGGGCAACGCCGGGGGCCCTAATGATACTGTAATTGTTCAACTGACAGTGGCTCTCCAACTCTTCACGCCGATGATTGGCCAGTTTTTCCCCAACGGAAGCGATTCGCTCTCCGTGAGCACCGCGTTCAAGAATGAACCCTTTTGAGCAAGCATGAAGAATCCATCACACAAGACAAACAGAGCAACGCCACGGAATTCCCGGCGGGGCGAATCCGGCCAGGCGTTTCTTGAGTTCTTTTTCGTCTCCATGATGCTGATGGTCATGCTGTTCGGCCTGATCGACTTTGGCCGTTTTCTCTACGAGCACGAGGTGATGGTTAATCTCAGCCGGGAGGGGTCGAATCTGGCTTCACGCGGCACGAGCCTCTCCAACACACTGGCGGCGGTCGCCGCCGATAGTTCGGTCAACCTATCCAGCAGTCAAGGCCTGATCATCGTGACGGCGGTCAATTTTAACACCAATTCGCCGGGGACGTTTTTTATCAGCCAGCAAATGCAACAGGGTCTTCTCTCCGGCCCCGGCATTGTCAGCCGAATAGGAACCGGCGTTGGCACAAACAGCATTGCGAAGGTGCCGCCGATACCCCAAGCCGCCCCGCTCCCGGGGACTTCCGGTTATCCGGCCATTCCGGGAACAAACCAGACCCTCTACGTCACCGAGGTGTTCCATCAATTCATTCCCATCACACCCATCGGCAAGTTGCTTGCCTTTCAGTTTCCCGGCTTCCAATTGCCGTCCCAGGAATACGACGTAGCCTATTTTGTTGGCCCATGAAGGTGAAGGACAAGACATGAGATTCAATCAATTCCCTCAACATCCACCCACAGACCGGCGGCGCCAGAGCGGCCAGACGCTGGTCATGTTTGTTTTCTTTCTTGTGGTATTGGTCCTGTTCCTGGGACTGGCCATCGACCTGGGGTTTGCCTATATCACCAAGGGACAATTATCCAAGGCCGTCGATTCGGCGTGTCTGGCCGGCATGGTCAGCCTGGGCCAGGGAACGAACCAAGCAGCGGCCGTGGCCGCCAGCACATTTTACGCGAACTATACCATGACCAACGAGGATGGGGGCCCGGTCAGACCGGTCATTACGTTAAGCCAGGACAACTGCACAGTCCCCAACCAATACATCACGGTCACGGCCACGGCCCCGATGAAAACATTTTTTGTCCGCGTCCTACCGAATTGGGCCACCCTGCCGGTCAATGACCTCGCCACGGCCACGCGCCAGCACCTGATTGTCTCTTTGGTGCTGGACCGTTCCGGGTCCATGAACCCGAGCACGGGCACAACCAAAGGCGGCGCGTATCTTCCCGGCGCGGTCACGGATTTCATCAGCAACTTTTCAGAGCAATACGACGAGGCGGCCATGGCCAGTTTTGCTTCCACGGCCTCGACGGATATTCAGATGACGAACACATTCAAGGCCTCCATTTCAACGGCGGCCAGCAATCTCGTTTACTCCGGTGGCACCTTTTCGGTCGGCGGCCTGGTTCTTGGATCCAACCAACTCGCCAGCGTTAACGTGCCCACCTGCGAGTACGCCGTCAAAGCGCTGGTGTTCTTTACGGACGGAGCGGCCAACATGATCCAGCAGGAGCTCAATTGCCCGCCGAACACGCCGTGGAATTTTGGGGGTTATGACGGCACCACCACTCAGGTAGGATTTTGGCACACCAACGACAACGCTTCGGAGCAAAGTACTCCCGACTGCTATTTAGTCAGTGGCGGCTCGCCGTCCCTCTGTGGCGGTCAAAACTATTTTACAACAATGGGCGGCAGCCAACAGCCGTTTCTCCGAGCCAACGTGACGGCGGAAGCCGAGGCGGAAGGTGTTTCGCTTGCCCAAGCCATGCAAGAAAATGGGTGGTATGTCTTTTGTGTCGGCTTGTCCGCCGACCCCAACGATCCTGTGAATCAAAATTTCCTCCTCGAAGTGGCGAATGACCCCACAAGCCCGACGCACAACGGCAACCTGCCGGAGGGCGAGGCCCTAATCGCCACCGACCCAAGCCAGCTCGATGGGCTGTTCAATCAGATCGCCCAGCAGATCCTGCTGCGGCTGACGAAATAATCTTCCGTCAGTGAATGCCGAGGTCGTTACGCGCCAAGGCGCTTCCCCGCACTGGAATCCAATGATTCGCAGGCCGTTTGTCCGGCAAAGCCCCCTTCCCCAAACCGGGTGTTACAACCGCTAATGCGATGAGCCCGCTGGTCTTCCGCTCAACTGCGAGCCAAACCATCGCCTTGAGCATGCGCATCACAAGCAACGCGCAGCACTGCTGCCGCGGGCGGAACGAGGAAACGTTGCCGACTCATCACAGGCGGCCTTTCGGTGGGGCTCCCCTGCGTGTACTCAGGGCTTCGGCTCGCTCGTTCGGTGACAGAGGGAGACGAATGCCCGCGCGCGCCACGGGTTTCAAGGGGTAATAGCGTTTGGAGGATTGGTGGAAAAGGTGTAGGGACACCATCGTGGGTGTCCCTCCTTACCCGTGATCCCACTCCCTCACCCGTTTGGGACCACTAGGATTGTCAGATTACTTGGGGCCGAAGTTTTGGCTGGGGGCCGTCGCTGCGGGAGTGTTCGTGGTTTGCCCCGAGCAGTTGCTGTTTCCGGCAAAGGCCTTGAACACGCTGCGCGGGGTGGCGTTATCATGCGGCATCCAGGTGTCGTCGGTGTACACTTGCTTATCGGGGAAACCGTTCGCGTACTGCTCATAGCCGGTCCTCGATTCCGGCCCGACGATCGTCGGTGTCAGGAAAATCAGCAGATCGCGCTTGGTCTTGCTCAGGCTCTTGCTGCGGAACAGCGCGCCCACGCCCGGCAGGTCGCCCATCAGCGGCACCTTCGTATAATTGTCCGAAACATCCACGCGCATCAGCCCGCCGATGGCCAGCGTGTGGCCGCTCTTGATCAGCACCGTCGTGGTGGCTGTGCGGGTATTGATGATCGGGATCTGCACGGAATTTCCCGTGCCGCTGTTCAAGGTGGCGTTCTGCGTGGAACTGCTGGCTTCGGGCGTCACATCCAGCGTCACGTAATCGTTCTGATTGACCCGCGGCGTGACGGTGAGGATGATGCCGATGTCCTTGTAATCAAACCCGGAAATCTGGAACGTACCCGTTTGCTCGCTGAAGGCGAATTGCGGGATGGGGAATTGCGTCGCGATGGAAATCTTCGCCTTGCCGTTGTCCGTCGTCACGATGCGCGGATTGGCCAGCAACTCGCTGTCCGTGTCCTGGTTCAGGTACGACATCACCGCGTTGGCCTGGCCGACGTCCAACAGCGCCGTGGTCGGGACCCAGGAGGTGCCCGGCCGCAAACCCTTGGTGAAGGTAAAGTCCGAGGCTGCCGGCCCGCCGGAGGTGCTGCCCGACCCGGTATTGGCGGGAGCGCCGAAGGTGACGGAGTGGTTCAGCAGCGTGTTGCTCCAGTTGATGCCCAGGTCTTTTTGCGGATTCTTCGTGGTCTCGACAAATTTCGCCTCGATCATCACCTGCTGCGTCTGCGTGTCCAGCGACTGGAGCAACGGGATCAATTTCGCCAGGCTGGACGGCGTATCGGAGATGATCAGGGTGTTGCTGCGCGCATCGACCTGTACTTTACCCTGCTTGCTCAACACCGGGTCGACCGTCTTCTTGATGTCGTCGGCTTTGGCATAATGCAGGGTCAACAGGCGCATTTCGACCGGCTCAACCTCGATGGATTCCCGTGATTTGACGCGAACGACGTTCTTGTCCTTGATGTAGGCAAACCCCTTCGATTCGACGACCAACTGCATCGCCTCCTCGTAGGAAACGTTTTCCAGATGGACGGTCACTTTGCCCATCACCTCATCACCCATGATCAGATTGACGCCGGCTTTGGCGGCCAGGGTGCGCAAAACGCTCTGGATGTCCGCTTCGTTGTAATCGATGACGATCGGCTCCGCTGCCGCGGCGGCGTTCGTATCGGTCACGGCGGCCTTGGCAGTCGCGGGCGCTGCCGGGCTGGCTTGCTCCGGCGTGGCAAGGGCGACCAATTGTCTTACGGGCGTGGTCGCAACCGCGGGATCAGCGGCATGCGTGCGCCCGGTAAAGAAACCTAAACAGCAGACGGCGATGAACGCCGTAATACAGCGTTTTCTCATGGCAGAGCCTTCCGTTATGCGAGTGTCGATCATCGTTGTGACTCTACTTAGCAACAATCAAGCCATACGCTGATTATTGCGCGGATTGCGCTGGAGTCTGCGGATTTAGGAACAATTCCACCTTTTGGCCGCCCGCCTCCAGAACGACCCGATTCCGTGTAATCTCGGTAGCTTTGACCTGAATTTGCCCGCCCCCCACGTCAATGGTGGCGGTTTTGCCTAGCGTCAGCAGCTTGTCGTTGACAATCGCCGACGGGCTGCCCGGCTGGTACAGGATACCTTCCAGGCGAAAATCAGACGGCGCCGCGGAAACCGTGGCGGCGGCATTCCCCACAGGTGCGCCCCCCGGGCTGAACGGATCCCGTTGTTTGACCGGCTGGTAGGTCGATTCCTGCAGGTTGGGATCGAAACCGTCCTTGGGCGCAGTCGCGGCCCCCGCGTTGGCACAGAGCAGCAACCAAATCACCAAAAACACCAACGACTGCACAAACGCCAGGATTCCCACAAGCTGCAGGCCGTTCGGCCACGCGCGCTCAGCAGAAAGCGGCCTTGCCTGCCGGGGCCCCGCCAATGCGGCGGACCGGCCGGCCACAAACGACCGGCTGCCGGCGTGTTCGAAATCGTCCGCCCCCACAGGAGCGCCCGTTCGCGATAAAATGTGTGCGGCAGTTTTCATGTCGCCTTCTTTGGCTCCTCCTTCGGTGCGCCGGCGGCTTTATCAATGTCATTCTCCGGCCGGATAAGAAACCCGAGTTCGATCATGGCGCGGCGATTGGCTTCGTTCGCATCCGTCGGCGAGACAGCCAGCGAAAGGATCTCCGCCGTCGGAAACTTGTTCTCGAGATCGGCAATGAACGCGCCCAATTGGTCGTAACTGCCTTCCACGTCGATGTGCGTCGTAAAGACGTAATACTTGGGCTTCAAAGCGTACTGTGTCTTCCCGCCAGGCGTCATGCCGACCACGCGGACGGGATGTTGTTCCCCCATCAGGCTGATCTGCCGCACCACCCAGCTAAACGGGTCTCCCGTGACCATGGTCGCCCGTTGCTCGTTCAGGAATGCCGTCACTTGATCGCGCAGCTGCTTGTTCTGGCGTTGCTGCCGGGCCTCGTTGTCCTGTTGCTCGATCTGCCCTTTCAGCTTGGCAATCTGCTGGTTGCTGGCCGCCCACGATGAGATCTGGGCGCCCACATAGAAGTCGCCCACCACCGCCATCACGATCAGTGAAACAATCGCGACCAGGACAACCTTCTGCAGTTTTTCCTTCGGCATGGCGCGCAAAACCTTCAATTCAGCTCCTTGTATTGGCACTCGATGACAAACTGGGCGCTCGGCAGGGTCGTCGCCTCGCTGCCAGGCGTCACACCCGTCCGCGCAATCGAGCGCAACTGGATTTGTTTGACTCCCGCTTTGAAATCCGGATTGTTACGCAACGTGTCCAGAAAGCTGTCGACTTCAATTTCCGGACGACTGCTCAGGGCCGTGCCGTCGCACATCAAGGAGACGTGCGCGGCGTTTTTGGGGGCCGACAGGCGCTTGCCGCTCTCATCGTCCGACCCCGCATCGCGCGCTTGGACCGTCATCGTAAAGCTGATATGCGAGAGCTGAATCGAATCGGGAAGCAGGTCTTTCAGCAGCGCCATCTGGTGCGCGTAAATCGGACGCATCCGATTGATGGCGACAAGGTCGTCCGCAAACGCTTTCTGGGTCTTGAAATCCGCCGCGCCATTGGCCGACTGACCCGCAGCCAACGCGTTCCAGCGCGCCTCCAACAACGCCGCCTCCGTTCTCTTCTGGTTGGCAAAAATGTACAGGATCGAGCCGGTCGCCACCACCAGAGTCAACAGCGATATGCCAATGGCAACGGCCGTCTTGACCGGGTCGCGCGCGTTGGCCTGCTGCGCCAGTTGTTCCTCGGCTAAAAGATTGAGGGTAATGGCCGTCACAGTGGGGTCCTCACATTTTGGCGGCCGCCGCGCCGATGGCTGCGGCAAGGCTGGGCGCAAGCGCCGTCAGCCGGGGGCCTTCTCCGTTGAAATGGCCTGTTTCGAAGCTCTGCACTGGGTTCCAACACTCGATGCGCAGTCCCACCTCTTCGCTTAAAAAATCAAGAATGCCGGCGCCGCACGCCGAACCGCCGCAGGCAAACGCCCGGCCCACGTGGCATTCCTGCTGCCTCTCAACAAAGTCAATGGAGGAGCGCAGCTCCCGGGCAAGCGGCATGATGGCCGTCTGGACCAGAGGCTGGACTGTCTCCGACATTTTGAGTTTTTCCTCCTCGGCCACGTTGCCCTGGATCGTCAACGCCTGGGCCAGATACTCACTGATCTGGACCCCGCCAAAATGCATGATGCGGGTCATCAACGGCTGCCCGCGGCGCAGGAAATTGATGCTCGTGGAACGCGCCCCGATGTCCACCAGGAGGACGACATCCTTCTCGCAAATTTCCGCATTGGTAAATTGAAACCCGTTGATCACGGACACCGCCGCCAGCTCCATCGCTTCCGGGCGGATTTTGGCGGCCAGCAGCGCATCGCGATACCAGACCACCTCGTCCTTGCTGGCCCCGCCGACCAGCAGTTTCATGTTTGCCGATTTCTTTCCCTTGCCCTCCGCGGCCGCCTCACTCAGCTCGACGGCGTCGAGGTAGTAATTCGAAAAGTCGCGCCGCAAAAAACGAGCGCTGTTCAGCTTCAAGGCACTCTTGACTTCATCCAACGGCATGCGGGGAAATTCCGTCTCGGACACAATCGCGGAATCGCAACTGATTGTCACATTGGCGCGGCGTTCCTGCGTCTTGAGCTCGTTCATCACCTGTTGGAGCTGTGCCGCGTACTGCTGCTCGGCGCCATGCTTGCCGATGGACACGGAGGACTGGACCACTACGTACTCGACCAATTCAGTGGCATTGCCGTTCCGGCGCAGAACGGCGGCCTTGATCTGGCTCGTCCCCAGGTCAAGCCCCAGCGAGATGTCCCGCTTGTTTTGTTTGTGGCGGCTGAACAGCATGATGTTGTTATTCCTGCCTTCTACTGCATGAAATTAGCACTTCATATGCCATGAAAACGGTTGCCGCCCCTGTAAAACGGCCCTTACGCGTAACAAAACGGCGGGCAAAGCGGGCGGCTAGTACGGACCCCAATCGATTCCGACATTGGCCAGCGCCGTCTTTGTGGTCGTGGAAATCAGCACTTGCGTCGCCCCGACGTTGGCAATCGTAAACGGATTGCCGAGAATGTCGTTTGTCGGAATAATCCCTGTTTTCACATAGGTCGACGCGCCGGACAAATTGACGACATTGCCATCCGATTGACCCGTCTCCAACGCCCACGAATTGATCGCAGCGTCGATCACACGGGCATCGTTCACCGTCCGTTCGCCTTGTGACCGCTTACGGTTCTTGATTACGCCAGGAACCGCCAAGGCGGCCAACAGCCCAATGATGGCAACCACGATCATGATTTCGACAAGGGTAAACCCCTGCCTGTCGTTGCCAGGCAACGAATGCCTCACCGGACTTCTTTTTTCCATCAGTGACATTGTTCTTGCGAGTGTCTCTGCGAGAGAGGCAGGAGGGGTCGCCTCCTGCCTCTCGCAATTGTTGCGAGTGCCTGCGCACCCGGTTCAACAACAGACTTTAGTACGGACCCCAATCAATGCCGACGTTGGCCAATGCCGTCTTCGTCGTCGCGGAGATCTGTACCTGCTGGGTACCAACGTTACCGAACGTGTAGACATTGCCCAACACGTCGTTGGTCTTCCAGGCCGTCTTCAAGTACGTGGCGGCGCCGGTCGTGTTGATCGACATGCCGTCCGTCTGGCCGGTCTCAAGCGCCCACTGATCAATGGCGGCGTCCTCTTGACGCGCGTCGTTAATCGTACGGCGGCCCTGAGACTGCTTGCGGGCCTTGACAAAGCCCGGAACTGCCAGCGCAGCGAGCAACCCAATGATGGCAACCACGATCATGATTTCAACGAGGGTAAACGCTGACTGGTTTCTGTTAATCTTGTTCATTCTGTCTCACCTCCCTCCCGGAATCCTGTTCCGTTTCATGGGTGTTCTCTGGCAGCAGGCGCGGTGCCAAGATGAAAAACAGCCAAAAAACCTGTAAAAACACAGCCTTTACCCCCTTCTGCGACCGGCTACGGCAAAAACTCCTGAGAAAACAGTCAATTCTGAGACTTGCATGCGTGAGGGATGCGACGGCGGGAAAATCGGACACAAATGTCGCCGGTCAACGAACAATTCCGTCCGCTGAAGCCAAGCGAAACGCGGGCTGCCATCGCAGCACGCGCAACCGCCGGACCTGAGAACCGGCTAATCTGCCTCAGGAGAGCCGTTTGGCCCCCCCTGCCCCGGAGGAGACAGTTTCCGATAGAGCGTCGCCATGCTAATGCCCAGCAATTCGGCAGCCTTGTCCTTGTCGCCACCGGCCGATTCGATTGTCCTCTCGATATAGACAACTTCCTGCTGGTGAAGAAAATCCTTCAACGGAATCGGGGCGAACCCCCCTCCGGCCTGCGCGGCCCCTGCCACCTTCTCGGCCAACGCACCTTCATCGCCCGCCCGCGGCGCTTCGGCTGCGTCAGCGCCGGCAGCCGCTGGTTTGCCTTCGACTGTTTGCCAAACACGATCGGGCAGGTCCGCCACGGCAATGATCCCGCCATTGCACAACGCACAGGCCCGTTCCATGGCGTTCTGGAGTTCGCGCACGTTCCCAGGCCATCGATACGCTTTCAACACCCGCATCACGTCGTCCGAAACCGAAGGCGGAGGCGTTCCCATGCGCTGCGCGATGGCGTGCACAAAATGATGGACCAACAGTGGAACGTCCTCCGCCTTTTCCCGCAGAGGCGGCAGTTCGATCGGAATCACACTGATGCGGTAGAATAGGTCTTCGCGAAATGATTTATCCTTGAGCTTGTCCTGCAGCGGTTCGTTCGTCGCGGCAACCACGCGCACGTCCACCTTGATCGTCTCTGTATCGCCGACACGGCGCAGTTCCCTGTCCTGCAGGAAACGCAGGAGCTTGCTCTGCAGGCCGAGGGCCATCGAACCAATCTCATCGAGGAAAATGGTCCCGCCGTCGGCGTGTTGAAAAAGCCCCACCTTGTCGAAAGCCGCGCCAGTAAAAGCGCCCTTGCGATGGCCGAACAACTCCGACTCCAGCAGATGCTCCGGCAAGGCCGCGCAGTTCACGGCCACGAACGGCATGGCGGCCCGGCGGCTGTTGTAATGCAGGGCCTTGGCAACCAGTTCCTTGCCCGTGCCGCTTTCGCCGAGGATCAGGACGGTCGAGTCGGTGTTGGCGACGCGCTCGATCATCCGGTACACGGCTTCCATGCGCGGGCCGTTGCCCACGATGTTGTCGAAGTGGAATTTCTCGCGCAGCTGGTTTTTGAGTTCGGCGTTTTCCTCCAGTGCGTGCACCGCTTTTTGGTGGAACAAGGCGGTGCCGATTCGCTTGGTCAATTCATCGTTGCGGAACGGTTTCTCAATGAAATCCTCCGCACCCGCGCGCAACGCCTGGATCGCCCGCTCCTTCGTGGCGTTGGCCGTGACCATCACCACCGGAATGGAACGGTTGTAGTCCTTGACCCGGCGCAAAAGCTCCAGGCCGGCCGGCTTGCCCTCGGGCATTTCTATGTCGGCCAGCACCAAGTCGGGTAACTGCTCCTTGACCAGGTCCAAGGCGCGCTCGGCGCTATTGGCCGTAATCACTTCGTGCTGCTCGCTCTTGAGCACTTCGTACAGCACGGAAACCATGCTCGGTTCGTCATCGACAACGAGAATCTTCGCCATAAGTCATCTTGCTAGTTGTCTAGCGGGTTCTCGATCCCCAACCTGCTAGCGGCCCGCCCTTCGAACGTTAACAGTCGCCATCTTCGTGTATCAACCAACACGTCTGCAAGCCCTTCCGCGCGCGTCCTAGAACTGGACCGCGTCGTTCAACTTAAAGATCGGCAGGAACATGCAAATCACAATACCGCCCACGACCACGCCGAGAAATACAATCAGCAGCGGCTCAATCAGCGAGGTAAGCCCGGCCAGAGTTGCTTCGATTTCTTCATCGTAAAAGTCGGAAATCTTCTCCAGCATCGCGTCCACTTTGCCCGTTTGCTCGCCGGCCGATACCATGCGCACCAGCATCGGCGGAAAAATCTTGTGCTGCCCCAGGGCCAGCGCCAGGTTGTCCCCCTGCTCGATGCTCAGCGCCGCCGCCGCGACCGCTTGCTCCACCATGGTGTTGCCGGAGGATTGACCGACAATGCGCAGTGTTTCCATGATCGGCACGCCGCTGCGCAGCAACGCCGCGAACGTCCGCGCAAAACGCGAAATCGCAATCTTGTGGATCAGCTTGCCAAACACCGGCAACCTCAGCTTGGTACGGTCCCACATCTCCGCGCCCCGTTTGGTCTTCTTGAATTTCGCCACGCCAAACGCAATCGCCGCAACAACGCCGGCCACAATCAGGAAATACGCGCGAATGATGTCGCTGATGTCGATGAGCACCTGCGTGGGCGCGGGCAACTTCGCGCCGAAATCCTTGTAGATGTCCCCAAAGATCGGGATGATCTTGATAATCAAAAAGAGCGCAATGCAGAGGGCGATGCAGCAAACAATCGTCGGATACATCATGGCCGACTTGACCTTCTTTTTCAGACGGGAAGACGATTCCAGGTACCCGGCCGTCCGATCGAGGATCTCCGCCAGCAAACCGCCCGTTTCACCCGCTTCCACCATGCTGACGTAGAGCTTGTTAAACACCCGCGGATGCTGCGCCAGCGCCTGGGAGAATGCGTCGCCCTGCTCGACTTTGTCGGTGATCTGCTGCAGGACAGGCTTGAACGCCTTGCTGTCGGTCTGTTCCCGCAGCGCTGTCAGCGACTGCACCAGCGGCAGGCCCGCCTCCATCATCGTCGCCAACTGCCGGGTAAACACCACCAGATCCTGGGCTTTGACCCTGCCGGAGCCTTTCCGCACAGTCGCCGCCTTGCGCCCGGAGGATGGCTTAAGAGAAACCACCATCAGTTGACGGTCGATCAATGCACCGGCCGCCGCTTGCTGGTCCTGTGCTTCAATCTCTCCGTTAACCGATTTTCCAGAAGAATCTCGTGCTTGATACTGAAACGTAGGCATACGGTCCTCTTCTTATATACCTCTACAAGCCATCATTCTCAGAAATAGCAGCTAATATGCCACGAATGAGAATACCGGCCACGCCCAGCCCTTTGTCCTTGGACGCGTTATCGTTGCAAGGCCGGATAACCCGCCGGTTCCATGCCGGAAATCACTCCGTCCCCTGCTCTTTTTGCCCGTTTTTCGCTCTCCACCAGCCCTTTATTGCCGGGCTGACTGTCCCGTGATTGCGAACGTAATCGATCACGGCCTGCCGCGTCTGACAGTCGTACTCCTGAAGCTTTGACTCCGGGCGATCAACAATCTCGCGCAACTTCTTCCACCGCAATCCTCCACTTGCCAGGTCGTAACTGTTAAAAGCCACCATCAGGTGCTCATCCGCCTTCACGGGCGAGCCGTCGGCATGTGTTAACGAAATCGTCCGGTGGCCCTCCGGCGCAGCCGGGTCAAACACCCAGCGCAACCCAGCAATCCCGCGAAAATCCCACTTGCCATACACGGTCGCGTCTTCTTCGAGAATGGCCAACAGGTCTGACCGGGAAAGTTCACAGCAACCAAGCGTGTTTTCATACGGCATGACCTTCCAGATGTCGCCAATGGTAATCGCGCCTTTCTCAATTGTGCCACGCCGTTCCAAAATGCCGTGTACAATTCCGTCCAACCGCACCCCGCGGTTTCGCAACGCTTCGGCCACCGAATCGAAAATCAGATCGTGGATCGATGTCTCCCGTTTCGGCGCGCCGCGCAGATCAAAATCAGCCTTCGCTTCCCCAATCACCGTCCCCAGCAACTTCTGGGACTGGTCAATCTCGCGGCCGACCAGCTTGACGACCTTGTCGTCCAGCGGCACCCGTCCATCCATCAGGATCGTTTTAGCCGCCCGGCGGACCACCCTGCCCCGCTCCGTGTCGAAAACGAGATCGACCCGGCCGAGATCGATCCCGAAATAGCCGGCCTGGCAGTAAAGAACGTTGCTCACTTCGAATTCCGGGAACTCCCGGTGCGTATGCCCGCCAATGATCACATCCAGTTCGGGAAAATTGCGCGCAATCGCGTTGATCTGGTTCGCATGATCGTCCCCCGCCTCCCGATAGCCCTGATGGCAAACCAACACCAGCACCTGCGCACCCGCCTGCCTTAACGCTGGGACCACTGTCTTCAGCGTTTCCACCGAGTCGCGGACCTGCAGCCCCTGGATCAACCCCGGCCGGCTCCAATGCGGGATGCCCGGCGTGTTCAACCCGATGATCCCCACCTTGACGCCGTCGATCTCGCGCAGGACAAAGAATTGCCGGCGGGAGAGAATGCGCGCCGCGGCGCTGTCCGCCGACGGTGCGGGCGCAGCCGCCTGCAGGTTGGCGTTCAGGATCGGGACTTCGGCCGCCGCCGCGCATTCTGCCAGCTTCTCCAGCCCCCAGTCGAACTCATGATTGCCCCACACCCACGCGTCGTAGTGCAACGCGTTGAGCACCTTGACCATCGCCAGTCCGCCCGTCAAATACCCAATCGCCGTGCCCTGGGATGTATCGCCCGCGTCGACCAGAAGCGTGTTCCTGTTCTCCGCCCGGATTTGCCGAATCACCGTCGCACAACGGGCGATGCCGCCCAGATTCGAGAGGCCCTCGTAGCTTTCCGTTGGCAATACGTGTCCGTGCAGGTCCGTCGTCGCCACAATGGTGAGGGAAACTTCGCGCGCCCAAACGCACGAGTGCCAGGCAAGAAATAACAGGACAAACCCAACCCGCCGCATGGCGAAAAATCATAACAGCGAGGAGGGAAATAACAAGATGAAGCGTGCCAACGCGGGCCTCACGGGCCTTATTCCTGCCGGTTCGCCGCCCAGCCCTGCGCCATCAGGCCGATCAGACGCTGTAGCTCGGCTTCATACGAAGTCTGCTTGCGGTCGGCGTCCATCAACGCGCGCCGGTGCAGTTGGGAAGCCATGTCCCGGCATTTGAGGGACGGACAGCCGAGCTTCTGCAAAAGCCCGGCAATCTCGTCAATCGTCATGCCCGTCAATTCCCGCCGCGTCCGCCGTTATTTCAGCGCCGCGTCCCGCGTGGTGATCGTGATCTTTTGAACGACCACCCGGTCCAGAGGCACGCTCTGCTCGCGGCCAAACCGGTCCATCGTCGTCGGCACCTCGCCGATCTTCTTCAGGACGTCCACACCCGCAATCAATTTGCCAAACGCCGTGTACTGCCCGTCCAAAAACTTGGCGTCACCCAAGCAAATGAAAAACTGTGAGCCCGCCGAATTCGGGTCCTGGCTCCGCGCCATGGAAAGCACCCCCAACACATGCTGGTTGGTGTTGAACTCAGCCTTGATCTGGTAGCCGGGCCCGCCCGTGCCCACGTCCGGGTTGTCCGGGGTCTTGCTCAGCGGATCGCCGCCCTGGATCATGAAACCCTTCACGATGCGGTGAAACGCCGTGCCGTCGTAAAACCCCTGTCCCGCCAGCTTCTGGAAATTCGCCACTGTGTTCGGCGCATCCTTGTCATAAAACGCGGCCACCATCTTGCCGAATTTGGTCTCAATCACCGCCACCTTGCCCGTGTCCGTCGCCGTTGCCGCCGTTTTATTCGTGTCCGCCGCCATGGTGTACGCTCCTTGCGCTAGTAGAATTCCAGTTGTAAACGCCACTGCGATCATCATTCTCCGCATACTCTTATGACCTCCGCGTTTGTTTCGCCGATTCTTAGTTTGGTCCCCGTCCGGGCCAATTCCCGTCGAACATATCCTAACACCAGCGGCTTGCCAAGCCGTTGTGAACGCACCGCGCTGGTGACCCGCCCGGCCTCGTGTTCCCCGGCAAATATCCGTTCACCCCGGGCCGGCACAACGTCCGCGCCCAGACCCACTTGCACGAGCTGCCGGTTGACGTGCCCGTAAGTCTTGATCCGCGCAATCGTTTCCTGGCCAATGTAACAACCTTTATCGTAACTGATGGCCCGCTTTTCCAGGCCGGCCTCGTTGGGAATCGTGTTCTCGTCCATGTCCACCCCCCAGCGCGGCACTCCCGCTTCGATCCGCCGCGCTTCCATCTCCTCCGCGTCAATCGTCGCCACCAGAGGCCGCTCGCTCAGGACACCCACCCCCAGCGGATGCTCAAATACCATCGCCCCCGCCTGCGCCCGCGCATCCGCGCCGCCTAACACCAGCCATTCTCCCCACGCACCGCTCATGTCCTCAATCGTCACGTCTTCCGTGATGATAAATTTCTCCAGCGACGGCCGTAATCCCGGACTCGTCTCCAGCACCAGCGCGTCCGCCAGACAAATCACATGCCCTTCCCCGCGCATCTTGCCCTTGGCCGTCAGAAATGCCGCGGCACAACTCCGCCCAACAACCAGTTTTTGGATGTCATTGGTGCATTGCCCGTGAAGAAAGCTGACCCGGTCCGCCCCCGTTACGCGCAACCGCTCACGGTCGGCGGACAAATCCGCCACCCCAGCGCCCCATTGTAAGGAATCACCCGCCATCGGTGGGAACATACTAACGAAAGAACCGCCCGCCTACAACAACGAGGCGAGGGCCGACCGCGCTTCACGCGAATCCGGTTCAAGCCGCACCGCGACCTGCAATTCACGGATCGCCCCGGCCCGCTGGCCCTGCTGCAGCAAGGCGACCCCGAGACCGTAATGCGCGGCAGCGAAATCGGGACTGAGCCGCAACGCGGCGCGATAGTGGACGACGGCCTGGGCGAAATCGGCCTGTTTTGCCAGCGCAAACCCCCAGTTGTACTGCGCTTTCGCCGGGTCAGGCTGGTCCTGCGCGGCTTGCGAAAACTCTTCGCAGGCTTCCGCGAACCGGCCCTGCCTGCCCAGCGCGATGCCCAGATTGTAATGCGCATCGCCATAGTCCGGCTTCATCAGCAACGCGAGATGATACTCCGCGATGGCCTCGTCAACTTCCCCGAGTTGGCCCAGCGCCACCGCCAAATTATACCTCGCCAGCACGTAACGCGGCTCGAGCCGCAACGCGTGTCGATACTCCGCCAGCGAGTCTTCCGTCCGCCCCTGTTTCCTCAACAAATTGCCCAGGTTGTTATAAGGCTCGTAAAAGTCCGGCTTGATCCGCAAGGCCTGCTGATACTCCGCCCGCGCCGCAGTCTCCTCGCCCCGCGCCGCCAGCAGCACACCCAGATTGTTGTGCGCCATCCAGCAATCGGGATTCTTCGCCAGCGTGTCCCGCCAAAGCGTCTCCGGATCGCGATAAACCTCGCTCTGCCGCCATGTCAGCACACACAAGCACGCCAGCACCGCCACGCTTGCCGCGATTCTTAATGACCGCCCACGCACCACCGATGCCAGCGCGGCCACCAGCGCCGCGATCAATCCCATGCTGGCCAGATATTGAAAATGATCGGCCACAAACGAGTACCGCATCGGAAACACGTCCACAAACCCCAGCGCCGGCCCCAGCGTCGCCGCAAAAAACAACACCGCCGCCAGCGGCCCCCGGCCCCATCGTTCCCGCCCCTTCCAAAGCGCAATGACCACGCCCGCAAAACCCAAGGGAAACAGCCATTGCCACCATTGACCGGTAAGGATTTGCCAGCGCGGATACATGAAGGTCAGGTCCCGTGGCCAAACCAGTTTCGACGCGTAAAACCAAAGCGCACGGCCCGCAATCAGCACCCGCTCAACAACCGTATACGACCATTCCGTCCCCAGTGCCCCCACCCGGTGCTTCTCGATCCAGGCCGTCGTCAACCCCAACCCCGCGCCCACCGCAAAGAACGGCGCCAACGGCCAAACATCCCGCCAGCCAATACGCCCCCGCTTCCACCAAATCAGCAACAAAATCGCCACCGGCAACGAACACGTGACCGTCTTGCTCAACAACGCGCAGACAAACAACCCAAACGCCAAAAAATAATACCGCCAATCTCTCTGTTGTTGCAGTGCCGTCTGGTCGTTCAGGGAGGGCGAGGCTCCCGCCGAGCCACGGCCGGGCACAGGCTCGGCGGGAGCCTCGCCCTCCCACAAGGCCGAAAACCGCCCATACGCCATCAACGCCGCCAGATAAAACGCGCACGAAAGCACATTCTTGCGTTCCGTGATCCAGGCAACAGATTCCACCTGGATTGGATGCACCGCAAACACCGCCGCCGCCAGCCACGCCCCCCGCACCCGCAACCGGTCCAACACCAGCCACAACAAAATCCCATTCAACGCCTGCAACAGCACGTTGACCAGGTGATACCCAAACGGATTCACCCCCCAGAGATGATACTCAACCCAAAACGCTGTATGGACCAACGGATAATACTGCGGCACCGCCCCCGGCTCCGTCCAAATACGCACCAGACCATGCACTGTCCTTAGGGTCTGGTTCTCCGCGACGTGATAATCATCATCCCAGATAAACCCCGCACGCAGCGCCGGCAAATAGCTCACCAGCGTGATCAACCCAATCACGCCTGCCGCCAGCAGCCGCCGTTCTCTTGAAGTGATGTTCATCTGCTTCCAACCTGTAGCGGCGGTCTATGACCGCCGACCCTCCACATTCCCCTCAAAAGCAGCAAATCCCCTGCCACCAACCCCTTGCATCCACCCGCCCGCAAACCCTTATGGCATCAGCCCTGGAAGCTGTCCAAGTTGATTCCCACCCGACTTGGGCCTATATTCCCTTAGAGGTGCGGTATGAATGTGAGAATCCTCAATCACACGCATCCGTTCAACAATGCGGCCCTGAACCGCCTCGTTTGGATGCTGTTCTGCATCGCCCTTTGGGCCTTGGGACTCATCCTCTGCGAAACGATTATCGAAAAGCTCTACTTCCGCTGAGGACCAAATCCATCCCCCTCGCGAAACAATTTCCGCACAATTCGCCCTTCTAAACTGTCGGAAAGGGTGGAAATGTGCGATTGTGCCGCCAGCATGATATATGCTGAAAGCATAATAGCGGCGCATCGCAGGAAAGTGGGCGTAGGGAGCGCGTCTTCCACCTTCACAGGGCTTACTCCGGACCAATACGACCTAATACGACCTAATACGGCCTTAAACTTTCCCGGAAGGCCTAAAGTGGTCAAAAACAGCCAGTTTTCTCTGACATTTTGGCAGTCACGAGAGGCTTCCGCATCGGGCTTGTCAGGCTTCAGGTCAACCGGTAGCCTTGGGCGGATGAGCTTGGACATTACCAGCGACGACTACTTCATGGGCGAAGCCTTACGCCAGGCGCGGCTGGCGTATGACGCGGATGAAGTGCCGGTCGGGGCGGTCATCGTGCGCAACGGGGCGATCATCGCACGGGCCGGCAATCAGGTGGAGACATTAAAGGACGCAACGGCCCATGCCGAGGTGCTGGCAATCACGCAGGCGGCCAGTGTGTACGGCGATTGGCGGCTGGAGGGGGCGACGTTGTTCGTCACCAAGGAACCCTGCCCGATGTGCGCCGGGGCCATCGTGCTGTCGCGGATCAAGAAACTTGTGTTTGGCGTGCGCGATGATCGCGCGGGCGGCGCGGGGTCCGTTTTTCCGATCACCTCGACCAAGGGACTGAATCACACGGTCGAAGTCGTGCCGGGCGTGAGGGAAGCTGAAGCGCGGACGTTGCTGCAGAGTTTCTTCAGGGAAAAGCGGGCCGCCGAATGAACGCCTACCATTGCATCGAGTCGCGGGCGTATTTGACGAGGCCGCCACGGAACGGCGGGAAGCCGGTGCCGAAAATCATGCCGGTATCGATGTCGTCTTCGCCAGCAACGACGCCTTCCACTAGGCAGCGCTTCGCCTCCGCGATCATCACGCCGATCAGGCGCTTCTGGATCGCTTCCTTGTCCAACGGTTCGCGCGCGTGGCCCAGCAATTTGCGGATCTTCGGGTTCAGCCGCTCCTTCTTTCCTTTATATATGTAAAAGCCCGCCCCGCCCTTCCGGCCCTTCAGACCGGCCTCATGCAACTTACGCAAAATCGGCGCCACGCTCATCCGGTCCTTGAACGCCACGGCCAGTTCGCCCGCCACGTCCACGGCCACGTCGATGCCCACTTCATCGATCAAGCGCAACGGGCCCATCGGCATGCCGAAATCCAGCATCGCACGGTCGATCTCCGCAATACCCACGCCTTCCTCCAGCATCATGCCGGCTTCATTGAGATAGGGCATCAACAACCGGTTCACCAGGAATCCGGGCGAACCTTTGACGACAATCGGTATCTTCTTGAGTTGCTTGGCGAACTCAACCGCCGCGGCCACCACCTCGGGTGCGGTCTTCGATCCGCGCACGACCTCCACCAGCGGCATCTTGTGGACGGGATTGAAGAAGTGGATGCCGACAAACCGTTCCGGCCGGCCCGTCGCTTCCGCCAAATCATCGATGGGGATCGCCGAGGTGTTGGAAGCGACGACGCAATCCTCGCGCAACCGCGGCGTCAATTCCTGATACAACGGCCGCTTGATCTCGATCCGTTCCAGCACCGCTTCAATCACCAAATCGCAATCGTGAAACCCCGTGTAATCGGTCGTCGGATGGATGCGCTCCCAGCCATGCTGCGCGTCCAGCGCGCTCATCTTGCGGCGTTTCACGCCCTCGCGATACGCGTCCTCGATCCGTTTCATGCCCGCCGCAACGAACTCCGGCTTGATGTCCTTCAACCTCACCGTCAATCCGCGCGCGCTGCACCATTGCGCGATCCCCGCGCCCATCACGCCCGCGCCGAGCACGCCGACCTTCTCCGCCTTCTTCTTCGGAGGCTCGACGCCTTCGAGGCGCAGCTTCGAGAACCGTTCGCGCAGGAAGAACACGCGAATCAGGTTCCGGCACTCCGGCGTCGCCGCCATCTCGCCAAACATGTCCGCCTCGATTTCAAACCCTTCCTCAATGCGCTTCGCCAGCCCCTGCTCCACCGCATCGATGGCGCGCAACGGGGCGGGATAGTGTCCGTGCGTCTTGGCCAGCGTCTGCTTGCGTGCCACGCGGCAGACGATCGGCCGAACGGGCCAGGTGTTCTTCCAGAAGACCGACTTGCGCCGCGCCTTGATCTTGCCCTGCGCGTAGCGTTTCGCCGTGTCCCGCAGCGCGACCAAAGGCACCGCCGCGTCCACCAGACCAATCTTCAATGCCTTCGGCCCATCGACACTCTTGCCCGCAACGATGATGCCCAGTGCCGCCTGCAGCCCGATCAACCGGGGCAACCGTTGCGTGCCGCCCCAGCCCGGGATGATGCCGAGTTGCGTTTCCGGCAAACCGATCTGCGTCTTCCGGTCGTCCGTCGCCACGCGAAACGCGCAGGCCAACGCCAACTCGCAGCCGCCGCCCAGACACGCGCCGTGGATGGCGGCGACCGTGGGCACGCCGAGTTCTTCAATCTTGTTGAAGATCTTGCGACCGGCCCGCGAGAGTTCGGCGCCATGCCCGGCGCTTTCAATCCTGGCCAGCACCTTGATATCGGCCCCGGCGATGAAGATGTCGGGTTTGCCGCTGATGAAGATGACCGCCTTCGGCTTCTTCAAGGCGAGCCCGTCGAGGATCTTGTCGAGTTGGGCCACCGTGACCGGATTAAGCAGGTTGACCTTCTCGTTCGGATCGTCCAACACAATCCAGCCGATCCCGTCCGCGTCGATTTCGAGTCGTATGGCGTCCATGTCCATGTCTCAGCGCTCCAGGACCAACGCGGCCCCCTGGCCGCCGCCCACACAAGCGGAAACCAGCCCCGTTTTCAGATTGCGGCGTTTCATCTCCTTGAGCAGAGTGAGTACGAGCCTCGCCCCGCTGGCGCCGACCGGATGACCGAGTGCGATGGCACCGCCGTTGACGTTGAGCAGGTCGCGATTGATCGTCAATCCGAACTCCTTGCGAAGGACCAGTTCGACCGCCAGCACCTGCACCGCAAATGCTTCGTTGATCTCCAGCAACTGGATGTCACCCCAGCGCAAAACCGCGCGTTCCAGCGCCTTCGGGATCGCGTAGGCAGGCCCCAATCCCATGCGGCGCGGATCGACGCCGGCGTAGGCGTAGCTCTTCAAGTAACCGAGCGGCTCCAGCGAAAGCTCACGGGCCTTCTTCTCGCTCATCACCAGCAAGGCCACGGCCCCGTCGGTGATCTGCGAGGAATTGCCCGCCGTAACGGTGCCGTTGTGCCGGTCAAACGCGGGTTTGAGTTTGGCCAGAGCCTCCATCGTTTGCTGTTCGCGAATGCCATTGTCGTCCCGGACGAATTTGCCCTTGGGAAGATAGAC
>CAWFPN010000026.1:0-14330 GCA_963817685.1 uncultured Verrucomicrobiae bacterium | reverse complement strand
TGAAGTAAGCGCGCTTGATCTCGGCGGTCTGGCGCGTGAGCGAGGCTTCCACCTGGATGGTGACGCGTCTGACGCTGGCGTGGCCGAACGGAGTGTCGAAGACCGCCACCAGCGGTTCCAACGCGTCCGGGTCGATCAAGCCGCCCGAGGGATTGAAAAAGGTGTCGGACACGCGCAGCGTGCGGTCCGCAAGCTCGGCGGACAGATTGACGCGCACCGTTGTCTCCTGTGACGAGCCGGACGCGGCCAGGATCGATTCCACGATGACCGCTTCGACCAGCACGGGACTGAATTTTTCGTTGTCGATGACTTCCATCGCGTAATGTTCGGTTTGGCCCGTGTCGCGATTCAGCACATCGATGGTGGCGGGAATCATGTTCGCTTTCACGCGGGTGTCGGCCACGATGCAACTCTGCCAGTCGCCGACCATCGACCCGATCTCCCCGGCGGCGCTGGCGAGTTTGAAGGACTCCTCCACGCTCGACATGATGCCGTGCACTTCGGCCAGCACGGCCGGCGCTTCCACGCGGCCGCCGCGAAAGAACGGATGGCCAAACGCCAGAATCCTGTTCCGGTCGACGTAGGTGGCCGTGCCTACCGCCGTTGCGTTGAAATCGCCCCGGATCAATTGCACGCCCAGCGCGCTGCCCGGCTCGATGCTGCCCGCCGGTTCCCGCAGTTCGTCCGAGCCGCCCCCGGCGGCCATGGGAAGCAGGCCCAAGCGTTGCAGGCGGGACGCGAGCCGGCTGATGACTTGCGCACTGAACCCGCCGAGGGCCAGCGGCGAGACCAGCGGATGCGGCACGGTCGCACCGGATTCGTCGGCGCCCGTCGCCGAGGCGGCGATGCCGGGCGGTTGCAGCCACTGCCGGTCGCCCTGCGTCACGGTGGAAAACGGCTGTGCCCCCAGGGGCGCAACGGCGGCGTGCAATTGCGCCAGCATATTGCGGATGGGCGTCACACCCGCCATCGGTTCATTCTCAAATCCCCAGCCGTAGGCCAGCGCGCCGATCAATTTGCCGTCGATGTAAATCGGACTGCCGCTCATGCCCGCGATGACTTTCGTTTTCTCCAGGTCGGCGCCGCTCATGCGGATCAAAATCATGTCCTGTTTCGGGAAGGCGTTCTTCAGGACGCCGAAGACTTCCACCTCAAACCGCTCCGGTTTGGTGCCCTTGAACACCGACAGGCCGTAGCCTTTCATGCCGGCGTGGATCTGTTCGGGGTCCAGCGTGTCGACGGCGCGCGCCGGGGCGATCGCGAGCGCCGCGGACAGCCAGAAAAGACAACCGATCTTTATTGCTCGCAGATGCATCGTAAAAAGTTGACTTGGTCGCGGTCGTTCATAATGTTATTCGCAAGGCCATGCAACCTGAAAATCCCGCTCCCAGCCAGCCGAAGCCTCCGCAGGCCTCGCCGTCCGAGTCGCCCGACTCGGCGGCAGAGCCCTGGCGTTGGTGTCCGCGCTGTGGGCATGAATTAGTCAATGAAAAGTGCAAATTTGTCTGTCGGCGGTGCAATTATTTCATGAGTTGCTCTGATTTTGACTGAAATCCCAGGCGGTTTGCTCATTTTTTCGCCACGGCATATCCCATGCTTGTCATTAAGAATGAGGTGAGGCCTGAGGACCGTGAGTCGAGTGTTTGCCGACCAAGTCAACCCGCAGCAATGGTCCCCCCGCGCCCGGCTTTACGGCGGGGCCCTGGCGACCACGCTGGCCTATTTGCTGATCGGCCGGTTGAACAATGACAACCAGTCCTGGGTCCAGGTCAACCTGCCGTTGAGCGCGCTTTCGATCCTGCTGCTGGGCCTGTCGGCGGCTGAAATGTACCTGTTCGTGCAGCGGATCCAGCGGAACAACGACGAGCTTCAGGCCGGCCGCCAGCGCGAACTCGAATTGTCCCAGCGGCTCGCTTTCCAGCGCCAAACCATCCTCAGCCGGATCTCCCGCGCGCTGATCGACCGGCTCGACGTCAACCAAATGCCGCGCGAAGTCCTGGAACACATCGCGCAGCTCTTCGAAGCCGACGTCGTCGCGACCTGGGTGCTGGAACGAAACGGGACCCAACAGTTTGTCCTGCGAGGCGTCCACGGCCTGAACGCCCACAACGCCGAACAGATTGACGCCATCAAGTGGTCGTTCCCCGCGTTTGAAAGCAGCGCCAAGGACGCCCGCCAGTTGATCGCCGGGGACGCGCGTGGCGACCTGCCTCCCGCGCTGGCCGGTTTCTGCGAGAAGGAGCGGATCGTGCGCTGCGCGATCACACCGATCCTGCGGCGTGACGAGTTTGTGGGCATCATCGGCGTGTTCTACCGAAAACCACTGGTGATCTCGCCCTCGCTGGCCGCCGAAATGCAGACCGTGGCCAACGTGATCGCCGGCGCGATCCAGGCCGAGGAGTTGTACCACGACCTGATCCAGGTGCAGAAGATCGAATCCATTGGCACGCTCACCAGCGGCATCGCCCACGATTTCAACAACGTGCTGGCCGCCATCCTGGCCTGCGCCAGTTACGTCAAGCAACAGACCGACCCCGCCAGCCCGACGTATCGTTACCTCGAGGCGACCGAGGCCAGCGCGCATCGCGGCGCGGCGCTGACCAAGCAACTGCTTTCCTTCGTCCGGCGGGAAGAACCGCATTGCACCGTGCTCGACGCCAATGAGTGCATCGAGCAAACGCTCAAGATGCTCGAGCGCAGTTTCGATAAAAATATTCTGATCCAGAGGAGTTTCACCGCCGACCTGCGGTTGATCGAGGCGGACGCGTCCCAGTTGGAACAGGTCGTCCTGAACATCGCCGTCAACGCCCGGGACGCCATGGCTGAGGGGGGCATCTTCACCATCACCACCCGCAACACGCGGCTGAACGTTGCCGACCCGTATCGTCCCCGGCTGGAGGTCCCCGACGGCGATTACGTTGTGCTGGGGTTCCGTGACACGGGTTGCGGGATGGACGCAGCGACCTTGAAGCGCGTCTTCGAGCCGTTCTTCACCACCAAACGGCCCGGCAAAGGGACCGGACTCGGCATGTCCGTCGTACAAAGCGTGGTGAGGAATTCCGGCGGCGCGATCCACGTCGAATCCGAACCGGGCAAAGGCACGTTGTTCGAAGTCTTTCTCCCCGCGACCGGCAAACCGTTGCCCGTGGCGGCGCGGGCAAAAGCCGGGGCGGCCCGGGGCGGCCACGAGCGCATCCTGCTGGCCGAAGATGAAGACGTCATCCGCGAGATGGCGCAATTGGAACTGGAGTCCCGGGGATACAAGGTGTTGACCGCGTCCGACGGCCCCAGCGCGCTGGCGCGTTACCGCCAGGAATGGCGGACCATCGATTTGGTCGTGGCCGACATGGTCATGCCGCGCATGAGCGGCCCGGAATTGTTCGCCGGCATGAAGAAGATCAATCCCGGCGTGCGCGTGATCGTCTCCAGCGGCTACAGCCACGATCAGGAAGGCACGCGCATGCTCCAGCACGGCTGCCTCGGTTATCTCCAGAAACCGTACAACGCCGAGAAACTCAACGAAGCCGTCCGCTCCGTCCTCGATTCCGGGTTGTGATCAAACCACAGGGAATGCTACGTTGCGTCCATTTCCGCCGCGCCGCCGTTGGTTTTGCCGGGTTTGCGGGCGAGGTATTCCTCGACGCGGAGCAGGTTGCCTTCCCCGGCGCGCTGGATGACCTTCAATAGCTGGTCCATCGAAGAGACTTCCTCGAGTTGCTCTTTGACGAACCACTGGAGGAAGGAGTCGGTGGTGTAATCGTTTTCCTTTTTGGCCATGGCCACCAGAGCGTTGATCTGCTTGGTGACTTCCAATTCCCAGTCCAGCGACAATTTCACGGCGTCCGCCGCGGTGGAGAATTTTGATTTGGGTGCGGGCACGGACGGGATCACCACCTGCGCGTCCGCGTCGCAGAGGAACCGGACGAATCGCATGGCATGGTCGCGTTCCTCCTCGGCCTGCTGGTAGAAATGGGCCGCCAACTGCGGCAGCGCTTCGAGATCGAAGTGCGTGGCGATGGCCACGTACTGCAGGGAAGCGCCGAATTCATTGCCGATTTGCTGGTTAATCGCGTCGTTGATCTTCTTTGAAATTAACATAACACCCCATCTTCAGGCGAATCGGACGGGGATTCAATTCAAATCCGCCGCGCGTCGCTGGTCCGCGCCAGCCAGGCGACCACCCGCTCCATCGTCGGGGCCGACAGCAACGCGCTGATGTGCCCGTGCCGCACCCGCCACATCGCGGGCTTGTCCCAAGCGCGCCACAATTCCTCGACCGTCTCCAGCGGCGCAAACAGGTCGTGCTCCGAGGCAACGAGCAGGATTTTTTCGGGGGAAATTTTTGGACGATACGACGTCAGGTTCAACGGACTGAGTTCCACCTCGACTTCCGCCAGCCGCCGTTTGATCGAGCGGCAGAAATCCAGTTCCTCAATCACCCGGTCGATCCGCGAGACGGGCATCGACAGCACCGCGGCGTCCAGTCGCGGACCGTTGCAGGCCAGCAGCCCGCTCAGCCACGAGCCGAGCGAGAACCCCCACAGTCCCACAAACGGCGCGCCCTGCTGGTGCAGCCAGGCGATCAACGCCCGCGTGTCCGCCAGCGCCTGCCGCGTCGCGCTGACAACCTGGAGCAGGTCGTTGGACAGGAAATTCGTGACCGCGCCACGGCCACGGGGTTTGCGATGGCCGTGGTAGGGCAATTCGATCATCACCGTGTTCAATCCCGCGCGGTTCAACCGCCAGGCGATGTAGGGAAACAGGATGCGGTAGGTGGACTCGGCGTTCCAGCCGTGCAGCAGGACAACCGTGGGCCGGCGCCGCCAATCGTCGCCCACCGGAAACCAGCGGCCCGGGACGACATTGTTTTCGGGCCAGGGCGTCGCCAGGGGCGAGCGGTAGCTGAACTCGCGTTCGTGGCCCAGCTCGAGATCGCCCGACGGCTGGACGAAGTCGCAGAAGAAATCGGGATGATGAAGGAGTTCGGTAGCCGCCGCCGATTCGTCATCCGCTCCCGCGCGACGATGGACCGTGGGCCGGGCGAGCTGGATCGACATCCAGTCCATCGGCTTTGTGAACAGCGCATGCACGATGGAACTTACACGCGATTCGTCGCCTCGACAAATCGCTTCAGCTTTTCCAGCGCGCCGCCGCTGTCGATCATCTCGGCGGCCCGCTGCCATCCCTCGTCGAAATTGCCGGCCGCATCCGCCACCACCAGCGCCGCCGCCGCGTTGAGCAACACGATGTCGCGCCGCGCGCCCCGGTCGGTCCCGCCCAGCACGTCGCGCACGATCTGCGCGTTTTTCGCGGGATCGCCGCCGGTCAATTCGTCTGCCTTCACCTCGACCCCGCGCCAGAGCGTGTGCGGCACCCGGAAATCGCGTTCGGTCAGCTCGATGCGTCCGCCCCAGACTTCGGCGACGGTGTTGACGCCGCGCAGGGAAAATTCGTCCAGCCCGTCGCCGTGCACCACCAGCGCGTGTTTCAGGCCGAGCAGCCGCAGCACCTCGGCGTAGCGCGCCACCAGCGCGCGGTCGAAGACGCCGACGAGCTGATGGGTCGGCCGCGCGGGATTGACCAGCGGGCCGAGAATGTTGAACACGGTCCGTTGCTTGCGTTCGGCCAGTTTTTTGCGGACCGGCACGATCACTTTGAACGCCGGATGATACAGCGGCGCCAGCAGGAACGTCACGCCGGTCGTCTCCAAACAGCGGCGGGCCGCTTCGGGCGGCAATTCGATCCGCGCGCCGAGGGCCGCCAGCACGTCGGCGCTGCCGGATTGGCTGGTGACGGCGCGGTTGCCATGCTTGGCGACGGACACGCCCGCGGCGGCTGCGACGAACATCGTGCAGGAGGAAATGTTGAACGTCTGCGCCATGTCGCCGCCCGTGCCGACAATGTCCAGCACCACGCCCCGGCAGTTGGCCGGATCGATCAGGGGATCGACCGCGCGCGCTCGCAACTCCAGGGCGAACCCGGCGATTTCCTCCGCCGTCTCGCCTTTGCGGGCCAGCGCGGTCAGGAATTCCGCCTTCGCGTCGTCGGCCACCGCGGTGTCGAGCAACGCGCGCATCACCAGGGCGGTCTCTTCGCGCGACAGATTGCCGCCCGCCGCCACCTTGTTCGTGAAATCCGCCAACGTCGTCATGGTGACCAAAATCCTACCACAATTCCGGAAAAACGGTTAAGTTTCCTGCCAGCATCAAACGCCATGGATACCCGGCTACAGGAAACGAGTTTGATCATGCCGACCCGCCGTTTCGGGCGGACTGAACTGGCCATGCCCGTCTTTTCCTGCGGCGGGATGCGCTACCAGCATTCGTGGAAGGACAGCGATGCCGGGGCCATCACCGCTGACAGTCAGGCCAACCTCGAAGCCACCATCCGGCAGGCCGTCGCGCTGGGTATTACCCACATCGAGACGGCGCGCGGCTACGGCACATCGGAGGTCCAGCTCGGTAGGATTTTGCCTTCACTGCCCCGGCAAAAGATCATCGTCCAAACCAAGGTCGCCCCGACGGAAGATCCGCGGGAATTTCTCGCCACCTTCGAAACGTCCATGGCCAACCTGCGCCTGGAGTATGTGGATTTGCTGGCCCTGCACGGGATCAACAACGAACAGTTGCTCGACTGGTCGGTGCGCCCGGGAGGCTGCCTGGAAGCCGCGCGGCAGTTGCAAAAAGACGGGCGCTGCCGCCACGTCGGCTTCTCGACGCACGCGTCGCCCCGGGTGATTTGCGACGCCGTCAACACGGGCGGATTCGATTACGTGAATCTGCACTGGTATTTCGTGAACGATTTCACCTGGCCCGCCGTCGAGGCGGCGACGCGGCAGGACATGGGCGTGTTCATCATCAGCCCCAACGACAAAGGCGGCAAACTCTACGAACCATCCCGCAAGATGGTGGAATTGTGCCGGCCGCTCACCCCGATGGCCTTCAACGATCTCTATTGCCTGGCGCGTCCACAAGTGCACACGCTGAGCATCGGCGCCAGCCGGCCTACCGATTTCGACGCGCACCTCGAGGCGTTGCGGCAGCACGATCAACGCCAGGAGGTTTCCCAAACCATTGCCGGCCGGCTCCGGGACGAAATGGCGGCGGTGCTGGGCAGGGACTGGTGCGACCACTGGCACGAGGGGATCCCGGAATGGATGGAGATCCCGGGCCACATCAATCTCCACGAAATCCTCCGGCTCTGGACGTACGCCAAATCGCTGGATTTAGTCGAGTTCGCCAAGATGCGCTACAATCTGCTCGGCAATGCCGACCATTGGTTCCCCGGCAGGAACGCCGCGCACCTCAGCGAGGTCGATTTGAGGCCCCTCTTGAAGAACAGCCCGTTCGCCGACAGGATCCCCCGGATTCTCGCCGAGGCGCACGCGATGCTGTTCGACGAGCCGAAGAAACGGCTGAGCCAATCGGATTAGGAGCACTCTCCCTGAACGCCCCGCGACATTTCTCCGCGCTGGCCCAACGCAGCAGTGAACCGCCGATCAGCTGGCTGATGCGGCTGGCGCTGGAAAAGCCGGACCTGATTTCGTTGGCGGTGGGGTTCACCGACAACGAGACGCTGCCCGTCGAGGAAGTCGCCGCGCTGGCCGGCAGGATCCTTTCCAGGCCGAAGACGGCGCGCGCGGCGTTGCAATACGGCACGACCGCCGGCCTGCCGGCCCTGCGCCGCGAATTGCTCCGGCGCTGGCAGCGGCAGGACGGCGCGCGTTTTTCCTGCATTTCCGAGGACGACATCGTCGTCACCAACGGCTCGCAGCAATTGTTGTATCTGGCCAGTGAAGCGCTGTGCGATCCGGGCGACATTGTGCTCGTCGAAGACCCGACTTACTTCGTTTATCTCGGCATCGTCGAAGCCATGGACATCCGCACGATCGGGTTCGACGGCTTGGAGACGCTCAAGGCGCGCTTGCAACGCTTGAAGGCCACACGCCGGTTGGCACGGCTGAAGATGGTCTATCTCGTCACCTATTTCCAGAACCCGACGGGGCACACCTGGTCGCCGGAAGAGAAACGCGAGGCGCTGGCGATCGTCAAACATGCCGAGCGCGCGGCCGGTCATCCGCTCTACATTCTCGAAGACGCCGCCTACCGCGATTTGCGGTTTGAAGGCGAAGATGTGCCGTCGTTCAAGTCACTGGACCCGCGCAATGAACGCGTGGCCTACACCAATACGCTGACCAAACCCTTCGCCACAGGCATCAAACTCGGGTACGGCCTGCTGCCCAAACCGCTGATGCGCGCCGTGCTGCGCAGCAAGGGCAACCACGATTTCGGTTCGTCGAACTTGCTCCAAACCATCCTCGCCCGCGCATTGGCCGAGGGACGGTACGACCGGCATTTGCCGCGGATCGCCACCGCCTACCGGCGCAAACGCGAGGCGATGATCGAGGCGCTCGACGCGTCGTTCCCCAACACCGCCCGCTACCAAACCCCGCAGGGCGGCCTGTACGTCTGGGTGGAACTGGACGAAACCGCGAAGACCGGCGCGGGCAGCCGCCTGTTCAAGCGCGCGCTGGACGCGGGCGTGCTCTACGTCCCCGGCGAGATGTGTTACTGCGCCGATGCGTCCCGCCAGGTCCCGCGGAATTGTATGCGGCTGAGTTTCGGCGCGCCGGCCATCCCGCAAATACAAAAGGGCATCCGCCTGCTGGCAGATGCCCTTGATTGAATCGAAAGTGGAAACTACGACGCGCTGGCGGCGACGGGGACGGGGTCGATGTTGACGCGGCGGCCGTGTTTGTCAAAGCGGACTTTGCCTTCGGTCAGGGCGAACAGCGTCCAATCGCGGCCGATGCCGACGTTGACGCCGGCGAGGAAGCGCGAGCCGCGCTGGCGGATGATGATGCTGCCGGCGGGGACGAATTCGCCGCCGTAGGCTTTCACGCCGAGACGTTTGCTGACGGAATCGCGTCCGTTTCTCGAACTGCCTTGTCCTTTTTTATGTGCCATGGTGAACTCTCCGCGCCGACTGCAACGACTTTAGACTGCCACAATTTCTTTAATTTTCAAGACCGTATGATGCGCCCGGATGCCGCGTTTGCGGTGGTAGCCTTCGCGGCGGCGGAACTTGAAGGCAATGACTTTCTTGCCCTTCTTGTCGGCGTCAAGCACCTCGGCGGTCACGCGCGCGCCTTTGATGGTGGGCTTGCCGACCTGGATCTTGTCGCCGTCGGCCACGAGCAATACGTCCTCCAGGGCGATCTCCTTGCCCTTCTCTCCCTCGAGCAATTCGACTTCGAGCACATCGCCCGCCTGGACGCGGTATTGCTTGCTGCCTGTTCTGATAATTGCGTACATAAATTGTCTATTCGCTCCCTCTAGCGAAGGTCGGCAAAAATAGCGCAACCGGCCCGCAGCGTCAACGCTTATCTTTCAGCCGTCTTGGGGACCGCCTGAATGCCGTCAATTGAGCACGCCGACCCGGTAGAACCGCCGGGGCTGCGCGGCGGCGCCCGGATCAGTGGCCGTCATGATGTTTCCGGTGCCCGTCATGTTCGTCAGCGTCGTCCAGGAGGCGGGGGAGAGGTCGTTGTTGAACTGGACGGTGTACGGGGCGTTGTTGGTCGTGGTGAAACTGATCTGCGCATTCGGGCCGGCGAACTGGATGGAGGTGATGACCGGCAGCGGGTTGGTGGCGATGAAGACGCCGTTGTTGATGAAGGTGGAGTGGAAGTTGACGCCGCCGCCGAGGGCGTTGATGGTGCCGTTATTGACCAACGGCCCGTACCATTCGAGCACCGTGCCGTTCACCACTTGCATGGTGCCGTTGTTGGTGACAATGCCCGAGAAGGTCAAGGTGCCGCCGCAGTCGGCGAGGATCGTGCCATTGTTGACCACCGTCGCGAAATTCTCGATCGTGCCGCAGCCGTGGATCAATCCGGTGCTGCCGTTGACGTAGGCGCTGGCCGGGCCGGACACGGCATTGGTGTCCTCCCCCATCAACGTGCCGCCCTGCATCAGGACCGTGCCGGCGTTGGTGGGGAAACTGTTGGAATTATACCAGGCGTTGGCCGTGCGCCGGATGGTCAGGGTGCTGCCGGCGCCGACGACGATGGTACCGGCCGCCGTGTTCTGCACGCCGCCGAAGTTGAAGGCGTCACGCGGGTCGAGCACGAGCAGGCCGCCCGCCGACGAGGCAATGGTGCCCTGGTTGACGATGGCGAAGTTGTTGCTCGCATAGTTGCCGGTCAGCGTGCCGCTGCCGGTGATGACGTAGGTGTTGACCAGATCGCCGTTGATCTGGCCATAGTTCAGGTCGTTGCCGCCGACCACCATCAACGTGCCGTTGTTGGTTTGGAAAATGGGATAGGCCAGGAACAACACGGAACCCGCTCCTGAATTGCTGGAGATGAGCGACCCGCCTGTGGCGCCGCCGCCATAGAAGAGCTGCGTCTGGACCGTGGAACTGATCGGCCCGGTGAACACGACCGCCCCGCCGTTGGTGACGGTAATCGGACCGTCCAGCCCAAAGGGCGCTTGCCCCAGGATCGTCACGGTACCGCCGTTGACCTGGACGGGCCCTTCGGCAACGAGAGAACCGGCGGCCAGGCTCGACGCGCTCACCGTCAAGGCCCCGTTGGAGCCGACGAACAAGGTGTCCAGGACCAGCAACGGAGTCGCGCCGGTGTTGCTCAGGGCCAGTGTGTTGGTCGTGCCGGACGGCGCGGTCAGGTAAAGCGACTGGACTGTCAGGCTGCCGGGGAAACTGCCCGAAGTGGTGGCGTCAATGGTGACGGTCTTGGTGACGGCGTTGGTGACAAAGACGGATTGGTTGCTGGAGGGCGTGCCCGACGACCAGTTGGCGGAGGTTTCCCACTTGCCAGCGGCGCTGCTGGTCCAGCTGTTGTCCTGGGGCAACTGTGCGATGAGCGCATTGATCAGGTTCGTCCCGGCCGGCGTGCCCCAGCCGGTGCAGAGGTCGTAGCCGGTCACCGCGTAGTAATGCGTGGGGCTGGCGGGGTTGGTGTTGTTGCCCGCCGTGACATCGTGGAAGCAGGTGGTAAAGTTCGGTCCCTTGCCGATGGCGTACACAGCGGGATTGATGAACCCGATCGATGGTTGGCCGTTGGCCGCGGCTTGCTGATTGACAAGGGCGGTAAAGGCCGCCCACAGCGGCGCCGCGCAGCTGGTGCCGCCGACGACTGTCGATGAACCGTTGTTGTAGAAGATCCAAATGCTGTCGCCAACCATGGAGACGTCCGGCAGGTTCCGCATGGCCGTCGATCCCTGGTTAGCGGACATGTCGATGCCTTGCTGCCAGCTCGGAATCGCGTAGGTCGTGCTGATTCCGCCGCCGGTGGCGTTGGTGCCGTGGCCGGTAATGTCCCAGTTCCAAGCGGCTTCGGATTGGTAGAAGACATTGGTCACCGTCCCGACGATCGTATTGCTGGTCGTCAAGGTTGTTCCGCCGACAACCGTGACATACGGGTCATCCGCCGGCTGGTCCACGGCGCCGACGTAGGCGCCGTTGTCGCCGGAGGCGTTGAAGAACGACTGGCCCTGCGCGGCAAATTGCTGATAGATCTGCTCCGTGGCGGCGTCGATGGGATACGTCCAGGAAGCGCTGAGTTGCCTGGCCGAATTGTCCGTGGCCATCCGGTTCAAGACGTCGTCCGGATAGACGCCTTCGTAGACGATCACTTTGGTCAGCCCCGGCGCCAGCGAGCTCGCCATGTCGATATCCAGAGCCACCTCGTCGTTGTACGGCCCGGCAAACCCAAAAGAGCCATCCAGCAAGACCTTTGTCACAGTGGCGGTCGGTAGTCCGCTCAGGGTCGCGTAGCGGCGGATGTCGTTCATGTAGTAGCCGTCGAACTCCACCAGCCCGACCGCTTGATTGGAGCCGGTCAGCGAGGTGCCCGGCACGTAAGCGGCCCTGAAATCGGCGCCTATATAGGTATTGCTCGGTCCGGTGCCGATGGCCGGTGTCCCGATCGTTGTCGGATTCGCCTGTCTCCGGCTCAAGCCGGCCGGATGCGGCAGGCGGTAGTTGTCCAGGCCGCTGATGGCCAGCACGGGGACAGCCAGATCAACCGACGGCTCGATGTCCGGCGCGTAGAACGTGCGGGCCTCCGTTGGATGCCGGTAGGTGCGCATCGTCACGTGAAGCGTCTTCTCGATGTCAGCCGCCGAGGCTTTCACGTCCAACAGCATGCGGTTCGGATGCGTGGCGGTGACTGTGAACCCGTTCGCCTTCGCGAAGGCGATGAGCGCCTGGTAATCCTGTTTGGTCGGACCGAACGTTTCCGTGAATTGCTCCGGGGTGAGATAGCGATGGTATTGGGGACTGGCCGGGTCGTAGATCTGTTCCAGCAGGTTGGTCAGCCCTTCCGGGTTGCGCAACGGCAGCCCGATCGCCAAACCCAACTGCGTCGATCCAGGAACGCGTTCAACCGGCTTCAATCTGGCGATACCGGCAGGCAGATGACCACGGATTACTTGTCTTTGCGCCGCAACAGGATATGGAGTTGAAGATGAAGTAAATTGCGCGAAGCTGGAACCAGTGATCGTGGCCCAAAACACTACAATGGCTGCGGTTGGACGCAACCCATGGCGCATCAAACGAATGAAATTCACATGTCCCTGTTGCACATCGTGGTGCTTTACCCGGTACGTCTCACCGCAAGCCTTATACCAATACTGTATTATCGCCAAAATCTCAACAAGAAAGAAGGAACGAAAAACCGAGCGCCCCTTGCGGAACGCTCGGTCTTGGAAGCACTTCGGCGATTTACCTGCAGCCTTGCCGCAGGCGGACGCTATTTAGCCATCAAACGGATCATGTCCACGCAACGATTGGAGTAGCCCCATTCGTTGTCGTACCACGAAACGAGCTTGAAGAAGCGCTTGTTCAGTTCGATTCCCGAGCCTGCGTCGAAGATGCTTGAGCGATCGTCGTGAATGAAGTCCGTGGAAACAACCTCGTCGGCGGTGTAACCGAGGATGCCCTTCAGATACGTCTCGCTGGCCTTCTTCATCGCCGCGCAGATTTCCTTGTAGCGCGTTTCCTTCACCGTGCGGACGGTGAGATCCACCACGCTGACCGTCGGGGTCGGCACGCGGAACGACATGCCGGTGAGCTTGCCTTTCACCTCGGGGATCGCCAGACCGACGGCACTGCGCCGCGCCTGTGGTCGACGGGATGATGTTCACCGCCGCCGTGCGGCCGCCTTTCCAATCCTTGCGCGACGGACCGTCCACGGTCTTCTGCGTGGCGGTGTAGCTGTGGATGGTCGTCATCAACCCTTCCTCGATGCCGAATCCTTCCTTCAACAGGACGTGGACGACGGGCGCGAGGCAGTTGGTGGTGCAGCTTGCGTTGGAAACGATGTGATGCTTCGCCGGATCGTACTTGGCGTCATTGACGCCGAGCACGATGGTGATGTCCTCGCCCTTGGCGGGCGCGGAGATGAATACTTTCTTCGCGCCGGCGGTCAGATGGCCTTTCGCCTTCTCGGCGTCGGTGAACAATCCCGTCGATTCCACGACGATGTCCACACCCAACGCCTTCCACGGCAGCGCCGCGGGGCCTTCCTTCACGGCCAGGCATTTGATTTTGTTGCCGTTGACGACCAGCGTGTCATCGTCGGCCACTGACGGGCTCGATTTCTCGCTGTGAACGGTGCCGGGGAACTTGCCCTGCGTCGAATCGTACTTCACCAGGTACGCCAGATTGTCGGCCGGCACGATGTCGTTGACGGCGACGACGTCGATTTCCTTGCCCAACAACCCCTGATCGCAAATCGCGCGGAACACCAGCCGCCCGATGCGTCCGAATCCATTGATACCTACTTTGATAGCCATGTCTGATTTTCTCCTGATGTAAACGGGATGAATGACCGGGCAAAAACCAAGTCACTCGTGAACAACGCCGCCGTCATCGTAAGCCAACCCCCCACCCCGGTCAAACGGAAAACCGCCCCGAAATTGCTCGAATTTCCCACTTTTTGACGAAAAATCGCCTCAGCGAAGCCCAACCCGGCATTCTCAAATGTGATTAAGGCCGTATTAGGTCGTATTAGGCCGTATTGGGCCGCCGTCGCGTCCGCCGAAGGCCCGGCGAAGGCGGGTTGGGTAGGGGCCACAGATGCACACAGATGCACGCAGATGAAAGCGGCCACAAATGCACACGAATGGGCACGAATTATTTCGGAAGATACACGGATTAAGTATGTTAGACGGACGGACGGCCCTTGGGGGAGGCGAAAATTTATGGTTGGACTAGGTTTGACTAGGTCGGACTTGGTTTGACTGGGTTTGACTGGCGTAGTGGCAAGTGGCCGTCCGCCGTAGGCCCTGCGAAGGCGGATCGTT
>CAWFPN010000025.1:0-13943 GCA_963817685.1 uncultured Verrucomicrobiae bacterium | reverse complement strand
TCTTCCAGGAGCTGAAATGATGACTTTTTTAGCGCCGGCAGTGATGTGGCCCTTGGCCTTTTCGCCGTCCGTGAAGAGCCCGGTCGATTCGATGACGATATCCACGCCGAGATCCTTCCAGGGCAGCGCTGCGGGGCCTTCTTTCACGGCCAGGCATTTGATGGTATGCCCGTCCACGATGAGCAGATCGTCTTCGGCGACGTTCGCGGAAGACTTTGCGCTCTTCACTTCGCCCGGGTAGCGCCCCTGCGTGGAGTCGTACTTGACGAGGTAAGCGAGATTGTCCGCGGGAACCAGGTCGTTGACGGCGACGACGTCGATTTCCTTTCCGAGGAGGCCCTGATCACAGATGGCGCGAAAGACGAGACGGCCGATCCGTCCGAAGCCGTTGATACCGATTTTGATTGGCATAGATGCGTGTGCTTTTGGTGGTGTTCTTGTTCTACAGTAAAAAAACGGAGCGCAGACTAAATCGGGCCGGGCCCCCGAGCGTCAACTTCCATCGTGTCCGAACGGAGGCAAGCGGAGAGGTATGGCGGCTGCTATATGAGCAATTGACCGAAATCGACTTTCCGGTACTCTCCTGCGAAAATTCTACCATGCTCATCTGCCGAACTCTCTCAACCGCCGCCGTTTTGGTCGCGTTTGCCTGCCTGGCTCACGCGGACGAGAAATCCCTTTTCGACCGGTCGCAGGCGCGGTCGCTGACTCCGCAGCAGCAATCGCTCTTCGGTCCGAAATCGAACGGTTTTCGCTACGATCAGCGAATGATCCGCGCCGCGGAGATCGCCAAGCAGCGGGCGAAACCGCACATGACGTGGTACTGCTGGCGGTATGTGAAAGACGCGCTCGTGCAGGCGGGACTGGTTCCCACGCGGCCGACCTCGCCATGGGCCAAACTGGCGGGGCAGGAACTCTGCCAAAAATTCGGATTCGTGAAACTGAAACTCAGCGATCCGATGAAGGCGCCATCCTCGACGATACCTGATGAATCTCGCGCAACATATTTAGCAGGGACTTCACCTGCGACAGCGGCAACTGATTCGCGGCGTCGCTTTTGGCTTTGGCGGGGTGGGGGTGGGTTTCCAAAAAAATGCCGTCGCAGCCGGCGGCTACGGCGGCGCGGGCGAGGACGGGGGCCATGCGGCGGTCGCCGCCGGTGAATTTGCCGCCGGGCATTTGGACGCTGTGGGTGGCGTCGAAGACGACGGGCCAGCCTAACTCGCGCATGATGGGCAGGGAACGCATGTCGGTCACGAGATTGTTGTAGCCGAAGGACGAGCCGCGTTCGGTGAGCATGATGCTCTTGCCGCCGACGGCTTCGATCTTGTCGATGGCGTTGCGCATGTCGGCGGGGCGCGAGGAATTGGCCTTTCTTGACGTTGACGCAGCGCTTCGTCCGCGCGGCGGCCTGGATCAAATCGGTCTGCCGGCAGAGGAAGGCGGGAATCTGCAGGACGTCGGCCACCTCGGCGGCGGGCTTGCACTGCGGCGACTTCGTGTACGTCGGTCAGGACGGGCAATTTGAAATGCTTTTTCACCTTGGCCAGGACGGCCAGGCCGCGTTTCAGGCCGGGTCCGCGAAAACTGTCGCCGGCGCTGCGGTTGGCCTTATCGAAGCTCGCCTTGAAAATCAGCAGCAGATGCAGATCGGCGCAGATCTCTGCCAGCGTTTCCGCCGTGTGCAGCACCATCTTCTCGTTCTCAATCACGCACGGCCCGGCGATGACGAACAACGGGGCGTTGTCGCCGCCGAGCTTTAACTGGCCGACGCGGATGGTGTTCATCGAAGACAGAGTGTAACCGGAAGATTCATCGGTGACAAGTGTGCGTGGGAACGACCACCCCTCACCTTAATCCTCTCCCCCAAGGGGAGAGGAGAGTTACAGGGAATTCGTTTTGTCCCCTCTCCCTTCAGGGGAGAGGGTTAGGGTGAGGGTTGGCGCATCGCCGCTTCGATGAAGCCGCGGAAGAGCGGATGGGCCTTGTTGGGTTTGGACTGGAATTCGGGGTGGAACTGGCAGGCGACAAACCACGGGTGGTCGCGCAGTTCGATCAATTCGACCAGATCATACTTGGTGTAAATGCCGGACACGGTCAGGCCGGCTTTCATCAGTTGGTCGCGGTACTTGTTGTTGAATTCGTAGCGATGCCGGTGGCGTTCGCTGATTTCGTCCATGCCGTACAAGTCGCGCGACTTCGTTCCGGTCGACGAGTTTGCACGGTTGCGCGCCCAGGCGCATCGTTCCGCCTTTTGTCGTCACGTCCTTTTGTTCGTCGAGCAGGCAAATGACGGGATAGGGGGATTTGGGGTCGAACTCGGTGGAATTGGCGCCCGTCAATCCGCAGACGTTGCGGGCGAACTCGATGACGGCGATTTGCATGCCGAGGCAGAGGCCGAGATAGGGGATTTTGTTTTCCCGCGCGTACTGGGCGGCGAGGATTTTGCCTTCGATGCCGCGATTGCCGAAGCCGCCGGGCACGAGAATGCCCGCCGATGCCTTGCAGGTACTTCTCGGCGCCGTCCTGCTCGATGTCCTCGGCATCGACGCGGAGGATGTCGACGCGCGCAATCGTTGGCGGCGCCCGCGTGCTTGAGGGCTTCGTACATGCTCTTGTAGGCGTCCTGGAGTTGAATGTATTTGCCGACGACGGCGATGTGGACCTTGTGTTTGGGATTGATCATGCGCTGGAGCATCTGTTCCCATTCGCGTCATGCGGCTTGGCGGGCGCGTTCGAGGCCGAGGTACCGGCAGACGAGTTCGTCCACCTTTTCGCGCGCGCAAATCCAGGGGAACCTCGTAAATTGAATGCGCCACGTCGAGTTCCTCGATCACGCAATCGACGGGCACGTTGCAAAACAGCGAAATTTTCTGGCGCACTTCCTCGCCGAGCGCCTTCTCGCTGCGGCAGATCAGGATCTGCGGCTGGATGCCGATCTCGCGCAGTTTGGCGACGCTCTGTTGGGTGGGCTTGGTCTTGATTTCGCCGGCGACGCGGATGAAGGGCACGAGGGTGACATGGATGAACAGCGTGTTTTGCGGCCCGGCTTCGAGCGCGAACTGGCGGATCGCTTCGAGGAACGGCAGGCCTTCGATGTCGCCGATGGTGCCGCCGATTTCGATGATCACGACGTCCGCGCCGCTTTTCTGGCCGACCTCGCGGATGCGGGCCTTGATTTCGTCGGTGACGTGCGGGATGACCTGCACGGTCTTGCCCAGATAATCGCCGCGGCGTTCCTTTTCGATGATGCGGGCGTACACCTGGCCGCTGGTCAAATTATTCAACCGGGTCAATTTCGCGTGCGTAAACCGTTCATAGTGGCCGAGGTCGAGGTCGGTTTCCGCGCCGTCGTCGGTCACGTACACCTCGCCGTGCTGGAAGGGGTTCATCGTGCCGGGATCGACGTTGAGGTAGGGGTCGAACTTGGCCAGCGTGACTTTGAGTCCGCGATTTTCCAGCAGCGTGCCCAGGCACGCGGCCGTGAGGCCCTTGCCCAGCGAACTGATCACGCCGCCTGTAACAAAAATCGTATTTCATGACGAAACGTTGTTGGCCACCGGCGCCAATTGCTTACTGTTCCTTTCTCAAAATCTCTTCGACGAGGTCCACGTCCTCCGGGCGGTCCACACCGATCGAATCATACGGCGTGATCCAGACCTTGATTGCAAAACCGTTTTCCAGCGCCCGCAACTGCTCGAGCTTTTCCGCCTTCTCCAATTCGCCCGGCGGCAACTGCACGAATTTCAACAGGAACTCCCGGTGAAACGCGTAAATGCCCAGGTGCTTGTAAAACGCGGCCAGTTTCAGCCATTCCTGCGGCTCGCCTCGCTTTGCGTCCCGGATGCAGGGAATCGTGCTGCGGGAAAAGTATAACCCATTTCCGTTCTGCGCAACAACGACCTTTACGACGTTGGGATTTTCCAGCACGGCGGCGGACTCGATGCGGCGGGCCAGTGTTCCCATCACGCAATCGGGGCTGCCCTGCATGCCGGTGACGAGCTGGTCGATCATCTCGGGGCGCATCAGCGGTTCGTCGCCCTGGATATTGAGCACGAGGCCGCAATCGTACTGGCGGGCGACCTCGGCGACGCGGTCGGTGCCGGTGGCGCATTCGGGCGAGGTCAGCAGCGCGTCGCCGCCGAACGCCTCCACGGCTTCGAGGATGCGCGTGTCTTCGGTGGCGACGACGACCTTGTCGAGGCGTTTCGCCTTGGCGGCCTGTTCGTAGACGCGTTGCACGAGCGATTTGCCCGCGATCTTCGTCAACGGCTTGCCTGGAAACCGTTGCGCGCCGTACCGGGCGGGGATCACCCCCAGGGTTTTCAGCTTCATTGCGGGTGAGTGTAGCAGAATGGAGGCGGGTGACAAGCGTCACCATGAGCCCTTCGTGTACTTCGTGGTTGCCGCACACGACAGCGGCGTCTCGTCCGACTCGGCTTCGTGGTGAAAAATCGGCCTTTGGATTAACCACGAAGGCACGAAGGTCACGAAGAACGGCGTTGTACTTCGCGGTGGCGGAAGCATGTCACCAGATGGTCGTTGACCAGGCCGGCCGCTTGCATGAAGGCGTAGCAGATCGTCGAGCCGACGAAGGCAAAGCCGCGTTTCTTCAGGTCCTTGCTCATGGCATCCGACTCCGGGGAAGTGGCGGGCACCTGGGAGAGCGCCTCGAAGCGGTTGACGCGCGGTTTGCCGCCGACGAACTGCCAGAGGTAGCGGTCGAACGAGCCGCATTCCTCCTGCAGCTTGAGCAGCGCCCGCGCGTTGATGGTGGCCGAGCGGATTTTGAGGCGGTTGCGGATGATGCCGGGGTCTTGCATCAATTTCTCCATGCGCCGCTCGGTGTAGCGGGCCACTTTGTGCGGATCGAATTGATCGAAGCAGCGACGATAATTCTCGCGCTTGAGCAGCACTGTCCGCCAGCTCAACCCCGCCTGGGCGGCGTCCAGAACGAGGAATTCGTACAGTTTGCGGTCGTCGTGCACCGGCACGCCCCATTCGGTGTCGTGATAGCGCATCATCAGCGGATGATCGATGCACCAGGGGCAACGGGTGCGATTGTCGGCCGATGATTGCATGGTTGTAACGAAAAATATACCAGAGAACGGTGGAGTTGTCTTTACGTCTGATTGCGTGTATGTTTAGAGTTTAGGCGTATGAAGCGCGGGCATGGGAAACAAGGGATTTGGCTGGGCTGTCTGCTCGCGTTTTTTCTAGCGGCGCGCACCGAAGCCGTTCTCTTTGAATCCACCGGCGACCCCACGTACAATACGACCGCTCCCGGGGGTTCGCTGACCAATAGCGGCTGGCAATACGAGGGCCAGTGGGGGAGTTATCTTGGCGCGCCCATCGCGCCGACGTTTTTTCTGGCCGCGCAACACGTCGGCGGTTCGGTCGGGGATCCATTTGTGTTTAACGGGTACACGTACCAAACGGTGGCCTATTTCGACTGCCCGGGCAGCGACTTGAGGATCTGGCAGGTGGCGCAGACCTTTCCCAATTACGCGCCGATCTATGCGGGCTCCAATGAGATCGGTCAGCTTTGCACTGTCATCGGTCGCGGCACGCAACGCGGTGCCCCGGTCATCGTGAACGGTTCGACCAATGGCTGGATGTGGGGCGGCTCTGACAACGTCGAGCGCTGGGGGGACAATACAGTCTCCGGAATCTACACCGACGCCTACCTGGGAGAGTTTTTGATGGCCGACTTTGAGCGTAGTGGAGATTCGAACGAATGCGATTTGTCGGTTGGCGATTCCAGCGGCGGGATGTTCATTCAGGACAACGGGAGTTGGAAACTGGCGGGAATCCATTATGCGGTGGTAGACGGGCCGTACAGCTATGATGGCACGACCAATACGGAATTTACCGCGGACATGATGGATCTGCGCGGGTTGTACTACCTGAATGGGGTCAACTGGATCTACATTCCATCAAACGGCCCTCCGGTTTCGACTTTCTTTGTCAGCAGTCGCGTCTCGGCGCATGCTGCCTGGATCTACAGCGTGATCAACTTCCAGCCGGGCAAGGACATGCAGATTACCGGAGTCCAAATTGCCGGCCCCGACGCGCAAATCAGCCTGGCCACAGGCTCCAATCGGGTCTACCGCGTCGACCGCATCAGCGACCTCGTCACCGGCGTCTGGACATCCGTGACCAATAACCTGGCGGGCACGGGCGGCATCGTTACTGTTGTCGATCCCGGCGCGGTCGCCCAGCCGCAACAATTCTACCGCGCGACGATTTTGCAATAGGTTTATTTGGGGCCGGAAATCGCGCGAAAATGCTCGACAAACCACCCTGTTCCAGCTAGATACGTCATTCGAAGGAGGTGGGAAACCCACCATGACGAAGAAGGCTTTGGGCAGGGGACTCGATGCGTTAATCAGCGGCGGCATTGTGCGGAGCGTGGCGCTGGAAGTGCCGCACGTGGAAGTCGCGGTCCGGCCTCTCGGCTCCACGACAATCGCGCCGCCAATTTCAGACACACCCACACCGGCCGGCGGTGATAACGGCGTCAGGTATCTCGACATCAACGCCATCGAACGCAGCCGCTTTCAGCCACGCACCGAATTTGATCCCGAACAGTTGCGCGAGTTGTCGGACTCGATCAAACAACGCGGCGTCGTGCAACCCTTGCTGGTGCGGCCGCTCGCCAACGGGAACGGCAAGGGCCGTTATGAGCTGATCGCCGGCGAACGCCGCTGGCGCGCCGCGCGCGAAGCGGGGCTGACGACGATTCCCGCCATTGTCCGCGACGCGAGCGACCAGGAAGCGCTGGAGATCGCGCTGATCGAGAATTTACAGCGCGAAGACCTCAATCCCGTCGAAGAAGCGCGCGCGTACGAGCAACTGGCGACGCAATTCAAGCTGACGCAGGAACAGATTGCCGGGAAGGTCAGCCGCAGCCGCGCCGCCGTGGCCAACTCGATGCGGTTGCTGGGATTGCCCGCGGAGGTGCTGTCGTGGATCACCGACGGCCGGCTCAGCGTCGGGCACGCCAAGGCCATTCTCGGGCTCACCATCGCCGAGGAACAGCGGCTCGTGGCCGAACGCGTGTTAAAGCGGAACCTGACGGTGCGCGAGACGGAAAAGCTCGTCGAACAACTCAAAGGCGACGCCAAAGTGCGCGTCCGCGCGTTGGGACAGACGGTCAAATCCACCCATGTGCTGGCCATTGAAGAGAAGCTGCAGCAGAAACTCGGCACGCACGTGAGCGTCGTGCACGGCAGGAAAAAAGGCCGGATCGAGATCGAGTACTACGGCAACGACGATCTGGCGCGGTTGCTGACCATCTTTGGTGTTGAAAATCTATAGGCGGTGGTGTCACCCTGAGTGTACACGCTCAGGATGACGACACCGGACACAACAACAGAGCAACAACGGGCCAAGCGGTACGAGGCGATCCGCAACGTCTTGTTCCTTGTCGAGACGCTTTACACGCTGGGGCTGCTGGTGTTCTTCCTGAACTCGGAAGCGTCGGAAGGCCTGGCTGAATACTCCCTTTCGGTGTCCGCCAACCCTTGGATTGCCACGGCGATCTACGGCGCCGTGGTGGTGGTTGCGACCAAAATCCTTTTCCTGCCGCTGAATTGGTTTGGCGACTATTTTCTCGAACATCATTTTCAACTTTCCAACGAATCCCTGGGCGCATGGCTGCTGGACGAAGCGAAGTCGCTCGGCTTGAACGTGGTCCTGGGCGTGCTGGTGCTGGATGTCCTTTATTTTCTCCTGCGCCGGGCGGGGGATTGGTGGTGGGTCGGGGCCGGGGTGTTTTTCCTGGTGTTCGGGGTCGTGTTATCGGTTTTGTATCCCGTGTTGATCCTGCCTTTGTTTTACAAACTGGCTCCGTTGGAGAATGAGTCCCTGCGCGCCCGTCTGACGGCGCTGGCGCAACGGGTGGGCGCGACCGTTCTTGGCGTCTACCGCATGGCGATGAGCGAGAAGACAAAAAAGGCCAATGCCGCCTTCGCGGGGCTGGGCGCGACGAAACGGATCATTCTCGGCGATACGCTGCTTGACCAATTCACCGAGGACGAGATCGAAGTGGTCATGGCGCACGAGATGGCGCACTACCAGCACGGCGATATCTCCAAATTGATCGCCTGGAGCACGGCGACGACGTTTGTCGGGCTGAAGGTTGCCGACTGGGTCCTGCATTGGGCGTTGCCGAAGTACGGCTTCACGGCCATCAGCGATCTCGGAGCGTTTCCGTTGCTGGCCTTGTGCCTGTTTGGGTTCGGCCTGGTTGCCATGCCGTTGAACAACGCTTTTTCGCGCTGGCGTGAATGGAAGGCCGACGCCACCGCGCTGGAGCTGACGCGGAATCCCGACGGTTTCGTCCGCGCGATGCGCAAATTGGCCGGGCAAAACCTGGCCGACCTGTCGCCGCATCCGTTGATTGAGTTTCTTCTGCACGATCACCCTTCACTGGGGCGGCGCATTACCTGGGCGGAGCAATGGCAGGGAAACTGACAGTCTTCACTCTGGCGCTGGCATTGCTGGCGGGTTGCACAGCCAAGCAGCCTCCGGCCATTGCCTGGAACGCCTTCGACGGTCAACGGGCCTACGAGCACGTGCGGCAGCTGGTCAGCTACGGGCCCCGGCCCAGTGGCACGCCGGCGTTGACGCGCGCGGCGACTTACATCACTTCGCAGTTGCAGGAAGACGGCCTGGATACGGAAGAGCAGGTGTTCATGTACTCCACGCCGCGTGGTCAGATCCAGTTCCGCAATATCATCGGCAAGACCCACGGCTCACACGGCGGCCCCGACAAAGTCATCCTGATCGGGTCGCATTATGACACAAAGTGGTTTACCAATATCACTTTCGTGGGCGCCAACGACGGTGGATCGAGCGTCGGCGTGCTGTTGGAGATGGCCCGCGTGGCCTCGGCGCAGCCGGACTTGTGGTTTGTGTTTTTCGACGGCGAAGAGGCGGTGGTCGAATACGGCCCCGACGACGGCCTGTGGGGCAGCAAGTTTTTCATGAAGGACCTGGCCAGCGAGGGGCGAACGGATTGGATCAAGGCCATGGTGCTGCTCGACATGGTCGGCGACAATCATCTGGACATTACCATGCCCAACAACGGCAGCCCGGCGCTCATCCAACAGGTCTTCCAGGCCGCCAAGCAAACAGGCAATCGCGACTTTTTTGGTTTTCGAGACTCGGGAATCCTTGATGATCACCAGCCATTCGTGGATGCCGGCATTCCCGCCACCGATTTGATCGACTTCGAGTTCGGCAGCGCTCCCGGACTGAATGATTATTGGCACACCGACAAGGATACGCTGGACAAAATCGACCCGCGCAGCCTGGAAATTGTCGGGCAAACGACCTTGCGAGCGTTGACGCTCATCCAGCAATCCCCATCGCTTCGTTGATTCGGCCCGCCCCTTGCTATACCTTACTTCAAGGAGCGACCGAACGTAACAGGGTCGCATCCAAACAGTTGGGGAAACGCCAAGGTAGACGACGTGGACGACAAGCTTCAAGTACTTGGAAATGTGTCACTTCTGGCCAGCCTCGGCGAGGAGCTGATGAAGAGTTTGGCCGAGAGGGCGGAGTTTGTCGCGGTCAAAAAGGGCGATTTTGTGGTGCACGAAAATGATCCCGGCAACGCCTTTTTCGTCGTGGTATCCGGTCGCCTGCAAGCATTTACGAGACTGGCCAGCGGCCGGGAACGGGTGTTTGCCACGTATTGTAACGGCGATTGTTTCGGCGAGATGCCGCTGCTCAGCGGCGAAACCCAATGGGCCAACGTCCGGGCCGTCAACGATTCCGTCCTGCTGAAGATCCCGCGCGAAGATTTCAGCGCGGTTGTCAATCGTGATCCCCGCGTGGCCGTCAGTTTTTCGAGGCGGCTGGGACTTCGCATCAAGGAGTTGCGCGAGGAAAAACATCGTGTGAAGGACAGTTCGATCATCGCGCTTTACAGCGCGGTGCCCGGCGCGGGCAAGACCCTGTTTGCCACCAACCTGGTTGCCTGTCTGGCGCGCGAAACCGGCTCCCGGGTGCTGCTGCTGGATTTCAGCGGACGGCAGCGCGGACTGGAGTTGACCAAATGCGAGCGGGTGGGGTCCAACGGCGCGGCGCTCGACGGATTGCTGTTGCACACGCCGCTGGGGTACGACCGGTTGAATTTGCAATTGCTCGGCGATGAAAAGGAAACGCACCTGATCGCGCCGCTGTTCGGCCGGCTCGTCAAACACTACGACTACGTGCTGGTGGAATTACCCAACGAGGCGTCCGCCTCGACAATGGAATGCCTGTTGCAGTCCGACCAGATTTACATCATCGCCAAGCACGAGGATGAGCACCTGTACAAGACCCGCCAGCTCCTGCAGGAATTGCACGAGCACACGGCCAATAAACCGATCCAGACCAAGGCGCGCGTCATCCTGACCGCCGTCAACGGGACGTGCTCGCCGACGATGGGGGACGCGGAACGCCGGGTGGGCCAGGAAATCAGTTATCTCCTGCGCTGGATCCCCAGCACGGAACGGATTGAGACGATCGACGGCGTGCCGTATGTGTTGCACCGGCCAATGGAACCGTACAGCCTGGTGGTCCGGCGGATTGCCCGCGAAATGAGCAATTCACTTGTCGGTCTGGCGCTCGGTACGGGAGCGGCGCGCGGCCTGGCACACATCGGCGTCATCCGCGTCCTCGAACGCGAAGGGATGGCGGTCGATCTCGTGGCGGGCAGTTCGATGGGCTCGCTGATTGCCGCCGCCTGGGCCGTCGGCAAATCGGCGGACGAAATGGAGGAGATCGCCAAACAGGTCCGGGGCCGGCGCGCGTTTCTGAAGTTGCTGGACCCGATGTTTCCCGGCTCGGGTTTCATTCGCGGCATCAAGGTATCGAATTTTCTGCACACCATTGTGGACGACCTGACGTTTGCCGACACGCTGATCCCGCTGAAGATTGTTGCCAGCGATTTGAACACGATGGAGGAGATCATCTTCGAGAAGGGCAAGCTGCTGGACGCCATTCGCGCCAGTATTTCCATCCCCGGCGTGTTCCGTCCCGTCAGCAGTAACGGACACGTCCTGATCGATGGCGGGATCACCGATCCCGTGCCCGTCAACATCCTGGCCCGGGCGGGCGTGACCAAGATCATCGCCGTCAACACCATTCCCAACTCGGACGAAATGAAACTGCGCGAACGCCACCGCCTGGAGGTCTCCTCGGCTTCGACGCGTGAACAGCGCAACGTCATGCGCGAGACCGGACCGGTGGTGGAAACGCCGACGAGCATCATCAATATCTACATGCGCTCGATGCACTCCATGCAGTCGCGCATGGCCGAGGAAGCCTGCGCCAACGCCGACGTCGTCATCCGTCCAATTGTCTCAGAAGGCGCCTGGTACGATTTCTATCATCCCGAACGCTACATCCGTTGCGGCGAACAGGCGGCGGAGGCCATGCTGCCGCAACTCAAGGAATTGGTGCGCCCATGAACTGGGACCAAATACCCGCCGCAGCGGCGCGCCGCATCCAGGATGAGAAGCTGCATCATTATCTCAACGACGTCATTGCCCCGTTCAGTCCGTATTACAGGAAACTGTTTGCCGACCACGGCGTCGATGTGCGCAAGATCAGGACTGTCGCCGACCTGCGCCATCTCCCGTTCACGTCGAAGACGGACCTGCTGGCCACACCGGAACGGCCGGAGAAGTTTCGCGAGTTCGTCATCACCCCCGACGTCGCGGTGCTCAAGCGCCGGCCGGGGATCATTGCTGAAACGCTGTTGCGGGGCCGGGCGGCCGTCCAACGGCGGCTGGAACGCGAGTTTCGCCCGATTTTCCTCACGGCGACGACGGGCCGCAGTGCCGCGCCCGTGTCCTTCGTGTACACCCACCGAGACATCGGCGTCTTGCACGATGCCGGCAAGCGTCTGATCGAGACGTTCGGCGCGACGACGGAGATGCGGTGCGTGAACATGTTCCCGTATGCGCCGCACCTGGCGTTCTGGCAGGTCGTGTTTGCGGGGCTTGAGTTTGGCATGCTGATCGTCAGCACGGGCGGCGGCAAGGTCATGGGCACCGAAGGCAACATCGCGGTGATCGACAAGGTCAAGCCCCACGCGCTGGCCGGCATTCCGACGTTTGTCTATCACGTGATTCGCCAGGCCCACAGCGAAGGGCGGAAATGGCCGCAGGTGGACCGGATCATTCTGGGCGGCGAGAAAAGTCCGCAAGGCATCCGCCGCAAGATGGTCGGTCTGTTGCAGGAAATGGGCGCGGGCAACGTGGCCGTTTGCAGCACCTACGGGTTTACCGAGGCGCGCACCGCGTGGGGCGAATGCCCGCCGCCGCCGGGGCAGTGGAGCGGGTACCATCTCTTTCCCGACCTTGGCATCTTTGAGGTGATCGATCCCGAAACGGGCGCCGTCAAAGGCGAAGGCGAGCCAGGCGAGTTGGTCTACACGCCGCTGGACATGCGCGGCTCGGTGGTGGTGCGCTACCGCACGGGCGATTACGTGGAGGGCGGCATCACCTGGGAGCCGTGCCCGTATTGCCGGCGCACCGTGCCCCGCATTGTCGGCGGCATCGGCCGCTCGTCGAACACGAAGGAGCTGCAATTGGGCAAGGTCAAGGGCACGCTTGTGAATTTCGATATTCTCCAGCACCTTCTCGACGACGTGGAGGAAATCGGTGAGTGGCAGATCGAGTTGCGCAAGGCGCACGATGATCCGCATGACCTGGATGAGGTGATCCTGCACGTGGCGACCGACAACGGCGCCAGCGTCGAGCATTTGAAGGACGTGATTCGCAGCCGGTTCCTGACAGAGGTCGAATTCACCCCGAACCGGATTGAGGTCCATTCGCTGGATGACATGCTCAGGCGTATTAAACTGGAAACATCACTCAAGGAGGTCCGCATCCTCGACGCGCGGCCCCGGACGTAGCGCTCGCGTATTGCGGGCAAAAGCGCCGCGTGTTAGTGTGCGCGGGACCAACGACGGAGGAGGCAGGCATGATGAAAGGCTGGCTGGCGTTTCTGGCTATGTTACTGTTCGCAATGACCGCACAAGCGCAATTGCACACCGAGACGGTTGAATACAAGGAGGGGGGCGATGTGTTGCGGGGATATCTCGCCTATAGCGATTCCGGCGCAGGCAAACACCCCGGCGTGCTCGTGGTTCCCGAATGGTGGGGGCTGAATGATTACGCCCGGATGCGGGCCGAGAGCCTGGCCAGGCTCGGCTACGTCGCGTTTGTCGCCGATATGTACGGCAATGGCGCCGTTGCTAAAACGATGGACGAAGCCGCGGCGTATGCCGGCAAATTCAAGAAGAACCGCCAGCTCATGCGCAACCGTGTCTACGCGGCGCTGAACATCTTGCGGGACAATCCGCTGGTGGACCCGAAACGGACTGCCGCCATCGGGTACTGCTTTGGGGGAACGACCGTGCTGGAACTGGCCCGCAACGGCGCGGCCATCAACGGCGTGGTCAGTTTCCACGGCGGGCTGGACACCCCGAACCCCGCCGACGCGCAGAACATCAAATGCAAAGTCCTCGTTTGCGCCGGCGCGAACGACCCGTACGTCCCGCCGGAGCAAGTGGCCGCGTTTGAGAAGGAAATGCGCGACGCGCACGTGGACTGGCAATTGGTACTTTACGGCGGCGCCGTGCACAGTTTCACCAATCCCAATTCCGGCAACGATCCCAGCAAGGGGATCGCTTACAACGAGGCCGCCGATAAACGTTCGTGGCAGGCCATGAAAGAGTTCTTCGCGGAGATCTTCAAGGATTAGCGGAATGGGCAACACATGACACGACTGGCCATCATCGACGGGATCCGGACGCCGTTCTGCAAGGCGGGCACGGACCTGAAACCGCTGCCGGCGCAGGACCTGGGGCGCATTGTCGTCAGCGAGCTGATTGAGCGCACGGGGATTGACCGCCATAAGATCTCCCAAACGATCTTCGG
>CAWFPN010000024.1:0-94294 GCA_963817685.1 uncultured Verrucomicrobiae bacterium | reverse complement strand
GCAAATACCCAGATAATCTTGTGTGCCTTGCATGGTTAGCTCCGCCCACGTGATCAACGATTGGTTGAGGTTCCAGCCGTCACCCAGCGGTCCCGGTTCGGGTTCTGAATACGGTCAGGCGATCTCTTTGATATTCTTTTCAGTTTAAACCACGCCACTGGTGCAGCGCGATGCCCGCCACCACGACCAACACCAGATGTTTTACACGCACGCCGGCCACAAACATGAGCCCGAAAACAAATCGGAATCAACACCATCGCCGCGCCAAATCCGGTTCCAGCATGATCAACAACAGCGAGCTCCACACCGCCCCACCGTCCCGCAACCGCTGCCGCAGGGGCGTGCGATGGAACAGATAATACACACATCACAGCCGCGGCCGGCTGAAGCCCCAAAGTGCCCACGCCCAGCCAGCGCCGGGCGCGCCGTAGACCGGCGCCATCCCGCCTGACGAGCACCAGCACCAGCCTGATGGGAATCGCGTACCAGACCGCCGCCCATTGGCAGATCAGGCGAGAAATTCATCAGCGCCATCACGAGCGCAAGCACCAGCCCCACGGCGGACCAGATGATCTGCATCCGGTAGAAATGCGGCATCGGCTGGCCCCGGCGGATAACGACGCGCTGTAGATGAAGAACACACTGCCGATGGCCACAGAGACCATCGCCGCGAACAGCGGCCAGTTCATCCCGCATCAGCGAATCGATATGGCGCTTAATCGGCATAGATAGGCCTACTTGTGCGTCTTCCGCCCTCAACTTGAAGATCCCCGCCAGGCAGTGCCACGGTGCTGCTGGTGCCACGCCCAGACCGTCCTCGATCAAGAACAGCACAACGATTTGCGGGTTGTCGTACTTGCCCGGTCTCGCCTTCCGTCACGGACCTGAAACTCGGCGGTCCCGGTTTTGCCCGCCGCCGCCAGTCCTCGCCGCGCCGCCGTGCCCTTGGGATCCACGCCCACAGGTTCGCGGACGAAATCACGGTTCTGGGGTGATTCGGTCAACCCGGTTGCGGACCTGGGACGGTCTCAGCCTGTGCTCGATTTTTTGATCACAAATGGTTTCCAGAGTGTGCCTCCATCTCCGTGAGTGCCGCTGCCAGCAGGCCATTTGCAGGGGAGCCCACCAGCAGGAACCCGGCGGTATTTGCTCAGTTGCGCTGTGTCGCCCGCCGCCACGATTCCTCGCGTTGCACTGCGTTTTCAATCGGCTGTCGGCACCAGCCCTCCCAGGTCGCGGCCAAGTTCCCCTGTTCGGCTGGCCAAGGCCGAGTTCGCCCGCCATGTGGTTAATTGCGTCCACGCCCGTGGCGATGCCCTTCACATAGTTAAATGAGGAATTCTTACTCGGCCGCCATCGCATCCATCGGCCCGTGCCCATGCAGGTCCCAGCAATGGAGGCCTGGGCCAGTTCCCATCTGGATTGCCGTCGCAGACGACGGCATCATGCGGCGCGATGGCTCCCCGCCTGCAGCCCGGCCAGCAGGGTCACGGGCTTGAACGTGAACCCCGGCGGTAACGCGCGCCGATGAAGCGTGTTAAGCATCGGGCTGCTGGGATTGTTGATCACTTGATTGATGGTTGGTGCAGATGCTGGGATTGAAAATATTCGGGTCGGAATGTTCGTGCTCCACGCCATCGCCAGCACCTCGCCGGTGCGCACGTCCAGCACGACGGCGGCCCCGCGCAGTTCCTTGCTGGTTGTGCCCTTTATGATTCTTGGATGTGCGCGTCGACTACGTTACCCCATGGCCGCTTTTCGCGGATGTTGCTCACCTTCCGTCCTGTGGTTCAGCGCGCTAGAGCGAGTGTGTAGGACGTCACAGGCGCCGTCACCGGCCGGCTCCTTGTTGAACTTTGAGAGGAGGACCGTTGAATGTCGTCTACGTGTCTGGCTGCTGCTATATGCACGTGTGTCAGCCGGTCAGCGGATATTGGCGCACCGGCGTAACGATCAGGCTCGGCGCCAGCAGCGGCGCCACGTTCCTCAAAGAGCGCCACCTGTTCCTTGCTTGCGTCACGCCAGACGGGCAGCGGCCGGTGTGATAATGGATGCGCACGTCGCGGGCGGCCAGCGTCAATGGCATCGGCAGCGTCTGGCTCAATGAGGTGGAGATTGGCCTCGGCCACGCGGACCACGTCCTGCTGCTTCGAAGACGCGGCCGAGTTGGTCGAGATAGATGACGACGTCATAGCTGGGGCGGTTGTTTCCCGCACGATGCCGTTACGGTCGACGATTTCCCCGCGCCACCGGACGGCTGGGATGCGCCGCAGCGATTGTGCCTGGTCACGGCCGCCGTATTGAGTTGGATTGCAGACCTGGCACTTGCTGATAAATCGGCTTGCAACAGGAACCAGCCCAAAAAGCCACGATCAGCCTGATCGCCACCAGGCGCACAATCGAAATGGAGCGCTCTGAGCAACTTCCGCCAGAAGTCCCAGACGATGGCGAAACTTCAAGCGGCGCCAACCACGGCGCTGGCCAGAGCGACAGACATGATTTTGAATATCGCGCGATATTGCCGCAGGCGGTGGTGTGCGCCCGCGCCCATTCGCACCAGGTCCCGGTCGAGGATCGCGCGCAATGTGACGATCGCGACGGGAAAAATGCGCCGTAGGCCCCGCGGACACGTGTTCCGCCCCGCCGCGCAGCGCGGCCGCTGCGTACCGGCGCAGGATCCGGGACCCACCAGCAGCGTTCGGAGCCGCGCCTGAGCGCGGAACCCTGATCAGCAGGGAGGTGATGAGGGATGAAGGTGTTCATGCGTTCTGGTCCGCCGCGCAAAATGGGGTGGGGTGGATCTCATTCCAGGCATGTGCATTTCTTTTCCATGTTTTCGAGTGTAGAAGTCGACGGGCGGGATTGGATCTTCCACTGCTGGTACATCCCGGCTTTGCGGATTGATCTGCGTGTGTTTGACGGAGTGGATGAGGATGCCCTCGGGAACCTGCCCAGGCCGGAGGTAATCACGATCGCTTGCTTCGCGGGTCGACAAAATTGTCTTATCTGGCAGCGGCGGCCCCGCCGGCCATGTTGTCCGTTCCCGCGGACCGATGCGGCTTCCGCTAATCCTGGAGCAGGCGCTGACCTTGCAGTTCGGGTCGGTCAACAGCAGCACGTGTGCGCTTCGCCGGCGGTGACGAAAATGGTTTTGCCGATCAGGCCGTTGGTCATTTTCCCACTCGGTACGTTGCACCGTCTGTCCTGCGCGGTCGATCTGGATGCTTTTCCACCCAGTGGACGCGCTCCGCGGCCATGACGCGGGCGCCGATGGTGCGGGGGCGGTGGGCAGTGGTTTGACGTTGAGCAGCTTGCTCGGTCGAGGTTTTCCCGGCCGATTTCGGCGAACGCGCGTTCTTCGCGGCGCAAAGGTCCTCGTTGGCGGCGCGCAGTTGGTTTTCCCGGGGATAGTTCGCGGCGGGAGTGGACCACGGGGATCACATCACCCAGTTTCACGAACGGCGTGATCAATTGTACGCAAATCATGCGAAGCTTAGTGGAGACGGCCGTCGGTCGCCCCACGATGACCCAGCCCAACACCAACAGTCCGATGATGACCAAATTGTGCCGCTTCAATCAATAAACCATCGTCTGCCGCCCCGAGCCTGTCGGGCTGCCATTACTCTGCGGGCGGGTGGGGGAGGGGTCCTACGATCGAATTCTTGGCGAGTTTTTCAAGAAAACCCAATTCCTGGAGAACGACGCCTGTGCCCATCGCCACGGCGCTGAGCGGATCGTCGGAGATATGCACGGGCAGGCCCGTTTCCTCGGCGAGCAGTTTGTCGATGCCGCGAATCAGCGCCCCGCCGCCGGCCAGCACGATGCCGCGGTCGACGAGGTCGGCCGCCAGTTCGGGAGGGCAGCGCTCGAGCGTCACGCGCACGCTCTCGACGATGGTCGAGATCGGCTCCTGCAACGCTTCGCGCACTTCCTCGGAGGTGATCGTCAAGGTCTTCGGCAGGCCCGCCACCAGGTCGCGTCCTTTGACTTCCATGGTCAGCTCCTGTTCGAGCGGGTAGGCCGAGCCGATCTTGATCTTGATGTCCTCCGCCATGCGTTCGCCAATCATCAAATTGTAAGCGCGTTTCATGTACTGGATGATGGCTTCATCCAGTTCATCTCCTGCCACACGCACGCTCGGCTGAGCACGATACCGGCCAGGCTGATCAGGGCCACTTCGGTCGTGCCGCCGCCAATATCCACAATCATGTTGCCCGCCGGCTCTTGCACCGGCAGCCCAACGCCGATGGCGGCCGCCATCGGTTCTTCAATCAGGTAAACGTCCCGCGCCCCCGCATGGGTGGCGCTGTCTTTGACGGCGCGCTTTTCCACTTCGGTGATGCCGCTCGGAACCGCGACGATGACGCGCGGTTTGATGCCGTAGCGGCGGTTGTGCACCTTGCTGATGAAATAGCGCAACATCGCCTCGGTGATCTTCGAAATCCGCGATGACGCCGTCCTTCATGGGGCGAATGGCCTGGATGTTGCCTGGCGTGCGACCCAACATCCGTTTCGCCTCTTCTCCTACCGCCAAGCACGTGGCTGGTCCCCGTTTGGATGGCCACCACGCTCGGCTCTCGCAAAACAATGCCGCGATCACGCACGTACACCAGCGTGTTCGCGGTTCCCAAATCGATGCCGATATCGGTCGAAAAATAATTTAGAAATTTGCCAAACATCTAATCAGAAATCGCGCTTGCTGCCACAACCCCCTTCAACACTTCGGTTTACGGAAAAAATTACCCCCAACACCATCAAAGCCGCACGGCTCTTTGCGCACCCTTTTACAGGCTGCCGCACCCCCCATCAGGGAATTGAGGGGGAGGATTGGGGTGGTGGAGTGATGGAGTGATGCGCGATCGATTGATGGAATGGGAGGGCGAGGCTCCTGCCGAGCCGCCATGCCCCCAAGGCTCCGCAGGAGCGTCGCCCTCCCAACGGTTGAGGTTGTCGCGGCGGACTGCTTGCGGTGTTCAGGGCAATCGTACCCGAACGGATCCAAAGCCGCACGTTTGGGTTCCTGAGCGTTGCACCTCGGGGATAACTCGCACTGCGCATTGGCATCGGGCTCCTCGACGCCACAGGAGGCCTTGTTGACCTGAGGCTTATTTTCACCGCCGCCGAAATTTCTTGTACTCTTTTTGATTGTTCGAAGATCTTTTTTTTAATGTGTATCATCGAAGCAGGAGCGAGAGCAATGAATAAGGGCAAGCCACGACGTATTTTTTCGTCCGGCAATCGGTGTATGCCCGAGCACCCGCGCCGTGTGATGAAGAGGCAAGACCAAGTGTACGCATAAATCACGTATTTCGTCTGCTCCGTCGTTTTGCTCACAAGATCCTCGACGATACTTTCTGTAGGTCGCGCAAGGGTATCTAGTTGACTTCACCTGCGACAGCGGCAACTCATTCGCGGCGTCGCTTTTGGCTTTTGGCGGGGTGGGGTGGGTTTCCAAAAAAATGCCGTCCCAGTGGGCGGCTGCGGCGGCGCGGGCGAGGACGGGGTCCCTGCGCGGTTGACGCCGGTGAATTCCCAGCTGTGCATTTGGACGCTGTGGGTGGCGTCGAAGACGACGGGCCAGCCTAACTCGCGCATGATGGGGCAGGCAACGCATGTCGGTCACGAATATTGTTGTATTTGGAGCACCAGCCCCCTCCCAGCATCATGCTCCGCCTTGCCCACGGCTTCGATCTTCTCTATGGCGTTGCGCATGTCGGCGGGGGCCGAGGAATGGCTTCTTGACACGTTGACGCAGCGCTTCGTCCGCGCGGGGGCCCGGGGGCTGATCAAATCGGTCTGCCACAGAACAGCATCTCTCGGCGGCGGGCTTGCACTGGGCTGATTCGCGTACGTCGGTCAGGACGAGCAAATAATTGCTCTTTCACCTTGGCCACACGGCCGGGTCCGCGAAACCGTCGCCGGCGCTGCGGTTGGCCTTATCGAAAGTCGCCTTGAAAATGACAAGCACCAAGATCGGCGAGCATCTTGCCCAGCGTTTGCCCACGATCTTCTCGTTCGTCATCGCCGGGCCGTGCGTGATTGAGAACGAGAAGATGGTGCTGCACACGGCGGAAACGCTGGCAGAGATCTGCGCCGATCTGCATCTGCTGCTGATTTTCAAGGCGAGCTTCGATAAGGCCAACCGCAGCGCCGGCGACAGTTTTCGCGGACCCGGCCTGAAACGCGGCCTGGCCGTCCTGGCCAAGGTGAAAAAGCATTTCAAATTGCCCGTCCTGACCGACGTACACGAAGTCGCCCAGTGCAAGCCCGCCGCCGAGGTGGCCGACGTCCTGCAGATTCCCGCCTTCCTCTGCCGGCAGACCGATTTGATCCAGGCCGCCGCGCGGACGAAGCGCTGCGTCAACGTCAAGAAAGGCCAATTCCTCGCCCCCGCCGACATGCGCAACGCCATCGACAAGATCGAAGCCGTCGGCGGCAAGAGCATCATGCTCACCGAACGCGGCTCGTCCTTCGGCTACAACAATCTCGTGACCGACATGCGTTCCCTGCCCATCATGCGCGAGTTAGGCTGGCCCGTCGTCTTCGACGCCACCCACAGCGTCCAAATGCCCGGCGGCAAATTCACCGGCGGCGACCGCCGCATGGCCCCCGTCCTCGCCCGCGCCGCCGTAGCCGCCGGCTGCGACGGCATTTTTTTGGAAACCCACCCCCACCCCGCCAAAGCCAAAAGCGACGCCGCGAATCAGTTGCCGCTGTCGCAGGTGAAGTCCCTGCTAAATATGTTGCGCGAGATTCATCAGGTATCGTCGAGGATCTTGTGAGCAAAACGACGGAGCAGACGAAATACGTGATTTATCGGTACGCTTGGTCTTGCCTCTTCATCACACGGCGCGGGTGCTCGGGCGTGCACGAGATTCTTCCCGGACAAAGTCGGGTACTTCGTGGCTTGCCCTATTCATTGCTCTCGCTCCTGCTTGGATGGTGGTGTATTCCGTGGGGGCCTCTTCGAACAATCGAGGCTTTGTCCGTCAATTTTGGCGGCGGTGAAGACGTAACTCCTCAGGTCAACAAGGCCTCCTGTGGCGTCGAGGAGCCCGATGCCAATGCGCAGTGGAGCTGTCCCAAGTGCAACGCTCAGAACCCGAACACTGCATATTCGTGCAGGAAGTGCGGCTTTCGATTGGTTTAGGTACGATTGCCTGAGCACGCACGAACCGCAAGCAGGTCCGCCGCGACAATCCTAAATCCGCTTGGGAGGGCGACGCTCCTGCGGAGCCTTGGGGGCATGGCGGCTCGGCAGGAGCCTCGCCCTCCCATTCCATCAATCGATCGCGCATCACTCCATCACTCCACCACCCCAATCCTCCCCCTCAATTCCCTTCTTGACGGGGGGTGCGGCAGCCTGTAAAAGGGTGCGCAAAGAGCCGTGCGGCTTTGATGGTGTTGGGGGGTAATTTTTTCCGTAAACCGAAGTGTTGAAGGGGGTTGTGGCAGCAAGCGCGATTTCTGATTAGATGTTTGGCAAATTTCTAAACTATTTTTCGACCGATATTGGAATCGATTTGGGAACCGCGAACACGCTGGTCTATGTGCGTGATCGCGGTATTGTTTTGCGAGAGCCAAGCGTGGTCGCCATCCAGGCGGGGACCAGCCACGTGTTGGCGGTAGGAGAAGAGGCGAAACGGATGTTGGGTCGCACGCCAGGCAACATCCAGGCCATTCGCCCCATGAAGGACGGCGTCATCGCGGATTTCGAGATCACCGAGGCGATGCTGCGCTATTTCATCAGCAAGGTGCACAACCGCCGCTACGGCATCAAACCGCGCGTCATCGTCGCGGTTCCGAGCGGCATCACCGAAGTGGAAAAGCGGGCCGTCAAAGACAGCGCCACCCATGCGGGGGCGCGGGACGTTTACCTGATTGAAGAACCGATGGCGGCGGCCATCGGCGTTGGGCTGCCGGTGCAAGAGCCGGCGGGCAACATGATTGTGGATATTGGCGGCGGCACGACGGAAGTGGCCCTGATCAGCCTGGCGGGCATCGTGCTCAGCCGCAGCGTGCGTGTAGCAGGAGATGAACTGGATGAAGCCATCATCCAGTACATGAAACGCGCTTACAATTTGATGATTGGCGAACGCATGGCGGAGGACATCAAGATCAAGATCGGCTCGGCCTACCCGCTCGAACAAGAGCTGACCATGGAAGTCAAAGGACGCGACCTGGTGGCGGGCCTGCCGAAGACCTTGACGATCACCTCCGAGGAAGTGCGCGAAGCGTTGCAGGAGCCGATCTCGACCATTGTCGAGAACGTCCGCGTCACGCTCGAGCGCTGCCCTCCCGAACTGGCCGCCGACCTCGTCGACCGCGGCATCATGCTGGCGGGCGGCGGCGCGCTGATTCGGGGCATCGACAAGCTTCTCGCCGAGGAGACGGGGCTGCCCGTTCACATTGCTGACGATCCGCTCAGCGCGGTGGCGATGGGCACGGGCGTCGTGCTCCAGGAACTCGGCTATCTTGAAAAACTCGCCAAGAATTCCTCGTAAGCACTCCCCCTGCTCCACCCGCCGCAATTGAGTGATGGCAGCCGCGAAGGCAGTTTCGGCGGCGACCGTCAACAGCACGGAAGTTTTGATTGAAGCGGAGAAATTTGGTCATTATCGGACTGCTGGTGGTGGGCTGGATCATTTTCCTGGGCCAACCGACGGCCGTCTCGACTAAGCTTCGCATGATTTTCGTACAATTGATCACGCCGTTTGTGAAACTGGGTGATGTGATCCCCGTGGTCCACTCCCGCCGCGAACTGGCCCGGGAAAACCAGGAACTGCGCGCCGCCAACGAGACGTTGCGCCGCGAAGAACGCGCGTTCGCCGAAATGGGCCGGGAAAACCTCGACCTGCGCAAGCTGCTCAACGTCAAACCACTGCCCACCGCCCGCACCATCGGCGCCCGCGTCATCGGCCACGACGCGTCCAACTGGTGGAAAAGCATCCAGATCGACCGCGGCGCGCAGGACGGCGTCCGGCGAAAACATGCCGGTGGTCAACGCCGACGGCCTGATCGGCAAAACCATTTTCGTCACCGCCGGCGAAGCACGCGTGCTGCTGTTGACCGACCCGAACTGCAAGGTCAGCGCCCTGCTCCAGGATTCACGCGAACCCGGCATCGTCGCGGGAACGGACAACGCGCTGGCCGGCGGGCCGCGCTGCCAGATGACGTTTGTCGACCGCAAAGCGGTGACCAAGGAAGGCGAATCCGTGATTACCTCCGGCCTGGGCAGCGTGTTCCCCAAGGGCATCCTCATCGGCTCCGTCAAACGCGCGCAGATCAATCCGCAAACCGGGATGTACCAGGACATCGAAGTCAATCCCGCCGTCGATTTCTACAGGCTCGAAGACGTGGAGGTCATCCTGGAATGAGATCCACCCCACCCCGTTGCGCGGCGGACCAGAACGCATGAACACCTTCATCCTCATCACCTCCCTGCTGATCGGCTCCGCGCTCCAGGCGCGGCTGCCGACGCTCTGGTGGTTGGGCGGACTGCGGATCGAGTTTCTGCCCGCACTGGTGGCCTACGCGGCGTTGACGTTGCGCCGCGGCCGCGCTTTGTTACTGGCGCTGGCGGCGGGGTGCTTGCAGGACGCCTTGTCCGCGGGGCCGTTTGGAATGACGGCCTTGATGTACGGCACGTTTGCCGTCGCGATCGTCACGGTGCGCGAAGTGCTCGACCGGGACCTGCCCTGGGTGCAAATGGGCGCGGGCGCGCTGGCGGCCGGCGCGGCTTCCCTCGCCGCCTGCGCCGTGATCGGTTTCTCGATCAGCGCGATATTCAAAATCATGCTCGTCGCTCTGGCCAGCGCCGTGGTCACGCCGCTTGTATTTTTCGCCATCGACTATCTGGGACTTCTGGCGGAGACCGCATGATCATCAGCGCTCCATTTCGAGAAAATCATCCGCGCCTGGTGGCGATCGGGCTGATCATCGCCTTTGGGCTGGTTGCCTTGCTGGCCGATTTATGGCGGGTCCAGGTGTCCAACTCCGACCAATACGGCGGCCGTGACCAGGCACAATCGCTGCGGCGCATCCGCATCCCGGCGGCGCGCGGGGAAATCGTCGACCGTAACGGCATCGTGCTGGCCAACAACCGCCCCAGCTATGACGTCGTCATCTATCTCGACCAACTCGGCCGCGTCTCGAAACGGCAGGACGTGGTCCGCGTGGCCGAGGCCAATCTCACCTCATTGAGCCAGACGCTGCAGATGCCCGTGACGCTGGCCGACCGCGACGTGCGCATCCATTATCAGCGCCGCCGGCCGCTGCCGCTGCCCGTCTGGCGTGACGTGAGCAAGGAACAGGTGGCGCTCTTTGAGGAACGTGCCAGCACGCTGCCTGGCGCCGACCTGATCGTTACGCCGGTGCGCCAATATCCGCTGGGCCCGCTGGCCGCGCACGTGCTCGGCTACGTGGGCAAGGCCGAGCAGGACGACGACGAGGACCTCGAGCGGTTCTATTACTACGAACCCGACAGCGAGGGCCGGCAGGGCGTCGAACGCGCCTGTGACGATTTCCTGCGCGGCGCGCCTGGCGGGTACACGATCCGCGTCAACCCCGCGGGACGGAAGGTGGCCGACGTCGGCGAAAAGCGGGCAGAACCCGGCGATCGGGTGACGTTGACCATCGACGCGCACATCCAAAAAATCGTCGAAGACGCCCTCAAACGCGCCCCGCTTGAAGCCGGCAAGGAACTGCGCGGGGCCGCCGTCGTGCTGGACGTGCGCACCGGCGAGGTGCTGGCGATGGCGTCGACGCCGACGTTCGACCCGAATATTTTCAATCCCGGCGTCTCCGCCGACATCGTCAATCAAGTGATCAACAATCCCAGCAGCCCGATGCTTAACCGCTCCATCGGCGCGCGTTACCCGCCGGGTTCCACGTTCAAGCCCGTGACCCTGCTGGCCGGGCTGCAGGCGGGGACCATCGCGCCGCATGATGTCGTCGTCTGCAACGGCGCAATCCAGATCGGGAACTGGCCCAGGCCGTTCCGTTGCTGGGACGTGCATGGGCACGGGCCGATGGATGCGATGGCGGCCATTAAGAACTCCTGCGACGTTTATTTTTATGTGAAGGGCATCGCCACGGGCGTGGACGCAATTACCCGCATGGCGGGCGAACTCGGCCTTGGCCAGCCGACAGGTTTTGATCTTGGCCGCGACCTGGGAGGGCTGGTGCCGACGCCAGATTGGAAGCGAGTGCAACGCGGGGAACGTTGGTGGGACGGCGACACGGCGCAACTGGCGATTGGCCAGAGTTTCCTGCTGGTCACTCCCCTGCAAATGGCCTGTCTGGCAGCGGCACTCGGCAATGGAGGCACACTCTGGAAACCATTTGTGATCAAAAAGATTGAGACATACGACGGCCAGCTCGTGCGCCAGACCAGTCCCCAGGTCCGCAACCGGTTGACCGAATCACCCCAGAACATTGATTTCGTCCGCGAAGCCATGCTGGGCGCGATCCAGGATCCCAAGGGCACGGCGCACGCGGCGGCGGTGCGAGGACTGGCGGCGGCGGGCAAAACCGGGACCGCCGAGTTTCAGGTCCGTGACGGAAGGATCAAGCGGGCCTGGTTCATCGGGTTTGCGCCGTACGACAACCCGCAAATCGCGTTATCTGTCTTGATCGAGGACGGTCTCAGCGGCAGTCACACGGCGGCGCCGGTGGCGGGAAACATCCTGGCGGGGATCTTCAAGTTGAGGGCGGAAGACACGGGCAGAGGGAGCCGGCCTATCTATGCCGATTAAGCGCCATATCGATTCGCTGATGCGGATGAACTGGCCGCTGTTCGCGGCGATGGTCTGCCTGGCCATCGGCAGTGTGTTCTTCATCTACAGCGCGTCCTATCGCGGGCCGGGCCAGCCGATGCCGCATTTCTACCGGATGCAGATCATCTGGTTCGCCGTGGGGCTGGTGCTTTACGTCGTCATGGCGCTGATGGATTACCGCCTGATCTGCCAATGGGCGGCGGTCTGGTACACGATTGCCGTCGGGCTGCTGGTGCTGGTGCTCGTCGCGGGATCGCGCGTCTACGGCGCCCGGCGCTGGCTGGGCGTGGGCACTTTCGGCATTCAGCCGGCCGAAATCGCCAAGCTGGCGGTTGTGGTGGCTTTGTCGTATTATCTGTTCCATCGCACACCCCAACTGCGGCAGCGGTTCGGGACGGTGGGGGCGGTGTTGGCCCTGGTGGGGCTGCCGCTGTTGTTGATCATGCTGGAACCGGATTTGGGGTCGGCGATGGTGTTGATTCCGATTTGTTTCGGGCTGATGTTTGTGGCCGGCGTGCGTGTAAAACATCTGGTGTTGGTCGTGGTGGCGGGCATCGCGCTGGCGCCGGTGGCGTGGTTTAAACTGAAAGAATATCAAAGAGATCGCCTGACCGTATTCCTGAACCCGAACCGGGACCCGCTCGGTGACGGCTGGAACCTCAACCAATCGTTGATCGCGGTGGGCTCGGGCGGACTGACCGGGAAAGGGTATCTGCAAGGCACACAGAATTTACTGGGGTATTTGCCGCGCACGGTGACGCCGAACGATTTTCTGTTCAGCGTGATTGCCGAGGAAGAAGGGTTCCTCGGCAGCGCCTGCGTCGTGGGGTTGTATGCGGTGATTTTGTTTACCGGGCTGCGGATCGCGGCCAACGCGCGCGATCGTTTGGGAATGCTGTCTGGCGACGGGCGTCGTCGCCATGCTGTTTTTCCATGTCTTCATTAACGTGGGCATGACCATCGGCCTGATGCCGGTCACAGGTCTGCCCCTGCCATTACTCAGCTACGGCGGATCGTTCGTGCTGGCCAGCATGACGGCCCTCGGGCTGTTACAAAACGTCTGGATTCACAGGAGGATCTATTAACCGTGGACGCCATCAAACAAGTAAACAAATGCTGAAAAAGGGCGAAGAACTGTTGACCGGCCGGCGCCGCAACACGGATCTACAAGGAAATCATCGTCAACGCCGAGGCGCTGGAAAACCGGGTCGCCGTCATGGAAGACGGCCAGCTCGAGGAGTTCAGCATCGAGCGCACGACCGAACGAAACGGATCGTCGCCAGCATCTTCAAGGGCAAAATCAAGAACCTCGAACCGGGCCTGAAAGCCGCGTTCGTCGACATCGGGTTCGAGAAGAACGCGTTCCTGCATTACTGGGACATCATTCCCGAGTCCCTCGACCAGCGCATCGACCTGGTGGAAACCCGAAGGCGCGCCCGCCAAGCCGCAGCGCAAAATCACCCAGCAGGACATCCCGCAACTCTATCCCCCCGGCTCGGAAGTCATCGTGCAGGTCGTCAAAGGCCCGATCGGCACCAAGGGCCCGCGCATCACCACCAACATCAGCATCCCCGGCCGTTACCTGGTGCTGATGCCCTACAACCCGCAACGCGGCATCTCCCGCAAAATCGAGGACGACCGCGAACGCCAGCGGCTCAAGAAAATCCTGCAACGCCTGCACATCCCCGAAGGCATGGGCGTCATCATCCGCACCGTCGGCGAAAACCAGAAGCAAACGCTATTTCGTCCGCGACCTGGAAATCCTCCTGCAGACCTGGAAACAGGTCGAAGACAAAATCAAGAACGGCCCGATCCCCTCCTGCGTGTTCCAGGAACCCGACCTGATTGAGCGCACCGTCCGCGATTTCCTCACCGAGGAAGTCGACCGCATCGTCGTGGACAACGAACAGGCCTACGAGCGCATCCGCAACATCATCGGCCAGATCAGCCGGCTGTCGCGCGGCAAGGTCCGCCTCTATGGCGAACCGGCCCCGATTTTCAACCGGTTCAACGTCGAGAAACAGATCGAGAACGCCTTCCGCCGCCAGGTCTGGCTCAAGTCAGGCGGCTACATCTGCATCGACGAAACGGAAGCGTTGGTGGCCATCGACGTCAATACCGGCCGCCACAAATCGCAAAAGGACCTGGAGACGACCATCGTCCAGACCAACGTGGAAGCCGCCGACGAAATCTGCCGGCAGATTCGCCTGCGCAACATCGGCGGGCTGATCGTGATCGATTTCATCGACATGCGCCACCGCAACGACCAGCAACGCGTCCTGCAACGCATGCGCGAAGGCGTCAAACGCGACAAAGCCAAGACCCGCATGCTGCCCATCTCGCAACTCGGGTTGCTGGAAATGACCCGCCAGCGCCACAGCGAAAGCATGGCCAGCGCGGTCTACGAAGACTGCCCGTATTGCAAAGGCAAAGGCATGGTCAAGAGCGCCCTGTCAATGTCCGTCGAAATCCAACGCAAAATCAGCGAGGTCCTGCGCCGGCTCAAGGAAGGCGGCAACGCCGACCAGCCGCACCTGCGCATCTTCGTCCACCCGGAAGTGCTCAACCGCCTGCGCACCGAGGACGAAGCCCTGCTCATCGAACTGGAAAAGAAACTCTCGGGCAAACTCAGTTTCCGCGCCGATCCGGCATTCCACTTCGAACAGTTCAAGGTGGTCGATGCGCTCACGGGCTCGGAACTCGGATAACTCCCCCGTGCGAACGCGTTTTGCAACATGCCTGGCGGCGCTGGCGGTCGGATGCTTTCTGTCCGCCGCGCCGCTGCCGGCCGCCGATGCTCCCGCCGACGGCCCGGCAGTCGTCACGCCGCCGCCCGCCGCGCGGGACGTGTTCGCCCAGTTTGCCAGCATGCTGGAGGAACTGCAGAAACATTACATCGATCCGGCCAAGGTCCAGGCCGGCGAGCACACAACAACCATCCTGCGCGAGTACATCCGCTCGCTGAATCCCGAAGCGGATTATTACACCCCCGAAGAAGTCACGGCGGCCGCGGCGGTCCCCCCGGAGATCGGCGACCTGGGCCTGAGCCTGGCGATCCTGGCGGATTATCCCACGGTGATCAGCGCCCGCGACGACAGCCCCGCGCAAAGCGCCCACCTGTTTACCGGCGACCAACTCGTGGCCATCAACGGCCAATCCACGGTCCATGCCCGGCTGTTCGACGTGCTCACCCAACTGCGCGACCCCGTCGCCAGCAAATTCATCCTGCGCGTGACCGACCCGGTCATCGGCGTCACCCGGACCGTCACCCTGGCGCGCGGCACGCCGTCCTCTGAGGCAAACACGCACTTGAAATTCCTCGGCAAAGGCGTCGCCTACTGCCGCCTGGCCGAGTTCTCCCTGCCCGTCGTGGAACAACTGCAGACCGACATCAAACGCGCGGAGAACGGGCACGCCCGGGGACTGATCCTGGACCTGCGCAACAACGCCGGCGGGGCCTTCGACGCGGCGGTGGTGGCCGCGCGCTTGTTCCTGCCCAACAAGGCGGAAATCGTCTCTCTCGATTACAGCAAACCCGAATTCCGCACGACCTTCGTCAGCGACAACGGCAATCGGTGCACGATCCCGGTGGTCCTGCTCGTCAACGGCGGGACAGCCGCCGAAGCCGAGATTTTTACGGCGGCCCTGCGCGACAACGGACGCGCCCGGCTGGTCGGCAGCAAGACCTTCGGCCGCGCCCTGTTCTTCGGCCAATTCCCCCTGCCCGACGGCTCCGCCGTGTACATCCCAACCGCCCAATATCTCCCGCCATCGCACCAATCGTTCCAGTCCGCCGGCCTGGTCCCGGACATCGAAGTGGAAATCCCCCGTGACGCCGAACGCCGCTTGGCCACGGTCGGATTTGGGGGGTTCGACTGGGTCAATGACAAAGCCGACGTCCTGAAAACCGACATCACGCTGGCGCGCGCCCTGCAATTGTTCGGGCAGAAGAAAATGGAGTGATCGGAGCCGGGACTTCCCCCCATGAATCACCAAAGGGTCAATAAACTGCTCGGCGACGTCCGCGCCGGCCGGCTTTCCACAAAGGCGGCGCAACACCAGCTCAAATCCCTGGACGTCCACGATCTCGGGTTTGCCCGCGTGGACGGTCATCGCTCCCTGCGCAAAGGATTTCCCGAGGTCATTTACTGCGAAGGCAAGACCCCCGCCCAGGTCGTCAAAATCTCCCGGGTCATCCTCCGGCACAACGACAACCTGCTGGCTACCCGCGCCTCGCGCGAAACGTTCCGGGCGGTCAAACGCGCCTTCCCCAAGGCCCGCTATCACGAAGCCGCCCGCGCCATCACCGTCACGCGCAAACCGCTGCCGAAACGCGGCGGCGCCATCGCCGTGCTCTGCGCCGGCACCACGGACATCCCCGTCGCCGAAGAAGCCGCCGTCACCGCCGCCATCATGGGCAATCGCGTGAAGACATTCTACGACGTCGGCGTGGCCGGCCTGCACCGCCTGCTGGCCCTCAACGACGAACTGCTGGCCGCCAGCGTCCTGATCGTCGTCGCCGGCATGGAAGGCGCCCTGCCCAGCGTCGTCGGCGGCCTGGTGGACAAACCCGTCATCGCCGTCCCCACCTCCGTCGGCTACGGCGCCTCCTTCGGCGGCATCGCCGCCCTGCTGGCCATGCTCAACTCCTGCGCCAGCGGCGTCACCGTGGTCAACATCAACAACGGTTTCGGCGCCGGCTACGCCGCGAGTTTAATGAACAGCCTGTCGGCCCCGTAACGCCGTTGAGACGCTCGCCGTGTTCGACCCATCCATCTCCGAAGTCTTGCAGAATTGCAAAAACGTGCTACTGTATCGCCAGCATGATATATGCAGTGGGCATACGTCCGGCGGCCAAAGTCGAGGCGGCAGCGGCGGTCTGTCGCCAGGGGCCGCGGTTGCAGCGCACAGATAGCGCTGCGTCTCGTCCGACTCGGCTAACAAGCGCGGCTACGGGGCTTCGTGACCTTCGCGCCTTCGTGGTGATATTCCGATGCCCGGACGGCGGAAACGTCCAACCTAGTCCGACCCAGTCAAACCTAGTCAAACCTAGTCCAGCCATAAAGTTTTCGCTTTCCGAGGGGCTGTTTATCCGTGTCATTCGTGCCCATTCGTGTGCATTTGTGGCTTCCGCCTTCGCCAAGGCTACGGCGGACGCGACGGCGGCCCAATACGGCCTAATACGACCTAATACGGCCTTAATCATTTTTTGAGAACACCCATGAAACCCTCACCAGCAGTAGACAATCCTCAAATTATCTGCCATTCTCAGCGAAACGAAGGCTTTCGGCCGCTCCACTTGTGGCACCGGACGACCAGGGCCCTTCGCCGTGCTCGGGGTGACAAACTGTTGCAATGAAACTCCTTTATCTCGATTGTTTTGCGGGCATCAGCGGCGATATGTTCTTGGGCGCGCTGATCGATCTCGGCGTGCCTGAGACACTTGTGCGCGACGAACTGGCAAAACTATCGCTGCGCGGGTATCAGATCTCGACCCGCCGCGTGGTGAAACAGAACATCTCGGCGACGAAATTCGATTGCCTCGAGGAAATCGCCGTCCATCATCCTCTAAAAGCCCCTTACGAGCACCGCGGTTATACTGAGATTTCAAAGATGATCGAAAGCAGCGGCCTTTCGTCGGCAGTCCGGGACCGCGCGCAACGGACCTTCCGGCGCATCGGCGAGGCGGAGGCGAAAATACACGGCATCCCCCTGGAAAAGGTCCACTTTCACGAAGTCGGCGCGGTCGATTCGATTGTCGATATCGTCGGCGCATGCGTGGCGGTGGAATCGCTCGGGGTCCGCGAAATTCATGCATTGCCACCCCGCCTGGGTTCGGGTTTTGTCGAAACGGCGCACGGACGTTTCCCGGTGCCTGCCCCGGCGACGCTGGAACTGTTGAAGGGCATTCCCACGCAATCGTCCAGCGACCCGGTCGAATTGGTCACGCCGACGGGGGCCGCTTTACTGGCGGAATTTTGCACGCGTTTCGGGCCGATGCCGGCCATGAGCATCGAGAAAATCGGTTACGGCGCCGGCACGCGGGACTTGGAGAAGGCGCCGAATGTCCTGCGTGTGGTGCTCGGCGAAGCCGCCATCGCGGCGGGCAGCGAGGCGGACGCGGTCGCCATCCTGGAAGCGAACATCGACGACATGAACCCGCAACTGTTCGGCGACGTGATGGACCGGTTGCTGGCGGCGGGTGCGCTGGATGTGTTTCTCACGCCGGTCCAAATGAAAAAGAACCGGCCCGGCACGCTGCTGACGGTGCTGTGTGAACGGACACACGTCGATCAGATGACGGAATTGCTGTTGCGTCACACGACCAGCTTCGGCGTGCGCGTCCACGAGGCGCAACGGCGCAAACTGGCCCGGGAAATCGTCACAGTGCCGACCCGGTTCGGCGAAATTGAAGTGAAACTCGGGCGGCTCGGTGATACGGTCGTCAACCGTTCGCCCGAATACGAGTCCTGCAAACGGGCGGCGGCAAAAGCGGGCGTCCCGGTAAAGGACGTCTACAACGAGGCGGCGCACAAGGCGGAGGAAACGGTATGATCGACAAAGAGTTGCTGGAAATCCTGGCATGTCCCCAGTGCAAGGCGGACGTGCGGCTGGAAGGCGAGGCCATCGTCTGCACCAACCCCCAATGCGGCTTGCGTTATCCCGTCCGGGACGGCATCCCGGTCATGCTGATTGACGAAGCGGAGAAACCCAAACGCCCATGAACCAACCCACCCTGTCAGTCATCATCCCCGCCTGGAACGAGGAGAACTACATCGCCCGCACCCTGGAGTCGCTCAAACAGGCGGCCGCCTGTTACCAGCGCGAGCGCGGCGCCACGGCCGAGTTCATCGTCGTCGACAACAACAGCGCCGACAAGACCGGCGAGGTCGCCCGCCAAAACGGCGCGCAGGTGGTGCTCGAGCCCGTCAATAATATAGGCAAGGCGCGCAATTCCGGCGCGCGCGCCGCCCGGGGCAAATACATCGCGTTCTGCGACGCCGACAACCAGGTCACGGAAAACCTGCTCTGCCTGATCCACGACCACCTGGAGGACCCGAAGATCGCCGGCGGCGGCACGTGGATTGAGCCCGCCAACCACAATCTCAAGATCGATTTCTTTTATTTTCTCTGGCACATCTACGTGCGCACCAGCGGCGTGGGCGTCGGCATGATGCACTGCCGCAAGGCGGACTTCGATTCGTTCGGCGGCTTCGATGAGACCATTTACGCCGCCGAGGACGTGCAACTGGCCTACGACCTGAAGAAGATCGGCAAACCGCGCGGGCAGAAATTCAAGCTGATCCGCAAAGGCTGGATCATCACCTCCACGCGCAAGATCGACCAGACACCGCTGTGGGAGATGATCACCAAACTGGTCGGGTTCGGGTTCGGGTTGCAGAAGAAAATCCGCAGCAAACAATACTGTGAACACTGGTATGAGAAAGCGGCCCGCTGACCGGCGGCGGCTGGACCGAAGCGGTTTGACAGCGCGGGCGCCCCGCGCTAGTTTCAGACGGATGGCGAGAGTCTGTCGCAGTCGTTTCACTTATAACTCAGGAAAGGATTTGTAATTATGGCCCACGAGCTACCGAAGTTGCCCTACGCTTACGACGCATTGGAGCCGCACATTGACGCCCGCACGATGGAGATCCATTACACGAAACATCACGCGGCCTACGTGACCAACCTCAACGCCGCGCTGGACAAGCACCCCGAGCTGCACGCCAAGAGCCTCGATGATTTGCTCAAGGGCCTGAACAGCGTGCCCGAAGACATTCGCGGCGCTGTCCGCAACAACGGCGGCGGACACATCAACCACAGCATGTTTTGGTTGATCATGAAACAAGGCGGCGGCGGCGCACCCACGGGCGAACTCGGCGACGCCATCAACAAGGCCTTCGGTGGTTTCCCCGCGTTCAAAGACAAGCTGACCGCCGGCGGAATGACCCGCTTCGGCAGCGGCTGGAGCTGGCTGGTTCTCACCAAGGACGGCAAACTCGACGTTATTTCCACCCCCAACCAGGACAACCCGATGATGGACGGCCACAAACCGATCATGGGCGTCGACGTCTGGGAGCACGCCTACTACCTGAAGTATCAGAACAAGCGCAAAGATTATCTCGATGCGTGGTGGAACGTCGTCAACTGGGACGAAATCGCCGCCCGCTACGCAAAGGCCAAATAACACGGTGAGGTTGTTGTCTCTATGGGAAGTCAGGCGACCCGGACCAGGTCGCCTGACCTTTTTTCTGCTTCAATGAACGTTGTCCTGATTGAGCCGGAAATCCCGCCCAACACGGGCAACATCGGGCGGCTCTGCGCCGCCACCGGCGCGACGCTGCATCTGGTGGGGCCGCTCGGATTCCGCCTCGACGACCGCGAACTGAAGCGGGCCGGAATGGATTACTGGCGGCACATCGTCTGGAAGTCCTGGGACAGCTTCGACGCGCTACGCGCACAGGCCGCGCCCGAGGCACGGTTTCATCTCGTCGAAACCAAATCGACGCGCCTCTACACCGAGCCGCGCTACCGGTGGAGCGATTATCTGGTGTTTGGCCGGGAGACAAAAGGCCTGCTCCATGATCTGTTGGCGCAGTACAAGGATTCGACGATCAGCATCCCCATGTTCCACGAAAAGGCGCGCAGCCTGAACCTGGCGACGGCCGTCGCCATCGTGCTCTTCCATTCAATCTGGGAAGCCAGCGGGCACACCTGGCAATTGCCCTCGGGGCAGCGACCGCTCTAAACGATCACGCACGACCGAGCACCGGGGGGCCTACTGTTTCTGATTCAGCGACTTGAACAGGCCGCCCAAAGCGTCGGTGGCGCCCTTCACGGCCTGGCCGGCTGTATTCTGGACGCTTCCGAGGGATTTCTTCAAGTCATCCGTATTGATACCAATGTCGGGCAGATGGATCTGGCTCATGACGGTCAGCATCACAAGGCGGGAAATATCGGTGGAATCGCTGATGTCCTTGTAGGTCGCATCGATGTTGAGCGCCGTCTTTCGCTCGGTCGGTTTGCCCCGCGAGAAATCCTCGATCGTAACGGTCCCGATGTGAACGCGCAGCAAGTCCAACTGATACTTCGTGCTGCTGGAGCCGCCCGAGGACACCATGCCCTTGAGCTTCGCCGCGTTGGAATCGCCCTTCGCCGTTTTCACGACGACGAGTTGCTCGATATTGATCCGCATGTTCTTGATGTGCGGCACGCCGTGGAGCATCGAGCCGAGCCGGTAGTCGATGAACAGTTCCGGCATGTCGACAAACCGGCTGTCGGGAAAGTCAGGCGGGTTCATCAGCTTGATATCGTGAACGTCGACCTGGCCGTTGATCAACCCTACGTTGACGTTCCCGATTTGCAAGGGGAACCCTGTCATCTTGGTCGCGCCGACCTGGATTGCTTCGCGGGCGATGAAGTTGCGGGCCAGCACCAGTGCCGCCGCCAACACGATCACACCGATCACCAACCATTTGAGGAACGTTTTCATCCCGTGCTTTTACCGCTTCACGTACGCACAATCAAGTCCCGGCGGGCCGGGGCTATTTCGATTGCTTCAGCACGGCAAACGTTGAGACGCCGTCGCGCTTCACGTACAACAGAATGCTCTTCTTGCCGTCGGCCTTGGCCACGGCGGCCTTGAACTCATCCGCGCCGGCCACGGCTGTGCGTTCCACTTCGGTGATGACATCGCCGTGCTGGAGTCCGCTCTCCTGGGCGGGGCTGCCATCGGCCACGTCGGTCACCACCACGCCCCGCGTTTCCGGCACGTCAAACTGTTTGGCCAAATCCTTCGTCAGCGTCTGCACCGTCAACCCCAGCGTTGTCTCCAGTTCCGGATCAGCAGGGTTGACGCGCTCAGCCACCAGCCAATCGGATTGCATTTCCGCGGTCTTCAACGCAATCTTGATCGGTTTGCCATCGCGCACCACATCCAGCACGACTTTGTCACCGATCCGTTTCTGCAGGATCCGGGTTTGCAGTTCCTTCGGCGATTTCACCGGGGCGCCGTCGATGCCCACGATCACGTCCGCCGGCTGCAATTCGCTGGAGGCAGCCGGGGTGTTCGGCCGGATCTCCATCACCACCACACCTTCCTTCAGGTCCTTGTACCGCTCCTGCAACTCCTTGATGTCGGAAAGCGGATCGATGCTGATGCCGATCGCCGCCCGCACCACCCGGCCCTTGGCGATCAATTGGTCCGACACGTCACGGGCCATGTCGATCGGAATGGCAAACCCGATGCCGCGATTCAACCCGCGAATCAGCGTGTTGATCCCGATGACGCGCCCTTCGATGTCACACAACGGCCCGCCCGAGTTGCCGGGATTGATCGCCGCGTCCGTTTGGATGTAATCCTCATAGGCGTTGGCGGAGGAATTCCAGACCGCCGAGCGCCCTTTCGCGCTGACGAAGCCAACCGTGAAGGTGTAATCCAGCTCGTACGGCGCGCCAATCGCAATCGCCCACTGCCCCACCCTGACTTTTCCGCTGTCGCCCAGCTGGGCCACGGGCAGGTCCTTGCCGTCAATCTTGACCACCGCGATGTCGGTCATGTCGTCCTGCCCGACGATCCGCGCATTCTCGAACACGCGCCCGTCCTTCAGGCGGACCGTGACTTTGGAAGCGCGGTCCACCACGTGATTGTTTGTCAGGATATAACCGTCACTGCGAATGATGATCCCCGACCCCTCGCTGTCCACGTCGTGCGGTTGCGGCAGGGGTGTTCCGTGATGGGGGAAGAAATACTTGAAGGGCGAATCGTCCTGGCCGCCGCCGTTGTTGTTGTTCTTGTTGTTCTGATCGCCCCCGTTGTCTTCATCGCCATCGCTGTCGTTCACGTCGGCTTGTCCGGCGACCTTTTGGGTGACGGTGATGATCACCACGGACTCGCTGGCCTGGTCGGCGACCTTTTCAAATGCGCTTTCCAGCTTGCGCGCGATCTCCAGGTTCCCGTCGGTCGACGTGGCGGCATCCTTGGCCCACGACCGAGGGCCCGCCGCGGCGGCGAACAGGGCGACGAAAATAACAAAAGGTATGCGTGACAGGTACGTCTTCATAAAAGTTGCTTCTTCAGCCTTTCTGTTCTTTCTCGATTCAATCCAAACTGCCCCAACGTTTCAAATATAGCAGACCGCCGCCGCGTTGACAAACCCCGTGTTTCCCGCCAGAGTAGATTGGCGTTTGGGACCCTGGCGAAATTGGACATGACGATGAGCGCAACCATTGATATAACAAGCTTGCAGGACCGTATCCGTGAGCTGAAGAAGCTGCGCAATGCGGTCATCCTGGCGCACAATTATCAGGTGCGGGAACTGCAAGACGCGGCGGATTTCGTCGGCGACTCGCTCGGCCTTTCGTTCAAGGCGAAGGAAACCGACGCCGACGTGATCCTGTTTTGCGGCGTCCATTTCATGGCCGAGACCGCGAAGATCGTTAATCCGGGCAAGACCGTGCTGCTGCCCGACCTCGACGCCGGCTGTTCGCTGGCCGATTCCTGCGACGCCCAAGCGCTCGCCCGCTGGAAGGAAGCGCATCCCGGCGTCGTGATCGTCGCCTACATCAATTGCACCGCCGCCGTCAAAGCGCTTGTGGACATCATTTGCACCTCGTCCAACGCCGTTAAGGTGGTTAACTCCATCCCGCCCGACAAAAAGATACTCTTCGTCCCCGACCAGAACCTTGGTCAATGGGTCATGGCGCAAACGGGCCGGCCGATGATTCTCTGGCCGGGCGCCTGCTCCACGCACGTGCTGTTCACCCACAAGGCGATTTTCCGGATCAAACAGGAACATCCCGACGCCAAAATCGTCGCCCACCCGGAATGTCTACCCGCCGTCCGGATGATGGCCGATGAAGTGTGCTCGACCGAGAAGATGGTGAGCTACTGCAAAAATTCGCCCGCGAACGAATTCATCATCGTCACGGAAGAAGGCATGCTCCACCGGCTCCGCAGAGAGTTGCCCGGCAAGGTCTTCATCCCCGGCCCGACCGACTCCTGCCACTGCAACGAATGCAGTTTCATGAAGAAGAACACTCTGGAGAAGGCCGTCGCCGCGCTGGAAAACATGTCCCCCGAGATCATCCTCCCCGAAGACGTCCGCCGCCGCGCCCTCGTGCCCATCGAACGAATGATGGCACTGGGAAGGTAGCATTGGGAATGAAGCCACAGTTTCGCTGGCCCCGCTGGTTCCTGTGCCTTGGTGGTGGACTGGCGGCCCTGGCGTTCGTGACGACACAAGTGATGTGTGTCGAACAATTTTTGACAAAAGGCGATTCCATCAGGATCAATCTACGTTACCAGCAACCGATGCTCCTTTCATCAGGCCTCGTCGCCATGTTCCTCGGCGACGTTGTCCTGCTTGTATGGTTCGTCCAGACAGTTGCGCAACGGTGGCGCGCCCGCAAGTCTCCCCCTCGTCGCCATTGAGCGGCGGCCTTCCAAAGTTATCGTCTTACGAGGATAGCGGCGGATTTTTTGGGGAGGTCCAGATGGACTTTGCCGTCGCGGACGATGAGTGACGGGGCAGCGGCGCTGATGCGCAGGGCGCGCACTTTCGTGCCCTGTTCAAACGCGGGGAATCCGAGACTGGTCAGTGTGGCATCGTAAATTTCCGAGGGGGCGGTCATCACGTCGATCACGTGGGTGTCGTTGGCAAACGGCACAGGGATGTCCGAGGACTGATCCCTCGCACTGTTGTTGATGATCACGGCCACAACGTCGGCCCCGCGGGTACGGGTGAACCCGAACAGATCCTTCGTGTCGTCCAACAGATAGGCGTGGTACAGGCCGGTGCGCAACGCGGGATAGGTATTCCGGATGGCGATGACGCGTTCGTAGTGGTTGAGCACGTCGTCCATGACGATGTCCTGGGCGTTGTCGTAGGGTTCGAGGTCTTTCCAGAGCATCGGTTTGCGGTCGGTCGGATCGTCGGAGCCGAACATGCCCGCCTCGTCGCCGTACCAGATCATCGGCGCGCCGAGGAAGGTCATTTGAAACGTGGCCATCAATTTCAGCACGCGATAGGAGTCCGCGACGGGCTTGGCGCCGTTGTAGGGGCACCCGTCCTCCGGGCGGCTGCAGTTTTTGTAATCGCGATCGGGATTGGCGATCATGCTGACGACCCGGTCGGTGTCGTGCGAGTCGAACAGGTTCTGCATCACCATGTCCACCTGCATCGGATAGGACTCCAGCAACTGGCGGAGCTGGCTGTCGAATTCCGTGGCGGAGATCTTGTGCTGCTGGTCGATGAAATAGCGCACGGCGCGGATGGCGAACTGGTAGTTCATCACCGCGTCCCATTCGTCGCCCTGCAGATGTTGCGGCTCAAGGCCCCAATCTTCGCCGGTGATGTAGGCGTTGGAATTGATGCCCTTGACGAGCTTGCGCCAATCGCGCCAGAAGGCGGGCGGCACATCCTGGGCCACGTCGAGCCGCCAGCCGTCGATGCCGGCGGAGGTATCGCCGTTGCCGTTCGGGTCCATCCAGCGCCGGGCGATGTTGAAAAGGTACTGGCGTGCCGATTCCGAGGCGATGCCATGCTCGGCATCTTTGCGGAAGTTGGGCATGTAACCGCCACCGTCCCACGACTTGTATTTGACCGGCGGGCCCCAGTCGGTGATGTCGAACCAATCGGCGTACGGGGAGTTCACGCCGTTGGCCAGCACGTCGCGCAGGGCGAAACTTCGCTTGCCCATGTGATTGAACACGCCATCGAGGATCACCTTCAACCCCTGCGCGTGCGCCTTCTTCACGAACTCCAGGAACAATTTGTCGGACGGGGTCCACTGCCACGTCTTCGGGTCAAGCGTCTCCTCCGGCGCGACCTTTTCGTAGTCGCCCTTGAACCCGTAATATTCAGAGATGTGCCGGTAATCGACTGTGTCGTAGCCGTGGTACGAGTTGGCCTCGAAGACGGGGCAAAAGTAAAGCGCCGTCACGCCGAGATCGTGGAAGTACGGCAGCCGGTCGATCACACCCTGAAAATCGCCCCCGAACCTGCGATCGTACCAATTATTGGAAAACTTCTTCGTTTCGTTCCACTGCTCTCCCGGCGCGCATTTGTACCAGTCCCAGCGCCACGGCAACGTGTGCGGCGGATCATTCTCCCTGGAGCCGTTGCGGAAGCGGTCTGGAAACATCTGGTACCAGACGACGTTCTTCGCCCAATCCGGCGTCCAGAGATGCGCGGCCAGTTCCGTGGTGAAGGGTCGGATGCCGAGCTTCGCCTCCTTGTCCTCAGCTAGCCCGCAATATCTCGTCGTCGGCCCGTCCACCAGGCGGAAGTAATAGGTGATGTCCTTCCCGAGATCGCCCGCGAAAACGCTCGCCGACCAATAGTCGAACCCGAAGGCCGTCTCGGCCACCTGCATGGGAATCGAGGCCGTCCGGTCTTTACCCAGCAATTCGAGGCTGACCTGTGTGGCGTCCGCCTGGAGTGTTTGCAGCCTGATTTCGACCAGTTCGCTGGAGAGGACGTTGAAAAACTCCGGGTCCTGCGGTTTGTGGCGGACGGCGGCCATGTTGATGTCGTCCTTGGGCGGCGGCCCGTAGTCCTTGCCCTGCTGGCCGATGTAGATGCCCGAGTTGAACCCGCCGTGGCCGTCCTCCTTGCGCAAGGCGGGATCGGCGTTGGGGTCCTGCATCCACCCCTCACCGTTGACCACGAACTTGTACTGGTAGTAACCGTCGTCCAGTTTCATATCGGCCACATACGTCCCATCCCCGGTATCCGTCATCGGCGTGGCGGTGCCGCTCCACTCGTTAAACGTGCCCGCCAGATTGACCGAGGTCGCCTCGACCCGGCCCTGCAGGACCGGGTCGTCGGCCGGCCGATAGGAGAATTCCACCAGTTGCTCAGGGACGCACTTGAAGTCCCGGGTCTTTTCGTCGTAGCTCACGCGCCAGAACTGCTTGTTGGTTTGCGTGATGCTGACGGTGAGACTGGAGACGATCCGTCCCTCGTCATGGTTCTTGATGAGGATCAATTGTTGATCCCCCGGCGCGGTGGACTTGAGGATTGTCTCGTAGGTTGTCCCGCCGGCCTGTTTTAAGAAGGTGGCGGGATCGTTGGGATCGGCAGCCGTCCAATCGCCGACAATCTGGTAGCTGGCCTGCGGCTTAAGCGTGATCGTCTCGGACGGGCCCCCGATGCCGTCGTTGACCTTGAGCCAGAAATGGTACGTGCCATCCCGCGGAAGCACGACCGTCGCTTTCGGTGACGTCTCGTCCTGGTGCCTCAGCGTCGCCTTCACCACATCGTTCGTGTCCTGGCCGAACTCGTAGCTCAAGATCTCCTTGCCGTCGCGCGGCACGCTTTCCGAGCCGTCGAGCGTGATGGGCAAGTGGATGTGGACGGGGCTGTGCAAGAGCAGCACCGGGTGCGGTTCATCGAGTGATGCGGGCTCGATCTTCCAGTGGTGCGCGCCCAGATCCAGCAGGATCGTGTATTGGCCGTGCTTCTTGATGTCGAGCTTGATGTCCGCGCCCGGCTGGGTCAGCAAGCCGCCTGGTCCATCACCATAGTGCCTGGTCCAGTCGCCATCCACGGTGAACTTGAATTTGTAATGTCCCGCCGTAAAGAACTTCTGCAGGACGTACACTTGGTCCCCCGCAAACGTCATCCGGTAATCGGCATTGGTGGGACTCCAATCATTGAACGTACCCGCGAGGTTAATCGTCGGACGGGCAACCTCATTACTCTGAGCAAACGAAGTGGCCGCCAGGCACAACACAAACGATAGATAAACCACCAGACGTTGCATCAGTACGTTGTATCCCGTCATCCCTGCTTAGACAAGCGAAGACGGCAGGCGTTCTTCGTTGGTCAACTTTCGACGCGCAAGATGAGCGCGCCACGGGCGGGGACGGTGGCTTGGTCGGCAGCGAGCGTGTTGCCCGTCAGCAAGTCGGTGGCCCGGACGCGGGCGGGCAGTTTGATCGTGTGGGCTTGCGGGCTGCGGTTCAGGGCAATGAGGCAGTGATTGGATTCGGCGCGTCGTTCGAAGGCGTAGAGGCCGCGTTCGTTGTCCACGACGAACGGGCGGAACGTCCCGGCGCGCAACGCGGGATTGCCCTGGCGGATCGCGATGAGCTTCTTGTAATGGGCCAGCAAGGCGCGGTTGTGCGATTCGGGTTTGTCCCACGGATAACAGCGGCGGCAGTCGGGGTCTTTGCCGCCTTCCATGCCGATTTCGTCGCCGTAGTAGATGCACGGGGCGCCTTCGAAGGTGAATTGCAGCGCGGCCATCAGTTTCAACGAATCGACGTCGCCCTTGGCCACGGTCATCGGCCGTGCGGTATCGTGGCTGCCGAGCAGGTTCAGCATCACGGCGGTGGCTTGCTCGGGATAATCGAGCATGATCTGGCGCAACGCGTGGTCCAGCCCCCGGGCGTCAAGTGTTTCCTCGGCAAAGAAGCCGAGCAACGCCTTCTGGAAGCGATAGTTCATCACAGCGTCAAACTGGTCGCCGACCAGCCACGGCGAGGCGTCCTCCCAGATTTCGCCGACAATGTAGGCCTCGGGGTTGACCTTTTTGACGGCGCGGCGGAACTTGGGCCAGAAGGATTGGATGACTTCGTTGGGCACATCGAGCCGCCACCCGTCGGCCTGCGCCTCGCGCAGCCAGAATTGGGCGACTTTTAGGAAGTATTTCTCGACCTTCGGATTGGCGTAATTGAGTTTGGGCAGCGTGTGGAAGCCCCACCAGCAGTCGTACCATTCCAGCGCGTCCTTGTGCTTGGCGAACCTGTCGGGGATCGGCCATTTCTTGATGTGAAACCAGTCCCAATACCGCGATTTCCGCCCCTTCTTCTTCACGTCGAGGAAAAACGGGTGCAGGTTCGAGCAGTGGTTGAATACCGCGTCAAAAATCACGCGGATGCCGCGCGCATGGCACGCGTCCACCAGCTTGCGTAACAGGGCCATGTCGCCGAAATGGTTGTCGACGGTGAAGTAATCAATGATGTCGTATTTGTGGTTGCTTGCGCTCTGGAAAATCGGCGTCAGATACAGAGCGCTGACGCCGAGGTCGCCGAGGTAATCCAGCTTGTCCAGGATGCCCTGGAGATCGCCGCCCATGAAGTTGCGGAACTGCGGCGGCGAGCCCCACGGTTCCACGTTGGGCGGATCGTTCGTGGGATCGCCATTGCAGAACCGCTCGGGAAAGATCTGGTAGAACACCGCGTCCCGCACCCACGCCGGGGTCTCAAACGCCGCCTGCGCGCGAGGATCATAGGTAAACCACGACTGCGGCCTGGTCGAGTTCAGGTGCGTGCCACCGGGCGTCACCCAGCGGGCGAAGCCGCAGGCGTGCACTTGGAAGACGTACTCGATCTTCGAGCGGACGCTGATTGTGGCGCTGAGAAACTCCTGGCCGTTGACGTGGCCGAGCCGTTCGAGCGGCTGTTCGTGTTCCCTCCGGCCCGTGCGCCAGATGATCCGGGCGTCCTGGATTTCGTCACAGGCGCTTTGCAGCTTGATGAGGACCCGGCCTTTGTCGAGCCTGTTGACAAAACGCCGGGAATGCGGCTCGTGCCGCATGCACTGGTCCATGGCTGCCAAAGGGGCCGTTTCTGGCATCACAGTCGTGCTACGGCCAATTGACCTGGAACCGGTAGAACGCGTTCGGCACAGGCGGATTCGGATCGGCCAGCAACACGTTCCCATCGGCTGCGAGAACTCCGTTGGTCACAATCCCGACCCAGTTCGACGAGGTCAAGTCCGTGGTCCGTTGCAGGATGTAAACGCGGCCTGCATGTCCGTTCATCGCGGCCTGGAACGGCTGGCCGAGCGCCGTCTGAGCGGCCTGGATGATATGCAGGCCGTCATTCGGGTTGTTCGGATTCAGCCCGGCGGTATAGCTTTGCAGGAGCGTCTGGCCGTTGACGCCGATGGTGCTGGCGGGCGTCGACGGTGTATATCCGTACTGCGCCTTCCAATAATCCGGCACGCCCTTTCCTTCGGTATCGGGATAGACGGCAATGCTGTTGATGCCCGGGGTGAACGTTAACGGTCCCTGGACATGGACACGGCCCGTGCTGGCGTCGAGGGACGAGGTGTAGCCCGGCACGAAGCCGATGGCGCCCTGGGTATTGTTGACGACGACCATTTGATAGATGTTGCTGGCCTGGTCCGTCGGGGTGCGCAGATAGATATCGAAGTTCAGGCTGCCGGTCGTATGTTTGTTGATTGTGGCAATGACGTTGGTGGTGGTCTGCGGGGCCACGCCGGTTTCCGCGACGGTGATATCGAACTGCTGGCCTTGCGAGACCATGTTATTGAACGTCATCGTATTCCAGCCCACGGGCAACTTGGGCGCGAAGTAGCAGGTGTTGTTGCCGTTTGTTCCCTCCGGCTTGAAATCCAGGAACATCATCATCTGATCGATCAGGGTCGAGTGTGATTCCCAGACGTTGGGCCAGGCGGTCTGCAGCCAGAACCCGGGGTATTTCTGCAGCGCGACGGTCGGCGCAATCTGTTCGCTGGCCAATCCCAGCGGGCCGAGTTTGTTGACCAACAGGTCGAGCACGTACTTGTTCGTGTTGATCATCGCCTTGCCGCCCGTGTAATCCTGCCAGCGCGCAAAATATTCGCCAAACCACGAAGTCGCCAGGAACCAAGGGCTGTGGCCGTAAGGGGCGCCGGCTGTGTTCCAGTAATTATCGTAGTTGCTGTTAACGTTCCAGACGTACCGATTGACCAGCCCCACGATATCGGGATAACTGACGCTGTCGGTTTCCACCAACGAATTCTGGAAGCCGAACGACGCCTGCCGGCCGGTGATTCTCTCCACGATGTTGGTCATCAGCGGGTCAGCCGGGGAATAGATCTCAAACGGGATGACGGGCCCCAGCTGGCTGATGTCCGCCGGCTCGCGTTTGGAAAGAATCCGTCCCGTCGTGCCGCCGACGCCATTGGTGCCGTATTGGATCTGGTAGGACTCATTGGTAAAGTAGAGGTAGTCGCCAGTGGGACCCGCCAAGCCCATCAACTGGGCCATGTTGGCGGCGTCACGGCACCCGCGCACGATGCTGGCGTTGGAATAGAGGAACTCGCTGGTGGAATCCTCCCAGACGCTTTCCGTGTTCAGCAGGTAGGTACTGGCGTCGAAATACACCGACGCGTCATGCTCGCTCGTCCAGGAGCAGGCATACCCCGACTGCCGCGCCAGGTTCCAATAGTTTGACACGAACGCGTTGTCTCCCGAGATCAGGTAATGGTAATACAGCCCCCACGGGACGCTGGCGGTCTCATCCAGTTGCGCAGCGGTCCAGACAGGATAGCCGTCCGTGTTGTATTTTTGGAAGAAGAACGATACGCCGGTCGGGTTGATATCGTTGTTTCGGTAGGCAATGTCGCGCAACCAGCGATAGAAATTCACCGCCTCCGCCGGATGGCCCGTGCGGTCAAGCGTGACAGCTGCGTACACGCCGTCGCGCGGCCAGCAGAACGGATAGGCCCCGTTGTGCATGCCGGCGATGATCGCGCCCGAAACCGTGTCGCAATGCAAAGCGGTGATCAACAGCGACCGTTTAAACAGCTTGTTATACGCCGCGCTGGGCAGATTCACCGTCACGCCGCCCGCCAGCCAGTTCGACCAATACGTCTCCGTCGCGGCCTGAGCGGTCGCCATGTTGTTGTTGTAAAACCAATTCACCATCGGTCGGCCCCAGAACTGGTAGGTGCCTGTGGCGCCCGCGAAATCGTCCCACGAACCGACCACCAGAACGTCCACTTCATTAGTCACGCCGGGGGCCAGCGTGAGGCGCTTGCCGATCCAGCCTTCCTGATCGTCCGTGGGGGTGATGTCGCGCCAACTGCCGTCGGCCGGCGAGCCCGCGCCGGTAACAATGTTCGTCACCAATTTCATGGCCGTCGCGAAATAGAGGGAATTGCTCTTCACGTAGGGGAACGCAAATGGCGGTGAATATTCCGTGGTGTAGCCGTTCGGATCGCAGGAGTTCGTCTGGACGGGCACGATACGGCCGGTGTTGTCGAACGCCACCATGGCATCATAATTCGTCCCGCCGGCGGACGTGTCCCAGAACATCTGGTCGTACTGGTTGCCGCCGTTGATGTTGAAGTTGGCGTCGTAGTAGAAATCAATCGTGTTGGTGGAGGCCTGGTTGTTGGTCAGCAGGAACCGCTTGATGTACACGCCGTAGTTGGTGCGGGTGCCATCGGTCACCAGCGGCAGGGCGTTGGTGGTCGGGCAGAAGTCGTACTGAACGACCTGAATGTTGTTGCCTGCCGCCACCAGGGTGTTCGACGTGAGCACGACGTTCACGCTGTCACTGTCCCACTGCTGTCCGATCCCGATGTAGTCGGTGCCGTCGGTATTTTGAAGCCAGTAGATGCTGTTGGTGCCGCCCGCACTGATGCCGATGCCACCCTGGGCAGCGATCAGGTTCATCTGGCCGTTCGCTTCCTGGTCCAGGCTGGGGCAATTGGGGAACTGTTCGGGGCCGCGATAGCCTTCATTGGACGTGCCGACGCCGTGACGGGCGCCGACGCTGGGGTAATACAAATCGTAGAGGGCGCCATTTTGATCGAGCATCCCGTTGATGAAGCCGTTGCCGACGACGGCTTCTTCCTTCCAGTGATGGATGTTGGTCGCCGGATCGCTGGGATAACCGAACCCGGGCCACGGGATCGCGTAGGTCGTGTAGGCGTAATTGTTGCCCCCATTGGAGTCCAGCGCGAGGGTCAGGGAATCCGCATTGGCCGGGGTGATGCCGGCCGCGGTGGTAGTCAGGATATAGTAGCTGACAGCGGTGCCATCCGGTTCGGGCGGGATGGTGGCCGTGTAGTTGGTCGGCGTCACGGACGTGCACGCCTCCATGGTTGACGCAGCGTATGCGTTGGTTGTCCAACGCACATAAATGGTTTCCTCGGGGGATTTCGGCGCGCTTAAATTGATATTCAGCGTCACACTGTCGTTGGTGCGCGGTGTGGGCGGAACCTGACTGGCCAGCTTGACCGAGATTGGCGGATTGGTCGTCTTCATCACCGCCAGCGTGGCCGTGGCGTTCGTGGGAGGATTCAGCGTGCGAAACGAGTAATAAAATCCATTGGTCAGCGTGATGGTGGCGTTACCGGCGCTGGAAGCCGTCAGTGCCGTCGTGGCGTCAATGTTCACGGCTGGGCCGCCCCAGTTAAACGTGAACGCTCCGTTGGCAGCCAACTTGAGTTGGTAGCTGCCGTTGGTCACGTCGCCGCCGGAGGCCGCGACGTACATCACATTCGTGTACCAGTCCATCCCCGCCGGGGTGCCCGGGGGGGAAACTTTCGTCATCCGAAACGGCCCGGCCGTATCACCGGCGTTAAAGGCGTCCCACGTGCCGGGAATGTTCATCGTGGTCCATGCCATTGCCAGGCATGGCACCAAGGTCACGGCGGCCATCAGGCCGATCCCCAAAAGAAATCTGGTTTCACGCGAACGTGACGTTAACCGTTTTACCTGAGTCGTCGTGGACATGCTGTTTTTCTCCCGTGTATCCCGCTTGGATGTGTGAAATAAGACGATTACGGCAAGTCTACCCTACTGCAGTAGAACGCCTTCCGAATAAGCAGCGAATTTAGATTATTATGCACAGTCTCTTCTTGGAGGCTGATAACCCTCAATGTGTTACTATGAACCATTCCCAGGGGGTTCGTCAAGCCTTGTCTTCATCACTAAAGCATTAATTCTGCCCGATTCGCCCCAAATGGCCTACAACCTCCCCACTGTCCTCACAGCAGGCGCCTTCAAGTCACCTTTCAGGTACAGCCAAACCGCCAAAACTATGACCGCAAGCAGAAATATACTGGATGGCTCAAGCCCCGGCGACCCATTCGCACCTGCCGGCACCACACCGGCGTTCTTCATTTCCGAAGGAAACGAGGCAACGTCCTGCAAGGCAAGTGCGGAAGCGGCGCCGCTTGTCAGGCTAAGCAGCATCGGGTCGCCATGGAAATCGGCGTTGGCCGCTGGATTGAAATCACGAAATCGCACGGAAACGACGCCGGCTGGACTGACATCATGCGGGGCCGCTGGCTGGTTGGGTTGATTGGACGGGGCAGCCGCCACACCTGTGTTCCCTCGTGCGCCGTCCGGCGGCGTTTCGCTGCCGCCCGGCGTGTCCATTAAGGTCGGCGGGTCAATCACACCGTTGGGCCCAACCAGAACCGACTGGGCCAGGTCATCCGTAGAGACGATTTCTTCCAGCGGCGTCGAGCGGCCGCCGTCCAACACCGGGTAGCTGTTGACCTGCGTCAAATCGACTGTGGCGCGGGCTGTCGACGACGCCAACACCAGCGCGACACAAGCCGCCAGGAATTTTCCGCCGGCCAATTCGTTAACGTGACACCTCGACAGAATCCACCTCAAGCCCGGCCGTCTGACGGCCAATCGACTACGGCGAAACCGTTTTGACGGAATTGATGTTGCCCGCCCCGTCGTTGACGGAGTCAGGGTTGGCGGTATCCTGAAGCCAATTGCCGTCCACAACGTACTTGTACTGGTAGCGCCCGGGCTTCAGCGGAACACTGGCCGTCCAGGCGCCGGTGGCGTCCTTCTGCATCGGGTTGGCCGTCGCGCTCCAGTTATTGAATTCACCCGCCAGGAAAACGGCCTTCGCGTTCGGGTCGGCATAGGTAAACGTCACGCCGGCTCCGGACGCCGTCGTGCCACCCGCGGCCGCCGGCTGCGGCGCAGCTTGTGCCGCATCCGATGCTTTGACTTCGATGATCGAATTGCCGTCCGTCGAAGCAGGTTTGTTCGGATCCAATTCCCAATGGTCTCCGCCGTCCACCACGTACTTGAATTTGTATTTGCCAGGGGCCAAGGCGGTGGCCAGCTTCCAGTTGCCCGCCCCATCGTTCTGCAACTGCCATTCGGCGTGGCCCGTCACATGCCCCTGATCGTTGTCCAGCCAACTGTTGAATTCACCACCCACGTGCACCGTCTTGGCAGCCGGGTTGGAATACGTAAACGTGACCGGCACCTTCCCGCCAGTGGCGGTCACAGCCGCAACTGCGGACCCGGCATCGGATGCTTTGACCTCGATGATCGAATTGCCGTCCGCCGAGGCCGGCTTGCTCGCATCAACGTCCCATTTGTCGCCGCCGTCCACCACGTACTTGAATTTGTATTTGCCGGGCGCCAGGGCGGTGGTCAGCTTCCAGTTGCCCGCCCCATCGTTCTGCAACTGCCATTCGGCGTGGCCCGTCACATGCCCCTGATCGTTGTCCAGCCAGTTGTTGAATTCGCCGGCCACGTGCACCGTCTTGGCAGCCGGATTCGAGTACGTAAACGTAACTGGCGCCTTCCCGCCAGTGGCGGTCACAGCCGCAACTGCGGACCCGGCATCGGATGCTTTGACTTCGATGATCGAATTGCCGTCCGCCGAGGCCGGCTTGCTCGCATCAACGTCCCATTTGTCGCCGCCGTCCACCACGTACTTGAATTTGTATTTGCCGGGCGCCAGGGCGGTGGTCAGCTTCCAGTTGCCCGCCCCATCGTTCTGCAACTGCCATTCGGCGTGGCCCGTCACATGCCCCTGATCGTTGTCCAGCCAACTGTTGAATTCACCGGCCACGTGCACCGTCTTGGCAGCCGGGCTGGAATACGTAAATGTAACCGGCACCTTCCCGCCAGTGGCGGTCACAGGCGCGGCCGAGGACCCTGCGGGCGGCTGCACACCGCCGACCGAGATGCCGGAGTTGTCGACGCCATTGACCAGCTTGTGCGCCGGGTTTTTGGGGTCCAAAATCCATTCAGCCGAATTGTCCACGATCAGCTTGTAGCCGTAGTAGCCGGGCTTGAGATAGAGCGTGACCGACCAGTTGCCCGCGCCGTCATTGGCCATGGGTTTACTGTTCCAGTTGGTGAACTCGCCTGCCACTGCGACGCTGGTGGCGTTGGTGTCCGTGTAGGTGAACGTCGTGGCGATCCCATCATCGCTGGCAGCGGCAGCGGTGGAGGTGACGCGCAGCGATACAGCCAGAAGGCAAAGGACAACGATGGCGTAAGCGTTTCTCATAACCGGTTGTGGTTCCTCCGTTGGTTTCAGACCCGCGTCGCGGCGCTCTGGCTCTGCTTGAGCTTGGCGCCGCAGGAATCGCGTACGACCAAATAAATCGGCAGCACTTCGTTGACCCGGTCGATCCTCCCGTGGATCAACTCGATCAGGCGCTCGCAGCTCAATTTGCCGATCTCGTACAGCGGTTGATGCACCGTCGTCAGACTGGGAATCGAGTAACTGGCCAGCGAAATATCGTCAAAACCGACGACCGCAATGTCGCGCGGCACCTGCAGGCCCAGTTCGTTCAACTTCTTCATCGCGCCCAGCGCCATCTTGTCGTTCAGCGCAAACATGGCGGTGACCTGTGAATCGTAGCGCAGCAGTTGCTCCGCGGCCTTCATGCCGCCGTCTTCCGTCAACAGGCCGTCCACCATCAATTGCGGGTCCGGCTCGATGCCCCACTCCCGCAACACTTCATTGAACGATTCGCAGACATCCTGGCTCGTCTGGATCGCCCCGATGCCGCCGGCGATAAACCCGATCCGGCGGTGCCCCAACTGCACCAGATGCTGCGCCGCCTGCCAGGCGCCGTACCGGTAATTCGAGACCACATAATTCGCGTCCCACTCCTTGGAGTAGCTGTTGACCATCAACAAAGGACGGGAACTGTCCACCATCTCCGACAGAAATTCGTGTTTCGCGTTTGCGCCGATCATCAAAATGCCGTCGACAAATTTCTGGTCGAACAGTTGCAGGTATTCCTTGCTTTCGATGAATTTCGAGCTGGCCACTTCGAGCATGATCTTGTAGCCGAGCTTGCTGGCGCGGTCGTAGATACCGCTGACGATCTCGCCAAAATAAACGTCGGCAAAGGCGCGGCGGATTTGCGGGACGAGAATGCCCAGCGTCCGGCTGTGACGCCACGCCAGGGCGCGGGCCATCCGGTTCGGCTGATAACCCAGACGCTGGATCGTCTGGTGGACCCGGTCCCGGGTCGCAGCACTAATGCGGGGGTTGCCGTTCAAGACCAAGGAAACTGTGGAGAGAGAAACACCGCTCTGCTCAGCAATGTCCTTGATAGTGTAGCGTTTTCGATTCTCAAGCATGTTACGTCTCTAAATCGGTCAGCTCAATTTGTCCAGAAACTTCTACTGACCAGCCGATATGCTTTCCTTCATGCAACAGATTGCAGTATTACACAAGTTCATAATCTAGTAAAGCGTTTTCACTGCTTTCCCAGGATTGAGAGAAGGAAGTAGCGCCTGAGTCCCCAAGTACCGGTGTGCCCAAGGAACGGCTTTGAGACCCACTCACATAGGCACTTGGGCAATCACGCACTCTCCACCACCCTTGCTGTGGCGCTGACTTTTGGCTACAAACAGGGATGCCTGCGGACCGTCGGCCTGTCTATACGTTTGGAAAGCTTCTGTTTGCCTTCATCTTTCGCGTCATCTTCTGTACACGCATCGTGGGGCGCGACCGGGTGCCGCCGGAGGGCGGGCTGCTGGTGGTCTGCAATCACATCAGCCTGGCCGATCCGCCGATGGTCGGCGTGGCAATGACGAGGAAGGTGGATTTCCTGGCCATGGCCGAGTTGTTCCGCCATCCCCTGCTGGCAAAGATCGTCAGGAGCGCCGGGGCGTTTCCGGTGGACCGCGCGCGCGTCGATCACGGGGCGGCACGCGAAGCCATCCGCCGTCTGCGGGCCGGCCGTTGCGTCGTCATCTTCCCCGAAGCCGGCATCCGGTCGGGTAGGAATTCCGTCTTGGGGGGCGATCCGGCCTTCAAACCGGGTGCCGGCGCGATTGCCTTGCTGGGGCACGCGGCGATCCTGCCGGTGATCGTGCGGGGCACACGCGCTCCGTACGACTGGCGTAATTGGTTCCGGCGCGCCCCGATGAGTGTCACCATTGGCCGCCCATTCAGCCTGTGGGGTCCCGCCGGCATCACAGACGACGAACGTCGCCGCCGTGCGCGGGAGACATTGCGCGAGCAATTGTTGAAAACCGTTGATCTGCCTTGACGCTGTGTTAAAGTCCCGCTCGTGTTTCGCAACTGGCTTACTTTCACCTTGGTCCTTCTCGCCGCGGCGGTCAGCGTCGCCGAGGCGCAACTCTCGCGTCCCGTGCGCCTGACCACGGCGGACGACGTGGGGATTGCCGGGGTCTATTACCCCGTGGCATCCGGCCCGGCGCCCGCGGTGCTCTTGATCCACAGCTTCGAGCGCAACCACACCGACTGGGACGTGTTCGCCACGGCACTGCAGCGCAACGGCATTGCCGCGCTGGCCATCGATCTGCGCGGCCACGGGGAGAGCACGCGGCGGCTGACTTCCCAGGGGCCGGAGCTGATGGATTTCCACCGGTTCACGCCCCGGGATTACCAGGACATGCTGTTGGACGTGGAGGCGGCCATGGATTGGCTGACCGACCAGCCGGGCATCGATAAACAACGCGTCGGCATCGTCGGTTCCAGCCTTGGGGCGAACGTGGCGATGCGTTACACGCTGTTCAATGAAGACCTGGCGGCGCTGGTGTTGCTCAGCCCGGGTATCGTCTACAAGGACCTGCGGACGGATGACGCCATGCAGAAGCTCGGCCCGATGCCGCTGCGCATCGCGGTGTCGCGGAACGATCCCTTCGCGTTCGAATCCTGCAAGCGTTTGATTGAACTCCGCAAGGAATCCGGCCACGGGGCCGACACGAACGAACTGATCATCTGCACGGGATACCTGCACGGCACGGACATGCTCAAGGGCGTGCGCGATCTGCCGACGATCCTGATCGATTGGCTCAAGCAGACGCTTTCACGAACACCGGCCGCCGCGCCCGAGTCCCCCGCCCCATCGAAAGAACCCGTCAAGCCGGCTCAATAACAGGCACGGCGCCCGGGGGCGCCGCCGGACGTGCGAGAATGCCGCCCCACTTGCGGATCGCGTCCACGGCGATCACCACCGTCAACACCAGCATGATCGACGCAAGCCAGCACATCAGTTGCAGCGAGAACTGTTCGGCCGGCGGCGCGCCGGGAATCTTCCGCCACCAACCCTGGATGCTCTGGACGGTCGCGGCCAGCACGGTGACCAGCGCGAAGAAGAACGGGACCGCCGCGCACAACGCGTGCACTCGTTTCGGCGCGTGGTTGAGCAGATAGGTCGTGCCGACCGCCAGGGCGATGACGGCCAGCAATTGATTGGAAATGCCCAGCATCCGCCAGAGGGTGTTGATGTTGCCGGTGTACAACAGATACCCCCAAGCCAGGCAGGTCAGGAAACTCATCGTGATGTTCAGCACCCAGGGCGGCCGGCCGCCAATCTCGGCCCGGGGCATGAATTGGCGCGCCGTTTCCTGGACCACAAACCGTGCCACCCGCGTCCCCGTCTCCAGCAGCGTGAGAATGAACAGCGCTTCGAACATGATGACGAAGTGGTACCAGTACGAAATCAGCTTCTTCATCCCCGGCATGCTGGCGAACACCTTGGCCATGCCCACCGCCAGCGTCACCGCGCCGCCGACGCGGCCCGTCAGCTTCTCGCCCGTTGCGGCGTCCAGTTCCGGCAATTCCCGGACAGAAAGATCCCAGTTGTGCTGGGTCTGCTGCGTGTCCACCATGTGCACGTAGGCCGACCGTTGCACCGCTGTGTCCTGGGCCACGTTGATCGCGAAATAATCGCCCGGCTGCAACGCGCAGGCCGCCACCAACGCCGTCACCGCCACAAACCCTTCCACCACCATCGCGCCGAAGGCGATCGGCCGGATGTCGGATTCACGGGAGAGCATCTTCGGCGTCGTGCCCGAAGCGATCAGGGCGTGGAATCCCGACAACGCCCCGCACATGATCACGATGCAGACAAACGGCCAGACTTTCCCGCTGATCACCGGGCCTCCTCCATTAATGAATGGCGTCGTCGCAGGCATCTGTAACGCGGGATGCGCGATGAAAATTCCCACAGCCAGCACCACCATCACGCCGATCTTCATGTACGAACTGAGATAGTCGCGCGGACACATCAACACCCAGACCGGCAGAACGGAAGCGATAAACGCGTAGGCCGGGAGCATGATCGACAGAGTCGGTTTGTCGAACAGCAGCAGATGACTCACCCCCGACGCCGCGAACGGCCGCCCGGCGATCACGCCGAACATCACAATCGCCACGCCGATCACCGACGCCTCGAGCACTTTGCCCGGCCGGATTTTATACATCCACAACCCGGTCACCAGCGCCGCCGGGATGGTGATGACGATGGTGAACATGCCCCAGGCGCTTTGGGACAGGGCGTTGACGACCACAATGCCGATGCTGGCCAGGATCGTGATGATGATAAATAGCGTAGCGATGGAAGTGGTGATGCCGGAAAGCGGCCCGATGTTGTTGCGGGCGATTTTTGGAAGCGATAACCCGTCCTCGCGTACCGACGCCCAGAGGATCACAAAATCATGCACCGCCCCCGCCAGGCAGGCGCCGATCACGATCCAAATGAAACCGGGCAGAAACCCCCATTGCGCCGCCAGCACTGGCCCGACCAGCGGCCCCGGTCCCGCAATCGCCGCAAAATGATGCCCAAACAGCACCAGCCGGCTGGTGGGATGATAATCGACCCCGTCCTTGAGCCGGTGCGCCGGTGTCTGACGGCTGTCGTCGAGCATCGCGACCTTGGCCGCGAGAAACGCACCGTAATAGCGATACGCCACCGCAAACGCGGCCAGCGACCCAATAATCAGCCACAATGAGTTCATCGTTGCGGGCAACCCTGAGGTCAGATTACCAGACCCACCCCCTTCAAGTCACGTACCCCCTTGATTGGCTTTTTTTGACCACCCCCACCCCCTCTGGAAGGATTTAAGGCCGTATTAGGTCGTATTAGGCCGTATTGGGTCGGAGAAGTAGTGGCGAGTAGCCAGCGGCTAGTGGTTAGTGACGACCGGAAAGGCGATCCACTAATTTCACGGATTAAACGGATGGATAACCTTGTCTGCCAAGGCGTTAGCGAACAATGGCCGGATAAAATGATGGTTTGACTAGGTGCGACTGGGCCTGACAGGGTTTGACCCGACCGGATTGGCGGTCAGCAATGAGTCGTCTGGAGGGCGAGCCTCCCGGCGAGCCGCTTCGACCGGGCTCCGGCGCGCCTGCCGAACGCAGCCGTTGCGCCGCCTCCACGGCCCTCCTGGCCGCCAAGCCAATGCATACCGCATATATCATTGCCGCCACGGTAGCACATTTTTGCCATGCCTGCCAGTTCTGTGCGGGACTTTTTAAATTACGACACTACCGTGACGGCAGCTTCGTCCAGGGCTCCCAGAACGTCAGTTCCTGAATCAATTTGGTGTTTGAGACGATGGTGAGACAATTTCGCGTCCGGCATTTGGTTGACGGCATGTAAGTTTCAAATCGTAGACATTTGCCATTCCAGACGGTCTTTGAAACAACAAACTCCTCATTGTCATCCTTGTCAAAAGCGCGGACCTTGAATCGCTTTCCGGGTTTGCTGATATCCAGAATCACACTGGACTCACTTTGCCACCGTCCAACAAGCCAGTCGCTTTCTGTTTTTCTCTTCACGAGAAGGGGCACCCTTACGTGCGCGCGACCGCTTCCAACCCGATTCCGCTGGAGACGGCTTGTTTGCGGCGCAGGGCGGCGAAGCCGACGAAGGCCAGTTCGGCGGCGACGAAGCCGACGACGTAGCCGAAACCGCCGACGCCGAAGCCGTAGCTGTGCAGGCCTTTGCCGAGGACGAAATTCACGCCGTACCAGGCCATCAGCACGGCCAGGAAACAGACCACACTGGCCACGCTCAGGGCGAAACTGCTCATCCAGCCGGCCAGGCGTCCGTGCAGGGGGGTCAGGTAACTCAGCAGCGCGATCAACGCCCAGGTTTCCTTCGGGTCCCATCCCCAGAACCGGCCCCAGGCGTAATGCGCCCAGATGCCGCCGAGGATCGTGCCGGCCGCCAGCAGCAGCACGCCGATTTGCATGGCGCGATAGACGAAATTTTCCAACCGGGCGATGGATTCCTTGGCGCGGGGCGCGAAGATGTAATAGCCCAGCGAGATGTGGCCCACCGCCATCGCCACGGCAAACGCGGCGTAACCGAGCGTGATCGTCGGCACGTGGATGCTCAGCCAGAAATTGTCGCGCAACACCGGCACCAGCGGGCCGATGGTCGGATCGAGGACCGCCGGAAATTGATCAGCCATCCAGAGCATCGCCATCGAGATCGGCGCGACGGCCACCACGTAGTAGCGCGGCCGGTAGACCAGTTCCAGGATCAACGCGAACAACGCCGCGCCGAAACTCACCCAGACCACCGATTCATACATGTTGGTGATCGGCGGCCGGCCGGAAATCATGATCCGCAGATAAAACCCGTAGCCGTGGATGAACACACCCGCCACGAACGCGCCGAGCCCGACCCAGTACGCGGCCGGATTGCGCACCCGCCAGGTGACGAGCATAATCACGAACGCCGCCAGGTAACACCACAGTGCTTTGCGGAACGGGTGGAACGAATTGTAATGGACTTCGCGGTTGAGCGTCTCGAAAGTCGGGTACACAGCCGGACTGAGGCCGCGCAAAAACTTCAGCAACTCGCCCGAGGCGGAGGCGAACGCGACCGGGTCGCGCTGGTCGTAGGCCGCGCCGACGGACTGCACGAGCTTCTGGAGCGCCGCTTCCTTTTCCGGGCCGTAATATTCCCCCACCCGCGTGATGGGCAGCCACAGGCCTTTCGGGTCGCTGGGGTGCGGCACGACCGCCAGCGAATCCAGCCCGACCGCCGTCGCCAGCAGCGTCATCCGTTCGTGGACGCTCTGCGCTTCGCGTTCGTCGTGCGTCAACTGCGGTTTCTGCTGGCCGCGTTCCTTGTCTTCGACGCGTTGCATGATCGTCTGGAACGCCTGGTTGGTCAGTTGGGAGTAGGTGAAATATTTCTGGTCGGCCGCCAGGCCCAATTGGTCCTTCAACGGTTTGTACGTCACCAGCACGACTGGAACGTTGCCCCAATCGCGCGTTTCCAGCCACATCGAGAGCAACACGTCCAGCGGTTCCATTTTGCGGCCGCTCTGCGCGTCGACAAACGTCCGTTTGCCGGTCAGTTTTTGCACAGTCTCGAGGGCGACGGTATCGAGCGGTTTTTTGCGGCCGTCTTTTTGGACGGCGAGATATTTGAGCGCGCCGAAATCGAGGTCGTCCGCAAACACGCATCCCGCTGCCAGCAACAACAACGACGCGGCCAGCAACGCTTTTCCAAATGTCCTGAGTCTGTTCAAACCGTCACCGCCTTCTCGTGTTTCACCTTGTCCGCCTCGACTGGTTCCTCCGCCGCGACCGCGCCGCCCGACCGGTCATACCAGCGCCGGAAATAGAACATCAGCGCCGTGCCGCCCACGATCAGCACCGCGCCGACCCAGGTCAGGTAGGTGACGAATTGCGGGTCTTTCTTCACCTGCAGCGCCGTGTATTTCAGGTCGTTCGGGTTCCAGCTCGCCTGGGAAAATTTGTAGCCTTCGAACCAGGCCGGATGGTTCATCCAGATCGAGGCGCGCTGCGTGATGCCGCGTTCGGCGTCCTCGAACGCCACTTTGCTGGTCCAGCCGGCGACGTTGTCGCTGCCTTCGTCGCGTTCGACGATGAAATCCTCCAGCCGCACGGTGAACGGCACCTGCATCGCGTCCCAACTGTAAATCACATGCACGGTTTTGCCGCCCACCTGCATCACGACGGGATCGCCGAAGCGCACCCATTGCGTCTGGGTGTCCTGCCCGGCCCGGGCGGTGACGGAAACGGCGGGGAATCCGCCATCGGGATTGTCCGGGGCGGCCTCGACCCGCGACGAGACGACCGCGTTGGTGACGAACTCTTCCGCGGTGAATTGAAAATCCATCCAGCCCGGCGAGACGGGTTTGCCGACCTCCAGCGGGCCGGACTTGAAGCCGCCGCGCGCATTGGCCGCGTAGTACAGCGCGCCCTTCTGGTCCAGCACCACCGTCAATCCGCTGCCGCGCGGCTGCGGTTGCTGCCGGCCGGCGACCAGGTGGACGTCCGCCTCGATCTGGTCGCCCCGGGTCGCGTGGACGATGGGCGGCATGTTCGGGTCGGCAAAGACGAACGCACGCGTCTCGTTGGTCCCCTGCGCCAGCATCAACACGGCGGCGGGATTGTTCGGCTGATCGGAGACGCTGATTGGTTTGTGGTCGGCATCGAGTTTGAAATCGGGCCAGTACCCCTGGATCTCGGCACGGAGGCCGGTATCGCCGAGGTCGAGAGGTTTGTGGAGGTCTTTTGACACGTCGAAGCTGAAACTCTTCCCGCCGATGGCGATTTGCATTCGCACCGCGGGCTGGGCCGGGGTGGATTCATCGGGCGCGTTGGTCAGATGCCGCAACTGCTCGTCATCGGCGGCGACGACGAACTGGACCTGGGCCGGGCCGAGGCTGGCGCGGCTGTCATCGGGGGAATTGGCCAGCAACCATTGCGAGACGTCCTGCTGCGCCATTGCGCTTTGCAACCGGAACCGCAGCGCGGGGTTCGGCTGGTCGCCTCCCGGTTTCACCACCGTCTCCAGCGCCGTATTCGACAGGCGCTGGTCCAGCGTCACGCTCAAATCGTCCGCCAGCCGGATCGTACGCGGTTTCAGGACGCCGTTCTGGCCCCCGTGCAGCACGGTCTTGATGCGCTGTCCCGTTTCCGGCACGACAACGGTCAGGGCTTCATCGTCCAGGCGCACGAGGCTGGCGGGCTGGTCGCCGATGTGCAGTTCCATCATTCCTTCCGTGCCGTAATGGAACGCCGCGCTGCAGCCGCCGAGCAGGATGATCAGCCCCGCGTGCGTGATGACGAACCCGACATATTTTTTCTTCCACGGCCAGCGCGTCAGGGCTGCCGCGCCGATGTTGACGGCCAGCAGCGCGAGCAATCCGTTGAACCACCACGTCCGGTACACGTGCAGCATGACGGCCTGTGTGCTTTCGGAGGACTCATAAAAGGTCGCGCCGGCCAGGACGGCGGTGATTGCCACGAGCAACACGACAGCCAGCTTCAGCGACCCGAAGAATTCTAAGAGTTTACGCGCCATTTGGAATACGCGTCATCCTACATGCACGGGAAAACTTTCACAAGCCCCCACCGCCCCACTCCATCGGTGGGCTTGCCAATTCGCCCCAAATCGGGTAGCCATCACCATGGCAATGGCATTCCGCATCTTTGGCAAAACGGGCTGGCGCGTCAAACAGGTCGGGCTGGGCTGCTGGCAGTTCGGCGGCGCGATCATGCTCGACGGCAAACCCGACGGGTGGACGGGCGTCGACGACACCGAATCCATCGCCACCATCAAACGGGCCGTCGACCTGGACGTGAATTTCTTCGACACCGCCGACATGTACGGCTGGGGCCACAGCGAGGAGGTGCTCGGCCAGGCGCTGCAATCCTGCCTGGCGACCGTCGGCGGACGCGACCATCTCTACATCTCCACCAAAGTCGGTTTCTGGCACGATGACCAGGGACGCCGCACGTTCAACGAATCGCGCGATTACATCATCAAGGCCTGCGAAGCCAGCCTGCGGCGGTTGCGCACGACCTACATCGACCTCTATCAATGCCATCTCTGGCGCACGGAACGGTGGACGGAGTTTCTCGACGCGTTCGAGACGCTGCAGAAACAGGGCAAGATCCGCTACTTTGGCGTATCGACCAACGATTTCGACATGGTCCAGCGGTTCGACTCGCGCAAAAACCTCGCCTCCGTCCAGTCCAACTATAATCTGCTCGACCGCCACGTCGAGGCGGAGGTCCTGCCCTATTGCCGCGCCCGGGGGATCGCCTTCATCGCGCGCGGGCCGCTGGCGATGGGCAAACTTTCCGGCAAATACGGCAAGGACGCGGCATTCGATGCGGACGACATCCGCAACCGCTGGCTCGAGGGCGACGACCGCGCGCATTTTGAGCGCGAACTCGAGATTGTGGAGCGGCTCAAACCGGTGGCCGACAAGGGCGGGTTCACGCTGCCGCAATTGGCAATCAAATTCGTCCTCAGCCACGTCGGCGTCTCCGTCGGCATTCCCGGCGCGAAAAACCGCGCCCAGATGGAGGCCAACATCGCCGCCAGCGTCCTGCCGCCGTTGACGCGCGAGGAAATGACCGCGGTCGAGCGCGCGCTGGCGCAGCCGGCCGTTTCCTGACTTCGTGCTCTTCGTGTCTTCGTGGTTAAACCCGGCTGACTCACCACGAAGTCACGAAGGACACGAAGAACGGCCCGGCACACGCGGCTCATTTTTCGTCCGCGTTTACAAACCCGCATCCTTTCGTTATTGTCGCCCGCATGCTTCAAATGGGCAAAATTTTCATCGGGTTGGTGTTCTGGAATATCTTGTTGTTCGCGGCCACCATCTGGCTGGGCGTCACGCACCACACCGCGCACTGGCTGCATGAGGGGATGGGCGTGCTGACGGGGATTTTCACCTGCCTGACCCATTCCATCGTGCTGATGCATTTCATGGGCTCGGGCAAGGCGATCAAGGAGGCCGTGGAGACCCACAATCTCCCGAACGATCCGCAGGCCGGCTACGTGCGCCGGACGCGGCGGTTCAAGGGGCAGACGTCGGGACTGGCCACGCTCTCGTGCCTGCTGATCATGGCCGTCGTCTGGATGGGTGGGGCGAAGGACGTCGGCATGCTCAAGGGAATGTCCCACGCCTGGGTGGCCGTCGCCGTGGTCGCCTTCAATCTCTATTCCTTCCGGGTCGAATACCGCGTCATTCGCGAGAACACCGACATGATCCGCGAGATCGACAAAAAAATTGCGGCGAAAGGGTGATCGGCCCTTCCGCCGCAATTGGTAAAAAAACAACGTCAGGCTGTTACGCCTTGGCCTGTTCGAGTTCCTTTTCCATCGCCGCGATCTCCGGCGAGTCCATCTTCGACTTGTGGACCGCCCAGACGATCACAGCGACCGCAATGAAGGCGACCACGAGGGCGATGGCGAACGGCGATTTGCCGCTGTCCTCCAGGCCTTCGACTTTGTGGAACTTCAGGACCAGCGGCAGGATCAACAAGCTGACCATGTTCATGACCTTGATCAGCGGATTGATGGCCGGGCCGGCGGTGTCCTTCAACGGATCGCCCACGGTGTCGCCCGTGACCGCCGCCTTGTGGCGTTCGGAGCCTTTGCCGGTGTTTTTCTCGTGGTCGCGCGGCTCATCTTCGATCAATTTCTTCGCGTTGTCCCAGGCGCCGCCGGCATTGGCCATGAATACCGCCAGCAACTGGCCGACGAGGATCATTCCGGCCAGGAAACCGGCCAGCGCCAGCGGCCCGAGCAGGAACCCACCGCCATCGGCGCCATGAATCGCCAGCAGACCGGGCCCGATCAGTTCCTTCTGCGCCGTCTGCGTGCAAATACCGACCACGCGGCGCGTAATCGGGCGTCTTCGTGCCGGCCCAGATTTCCTTGTCGCGGAACTGCAGGCGGCATTCCTTCACGATCAAGAACGCCGCGCGGCCGACCGCGCGAATCGTCATTGAGCTGAACAGGAACGGCACCGCGCCGCCGATGAGCAAGCCGATGAACAACGTCGGATTGGCCACGGTCAGCATGCCGGCCACCTGTTGATACTTGTGCACGTCGTCATCTCGCTGATCTTCTCCTCGCTGCCCATCGCCATCACGGCGATGAAGCTGGCGAACAACGACACGGCCGCGATCACGGCCGAGCCGATGGCGATGCCCTTGGTTTCCGCCTTGGTCGTGTTGCCCACGGCGTCGAGGTCGGCCAGGATCTGGCGCGCCTTCTTGGTGGCTTCCGGCGCCCATCTTCGTCCGGTTCGTAACCCATTTCGCCGATGCCGTTGGCGTTGTCGGCCACGGGGCCGAACACGTCCATCGAGATCGTGTTGCCGGTGAGCGTCAACATGCCGATGCCGCACATGGCCACGCCGTACGCCACAAAGATCGGCGAAGTGCCGGAGTAGATCGCCACCGAAGCAGCCGATGGCAATGGCGATGATCAGCATCGCCCACACCGCGGATTCGTAACCGACCGCGAAGCCCTGGATGATGTTGGTCGCATGGCCGGTCTGACACGCCTTGACCATCGACTTGACCGGGCTAATACGTCGTGTGCGTGAAGTAGCTCGTGCACTTGTTCAACGCCACCGCCAGGAACACACCGATCAAACAGGTCCAGGCCGGACGCAGATCGAGACCGGCGATGCCCAGGTTCGCCCAAACCGGCAACAGGTTGGGATCATGCCCCGGGAATCCCGCGGCCGATTGCGGATACTGCGCCAGGTACGCCGCGTCGAACTGCAGGTAGAAATAGCCCAGCACGAAAAACCCGATCACGCTGATGACGCAGCCGATCAGGAAACCGCGATGCACCGAGTGCAACGCCGCGTCGCCCGAATCGCCTTCCTTGGAGCGCACGCTGTAGGTGCTGATGATCGAGCCGATGACGCCGATGGCGCGCACCAGCAGCGGGAAGATCACGCCCTTGTGGCCGAACGACGCGTAACCCGAGAATCATCGCCGCCACGATGGTGACTTCGTACGATTCGAAAATGTCCGCCGCCATACCGGCGCAGTCGCCGACGTTGTCGCCGACGTTGTCCGCGATCGTCGCCGCGTTGCGCGGGTCATCTTCGGGGATGCCCGCCTCGATTTTGCCGACGAGGTCCGCGCCGACGTCCGCCGCCTTCGTGTAAATGCCGCCGCCCACGCGCATGAACAACGCGATCAACGTGCCGCCGAACCCAAATCCGAGCAGCACCTCATACGCCTTCTCGCCGTACATCATGAAAATCACCGTGCCGCCGAGCAATCCCAGGCCGTCCGTCAACATCCCGGTGATCGTCCCGGTCCGATAGCCGACTTGCAGCGCGCCGCCGAAGCTCGTCCGCGCCGCCGCCGCCACGCGCAGGTTGCCCAGCGTGGCAAACCGCATGCCGACGAACCCGACGCAGAAGCTGAACAGCGATCCCGCCAGGAACGCCCCGGCCCGCCCGAACGCCACCGCATACATGTCCGGCGACGGCGTGCCCGCCAGCCGCGTGAGGAACAGCACCACGGTCAGGACGGCGATCAACACCACGATCTTGCGGAACTGCTGGCCCAGATACGCATTGGCGCCGGAGCGAATGGCCGCGGCCACCTTCTGCATTTTCTCCGTGCCCTGGTCGGCTTCGCGGACCTGCTTGACCAACAGCAGCGCGTAGCCCAATCCCATGAACGCCACGCCCAGCACCACCCACAACGCCAGCTTCTCGCCGCTGGAATAATGGTCGCTCGTCATGAAGGAGAAGAAATGAAACTGCTCCTGCACCACGCCCGCCGCGCTGGCCACCGCCTCCTGCGCGCGCGCCCATTGCGCCCCCAACAACGTCAGTGCACACAGCGCCATGGCCACCATCCATTGGCGGAGCGCGCTGCCCTTGGTGATTCTTCGCATTGCTCGATTGATCGCTAAGATCATAGCTAGTTTTCTCCCTTATTCAGACGGGGTGCTGTCGGAAGTGCGGAGAGTACACGACAACTCCCGCGCTGAAAAGAGGAATTTTTGGCCCTCCCAACGTCCCCTCGCAGCCCTTTCCCCAACTTAACAAAACGTTCAAAACGGTCACTTTGGACAAATCCCCAAAACTGTCCACTTTGTCCAATCTGTCCAAAGTAAACTGCCCGAAAATCGGCGAGTGACGAGCGGGTCAATCTGTTGTAGTGGCGTCTGTACCGGACGCTCCTACCAACCCCGCCGCCGGGACGGCGGCCGCTACAATCCGACGGGCGCTACCTTTCTTTGATTCCCTGAGTGAACAACTCGGTCTGAAGCGGGTTCTCCGGGTTCACATGCAACCGGCAATCGCCGGCGGGTGAGACGTGTTGATCGAGGAATTGCCTGGCCGCCTCTTCAGACGCGAAACTGACCCAGTAAACGGACGGAGTGACGCGGTTCCGGGCGCCGTTATAGTCAAACTCGCAAACGATCCGCCAGAACCAATGCCAGCCGCGCCTTTGACTCTTTGCCAGATACATGCTTTTCAATTCACGGTCCGTGCATTTTGCCGGGACCAGTTCCCAGGCGCGGTCTTCCCGGCGGAGCCGCAAGAGGACGCCGACGAACATGACAACCAAGCCGGCACCAATGATCCACAGGGAGATGCTGTGCTGCACCGACCGCAGGCCCAACGCCCTGGCCTGTCTGGCGGCCAACACCACGCCGACTACAAATCCCAACGCCCCCAGCGGGACAATCAAGTCCGCCCGTCGCCTGATCGCGAATCGCGACCACCGATCATCGTAAGGAATCAACTGGATACGCCAGTCAGCAGATTGACCATCCTCCTGCATCTAAAACATCCCCCCCAGGTTTTCATCGTGAACGCATCGCTCGGCCTTAAGAACACCTAACAAAACCGTGCTTGGAGGGTCGCGCTCCAGCGCGACCGTGCCTTTTTTACGGCACGGGCGGCCACGCGGGAGCGTGGCCCTCCACGACCCCCCCCGGGTTTTGTTAGGCGCTCTAAGCCTGCCAAATCGACGCCAGCAATGCAATCCAGCTCTTCCCGTCAGGCCCACTCATCGCCCGCGCCGACCCTGGCGCTTCTCGTCGTTGGGCGGCCTCGTGAAACGAGGTGAACCTGGCCCAGCCCGCGCTGTGTCCGCAATAGCCTCAAGCGCGAGTGCCTTCCCGCTGATACATCAATTATTGATGCATCCGGCCCTGATATATCGCGGCGCGATATATCGAGAGTTGACCCGGCAGGATCGTTCCCCGGGGAATTCCGTTGCTACATTAGATACTAAGGTATCGTGCCTGCCGGCGGCGGAAGAGAATCTGGCGAGTGTGAGTAAATCTGTCGCTCAAAGCAGTCTCGCCGTTTCTGGTGTAGCGGCGTTTCTGCGAAACGCCGGATTCTTGCGGGATGAAACGACCCGCGCTTAGCAAGCGCGGCTACGAGGGCTGGACATGGCGGGTGGCAACTACCCTAGCGATCCGCTTCCTCAAGTATTTTCTTTAGATCGATTAACGACTTTCGGGTCTGCTCGATGTCACCCTCAAAAGGCTGTTGAGAGACTTGTATTCGATGAATACCTTGCTTGATCAATTTCTGAAGCGCCGCTTCAAGCTGGCGGGGAGTACGAGCGCGCATAAACTCTTGAAAATCCTTTGGTTGCGCAGCACCACCAAAGTACTTTTGAAGAATCTGAAGCCGTTTGTCCATGTTCTCTAGTTTTTGCCCGACAACCTTTTCATCTGCCAAAGTTGTGCCGAACATGAGGAGTTGACGTAGCTCCCCTAAAAAGTCCCAAACTCCAGAATGCCGATCAACACAGTATAACCACAATGGACCTGCCGACATGTATTCATCTTCCGTAAGGCAAAGGTGCTTCAGATCGTGGAAGTAGCCTTTGATCGTCTTGTACACGGCTTCATGATTGAAGAGCGGCTGATCAGCAGGGAACTGCTCCAATTCAATTCGGATTAGGTGCACGCGCATCAATCGGAATTTCTCGATGTAAGCAAATCCCTCCTCATAGTCACGCCACACGCGTTCGTAGTCTACGCCTTGGCCGATCCAGTATTCCTCTACAGACATATCTCCCCCTCCAGAAGCACACACAGCTTGGCTTGCGACGTATAATTAAGCGCCAACTCTTTTAGTCCTCTAAAATGCTTACCCAGACAACGCAGCTTGATGCGTATGATGGCCTCGTCTCCAAAAATTGCAACACGGAACAGTTAGCCACATTTCCCCGCTCTAAGCGCTCTGTGCCTCTGTGGTTCAGGCTGGGCTTCGGGTGGCTCGGGGCTTGTGGGTGGACGAGGGCTTTTTTTGGGCTTTGTAGGCGGCCTTTGTTTCGCGCACGAGGACATCGGTGGGGATTCCGAGGCCGGTGGACAGGGTGCGGATCATCCGCAGGCTGAGGGTGCGCTGGCCGGAGAGGATTTCGGAGACTTTGCTGCGGCTGCCGATGTAGGGGACTAGGTCGCGCGGGCGAAGTCCTTGCTGTTCCATGCGGAAACGGATGGCTTCGATGGGGTCAGGTTCGGGAATCGGATACGCATGGTCCTCGTATAACTCGACCAGGGCGGTCAGGAGTTCGAGTTCGTCGCCTTCCGGTGTGCCGGGACGCGCTTCCATCAGTTTCTCGATGCGCGCCAGCGCCGCTGCGTTGTCCTTTTCGTTCTTGATGACCTTTGGTTTCATCAGATTGTCCCGGCGTCGATCCCGTCATAGTCGGCGTGTGTGCCGACGAAGCGGATGTAGACGATTTGCGAGCGATAATTGATCTGCACCACCAACCGATATTTGTTGCCGCCAATGTTGAACACCACTCGACCGCCTTTTAAGATGCTCGCGCTGCCATATTGCTGTTTAATGTCCGTCGTCGTACTCCAGCGGGCCTGCTTTGCCTCGTGAAACCACGCTTGCAAGCTCGGTCTTGCGTCCGGATGTTCTTCCGCGAACTCACGCAATCGTTTTCTGGAGATGACATGCATACTATCGGCTGTTCGCGTATCGAAATCAAGCGAAATGTTCCCAAATTGGGAACTGGATGTCCAGAACAATCTGGTAGGGGCGGCAGTTTAACCACAGAGACACGGAGAACACGGAGGGGAAACGGCGAGGACGGCTCGGCGGGAGCCTCGCCCTCCCGGTGGCTGCATCTGTGGTAATCCGTGTGAATCTGTGGCTTGCCCCTTCCCTGCCCTGCCGCTATTCTGGCGGGGCATGAATGAACCGTTGAATGCTTTGCAGTATTATCAGTTGGTGCGGGGGCGGATTGAGCATGAGGACAATTTGATGGCGCAGCGGTTGTCCTGGCTGGTGGCGTCTCAATCGTTTCTGTTTACGGCTTATGCGATTGCTTTGAATGGGTTGGCGGTGCCGCCTTTGCCTGCTTCGGTGCAGGCTTATGTGAATCAGCAGATCGATGTGTACAGTTTGGTGCCGGTGGTGGGGGTCCTGACTTGCGGGTTGATTTATGTGAGCATCATCGGGGCGTTCAAGGCGATGCGGGAACTGCGGCACGGGTACCGGTCGCGGTTCGGCAAGGAGGAAGCGGAATTGCCGGAGATCCAGACCAATTGCGTGACGCGGGCGATGGGGGCGGCGGCGCCGATGGCGTTGCCGTTGGTGTTTATCGCGGTGTGGCTGTTTCTGTTGATCCACGGGATGCGCTAGGGACGGGCCTAACATAACCTGCCGATTTCCTGTAGCCGCACCCTTCAGGGTGCGTTCATGGCGCGCCGACGCAGGCTAAAGCCTGCGGCTACAAATCCCTCCAGCGCGGCAACCGTTCCCTTGCGATAAAGGCGGACGGAAATGGGCACCCGCAGCGCTGTTGTTCGCTATTCCCCGTAAACGATCGTCGTGTACTCGGCGTAGATGCCGAGTATGTTCTTCACGTGGCAGTCCACGTGATGGACTTTGGTGATGCCGCCCATGCGCATGGCGGTCGAGATGCTGGAGTCGCCCAGGGCGACGCCGAAGATCGAGGTGGACTTGGCCTCCCCTGTCTTGTCCGAACCGGAAGCGGTCCCGATGCTCAGGGGTCCCTTCAAGTCGGTGTAGAGCGACCCGTTCATCGGTGTGACCACCGCACATCCCACCATTAACATCATTACAAAAGACGCCAGTACCACAGATACGCTGAATTTCTTCATGCCCGTTCTCCTTTGGTTGATCTGGCCGCGGGTGCCCCCCGCCGCCCGCCTTATAGGACGGGCCGGGCATGGTGTCGAGCGGATTCCGAGACAGGCCGGGCCGCTCGGGTGGCGGGTCAATTTGTTGTAGTGGCGTCCGTCCCGGACGCTTTTGTCACCCCGCCGCCGGGACGGCGGCCGCTACAACGGGACGGGGCGGGACTTCACCACGAAGCCGAGTCGGACGAGACGCCGCTGTCGTGTGCGGCAACCACGAAGAATACGAAGACGGACGGATGTGGGCACCCGCAGCGCTGTTGTTCGCTATTCGCCGTAAACGATCGTCGTGTACTCGGCATAGATGCCGAGTATGTTTTTGACTTTGCAGTCCACGTGATGGACTTTGGTGATGCCGCCGGCCGCCATGGCCGCCGAGATGCTGGAGTCGCCGGTGGCAATTCCGAGGATCGCGGTTGACTTGGCTTCGCCTGACTTCTCGCCTGTGGCGGCGGGTCCGGCGGAGATCGCGCCCTTCAGGTCGGTGTAGAGCGACCCGTTCATCGGTGTTACGCCTGTGCAACCGACCATAAACATCAATACAACAGATGCCAGTACCGCAGATACGCTGAATTTCTTCATACCCGTTCTCCTTCTGTTTGTGCTGGCCGCGGGTGCCCCCCCGCCACCCGCCTTATAGGCCGGGCCGGCCACGCTGTCGAGCCGAATCCGAGAAAGAACGGCCCCCGCTCGGGCAGCGGGTCAATTTGTTGTAGTGGCGTCCGTCCCGGACGCCTTTGTCACCCCCGCCGCCGGGACGGCGGCCGCTACAACGTGACGGGGGGAATTTAACCGCAGAGATACGGAGAGCACATTTTGACACTACCGCCGTTGTAGCCGCGAGCCTGCTCGCGGCAGCCCTCTTCGCCTCAGATCTGCAGCGCCGCGAGCAGGCTCGCGGCTACAATGCCTGTTTCCGGGTAGCAGTATCAAGATGCGCCCGAGCACGGAGGGGGTGAAGAACAGCGGCTTGACAATGGGGGTGCGGCGGGTTCTATATGATTGTGGCTGACGGATTAACAAAACCACGGGGTCAGCACAGGAGTTGCTATAAACGGGCCTTACGCCATGAATAAAATTGAAGGTACTGTTGGAGTTGTCGGCCTGGGCTATGTGGGGCTTCCCCTGGCGGTGTCGTTTGCCAGGCACATCCAGGTGGTCGGGTTCGACATCAACACGCGCCGGGTCGAGGAACTCCAGCAGGGCATCGACCGCACGGGCGAAACGCTCGGCGGCGACCTGAAGAGTCCGCGGATCAGTTTCACCAGCGACCCGAAGGCGTTGCGGGCCTGCAAGTACATCGTGGTGGCCGTGCCCACGCCGGTCAACCAGGCCAACGTGCCCGATCTCGAGCCGGTCGAGAGCGCCTCGCGCGTGGTCGGCGAGAATTTGTCCAAGGGCGCGATTGTGATTTTTGAGAGCACGGTCTATCCGGGCGTGACGGAGGAAATTTGCCTGCCGATCCTGGAAGAGAAATCGGGATTGAAACTTGGCGATTTCAAGATCGGGTATTCGCCGGAACGGATCAATCCGGGCGACCACGAGCATACCGTCGACAAGATCGTCAAGATCGTCAGCGGCTGCGACAAGGCGACGCTGGAGGAAGTCGGCGCGCTGTATTCGCTGGTGGCCAAGAGCGTGTATCACGCGCCGAACATCATGACGGCCGAGGCGGCGAAGGTGATTGAGAACATCCAGCGCGACCTGAACATCGCCTTGATGAACGAGTTGTCGGTGATTTTCGACCGGCTGGGGCTGCACACCGACGAAGTGCTGGCGGCGGCGGGCACGAAATGGAATTTCCACAAATATTTCCCGGGACTTGTCGGCGGCCATTGCATCGGGGTCGATCCATATTATCTGACTTATCGCGCCCAGGAGCGCGGGTATCATCCGCAGGTCATTTTGGCGGGCCGCCAGATCAACGATTCCATGCCGATCCGCGTCGGCGAGATGGTCATCAAGGGCCTGAGCCAGGTCGGCAAACCGATCAAGGGCGCGACGGTGCTGGTGATGGGGCTGACGTTCAAGGAGAACGTGCCCGACATCCGCAACAGCAAGGTCCACGACACGATCACCTATTTGCAGGGGTTCGGCGTGCACGTCATCGGTTGCGAACCGTTGCTCGGCCCGGACGTCGTGCGGAAATATTTCGGGATCGAAAACGTCGCGTTCGACAAGGTCACCTCCTGCGATTGCGTGCTGGTGGCGAACAAACACACCGCGTTCCGCTCGTTGACGCTGGACCAGCTCAAGGCGCGGATGAATCCGCCGGTGTTGATCGACATCAAGAACCTCTTCGACCGCAAACTCGCCGAAGCCGCCGGGTTTTACTACAAGAGTTTGTAGACGGCCGCAGCGTTAGGCTTCAATTTTGTCTGTCACCCTGAGCGCAGCGAAGGGCCTCTGCTTGGCGGTTATCAGGCACCCAAAGAAGCTGAGGTTCTTCGCTTCGCTCAGAATGACAGCAGGAGGGGCTTAACACCGCCAAACTGCACCAGCACTTCTTTGCGATTGTTACAGACAGCGCTTTGGTTTTGTGCTATTCTGGGTTTTCGCTCGGCGAGTTGAATTGCACCATTTATGTATCGACAACGTTTAGGCGCCCGCTCGGAATATCGCGAACAGGAAGGTCAACGCGTCAAGGACTCCCTGAGCCTGGCCGACAGGTTCCGGCAATTGAAGTCGCTGACCGTGGAACTGAATTATCTCGATGCGGAAGGGCTGACGCGCAACAGCAAGATCAAGTACAGCGTCAACCTCGCCAACGCCAAGTCCGTGTTCCGGTTCAGTTGCCCCAACCACGAATGTATTCGCGGGGATTTCGACCTGACCGACCAGCTCGCCGCCGCGGTCGCCTCCAAGCGCACCGCCGTGAACGGCGAGATGCTCTGCGAAGGCTGGCGCAGCAAGACCACCATCGACACCGTCCACTGCCACAACATCCTGCGGTACACACTGACCCTCGGGTATTGAGGCAATCGCGGTTTTTCAGTCCTCCGATGCGCCCTGTCCACAGGGAAATTTTGTTTACGCGCGATTTGTAAGTCCGGCTGTCTGTCGTATAATGCGCAGGCCATTGTGGCACACAGATGAAAACATACTTTTCTTTTTTTCGCGGTGACGGGACGGCGCGGCGGTCTTTGCGGCTGGCGGGCCTGGCCATGGCGGCGGCGGGTTGCGCGGGGTTGTGCGGCTGTTCACCCGGCGGCGCGGCGGTGGACACGGCGCGGGCCGGCGGCGTGCCGGTGGTGGTGGCCACCGCGTTGCAGGAGGATGTGCCGGTGCGGATCACGGCCATCGGCAACGTGCGCGCGTTCTCGACTGTTTCCGTCAAATCCCGCGTCGACGGCCAGCTGGCGAAGGCCGGGTTCAAGGAAGGCGACGAGGTCAAGCAGGGCGATTTGATCCTGACCATTGATCCGCGCCCGTTCCAGGCGGCGCGCGACGAGGCGGAAGCGATGATGGAACGGGACACGGCGCTGGAGCAAAGCGCGGAGGCCGATTGGAAGCGCTCGGAGGGACTCGAACACACCAAGGCGATTTCCGCGACCGACATCGACCAGGCGCGCGCCAAGGCCGAATCGTCGCGCGCGACCGTGGCGGCGGACAAGGCGGCGCTGGACAACGCGGCGCTGCAACTCGAATATTGTTACATCCATTCCCCCATCGACGGGCGCGTCGGCACGTTGCTGGTGAACGAAGGCAACGTGGTGAAGAACAACGATACCGTGCTGGTGGTGATCAACCAGCTCAAGCCGGTCCACGTCGATTGTTCCGTTCCGGAAAAAGAGCTGGCCGCCATCCGGCGTTACAACGCGGCCGGCCCGTTGCGGGTCGAGGCGGCCATCCCCAACGACGCCGCACCGCCGGCGGTGGGCGAATTGACGGTGATCGACAACGCGGTGGACGCGTCGACGGGCACGATCCTGTTGCGCGCGACGTTTCCCAACGCGGACGAAAAATTGTGGCCGGGGCAGTTCGTGAACGTGTCGTTGACGCTGACGACGCAGCGCGGGGCGGTCGTCGTGCCCGCCGAGGCGATCCAGAACAGCCAGAACGGGCAACTGGTGTACGTGGTCAAACCCGATCTCACCGTCGAAGCGCGGCCGGTGGTCCCCGGGCGGCGGGTCGGGGACAAGATCGTGATTGAGAAGGGACTGCAGGCGCAGGAACGGGTCGTGACGGACGGGCAGTTGCGGCTGGCGCCCGGCATGAAAGTGCAAGTCATTGAAGACAAACCCGGCGCGGACGCGGCGCAGGCGGCGGCGCCGTGACGACGGGCGGCGCGCACGGGTGATTTCCATTTCCGCATGAACATTTGCGAGCCATTTATCCGCCGGTTTGTCATGACCACGCTGGTCATGACCGGAATCCTGTTGTTTGGCATCATGGGCTACCGGCAATTGTCGGTCAGCGACCTGCCCAACGTCGATTTCCCGACGGTGGTGGTCAGCGCCAGCCTGCCCGGCGCGGGGCCGGAAACGATGGCCTCGGCCGTGGCCACACCGCTGGAGCGGCAGTTCTCGACGATCGCGGGGCTGGACAACATGAGTTCGGTCAACACGCTCGGGTTCACGCAGATCACACTGCAATTCAATCTCAGCCGCGACATCAACACCGTCGCCCCCGACATCGAAGCGGCCATCACGCGCGCGTCTCCCCTGCTCCCTCCGGGCATGCCGCAGCCGCCGACGTATCAACAAGGTCAATCCGGCCGACCAGCCGATCATTTACATCGCGCTCACGTCGCCGACGCTGCCGCTGTGGACGCTGGACGATTACGCCGAGAACGCTGATGGCGCAACGCATCTCGATGCTCAGCGGCGTCGCGCAGGTTTCCGTGTACGGCTCGCAGAAATACGCCGTGCGCGCCCAGCTTAATCCCGACGCGCTGGCCGCCCGCGGCATCGGCGTCGACGAGGTTCGCGAGGCGATTGCCAAAGCCAACGTCAATCTGCCCATCGGCGTGCTCGACGGGGCGCATCGGGCGTTCACGATCCAGGCCACCGGGCAGTTCCTCGATGCCGCGCCGTACAACGACATCATCGTGGCCTACCGCAACGGCTCGCCCGTGCGGTTGCGCGACCTGGGCCGGGCCATCGACAGCGTCGAGGACGACAAGACGGCGGCGTGGTACAACGACAAGAACGAGCGCGTCGCGGTCATTGGTGCTGGCTGTCCAGCGCCAGCCCGGCGCGAACACGGTGGCGGTGGCCGACGAGATCAGGAAGTTGCTGCCGAAATTCGAGTCCTACCTGCCGCCGTCGGTCAAACTGGTGGTGCTCTACGACCGGTCGGTCTCGATCAGCGATTCGATCCATGACGTGAAAGTGCACGCTGGGCATCACGCTGGCGCTGGTGGTGATGGTGATTTTCCTGTTTTTGCGCAACGTGTCGGCGACGGTGATTCCCAGCCTGGCGCTGCCGTTGTGCATCATCGGCACGTTCGCGGTGATGTACGCGCTGGATTACACAGTGGACAATCTTTCGCTGATGGCGCTGACGTTGTCGGTCGGGTTCGTGGTGGACGACGCCATCGTCATGCTGGAAAACATCGTCCGGCACATGGAAATGGGCGAGACGCCGATGGAAGCGGCGCTCAGCGGCTCGAAGGAAATCGGGTTCACGATCCTGTCGATGACCGTCTCGCTGGCGGCGGTGTTTATTCCCGTGCTGTTCATGGGCGGCATCCTTGGGCGGTTGTTCCGCGAATTTTCCGTGGTGATCTGCGTGGCGATTTTGATTTCGGGGTTCGTCTCGTTGACGCTGACGCCGATGCTCTGCAGCCGGTTCCTGCGTCCGCACGGCCAGGAGAAGCATGGACGGTTTTTCAACGCGTTCGAGCGGTTCTTCGACGGGCTGCATCATCGGTACGACCAGAGTTTGAAATGGGTCCTGGAACACCGGCTGGTGATGCTGCTCACGCTGGCGGCGACCATCGTGCTGACAGGGCTGCTGGCCATCAAGATTCCCAAAGGGTTCATCCCCGACGACGACAAGAGCCAGATTTTCACCGTCACGGCGGCGGCCCAGGGCGTGTCGTACGCCGAGATGGTGCGCAACCAGCGGGCGGCGGCGGAGATCCTCCGGTCGGACCCGAACGTCGAGGCGTTTTTCTCCGGCGTAGGCGGCGCGTTTGCCAGTTCGCTGGGCGGACAGAATTTCGGGATCATGTTTTTCCATTTAAAACCGCGGTCGCAGCGCAAGCTGGACGTGTACGGCGTCATGGCCGAGATGCAGCAGAAGGTGGCGCATATACCCGGCCTGATGGTCTTCATGCAAAACCCGCCCACGATCAACGTCGGCGGCCAATTGACGAAGAGCCTTTACCAATACACGCTGCAAAGCCCCGATTTGCAGGAGTTGTATCGCGACGCGCCGATTCTGGAAGCGAAACTGCGCGCGCTGCCCGAACTGCAGGACGTGACGAGCGACCTGCAGGTCCAGAACCCGCAGGTCAACGTCGTCATCGACCGGGACAAGTCGTCCACCCTCGGCGTGTCGGCGGACCAGATTGAGAACGCTCTGTACGACGCCTACGGGTCGCACTGGATCTCCACCATCTACGCGCCCAACGACCAGTACAAGGTCTACGTCGAATTATTGCCCGAATACCAGGCCGACCCGGCCGTGATGTCGAAGCTGTACGTGCACTCGACCAACAACCGCCTCGTCCCGCTGGACACCGTCGTGCGCCGCGTGCAGAACATCGGTCCGCAGGCGATCAACCATCTCGGCCAGTTGCCGGCCGTCACGATTTCCTTCAATCTTCGGCCCGGCGTTTCGCTGGGCCAGGCGGTGGCCAAGGTGCAGGCGACGGCGCTGCAGACGCTGCCGGCGACGGTGCAGACCAGTTTCCAGGGCACCGCGCAGGCGTTTCAATCATCGATGAAAGGGCTGGGCTGGCTGCTGGTGTTCGCGATCCTGTTCATCTACATGGTGCTGGGAATTTTGTACGAGAGTTTCGTGCATCCGATCACGATCCTCTCCGGCCTGCCTTCGGCGGGGCTGGGCGCGCTGGTGACGTTGTGGCTGTTCCATCTCGATCTCAACGTGCTGTCCTTCGTCGGCTTGATCATGCTGATCGGCATCGTCAAGAAGAACGCGATCATGCAGATCGATTTCGCGCTGGAAGCGCAACGCAAACACGGCAAGAAACCGCTCGACGCGATTTACGAAGGCTGCCTGATCCGGTTCCGGCCGATCATGATGACCACCATGGCCGCGTTGCTCGGCACGCTGCCCATCGCGCTCGGGTTCGGCGCGGGCGCCAGTTCGCGGCGGCCGCTGGGCCTGGCAGTCGTGGGCGGGCTGCTGTTCTCGCAGTTGATCACGCTCTACCTGACGCCGGTGGTGTATTACTACATGGACCTGCTGCAGACGAAGACGCGGCACGGCCTGCAGTCGGTCCGGCGGCGACTGGGGTTCAACCCGGAAGCCGAAACAACCGCCGCGCATTTGCCGTCGTAGCCAGCGCCACTTCTTCCACCGTCACGCCTTTGACCTGGGCGAGCACGTCCGCGATCAGCGGTACGTGGGCCGGCTCGTTGCGTTTGCCGCGGTGCGGCACGGGAGCCAGATAGGGCGCGTCGGTTTCCAGCATCACGCAATCCAGCGGCACGCGTTTGGCCACCTCGCGCAGGGCGGTGGCGTTCTTGAACGTCAGGATGCCCGTGTAGCTGATGAACAGGCCGATCTCAAGGCAGTCGAAGGCGAATTTCTCGTCGCCGCCAAAGCAGTGCATCACGCCCCAGGGACGCCGTTCCTTCGGCAATCCCTCCGCGTGCGCGCGCAGGACCGGCAGCAGGTCCGTTTCCGCCGCGCGGTTGTGGATCACCACCGGCAGGGTGTGTTGTCTGGCCAGCTCCAGTTGCGCCCAGAGCAGGTCTTTTTGCAGCTGGCGCAACGCCATGTCCTCTTTCGCTTCGCGATAATAATCCAGCCCCGTCTCGCCGATGGCGACCACTTTGGGCGAACCGGCCAGTTGCCCCAGCTCTTTCATGTCGCAGAGCGAAACGGCGGGGACTTCGCCCGGATGCAGGCCGATGGCGGCGTAAACGCCGTCGAACTGCTCCGCGATCTCCAAGGTGCGCCGGACCGAGGCCATGTCCGTGGCAATGCTGATGATTGTGTCCACCCCCGCCGCGCGGGCCCGGTCCACGACTTGCGGCAGGTCTTCGGCGAACACGGGGTCGGACAGGTGGGCGTGTGTATCGATCATAAGTTGCTTGATAACTTCTCCCGGGTTGTTTATCACTGCGGGCGCAGTCATGGCAAGACCTGTCACATTATTCACCGGCCAGTGGGCGGACCTGCCCCTGGAGGCCCTTTGTAAAAAGGCCAAAGGCTTCGGCTTCGACGGCCTGGAACTCGCCTGCTGGGGCGACCATTTCGACGTCGGCAAAGCCAGCCAGTCCAAAGACTACTGCGATGGGCGCCACGAACTGCTCGCCCGGCAGGGCCTGAAGACGTGGGCCATCAGCAATCATCTCGTCGGCCAGGCCGTCTGCGACAACATCGACGAACGCCACAAATCCATTTTACCGCCGCACGTCTGGGGCAACGGCAAACCGGCGGAAGTCCGCCGGCGCGCCGCCGAGGAAATGATGAAGACGGCGCAGGCCGCCAAGAACCTGGGTGTGAAGGTGGTCAACGGGTTCACCGGCAGTTCCATCTGGCACCTGCTCTATTCGTTCCCGCCGGTCTCGCCGGCAATGATCGATGATGGCTTTGCGTTGTTCGCCAGTCTGTGGGACCCGATCCTCGACGAGTTCAAGCGCTGCGGCGTGCGCTTCGCCCTGGAAGTGCACCCGACGGAAATCGCGTTCGACATCGCCAGCGCCGAGCGGGCCATCGCGGCTGTCAAAGGGCGCAAGGAATTCGGCTTCAACTTCGACCCGTCACACTTCGGATACCAGCACGTCGATTACGTGAAGTTCATCCGGCAATTCAGCGACCGGATTTACCACGTCCACATGAAAGACGCCTGGTGGGGCCACGGCGACGGGACGGTCGGCGTGTTTGGCGGGCATACGAACTTCTGCGATCCGCGCCGGTACTGGGATTTCCGTTCCCTGGGCCGCGGCGACATCGATTTTGAAGAAATCATCGTCGCCCTCAACGACATCGGCTACGACGGCCCGCTCTCGGTGGAATGGGAGGACGGCCGGATGGACCGCGAGCACGGCGCGACAGAGGCCTGCGCCTTTGTGAAGCGGCTCGATTTCAAGCCGAGCGGGCGTGCGTTTGACGCGGCGTTCGAGCGGAAGTAGCCCGCGCTAGTCCTGTTCCCCCTGTTTCACCAGGAGATCGATCCTGAACTGCAGCAGATCGGCTTTTTCCTTCTGACCCGTGGCCAGGTCCAGGTCGCGCACCTTCTTGAAATACTCCACCGCGTTCCGGCTGTTGGGGACCAGTTGTGTCAGCCGCTCGTACTGCGCGAGGGCGAGCGGGAGTTGCCGGCTGCTTTCATAAGCGGCCGCCAAACCGGCCGTCAGGCGAATGGTCCGGTACAAATCGGTCGTGCGGCCCAGGGTCTGTTTGTACAACTCGATCGCTTCCGGGTCGCGCTGGGCGGTGTGGAGCAGGTCGGCGCATTTTTCCCACAACACGTCGCTGGACAATGCCGCCGCCTTTGCCCGGCAGAGTGATTCCGCTTCCGTTTGCCGGCCCCGGGCCAGCAGCAAATTGACTTTGCGGACATAGGCCCATTCCAGACCGGGTTTCTTGTCCGCCTCCAGGCGCGCAATCTGGTCGTCGAGGGAGGTCTTGAAGGGGGCATACAGCGGATCGCCGACGAACGTGGTCTGCCAACTCAGCGCGGCCTCGCTGCCGTAGCCGGCTTCAAGGAAAGTCCCGCCGCTCAGCAGGCGTTTGAAGAACAGGTCCACGTGCGGCGTCAATTGCAGGTACGGTTCGTACACGTTGCCCATGGTCGCCGCCGCCCCTTTCGCCAGCAGCGGGCCCACCCAGTAGTCAGTGCGCGTGCGGAGGCTCACGGCGCTGGAGGAATGGATGTGATAAGCGATCGCGCCCGTCTTGAATTGGAAACCGTCCCGCAGAAAGGGGCCGCTGACACCCGGCGCGTACCAGCCCGCGTAAACCGCCGCGTCCGTCATCGGATAATCCCGGTTGAAGATGGCCGGCTGCTCATCGAGATCGCATTCGTACCCGGCGTCGCGAAACATCCCGCAGGAAGCGATGATCCACTGGTCACCCGCCTCGTAGCCTTTTTCATGGATGCCTTGCGCGTCGAAATAGCCGCGTCCCTGCAATCCGTAATACTCCGCCGTCAGCGCGTCATCGATCATCCGCCGCACGGTGGCCGGGTCCGGCCCATCCAGACGCCCGACCAGCAGCATGCGCCGGTTCAAGGGAGCATCGAAACTCTCGGCGGTGCTTTCAAAGAACGGGTTCGACAACGGTCCCAGCACCGAATAGGTCACGGTTGGCAGCAAGGCCAGTTCGCTGTCCACCGATGCCTCGTCGCGCTTGAATTCTTTGCGGACGTTCAGGTCCCTGGCCCTTTCGACCAGCGACGCGTCCGTCTCGATGCGCAGCGGCACGCCGTACACCAGCACGACGTATGAAATCCGGCAGCCCACCGTCTGCAGCGAGGGCATCCGGCCCAGGAACGGGTCCTCGACCGTGCGCGGTTCCTGCGTGAGCAATCCGTGCCGGACCATGAACCGCGAGATCGGGTCGCGCAGTTGCTCGTCGAACTCGCGGCGCGTGATCGTCTCGGCGTCGCGCACGTGGACGGCGCATACCTGGTCCGCCGGGACGCCGCGCTTCTGCGCGTAGTAGTCGGCCAGGGGTTTGCTTTCGGGAACGTCCTCGTTGTAGACGATCAACACGCGCTGCGCCAGGCCGTCGGCCCACAGGCGCGGGCCTGGGACCAGGACGCCGAGCAACAGCAGGGTCCGCGCGCTACGCCGGCATGCGCCATTCACCGTTGGTCACCTCAATCTGTAATTGATCGTACGCCAGCCGCACTTCCGGCGGCAATTGCGCTTCCGCGGACGCATGGTCCACTTCATGGCAGAGATGGGTCAACAGCGTCCGCTTCGGCCTGATTTGCGCGGCGACGGCCAGCGCTTCGGCAATCGTCAGGTGTGTCGGATGCGGCCGATGGCGCAACGCGTCCAGCACCAGCAGCGGGATCTCCTGCAGAAAATCGACCACCTCCGGCGGCACGGCGTTGCAGTCCGTCAGATACGCCACGGCGCGATTGAGCACGAAGCCGTAGACCGTCATCCGCCCGTGCGGCAGGGGCAGGGCGAGACAGGTGAAACCGTCAATCTGGAACTCCGCGCGCGGTTCGACGGGATGCAATGCAAAGCTCGGCAGCCCGGGCCAGGCGGGTTTCTCCGTGCAGGCGTATTGAAAGACGCGTTGCACGTCGGCCAGCGACGACGGCGAACCGTACAACGGCATTTTCCGTCCGTCCTTTCCCGTGAACACGCGCAGGTCGTCCAATCCGAGAACGTGGTCCGCGTGCGAATGCGTCACCAACACCGCGTCCACACGCCGGATGCCGGCCCGCAACGCCTGGGCGCGGAAATCCGGCGTCGCATCGATCAGCAAATTCAAGCCGCCTTCTTCCACGAAGACGGAGGGCCGCAGCCGCTGGTTGCGCGGGTCGGTTGAACGGCAGATCGCGCAGTCGCACCCGATCATCGGGATCCCGTGGCTCGTGCCCGTCCCCAGAAACGTGAGTCGCATGGGCCCATCATCGGCGAGCGATGCGGGACGGTCAAGCGCTCATGCGGTGCTTCGCTCTCTTCAGCCCCGCAAACGCCTCGAGTGCCTCCGCGCGCGCGGTGGCGTGGTCAACGATGGGCCGGGGATAGGTTTTACCCAGGACGATACCGGCTGCCCGCAGCGACGCGGCGGGGGCTTCCCACGGCCGGTGAATCCACCGGCCCGGCAATTTCGCCAGCTCAGGGACCCAGCGCCGCACGTAATCGCCCTCCGGATCGAACCTCACTCCCTGGCTGACGGGATTGAAAATGCGGAAGAACGGCGCGGCATCCGCCCCGCAACCCGCCGTCCACTGCCAACCAAGTGTATTGTTCGCCAGGTCGGCGTCCACCAGCGTGTCCCAAAACCACTTCGCCCCCTCCTGCCACGGCTGGAACAAATCCTTCACCAGAAACGAGGCCGCCACCATCCGTGCGCGATTGTGCATCCAGCCCGTCTCCCACAATTCGCGCATCCCGGCGTCCACGAACGGATACCCCGTCAACCCGCGCTGCCAGGCGCGCAACTTTCCCGCGTTCTTCTTCCACGGGAATGCGGCAAACTCCGCGCGGAGAGGTTGGTCGGTTGTGTGGGGGAAATGATGCAACAGATGATACGCGAATTCGCGCCAGCCGAGCTGGCGGGCGTAACCGGCCGCCGCCCGGGCCCGTCCCCTCCCGTTCCCCCGGTCCACGCGCGCCCGCATCGCGCGCAAAATCTGGCGTGGCCCGATCTCGCCAAAATGCAAATGCGGGGACAGCCGCGAGGTCCCCGCCGCGCCCGGGAGATCGCGTGCGCTGGAATATTCCGCCAGCGCCTCGTGAAGAAATCGTTTCAACGCGGCCTGCGCGCCTCGTTCACCCGGTGTCCATGTCTCCCGCATCCCACCGGCCCAGTTGATTTTCGGTTCAAGCTCCAACGCCGGCAGCGGAATCGACGATGGCCAGCGCGACGGCGGCGGAATGCGCCGGGGCGCCGCCGTTGGTTCCGCCGGCATTGCGGCGCCAAGACATTTCCTCCAGAATGGCGTGAACACTTTGAACGGGCCGCCGGCGGCGTTGCGGATTTCCCCCGGCTCGAACAGCAACGCGCTGTTGCCCGTCTCGACGGCGGTCCCATCGCTGTTCAACGCGCGTTTGATCCTTTCGTCGCGTGCCACGGCGGCCGGTTCATAACACCGGTTCCAAAACACCGCGTCCGCCCCGGTTGACCGGGCCAAGTCCCGCAACGCCTCCAGTGCGGGTCCCCGGCGAAGGACCAACCGGGAGCCGCGCCGGCGCAACGCGGCTTCGAAACTGCGCAACGACGCGTGCAACCACCACTTGCCCGCCGCGCCGGGGCTCCAGGCGCCGTCTTCTTCCGGCGACCAGATGAAGACGGGGACCACGGGCCGGCCGCGCTTGATGGCCGCGGTCAGCGCCGGATTGTCCGCCAGCCGCAGGTCGGACCGAAACCAGAGAAGCGAAGGGTTCATCGCGCGTGCGGGCGGGTCATCTCGATCCCATTTGCGGCGCCCGCAAATCCTCCAGCATCACGCCTTCCCGGCGCAGGATCGTGGCTTCCACCCGGGGCACGTACATCTGTGTTTCCGCGGGAAGATATTGAGCGATCTCGTCGTAGGTGCGTGCTTCGTGCTTTTCCAGCAACCGGCGAACGAGGCCTTCTCCGGCGTTGTAGGCGGCCAGCGTCAACCGCCAATCGGCAAACTTGTCGTGGAGATATTTCAGGTAGCTCGCGGCGGCGCGGGCGCTCCTTTCCGGATCGAGACGCTGGTCGCCGGGCGACAACGACAGGCCGAGAATCTCCGCCGTGCCGGGCATCAACTGAAACAAGCCGGCCGCACCGAGGGGGCTTCGCGCCCGCGGATCAAACTCCGATTCCACCTCCGCGATCCAGACGAGTTCGGCGGGCACGCGCTCGGAGACGAAGACCGGTTTGAGCTGGCTGACGTACATCTGTTCGCGCGCAGACGCCGTCTCCGTACTGAGGCGTTCCCGCCAGACGTGGCGTTCCAACTCGGGGGTGGGGTTTGCCGGGGCCGTTGTGGATAGTTTCAGTGGCGGCGCCGCGAGGTCGATGCGCAGTTCATCCGCCACGGCCAGGTAGTCCAATTGCGTGCGCAACCACGCCGCGTACGACCGGGTCTGCTCGTCCCGTTCCAGCACCGGGACCAGGCCGGCGGCCACTTCGCGCAACGGGGCCAGTTCGACCACGTACTTGCCGTGAAACCGGTCCTGCAGCTCGCGGCAGAGCGCTTGCAATTGCGTTTGGTCCAGGTCCTGCCACGACGGCAGCGCCAGTGGATCGAGGTTGGTAAGGACCGACTCGTCCAGATCCCCGAGCGCGTCCTCCAGATTCAACGTCTGCGCGTTGGCGCGGTCGGTAATGAAACAGGCCAACAACAGCGCGGACAAACTTGCGACCACCTTGAATGTCATCGATCGGGCTCCCCTCCCCCCTGTATCGCGTGCGACGGCGGCGATGTCAACAGTTACCTCGGGGGGTTTGGCGCACCGGCCCGCCGGATTTATTCAGCCCTTGCTTTCCCGGCCATACCTGTCATATTGACAGTTCCGACCGATGGGATTGTCTGATGTCCTTTACCAGGGTCAAAGCTCGTCCTTTGACGCCTGACGAAACCGCGGCAGGCGTTGAAACGGGAAGGAACTCGCTCATGGAACAGTTATTGAATGTCGAAGGAACCGTCACGATGGTGCTGCCGGGCACCATGTTCCGTGTCGAGCTGCCCAATAAGCACCTGGTCCTGGCCCATATCTCCGGCAAAATGCGCAAACGCTTCATCCGCCTGTCCGTCGGCGACCGCGTGAAAATGGAAATGACCCCCTACGATATCGGCAAGGCCCGGATCGTGTACCGCCTCAGCTAAGCCCGCACCCCGCGCGTCGTCGTTATGATTTCCAAACGCGCCATCGTCCGGCAAATCATCGAGCAACTGGGCGAAGAAGTGGCCATGCTGGCCCAGGCTTCACGCACCATGCACGCCGACGCCTCCGACGAACAGAACAAGGCCGAAGACAAATACGACACCCGCGGACTCGAAACCGCTTACCTCGCCAGTTCCCAGGCCCGGGCCGCCACCGAAACCGAACAGGCGCTGGCCGCCTATCAATCCCTCCAGCTCCAGCCGTTCAAGGATTCGACCCCCATCGCCCTGACCGCCCTGGTGGAACTCGATGCCAAAGGCGAACGCACCCTCTATTTTCTCGGCCCCAAAAGCGGCGGCATGGAGATCCGCATCAAGGGAACCGAAATCCTGGTCATCACCGCCGAATCGCCGCTGGGCCAGCAACTCATCGACAAGAAGACCGGTGACCGCATCAAACTCGAGACACGCGGCCCCGCCCAGGAATTCCGCGTGGTCTCAGTCAGGTAGTTCCCGCCTGTCATGGCGGAATCCTTGAAGGGATTTTAGACTGCTCGTCAGAACTTAACGGCGGGCGTTGGCCAGTTCTCTACCGACCACTTCGTTCAGCCATTTCTCGATTGAGACATGGCGGCGGGTGGCAGCCTTTTCGAGTTTGGCAGCCATGCGGGGTTTTAGGTGCAACACCAGGTACGTGTCTTGTATGTCCACTTGCATTTGCACGGGCTTGGTCTGATTCCAAACGTCCGCAAGGCTGCGGCTGTCCCAGTGCTCGCCTTCCTTCACGGCGAACGCGCGCTCTTTGGTGGTGAGTCTAGCTCGTATTTTCACGCCTGGCTTCTATCACACTGCCTGCCTGGGTGACGAGTCTCTTCTCCCTTGGCGCATCTTCTTCCAGCCCACGATTTTAGGGTTGCTTTTGGCGGCCCCATTTCCTACTCTGCGTTTGGGGAACCCTTCGTGACTGCGTCAAGCTATCGCGGCGGAAACGGCTGCGTGGGTTTTTTGGCCCGCACGGTTGTGGTGATGTTTTGCGCCTCTGTCGCAACGGCTTCGACAAATACCACCCACGATGAACGGTCGGCCATGATGAACCTGGCGTTCCAGGTCGTCGGCCAGATTCAATCCCAGCAGCAAGCCACGCTGAAGGCTGTGGAAGCTTCGCAAAAACAAATCGAAGCCGCCTCCACACAGAACGCCGAGACCATCCGCTCCCTGCGCGCCCGTCTCGCCGTCGCCATCGCCGTCGGGATGTTCATGATTGGCGGGATGGTGACCCTGCTGCTCTACGTCCGGGCGGTCCTGCGTTCCGTCCAGCACCGCACCCCACCGGCGAGACCGCCGCCTGCCGCTCCCCATGCCAAAAACGGCATGGCAGCGCGCCTGACCTCCCTGCTGGCCGCCGGACAATCGCTGCTTGACCTGAAACAACCCGCCCGTGCCCTGATCTGCTTCGAAGAAGTGCTCACCCTCGACCCCCGTAACGCAAAGGCCCACATCAAAAAAGGCGCGGCCCTCGAACAACTCGGCCAATGCAACGAAGCCATCGCGTCCTACGACCGGGCGATCACGCTCGATCCGTTGCTCAGCGACGCCTACGTCGCCAAAGGCGGCATTTTCAACCGGCTGGAACGCTACCAGGAAGCCCTCAACTGCTACGAACAAGCCGCCCTTCTCCAACCCAGCCTCACCCTTCCCCCTGTCCCGTCCCTTCACTGACCGCGCTTCGGGCTTGCAGAGGTCTCTCCGTGGCTGTTATGACTGGACTTGTCATGGGAGCACAATGGAAGCAAAAGGGGCGCGAAATCAGCGCGCTGAAACGCGGCCAGTTGTTCGGCAAACTGGCCAAGGAAATCATCGTCGCGGCCAAGATCGGCGGGGCCGATCCCCATCTCAATGCGCGCCTGTTTGTGGCCATTGAAGCGGCCAAAAAACATTCCGTGCCCCGCGACACCATCGAGCGGGCAGTCAAGAAAGGCGCGGGCCTGACCGGCGAACAGGTCAATTACGAACTCGTCACCTACGAAGGGTTCGCCCCGCACAAAGTCCCCGTCATCGTCGAATGCCTCACCGATAATCGCAACCGCACCGCGCCGGAAATCCGCGTGCTGTTCAAGGCGGGCCAGCTCGGGGCCATCGGCAGCGTCGCCTGGATGTTCAACCACGTCGGCCTCGTCGAAGCCCATCATCCCGACGCCAAGCAGGACCTCGAAACCGTCGCCATCGAAGCCGGCGCGCAAAACGTCGAGCCGATGGAACCCGACGAGGCGCAAGCCGGCCACGTCGGCGCGCGGTTCTACTGCGACCGGACCGACTTGGATGCCGTGAGCAAGTTCCTCGCAAAGGCAGGCTGGACAGTGACCGCTTCGGAAATGAGTTACGTGGCCAAAAACCCCGTGGACGTGCCCGAAGCGCAGAAACCGGAAGTCATCGCCTTTCTCAGCGCCATCGACGAACACGACGACGTCCACCGCGTCTACACCGCGATGAAATAACGCCACGCCTCTTCCCGCCTTGGTGTCTTGGTGGTTAATACTCCGTTCCCGGCATTTCACCACCAAGACACCAAGGCACCAAGAGGAAAAGGGAAAGACCCGGCTAGCTCCACTTCTTGCCGATTTCGTCCAGGCCGGCTTTCTTGAGGTCTTCCGGCGTCATGGCGATGCGGAATTTCACATCGGCGTTAAACGTGATGAACCACGGTTCCGCCAGCGCCGGGATCTTCGACGCATCGGCCATGTCAACAATCACGACCGCGCCGCGTTGGCCATCGTGCTCGCTGAAATACACGGCCTCGGGCTTGATCGCGTCCAGAATTTCGGCGAGTTTCTTGCCGACAACGCCTTTGCGAACGAGCGAGTTGAATGGTTCGTGCGGAATGGTGATGTCCAATAGCATTCTCATGATGTGGCCCTTTCTTTGGTAAACTGCGACAGGCACGAGCATACGCATATTACGCCGCCGGTCAATGGCAAGATGGCGCTCTCAAGCGCAGATCCAGCCGCCGCCGATCACCAGGTCATCGCGATAAAACACGGCGGCCTGGCCGGGTGTCACGGCCCGCTGAGGCTCGCGCAACCGCACGCGCACACGCTCCCCGCCCGCCCGCTCCACGACCGCCCCGCAGCCTTTGTGGTTGTAGCGGATCTTCACGGTCACTTCCAACGGCCCCGCCGGGGCGTCAATGGCGAGCCAGTTGAGGTTGGCGACTTCAAATTCGCTTTGCAGCAGGTCTTCGGCGGGGCCGACGATGACGCGATTGGCCGCGGCGTCGAGCGCGACCACGTAGAGCGGGATTGGCTGGCCGCCCAGGCGCAGGCCTTCGCGCTGGCCGATGGTGAAATACTGGATGCCGTCGTGGTGGCCGAGCACCTGGCCGTTTTTCAGGACGATCTCGCCCTTCTGGTCGGCCAGCTTCGCGCCGTCACGCAAAAACCGGCCATAATCCTTGTCGGGCACAAAACAAATTTCCTGGCTCTCCACTTTCTCGGCGGTCTTCAGCCCCATTTCCCTGGCAATGGCGCGGGTCTCGTCCTTGGACAATCCGCCCAGCGGCATCAATGACCGCGCCAGCTGTTCCTGCCGCAAACTGAAGAGAAAGTAGGACTGGTCTTTGTGGTCGTCGAGGCCCTTGCGCAGCAGGCAGCGATCTTCCCCGTCCACCGGCCGGTCGATCCTCGCGTAATGCCCCGTCGCGATGCAATCGGCACCCAGCGCCTGCGCCTTTTTCAGCAGCGAGCCGAACTTGACCTTCTCATTGCAGACGACGCAGGGGTTGGGCGTGCGGCCGTTCTTGTATTCGGCCACGAAATAATCGATGACCTCCGTCTGGAACACGCCGATCTCGTCCACCACGTAGTACGGGATGTCCAGCGAGTGCGCCACCATGCGCGCGTCGGTCACAGCCTGCGGCCCGCAACACTTGTCCTCTGCCCGGCTGATGCAATCCTGCGGCCAGTTGCGAAACGTCAGGCCGACCACGTCGTAGCCCTGCTTTTTCAGCAAATAGGCCGTGACGCTGGAGTCAACGCCTCCGCTCATGCCGACACAGACCCTGGGTTTGCTCGTGTTCATCAAAGCCCGTGAATATAGCCCGCCTCAGCGGCGCCGTCACGCCACAATTCGGGAAAAGCCCCCACGCCGCACAGGTTCACGGTGAGTACGTGAAGGTGATCGATTTGGCTTCGTTCTCACCAACGGTGACGGTTTGCGTCTGCGAGCCGTACTTTTCCTGCCAGGCGGCGACGACATAGGTGCCGGGGGGAAGACCGCCAATCACAAATGCGCCGTCGCTGCCCGTCACGCTGAAGAACGGATGATCGAGCACGCCAATGTACGCGCTCATCCACGGATGGATGTCGCACTTCATATGGACCATCACTTCCGGATTGGCAAACCTCTTGGTGGTCTGCATGCCCTGGTTGGGCTGGCCGACATTGAATTCCGCGTTGTTTCTGGTCATCGCGTGGGCATTGTGCAACAGCGGGTCGTAATTCCTGATCGTGAGCGGCTGGCCGGCCATCATGCCGAACACGTGCGGGGCGAACCGGCAGTTGAGCTGGTCCAGATACACCGGTGTGCTGGGAGGCTCAAACGTCCGCCCCTTCAACCCATCCTGGATGTACACGAACACGTCGGCCAGCGTGCCGTTGGGATTGACGATGACCTCTTCGCTCAGGGGTGGAATATCCGCGTTGAGCGAGGCGCAGTGGGGGTCCCTGTCCATATTGATGACCGTGCGCGGGGACGGCGGGCCATCAAAGACCACCGTCCCCGTGATGACCGCGCCCTCGGTCGCGCTAATCGGCCCGCCGGGTTGCGAAGGCCGCGCGTCAGCCGCCACCGGCGCCACCGGCGGCGGAGAAGGCGGTTGCGCTGGGGCCGGTCCCGCATTCGTTTCGGGAGAATTCGTCGCACCGCCGCCGGGATTCGGCACGACCGGCGCCGGAGGCCACTTGTATCGACCGCCCTGGCCAACGCTCGATGTGGTCAATTCGGAAGGGACCGGGGACGCGCCGGCCGGTTGCATCGTTCCGCCGGCCTGCTGCATCGTCGTGGGCAAGGACGACAGCCTGTCCCGTTGCACCGCCCAGCGAAGCACCAGCAGCACCACCAACAAAGTGCCGCCAACCGAAAAGAGAACAATCCGCGCCGTCTTCATGGCCTCGTCACTCTTCCAACCATACCACGCTCCGGCGAAAGTCAAAGGTCACGCAGTAACGGCGCAGCACGGCGTTGCCCAGCAACAGCCGCCCATGGCCGACCTCGGGCCCGATGAGTTGGGTGCGGGCCGGGATTTTGACGATAAGCAGGTCGCCGAGCAGCGCCCGGTTGACTTGGAACGTTGTGGTCAGTCCAGCCCCGCCCATGCCTCCCAGTGCCGTGTTGACCGTCCCCTGCCCAGGCCGCCAGTAACCAAGTTCAACCGCCCGGGCCCGCGGCACGAACAGACCGTAATCGCCGCCCGTGTCGATGATGCAGGGGACCATGCCGCGATTGTCGATGTTGATCTCCACCATCGGCACCCCCCCCTCCCAGCGCAACGGCAGCGCCGTCACCACGGCCGATTTCGGGTCCGTCATATATTCCCCATCCGCCCCGAAGGTGACGGACCCGCGCGGGGAATCGACGGTCAGGTACGACAGCCGGCGCAGCGCATCGAGGCTGAGGATCATCAGTTGCCGGCCACCCCAGAGATGGCCCGGCAGACGCAACGCCTGGACGTCCGGCGCGATGAAGGCCGCCAAACGGCGCAGCCGCAGAGAACCGATCTGCACTTCCGGCACCACCGCCGGGAAATTGTCCTCCGAGCCGCCAAACCCCATCCCCGTCACCGGCTTGCTTCCCGCGATGATCGAGACATCCAGGTCCCGCGACAGGCTGTACCCCAGCACGCTTTGGCTGCTGCCACTGTCCAAAAACAAGTCCACCCCTTGCTTGCCGTCGACCGTACCGGTCACGACCGGCACTCGACGCAGGCCGCCGGGTACGCGGGGATTGTCGGAAGGAATTTTCAGCAGAGGGACTGTGATGGTCGACGGGGCGCTGAGCTCGTTCAATCCCGTGTAGGCGAATGATTGAAGGGTCAATTCAAGTTTGATGCCCAGTTGCTCCGGGGTCCGGGCCCGGGACCGCAAATCGGCGACCTGGGCCGGGGTCAGCGCGGGCGTGGCCGTCTCCAACTGCGCGTAAGGGTCGGTCGCGCAGCCCGCCGCCAGCAGCAGCAGCAGCAGCAACCCCAGCCAGCCATTGCGAATGCCACGCACGGCATCGAGAATAGAAGGCTTCCCGGCAAAGTCAATCCACGGTTGTTGTTGCGCGACGGCGGAAATGTGCTACGGTACACGGCAGTATGATATATGCAGTTGGCATACGTCAGAAGGCGGCCGGGACCGCCGGAACGGCGGCGCAAGGCTTGTGCTTCCGGCGCACAAACCGCCGGCTCGGCGGGAGCCTCGCCCTCCCCGCAAGCGTCGTTCGGTCGTTCGGGAGGGCGAGGCTCCCGCCGAGCCGCTGTCCACCCGGCATGGTCAAACCTAGTCAAACCCAGTCAAACCTAGTCAAACCTAGTCCAACCATAAATTTTTCGGCCAAACCGGCCATCCGGGCAACTGAGGACGTTGCCCTGGAAACACTTGCAACCGATTGCCTTGCCACGTAGTCTAAATACACATGCATCTGGTGACCTACATGCGGATTTCGGTGACCGACCGCTGCAACGAGCGGTGCCTGTACTGCCTGCCGCATGACGTGGCCATCGAATGGCTCCCAAAAGGGCAGATCCTTACCTACGAGGAAATCCTGCGGGTCGCCCGAGTCGCCACCTCCCTGGGCGTCAGCAAATTCCGGGTGACCGGCGGTGAACCACTGGTGCGGCGGGACGTCACGGAATTCATCCGCGAACTCAGCCGGTTGCCCGGCGTGACCGACCTCGGCCTGAGCACCAACGGCACGCTGCTCGCCCCCCTGGCCGGCCAACTCCTCGCCGCCGGCGTCACCAAGGTCAACATTTCGCTCGATACGCTCGACCCCGAAAACTATCGCCGGATGAGCGGCAACGGCCGGTTGAGTGATTGCCTGGCGGGCATTGACGCGGCGATTGCCGCCGGGTTCCCGCAGATCAAACTCAACGCCGTCATCATGCATGGCAGGAACGACGGCGAACTGTTCGAATTGATCGAGTTTGCCCGGCAAAAAGCCCTGCCGCTGCGGTTCATCGAGTTGATGCCCGTCAGCACCAGCGAAGTGCTCACCGAAGACAATTTCGTGTCCATCAACCGCCTGGCGCAGATCATCGGGCAACGCTACAAACTCGTTCCCCTGCCCGACCCGTCCGCCGACCTCAAGGGGAACGGGCCCGCCGTGTACTACGAAGCGAGCGGGTTGCTGGATGCGCGCGGCCGGCCCGTGCGGCTGGGATTCATCGGTGCGATGACCAACCTCCATTTCTGCGACGCCTGCAACAAGGTGCGCCTGACCCCCGACGGCAAACTGCGCCCGTGCCTCGGCTCGCACCTGGAATACGATTTGAAATCCGTGCTGCGCGACCCGCACGGCACGGACGCGATGCTGCGGGAGGTCTTCGTCCAGACCCTCCGCCACAAGCCCGAACAACACGAGTTCCGTGACAACTACGTCCCGGGCCGCGCCATGGTGGCCATCGGCGGATGAAAAAGCTCACCCACGTTGACAAACGCGGCCGGGCCCGGATGGTCGATGTATCGGCCAAACCCGTCTCGCAACGCCACGCCGTCGCGCGCGGCGCGGTCCGTCTGAAACCCGGGACGATCGCGCTGATCAAAGCCAATGAAATCGCCAAAGGCGACGTGCTCAACACCGCCCGCATCGCGGGCATCCAGGCCGCCAAACGGACAAGCGAACTGGTCCCGTTGTGTCATCCCCTGCCTCTCGCCCACGTCGACGTCGAGCTGGCCGTCAAAGCGCGCCACATCGTGATCACCGCCTCGGCCAGCATCGCGGCGCAAACGGGCGTCGAGATGGAAGCGTTGACCGCCGTGGCAATCGCCGCTCTGACCATCTACGACATGTGCAAGGCGGTGGACAAGGAAATGGTCATCGACAACATCCACCTCGTGAGCAAAACAAAGAAATGATTTCCACCGGCATCATCACCGTCAGCGACCGCGCGTTCCGGGGCGCGTATGAAGACAAAAGCGGCCCGGCGCTGAAGGAGTTTTGCGAAAAACGCGGCTGGGCCGTCACCGCCCAGGTCGTCGTGCCCGACGAGGAAGCGTTGATCGGCGACAAGACGCTCGAACTGGCGCAGACCTGTTCGCTGCTGCTGCTCACAGGCGGCACCGGCATAACCGAACGCGATGTCACGCCGGAAGCTGTGCGCGCCATCGCGGGCAAGGTGCTGCCCGGTTTCGGCGAAGTGATGCGGGCCAAGAGCTTCGAGCGTTTCCCGCAGGCGATCCTCTCGCGCAGCCTGGCCGCCGTCGTGGGCCGTTCGCTCGTGCTCTGCCTGCCCGGCAGCCCCAAAGGCGCGGTCGAATGCCTCGGTTTCGTCGCCGACGCCATCCCCCACGCGATTGATTTGTTGAAAGGAGAAACCGGACACCCATGATCACGCTGATTCAATTCCCCTGGTCGCCGTTTTGCATCACCGTCCGGCACATTCTGGAACGGCACGGGATCCCGCATCGGATCAGAAACATCGCCTCGCACGACCGCAGCGAGGTGGTTCGCGCGACAAAGGGACGCGGCTATACCGTGCCCTGCCTCGTCGACGGGAAAACGGCCGTCGCCGATTTCAGTGATTTTGGCCAGGAAGTCGCGCGTCACATCGACAGCAAATACAAGCTCGGCCTGTTCCCGAAAGACAAGGAAGGCCTCCAGGCGATCCTGGCCCGCTACATCGAGAACGAGCTGGAGAGCGTCGGCTTCAAGATCAACGACAGCTACGTGATTCCCACCCGGCCGCTGGTGGAGCGCGTCATGTTGACGCGTTTCAAGGAGCGCAAGTTCGGCAAGGGCTGTGTGGAGCAATGGACGAGAGACCGCCGCAAGCTCATCGCCCGCTTCGCGGAGTTGCTGGAGCCAATCGACAACATCCTGGCGTCATCGCCCTGTCTCGTCGCCGGCCGGCCGTTGTTCGCGGACTACAATTTATACGGGATCATCGGCGACTATCGGTACAGCGGCAAAACGAAGCTTCCCCCGCTGAAGCATCTGCGCCGCTGGCACACGATGATGGCGCGATGCTAAACGGGCGTCACTTTCGTCCAGCGCCCCTTGCGGCTGGCAGCGTACGCGGCCTGCATGATGGCCACCGAATCGACGATGGCCTCGAAATCCTGATCAAGCTCTTCCCGGGTGAGCTGCCCCTGGATCACCGCCATCATGCGGTCGACCCGGGTCGGCTTGTCGGGCAATGGGACAAGCGGGGACGACTCTTTGCCGGGCCGCCCGACGACGTATTCCCTGCCGTTGTGCCACAAGGCGTTTTCCGAGCCGATGATTTCCAGGCCGCCGATCCCGCCCGTCTGGGTCCAGGCCGCTTCCGCGGTGCCAAGGATGCCGGAAGCAAACTTCAGGTGCGCGATGCCAAAATCGTCCACCGCGGGATAAACGCCCGACTGGTTGCCGATCTCCGCCCAGACTTCCGTCACCGGCCCGAACAGCGTCCGCAGCAAATGCACCGCGTGCGTGCCCATGTCAAAGAACGCCCCGCCGCCGGCCAGCGCGGGATCATAAAACCACTGCAGATCGGGATGATCGAACCAGCGGCCGTAGGCCGCTTCATGAGCGTTGCGGTAACGGACGCGGGTGATTTTGCCAAACGCGCCTTCCCGCACGAGCTTGGCCGCGGCCTGCACCGCGCCGCCGAAGGGATGCACGTAGCCGCAGAACAGCGTGGCCGGATGTTCCTTGAGCAGCGCGACGATGCGGCGCGCGTCGTTGAGGGAGATGCACAGCGGTTTGTCGCAGAACGCGGGTTTGCCCGTCTTCAGCACCTTCTTCAGCAGCGCCAGATGCCGCGCGGTCTCGGAGCAGATCATGAAACCGTCCACGTTCTTGTCGTGGAGCAGGCGGCCCAACTGGCTGACAAACTTCGCGCCGCAGCCCGCCGCGTACCGCTGCCCGCGCTCGACGTTGTCGTCCCAGATGGCGTAGGCGCGGCGTCCGTCCGTGCCCTGGGCAAGGTGTTCGAGAAAACCTTTGGTATGAATGTGCGCCGTCGAAATAATCGCGATGTTGGGCATGGGTCCCTCCTGAAACAGGCGGCGCGATCACAGACTGAGCGTGACTTCGCGGCCTTGCTTTTGCGATTCGTAGATTCCTTCGAGAATCCCGATCACCTTGATCGTTTCCGTCCACGGAACAGGCGACGGCGTGTCGTTGACCACGCACTGGTAGAACGCCTTCAGTTCCTCCCAGTGCGCTTTTTCGATGTTGCGCGGATTGGTGAGCGTGCCCTGGGCGAAGGTCTTGCCCTCGACGGTGGCGAACTCGGCGGAGGGCCATTTGACGCCGCCGTTGGAGCCGTACAACTGGCAGCTCATGTCTTCGTTCTCCGCCTGGTGGCCGAGCCAGGAAGCTTCAACCGTCATCGTCGCGCCATTGTCGAAATGGACGAACCCCGACGCGAAATCCTCAACGGAAAACAGGTCCCGGTCCCACTCGCCCCACATGCCGGGAATGGCGTGGCCCTTGGCGAAATTAACCTTGCTCGTGCCCGTCACGCGCACCGGCTTCGGAAAATCCATCAGCCACAGGCACAGATCGAGCGCGTGGACGCCAATGTCCATGCACGGGCCGCCGCCCGAAAGTTTGCGGTCGATGAATCCGGGGGCCACCGGCAGCCACGCCCGGCGCATCGCGCGCACCCGCGCGTGGTAAACGTCGCCGAGGCCGCCTGCCACGGCCCAGTGCTTGACGGCTGTGGCGCTGTTGGAGAACCGCTGATGTTGCGCGGTCATCAATTTGAGCTTCTTTTTGTCCGCCAACTCCCCCATCTGCCGCACTTCCCGGGTCGTTGTGGCGAGCGGTTTTTCGCAGATAACGTGTTTGCCGGCCTCGAGGGCCCCCAGCACGGCGGGCGTGTGGATGCAATTGGGCGTGCACACATCCACGGCATCGATGTCCAGCTTGAGCAAGTCCTGATAATTCGCCAGCGCGTGGGGAATGTTGTGTTCCTGGGCGATGGCTTGCGCGCGCGCGACATTGATGTCGGCAATGCCGACGACCTGCACGTGGGGGTTGTTCTTCCAGCCGCCGAGATGCGCAATGCGGACGATGCCGCCCGCGCCGATAATCCCAATTTTCAGTGTTGCGCTCATGGTTCGATTGAAAAGGACATATTGCTCCGAGACTTTGGAAGATGCTCCGCGCCCTGCCGCCGTTCAAGAAAAAAAGCGGCCGGCCCCACGCGCTCAGAGCTTGGCCGCGGCCTCCTGCGCTTCGGCCGCTTCACGCGCCGGCAATCCCCCGCTCAACGCCGCGTGGAAGGCCTCATTCGCTTCCGGCCGCCGTCCCAGCGCGAGCAGCACTTTTCCCAGATGAAATTGAATGCCACTGTTGCCCGGCGCCAGTTGCCGCGCCCGTTGCAAATGCGCCAGGGCATCCGTGTACTGTCCCTGGCGGTACAGGACCCAGCCGGCCGTGTCCTGAATGACCCCGTTGGCGGCATAGCGCTTGAGCAGACTGGTGGCCAGGTACCGGGCCAGATCCAATTTCTGTCCCGTCTCCGCGTACAGGAAGGCGAGATTGTTCATAACCTCCGGACTGTCGGGGAAATCCACCCGCAGTTGCTCGCTGGCGGCGACCGCCCGGTCGAATTTTTCCTCGCAGGAAAGCGCTTGCACCATGTCCAGACCGGCCCTCAACAGATGCGGCGCGATCTCCAGGGCCTTCTGGAACTGTTGTTCCGCGTCCGCGCACTGTCCCATCTGGAGGTTGACCTCGCCGGCGTTCAGATACGCCACATGCCAGGCCGGGCGGAGCCGTTGCGCGGAACGAAATTCGTTGAGCGCGTCCTGAAGTTGCCCCTGGGCGCGCCGGGCGCGACCGAGAGCCTCATGGACCATGGCGTTGTTCGGCTGGGCGTCCGCCAGGCGCGCCAGGACATCGGCCGCCTGCCCCACGAGGCCCTGGTCCAAATACAACGTCCCCAGCATCAACCGCGGCGTCAACGCGCTGGGCACCGTCGCCGAGGCCCGGCGCGTGTAGGCCTCCGCCTGATCCCATCGTTTCATCTTCGCCTGGCACAAGGCGGCATTGATCAGGACCCATGGATCCTGCGGCCGAATGATCAGTGCGTCCTCGAACGCCCGGGCCGCCTCCTGAAGCACGACGGGTGCGTTGGGGTCCTGGGGGTTGATCTGCTGCATGCGTTGGGCGATCTCGATCAGGTTGGCGGTGTCGTTGAGGCGCGCCTGCACCTGCCACAAGCCCAGCAGGGCGTTGATATTCTGGGGGTCTGCCTCAAGGGAAAGATGGAATTCCTCCGCGGCATCGCGCAGGTAATCGTGCCTGAGGTATTCCTCCGCGAGGCGCACCCGTGTCTCTGAAGAGTTCGGATCCTTGTCCACCTCGGCACGGAGTTGCTGGACGGTCGCCGGAAATTTATCCTCAATCCGGGCCAGCCGTGTCACCGAGCCGGGCCCTTGCCAGCGCGGATCAACCCGGCCGCAGCCGGCGCCAAGCAACAGCAAGCCGGCCAGTGCCGCGGCCGCGCGGCCGCGCGGAGCAATCAAGACAGGACGGTTCATTTCTCGCTCCCGCCGCGGATCCGCAGCAACATGCTGGACGGCATGTGCTGCGCCGGAACCAGTCCCCGGTAGATGCCTCGGGGTGCGACGATCCACGGCCACCAATCGCCCCGTTCGTTCACCGCCACCTGCAGCAGCGGGGGTGTCGCCAGGACCGCATCGATCGGCCCGAGCACGCGCTCATACCTGTCCAACTCCTCTTCCCGCTGGACCAGCAGCACCGAAGGATGCCCCGTGTACCAGGCCAGCGGCGCCGGCTGGTCGGTCATGACCACGGCCCCCTCCCTCAACGACCTGCCCAGCGGCAGGAATTCATCGCGCGGCTTGGGTCCGGGGACCGGACGATCGATGAGAATGTAAAACACCAGCGGAAACGCCGCCGCTCCGAAGATCACGGCGTAACAGCCGATCCGGTTCCACGGCAGCGCCAGGGCCAGGCGCTTGAAGATGGATCGCTTCGCCGACTTGTAGCGGACGCCGCTGACCTGTTTGGACTCTGCCTGCGCCGGCCGGGGCTCCTCGGGGACCGGGCCGCGTCCCACATGCTGATGGATCCAATTGACAAATTGCGCCGCCGCAAGAATGCTGATCAAAGGCCCCCATGCCAGCAGCAACCCCGGTTCCGCCCTGGACAGGCACGCACCCAGGCCGCCCAGCAACAGACTCACCCAGACGATGCCCGCAAATTGCCGGCGCCGGTGAGTGTGGCGGAACGCGAAGACAGCCCCCAGGAACAGACAGGCAACTACAGGATCGATGACGCCAAACACGCCGGCCCGCATGTCGGCCAGGCCCAGGCTGAGCTTGCGCGCTGTTTCCAGAGGATGCCCCACAAGAAAGCTGACCGGCTCCTGCGGCAACGACAATGTCCGCCACACAGCATCGCCCGGATAACTGATCGTGCTGGACAGCGCCTCGTACCAGTACAGGCCCAACATCGGTGCGCCCACCGACGCGTTGCGGATCATCCACGGCAACACCGCCATCAGAAATCCGGCGCCAAAAAACAAGACGCTCTCCCATTTGCGGTGCCGGGACATAACCAGAAACAACACCAGCGTCAGTGCCACCACAATCAACAAGGGATGCGTCAGAAACACGACTCCGGCGACCGCCCCCAGCAGAATCGCGCGCCAAGGCGGCATCCGATGGTAGGATTGCTGGCCGTCATCATCAAACCGTGGCACGGCAACCCACGCCGCCAGCGTGACAGCGATCGCCATCAGCGGATTGGGCAGTCCTTCGACGGCCGAGACAATGCCGGCAAGATTCGCGCCCCAGAACACCGTCGCCACGGCGGCCGCGTTTTTGCCGAACAGCGACCGGGCTGTGATATAGGTCAGCCACACTGAAATACTCCAGAGGATCGCCCCTGCGACGGCAGCCACCCGATCGCCCGGATGCAGCATTTGAAAAAACAACGCCAGAACCAGCGGGTGCAGAGGCGCGTTATAAAGGTCGGGATGATGGGTCACGTCGGCCGTGAACACCAGCGACAGCGGACGAATCAGGCTGGTGGTGAATCCTTCGCCGTCGGACAGGTGGCGGGCCAGTTGCGCGTGGTCCATCGCCACGGGCGATTGCAGGCCCTGGAACTTCGTGGCAATTACCAGCAGCATGAGCAGCGGAGGAACCACGACCAGGGCCGCGTACCCAAGAAGTGAGCGAAGCCGCCCTTCTGACCGGATGAATCGCTTGACTGTCCTCGGCATGAGCGCAGTCTGTTATGAAAGAGAAGACGATGGATTCATGCTGAATAACATCCGGCTGACCAGCGGCGGGAATGCCGATCCTCCCGGCCTTACGCAGTTGCCTCGACGCGGCAAACGTAACGACGGCGCAACCATTCGGCCAGGAACAACACCATCCCGACCGCCAGCAGATTCATCAGACCCGGCTCCGGAACTCCGTGGTACTCCAGGTCGATGTTGTTGCCAACCTGCGCGATGCTCCAATACTGCGGCGCTGTGCCCGGGAACCCGCTTGTTTCGATAGCGAAGTCCGACGAGGAGAAGTTCACGATGCTACCGCTTGTCACCTCGATGATCGGGAACAGATCCACCGTATGGAAGTTGAAGCCGATGGGATCGCCGGGGTTATGTCCGTTCAACGCTTCGAGCTGCACGATAAAGGGATCCGCCGAGCTTGAGTTGACATTGAGGTTGCCCGTCACGTTCAGCAAATCCCATCCCAGCGCCTGGCCGGCTGATCCGTTTACATCATTGACCAGCCACCGATAAATTCCCCCGCCGTTGAATGTCGTCTCCTGAGCGAAAAGCCGGCCTGTGGTGTTACCGGGTCCGGGCGAAAGAACGCCGCCGCTGTTGATCGTCAGTGTGCCCACGCCCATATTGCCCGAGAGCGTGCCGGTATTGTTGACGACGACGGAGCCCTTGACGACGCCGCTGCCGCCCAATACGCCGCTGTCAACTTGGGCGTTGCCTTGAATCGTTCGGGAGCTGTTGACCGTGCCTCCTTCGACAAAAACATCGCCTGTGACCGTGCCGCTGCCCGCCAATGTTCCGCCGGAATTGACCGTGGTGGTGCCGATTGTGTTGTTGCCGTTGACCAGGCCCGCGCTATTGATGGTCACATTGCCCGAAACGGTGCCGGAACCGCCGAGCGTGCCGCCCGTAATCGTCGCATTCCCGCCAATGGTAAGGGCGCCATCCGCCAAGCCGCCTTTGTTGACATTAAGGTTGCCTGAAACGGTGCCAGAGCCACTCAGGTGTCCGGCATTGTTGACCGATACGTCGCCGCTGCCTGTGCCTGATCCCGAGGCGTTGTTCACTGCCAGGGAGCCGTTGGTGATCGTCGTGCCGCCGGAATATGTGTTGTTGCCGGTCACCACGAACGGGCCGCCGCCGTTGACATTCAAGGCGTTGTTTCCGCCGATCGCGCCGTTCAACGTGACCGTGCCGGAACCGCTGCCACCCAACGTAGTATCAGCCGTTAGAGTCAGGTCGTTATTGATGGTAAACTGTCCGGTGCTGTTCTGCTGCAATTGCGGGCTGGTACCGTCAAATTGAACCTGATTGCCAGAGAGAGTCTGTGTGGTGGAGGTGTTGTTGGTCAGGATGACTTGGTTCAACACAAATGTGCCGGAAACGTCGTTGTTCGCCGTGTAGGCCGACGTAGTGGCGCCGCCAAAGATCAACGTGTCGGTGTTGTCCGCTCCGCTGGGCGCGCTTCCCGACTGCCAGGCAGTCGGGTCAGACCAATTGCCGCTGGCATCACCCCAAGTAAACACGCCGGCAAACGCCGACGTCGATGAAAGCAAAGCAATGGAAATGGCTGCTGCTGCTAAAAGAGATCCACATCGAGGTGGTTTATTCATGTCTCGCCCTATCCTCACCTGCAAACACCCCGCAATACACGCGGGCGTTCGTACATTCTTTACACATTAAATAACACTCTTGGTGCCTTTGTCAACGCTATTTACGTCGGCAACCGATAAAACCCTGCCCGTCAAATCGTACTCGCTCGCCCCGGTTATGAGAACATTGACAAACTCCCCCACCTTGGCGACACCCTGCACATGCACAACCCCATCTATCTCAGGAGCATCCGCATGCGACCGGCCTTTCCAACCAGCCTTGGTATGGCTTTCAATCAATACCCGCAATGTTTTGCCGGCAAGTCCACGTTGAATCTCGCGAGAAACCTTCTGCTGTAGTGTCATTGCCCGGCGATGACGCCGCTTCTTCATGTCCACGGCCAATTGGCCGTCCATCGCGCCCGCAGGCGTATGGTCTTCCTGGGAGTAAGTGAAAATGCCCAGCCGTTCGAAACGGGCCTCTCCAATAAATTCCAGCAGCTCCTCAAACTGCGCTTCCGTTTCACCGGGAAAGCCGACAATGAACGTCGTGCGCAACGCGAGACCGGGAATCCCGGCGCGGATGCGGGCGATCAAGTCGCGAATGTACCGGCCGCTGGTCTCGCGCCGCATCGCCTTGAGCATGCCGTCGTTGATATGCTGCAACGGCATGTCCACGTACCGGCACACCTTGTCGCAGGCGGCAATCGTCTCGATCAATTCATCGTTCCAGTGATAGGGGTGCGTGTAGAGCAGGCGCACCCAGAAGTCACCGTCGATCTCCTGGATTTTCTCCAGCAACTCGCCCAGCAATCCCTTCCCCTCACGCGGCCCCGGCGCGGCCGGGTCGAGGTCCTTGCCGTAAAAGGTCGTGTCCTGTGAAATCAGATTGATCTCGCGCACGCCATCGCCGACCAGTTGCCGAATCTCGGCCACCACGTCGTCCATCGCGCGGCTGCGGTGTTTGCCGCGGATGCGGGGGATGCTGCAGAAGGTGCACGGATGATTGCAGCCCTCGGCGATCTTGACGTAGGCGTAGTGCTTCGGGGTCAGCCGCACGCGCGGCGCGGAAAAATCGGGAACATACTTCGCGGGGCCAGACCAGTAAAGACGCGATTCCGAGTCTTCGTGCCGGGCCAGCAGCTCGCGCACGATGGCGCCCATGCGCGGGACTTCGTTCAGGCCGACAATGGCGTCCACCTCCGGCAATTCCTGTTGAAGTTCCTTCGGGTACCGCTGAGTGAGACAGCCGGCCATGATCAACGCCTTGCAGTTGCCCGTCTGGCGCAGCTGGTTGGCCTTGAGGATCGCGTTGATCGATTCCTGCTTGGACGCTTCGATGAACCCGCAGGTGTTAACAATGACGACGTCTGCTTCCTCAGCGCGCTCGGTCAATTCCATCCCGTCGCGCAAGAGCGAGCCGAGCATGACTTCGCTGTCCACGAGGTTCTTGGCGCAGCCCAGACTGACCAGGCCGATTTTGATGGGGTGTACCGGCTGCATTTGCTCACGGCAGGATAGCAGAGCGAGTTTGACAGGGCAAGCGCGCCGAGCTCACGACACTTCGCCAGAATCTATTGCTTGGAGTGTCGAAAACCCCCTATCCGTTTTTCCAGGCGGGCGACGGCATTTTGCAGATCCGATATTTGATGGGTCAGAGCAGCAAATGCTCCATCAACGGACTCTTCAAGTTTCATCTGCGCGGCAAGTAGGTCAAAGTCGACGCCCAGTACGGCGTTGCACTTCGGGCAATGAAAGGAGACTCCCTTCCAAGTGATACCGGTCACCTCGGCAATCTTGATACCCTCGACATGGGCCACGTTGATCGACTTGCCACAATTGGGACATTTGCCGCGACATGAACTCATATAGCCATATTTCCTCGATGTGCCTAGTCTCGCACAACATTAATCAGGTGCGCTATTGGCGGTTGTAACTCCTCTCACGGTGAACACTTTAGCGCGAGGTTTGCCCACCGGCAAGCCAAGATAGCCACAGAGCGTTATCCCTTTGGCGAAGCCACGCGACGCCATCCTGCTTGCGCAGGCAGCGGTTCCATCGTAGCCTCAGGGCTTCGATTCGATGAAACTGTATCTGGAAACATCTGTGCCGAATTTCTTGTTCCACGATGATGCGCCGGAGAAGCGGGACATCACGAAGCGTTTCTTTCAGTGGTTGCGAAATTGTGATGATGAGTTATTCACGTCGGTCGTCGTCGAGGCAGAACTCAGGCGCGCTCCGCTACCGTTGCAAACAAGCCTTTTGGAGGCGATGGCGGACTTGCCCTTGACGACCCTGGAATTGACTCCCGAAGCGGTTGGGTTGGCAGAAATCTATGTGCGGCGCGGGATTATTCCGCAGCGATTCCTGAACGATGCGTTGCAGGTCGCAGTTGCCGTTTGCGAGAGCATCGATATTGTCGTAAGCTGGAACATGAAGCACTTGGTGAACGTGCGAAAGGTCGCGGCCATGAATCGAGTCAATCTTGAGTACGGGCTGCCCCCGATTCGCATTCATACGCCAGAAGAGGTGATGCCGTTATGAAACGCGCGACCGAACCGAAGGCCCTAAAAGAGTTGCATCACATCCGTGAGCGCATGTTCGAAGAGGCGAAGAAAGTGGGCGTGGCCAAATACTATCTCTCGCTGAATGAGGCATCCGAATGGCTTCACGGAAAGTCACGCAGCAAGCAAGCGCCGGCTGTGGTTCGTGAGAAACCTCGCAAGTATCGCGCCTGAAAACCTTCCAGTTGTAAGCGCCCCATCCCAACGGGTCGCGGCTCCCACTCTACTTTCCCGACGGGTCGAGCAATTCAGCAGTGGGCGGGTTCTTGGGCTGGTAATAGGCTTCGATGTCCGCCTTTGGCAGGACGGCCGGCGGGGCCGCCGCCTGTGGGACCGGGGTCGGTGGCGCGGCCTGGACCACCGTCTGCGTTACCGGGGCCTTGGCCGCGACCTGGGCGCGGTGCGACCGAAAATGATGGATGACCAAACCGAGGACCACGGCCAGCGACGCGGCCGCCACAACGCGGACGACGCTGCGCAGGGGCAATTGCAGTTCCGACGGCTTTCTTGCTCGAATGGCCGCTTCCGTTTCGACGTGCAACCCCTGCCGGCGCAATCCGCCCTGGCTCTTCAAGTACGCATCGACGACCGCCTGGCTGTCGAGCCCCAGGTATTCGGCGTACAACTTGATAAACCCCTTCGTGTACATCGGCGCCACGAGCTGGTCGAACTCGTCGGCCTCGAGTTTTTCAAGGATGTCGAGTTTGACCCTTGTCGCGCGTGCCGCGTCCTCCAACGTCGCCATCTTGGCGTGACGCGCCTCGCGCAGGATTTGGCCGATGGGTTGCGTGTTATTCAAAAGTGAAACCTTTTGCGGCGGCACCTTGTTACGACCCGGCTTTGACCCGCCCATCCAGATCGATCAGGATGTCGCGCGGTTCGGCGCCCTTGTTCGGGCCGACGATGCCGCGTTCTTCCAGTAGGTCCATGATCCGAGCCGCGCGAGTATAGCCGATGCGCAGCCGGCGTTGCAAGATCGAGACGCTGGCGCGATTGGTCTGGCGAATGACCTCCATCGCCTGCTCGACCAGGTCCTCGTCCTCTTCCTCCGCCAGGTCGGCGGGCAACACGGTGTTCTTCTGCAGTTTCTGGTGGATCTCCATCTCGAACCGCGGTTTGGCGCGTTCGGCGATGAAGTCCACCACGCGCTTGATCTCCTCGTCGAGCACGAGCACGCCCTGGGCGCGGATCAATTTCGACGCGCCGGGCGGCAGATACAGCATGTCGCCTTTGCCGAGCAATTTGTCCGCGCCGTTGGCGTCGAGGATGACGCGGGAATCCTGCTTCGAGGCGACCTGGAAAGCGATGCGCGCGGGGAAATTGGCTTTGATCACACCGGTGACCACGTCCACGCTGGGCCGTTGCGTGGCCAAAATCATATGGATGCCCACCGCCCGCGACAATTGCGCCAGCCGCGCGATCGCGCTCTCGACGTCCACCGGCGCGACCAGCATCAGGTCGGCCAGTTCATCGATGATCACCACGATGTAGGGCAGCTTGTCCGGGATCACCAACTCGAAATCGCGCGGCACCTCGATCTTGAGCACTTCCTGCTCGGCAGCGTCCGGTGTCGTTTCCCCGGCGGTGGGCTCGGGTTGGACCTTGGCTTTGGGCGGCGTTTTCGTACGCCCATTGAAGGAGGCGATGTTGCGCACGCCCGCTTTGGCGAGGATCTGGAAACGTTTTTCCATTTCGTTGATGACCCAGCGCAACGCCAGCGGCACCTTCTTGGCTTCGGTGACGACCGGCACGATCAAATGGGGCAGCACGTTGTATTGCTGCATCTCGACGACTTTCGGATCGATCAACACCAGCCGCAGGTCCTCCGGCGTGAACCGGTACAGCAGGCTGGCCAGGATCGCGTTGACACAAACGGTCTTGCCCGAACCGGTTGCCCCGGCGATGAGCAGGTGCGGCATGTCGCTCAGGTCGGCGATGATCGGGCTGCCCGCCACATCGCGTCCCAGCGCGATCGGGATGCGCGCCTTGGTCCGTTTCCATTCGTCGGAATCAAGGATGTCGCGCAAATAAACGGTCGTGGTCGTGCTGTTGGGCACCTCGATGCCCACGGTGCCCTTGCCCGGCACGGGGGCGAGGATGCGCACGTTCACGGCTTTCATCGCCAGGGCGATGTTGTTGGACAAGGAACTGATCTTTTCCACCTTCACGCCCGGCGCGGGATACACTTCGTAGCGCGTGATCGTCGGCCCTTTCGTCACGTCGCCCAGTTCCACGTTGATGCCGAAATCCTCCAGCACCGCCCGCAACATCTCGGCGTTGGCCTTCAAATCCTCGATCACGTTGCGCTGCGCCAGCGCCGGCGGTTTGTCCAGGCAATCGCGCGGCGGCAGGACGTATTCCTCGCCCTCGGGCGCTCCAATACTGCCCAACACGGGCGTCGGCGCCGCCGGCTGCTTTTCCGCCTTCGGTTTGGCGGCAGCCACAGGGGCGGACACGGTCGCCGCGGCGTCGGCGGCCGGCTGCTCCTTCTTTGGCGAAATCTTCCCGGCCACAGCGGCGATCTTGTCGGCCATCGACGGTTTGGACGGCTCTTCCTTGGCCTGCGGCAGCGGAATGGTGCGGTCTTCAATCCTGGGTTCGGGACGTTTCTCGCGTTCGACCGGCGCGGCTTCGCCGTCCTCGCGGCTGGTGCCGAGTTTGCGGGCCTCGCGTTCCTTGCGCGCCACTTCGCGGTCGACCTGAAATTCCTTGTAACGAAGGTCACGTTCCTGGTCGCGGAGTTCGTCACGCACGTCGGCCTTCGATTTGCCGCGCAACCGCTGCCAGCTGTCCTGGATGCCGCCGACGGTCAGGGCAACCCAGTAACTGGGCCGGAGATTGATCAGCAGGATCAGGCTGATGAGATACGCGGCCACAAAGATAATCAGCGTGCCCACCATGCCAAGCAATCGCTGGAAAAATCCGCCGACGAACAACCCGAGGAAACCGCCCGCGCTGGCGGGCAGGTTCAGCGCTTCCTGCGCGCTCTTCAGTCCGGCCAGATGGAGCAGACAACACGACGACAGCAGCAGCAGCGCGCCCGCCCCGGCCTTGCCGCGCCACGGCACTTCCTTGCCCATGAAGAGCATCCCGCCGATCGTCCCCAGCACCATCATCAAAACGTACGCCGCCAGCCCGAACGCGCGAAAGGTACCGAAGGAAATCCACGCTCCCACCGGGCCGATGAAATTCTTCAGCGGATGAGCGCCCGAGGCCGCGACGTCGCCGACATCAAATTTATCGTACGAAATCAGGCTCAGGAACAAGAGCAGCGCCAGGCCGAACAGGACCACGGCCCAGATTTCCCGCGCATGCGCGTTTGTAGAAGATTTCCCCATAAAAAACTGTTGCAATTCCTCCTTGCGACCCTGCAGTGTAGGCAAAAACACCACCAACTGCAAGGCACAAAGATGCTCTATCCTTACCGATTTACCCCCCTGCTGGTCGAGCGTGTTTGGGGCGGCAACAAACTGGCCCACTACGGCAAACTCTTGCGGACCATCCACCCCATCGGCGAATCCTGGGAAATCAGCGACCGCGACGGCGCCCGCACCCTCGTCGCCAACGGCCCGCTCAAAAATAAGACCATCCGCCAGCTCATCGAAATCGCCGGCCCGCAACTGGTGGGCACCAATGCACCCGATCCCCGCTATTTCCCGCTGCTGATCAAGCTGCTCGACTGCCGCGAACGCTTGTCCCTGCAAGTCCACCCGCCCGCCGCCGTCGCCGCCTCCCTCGGGGGCGAACCCAAGACGGAAATGTGGTACATGCTGGAAACCGATCCCGGCGCGCATCTCATCGCCGGCTTGCGCCGGGGTGTCACGCGCGAGGATTTCATCCGCGCGCTCGAATGGCTCCAGGGCCCGCGCACGACACTCAAACCCAAATCAATCGAAGACTGCGTTTACCGGTTCCCTGTCGCCAAAGGCGATGCGTTCTTCGTCCCCTCCGGCCGGCTCCATGCCATCGATGCCGGTGTGGTGCTGGTGGAAATCCAGCAAAGCTCCGACACGACCTACCGCGTCTACGATTGGGACCGCCTGGGCCTGGACGGCAAACCGCGCCAGCTCCACGTCCGGGAATCACTGGCGTGCATCGATTTTCAGGATTTCGAACCGAAGAAAGCCGTGCCCCAGGTCGAAGACGTGACCGGCAACACCCTCTCGCGCCTCGTCGAGTGCCCCCAGTTCCACGTCCACAAGATCGAACTGCGCAACGCCTGGCTCGACCGCTGCGACGGCTCCAGCTTCCATATCATCGCCTGCCTCAAAGGCGCCGTGGGCATCCTCACGCCCGACGGCAACACCGAACGCCTCGCCATCGGCGAATTCGCCCTGCTCCCCGCCGGCCTCGGCCCCTACTCGCTGGCCCCCCAAGCCGAACCCGCCCACGCCCTGAAGGTTTTCCTCCCGAAGAGCGCCTGACGCTACCGGCAAACTATTTCATCTTCGGCTGAAAAATCCCGAAGCAGGCCCCCTGCGGGTCTTTCAGCACCGCGATCCGGCCCACGTTGGGCACATCAAACGCCGGCACGAGCACGCCGCCGCCGAGTTTGGTCGCACTGTCAACGCTTCCGTCTACGCTTTCGACCATCACATACGCCAGCCAGATCGGCGGTGCCTCGCCCTTCGGGCATTTCATCAGCCCGCCAACGGGATTGCCGTTGTTCTTGAAAAGCTTGTACCCGATGTCGCTGCCCGGGAAATCCTCGGCCTGCCACCCGAACAATCCCGTGTAAAACTTCGCCGCGCCCGCCACGTCATTCGTCACCAATTCATTCCAGCCAAACTCTTTCAACGACGGGCCGCTGCAAACCAACCGCGCCAGTTTGTCGAGACTGCCGTTCCAACCATACTCGTGCTGGTCGCGCGTCTCGCTGTCCGAGAACCTCTCATGCGTGAGCTGGATTTCCGTGCCCCCGTTTTTGTCGACAAATTCCACCGTCACCAACGTCTCGCCCATGTTCATTTCCGGATTGCCCGACCAGGCCCACGTATACACGAGCTTCGAGGGCCGCTTGACTTCCTTGTAAACCCCGCTGACTTCGATCTCCCCCCGCTCCTCCGTCTTGACCTTGAACCGGTATTCCCCGCCCACCCGCAGATCGATTTTCGCCGAAAGCACCTGACACGTGTCCGGCCCCAACCATTTCGTGATGTCCGCCGGCGTCGTCCACGCCGCAAACACCCGCTCGCGCGGCGCCCTGATCAACCGCGTCACCCGCAACGTCGCCTCGGTCTGTGAAATCTTGCTGCTCATGATCGTCTCCTCCGGTTTCTTTTCCTGGGTTTGCGCTTCTGTTCATCTTCGAGGTAATCCGCCAGCCTGTCCAGCGACCCCTCCCAAAATTTCCGGTACTGCTCCATCCAGCGCACCGCCGCCTTGATCGGCGCCGGTTCCAACTCCAAATGATGTTCCCTGCCCACCCGCGTCCGCCGCACCAGCCCCGCCTCCTCCAGCACCCGCAAATGCCGCGAAATAGCCGGCAACGACATCTTAAACGGTTCCGCCAGTTCCGTCACCCGCGCCCCGCCCTTCGCCAGCCGCTCCAGGATCCCCCGCCGCGTCGCATCCGCCAGCATCCCAAACGTCCCGTCGAGCTCGCTGGAGTTTTTGTTAACCATACTGTTAACAATATAGCCACAGCCGGATTTCACGCAAGAACAAAATGAAGGACTTGTGTGGTGTCTCCGTTTTTGCGCACACGTTCAACGAGCAACAGCGCAGCCGCCGGTCTCTGTCCTTCATCCTTGCATCACCCGTCACCAATCACCAGCCACTCACTGCTTCGACCGCTTTGAGCGCTTGCAGGATTGCGAAACCGTGCTACTGTACCGGAAGCATGACATATGCAGTGGGCATAGGCCAGGCGGCGACAGGCGTCGCACCGGCAACGCAAGGGGTGTGCCTCCGGCGCACGAGACATCGGCGCGGCCCGCCGGGAGACCCGACCTCCAGGCGACCCGGCGTTGAAGGCCGATCAGGAAAAGTCCAACCTGGTCAAACCCAGTCAAACCTAGTCAAACCTAGTCCGACCTTAAATTTCTCGAAAAAACCAGGTCGGGGGTTTAGGGCGGCAAGATTTGCCGGGCGCATGACCAACGGCTTCGGCAAAGTCCTTGAAAGTCCGTGTCAGTCCGTGCGAGTCCGTGGCTTACAGCCTGTACAGCTCGCCGTACTTCTTCCGCAGATAGGCTATGTATGGTTGGATGGTCAGCGGGGTGCCGGTGGCGCGTTCGACCAGCTCCGGCGCGGTGAATTTTCGCCCGTGCCGGTAGATGGTTTGTCCCAGCCATTCGGCCAGCGTGTCGAATCGGCCCCGGGAAAGTTCACCGGCAATGGCGGGGCGGGCGCGGACGGCGGCCTGGAAGAATTGGGCGCTGAGGATGTTGCCCAGGGTGTATCCCTGGAACGCGCCGCCGATAGTGCCGCCGTACCAGTGGACGTCCTGCAAGACGCCGTCCTTGTCGTCGGGCGGGGTGATGGCGAAATCGGATTTCATCCGTTCCCGCCAGGCTTCGGGCAGGTCCCGCACGGCGAGTTTGCCTTCGAGCAGCGCCAGCTCGAAATCGAACCGGAGCATGACGTGGAGGTTGTAGGTCACTTCATCGGCGTCGGTGCGGATCAGGGTGCGCTCGACCCGGTTGATGCCGCGGTAAAAGGTGTCGAGCGGCACGGACCGCAGTTGGCCGGGAAACTCTCTCTGGAGTTGCGGATAGAAGAATTCCCAGAACGCGCGGCTGCGTCCGACGAGGTTTTCCCAGAGACGCGACTGGCTCTCGTGGACGCCGGACGATGTCCCGCCGGCCAGCGGTGTGCCCTCGAAGGCCGGCGCAATCCCCTGCTCGTACAAGGCGTGTCCGGCCTCGTGCATGGTGCTGAAGAGCGCGTTGCCCAGGTCGTTCTCTTTGACGCGGGTCGTGATCCGCACGTCGCCCAGGGAAAACTTGGTCATGAACGGGTGCGGCGTCTTGTCCTGCCGTCCGCGCTCGAAATCGTAGCCGAACTGTTTGATCACGCCGCGGCCAAACGCCAGTTGTTGCGCTTCGGGAAACGATTGGCGCAGGCAGGTGTCGTCGGCCAGCGGCTGGGCGGTGATTGCCTGGACGATCGGGACCAGTTCCCGGCGCAACTCGGCAAACAGGGCGCGCACGGCGGACGCCTTCATGCCCGGATCGGAGTAATCGATCAACGGATCGGCGATGTGTTCGTAGCCGGGGAAGAAGTTGGCCAGTTCCCGGCTCATATCGAGCGTCTTTTCCAGATAAGAGCGGACGGCGGCGAAATCGTTGGCGGGACGGGCCTTGGTCCACATCATATAAGTCTCGCTGATGTGGTTCGACAAAACGGCGGTAAACGCGGGCGGCACTTTCACCGCTTTCTCATAGTCGCGCCGCGTCACGCGCAGCAGGCTGGCGTCGTCGGAATCGTACGGAAGCGATTGCTCGTACGGGCGCAGGTCGTTGAGCAGCGCGCCAATGGCGGCATCGGCGAACTTCTCATGCGCCAGCCGCTGCAAGGTGGCGAGCTGGCGCCCGCGCGCCGCCGCGCCGCCGGAGGGCATGA
>CAWFPN010000023.1:0-3019 GCA_963817685.1 uncultured Verrucomicrobiae bacterium | reverse complement strand
AACCTGCAAACCATCCAATTTGACTTATTCGGCAGCAGCAACTCCCTGACGGAGACGGCCACTCCCGGCGCTGCCGTCACGGTGAACGTCAACAACGGCACGCTGAGCCTGGCCGGTCCCTCGACGATCACGCTGGGGGCATTGAATCTGGCGGCCGGGACCAGCGCCGTCCTGCCGACCGCCACCGGCAGCGAGGACCAACTGGTGTTGAACACTTTGTCGATCGGCACGGGAGCGACGCTGAACCTCGTGGACAACGAGATTCTCATCAACTACGGCAGCGGAACGGACCCGATCACGACCATCGCCGCGGACATCAAATCCGGCTACAACAACGGCGGCTGGAACGGCACGGGGATCATTTCCTCGACGGCCCAAACCCTGACCAACGGTTTGTATTACGGCATCGGCTACGCGGACTTCGCCGATGCCGGCAACCCCGCCAATCTCGCCGCGGGCCAGATCAAGTTGATGTACACCTTGCTGGGCGACGCGACTTTGGCCGGCAAGGTGGACACCGCGGACTTCAGCATCCTGGCGGAGAACTTCGGCATGGGCGTGACCGGCTGGGACAAGGGCGATTTCAATTACGACGGCGCGGTGAACGGCACGGACTTCAGCGACCTGGCGGCGAACTTCAACCAGGGCGTATCGCTGCCCGCCGCGGTCGCCGCCGTCGTTTCGGCAACCCCGGCGGCCACCACCGCCGTCACCGCCGCACCGCCGAAGTCCAAGCCGGCCGGCGTTTCCAAGGCAGTCGTCAGTGCTAGCGATAAAACGAATAAGCAATCGACGGCTTATGCGGCCAGCGTTGTCCCGACCGAGATGCCGGCGGCGATTCCGCAGAACATCGATGCGGACGCCAAGTTTCTCCGCTCCCGCTGATCCGGCAGTCGTATCAATGGTTGCCCGACACAAAATCATTTGCGCCATAGACGGCAGGGCGTTCCGCGGTTACGATGACCACAGGTTGGTAACCGGAAATTTCGGATTACGAGAAGAGTTTTTAATTCTGCTCGCAGTCTTGTTCCCGCCTGCCTCCCACCTCCTGGGCCCGAGTGTTGGCCTCTTTCCGTCCTGACCTGGAAAGTAAAATGTGGGTCTAATGCCCAACCCTCAAGGAGAACCTATGGGCAAGAAGCTGTATGTTGGCAATCTGGGCTATGATGTGGATAGCTCGGCACTGGAACAACTGTTCACCGCCCACGGAACCGTGAGCAGTGCGCAGATCATCAGCGACCGCGACACCGGCAAGAGCAAGGGCTTCGGTTTCGTCGAGATGGGAACTGACGCAGAGGCGCAAGACGGCCATGACGCAGCTGAACGGCAAGGATCATGGCGGCCGCCCGTTGACCGTGAACGAAGCCAAGCCCCGCGACAGCCGTCCGGCCGGCGGCTTCAGCGACGAACGCAGCGGTCAAGGCGCCGCCAGCGGCGGTGGACGCAGCCGGGAATAAGGCCCGCCGCCCATCGGAAGAGAGTTTTGTTTGTGGAAATCCGCCCTGGCAGCCCGTGGCAGCAGAAGCTGATCGTTCGGCTGGAGCGCGCCCTGGGAAGGGAACTGGTTGTTGCCGACCTGGAGTGCATCGTGTGGAACCTGGCGGTGGAAAGTCTCACCGTCGAAGCTCAGCCGCTGCTGCGGGAATTGCGGTCCCGGAACCTGATTTCCAACGTCTTCCGCAGCCAGAAAACGACGCGGCCATGAAATGAATACGGAAGGACATTTGTGGTAAACATCAACGGTGAAACCGGACGCCGCGGCGACGTTGCCCGACAAGGCCAATGCCGAGATGGTGCGGAAGGTCATCGGCGACATCTGCGGACAGGCCGGGGCCTCCGTCGCCATCGAGGAACAATTGGATGGCGGCGGCAGTCAACCGGCCCAGCGGCGGTGCGTCCAAGTGACCTATACCGGCGAACGGCCCATGCCGTTCGGACAGTGGTTTAAGCTGGTCGACAGCATTGACGCGGCGCTGGATCCCACCGGACTGATCGACTGGGAACTTAGCGAACTCAGCGAGGAGGACGAGCAAGAGCGACACGGCGGCATGGGTGATCGTCCCGGCCGCCGTCGATTGACGCGATCCCCGCGCGACTCTTGCCAACGGCCAAAGATGCCGGGCGCCATCGCCATGACGATCTACTGCATGTATCCTCTCAGGTAGCTCGATCAATGTGCCGAACTAACGGAAGGGCGGCTTGAGCGAGGGGATGATTTCGGAGGTGGCTGTTATGCTCAACAAGAACACCGCAAAAGCCAAAGCGCCGGCCGCGGCGCCGCCCGCGGCGGCTGCCGAGATTGATCTTTCGGCGGAGATTGTCGCAACCGTGGATGCACTGGTTGGCGAAACCGTGCGCTGCATTCGCGTCTACGGGGACCACTATCGCTGCAATTGGTGGGGACCGGAGTCAGCTTCGACCAACATGGCGCGAAGATACGGGCGCGCTCCGAGAGGCGAGCGGTTGCGCGCCAGCGTCCCGCATGGCCACTGGAAAACCACGACCTTCGTCGCCGGGCTGCGCCGCAGCGGCTTGACCGCGCCTTTCGTGCTCGACGGGCCGATCAATGGCGTCTGGTTCCAGGCCTATGTTGATCAGGTCCTCATCCCCACGCTGCGCAAAGGCGACATCGTCGTGATGGACAATCTCGGCAGCCACAAGGGCGCACAGGTGCGCAGAGCGATCGAGGCGGCCGGCGCAAACCTGCTCTATCTGCCGCCCTACAGTCCCGACTTCAATCCGATCGAGAAGGCCTTTTCGAAGCTGAAGGCGTCCTGCGAAAGGCCGCCGAGCGAACCGTCGACGGCCTCTGGAACAGGATCGGCGAACTACTCCAAGCCTTCACGCCAAGCGAATGCGCAAACTTCTTCGCCGCCGCTGGATATGACCCGCTTTGAGAGGAAACCGCTCTAAGCCGCGCAGCACGGGAAAACGCGGACGACCAGCCCGCGTGATTTGAAGCGAACGATCCGCGGAGAACTTCCGCGAGAGGATCAGGTTCGCGGCGCAACCTGGTTGC
>CAWFPN010000022.1:0-112556 GCA_963817685.1 uncultured Verrucomicrobiae bacterium | reverse complement strand
CCCTGCCGCGCCGACCAGTACGTATTGCTACGGGCAACGCCATCTTCTCCTTGTCGGGATGATCGTCCTTCTCCGCGCCGTGGCAGGACTCACAACTGACCCCCTCATGCGAAAATGCCCCGCTCTTGCGGTCGTACTGGCTGGTGTGGCAGACGAGGCACTCCCATTTGCTGCCTTCCCGCTTCCATTCCGGAAGAAAATTGCCGTCAATGGCCTGGGCATGCGACGAGGCGGCCCATTCCTTCGTCTCCTGCTCGTGGCAAACCGCGCAACGGTCGGACGCCTTCTCTTCGTCCGCCGATACGAATGCCGGCGCGCCGAGAACGAGCACGGCCAACAGAATGATCTTAACCAGGGTTTTCATCTTTTGTCCCATCGGCCGCCGGCGAAGGCGGCGGCTCCGGCGCGGGCGTTTCGCCGGCCGCGTGGGGCGCTTTTTTGCCGATGAGCCACGCGGGGTTCATCGGGTATTCCTTCGGATCGAAAATGACCCAGTAGAAGTGCCAGACCACGATCGCCAGCGTCGCCAGCAGCGCTTCGTAGTAGTGGATCACCTGCGCCACGTCGTGCCAGACCTTCGGCATCAGCCGCAGCACGGTATCGGTGAAAACCAGCATCGAGCCGGTGACGATCATCACCACCGACCCCCAGACCAGCGCCCAGTACTCGGCTTTCTCGGCGTAATTCCAGCGGCGGTGCGGCGGCGGTGTCCGGCGCAGGCCGAGGTTGTACGCCAACTGGGCGAGGGCGTCCTTCGACGTCGTCCGACCACAAACCACATCGCCTGCAAACCGGCGCGCCCGCGCCGTGTGCCGATCAGTCCCAGCAGATGCACGAGGAAAAACACGGCGAACGTCCAGCCGCAAATGCGATGGATCATCCCGCGCACGTAACTGCCGTTGGGCAGCGCGCGGAACGGCCAGGCCCAGACTGCGTCGGGGAATTTGTGGACGAACCCGGTGTAGGCCAGCAGGATGAACAGCGCCATCAGCAGGAAATGCTGCGCACGCGCCAGCTGTGACAGGCGCACCTCGGCGTGAGCGTCCGCCTGCACGGCCCGCATGTGCGCGCGGGTCTTGCGCAGGTAATCAAGCAGGATAAACGCCCCCATCCCGCCAATGGTCACGATGATCAGCCCGATGTAGAACCAGCGAAATGAAATTCACGATCCACGGTTTGCCCTCGGCCGCGCCCGGCGGGGCGTGGATGCGGAAAAATTCCGCGCTGAGCCGCGTGCCGATGCCCGGATGACATTTTCCGCAGGTCTCCGGCAGGTTGTTGGTATTGATCGTCGAGAGCGGATCGCTGGCCGGCAGGATATCGTGCACCCCGTGGCAGGAGGCGCAATTGGCGGCGGTCAGGTTACCGCCCTGCAAGGCCAGGCCGTGGAAACTTTGGACGTAGGTCGCAAACACGTTCGGCGGCAGCCGGTACTGCGCGATGATGCGTTGCGCGGCATGGCATTGGCCGCAGGTCTCGGGGATGTTGGCCGGGGAAACGCGGGACGCGGCCAGTTTGACCGCCGTGATTGTGTGTTCGCCGTGGCAATCGGTGCAGACGGGCGCGTCGCGAATGCCCTGGGCGACCGCCTTGCCGTGGACGCTGCGCGAGTAGGTTTCGCGGACGTTGTCGTGGCATTTGCCGCAGGTGTGGGGAATGTTCTGCCAGTACAACTTCGATTGCGGGTTCGTGGAACGATGCAGATCGTGCGAGCCATGGCAGTCGGTGCAGACGGCGGCGTTGACGACGCCATTGGAGTGCGCGAGGCCGTGGACGCTCTTGTCGTAGCTGACCACCACGGCGTGCTGCCGCAGATTGAATTTTTCCATCTCCTGGACGTTGCCGTGGCATTTGGCGCAGGTCTCGGGAATGTTCGCGCGGTTCACCGGCGAGGCCGGATTGCGATAATCCAGCAACTGGTGCGCGTTGCCGTGGCAGTCCTGGCAGGTGGCGGCCTCGGTGACGCCGCTGGAAAGGGCCACGCCGTGGTCGCTCTTCAGGTAAATGTCCGTCTCGATGCGGTGGCACTGGCTGCAACTGACCGGCTTGTGCGTCTCGCTGTGCGGCAGATCGGTGATGTCGGTGTGGCAGCTCGTGCAGAGGTTTTTCGCGTGGATCGAATGGGAGAATTTCTCCTCGTCCACGAACAGCGAGACGGCCTGGCCGGCGGCATTGGTCTTGGCCAGCGTCTGGTCGGAGTGGCAGGCGAAACAATCAGCGTTGTCGATGGCCTTCGCGTCTCGCGCGGGCCAGAACCACAGTGTCAGTATGCAAACGCATGCTGCCCACCATCTGTCATTTCGCCGCATAACTGTGCATGCCGCTCAGCAGGAAGTTCACGCCGAAATAGGTGAACACCACTGAGGCAAATCCAATCACCGAAATCCACGCCGCCCGTTTCCCGCGCCAGCCGCGCATGAACCGGCAGTGCAGGAACACGGCGTAAATAAACCAGGTGATCAACGACCACGTCTCCTTCGGGTCCCACGACCAATACGTGCCCCAGGCCGAGTTGGCCCAGACCGCGCCGGCGATGATGCCGACCGTCAAAAACAGGAACCCGAACGAAATTGTTTTACCCGTGGCCAGGTCGAACGCCTCGACGGTCTCGGGCCGCGCCTTGCTGCCCGCGCGGGCTGCGACCAGATAGGCGACGCCGGACAGGAACGCCAGGCCGAACCCGCCGTAGCCGAGGAACACGGTAAACACGTGCACCGTCAGCCAGTTGCTTCTCAACGCGGGCATCAACGGCTGGATCTTCGTCTCGTAGGTGCTCGCGTACGCCAGGGTCAACACCGCCAGCAACGCCGTCGCCGCGCCGAGCACGGGGATCTTGCGGCGCACCTGCATCGCCAGGTAAACCACCACGACCGCCCAGGCGAACAGCACCAGCGATTCAAACATGTTGCTGAACGGCGCCCGCCCCGCGGCGATCCATCGCAACACGAGATACGTTGTCTGCGCCAGCGCGCCCGCCGACAAAAACACCGTCGCGGCCGACGCCAGCCGTCCCTTGCTCGAAAACAGGTTAGCTGCGGCAAACAACAGCGCCGTCAGGTATCCAGCCAGGCTGAGATTGAACGCCCAGGTCATAGAGTCTCTCCTTTTGCAGATTGAGTTTCGGCAGCAGCGCGGCGACCTTGCGCTCGATGATCTCGTGGCAAACCGCCAGTTCCTTCTCGCGCGATTTCACGTTCTCGCGCACGATCGTCTCCAGGTTGTCGATGTTGTAGAGATAAACGTTGTCGAGCTGTTGCACTTCCGCGTCGATGTCGCGCGGCACGGCGATGTCGATCAGGAACAACGGCCGGTTCTTGCGCGCGTGCATCAGCTTCTCAATGTCCGGCCGATGCAAAATCGTCTGGGGACAACCCGTCGAGCTGACCACGATGTCGGCCCCGGCCATCGCCGTCAGGCAATCGTCGAAGCGCACCGCCTGGCCGTTGAATTCCCCGGCCAGCGCCACCGCCCGGTCGTAGGACCGGTTGGAAACCAAAATGGATTTCGCGCCTTTTTTGGCCAGATGACGCACGCAGGCCTCGCCCATCTTGCCCGCGCCGATGATGATGACCGTCTTTTCGGCCAGGCTGCCCCGGAAAATTTTTTCGGCCAGCTCCACCGCCACGCTGCCGACCGACGTCGCGCCGCGTCCGATCCCGGTGCTCGAGCGGATTTCCTTCACCGTCTGCATCGCTTTCTGGAACGACCGGTTCAACACGCCGCCCGTCAACCGCGCCGCCTGCGCCGTCTCGTAGGCGTGTTTGACCTGGCCGGTGATTTCCGTTTCGCCGATCACCATCGAATCCAGCCCGCTGGCCACGGAGAACAGATGCCGCAAGGCGTCCGCGTCCTCCCGCACGTACACCAGCGGCCGGAAATCCCGCGTACTCTGCGTGAGCAACCGGAACAACGCGTCGATCCGACCCGTCATCCGCGGGGTCGTGCCGTAAATTTCCACGCGGTTGCACGTCGAGAGCAGCACCACCTCGTCGAGATCGCCGCAGATCTTCAGCCGGCAGCCGTAACAGCCGAGCTTGGAAGGCGTGATCGCCAGTTGTTCCCGCACCTCGACGGGGGCGGTCTTGTAACTCAGGCCGGCGACGAACAGTTTCACAGTTTCTCCTTTCGCCCGTTCAGCCAGGGATTGAGGTAAAACACCACGAACAAGCCCACGATCAACAGCGAGAAGCCCGCATAGACAACCGTCACGCCCGGGTCCTTCACAACCTCAAACGAGGTGAAGCTCAGGTCGTCCGGATTGTAGCCCGCCTGGTAAAACGTGTAGCCCTTGTACGTGAACGGGCTGTTGACCTCGATGATCCGGCCCTGCACCACCGCGTTGTCGCCCTCGACCACGTCCAGCGTGCTCTTGAAACTCTTGATCGGACCGTCCACCGCGCGCGGCCGGGCGGCGGCGTGGTCTTCGTACACCATCTCCAGCGGACACGGACCTGTCGGCTGTCCGTCCGGCGTGTGCATCACGAAATCCGGGAACTTCGCAAACAGCCAGCGATGGTTCCGGTACGCCGGCCCGTCCACCGCCACGAGGACCGCGGGATTGCGCGGCTCGTTGGAGCGGCTGGTCACTTCCTTCGTGGTCATGTCGATCACGAAATCCGGCACGTACTTGAGGACCTTGATGCGGAACCCGGCGAACTGTTGTTCCACGTCCAGCTTGATCGGCAGGCTCGCCCGCAGGTTCCTGTCGGGCCAGGCGATCAGAATCTGATCGCCACTGTCGGCGCCGGCTTTGTCCTGCTCCGCGTAGGTCTCGACCTCGAATTTGGAAAGATGAAGGGCGAACGGCAGCGGTGTCTCGCCGTTCTCGACGACGAACTGCGCTTTCGTGTCGCCCTCCCGCAATTCGATGTAGCCTTTCTGGCCCCAGACGCCGCGGACCACGGCGCCCGCCAGGATCAACAACATGCTGATATGCGTCAGCATCGATCCAAACGCGCGCCCCCGCGCGTACCCCGTCGTGCGCCGCACCGTATTGAACCGGCGGGAACTGCACACCATCATCGTCGAGGCCAGCACGCAGAGCAATCCGATGAACCACCACGAATGAAACACGTGCGTCAACCCCAGCGAACCGAACAACTCCATCCGCCCGGCGGCGCCGGGATAGCGGCGCAGGTACGCCGCCACGTCCGCGCCCTGCGGCAGCAACGTGCCGGCAATGCAGGCAACCGCGATCACCACGACCACGCCGACGGCAAACTTCACCGAAGCCAGCGTATCGATCACTCGCGCGGCGACGCTCTTTTCCGGTTTGCCGGGGTTGTCCATGGTCTCTCGCGGGAAACGCGGGCTACTGTTTCACCTTCGGGTCCGGATGCGCGATCTTCTTGACCATCGCTTCCTTGTCGAACGATCCCGGCCAGTTCGGGCTTTGAGCGTTGTGGCAAAGCACACAGCTTTGGTCGGCTGGATAAACCAGGCCCGCCGCCACCGCCTTCGCGTGGTCTTCCATCGTGGTCTTGCCCAGATATTTCTTTCCCGGCCCGTGGCAGGACTCGCAGCCGACGCCGTCTTCGGGCTTGATCTTGTCCGTCGCCACGGTCTCGGTGAAATTGTACGCCGTCGAGTGGCACTTCAGACACTTGCCGCTGGTCTGGGGATCGGCGACGCCCAATTTCGCGCCGACGGCCTTGGCATCCGCTGTGCCGAGCACTTCGAAGGCCTTGGCGTGGGGACTGGCTTGCCAGACTCCGAATTGATTGCCGCTATCGTCCTTCTTGTGGCAAATCGCGCACATCTTTGTGCCGGCATAATTCGCCGCGTCCCGCGTTTGCGCGCGCGCGGTCAATGTGGCGGACATCGCGATGGCCAGGGCCAGTGAAAGCTTCAACATTGTTCTCATCCGTTCTCCTGTCGTTGTTCCGGGGCTGGCCGTTGGTTTAGCAGCGGGCCTGCCAGCGCAAATTGGGATTGTTAGACAAAATGCATAACCTGTTGACAACAGGCATATAACATCGAGTGATTTCGCGCAGTTGGTGAAAAGCCGCGTGGAAATTTCAACTGACACTTTGGCGGTGAAGACGCGGCGTTTGACAGCTTGTCACCAGGGGATCGCGGTCGGGAGGAGTAGCAAAGAGGGCGGCATCCGGGGCGCAAAGCGTCTACTACATCGGTCCGCCGTTGTGGCACTCGCTGCACTTCATGCCCTTCCAGGCATCGCCCAGGTCTTCGGCGGGATGCTGAAAGTCCAGGCCGTCGGCGCTGAGGGTCTTCAGCGCGACGCCCGAGCCTTGCGCGAGAATCGTGTGGCAGCTCTTGCAGTCGGCGGAAACCACTTTGCCGTCGGCGCTGACATGCTGGCCGTCGTGACAGCGGAAACAGCCCTGCCATTCGAGGTGGCCGATGTTGCTCGGATACATCTTCCAGTTCGACTTCATCTCGGGAAAGAAATTTTCGCGGTAAATCTGTTGCGTCTCCGCGATGGCGGCCTGGATCTTCGCCTGGTCCGGCTGGGCCGTGTACGCGGCGCGCAACGTCGCGTCGATCTTCGCCGCCGCCTCGTCAGGCGACTCGTAAGCGCCGACCAGCGCCGTGACCGCGTTTTTCTTGATCGACGGGATCGCCGGATCGATCCGCCCGATCGACATCGCCGTGTCCACCGCTTCGTCGGGCGAATGGAAAATGTGCGTCGGCCGGTTGTGGCAATCGATGCAATCCATGCGCCGCGGCGCCGCGGCCGCGATTTGCGCGGCGGACAGTTTGCCGTCCTTGGCTTCGTAGACGGTCACCTGGCCCGCCTTGTCGGTGACCCGCACCCAGGGCACCGTCTGGCGCGCCTCGTCGGCGGCGATGTACTCGATCTTGTTGGCCACGTTCATGTGCCAATGGATGCCGCCCACCGGCCCTTGCGACGGGTCGCCGCCGCCGACTTTAATCAGCATGCGGATGGTCCAGGGGGTGTTCTTGTCGTCGTACATGAAATGCGTGTGGACCCGTTCGACCGCGCCGTAGAACTTCTGCGGCCAATGGCATTGCTCGCAGGTCTGCTCCGCCGGCCGCAAATTCTTGACCGGCGTGGGAACGGGACGCGGATACTTGTGGGCAAGCGCCGCGTACACCTGGTAGCTGCCGGACAGCTTGGATTTCACGAACCACGTCGCGCCCGACCCGATATGGCACTGGGTGCAGGTCACGTGCGCGTGCGGGGAATTCTGGTAGGCCGTGTACTCCGGCTTCATGATCGTGTGACAGGTCAGCCCGCAGAATTGCACCGACTCCGTGAATTCATACGTCCGATAACTGCCCAGCGCGGTGAACAGCAGGAAGATGAACGTCACCGTCGTGATCACCAGAAACGCATTGCGCTGCCGGGGAATGTTGAAATCGATGCGCGGATGTTCCGGGATTTCCCCCGGCGCCAACCGGCGGCGGCGGCGACGCTCGAAGAGCGCCCCGACGGAAATCAGCACCAGCCCCGTCACCAAAAATCCCGGCGCGACAATGTAGGTCAGGATCCCCATGTACGGGTTGCCGAACCCGCTGTAGAAATCGATGGCGATCAGGCAGGCCACCGCGAAAAAGCTGCACGCCGCCAGAATGATGCCGCACAAGCTGATCCAATTCTCGATCAGTGACGGTCTCTTGTGAAGCGGCGCGTGGTCCGTGTGTGGGCTGTCATCCATTCGTTTATCAATTCGTCGGCGCAATCCTTCCCCGGGAAGGACCGCGTTCCCCCACTGCGTCTAGCAGCATGAATGCCACGACCGAACAGAGGAGATGCAAGCGCTTATACCTCAATACCTTTGACTAATTCTCACGTACCGATCCGCTCAGCGCATGTTGTGACAACTTGACGGGCTTAGAAGGTCACAGGGACATTTTGGCGGGAAGAGACAGGCCTGACGGGGCGCCATTTGGCTCAACCAAATTATTCGACACCCATCAGCGCTCGCCCTGTTCTCGAATGGTCAACCCATCCGGCAGCTTGACCGAGAGATTCGTTTCCGCATCGTCGCCGGCGAGCAAGGTAACGTTCGTCAGGACAAGCTCCCGCTGGCGGGACAAGAACGCATCGTCTTGGGCTCCAGCAATTTCTTGCGGATACTGTAACCGCATCAAGGTCGCATACTCCTTGGAAAACTTCGTCGTTTCAACGCAGTGGACCGGGTACCAGACGCCATCGGCTACTTGTCGGTGCTCCAGGACCTCGTAAGTAAACGTGCGCTCTTCATCCGCCGTTGTCAGTTGCCGATTGTCGGAATACTCATAACGCACCAGCGCGAAAGCCTTCCTGGGATCAAGGACGAACTCAAATCCCAGACAAATCTCGGGCACCGTATACTGGATCCGCGTCATGCCGTCTTCGGTGTCCGACACGACAATGCCCTTGAATCGCCAGGGAGCAGCAACCGGAGTATGGTTGACAGCCTCAAATCCAGTAAACCGCAACCCTGAGAGAAACATCTCGTGGCCGACCGTGTCTGCCGAATCCTTCCTTCGATCAGCCAGATCGCCCATGCACCGCGACTGCGGCACCCCCAGAAATTGCCTGCCATCGTAAGACTGCGTAGCCCGGCTCCAGTACGTGATGAACCCCCCGCCATCTCGAAACTCGGTTGCCCACGTTGCCAGGTAAGGCGCCGTTCCTGCGATCCAGCGGTTAATCAAAGGGGTTTGATTCAGGACATACCGGCCCTTCGGTTTGTTCTCCATGACGCAATCAAATGTGGATGTCTCCGGGGTGACTTTCCAGGACGACGTCGAGTCATCCCAAAGGTATTCATGCGTGTAACCCGCGGTCTTCACCACACGGATTCGTTCGTTTGTCTGCTCAAGCCACGCGAGAACCTTCTCGATCGGAGGGGCCGCCAATGATCGCGCCGGAAATCCAACCAGCAGGCAAAGGGCAATGATCACCGCATACTTCATCGTCTGAAATGTAGGTTTGCCCAAATGCCCCGTCAATTTGAATCAGAACCAATTTACAACCAACACTTGCGGGATGGCGGTGCGCCGACTCGACAACGGCCGCGCGCGCATGTTAAACGATTTGAGCATCAGGACACCATAAGTGCCGTCACCGATCCTTTGGAAATCAAGTTGCTCGGACTGCTGCAGGCCGAGGCGCCCGTGGTGGAACGTCCGTTTGCGGCGCTGGCGGAGCGGGTGCGAGCGGGTGCGAGCGGGCGAAGGTGAAGTGTTGGAGCGCGGGCAACGGCTGAAGGCGGGCGGCGTGATCGAGTCATGACTTCACAGAAAGGAAACGGCAAACTATGCAATCCACGGAAACCGTTGAAATTCCGAAGAAGATGCTTGTCACAGGACGTCTCCTGACTGTCCTGGCTGCGTTGTTCATGCTGATGGACGGCGTGATGAAGCTCGTCAAGCCCGCTCCCGTCCTGCAAGCGACTGCCCGGCTGGGCTACCCTGAATCCACCCTGGCCGGCATCGGCCTGGTCCTGATTGCCTGCACGGTGCTTTACGCCATCCCTCGCACCTCCGTCCTCGGCGCGATGTTGCTGACGGGCTACCTGGGCGGCGCGGTCGCCAGCACCCTGCGCGTTGGCTCCGGGTGGTTTGAGATCATGTTTCCCGTGTTGTTCGGCGTCCTGATTTGGGGCAGCCTGTGGTTGCGGGACCGGCGGCTCCAGACCCTGGTGCCGTGGCGAACCCCCTGATTCCCCACCCGGCCAAAGGAGAAACGCGCTGCCAATCAATCCCTCCCTGAAGTTGCGGGACGGCGAAACTGTGCTAGTGTACGGGAGAAATGATATATGCAGATAGCATAGACCGGGCGGTGGACGAGGCGGCCTTGGCAGCGCAAGGGCCGCGCCTGGCAGCCGTACCTGGGTCCGGACGGCGAGGCTCTCCCTCCCAAACGACTGAACTACGCTTGCGGGGAGGGCGAAGACGAGTCTTCGGAGCCGAGTCTGCGAGACGCCGCTGCTGTTTGCGGCAAACGACCCGATGTAGTTTTCGGGGCAACTCCAGCCGGGCCGCCGTTAATTGCCTAATTGATCCAGCCCTCTTTCGGCTGGGCTGCGGCCTAAAAGTCCAACCTAGGCAAACCTGGTCAAACCTAGTCGCACCTAGTCCAACCTTAAATTTCACGGCCAGGGTGACCGTCCGTGCAGTCCGTGTCCCTCCTGATCCGGGTAAATACGGCCTAATACGACCTAATACGGCCTTAAATTTTTCCGAAGTGCGCCAATCTGTCCCAGCAAATGGCATGAATTTATATCGTAAGTCATTTCCGTTTAGAATATTACAAATTTTCACCCTGTCAAAATGGTCTCCGACTCGACAATGGCCGTCGGAGCATGCTAGACGTGGAGCGGTGGCCATGGATCTGACCCTTCTGCTGAAGAGTTGCAAACTGTTTTCCGATCTCGACCGCCGGGACCTGGAAGCGGTGCGACAGATCGCTTTTTCCGGGGAATACCGCAAGGGCCAGGTCATTTTCAATGAAGGCGAACCGTCGCGCGGGTTCTTCCTGGTCGTGGCCGGCGCGGTGAAGATCTTCCGCCTGGGGCCCGACGGCCGGGAACGCGTGATCCACGTCGTCGAAGCGGGCGAATCGTTCGCGGAGGCGGCCATGTTCATGGAGGCCTACCCGGCCGTTGCCGAGGCGCTGGCCTCCACCACGGTGGTCCTGCTCGAGAAGAACGGCTTCAAACAACTGCTGGCGCGCGACCCGAAGCTGAGCTTTAAAATCATCGCGTCGCTGGTCAACGCGCTGCGCCGCATGCGCGACGCGCTGACCGATCTGACGCTGAAGGAAGTCCCCGGCCGGTTCGCCAGTTACGTGCTGAGCCTGCCCGCCGCACCCGGCCAGCCGATCAAGGTCAACATCAGCAAGACCACCGTCGCGCAAATGTTGGGCACCACCAAGGAGACCTTTTCCCGCCTCCTGCACCGGCTTGCGCAGCACCGCATTCTCACCTATCGTGGCAGCCAGATCCGCGTCCTCAATCGCGCGCGCCTGGAAAAAATCGCCTCGGGCGGGGAAAAAATTTGATCGCACCATGAGCGCCGTCACCGATCCAATCGACATCAAGCTGCTCGAACTCATGCAGGCCGCCGTGCCCGTCTGCGAACGGCCCTTTGCCGAACTCGCGCGCCGGATCGGCGTGACCGAGGAGGACGCGCTCGGCCGTGTCCGGCGGCTCAAGGAGGCGAAGGTGATCCGCCAGATCAGCGCGATCTTCGATACTCGCAGCCTCGGGTACGCCTCCAGCCTGGTCGCCGCCCGCGTCGACCCGGCCCGCGTGGATGAAGCGGCGGCGGTGATCAATTGTCATCCGGGCGTCAGCCACAATTATCTGCGCAACCACGCCTTCAATCTCTGGTTCACCATTGCCATCGCGCCCACCAGCAAGCTCGGGCTGGAACGGACCATCGCGGTCCTCCAGCGCGAAGCGGGCGCCGAGGCCATGCGGCTGTTGCCGACGCTGAAACTCTACAAGATCGGCGTGCAATTCGACCTGGGCGGCGATTCCCGGCCCGACGACGCGGTGGCGCCGTCGTACACGGAAAGCAAACGCGCCGTCAGCACCACGCTCACCCCCGCCGGGATTGAGTTTGTGCGGATGCTGCAACGCGATTTGCCCGTCACCCCCGCTCCGTTTGCCGGGTACGCGCGCGACCTGGGCGTGTCGCTCGAACACCTCCACGACCTGGCCCGCCGGTTCACCGAGGAAGGCAAACTACGCCGCATCGCCGCCGTGTTGCACCATCGGAACGTGGGTTTCAGCGCCAACGCCATGGGCGTCTGGCGCGTTTCCGGCGATGACGCCGCCGTGGACCGCATCGGGGAAATGATCGGGGGACTGCGCGCCGTCAGCCATTGTTACCGGCGTCCGTCCTATCCCGACTGGCCTTACAACATCTTCACCATGGTCCACGGCAAGAGCGCCGCCGACTGCGAACAGGCCCTGCGCGCCATTTCCGAAAAGAGCGGTATCACGGAATACTCCGCGCTCTACAGCACCAAGGAATACAAAAAGGTCCGCGTCCGCTACTTCACCCCCGAAGAAGAAGCCTGGGAACGCGCCCACGCACCGGAGGCCCCCTCAAAAAGCTGATTTCGCCAATATGGGCCGTTGTTGACCTGCGTCAATCCTTCCGTGGCGCGGTTGGCGTAGGCTGTTTCGCGCAACAAAGGAAACAGCCATGAAACCGATCAAACCTTTCATCCTCGCCGCGGCGCTCGCGCTCGCCGCGCAACTGGCCGCCGCCGGGGAACCGCGCGAGCAGGCCCGCCTGACGTTCGCGCCCGAAGTGCCTCCGCCGATCACGCGGCGCCGGTCCGCCATCGTGGAAGTGCATCTCACCGGCGGCGTGGTGACCAACGTGTTGAACGCGGGCGTGCAATACGCGTTCTGGTGTTTCAATGAACACACCCCCGGCCCGTTCATCCGCGCCCGCGAAGGCGACACGCTCGAACTGCACACCGCCAACACCGACGGCAGCGGCATGCCGCACAATTGCGACCTGCACGCCGTCACCGGTCCCGGCGGCGGCGCGCCCGTGACCACCGTCGTCAAAGGCGAGGAACGCGTCTCGTGGTTCAAGCTGCTGGTGCCGGGCCTGTACCTTTACCACTGCGCCGCGCCGCCGGTGATGGACCATATCGCCAACGGCATGTACGGGCTGATCCTCGTCGAACCCACACACGGCCTGCCAAAGGTCGATCGCGAGTACTACGTCATGCAAAGCGAGTTCTACACGAAAGACGCGCCGGACGACGCGGAGTTCCTGGAATACTCCCATGAAAAGGGACTGCAGGAACGGCCGACGTTCTTCGTCTTCAACGGCCGGGTGGGCGCGTTGACCGGCAAGAACGTCCTGCGCGCCAACGTCGGCGAAAGCGTGCGCATCTATTTCGGCGACGCCGGCCCGAACTTCATCTCGTCGTTCCACATCATCGGCACGATCTTCGACAAAGTGTATCGCGAAGGCGATCTCATCGATCCGCCGTCCCACGGCATTCAGACAACGCTGGTGCCGGCCGGCGGCGCGACGGTGGTCGAGTTGACCGCGCAGGTGCCCGGCACGTACACGCTGGTCGATCACGCCATTTTCCGCGTCCAACAAGGCGCGGTCGGTTACCTCGAGGTCGCCGGCCATCCGCAATGTGAGATCTACCGCTCGGACAAGGACCCGGTCCGCTGCAAAGGCTGCCTGGTCCATCCCTAGGAACTCATCATGACAACGCAATCCACCGACGCTTCGATCAATCACTCGATGCTGGTATCGGAGATCAACCGGCGGTTCGCCCAGTGCCGGCCGGTGTTCGAACAGTACGGCATCGCGGGATGCGGCGGGGAGTTTGGGCCACCGGAACCCTTGTTCCTTTTCGCGGTGGCGCATCGGGTGCCGCTCAATGAACTGATCGATCAACTGAACCGCGCCGTGAGCGGGGAATGGAAGCCCGAGCCGCCGAAGGTCCGTGAGAGCGACGCGGTCGCGGCGGCGCGGGAGCAATTCGCCAGCGAGAACCTCTATAAACGTTTCGTGTTCGGCGCGCTGTTTGTGGCGTTGACCGCCGGCTTCGGGTTGGGCCTGGTCAATCTGACGCGGATTGCCTTCGCGCAGTCGTACTACGAGATCAGCGGGGTGTTGAAACAGATCCACGGTCACGCGCAGATCTTCGGATGGGTGGGACTGTTCGTGATGGGCGTGGCGTTTCACGCCGTGCCGCGCATGAAGATGGTCCCGTTGCGCCCGGCGCGCGCGGCGCAGGCGTGCTTTGCGCTGATGTTCTCGGGCGTGCTGCTGCGCGTGATCGCCCAACCGTTCGCCAGGGACCCGGTGTGGGCCGTTGCGTTGCTGGGATCGGCTGCGCTTGAGTTGGCGGCGATCGGGTTGTTCGTCTGGCTGCTGGGCGGCGCGGTCGCGCGTTCGGAGCAAAAGCGCGAGCCCTATGAAAAGTTCATCTGGGCCGGCATCGGCTGGTTCGGCGTGCTGGGTGTTTGGAATGCCTGGATCGTGTGGCAGATGTTCCTGCACCGTTCGACGGGCGTGCCGGCGCTGCAGGACGCGCTCTGGATCCACGCGGCGTTCTTCGGGTTCATCGCCAACATGATCTTCGGTTTCTCGCTGCGGGTGCTGCCGCATTTCCTCGGATTGCGTGAATCGAAGATTCTTCCCGCGAACGCGGCGTTTGCGCTTTGGAACGCGGCGATCCTGCTGCGCTATCCGGTGGAACAATTGGCCTGGGTCGCTTCGGTGCTGGAAGCCGTCGCCATTGTTCTCTTTGTCTGGGCGCTCGGCATTTTCGCCCGGCGTCGCGTGCAGATCGACATCAAGGGAGTGGACCGCACGTTTGCGTGGTTCATCCAGCTGGGGTACGCGTGGCTGCTGGTCGCGGCGGTGATTCCGTTCCATGCCGATGTGTTTCGGCTCAGCGCGTCGTCCCGGCACACGATGGCGATCGGGTTTGTCACGCCGATCATCTTCGGCGTGGCCTATCGCGTCCTGCCGGTCTTCAACGGGGTCAACCTGTGGAGCAACCGGCTGATGCGCGTGTCATTCTGGCACCTGGCGGCGGGCGGCACGCTGGCGTTCGCGATGGCGATCAACCGGGTGTTTGAGACGACGTGGAGCTACGCCTGGTCGGGTATCGCGGGCCTGCTCGTGTTCGCGGCGCTGGTGATGTTCGCGCTGAACATCGCGATGACGTTGCGCTCCAGGGCGGAGACCTTTACGCGCGACTCGACGGTGAAGCTGACGACGCGCGTGACGGAATTGCTGGAGGTCCACCCCGGCCTGCGGCCCGTGCTGATTCACAACGGCCTGTCCGGCCTGGCAACGATGCGCCATGATCCGCCGCGCTTTGTCACCATCGAGTTCGCCGCGCGGCGGCACGCCATCGATCCGCAGCCGTTGATCCGGGCGTTGAACGAGGAAATCCACAGGAGAAGGACACCATGAGTCTCATGCAATCAATCAGGAACAGGTTCAGCGGGCACAAGGCGCACCCGTGCGGTTGCGGCGCACAAAAAGGCGCGGACAAAGACCACGCAGCCATCACCCGGGACATGATCGTGCGCGACGTGGTCGCGAAGTATCCGCAGACCGTCAGCGTCTTCGGCAATCACAAGGTCGATTTCTGCTGCGGCGGCGCGCACTCGATCGAACAGACCGCGCAGGCGCGCGGATGCCCGGACATCGACGCGCTCGTGGCGGACCTCAACCGGGCTATCCAATGATGGCGGTGCAGGAAAGTCCGGTTGCTGAACGGGTGGAGTTGGGCAAACCGCCGCTGCCGCGCGAGCACGGCGCGTGGGGGATCCTGCTCGTTCCGTTTGCGATTGCCGTGGGCGTGAGCGGCGTATTCGATCTGAAGGTCGCGCTGTTGCTGGTCAGTGTGTTGTGCTTCTACGTGGCGCGCACCAGTTATCTGAAGCAGAACAGGATGTGGACCGTGGCGTTGCTCGCGGGAAGTGCGGCGTGCACGGCCGTGTTGCTTCTTCAGTGGCGGCTGTGGTGGCTGACGGCGTTCGGCGCGGCGGCCACACCGCTGGCGTTTCGCAAAACAGAGCGCAGTGTCGCCGCGCAACTGATTGCCGTGGCGGGGTTGACGTTGACCGCGCCGGCCGCGTGGTATGCGGCGACCGGCCGGATGGACGCGAAAGCGGCGTGGCTGTGGCTTCTCAACGTCCTCTATTTCTGCGGCGGCGTGTTCTACGTGAAGATGCACATCGCCGCCGCGATCCGCCGGAAGCCGTTGGAGAGTTTGCGGGAGAAACTGGTACTGGGCGCGAACACGCTGCTCTATTATGGCGGTGCGCTGGTTTGCCTGGGTGTCCTGGCGGCGGTGAATGCCGTTCCGGCGGTCGCCCTGATCGCGTTTGCTCCCGTCATGGCGCGCGCGGTGGCGGGCGTGGGCCGCTTGACGCCGGCGCTGCGCATCAAACGGCTGGGGTGGACCGAAGTGGCGTACTCGCTCGTGTTCGCGGTGAGCTTGATCGCGCTTTTGCGGGGAAGCGGCTGGGGCGGCTAGCGCTTTCTCCAAGCGCGCCAGTCGGCCAGGGTCGCTTCGGCCATGGCTTTGGCGGATTTGCGGAGCCATTTGGGCGCGCGGCCTTTCAGGTCGCGGCGGACGGCGGCCACGGCGCCGGGACTGCCGAGATGGATGTTGGCAGTCTCGAATCCCATGGCGTGGAGGAGCATGATCTCGTCGCGTTCGTCGGGCAGGGACGCAAGCTCGATGCGGCTGCAATCGGGCGCGAGCCGGCGGACGAGCCAGCCGTGGCGAACATACAGGAGCGGATCGGGGACGCGGACGGCACGTTCCAGAATCGCAGGATACAGAACCAAGCCATTACGCTTTCCCTGCCAGAGACAGGCGGAGGTGGTGAGCGCCTTGGCTTCCCGAGCGACTTTTCCCCCGCGCCAGTCGGCGATGGCAACGAAGCGTTGTCGGCCGAGGCTGCCGAGGCCGGCCACTCGGTGGACGATTCGGCAGGACAGCCCTTTCTCAGGCAAGGCGCTATGCAACAGCGCCGAAACGCGCGCGGGAACACCGCGCCGTAACGCGGGCAGGCCATCCAGTTTCCCCCAAAAAGAGACCGGGTCGCGCAAGCGATGGACGGCCATCGTATGCAGTGCGGGATGCAGATCGGAAAGCACGAACGGGCAGCCGCCCCCGGCGATGGCTTCGGTGTAACCGTCGAGGATCGCGGCGCAGGCGTCGCGGGCGGAGAGTGACAGGACTTCTTCCTCAATGGCCAGCAGGGCGCTGGTGGCCAGGCGGACGAGATCGTTGGTGTAGGCCATCGGATAGACTTCGTCGAAATCGTTCACGCCCCAGACCAGGCGACCCTCGCTGTCACGCCAAGTGCCGAAGTTTTCGATGTGCAGGTCGCCGACGGCCAGCACGCGGGGAGCGGCGGCGAGAGCGGGGCAGACGGCCGGCCAGAGTTGCGCCCAGCGGTAGAACGTGGCCCGCAGGAACGGGAAGACCGCTTCGGCCATGTGGCGGTGCTTCGCCCGCAGGTCGGCCGGCAGCAGGGACAAGCGCGCGGCCAGCCACGCTTCGTATCCGGCGGTCGCCTGTTTGATGTCCATGTCCGTCACCGCCGCCGATTGTAGTCCGCCGGCAACGCCAGGGCAAGAGAAGCGGAGGTTTGCCAGAGCGGCGCCGTTGGTTTATCGTAGAGGGTGTGAGCTGCTCAGTCCTGTTTCAGGAGTTTCCCGTCGACCATCTCGAGGTGGTGAGCGCCGCGGTCAGCCGCGTCTACAGGATTCCGCCGTTCGACGCCCGCTCCAAAGTGCGGCGGGGCTGGGGATTCCTCGAGCGCGATGTTTCCGCCGCGGAGGCCCAACACGTCTGCAACGCGCTGGCCGAAGAAGGTGTCGTCGCCGCCGTCGTGCCCAATGACAGTTTGCGCAAGCCGTCCGCGCCCCAGGCCATGGCCGGGTTCGAACCAACCGACGCGGGCTTTGTTCCGCAACTGCCCTCGCTGACGGCGCCTCCGCGTTCCCTCGCCTGGAACGAGATCGCGATCGTGGCGGCGGGGGCGTTCACCGAGGAAGTGGTGCGCCGCGACACGGCGGGCCGCGAACCGGGCGCCGGCGCGCAATTGGTCGGGGTCGGTTTGTTCCTGATGACGGGCATGGCGACACGGGGGCTGTTTGGCGGCAGCAAACCATCGAAGGAGGAGAAACAGGTCAAGACCAACCGCACCATCACCTTCGGGCAACTGGTCACGGCCGGGGGCGAGTTCCTCTGTTTCGATCCGGAGCACTTCGACTTCTCCGGCCTGGGCGCACAGAAGCTGGTGAACGCCTCGCTGAACTTCCGCCTGTTGGTGTCTGAGTTTGCCCGGTTGAGCTCTGCGCGGACCAATCTCGGGGCGCGTTGCGTGCTGGGCAACCAATCCCTCTCCCTGGCGGGTTATCAGAGCTTGAAGGATTTCGAGGCCGAGATGTTGTGGCTGCTGAACACGGCCCCGGCAGGGTGAACGGGCGGGACGGACGGGCTACTTGGGAGCGGCCGTTTTGTGATTGTTGGGCTTCGTCCCGTTGATGAGCGCGCGCTGCACGGTGGACAACAAGGCGGACTTGTCGAGGGGTTTGCTCAGGTACTCAAAAGCGCCTTCGCGCAGGGCCTCCATGTACTGGCCCCAATCGCCGAAGCCGGTGATCACGATCACGGGCACGGCGGGAAACGCCGTCTTCACGGCCGCCAGGAAGGTCGTCCCCTTCATGCCGGGCATGGACACGTCGGTGATGACGAGGTCGAACTTCTGCTGTGACGAATTCACGAGCTTGATCGCGCTGACTGCGTCGGGTTGCGCGACCACCTCGTAGTTCTCCTTCTCCAGGACCTTCGTCAACGCCTTGAGCAGTTCCGTATCATCGTCGACGAGCAGGATGATCTTGCCCTTGGCGGCTGGCAGATTGGTGGCCATGGCTTATGCGCTAGCACCACGGATGCCACGACAATCGCCAAAGTCATAACGCGTTGAAAAGGCGGATGATTGGAAAGAACATCGCCGACCGCCTGCCGCGGCGCAGGCCAGTCACAATGTCAGCGAACCGGGGCGAAACCGACAATTTGGCACTCGACTCGCCGTCAGGGTTCGTCCTTCGAGTAGCGTCGGTAGAGGGTCCGCGAGGAGATCCCCAGCAGGCGGGCCGCCTTCTCCTTGTCGCCGCCGCATTGGTTCAATGTCTCGGAGATGATGCGCTCTTCCGCCTCGCCCAAGGGCAGTCCAATCGGGATCGTCACCGTCGGGCCGGTCGGCCCGCCGCCTGCCTGGCCTTTGGCGATGGGCGCGATGAGATGAAAACTGCGGATCGTGTCGTCCGTGCACACCGCCAGGGCGCGTTGCATGGAGTTCTCCAATTCCCGCACGTTGCCTGGCCAGGAATGGGCCAGCAACTGCTCGATGGCGGCCGGCTCGATGCCGCGCACGTCCTTCTGCATCCGGGCCGCGTATTTCTTCAGGAAATGATCGGCCAGCAACGGGATATCCTCCGGATGCTCGCGCAAGGCCGGCAGTCCGACGTGGACGACGTTGAGCCGGTAATAGAGGTCTTCGCGGAATTTGTTTTCCGCGATGGCCTGCGGGATGTTCACGTGCGTGGCGCTGATGACGCGCACGTCGACCTGGATGTCCCGCGTGCTGCCGAGCCGCTGGAACCGTCCGTCCTGCAGGACCCGCAGCAGTTTGGCCTGCAACTGCGTGCTCATCTCGGCGATCTCGTCCAGGAACAGCGTGCCGCCGTCGGCCAGCTCGAATTTTCCCTGCTTGGTGTTTCCCGCGCCGGTGAACGCGCCGCGCTCGTAGCCGAACAGTTCGCTTTCCAGCAGCGTTTCCGGAATGGCCGCGCAACTGATCTTCACAATCGCCTTGTCGGCGCGCGGGCTGAGGCTGTGGATCACGTCGGCGACGACTTCCTTGCCCGAACCGCTTTCGCCCTGGATGAGAATGGTGACATCGGTGGTCGCGATCTGGCGGACCAATTTCTTCAGCGCGACCATCGGGGCGCTGGCGCCGATCAAGGCGTCTTCGCCGCGCTGCTGCTGGAGTTGTTCGCGCAGTTCCCGGTTTTCCGCCGCCAGGCGTTGTTTCTCCACCGCCTTGCTCACGGCCTTCATCAACGCGGCCCGGTCGAGCGGTTTCTCGATGAAATCATAGGCGCCCAGCCGCATCGCTTCGACGGCTTTCTCGACCGTGCCGTGGCCGGTGATGACAATCACCTCGACGGTCGGCCGCAGTTCCTTGGCGCGCTTCAACAGTGAAATGCCGTCCATGTCCGGCAACATCAAATCGGTGATCAACAGGTCGGCGCCTTCGGTTTCAAACCTCGCCAGGCCGTCCTGGGCGGTGTTGACCGTGGTGACGCGGTAGCCTTCCTTGACGAGGATCTTCTCCGCGGCGGTGCACAGCGCCTCCTCGTCGTCGACCAACAATATGTCCGCGCGTCTGGCCATTCTCTGCTCCCTATTTCACCGGCAATTCTATCACAAACGTGGTGCCGCGGTCTTGCACGCTTTCGCATTGGACGCGGCCGCCGTGTTCGGTGATGATTTGTTGGGTGAGCGGCAATCCCAGGCCCGTGCCGCCGACCTTGGTGCTGAAAAACGGTTTGAAAATCTGTTCGCGCTCGTGCTCGGTCATCCCCTTGCCCGTGTCGGCGACGGTGAGGACGATGGTCGATTTCTCGAACGACGTGCGGATCGTGAGCGCGCCGCCCTTGGGCATGGCTTCCAGCGCGTTGCGGATCAGGTTCAGGATCGCCTGCCAGAGTTGGCCTTCGTCGGCGTGGATCGACGGCACGGACGGGTCGAGGCCCGTCTCCACGGTCACGCCGGTGGCTTCGAACAACGATTGCATGAAGGCAACGCCCTGGCTGAGGATCTCGTTGAGCGAGACCATGTCGTGGTGCAGTTTGGGCAGGCGCGCGAATTGCAGATAATCCTCCGTCACCCGCTGGATGCGGCGCACTTCGGAGTCGATGGACCGCAGCAGCGATCGCGCTTCCTCGGCGTCGCTCTGTTTGTCCTTCGCCAACGTGCCAATCTCGTCGCCGACCAGGTCGATGTTCAGCGTGATCGAGCTGAGCGGATTGCGGATCTCGTGGGCCAGCCGGGCCGACATTGTGCCGATCACCGCCAGCCGTTCCGCCCGCAGTTTTTCCTCTTCCAGGGCCTTGCGTTCGGTGACGTCGCGCAGGATGGCCGACCGCCCGATCATGTTGCCCTGCGGATCGCGCAGCAGCGACACCGTCACCTCGACCGGCACGCGGCGGCCGTCCTTGGCCAGCCGCACGGTCTCGAAATGGTAATAGCCTTCCTTGTCCACGTGGCGATCGATGCGTTCCATCTCGCCGGCCTGGACCAGCTCCGGCGGCATCAGCATGGTGAATGAGTTGCCGAGGACATCCGCTTCGCGCCAGCCGAAGATGCGTTCCGCCGCGCGGTTCCAGGAGCGGAACCGCAGTTCGTTGTCCAGGGCGAAGATGACGTCGGCGGAATCGTTGACGATGCTTTCCAATTGCCGCAGGCGGCGGTAACGGTCGCTCTCGATGTAGGCGTCCATCGCCAGCGAGGCGTCGAGCATGAACACCTTTTCCAGGGCCAGCACCGAATCGTCGGCGCGGGCGGGATCGTTGGCGTAATGGGCGCGGATCAGCGGGGTGATCAGTTTGAAGTAATGGCTGTAGGCCAGCAGATACCAGCGGGGCGACAACCCGACGCGTTCGTGGGCCTGGCCGATGCGCAACCGGTCGGCGAAATACTTGTCGTCGTACACGCCGTCCGTAAGCCGCAGCAGGTATTCGCGCTGCAAGTGTTTCAGCCGCTCGACCGTGGTGCGGTCGCGCAGCAATTGCGCTGCTTCTGGGAACTGCAGCAGATGCTCGTAAAACGCGTCCTCGATGGCCGTGACGTGCTGCTCCAGCAAGGGCCTTAAAGCCTTGAGCAAAGCCTGGTCATGCTCCGTCAGGCTCAAAAACCGCAACCGCGTCTCACGCTCGGAAGGTGCCATTGCCACCCCCAGCCTATGTACCCCCTGACAAATTGTCAATCCCCCAGCCCCCACCCCCCTCCTTGGACAATTTAAGGCCGTATTAGGTCGTATTAGGCCGTATTGGGTCGGATCAGGACGGACACGGACTGCACGGACGGTCACCTTGTCCGCCGTCGTGCCCGCCGTAGCCTTGGCGAAGGCGGATCCGGCCCGAAAATTTAAGGTCGGACTTGGTTTGACTAGGTTTGACAAGGTTTGACTAGCCTGGACTTTTGGGCCATTTCGGCGGCTGAAGGTTTGACCACGCTGGAAGCCTCCCGCGTACGGAAACTGCGCCAAATTGGCACACCTTGCCGGGCCGTCTGGAGGGCGAGCCTCCCGGCAAGCCGCGCCTGCCGGGAACGGTCCCCGCCCTTTTGCCCCGGCAGCTCCGGACACCCTGTCCGCCGTAGCCTCGGCGTAGGCGGACGCCCGGCCTATTCTCGCTGCATATGTCATACTGCCCGGTACGGTAGCACATTCCCGCCATCCTGCAAGCGTTTGGGCCGTTTTGTCATGCCGAGCTTGTCGAGGTTCACCCCGAAAGCTTTCGGGGCAAGTCTCTGTTGTTCTGTAGGGCACGGAAGAGACCCCTCGACAAACCGAGTCCGCGAGACGCGACTGTGTTGTTTCGGGCGAAACTCGGGGTGACAGCGTGGGGAGGGACAGAGCAAGGCGCGCCGGGTCAGGTGACCCGGCCTACAACGGAAATCCGTGCCCCATCTGTGTGCATCTGTGGCCAATCGTTCCCCTCCGGCCTAATCCGGCCCACGGGCCGTGGTTCTTTGGCCACGGTGGATAAATCGTGACAGGAGCGGGGGGGCGGTCGGGCCGGGGTGGAATTTTCTTCGGGGACGCTGGCGGGGACAGAACAGTGAGATCAGGCAATGGTAGCAGGGGTTTGCTGCGTGTGGGGCGCGGGGGGAACGCGCGAGGCGGCGGGAGGCTGGCATGTCCAGCACAGCGGCTGCTTAAACGTTGGCATGCGTACTACAACCAGTTCATCGGAAGGCAAAGTCGGGGTGCCGGGGGGATTGCCCAGGGCGCTCGGACCACAATTGAACCGCAGCACCAAGTCGGCCCAAAAGGTGTTTGAGGCGCAGCGGCTGCGGTTGTACAGGGCCATGGCAGAGATTTCAGATTGGGACATCAGCCCGGAGGAGCTCGACATGCATTTGACGAGCATGCCGGTGCGCTATTGGGCGCGCGTGGACGGGCTGACCCTGCGCTGGCACATGGAAATGGTCCACGAATTTTTCGCCAGCCTGGCCCATACGGATTCGCTGACCACCAATCCCATCGTCCGCTGGCGGCATTTCCCGGACCGGGGGATGACCGAAGTGGCGGTCTGCACGTGGGACCGGCTCGGGCTGCTGGCCAAGGTGGCCGGTTCGCTGGCGTCGGTCGGCCTGAACATCATCCGCGCTGACGTGTATACCCGGGCCGACAACGTGGTGCTCGACTTGTTTGAGGTCTGCACGGAGGACTTTGGCCACGTCGAGGATGAATTGTCGCTGGCGCACGTGACGCGGCTGTTGACCGCTTCGCTGAGTCCCGACAGCGGGCTGGGATTCAATATCCGGCGTCCGGAGGACGAATCGCCGGACCGCCCGCCGGTGGTGACGTTTGATAACGAGCGGTCGGCGACGTACACGGTGTTGCAAGTGGAAGCGCCCGACCGGTTGGGGTTGCTCTACGACATTCTGCAGGCGCTGACGACGTCGGAGGTGGATATCGCCCACGCGATCATCGTGACGGACCAGGGCGAAGCCGCCGATGTTTTTTATCTGACCGACACCAACGGCCAAAAACTGACCGATCCCGGCGTCTTGCAGAAAATGCGCGACTCCTTGCTGGCGGCGCTGGCCTGATGCTTAAGAGCCCCCCAACAAAACCGGGGAGGTTCTGGAGGGCCACGCTCCCGCGTGGCCGCTGCTTGGGCAAAACGACGCGGTCGCGCTGGAGCGCGACCCTCCAAGCACGGTTTTGTTAGGCGTTCTTAATAACTGAACTTCCCGATCTGGACTTTGCCGCGGAAGACCCAGTAGACGACGGCGGTGTAGGCCAGCACGAAGGGCATGCCGAGCAGGGCGATGATGCCCATGATTCCCAGGGTTTTCTCCGAGGAAGCGGCGTTGTAGATCGTCAGGCTCCAGGCGGGGTCGAGCGACGAGTGGATCAGTTCGGGGAACAGCGCGACGCCGAAGAGGAACGTTTGCGCGGCGATCGTGGCGCACGAGGACGCGAAGGCGTAGCCGGGCCGTCCGAGATGGATGGCGCGGGGGATGTTGGCGATGGCCAGGACGTTGAGCACGACGACGAGCCAGCACCACGGGTGCAGGCGGAAATTGGCCGTGGCCAGCGGCACGTCCACCAGCGTGTAGATGGTCGTCAACATGTAGAGCACCAGGAACACCCCGAAGGTGCGCCACATCCAGCCGTGAATGCGTTTCTGCAGGTCGCCTTCCGTTTTCAGGTAGAGATAAATCGAGCCGTGCATGGCAAAGGTGGCCACGGCGAACAAACCGACCAGCAGCGCGTAGGGATGCAGCAGGGAAAAGAACGTCCCCTGGAATTCGTGGTCGGCGCCAATCGGCATGCCGCGCATCGCGTTGCCGACGGCGACCCCGAACAACAGCGTCGCCACCGTGCTGGCCAGGCAAAATGACACGTCCCAGAATTTCCGCCAGGCGGCGTTCTCGTGTTTGCTGCGAAATTCCATCGAGACCGCGCGGAAGATCAGCGCGAACAGCAGGACCATGAACGCCATGTAAAATCCGGAGAAGGCTGTGGCGTAGGCGTTCGGGGAACGCGGCAAACAGCGCGCCGCCGAAGGTGACCAGCCAGACTTCGTTGCCGTCCCAGAGCGGCCCGATGGAGTTCATCAGGATCCGGCGTTCGTCGTCCTTTTTCACGGCCAGGTGCAGGATGCCGACGCCGAGGTCGAAGCCGTCGAGGATGGCATAGCCCGCCAGCAACACACCCAGCAACACAAACCAGACAAGATGCAGGTCCATGGCGGTCAACCCTTCCCTTTCGTCGGCGGCGGCGTGTCCTCTTCGGCAGCGGACAAGGACGGCCCGCCCGTGCCCGCGCGCAGTCCAGCCAGGCCGAGAAAACCATCGGCGCCCGGAGCGGCAGCGGCAACGGCGGGTTCTTCCGGACCGTGTTTGATTTTACTGTCCAGCACGAACACCCAGACGGCAAACAGCAGGCCGTAAATCAGCGTGAAGATGATGATCGAACTGAGCACCTGGCTGGCGACGACAGATTTGGACAGCGCGTCACTGGTGCGCAACAGGCCGTACACGACCCAGGGCTGGCGGCCGACTTCCGCCGTGACCCAGCCCAGTTGATTGGCCAGGTAGGGCAACGGCACGGCCCAGACGAACAGCCAGAGCAGCCAGCGTTTCTCGAAGAGCGTGCCGCGCCAGCGCAGGACGCTGGCGAACAGGGTCATCACGATGAACAGCATCCCCAACGCGACCATGAGGTGAAACGACTGGAACGTCGCCGCCACCGGCGGCCAGTCCTTGCGCGGGACCTGGTCCAGGCCCGCCACGGGATCGCCGTTGCCATGCACCAGCCGGCTTAGCAAGCCCGGGATCGCCAGGCCGTGATTGATCGTCTGCCCGTTTTCGTCGGGCAAGCCGAACACGTACAGCGGTGTGGGCCCCGTGCCCGTCTGAAAATGGGCCTCCATCGCGGCAAGTTTGGGCGGTTGCGTTTCGGCGACCTTTTTTGCCTGCAGATCGCCTTGAACAAGGGCCGCCAGCGACATCACGGTGGCCAGGCTCAGGCCGGACTTGAAACTTTTTTTGGCGAATTCGGCGTGCCGGCCGCGCAACAGGTAATAGGCCGAGATGCTCATCACAAAGAACGCGCCGAGGATGTACGCGCCGATCCAGACGTGCAACAGCCGGGGCACGCTGGACGGGCTGAAGACCATCGCCCAAAAATCCGTGATCTCCGCCCGCGTGCCGCCGTTCTGGCTGACGAGGTGATACCCCGCCGGAGTTTGCTGCCAGGAGTTGGCCACCACGATCCAGACGGAGGAAAACAAGGCCCCGAGCGCCACCATGCAGGTCGCAAAGAAATGCAGCCGCTTCGAGACCCTGTCCCAGCCAAACACCAGTACGGCGAGAAATCCGGATTCGAGGAAGAAGGCGAAAATGCCCTCCGCGGCCAGCGCCGAGCCGAACACGTCACCCACGAAACGCGAATAGGTCGCCCAGTTCGTGCCGAACTGGAATTCCATCACGATACCCGTGGCCACGCCGACGGCGAAATTGATGGCGAAAATCTTCGTCCAAAATTTGGCGGCCTCCTCGTACTGGCGGTCGCCGGTGCGCAGATAGCTCCATTCCAGCGAAACCAGCAGGCCGCCCAGGCCGATGGTCAGCGGCGGAAACAGATAATGAAACATGATCGTCAGCGCGAACTGAAAGCGCGACAACGCCAGGACATTTACGTCCATGATGCCATTCCTCTCTTACGGGGTGCTGAAGCCATATGTAGCATGCGGCGGAAAAAAAGCAATTCGAGTTTGTGAAACATTTCACTTATTTGGTACTCGCGATGCTCCGCTGGGAAAGCGTGATGAAAGCGACCTTGCGGAAGATCGAGCCTGGCGACCAGGCCGGTCTGCTGGCCATGTATGAGGAATTTGAGCCGAAAGGCGAGTTCCAGGGGCTGCCGCCGCGCAGCCGGGAGATGATCGAACGCTGGCTGGCGGCGTTGCGCGAGGCGGGCGACGGCGAATGCGTGATCGAGGTCAACAAACGCATCGTCGGCCACTGCCTGCTTTGCCTGGACGCCGGCAAGACGGAAGCGGAACTGGCCATCTTCGTGCATCAGGATTATCGCGGCCTCGGCCTCGGCAGGAAATTGCTGCTGGGCTCGCTGTACTATGGCTGCAAGGTCCTTCAACTCGACCGCGTGGTGCTGAGTGTGCAAGGCTCAAACCCGCGCGCGGTGCACCTGTTCGAGAGTGTCGGATTTCGTCCCTGCGGGGCCGTCAATGGTTTGCAGTGGGAGCTGGAAATGGTGCGCCTGTCGCACTGCGAGCACTGCAAAGAGGACCGATGCGTCCTCTTCGGTCAATCGTTGCCGATGACCGTGACCGTTGCTGAACGCAAATTTCCCCGGCGCGCCGCATGACAAACTGTCCGGATTTTCCAGCACTGGTGACACTTTGTCCTGCTTTCCCGTCGAAGAGGACAACATCTGTCCGAAATCAACAGCCCCGCATCCGATAGCGTGGCAGCCGGTTGCGTGTGCGTCTCTGAATCGCCCCACAGATGGCAAGGCCGCTGCTAAAGCCCATGGCAGGCCATGACTACATGCGCAATACCAGTGGAAAAGACATCTAAGCAAGCAGCCGCGCCTGCCGCTGAGTTGGATCGGCTCGCGCCAATCTTCTCGCCGAAATCCATCGCCGTCATCGGCGCCTCGAACCGCGAAGGCAGCGTCGGCAACGCCATTTTCAAGAACATCCTGATGGGCGGTTACTGCGGCACACTCTATCCCGTCAATCCGAAGGCCCCGTCCATTTGCGGCGTGCACTCCTACACCAGCATCTCCGCCATCCCGCAGGAAATCGACCTGGCCCTGATCATCGTCCCCGCCAACGTTGTGCCGGAAGTGCTGGAGGAATGCGGCCAGAAAGGCGTGCGCGGAGCGGTGATCGTGACCGCGGGATTCAAGGAAATCGGCCCGGAAGGCGCCGCACTGGAACAACGCATCATCGCCATTGGCCAGCGTTATCACATGCCGCTGGTCGGCCCGAACTGCCTGGGCGTGATCAACACCGATCGCCGACATCATGCTCAACGCCAGTTTCGCCCGCGCGCATGCCCAAACACGGCAACATCGCTTTCGTGTCCCAAAGCGGCGCGCTCTGCGCGGGCATCCTGGACTACGCCCGGGGCCGCGACATCGGTTTTTCGAAATTCATCAGCGTCGGCAACAAGGCCGACGTCGACCGAACATGGACTTGCTGCGTTATCTGGCCGACCGACGACGCACCGACGTGATCTTGATGTACCTGGAAACGCTGGCCGACGGCCGGGCCTTCATTGATCTGGCTCGCGAGATCACCGGGCGAACTCGCCCATCGCAAACCGATCCTGGCCATCAAATCCGGCCGGACCCAGCAAGGCGCCGCCGCCGCCCGTTCCCACACCGGCGCGCTGGCCGGCAGCGACGCCGTCTACGACGCCATTTTCGCGCAGGCCGGCATCCTGCGCGTTGACACTGTGGAAGAACTCTTCGACTTCGCGGTCGGGTTCTCACGCCAGCCGTTGCCCAAAGGCAACCGCTTCGCCATCGTCACCAACGCGGGTGGACCCGGCATCATGGCCACCGATGCCGCCATCCGTTATGGACTCGAGCTCGCCAAACTGCGACCCGAGACACTCGAGTCCCTCAAGGCGAAGCTGCCTCCGACCGCGAACTTTTCTAATCCCGTCGACGTCATCGGCGACGCCACGCTGCGATCGCTACGACGGCCGCTCTCGAAGCCGTGCTCGGCGACCCGAACGTCGACGGGCTGGTGGTTCTGCTCACGCCGCAGTCCATGACCGAAATCGAGGCCATCGCGCGGCACGATCGGCGAGATTGCGCCGCCCAGCAAGAAACCGGTGCTCGCCTCGTTCCTCGGCCACGTGGACGTGTCCGCCGGCGTTCGCATCCTCGAGCAATACGGCGTCCCCAACTACGAGTTTCCCGAGAACGCGTCCCGCTCGCTCGGGCGCCATGTGCCGCTACACGCAATGGCTGCACGCGCCCGCGCACCCAGGAGCGCCATTTCGAGGTCGATCAAGAACGCCGTGCGCGAGATTTTCGCCAAGGTCCGCGGCGAAGGCCGCACGTTCCTGCCCGAAGCCGAAGCGCTGGCCGTGTTGAAGGCCTATGGTTTCCCGCGTGCTCCAACACGCTTTGGCCAAGAGCGAAGACGAGGCCGCCGCGTTGTTCGAAAAGATCGGCGGACCCGTCGCCATGAAAATTGCTTCGCCCGACGTCGTCCACAAGGTCGATGTCGGCGGCGTGCTGCTGAATATTTCCACGCCGAGGAAGCCCGTGCTGGGTTATGAAAAAATCACAAACGGGGTGAAACAAAAACTACCCAGTGCGCGGCTCCTCGGCGTGGAAGTCGAAGCCATGGCCGGCACGCGGCGTCGAGGTGATCCTCGGGCATCAGCAAGGACCCCGCCTTCGGCCACATCATCATGTTCGGCATGGGCGGCACGTACGTCGAAGTGCTCAAGGACGTCAGTTTCCGCCTGGCGCCGATCCGCGAACTCGGCGCCCGCAACATGATCAACTCGATCCGCGCGGCCAAAGTGTTCGAGAGGTTCCGCGGTCAGCCGCCGGCCGATATCGATGCCATTGCCGATTGTCTGGAGCGTCTTTCGCAACTCGTCATCGATTTTCCCGAGATCGCCGAACTGGACATCAACCCGCTCATCGTCCATGCGCAGGGCAAAGGCGCACACGTGGCCGACGTCCGCATGGCGCTCGCCGCGGAGGCGCCGCCGACCCTAGGAGACCCGCGATGCACCACCGCGCCCGCCATCTGAGCAATCCGCCGGCGCGGGCGATGCGCGAAAAATCTCGGTCGCCCAGATCCTCGTCTATGAATTGCGCGTGCGCGACGCCATGAGCAAGTCCGCCGATCACCGCCAGCTCCGTCCGATTCGCTGCGCACGATCCAGCATGCTGATGAAAGCGCGCCGCGTTCTCCGGGGTGCCCATGATCGACGGCGAAACACTTGCTCGGCATCGTCAGCATCGAAGACATCATCCGCGCGCTTGACAAGGGCTATATCGATGAGCCCGCCGAACAACGCATGGCCCGCAACGTCGTGTCGCGCTCCGCGACCATTTTTCGCTGGTGCGCGCCGTGGCGGAATTCGACCGGCATGAGTTCGGCCGTTTTCCCGTGCTCGACGGCAACGACCGGCTGGTCGGCGTCATTACCCGCGGCGACATCACCGGCTGCCTGATGCATCACCTCGAACGGCGCGCCGAGGAAGCGCTGGCCCACGAAGCCGTGCTGCGCGCCTCCCGGGCCGATGACGAAGCCGCCCAACGCGTGGTCGTCCGCGCGCACGTGCGCACGGGCGATTACGACAGCGCGGGCAAAGTCTCGCAGCGCATGCGCCAGGTCTGCGCGACCGCGGCATCGACCCGGAAATCCGCCGCCGGGCCGCCGTCGTCGCCTACGAAGCGGAGACGAACATCATCATCCATTCGCTCGGCGGCGAGATCATCGCCACCATCGGTCCCGACAAGGTGGTGATCGAGGCGATCGACACCGGGCCGGGCATCGAGAACATCGACCAGGCCATGCAGGAAGGCTGGTCCACCGCGGGCCGCCTGCCGCGTGAACTCGGCTTCGGCGCGGGCATGGGATTGCCCAACATCAAGCGCTGCTCGGACAAGCTGACCATTACCTCGGACGGCAAACGCGGAACGCGGTTGCGCTCGGAAATTTACCTGCGCCAAGCGGGAGCACCCTCATGAAAATACAATTGCCGGTCAAGTCCAGGACGCTGATCGCGATGCTGCAGGCCGAACCGCTGACCGATGCCGTGCCGGAGTTGCTGACGGGCTGCTACATCTCGGACCTGCTCAGCGACGTGCTGGCGCACGCGGGGCCGGGCATGCTCTGGGTCACCATCCAGACGCACCGCAACGTCGTCTCCGTCGCGGCCACGAAGGACATCACGGCGGTGCTCTTCACCTGCGGACGAAAACCGGAGGCGGAGATCGTCGCGGAGGCGGAGCAGGAAGGAATCGCGCTGCTGACCACACCGCTGACCACTTACGAAGCGGCGGGCAAACTCTGGGAGGCCGGACTGCGAGGGGAGAACGACCATGAGTGAGACCACGACACCCGCCAGCGCCACGGCATCGATCACGCCGCAGCCGGGCACGCTCACCGCGAACCCGTCCACCGCGCCGATGCTGCCGCACCATCCGAGCGGCGACCAACGCTTCGCGTCGCTCGACCAGACGCTGCAGCATTACAACTACGAACCGACGGCGCTGATCCAGGTGTTGCACGCCGCGCAGCACACGTTCGGTTATCTAGCGCCCGACGTGCTGCGTTACGTCGCCACGGCCATGAAGCTGCCGCTGGCCCACGTCTATGGAGTAACTACATTCTACAATTTCTTCTCTGTCGTGCCGCGCGGCAAATACCAGATCATGGTCTGCACGGGCACGACCTGCCACGTGCGCGGGGCCGCCACGGTCGTCGAACGGCTCGGCCAGCAACTCGGCATCGCCCACGGCGAAACGACCAAGGACGGGTTGTTCAGCCTGCAAACGGCCCGCTGCATCGGCGCCTGCGCGCTGGCGCCGGCCATCACCGTCGGCGACGACGTGTACGGCAAGCTCACGCCCGACAAGATCCCGCGTTTTTGCCAGAAGGAGTTGAAGAAGTATGCTTGAAGAACTCTCGCTGCACATCCTGGACATCGGCATGAATTCACTGGCCGCCGGGGCGAAGACGCTGCAGGTCGTGGTGATCGAAGACATCCGGCGCGACTGGCTGATCATCCGCATCCGCGACGACGGCAAGGGCATGGACGCCCGGACATTGCGCGAGGTGCTCAACTTTAATCGGACCAGCAAGAAAAGCCGATTGAAAGCCATCGGCCTGGGGCTGGCGTTTTTGCGGCAGACTTCCGAAATGTGCGGCGGAACGTTCCACGTCCGCTCCGCGCCGGGCCGGGGCACGTCGGTGACGGCCTCGATGCGCTATTCGCACATCGACCGGCCGCCGCTGGGCGACCTCAATGCCACCATTCTCACGTTGTGCGCCCGCCAGGATGTGGACGTGCAACTGCACTACCGTTCCAACGGCCAGACGTTTCATTTCAGCTCACAGGAAGGGAGACACGATGAACCTCGACGAACTCAAAAAACTCAAAGAAAAGGCGCAACGTCACGTCGCGCTGCGTGAAGGCAACAAGAAGTACCGCGTGGTGTTCAGCATGGGCACCAGCGGCATCGCCGCCGGAGCGCGGGACGTGATGACCTCCATGCTCGATGAACTCGACAAACGCGGCATCGAGAACGTGGAAGTCGCCGTCACGGGCGAGATCGGGCTGGTCGATGCCGAGCCGGTGATCCGGGTGGAGGACGCGTCGGGGGAAAAGGTCACCTACGCGAAGGTCAATGCCGCCGCCGCGCGCCAGATCGTCTCGGAGCACCTGGAAAAGGGCAAGGTCGTCGACGGCCTGGCCGTCGGCAAGATCAAGGAACCGGAGCAGAAATAAATGATTCGCACGCATTTCCTGGTTTGCACGGGCACGGGCTGCACCAGCTGCGGCAGTCTCGCCACGCGTGACGCGTTGCGGGCGGAATTGAAGAAGCGCGGGCTCGAAGACGAAATCGAAATCGTCGAGACCGGCTGCATGGGCCGGTGCGACCTCGGTCCGGTATCGTTGGTGCATCCCGACGGCACGTTTTACAGGAACGTGCTGGCTGCCGAGGTGCCGAAGCTGGTGGAGGAGCATTTCCTGAAGGGCCGGCCGTACGCGAAACTGCTGCCGCTGGACCCGCAGACGCAGAACGCGGTGCTGACACAGGCCGATTTCACCTTTTTCAACCGCCAGATGCGCATCGTGCGCGACAACTGCGGCATTATCAATCCCGAGAACATCGAGGAGTACATCGCGCGGGACGGGTACACCGCGCTGGGCAAGGTGCTGACGTCGATGACACCCGAGCAGATCATCGCAGAGATCAAGGCCAGCGGCTTGCGTGGCCGCGGCGGCGCGGGGTTCCCGACGGGCAAGAAGTGGGAGATCATGCGCCAGGCGCCCGAATTTCCCAAATACGTCGTCTGCAACGCCGACGAGGGCGATCCCGGCGCGTTTATGAACCGTTCGGTGCTCGAAGGCGACCCGCACAGCGTGCTCGAGGGCATGGCCATCGGCGCGCGCGCGATGGGGGCCAGCCGCGGGTTCATTTATATCCGGGCCGAGTACGGCCTGGCCGTTAAACGCCTGCACATCGCCATCGAACAGGCCTACAAGTACGGGTTGCTCGGCAAAAATTTGTTCGAGAGCGGATTTGATTTCGACGTGGAGGTCCGCATCGGCGCGGGCGCATTCGTCTGTGGCGAAGAAACGGCGCTGATGCGCAGCGTCGAAGGCCGCCGCGGCCAGCCGCAACCGCGTCCGCCCTTCCCGGCCCAACGCGGGCTGTGGGGCAAGCCGACCAATATCAATAATGTGGAGACCTGGGCCACGATCCGGCCGATCATCCTCAAAGGCGCGAAGTGGTTCGCCGCCATTGGCACGGAACGGACCAAGGGGACAAAGGTCTTCTGCCTGGCCGGCAAGATCAACAACACCGGCGTGGCGGAGATGCCCTACGGCACCACGTTGCGCGAGATGATTTTCAGCGTCGGCGGCGGCATTCCCAACGGCAAGAAATTCAAGGCGGTGCAGACCGGCGGCCCATCGGGCGGCGTGATCCCCGAACAGCACCTCGATACGCCGATCGAGTACGAGACGCTGCAACAGCTGGGCTCGATCATGGGGTCGGGCGGCCTGGTGGTGATGGACGAGGATTCGTGCATGGTGGACGTGGCGCGGTTCTTCATGGAATTCTGCTGCGATGAATCGTGCGGCAAATGCCCTCCCTGCCGCGTCGGGACCCGCCAGATGTTGAACATCCTTGACCGCATCTGCTCGGGCCAGGGCGAGATGGATGACATTCGGAAGCTCGAAGATCTCGCGGCGATGGTCAAGGACACCAGCCTGTGCGGGCTTGGCCAGACGGCGCCGAATCCGGTGCTGACCACGTTGCGCTATTTCCGCGACGAGTACGAGGCGCACATTCTCGACCGGCGTTGCCCCGCGCGCGTCTGCCGGTCCCTGCTGCATTTTGAGATCGACCAGCCGCTTTGCAAAGGTTGTTCGCTGTGTGCGCGCGCCTGCGCGGCGCAGACCATTCACAAGGTCGAAGGCCAGAAGAAATTCCACCTGGATCCCTCGAAATGCATCCAGTGCGGGGCCTGCTTCGACGCCTGCCTGTTCGGCGCGGTCAAGAAGACGTCGCCCGGCCGGGTGCACACACAGGAACCGCAGGAAGAACCCATGGCAGGAGGGGTGCCGGCATGATCGCTCCCAAGGAAATCACCCTGACGATTGATGACAAACCGTGCAAGGGCGCGCAGGGCCAGACCATTTTGCAAATCGCCCAAGCCAACGGCATCGAAATCCCCACGCTGTGCTACATGAAACACCTCACGCCATGGGGCGGCTGCCGCATGTGCATCGTGGAAATCAAGGGCAGTCCCAAGGTCGTTCCTTCGTGCGCGACACCCGCCGTGGACGGCAACACGATCACCACCAACAGCCCGCGCCTGCAACAGTTGCGCCGGCTGACGCTGGAGTTGCTCTTCAGCGAACGCAACCATTTCTGCCCGATCTGCCCGATGAACAAGGGCGATTGCGACCTGCAACAACAGGGCTACAAGGCCGGCATCGACGCGATCCGGTATCCCTATCTCTACCCGGTGCTGCCGCAGGACGTCTCGGGCAAGTATTTCGGGCTGGACCACAACCGCTGCATTCTCTGCACGCGCTGCGTCCGCACCTGCGACGAGATCGAAGGCGTCCACACCCTCGACATCGGTTACCGCGGCGTGAAGAACCAGATCATCATCGATTTGAACAGCACCTTCGGCGCGTCCACCTCCTGCACGCTCTGCGGCGCGTGCGTCGCGGCCTGTCCGACCGGGGCGTTGTTCGACAAGGCGGCGGCGTTTCACGGCCCGCTCGCCAAATGCCAGCAGACCCGGACCACGTGCATCGAGTGCCCGGTCGGGTGCGGACTGGTCGTGTACACGAAAGACAACCGCGTCGTCGACGTGTTTGGCGACCCCGCGTCGGACGTGAATCGCGGCCATCTTTGCGTCAAAGGCCGTTACGGCACCTGGGCCGAACCGCGCCGGCGCATTTTGGGGCCGCTGGTGCGCCAGGGCGGCAAACTGAAACCGGCCACCTGGGACGAAGCGCTGGGCGTCGTGCGCCAGGCGATCCGCGAGGCGATTGATTGGGAAACAGCGCTGTTGATTTCACCGCGGGTGACGAATCAGACGATCGGCACGCTGCAGACAATCGGCGTCCACTTCGACCGCATCGGCATGTTCGTGGCGGACAAGGAGGCGGCGTTGTGCGGCACACCGGAGTTTTCGCCCGACAGTTTGCGGCGGCTGGAGGACGCCGACGCGATCATCCTGATCGGCGCCGATCCAAGCCGCACGCACGGGGTGGTGGCGGCGAAGATCCGCACGGCGGTGCGCAAACGCGGCGCCAAGCTCGTGGTCCTCGAATCGCGCCGGGGCGACCTCGACACCTACGCCGATATTTCCGCGCCAGTCGTCAGCCTGGAACGAAAATTCTGGAACCACCTGGGTGAGGTGCTGTCCCAGACGAAGCGGCCCGTATTGATCTATGGGCCGACCGCGATGACGCCGGTCGGGATCACAATTCTCGACCGGCTCATCGAGACGCTCGCCGCCGGCGGCAACGGAGGCGCGATGCTGGCGCCGATCCAGTTGCCCACGGGCACCAACAGTCTCGCCCTGGCGGCCGCCGGGATCGAAGCCGTCGAGGACATCTCGACGTGGCTGGGCGTGCAGCCGCTGAATTTCCTGCAGATCGTCGCCGGTGACGAGTCTGCCGGCGGTGCGCAGATCCTGAAAGAACGGCACGTGCGCGCGATGCTGGAGCAGATCGATTGCGTCGTCGTGCAGGCCGCCTACCAATCGGCCCTGACAGACGTTGCCCGGGTGGTGCTGCCATCGACGGTCTGGTCGGAGAAAAACGGTTCCACCACGAACTTCGAAGGACGGGTCCTGCCGTTGCGCGCGGCCCTGCCCCCGCACGGCCAGGCGCGCGAGGACGCGGCCATTCTGGAGACCATTTTTACATGAGCGACAAACCGAAAATCAAAGTGGCGACGGCGTGGCTGGGCGGTTGTTCGGGCTGCCACATGTCGTTTCTGGACCTGGACGAGCGTCTGATCGACCTGGCGAAGCTGGTCGAGTTCACCGCCAGCCCGATCACCGACGTGAAGGAAATCCCGCCGGTGGACGTGGGCATCGTTGAGGGCGCCGTCTGCAACGAGGAGAACGAACACGTGTTGCGCACAATGCGGGCGCAATGCAAAGTGCTCATCGCGCTCGGGGATTGCGCGATCTCGGGCAACATCCCGGCCCTGCGCAATTGCCAGAAGCTGCAGGACGTGCTCGAGCGCGGGTTATGTCGAAACGGAAAGCACCCAGGTGGGCGAAGTGCCGCACGCACCCGAAGTGCCGAAGCTGCTGGCCAAGGTGCGGCCGATCCAGGAATTTGTGAAGGTGGACGCCCATATTCCCGGCTGTCCGCCGGATGCCGACGCGATCTGGTACGCGCTGACCGAGTTGCTGGCGGGCCGCGCGCCGCAATGGGATACAACCAACATGCGTTATGACTGAGACCAACAATAAGACGATTACGATCAATCCCGTGACCCGCATCGAGGGGCACGCGAAAATCACCATCCACCTCGACGACGCGGGCAACGTGGCGGACACGCGGTTCCACGTGGTCGAATTCCGCGGGTTTGAAAAATTCTGCGAAGGCAGGTTTTTCGCCGAGATGCCGCAAATCACCGCGCGCATCTGCGGCATCTGCCCCGTGAGCCATCTGCTGGCCAGCGCGAAGGCCTGCGATGCGATTCTCGGCGTCGATATTCCGCGCACGGCGAAACTGTTGCGCGAGTTGCTGCACATGGGACAGATCACCCAGTCGCATGCCTTGAGTTTCTTCCATCTCAGCGCCCCGGATTTGCTGCTTGGCTTCGACAGCAACCCGGCGTTGCGCAACGTGATGGGCCTGATCCAGCAACATCCCGACATTGCCCGGCGCGGAATCCGGCTGCGCCAGTTCGGCCAGGAAGTCATCAAGCGCACGGGCGGCCGCAAGATCCACGCGGACTTCCCCGTGCCCGGCGGCGTTAACAAGGCGCTGGCCGCCGCCGACCGCGAAGCGATGCTGGCGGGCCTGCCGGAAGCGATGCAGCATGCGCAGTTCGCGCTCGAATTGTTGAAGAAATATCAACGGGACAATTTGCGGGAGGTCGAGGAATTCGCGTCGTTCGACTCCAGCTTCATGGGGCTGGTGCGGGCCGACGGCTCGCTGGAACATTACGACGGCCAGTTGCGCTTCTGCGATACAACAGGCAACGTCATCGCCGACCAGGTCAAACCGGCCGACTACCTTGACGTGATTGCCGAGACGACGGAGGACTGGTCGTACCTGAAATTCCCGTTCATCAAGTCACTCGGCTATCCCGACGGCCTGTATCGCGTCGGCCCGCTGGCGCGGTTGAACGTAGTGGACCGGATTTCCACTCCGCTGGCGGACGCGGAGTTGCAGGAGTGGCGCACACCGCGCATCCCGCCGCGGCACAGCTCGTTTTACTATCACTGGGCGCGGTTGATCGAGATCGTGTGCGCGCTGGAGCGCATCCAGCAATTGCTGGAAGACCCCGCTATTTGCGGCACGGAGATTGTGGTCAACGCCACCCCGGCCAACGAGCAGGGTGTGGGCGTGATCGAGGCGCCGCGCGGCACCTTGTTCCATCATTATTGGGTGGACGAGCACGGGCGCGTTGAGAAGGTGAACCTGATCGTCGCCACCGGCCACAACAACCTCGCCATGAACCGCGCCGTCAAGGCCGTCGCTGAAAAATACGTGAAGTCCCATCAGTTGCAGGAGGGAATGTTAAACCGCGTCGAGGCGGCGATTCGCTGCTATGATCCCTGCTTGTCCTGCTCGACGCACGCGGTCGGCCAGATGCCGCTGCTGGTGGACCTGCTCGACGCACAAGGCAACCTGCTGCAGACGTTGCAGCGCGACGGAGGCGCTTAAGTGAAGCAGGTGCTCGTCATCGGCTATGGGAACCGCAGCCGCTCCGACGACGGCGCGGGCTGGTTTGTCGTCGAACAATTGGAGAAGGCAGGCCTGGCCAACACCGAGTTCCTGATCACCCAGCAGCTCGAAGTCGAACTCGCCGAGTCCATCAGCCACTACGACCTGATTGTGTTCGTGGACGCCGCAACCGCGCAGAGTCCGCAACCCGTCACCCGCCGGGAAGTCACGCCGTCGCTGCAAAGCCATGCGGTGACGCATTATTTCACGCCCGGCGATCTGCTGGCGTTGAGCCAGACGTTGTATCACCGCCTGCCCCGGGCGGCGTTGTTCAGCATTCGCGGGGAGAATTTCAATTTCGGGACCGCCTTATCGCCCGCCACGGAACTGGCGGCCATTGACGTGGTCAGGCAAGTCACGCGATTGGTTCTGTCCCTGCAGGCACGGAGCAACATCCCCAGCGGGGCCGGCCATGCATGAGATGTCCATCGTCGAAGCGTTGATCGAGTTGGTCGACGAGCAGTTGCGCGCTCATCCCGGCGCGCGAGTGCGGACCGTCGGCGTGCGCGTCGGCCGGCTGCGCCAGATCGAACCGGAGATGCTGCGGTTTTGTTATGACGCGGCGGTCAACGGAACGCCGCTGGAACATTCCACGCTGGCCATCGAGAAATGCGACGCCTCCGCCCGCTGCGACGTCTGCCGCCTGGTGTTTCCCGTGGAACAGAACTGGTTTGAATGTCCCCGTTGCCATTCGCTGAAAGCCGCGCTACTCTCCGGGGATGAACTGCAGTTGACGACTGTTGAATTGGCCGCGCCAACTGTGCCGGCAGCCGCCTGCGCGGGCTGACGGAACGGGGGGAATCCCCAAGGTGGGTCGCATCATGAGCCAGAAATCGCCGAGCGTCAGTTATAGTTTTACGATGCGCTTGCGCATCAAGAATGTGTCGGGCATGTTCGCCCGGCTCCTGCACGTCATCGCGCGCCAGCAAGGCGATCCGGGCGCGGTGGACGTGGTGCGCGCCGACCGCGAGTTCAAAGTGCGCGACCTGACGGTCAGCGCCCGCGACGACGCGCACGCCAAATCGATTGTCAACGCCGTGAAACGCCTCAACGGCGTCACCGTGCTCAACGTCTCCGACCGCGTGTTCCTGATGCACCTCGGCGGCAAGATCAGCATCCAAAACAAAGTGCCCCTGACCACGCGCGACACGCTGTCGATGGCCTACACGCCGGGTGTCGCCCGGGTCTGCCTGGCCATCGCCGAAGACAAACGCAAAGCCGGCTCCCTGACCATCAAGCACAACTCCGTCGCCGTCGTCAGCGACGGGTCCGCCGTGCTCGGCCTGGGCAATATCGGCCCGGAAGCCGCCATGCCCGTCATGGAAGGCAAAGCCATGCTCTTCAAGGAGTTCGGTGGCATCGACGCCTACCCGATTTGCCTCCAGACCCAGAACGTCGAGGAGATCATCTCCGCGGTAAAATGGATTTCCACCGGCTTCGGCGGGATCAATCTCGAAGACATCAGCGCCCCGCGCTGTTTCGAGGTCGAACAACGGCTGAAAAAGGAACTGGACATCCCCGTGTTCCACGACGACCAGCACGGCACCGCCGTTGTCGTGCTGGCCGCCGCATTGAACGCGCTCAAGATCCTCAAAAAGAAACTCAGCACCGTCAAAATCCTCATCGTCGGCGCCGGCGCCGCGGGCGTCGCCATCACGAAAATGCTGCAGTCCGCCGGCGCCCGCCACATCATTTGTTGCGACCGCAAAGGGATTGTCTGCCGGAAACGGCTGCCCGACCTCGATTTCAGCAAAGCCTGGCTGGCCGAACATACCAACCCCCAAAACCGTTCCGGGTCGATCCTGGACGCCGCGCGCGGGGCAAACCTGTTTATCGGTGTCAGCGGTCCCGACGTGTTTCCCGTCGCGGCATTGAAAAAAATGGCGAAGGACCCCATCGTGTTCGCCCTGGCCAACCCGACGCCGGAGATCGCCCCGGAAGACGCCGAGCCCTATGCGCGGATCATCGCCACCGGACGAAGCGATTACCCCAACCAGATCAACAACGTCCTCGCCTTCCCCGGCATTTTCCGCGGCGCGCTCGATGCGCACGCGACCGACATCAACGAATCGATGAAACTCGCGGCCGCCAAAGCCATCGCCGGTTGCATCGCACCGGACGAGTTGAGCGAGGAATACATCATTCCCAGCGTGTTCAACAAACAGGTCGCCCGCCGCGTCGCCCGCGCCGTCGAGGCCGCCGCCTACGCCAGCGGCGCCGCCAAACGCAAATAATCTCCCCCCGCCTCAAGTGAGGCGAAAACGTCGTCATAACCCGCCGAACAGGCCGATTGACAACTTGTCCAGTGACCCATTGTGCTGTGACATGATGTCGTTGTCTCAGACAATCGACTTCCTACCAGTCAAACGAGTAACAACCACAGCCACAATGACTTGTAAATGTGTCAACCGCCGTGGCATCGGCAGTGCTAAGTCTAGGGGCGAGGTTGTATGAACATCAAAATCCTGCGTAATGTCATGGAGGCAAACGATCAGCTTGCCTCGCGTATCCGGCAACAGCTTTTGGCCAAACACGTGACCGCCATCAACGTGATCAGCGCCCCCGGCGCCGGCAAAACCTCTCTGCTGGAACAGACGATCCCGGCGTTGCGCGAACAGTTCCGGATCGCGGTGCTGGAAGGCGACATCGCCACCACCCGCGATGGCGAACGCATCGAGAAACTCGGCGTCCCCGTCGTCCAACTGCTCACGGGCGGCGCATGTCATCTGGAAGCGCCGCTGGTGCAGCGCGGGATCGGTGAACTCGATCTGGACGCGCTCGACCTGCTGTTCATCGAGAACGTTGGCAACATCGCCTGCCCCGCCGAGTTCGATCTGGGTGAGACGGCCAAGGTCGGCGTCCTCAGTGTCACGGAAGGACACGACAAGCCGGCCAAATATCCGCTGCTCTTTCACGAAATCAGCGCCCTCGTGCTCAACAAAATCGATCTGCTGCCGTATACCGATTTCGACTTTGATCTGTTCCTCCGCGATTTCCGCCAACTCAACGCCAGCGCGCCCGTGTTGCAAGTCTCCTGCAAGTCCGGCGCCGGCCTCGGGCAATGGACGCACTGGCTGGAGCACGTGGTCCGCGGCGAGACGCATTTCGAGCCGCACACGCACGATGCCTCCGGCCTCAGCGCCATCATCCAGCCCCACCAACATCCCCATCGCCATCATCACAACGAGGTGACCCTCGGATGAAAACCCGCTGGAGAGCCAGGATCACCGGCCGCGTGCAGGGCGTCGGCTTTCGTCCGACCGTCTATCGGTACGCCACGGCGTTCGGGCTGGGCGGGTTCGTCCGCAACGACCCCCAGGGCGTCACGCTCGAAGTCGAGGGCGACGAGTTGAAGATCGGGGCGTTTTTCAATCATCTCACCAACGAACCGCCCCGGCACGCGATCATCGTCGACATCCAGACCGAGGTGCTGGAAGCAACGGGCTGCCAGCAGTTCGACGTCGTCGGCTCGGAAAACGACGGCGAGGCGGCCACGCTGATTTCCCCTGACCTGGCGACCTGCGACGATTGTCTGCGCGAGCTGGCCGATCCGCGTGACCATCGGTTCGGTTATCCCTTTATCAACTGCACCAACTGCGGCCCGCGGTTCACCATCGTCCGCGCCCTGCCCTACGACCGCGACAAGACCTCGATGGCCGAATTCACCCTCTGCGAGCCGTGCGACCGCGAATACCGCGATCCCGGCGACCGCCGGTTTCACGCGCAACCCAACGCCTGCCCCGACTGCGGCCCGCGCGTGGAACTGCGCACGCCGGCTGGGGTCCTCGCGGTGGCCGACCCGATCGTCAAAGCGCAGGACCTGCTGCACCGGGGCAAGATCGTGGCGATCAAGGGCCTGGGCGGTTATCAACTCGCCTGCGACGCGACCAACGACGCGGCCGTCGCGCTGCTGCGCCGGCGCAAACATCGCCCCCACAAACCGCTGGCGGTGATGTTTCGCAATCTGGCGGCGTTGAAAAACTTTTGCAAAGCCAATGAAGTCGAGGAAGCCGAATTGCAGTCCGCCGCGCGGCCCATCGTGTTGCTCCAGCGCGCATTCGTGAGCGAACGGACCGAACTGGCGGCATCGCTCTCGCCCGACACCGGCGCCGTGGGCGCTTTCCTGCCGTACACTCCCCTGCATCACCTGTTGCTGCAGGGGTTCGACGCGCTGGTGATGACCAGCGGCAATTTCGCCGACGAACCAATCATCAGCGACGAACAGGAATTGCCGGCCATTCTCGGCGGCGTCGCCGATGCGGCCCTCACCCACAATCGTCCCATCGCGCACAAGTGTGATGACTCCGTCCTGCGCGTGGTCAACGGCCAGCGCCAATTCATGCGCCGGGCGCGCGGGTTCGCGCCTCATCCCGTCCGCATCGCCGCGCATTCACCGCCGATCCTGGCCGTGGGCGGCGAATTGAAAAACACGTTCTGCCTCGTGCGCGACGGCAGCGCGTTTCTCTCCCAGCACATCGGCGATCTGAGGAGTTTCAAGACGTATGATTTCTTCACGCGCGAAATCGCCACCTGGGAAGCCCTGATGCGGATCGGACCCGAAGCCGTGGCCTGCGACCTGCATCCCGCGTATCTCTCAACCAAATTCGCCCAAAAACTTTCCATCCCGCGCAAGATCGGCGTCCAACACCATCACGCCCACATCGCCAGCGTGATGGCCGAACACGATTTGCACGAGCCGCTCATCGGCGTCGCGCTGGACGGCACGGGGTACGGCGGCGACGGCACGATCTGGGGCGGCGAATTCCTCATCGCCGACCGCCTCGGGTTCAAGCGCGCGGCGCATTTCAAGGCCTATCCGCAACCCGGCGGCGACCAGGCGGTCGCGCAGCCCTGGCGCATGGCCGCCGGCATCCTGTTAACAGAAGGGATCGACCTGTCCACCGAAGAACAGTTCGCCCCGGAAGCCCTCGGCGAAATCCAGAAAATGATCACGGCCCAATTCAACGCGCCGCTCACCTCGGGCGCAGGACGATTGTTCGACGCCGTCGCCGTCCTGCTCGGCCTGTGCCGCACGGCCACCTACGAAGCCCAGCCCGCCATCCGGCTGGAATCCATCGCCGATCCCCGCGAGACCGGGCGGTATCCGTTCGAGGTCAAAACGCAGGCGGCGCCGTGGACGCTGGATTTCGGCCTGACGGTCCGCGCCCTGATCGAGGAGCGCGAACAAGGCATCGGCCTGAGTGTCATTTCCGCGAGATTTCACAACACCATCGTGGCGGCGGTGGTGCAAACCTGCCGCCTGTTGCGCGGCCGGCACGACCTGAATTCCGTGGCGTTATCGGGCGGCGTGTTCCAGAACGCCCTGCTGTTGCGCCGCACGATCGAGGCGTTACAGACGCACTATTTCACCGTCTACACCAACAATCTCGTCCCGCCCAACGACGGCGGGCTGGCCCTGGGCCAGGCAGCGGTGGCGGCGGCCAGACTCAATCGGGAGAAAACCGGTTGCTCAACCAACGAGGTCGAAGCATGTGCCTAGCCGTGCCAGCAAAGATCGTGGAGCTGAACGGGACGAAGGCGACGATCTCCGTCGACGGCGCGTTGCGCGACGTGGACGTGTCGCTCGTTGACGAGCCGCGTCTGGGCGACCACGTGCTGGTGCACGCCGGGTTCGCCATCCACAAATGGGACCAGAGCGAAGTCGACGAACTGGAAGCAATCCGGGCGGCAACAGACCTGCGCGAGGCGCTGGCATGAAGACCCTTGTCCAAACCATCGACGAACTGGCGGGCCGCCTCCATCGCGAAGTACGGTTCATGGAAGTCTGCGGCACGCACACGATGGTGGCCTTTCGCACGGGGCTGCGCCAGTTGCTGCCGGCCAACGTGAAATTGATCTCCGGCCCCGGTTGTCCCGTCTGCGTCACCGACACCAACTACATCGACGCGGCGATCGGGCTCTGCCGCCGGCCGGACGTGATCGTCGCCACGTTCGGCGACCTGTTGCGGGTGCCGGGCAGCGAATCCTCGCTGGAACAGGAACGGGCGGCGGGCGCCAATGTGCGCATCGTGTACTCGCCCACCGATGCGCTGGTGCTGGCGCGGGAATGCCCCGGCAAGACGGTCGTTTTTCTCGGGATCGGCTTCGAAACCACCGCGCCGGCCGTGGCCTGGAGCATCGTCAGCGCGGCGCGGGACGGCCTCAATAATTTCTCAGTGCTCTGCGCGCACAAGACGATGCCGCAGGCGATGGAGGCGTTGCTCAAGGACCAGACCACCCGGATCGATGGATTCATCTGTCCCGGCCATGTCAGCGTGATCACGGGCGCGGCGATGTACCGGTTCATCTGCGAGCGCTATCAGATTCCCTGTGTGGTCACCGGGTTTGAGGCCTGGGACATCCTGAAGGCGATTTCGCTATTGCTCCAGCAGCGGCTGGATGGCCGCGCCGTGGTGGAGGTGGAATACAGCCGGTCCGTCACCGAACAGGGCAATCCCGCCGCGCAACGGCTGTTGCGCGATGTGTTCGAGCCGTGCGACACGAGCTGGCGCGGCATGGGCGCCATCGCGCAAAGCGGGCTGAGCATTCGCCCGAAATACGCGCGCTTCGACGCCGCGCGGAGACTGGGTGTGCCGTTCAGTGAAGCGCATGTCCCCGCCGGGTGCCGGTGCGGCGATGTGTTGCGAGGGGTGTTGACGCCGCTGGAATGCCGCTTGTTCGGACGCGCCTGTTCACCGGCCCATCCGGTCGGGCCGTGCATGGTGTCCAGCGAAGGCGTCTGCGCCGCCTGGTACAAATATGAAAAGAGGGCCGCGGCATGAGGCGCGACCGCATTTTGCTGGCCCACGGCGGCGGCGGTTCGCTGACCCGCGAGCTGATCACCTCGCTGTTCCTGCCCGCGCTGGACAATCCCGAGTTGAAACCGCTCGAGGACAGCGCGGTGCTGGCGATCAACGGTAACAACTGCGCGTTCACCACCGACAGCTACGTGGTGCACCCCTATTTCTTCCCCGGCGGCGACATCGGCAAACTGGCCGTCTGCGGCACGATCAACGACCTGGCCATGCAAGGCGCGCAACCGTGCTGGTTGAGCCTGGGGTTCATCCTCGAAGAAGGCCTGCCGCTGGAGGACCTGAAAACCATCGTCGCTTCCATCGGCCAGGCCGCCCGCGCGGCGGGTGTGGAGATCGTCACCGGCGACACCAAAGTCGTCGAACGCGGCAAGTGCGAAGGACTGTACATCAACACCGCCGGCATCGGCCGCATCCTGGCGCCGGACCGGTGGGGCGCGGCCGCGGTGAGACCTGGCGATGCGGTGCTGCTGAACGGATTTCTCGGGGAACACGGCGTGGCCGTGATGAGCCGGCGCGAAGGCATCGCGTTTTCGTGCAGCGTGGTCAGCGATTGCGCGCCGTTGTGGCCGCTGGTGAAAACCATTCTGGACACGGGCGCCGAGATCCATGCCATGCGTGATTTGACCCGGGGCGGCCTGGCGGGCGCTGTCTGCGACATCGCCGAAGCCGCCGGCGCCGGGATCCGTCTCGACGAAATCGCCCTGCCGGTGGGCCGCGAAGTGCGCGGGGCGTGTGATTTGCTGGGGCTCGACCCCTTGACGATTGCCAACGAAGGCAAGTGCATCGCGTTCTGCCGGGCGGAGGACGCTGAAACGGTCCTGGCCGCCATGAAAACTCATCCGCTGGGGACCAACGCGCGCATCATCGGCCAGGTATTGGCCGGACCGAAGGGCATGGCCCTGTTGCGCACGACCATCGGCGGTGAACGCATCATCGACGTGCCCACGGGGGAAGACCTGCCGCGGATTTGTTAGGAGAAAATAAAAACTATGACTAAACGAGAATTCATCACCATGGACGGCAACGAAGCGGTGGCCTACGTCGCTTACCGCCTGAACGAAGTCACCGCCATTTATCCGATCACTCCCTCCTCGCCCATGGGCGAGTGGGCCGACCAATGGACCTCCGAAGGAGAAAAGAACATTTGGGGCACCGTCCCCGCCGTGATGGAAATGCAGAGCGAAGGCGGCGCCGCCGGCGCCATCCACGGCGCGCTGCAAACCGGTTCGCTGGCCACCACCTTCACCGCGTCGCAGGGACTGCTGCTGATGATCCCCAACATGTACAAGATCGCCGGCGAACTCACGCCGACGGTGTTCCACATCGCCGCCCGCTCGCTGGCGGCGCAGGGATTGTCGATCTTCGGCGACCACAGCGACGTGATGGCCGCGCGCGCGACCGGGTTGGCGATGCTGGCCTCCGCCTCCGTCCAGGAAGCGATGGATTTCGCGCTGATCGCCCAGGCGGCGACGCTGGAATCGCGCGTGCCGTTCCTGCATTTCTTCGACGGGTTCCGCACTTCGCACGAAGTCGCCAAGATCGAGCTGCTGACCGAGGACGATCTGCGAGCAATGATTGACGATTCGCTCGTCCTGGCCCATCGCGCCCGGGCGCTCTCACCCGACCGCCCCGTGCTGCGCGGCACGGCGCAAAATCCCGATGTGTATTTCCAGGCGCGGGAGACGGTGAACCCGTTTTACGCCGCGCTGCCCGGACATCACGCAGAAGGCAATGGACAAATTCGCAGCGGCTGACCGGCCGGGCGTATCATCTGTTTGATTACTACGGCGCGCCCAACGCGGACCGCGTGATCGTGTTGATGGGCTCCGGCTGCGAGGCCGCGCAGGAAACAGTCGATCTGCTCAGAAAACGCGGCGAAAAAGTCGGCGTGCTCAACGTGCGCTTGTACCGGCCCTTTGAAGCGAAGCTCTTTCTCGCGGCGCTGCCGGCCACGGTCAAAACCATCGCCGTGCTCGATCGCACCAAGGAACCCGGCTGCGCGGGCGAACCCTTGTACCTGGATTGCGTCACCGCGGCGCACGAGGAAGGCCGCGCGCTGAAGATCGTCGGCGGACGCTACGGCCTGTCGTCAAAGGAATTCACCCCGGCGATGATCAAGGGCGTGTTCGACAACCTCACGGCCAGCCAGCCGAAGAACCATTTCACCATCGGTATCGACGACGACCTGTCCCACACCAGCCTGGCGTACGATCCCGAGTTCTCCACCGAACCCGACAATGTGATCCGCTCTGTCTTCTACGGCCTTGGCTCGGACGGCACCGTCGGCGCAAACAAGAATTCCATCAAAATCATCGGCGAAAACACCGACAACTACGCCCAGGGCTATTTCGTGTATGATTCGAAGAAGTCAGGCTCGATGACCGTGTCGCACCTGCGCTTCGGCCCGCAACCGATCCGTTCGTCCTATCTCATCACCAAAGCCAACTTCGTCGCCTGCCACCAGCCGATCTTTCTCGACCGCTACGACATGCTCAAGGACGCGGTGCCGGGCGGCACGTTCCTGCTCAACACACCCTACGGCCCCGACGAAGTCTGGAGCAAACTCCCGCGGTTGGTGCAGCAGCATCTCGTGGAGAAAAAACTGAAGTTCCACGTCATCGACGCCGTCAAAGTCGCCCGCGAAAGCGGCATGGGCGGCCGCATCAACACGGTCATGCAGGTCTGTTTCTTCGCCATCTCCGGCGTGCTCCCGAAAGACCAGGCCATCACCGCGATCAAGACGTCCATCAAGAAAACCTACGGCAAAAAAGGCGACGAGATCGTGCAGATGAACCTGCGCGCCGTCGATCATACACTGGAGCATCTGTTTGAAGTTAAAGTACCCGCCCGGGCGGATAGCCGGATCGAAATGCCCCCGCCCGTCTCGACGGCCGCGCCGGAGTTCGTGCGCGACGTGCTGGGCGAGATCATCGCCGGACGCGGCGACAATCTGCCGGTCAGCAAACTGCCCTGCGACGGCACGTTCCCCACGGGCACGGCGCGCTGGGAAAAGCGAAACATCGCCATGGAAATCCCGGTCTGGGACACCGCCGTCTGCATCCAATGCGGCAAATGCGCGATGGTCTGCCCGCACGGCGTGATCCGCGCCAAGGTCTACGAACCGCAACGCCTGGAGACCGCGCCGGCGGCGTTCAAGTCCACCGACGCGCGCGACCGCGATTGGAAGGGACTGAAGTACACCATTCAGGTCGCGCCGGAAGATTGCACGGGCTGCGCCCTGTGCGTCGACGTCTGTCCCGCGCGCAACAAATCGCAAACGAAACTGAAGGCGATCAACATGGCGGCGCAACCGCCGTTGCGCGAACAGGAATGCGCGAACTGGGACTTCTTCCTCGGCATCCCCGAGCTGGACCGCCGCCGCATCAAGGTCACCAGCATCCCGCAGCAACAGCTCCAGCAGCCGCTCTTCGAATTCTCCGGCGCCTGCGCCGGTTGCGGCGAGACGCCGTACGTCAAACTGGTCAGCCAGTTGTTCGGCGACCGCGCGCTGGTCGCCAACGCGACCGGTTGCTCTTCCATCTATGGCGGGAACCTTCCGACCACGCCGTGGGCGAAGAACGCCGACGGCCGCGGGCCGGCCTGGTGCAATTCCTTGTTCGAGGACAACGCCGAATTCGGCCTGGGATTCCGGCTCTCCATCGACAAGCAAACGGAGTTCGCCCGTGAACTGGTGAAGAAGTTCGCCCCGTCCATCGGCGACGATCTGGCCACGGCGATCCTCAACGCGGACCAAAAGGACGAGGCCGGCATTTACGACCAGCGCGAACGCGTGGCCGCCCTAAAGCAACAACTGCAGAAGATCAACTCCGCCGAGGCCCGTCAACTGCTCAGCCTGGCCGATTTGCTGGTGAAGAAGAGCGTCTGGATCGTCGGCGGCGACGGCTGGGCCTACGACATCGGTTACGGCGGCCTCGACCACGTGCTGGCCAGCGGCCGCAACGTCAACGTCCTCGTGCTCGACACGGAGGTCTATTCCAACACCGGCGGTCAAATGTCGAAATCGACCCCGCGCGGCGCGGTGGCGAAGTTCGCCGCGGGCGGAAAAGCGATGGGCAAGAAGGACCTCGGACTGATCGCGATGACCTACGGCAACGTCTACGTCGCCTCCGTGGCGATGGGCGCGCGCGACGAGCACACCTTGCGGGCGTTCCTGGAAGCGGAAGCGTACGACGGGCCGTCCTTGATCATCGCCTACAGCCACTGCATCGCGCACGGGATCAACATGACCACGGGCATGCAGGACCAGAAGGCCCTGGTCAACTCGGGCCAGTGGTTGCTCTACCGCTATCATCCCGACCGCGCGCGCCAGGGCGAAAACCCGCTCCAGCTCGACTCGCGGGCGCCAAAGCAGAAGGTCGAGGAGTTTCTGCTGATGGAAAACCGATTCAAGATGCTGACCAAGAGCAATCCCGAACGGGCGAAACTGTTGTTCAAGGAGGCGCAGGAGGACGCGGACACGCGTTATCGCATGTACGAGTATCTCGCGGCGCGAAAAGGACCGGCCTCGGCGACGGAACCCGCCACCCCTGTCCAGACGACCGCTGCCTAGGCAGCAAGGAGACACCAATTATGGACCTGAAAACTGAATACATGGGTTTGAAACTCAAGACGCCCCTGGTGGTCTCGGCCTGCCAGCCGTTGTCCGACGAACTCGACAAGATCCGGGCGATGGAAGACGCGGGCGCCGGCGCGGTGGTGCTGTACTCGTTGTTCGAAGAACAGTTGAGCCTCGAACGCTACGAGTTGGACCACCATCTCACCGCCGGCACGGACAGTTTCCCGGAATCGCTTTCCTACTTTCCCGAGCCGCGCGAGTTTACGCTGGGACCGGAGGAGTACCTCGAGCATATCCGCAAGGCGAAAGCCGCCGTCGGCATCCCCGTGGTGGCCAGTCTCAACGGCTCGTCGCCCGGCGGCTGGATCGATTTCGCCAAACAGATGCAGCAGGCCGGAGCCGACGCGCTGGAGCTGAACGTCTATTTCATCCCGACGGACATGAACCTCACCGGCGCGGAAGTCGAGCAGCGCTACATCGACATCCTCCAGGCCGTCAAGGCGGCCGTCTCCATCCCGGTCGCCATGAAACTCAGCCCGTTCTTCAGCAACCTGGCCAACATGGCCATGCGCCTCGACAACGCGGGCGCCGACGGCCTGGTGCTCTGCAACCGGTTCTATCAACCCGACATCGATCTGGAAAACCTGGAGATCAGACCCCAGGTCCTGCTCAGCACGCCGCAGGCAATCCGCATTCCGCTGCGCTGGATCGCCATTCTCTGCGGCCGGATCAAGGCCGATCTCGCGGCGACCAGCGGCATTCACACCGGGGAAGACGTGGTGAAAATGCTCATGGTCGGCGCCAGCGCCACCATGCTCTGCTCGGTCCTGTTGCGACGCGGCATCCCCCATCTGCGCACGGTGGAACAGGAACTCATTCGCTGGATGGAAGAACACGAATACGAATCGGTGCGCCAGATGCAGGGCAGCATGTGCCAGTATCTCTGCCCCAATCCCACCGCGTTCGAGCGCGCCCAATACATGCGCGCCCTCATCAGTTACAAACCCTCCCAGGAAACGAGGTGACCGCCATGAACTACAGCCGCACTGAAGCGCTCCAACGCATCCGCGAATATCTTGTGGCCAACACGCACGAAGATGAGACGACCTGCCAGGCCGCCGCCCGCCTTGGTGTCTTTTGCCACGGCTACGACCGCTGGACAATGGACCAATTGCGCAATCTCTACCCCTGGCTGGCCAAAAAAATGCCCCAGGACACTCCCCGCGAGGAATTTCTCAAGCTGATCACCGCCTGGGACGGCGCGCGCCAGCTCGTCAACCACGTCACCACCACCTGCGACGCCAAGGCCCTCGACCACGAAGGCTGCCTCGGTTTCGACCGGTTCAACAACGCCCAACTCAAACGCATGTTCCCCCAGGTCTTCGCCCCCGACGACACCATCGCGCCCTGGTAAACCGCGCTCCACACCGACGCCGACAGTGCCATCATATATAGACCCGGCCACCTGACGGGCCTCCGGATCCGCCTCGACTGGCTATTTTTGACCACTTCCAGCCCTTCAAACACAATTTAAGGCCGTATTAGGTCGTATTGACCCGGATTGTGCGACGTTGCGCCCGCCGCCTTCGACGCTGTCATCCCGAGCCTGTCGAGGGATCTCTGTCGTGCCGTGCGCCCTCGCTCTGTCAAAGAACATTTCAAGGGCCGCACGTCATCTCTACCGGCCCCCAAACTTATGCCCGCAGCATATATCCTGCTGGCCGGTACCATCGCACATTTCCACCCACTCCGCCAGTGCGGGAGACGAATTGGATAAACCGATGGCTTCCACGCCATCCGTGAAAAATCACTTCCTGTCCTCCGTGCTCAAGCTGAAGGCCATCTGCTTGCAGGTTGCGGCGGGTTGCTTCATAATGGGCGGGCTATGATTTTACAGGTGGAAGAATTCGAAGAGGAAATCGCGGCGGCGGCGCGGGCTTATGAGAAGTTCATCGTCTGCATCGAGAAGACGCCGGAGGATTTCCAGAAGAGCCTGCAGTCGCTGATGACCAAGGCGATCAACGCCTTTGAGACGCGCGCGCCGGGGTTGCGCCACGGCATCGCGCTGGACCGGCACGTGACGATCATGCTCAGCGAACACGAGAACGCGCGGCCGTTGTGCGGGATCTATTTCAACCTGAGTTCGCCCTACCGCAAGAAATCGGCCTAGGGACGCATTGCATAACCCGACACGTTCCTGTAGCCGCACCCTTTAGGGGGCGTTAATGACGCGCCAGCGCAGGCTAAAGCCTGCGGCTACGGAGGTTTCGTCAGGGTGCTCTAGGCATCCCGGCGTTCGTCGGAGCGGATGGCCAGGAAGGTCAGCAACGCCGCCGCCAGCGTACCGAGGCCCAGCCACAACAGCACCCTCGGCGCGGCCGTGCGCCGGAAGACATCACAGCCAAATTGCAGCCAGAAGGCGATGATCATCGTCGCCGAAGTCACCATCCCGCGCGCCGCAAACACCGCGCCGCGCCGTTCGTCTTCGACGTGCTCCTGCAGTTTGGCGTCGATGGGGATCATCGCCGTGGCCACCACCGCGCCGAGCACCGTGAGCAACGGCGCGGCCAGCCACGGGTTCGTCGTCGCGCCGAGCAACAGCACCAGCCCGCCCGCCAGGCTCAATTGGACGAACGGCAGCCAGGCCGACCGCGTCCACGGCCCGGCCCGGCCCATCAGGAACACCCCCGCCGCGGCACCAGGGGCAGCCGAAGCCAGCAAATAACCCAGCCCGGCCGTGCCGAGTTTCAAGGTGTCATACGAGTAGCCGGTGAACGTCACCACGAACACTCCGCCCAGAAAGGCAAACACGCCCGTCACCACCGTCAGACGCAGCGCGATCGGATGCCGCCACAAATACACCAGGCCGACCTTCAATTCGCCCCAGCCGCCCTGCGGATGCGGCGTCCCGGTCTGCGACGTCGCGTGCGGCTGCATGGTGATACGCCAGATCAGCGCGACGCCCGCCAGGTAGGCCACCGCGTTGGCCAGCACCGCCCATTCCACGCCCATGCGTTCAGCCACAAACCCGCCCAGCGGCCGGCCCGCGACGCCGGCCACCGCCAGGCTCGTGGTGAACAGCGTGTTGGCGGGAATCAGGTTGGCCGTGTCCACCAGGTTCGGCAGCAGGGCGTACCGCGCGGGATAATAAAACGTCGTCACCGTGCCGATGGCGAAGATCATCACGTAAACGAAAAATAAACTGCGCCCTTCCACATGCCCCGTGAGCATCGGCAGCAGCCAGACGGCGATCACCACGATCATCACCGCCCGCAACGCATCGACGATCATCAACACGTTGCGCCGCTGCCAGCGGTCCAAATAGGCAATCGCCAGCGGGCCGAACACGAGCGCCGGCAACGACGCGGCAAAGAGCATCTTGGCGATCTCGGTCTGGATGTTGTAGCCGCACCGGTGAAACAATTCCAGCAACCCCATCTGCATCACCGCGTCGCCCAGCGCCAGCACGATCTGCGAAATCCACAACCGGCGAAATCCTTCGTTGACGAACAGCGTGCGCATTCAGGCGTGCTCCGCGATGAACCGGTGCATGTCCTCCGGCAAGGCCGCTTCCACTTCGCACAGGCGTTGCGTGACCGGATGACGGAACGCGACCCGGTGGGCATGAAGCGCGTGGCGCGGCAGCAACAGCCGCCCCAGCATCTCGTCCGTCACGCCTTCCCGGATGAACTGCAAATACAGCCTCTCGTCCGGCCCATACACCTTGTCGCCCACAATCGGATGGCCCAGCCACGCCAGATGCACCCGCAACTGGTGGGCACGGCCCGTGAGCGGATGCAGTCGCGCGACGGTGAACCCCCGCAACCGCTTTTCGACAACAAACTCCGTCACGCACGGTTTGCCAGCCGCCTGATCCACAGCGCGGCGGGTGTACACGGCGGAATTCTTCGCCATGCCAATCGGTTGATCGATCGTGCCGCGCTCCTGTTCTAACATGCCCCAGCCAATCGCCACATATTCCTTGCGGATCTCACGGCGTTGGACTTGTTTGCCGAGGAGGGTGGCCGCGCGCTCATGTTTGGCCACAAGCACCAGACCGCTCGTCTCGCGGTCGAGACGATTGACCAAATGCGGCGTCGCCAGTCCGCGCTCCCGCAACCAGGCCACCAATGTGGGATGCTCCGGATGACTCGCCGAATGACAAACCAGCGGCGCCGGCTTGTCCACCACCAGCACGTCATCATCTTCAAACACCGCCTGGGGGCTGCTGACTGTGACCATGTGCACGCGCGATGGTAGCTTCTCAGCAGAGGTCGTGGCAATGAAAAGCGCGGCTCTTCTTGTTGCCGCGAATAGGATTCGCGGCTAAAAAGGTGGACATCCCAGTTCAACGTACTTATTCTTGCAAGAAGCCAGCATGACCCATCAATTTCTTGCAAGAAGCCAGCATGACCCATCAATCTCACATCATATTGGTGTCTGTTGGCATGGTTCTCTCCGTTGTTTTTGTTGCTCTGATCTTCTTGGATCGACGGCATGTCTATACGACTTGGGCCAAGATTGTTTCGATCCTCGTGTGCATTTTAGGGATCTCATGGGGTGTTCTTGGCCTCGTGTTGTTATATCGCCGTTCCTCGATGTCAGATCACGCTTTCTTCAGGCTTAATCATATCAAGGGGCTGCTCGGAGGTATTTGTGTCGGGCTTCTGCTCTGTATTCTGATTGCCCGGCCATGGCAGAAAGTGACCGCTGAGAAATCCAGTAACGCCTGACTATTCGTTTAAGGCGGTACGCACTTCTTGTAGCCGCGAAACACTTTCGCGGCCACCTACAGCACCCGCGTCCGCTTCAAGATCGACTGCAAGACTTCCGGGGCGGCGAACCGCGTTTCAGCCAGGTGGCGCGCTGCGGCGCAGTGGGCGGCGTAGTCGGCGTTGATCTGGTCGATGCCGCGCGCGACTTCCTCCAGCGTCGAGAACGTCAGCAGGCCCTGTCCGGTTGGCAGATGTCCCGCGATCCCCGTTTCCTGCACCAGTACGGGGCGACCGGAGGCGAGATAACAGGCGGTGCGATCGCTGAACCAGCCGCTGCGCGATTTCACATAGCCTCCCTTGGCCACGCTCCACTCGCCGCGCGACTGCTGGATGTAGGAACGAAACCCGTCCAGTCCGCCGGCCACTTCGTGCGGGTTGGTCAGCTCCCAGCCGTTGCCGCGCAATACCGCGATGTCTTCCGCTTCCGATTCGTGGATCAGCAGCGCCAGTTCCAGCGGCTGGGAAACCTTGCGCGGCAATTCGGCGAACTTCAGGAATTCCTCGCGCTTCGGGCCGTAATATTCCTCCTGCCAGACCGCTTCCTGCCCGCGCCATTGCGCCACCGTGGTGAAGGGACGCGCGGGCGCGGCGGTCTGCGCCGGCCAAAATTCCAGCGCCACCGGCGGCAGGAACGTCTGCCACTCCAGGCCGCGCAAAGGGATGGAGAATCCGGGCCCGCCCACGTTCAGGCCGACGGTGAAGAACAGGTTATGCTTCGAAAGATCCATGTCCCAGCGTTGCGCCCAGATTTGGGTGAACCCGGGATCGAGGTCGAAGTAGGCCCGCCGCCTGATCCGGCGCAGCCATTCGTCCTGCTTGAGCGCGCCGCAGAGGTTGATGAGCAAATCGCAATCGTTGCACAACGCGGCCAGCGATTGCTCCGCCATCCCGAACACCTTTTTGCCGTCGTAGAGCACCGCCCAGTTCCCGCCGAACCCGAACCGCTCGCACTGGGCGCGAAAACCATCAATCATGGCCGAGGTCGTTTGCGGTGCGCCATCTTTGGGCGGCCCGAGCACGTCCAGCCAGAACGGTTCCACGCCCAGCGCGCGCAGCCCGGCCAGGTAATGCAGGTTCAACCACTGCATTCCGCCGCCGGCAGGATAACCGGCCCCCCAGCCACTGGTGACGATGACTTTCTTCATCGCTCAGGACTTCGCCGCGGCGTTCAACGGCTCGCCAAATTGCAATTCGCACACGCGCGTGTAATGGCCGCCTTGCGCCAGCAACGCGGCGTGCGTGCCGCGTTCGACGATCCGGCCGTCGTGCATCACCAGCAACAGCGTCGCTTCCCGCACGGTCGAAAGCCGGTGCGCCACAACGAACACCGTTCGTTCCCGGCGCAACCGTTCCAGCGCGCGCAACACAGCCGCTTCGGTCTCGGAGTCCAGCGCGGCGGTCGGTTCGTCCAGGATCAGGATCGGTGCGTTCTTCAAAAACGCCCGGGCCAGCGCCAGCCGCTGGCGTTGTCCGCCCGACAACAGCACGCCGCGCTCGCCAATCGGCGTGTCATATCCCTGCGGCATCGCTGTGATGAACTCGTGCGCTTCCGCCTGTTTGGCGGCCTCGACAATCAGGTCCCGCGCGGCATCGGGTCGGCCGTAGGCGATGTTCTCGGCCACGGTCGTGGAAAACAACACGGGCTCCTGCGGCACAATGCTGATCTGGCGGCGCAAGGACCGGTATTGGAATTCGCGCACATCCTGCCCGTCCACCAGCACGCGCCCTTTTTGGGGATCATAGAAGCGCAGCAACAGGCTCAGCAGCGTCGATTTGCCCACGCCGCTCGGCCCAACCAGCGCGATCAGTTGGCCGGGACGACCTTCGAAATCAATGCCCTTGAGCACGGGCCGGTCCGCATTGTAGCCGAACCAGACGTCGTCGAACTTCACCACGCCGCCGCACCGCTCCAGCGGCCGCGCATTCGGCGCGTCGCGGATGGTGGGTTTGGTTTCCAGGATTTCCGCCACGCGGCGAAACGGGGTGAGCGCTCCCTGGATCGCCGCGGCCAGGCCGCTGATGGTGCTCATTGGACCGTAGAGCATGCCGACGTAACTGATGAACACCAGCAGTTCGCCGATGCTCAACCGTCCCTCCAGCACGCGCCGGCCGCCGATCCAGATCATCGCCGCCGTGCCCGCCGCCGTGATCAATCCGACGACGAACGAGGACATCACCTGCACCTGCGTCATCCGCACATTGGCGTCCACGCTTTGCGCCGTGTTGTCGCCAAACCGCCGGATCTCGTCCTCCTCGCGCGCGAACGCCTGGATGGTGCGGATCGCCGCCAGCGATTCCTGGATGACCGAGCTGACCTTGCTTTCGCGGGTGTGATATTCGGTGGAAACAGCCGCCAGCCGGCGATTGTAAAACTTGATCGTCAACGCCAGCGCGGGCGCCACCGCCAGCGCCAGCAGTGTCAGCACCACGTCGAAGCGCAGCATGATGATCAGCATCCCCATCAGCGTGACCACCGACGACACCAGCGGGATCAGGCCGCCGTTGAACAGCGTCTGGATCGAATAGGTGTCCCAGGTGACCCGGTAAATCGAATCGCCGACCGCGCGGGTGTCGTGGAAGACCAGCCCGAGCTTCTGCAAGTGCTCGTAGACCCGGCAGCGTAATTCCTGCGTCATCCGCACGCCCGCCCGCACCAGGTACATCGTGCCCCACGCGCTCAGCCCGCCGCGCGCCACAAACAGCAGCAGCAACGCCAGACAGACCACCAGCAGCGCGCCGGGTTTGCCGCCGCCAAAAGCCCCGGCCCAGCGCGGGATCGAGGAGGTGCCCACCAGGATGCTGTCGACAATGACCTTCATCGACAGCCACGGCTGCAACAGGCTCGCGCCGATGCTCAGCAACGTCAACGCCAGCCCCGCCAGCGCGTCCTTGCGCTGCGCCAGGATCAACGTCCGGGCCTGGGGCCAGACCGGTGATGTTGCTTTCGGTTCGCTCATCGATGCTCCGCTACATTGACTGCTCGCGGCATTCTACTCCGCGCCCACCGCGTCGGCGATGCTGTAAAAACCGTCCCGGTCCAGCAGCTCCAGCAAACCGCGGTTGATGTCGCGCACCAGGGCCGGCCCTTCGTAAATCAGGCCCGTCCACACTTCCACCAGGCTGGCCCCGGCGCGGATCTTTTCGTAGGCCTCGGCCGCGCTGAAAATCCCGCCCACGCCGATGATCGGCAGCCGGCCATGCGTTTGACGCCAAATGTGCCGCACGCATTCGGTGGCGCGCGCCCGCAACGGCGCGCCGCTCAGGCCCCCTTCGGGCGGCGTCAGATGATCAATCGTCGTGTTTGTCGCCACCACGCCAGCAAGCCGGTGTTGCTGAATCAGTTCCAGCGCGTCGTCGATCTGGTCAAACGTCAAATCGGGCGCGAGCTTGAGAAACAGGGGCGTCTTTGTGGGCACGCCCGCGAGAAGATCGTTCAAGTGATCGCGGTCCTGCAGCTTGCGCAGGCCGGGCGTGTTCGGGGAACTGACGTTGAGCACGAAGAAATCGGCGCGGCCCTGGAATTGTTCCAGCGTCGCCGCGTAATTGGCGGCGGCCTGCGCGAGTTCGACGTCGCGGTTCTTGCCGATGTTCACGCCCAGGGGAATCGCGTGCGGCGGCGGCGGGACGCGCGCGGCAATCGCCGTCGCTCCGTCATTATTGAAGCCCATCCGGTTGATCAATGCCCGCTCTTCCACCAGCCGAAACAGGCGCGGCGGCGGATTGCCCGGCTGCGCGCGCGCGGTGACGCTGCCGATCTCCACAAACCCGAATCCCAGCGACGGCCAGAGATCGATGCCGACGGCGTTCTTGTCGTAACCGGCCCCCAGGCCGACGGGATTGGGGAAGTCGATGCCGCAGACCGTTTGCCGCAGCCGCCCGTCTTCCACCGCGAACAATGCCCGCAGCGCGTCCCGCGCAATCCCGCTACGCCCCAGCCAGGCGGTCATCCACAGCGCGCGCTCATGCGCTTCTTCCGGATCAAGCTGCAGCAGCGCGGGGCGGACGAGCATCTTGTAAAGCATGGCGGTAGGATGGCAAATTGGCGGCAAGCTTGCTATATTTTTTGCAACCGTTGTGACAGCACATGAACGAGGACGTGCAACGCCATCTCGAATTCGCTTCCGGTTACCTGGATTTGAAGATGTACACCGACGCACTGCGCGAGGCCGACGCCGTGCTCGCCCTGGAGCCGGACCAGGCGCAGGCCATCGCCATCAAGTCCGCCATCCTCTGGCACACCGACCGGCTCAAGGAAGCCGAACCGTTTGTCGCCCGGCTGGCGGAATTGAACCCGCGTGACCCGGCGATCTGGATCAACCTCGCCTACATCCGCCGGCGCACCCAGTCGCTGGACGCGGCGGTGGACACGCTGCAGCATGCTTTCACCGCCAACCCCAGCGATGCGCTGGCGCATTTCAACATGGCCTGCTACCGCGCCGTCCAGCAACGGCCCGAGGAAGCGCTGGGGCTGTTGCGCGCCGCGCTGGCCCTCGACCCGAAATTGAAGGAGCTGGCCGAAGCGGAACAGGACTTCGCTTCGCTGCGGTCGCTGCCGGAGTTCCAGCAACTAGTCGACAACAAGCAGTAACCGGCGGCGAAATTCCTCGCTGAATATCCCGCGATGGACTTCCTCCACAGGACCGGTCATTACCAGGTCGAGGTCCCGGCTGATCTCGATGGTCAGGTCGCCGCCTTCCATGTGGACGGTGACGGGGCTGTCCGCGAGTTTTTTGTCGAAACAGGCCGTGGCGATGGCGCAGGAGCTGGACCCGGAGGCCAGCGTGTGGCCCGCACCGCGCTCCCAAATCAACGCCCGCACGTCGTGGCGCGAGAGCACCCTGGCAAACTGCACGTTGGTGCGGTTCGGAAACGCAGGGTGGTTCTCGATCAGCGGACCGAGTTTCAACAGGTCTGCTTTGGACAGATCGTCCACCATCATCACGCAGTGCGGATTGCCCACGGACAATGAAGTGACGTTTAATGTCCGCCCGCCCACTTCAAGTTTCGTCAGCGCGCGGTCAATGACCGCCCGGCCCATCTCGACCCGCACCGCGCCGCAATGCGTCCCGTCCAGGATGAGTTTCGCGCTGACAACGCCTCCGAGCGTGTGGATGGTGAACTCTGTCTTCTTCGTGTAACCGTGGTCGTGGAGAAATTTGGCGAAGATGCGCAGGCCGTTGCCGCTTTTTTCCGCTTCCGACCCGTCGGGATTCAGGATGCGGACCGCGAAATCGGCGCCGGCGGGGGGCGGCACGAGCGCCAGGATGCCGTCGGAGCCGACGCCGGTATTGCGATGGCAGATTTGGCGGACACGGCCCGGCGTGAGTTCGAAGCCGAGCCGCGCGGCATCAATGACAAGATAATCGTTGCCCAGACCGTGCGAGCGGACGAAATCGAATTGTTCCGCCATGCCGCCTCAGGGCTTGCCGCCCGCGCCGTTGAGCTGGGCGTGATATTCCTGGACGGTGCGCACCGCCAAGCCCTTTTTGCGGATGGCGGCGATGCCCAAGGCCGCCGCCCGGGCGCCGGCCAGGGTGGTCATGATCGAAATCTTGTAGGCCACGGCGGCGGTGCGGATGCGCACTTCATCGGCCCGGGGCGTTTTGCCGGCCGGCGTGTTGATCACCAGGGCGATCTCGCCGTTCTTGATCATGTCCAGCACGTTCGGGCGGCCCTCGGAAAGTTTGTACAATGAGCGCACCGCCACGCCCGCTTCCTGCAACACTTTCGCCGTCCCGCTGGTGGCGCAAACCTCAAACCCAAGCCCGGCAAATTCCCTGGCAATCGGCACCACCAGCGTCTTGTCCGAATCGCGCACGCTGATGAAGACCTTGCCTCCCTGCGGCAAGGCCGGCGCGGCGGCCATCTGCGATTTGGCGTAGGCTTCACCCCAGTCGGCGCCGATGCCCATCACTTCGCCGGTGGAACGCATTTCCGGCCCGAGCAGGATGTCCACGCCGGGGAATTTGCTGAAGGGGAACACGGATTCCTTCGCCGAAAAATAAGGCGGCCAGATTTCCTTTGTGAACCCAAGCTCGGGCAGCTTCTTGCCCGTCATCACCTTTGCCGCGATCTTGGCCAGGGGCCGGCCAATCGCCTTGCTGACGAACGGCACGGTGCGCGAGGCGCGCGGATTGACTTCGAGCACCCAGACCTGGTGGCCTTTGACGGCGAATTGCACGTTCATCAGGCCGGCCACCTTCAATTCCCGCGCCATGGCGTGCGTGTACCGGCGCATCGTCTCGATGTTTTCCGGGCCGAGTGAATGCGGCGGCAACACCATCGCCGCGTCACCGCTGTGGCAGCCGGCGAACTCGATGTGCTCGAGAAACCCGCCGATGACAACCGTATCGCCGCCGACGCCGATATCAGCCAGGCAATCCACGTCCACCTCGAACGCTTCCTCGAGAAATTTATCCACCAATACCGGCCGTTCCGGCGACGCCTCGACCGCGAAGCGCATGTAATGGCGGATTTCCTCGTCGCTGTAAACGATCTGCATTGCCCGGCCGCCGAGCACAAACGATGGCCGCACCAGCACGGGGTAACCCAGCCGGTTCGCCGCGACGAGCGCCTGCTCTTCGTTGACGGCGATGCCGTTGGGCGGTTGCGGGATGCCGAGCTTGTCGAGCATCGACGAAAACAGTTTCCTGTCCTCCGCGATCTCGATGCTCTTGGGCGACGTGCCGATGATGTTGACGTGGTTCTTCTCGAGGCCGAGCGCCAGGTTCAGCGGCGTCTGGCCGCCGAACTGCACAATCGCGCCCCAGCATTTCTCGCGCTCGTAAATGTGCAGCACGTCCTCCAGCGTCAACGGCTCGAAAAACAGTTTGTCGCTCGTGTCGTAATCGGTCGACACGGTCTCGGGATTGGAGTTGACCATGATGGTCTCGAACCCGAGTTCCTTCAACGCGAACGCGGCGTGGACGCAGCAATAATCGAATTCGATCCCCTGCCCGATGCGGTTCGGCCCGCCGCCGAGGATCATCACCTTGCGCGTGTCGGTCTGGCGGACCTCATCGTCCATCGTGTCGTAGGTCGAGTAATAGTACGGCGTGTAGGCCTCGAATTCCGCCGCGCAGGTGTCCACCAGCCGGTAACTGGGCACGATGCCCAGCTTCTTGCGCAACGCCCGCACCTCGTCCTCGGTCGAGCCGACCAGCGACGCGATCTGCCGGTCGGAGAACCCCATCGACTTGGCCTTTTGCAGGAGCGACTGTTTGGAATGACTCGCCATCGACGCGAACCTTAGCGAAGCCGGGGAATTTTTACAAGCGGCGGGTAGCGCCAGTTTCGAAACGGCGCAACTTGACACTGCCCACGTTGTAGCCGCGAGCAGGCTCGCGGCTACAATGCCCGCCTCCGGGTGACAGCATCAAGATGCGCCCGTCGGGTTGTAGCGGCCGCCGTCCCGGCGGCGGGCTGGCAGAAGCGTCCGGGACGGACGCCACTACAACAAATTGACCCGCGACAATTGATTTCGCCTTGTCTCGGCGTGAAATTTTTGCAATTCTCCCGGGCGGGCGTAGAACGTAAAAGGGCTCAAGGGCCAAAAGGAGGCAGTCATCCATGGAAAATAACAAAACCCCCCAGTCTGTCATTTCCAACGAAGTGGAGATCACCGGCACCATCCGCAGTTCCGGTTCCGTCCAGATCGACGGCAAACTGGACGGCGAACTACATTGCGGCGGCGACGCGGTCATCGGCAAATCGGCCAACATCAAGGGCAACCTGGCCGTCAATTCCGCCATCATCGAAGGCACCATCAGCGGCAACGTCGTCGCCAAGGACCGGATCGAGATGAAAGCCACCGCCCGCGTCACCGGCGACATCAAAGCCAAACGATTGAGCGTCGAGGACGGCGTGACCTTCATCGGCCGCTCGGAAGTCAATCCGTCGGGTTCGCCCATCGCGCAGGCCCCGATCATGTCGCCCGCGTCCGAGACCAACGCCGAAGACAAGACCGACGCCGGCGCCACCGCCCGCGCGTTCGCCAGACGATAGTCAGAAAACCCGTAGCCGCAGGCTTTAGCCTGCGTTTGCCCTGTGCCGCGCACCTTGAAAGGTGCGGCTACAAAGTTGGGATTAGCTCGTGTCCAAATCGCGAAAGGTCAGCGTTGTCGACGGCTATTCCGCGGTGAAAGCGGCGGCCCACGCCGTCAAACCGCCTGACCAAGCCGAGGCAGCCCCGGCAGCCCCGGCGTCCCCCGAAGGCGGCGGCCAACAGCCGCCGGGCGAAGCGCCAAAGCTCGGCTCGTTTGTCGGCCGCACGGTCATGCCCGCCAAACGCGTGATCGAGTGCTACGAGTGCGGCTACAAATTCCAGCTCCACGGCAAGGCCGCCGCCACCAACTGTTCCAAATGCCGCGCCATGCTTGACCTGACCGACCACGTCATTGACGGCCGCTGGGCCGCCCCGTTCAAGACCGCCGGCATCATCCACCTCACCGCCACCGGCGTCCTGCAATCCGGCGACCTGGTCGCCAACGATTTCGTGCTGGAAGGCACCATCGAAGCCGGCACCGTCCGCGCCCTGCGCAAACTCGAAATCCGCCCCGGCGCCCGTTTCTCCGAGCAAAACATCCAGGCCCCCGAACTCGTCATCGCCCCCGAAGCCACCATCGCCTTCATCGACCCCGCCGAATTCCGCGACGTGGAGATTTTCGGCGCGCTCCGGGCGAATTTGAGCGCGACTGGAGTCGTGACCATCCACGCCGGCGGGTCATTCGAGGGACAATTGCAATGCCCGCACTTGATTGTTGAGGACGGCGGCGGACTGCAAGGAATATTGAAAATCGATTCGGCCCTCAACGATCCTCATCGGTAAAAAAGCCGCCTTAACGACTCGGGTCTACTGCCTCTTCTTTCAAGAACATTGTGAATCGGAAAGCGCGCTTGTGGGTTCGCGCGTACTTGCACTCATTTAAGGTCTGAGAAATCGTCGATGAATCGTTCTTTCGAATATAGCGCACGCCAACCACCACTCCCCATGTACCAGCCAGACAATTCACCAAGTCCATCCGCAGATAAATCGACCTTTTTCCCATTTGAAGCGACAAATGAGAGTTTTAGAACCCCTTGGTCAATCGCTCGAAGGAGGTGAAAGACAGCTTCGTCCACGGTGTCAGGTATTAATACACTTGCAATGGACTCCAGGCTTCCATCGCGAGCGGTTTCCTTCCATCGCTTAGCGGCAGGGTACGCAGCATTCGGTCGCATCGTTGCGTCGCAGCTTCTGATAGCGGCGTCCCTTACTTGCAGGACAAGCGCTCTTGCGAATTCTTCAATTTCTGGATTTGGCATAAAATTAATTCCCGCCCCATGGTATTCGAGTTGGTCCATTCACTCCGGAGCGCTCATGTCTTTGTGTATCAGCAGACCAGCTTCGCTAAACTCCCCCGCCACCACAATCTCTTTGAGGCGGGTGAGGCGGCGGATTGGATCACGCGCGTGTGCGGGATTTCTTGCCGCGCTTGGGAAAGCCGAGGCGTTCGCTGGCGGAATTGACCTTCTTCATCCACGCTTCGTCACCGATGCGCCGCCGCAGGCGTTCGTTCGCCTCCCGGATACGATGCAACTCATCGAGGATGCCCTGCGCGGAATTCCACTTGTCCAACTTCTTCTTTTTCATGGCAAAATCTCTTGCGGGGTGAGGATGCGTGGGGGCCTGTACCCATAAGCTGCCGCCAATTCACTCACCGCCGCCATGGTTTTCAGCTTTACTATATGCTGTAAATTCCAACTTGCCAACAAATCCATTTCGTGGACAAGCGCCACCGCTATATGCCGGGCATCGTCTGCGTGTTTGGCCGGTACGATCCCACTGCGTACCAAGTAATCGGCCAGTCCGACAACTTGTGGGTTGAGCTCAAGCACGCGGCAGTCGATTTCCTCCAGTGCTGCCAACAATTGCTCGCGCTTGGCTGGCGGAGCCGCCACGATCTCATCGAGCACGATTTGTGAAATGAAGACATCAGCGTGGCTCAATTTCAGCCATTGCCAAAACGCCTGTGTTGCTTCTTGTTTCTCCGGGGCATCATCGGCGAAGAGGAAATTCGGGACCGTCGTTTCCAGGTAAATCTTCACGCGCTAGACCAACGCCTTCAGACTTCCTGCCGCCGCGATCTCGTCCTCGCACTCCACGATCTCCGCGATGTTCCGCAGAAACCACGGGTCGATGTTGGTCAAGCGGTGGATTTCTTCCAGGCTGAAACCGGCGCGCAGGGCGTGGCGGATGTAGAAAATGCGTTCGGCGCAGGGGGTGATGAGTTTGCGCTCGATCTCTTCGCGGGGCCGGATCTCGCGTCCGCCTCCCCAGCGGCCGCCGTAGAGGCCGGTGGCGCCGATTTCCAGGGAGCGCAACGCTTTTTGCAGCGATTCCTTGAACGTGCGGCCGATCGCCATGGCTTCGCCGACGCTCTTCATCTGCGTGGTCAGCGTTGGGTCGGCTTGCGGGAATTTTTCAAAGGCGAACCGCGGCACCTTGACGACGACGTAATCAATCGTCGGCTCGAAGCTGGCGGGAGTGGTTTTGGTGATGTCGTTGGGGATTTCGTCGAGCGTGTAACCGACGGCGAGTTTGGCGGCGATCTTGGCGATGGGGAACCCGGTGGCCTTCGAGGCCAGCGCGAACTGCGCGGCTGACGCGCGGGTTCATCTCGATGATGACCATCCGGCCGGTCTTCGGGATCGACGGCGAACTGGATGTTCGAGCCGCCCGTCTCGACGCCGATCTCGCGGATGCAGGCGAAACTGGCGTCGCGCATGATCTGCCATTCCTTGTCGGTCAACGTCTGGATCGGCGCGACGGTGATCGAGTCGCCCGTGTGCACGCCCATCGGGTCGAGGTTTTCGATGGAGCAGACGATGACGCAATTGTCGGCCTTGTCGCGCATCACTTCGGTCTCGAATTCCTTCCAGCCGATCAGCGATTCTTCGACGAAAATTTCCGTGACGGGAGACGCTTCGAGGCCGCGCTGGGCCATCGCGTCGAATTCCTCGCGATTGTAAGCGATACCGCCGCCGGTGCCGCCGAGGGTGAACGCGGGCCGGATGATGACCGGGAACCGTCCGATCTTGCGGGTGACCTCGCGCGCTTCGTCGAGGGTGTGGGCCACGCCGGAAACGGGCAGGTCGAGGCCGATTTTCTGCATGGCCTCCTTGAATTTCAGCCGGTCTTCGCCTTTCTCAATCGCCTCGGCCTTCGCGCCGATCATTTCCACGCCGTGCTTCTGCAAGATGCCGCGTTTGCCAGAGCGCCATCGCGGTGTTCAGGCCGGTCTGGCCGCCGAGGGTCGGCAACAGCGCGTCGGGTTTCTCGCGTTCAATGATTTTCTCGACCGCTTCGGGCGTGATCGGCTCGATGTAGGTGCCGTCGGCGAACTCCGGGTCGGTCATGATCGTGGCCGGGTTGGAATTGACCAGCACGACCTTGTAGCCTTCCTCGCGCAACGCCTTGCAGGCCTGCGTGCCGGAGTAATCGAACTCGCACGCCTGCCCGATGACAATCGGCCCGCTGCCGATGATCAGGATTTTCTTGATGTCAGTTCGCTTGGGCATTGTCGTTATTGTTCTAGTTGTTCTTTGTCACCCTGAGTGTAGCGAAGGGTCTCTGTCGTTTGTTGGCGCTACCGGAACAACAGAGATTCTTCGCTTCGCTCAGAATGACAGTCAAGCGGGAATCTCACTAAAATAATTCGTTCTGCTTCCCCTCCGCTTTCACCCCGAGTTTCTTGTACGCCAGCTCGGTCGGCACGCGCCCCTGCGGGGTGCGTTTGAGAAAACCTTCCTGAATAAGAAACGGTTCGTAGACTTCCTCAAGCGTGTCAGGTTCCTCCCCCACGGCCACGGCGAGCGAACCGATCCCGACGGGGCGGCCGCCGAACTTGTGCACCAGCGTCTCCAGGATGCGTTTGTCCATCTCGTCCAGGCCGTGTTCGTCGATCTCGAGCATCGCCAGCGCCTTGTCGGCAATGGCCGCGGTGATTTTGGCCGACTGCGCCTTGACCTGGGCGTAATCGCGGACGCGTTTAAGCAAATTGTTGGCGATGCGGGGCGTGCCGCGCGCGCGATGGGCGATCTCGTCCGCGCCGCCGTCATCGATGTCCACATTCAGGATACGGGCGGAGCGCTGGATGATCGTCGCCAGGTCGCCGGCGTCGTAGTACGCCAGTCGTTCCGTCACCGGGAACCGGGAACGCAACGGCGCGGTCAGCAGCCCGCTGCGGGTCGTCGCGCCGATGAGCGTGAACCGCGGCAGGGGCAGATGGACGCTGTGGGCGTTCGGGCCCTGGTCGATCACGATGTCGAGCTTGAAGTCTTCCATGGCCGGGTACAGATATTCCTCGACGACCTTCTGGAGACGATGGATCTCGTCGATGAAGAGCACGTCGCCCTTGTCGAGTTTGGTGAGCAAGCCGGCCAGGTTGGCCGCCTTCTCCAGCGCCGGCCCGCTGGTGACGACGATGTTGACCCCCATCGCCTTGGCCAGAATGTACGCCAGCGTCGTTTTGCCCAGGCCAGGCGGACCGCTCAGCAAAATGTGATCGAGCGGCTCCTTGCGCTGCCGCGCCGCTTCGACGGCCAGTTCCAGCCGTTCCTTGGATTTGGCCTGTCCCTGAAAATCCGCAAACAACCCCGGACGCAGCGACACATCCAGCGTCTTGTCATGGATCGTTTCAGTGACGAACCGCTCAGCCATGCCGTTCAAGATGCGAAACGCCATGCCAAGACGCAAGACGAATGTGCATCCCCGGACAATCCAATCGGGAGGTGATTCGGAGGAGGCTCTTGTGGTAGAATGCGGCTGAATTGTCATGAATGATTTATCCCAGGAAATCAGTCGGCGGCGGACGTTTGCGATCATTTCGCATCCGGACGCGGGCAAGACGACGTTGACGGAGAAGCTGCTGCTCTATGGCGGGGCGGTGCAGTTGGCCGGTTCGGTCACGCAACGCAAACAGCAGCGCGCCACGACGTCGGATTGGATGGAACTGGAACGCCAGCGCGGGATTTCGGTCAGCTCGACGGTGCTGCAATTTGAGTACGACAATTACTGCATCAACCTGCTCGACACGCCCGGCCACCAGGATTTCTCCGAGGACACCTACCGGGTGCTGACGGCGGTGGACGCGGCGGTGATGGTGATCGACGCGGGCAAAGGCATCGAACCGCAGACGCGCAAGCTGTTCGCCGTCTGCCGCCAGCGCGGCGTGCCGATTTTCACGTTCATGAACAAGCTCGACCGGCCCGCGCGCGAACCGCTGGCGTTGCTCGATGAACTGGAGAACGTGCTCGGCATCCACGCCTGCGCGATGAACTGGCCGCTGGGCAACGGCGTGACGTTCAAGGGCGTCTTCGACCGCCAACGCCGCGAGGTGCACCTGTTCGAGCGCACGGCCGGCGGCATGTACCGCGCCCCGGTCAGCGTGCGCGACCTGGCCGACCCACAAGTGCGGGCGGTGTTGAGCGACGCGGATTACCAGCAGGTCTGCCACGAACTCGAGTTGCTCGACGGCGCGGGCGCGGGCTTCGACGCGGCGGCGGTGCAGGCGGGCAAACTCACCCCGGTCTTCTTCGGCAGCGCGGTGAACAATTTCGGCGTGCAACTGTTGCTGGACGAATTCCTCGAACACGCCTCGCCGCCCACGCCGCGGCGTTCGGGCACGCGGGTGATCACGCCGGAAACGGAGGCGTTCTCCGGGTTCATCTTCAAGATCCAGGCCAACATGGACCCGCGTCACCGCGACCGGATCGCGTTTGTGCGTGTCGTGTCCGGCAAATTCGAGCGCGACATGATGGCGGTGCACACGCGCACGGGCAAGAAGGTGCGGCTGGGCAGTTCCCACAAACTCTTCGGGCGCGAACGCGAGACGTTGAACGTCGCTTATCCGGGCGACGTGATCGGGCTGGTCGGCCATGACGAATTCGGCATCGGCGACACGCTGAGCACCGATCCGTCGATCCAGTATGACGAGATCCCGCAGTTCACTCCTGAATGTTTCGCCTACCTGCGCAATCCGTCGCCGGCGCATTTCAAGCGGTTCCGCGCGGGCCTGGCGCAACTGTTGCAGGAACGTGTGGTCCAGCATTTCGAGTTGCCGGATGCGGCGGAGAAAGTGCCGTTGCTGGCAGCGGTCGGGCCGCTGCAATTCGAGGTGGTGCAGTTCCGGCTCGAATCCGAGTACGGCGCGGCTTCGCGGCTGGAACAGGTCCCCTGGAAAACGTTGCGCTGGATTTCCCCCGCTGTTTCCGCCGAGACACTCGCGGCGGCGACGATCCCGACGGGTGTGCGGGTGGCATTGGACAGCGGGCGGCGGCGGGCCTTGCTCTTTCCCAGCGAATGGACCTGCGACTTCTTCGTGCAGAAGAACCCGGCCATCCCGATCTCCGCCCTGCCCTTCCGCGAGAACAACGGGAACGCGGCGGGTTAGGGAAACTTCACTCTGGTTCCGCGCTGCCCTCGAGGATCAGGCCTTTGGTTTCCGGATAGGATTTGTACCAGAGGGCCAGGACGTCCCGGAGATGTTTGGCGTAGCGGTAATGCGCGCCCACACCGGTGCGCAGTTCGGCTTCGTAGATGAACTTGTCGGCGGTCGTCACGTGTTCGAACGAAACCTGCGTGCCCAACACCATCCAATAGACATACGCCGGATCACCCCGCCGCAGCAGCGACAATGCCTTGGCCGAAGCGCGCCGACCAACCTCGGCCGCCTCCATCAATACCCCCGTCCCCGCCTCGGAATGCGCGGGGAGCTGGTCAGTGGCGCAGTAGAATCCCACCGGCGCCAGCGGACAGTACTTCGTCCCGGTCCGGTGCCGGTTCAAATCGCGCACTTCGGCAAAGGCCACCGCTTCCCATCCGAAACGGACGGCTGTCCGGCGCAGATGCGGACCGGTCCCGGCGTAGCGATTGTCATGAAAGGCGAGGTCCCGGCCCAGGTCGCTGCCGGTGATGCCGGGCGGGACCATGACCTGAATGGCCGGCACAGGCGGATGATCGAGGACCGTTGAGCCCGCGTCAAGATGCCGTCCGCCAATGGCGCCGGCCAGGGACTGGAGCATGTCGAATTCCTGTTTCATCCCGGCGGCGACCGACTCCTTGACGCAGGCGTGTTTGACCATGCGCGGAACGCACAGTTCCAGTTCCGCGCGAATGGCCGCGCCGAGCAGCCTGGATTCATGCAGCGGATGCGACAGGAGATGCTGGCAAAGAGTGACCCAGGCACGGGCGGACATGATGAGCATGACGTTGGTGGCCACCGCCGACGGAAGGAAATAACGGGCGCGATCAAAACTGAAATTGCGCCGCATCCGCGCCACCTTTTTCTGGGCTTTGTCGGATGGATCATCCAACAGGGACTTGGGAATGCCCGTCAAGGCGGGGTCCTCGACCGCCAGCGCCTCCCAAAACTCCAACGTCCGCTGGTAGGCCTGGAAACATTCCGCCATGCCCTTCGACCACTCGGCACGATCGGCTTCGGGCAATCCCAGGTCCGCGGTGGGGACCAGTCCGTCCAGGGAGAGTTTGATGTAACGGGTGGAGGATTCCTGGCCGCCGGCCGTCGGGCAGAGCGTCCATATATAGTAAGCCAGCCAGATGGACACGCCGTCGATGAACAGGGCCACCGGCGCCATGTCGGCGATGGACTGATGGCCATAATCGATCATGCGGAAAATGGAATCGACCGATTTGTCCAGGTCTTTGGGATCGATCTTGGCCAGGATCGCTTCGAGCCCTTCATTACTGCGCGAATAACGCGCGCCGGTGGCTGCCAGCAGTTCGGGGGTCAACGCGGGACGGTTGGCTTTTTCGGTGGCCGGGGTGGCGCGCAGGGCGGTTTGGATGACTCTCATTGTTTTGGGCCGTGATTATAGCGGGTGAGAATACACTGAACAGCCAAATGTCCGCCGCCCCTTTCAGCGGCCCAAACGGGCCAAAACAAGCAGCCTTGAAAGCCATATAAAATAAGGCTTGCAAGGCAGCTTGATCCGTGCTATTAGTTATACGTCGTCGTTTTGGTAGGGGTCGTAACGCAGGGAGTGTGTCGAAAACATTGGAGAAGTTTCATGAGGGGTAAGGGCATGAACAGGGTGCGTGTATACGGAACAGTGTCGTCGGTTTCCAGTCGTTCCTCCAGCAGGACCAGCCGGTGGCTGTTTGCGCCGCGGCTGATTGTCACGTAATCGACGTTCCTCAACGCAGTCAAGGTCACTTTCGCTGTGAATAAATCCATTCTCTCAATCGTTCTGTCTTCATTGACGCTGGCCGCCTCCGGAGTATTGGCCGGCACGCAACTGGTCACCAACCTTCAGGACAGCGGTCCTGGTTCGCTGCGCGACGCGATCCAGGCCGTGAACGGCTCGTCCCCTGGCCCGCAGATCATCGACGCCACCAGCGTGACGGGCACGATCACGTTGGCGAGCTCACTGCCGGTGGTGACGGCGCAGGGAATGACCCTGATTGGGCCCGGTCCGGGGAACCTGACGATTGACGGGGCCGGCAAGTACCAGACATTTTTCATCGGGGTGAGTGTGGACGCCGCGCAGGGGTACGTCTATGAGACGACCAACAGCCAGATCAGCATCAGCGGTCTGACCGTGGCCCATGCGCTGGTGCAGGGTGGGAACGCCGGCGTCAACGCCGGCGGCGGCGCCGGTTTGGGCGGCGCCCTCTTTGTCAACGCCGGCAACGTGGTGATCAGTAACATGGTGTTCACCGCCAACTCCGCTGTCGGCGGCGCGGGCGGCGCGGGCATCAGCACCGCCGGCACGCTCACGACCACCGGCGGCGGCGGCGGCGGCCTCGGCGGCAACGGCGCCAACGGCGGCAGCACCACCAACGGCAGCGCCGGCGGCGGCGGCGGCGGATTTGGGTATGGGGCCGGCGGCAGCAGCCTGGCTGGCAACGTGGGCAGCGGAACGTTCTCCGGCGGCGCGAACGGCGGCGCCGGCGGCAACTACGGCACGCCGGGCGGAATCAATGGCGGCGGCGGGTTCGGTCCTCCTCTGGCGGCCAACGGCGGCGGTGGCGGCGGCGGCGGCGTGGCCGGCGGCGCGGGGCAGGGGTACTTCGATTATTCGGCCAGTCCCGCCGTTTTTCATGGCGCGGGTGGCAATGGCGGGTTCGGCGGCGGCGGTGGTGGCGGCGGCGGTTATCAATTCACCGGCAACTCCGACGGCGGCAACGGCGGCTTCGGCGGCGGCGGCGGTGGTGGACAGCAGTTTAACTACGGCGGCAACGGCGGTTTCGGCGGCGGCGCAGGCAGCGGCGCGTGGCCGGGCAGCGCCGGGTTCGGCGGCGGCAGCGCGGCCAGTCAGGCCAATGGCCCCAGCGCCGGCGGCGGCGGCCTGGGCGCGGGCGGCGCGATCTTCGTCCGCCAGGGCGCCTGGCTTACGGTCCTCGACTGCAATTTCTCCGGCAACACCGTGACCGGCGGCAGCGGCGGCAGCGACGGCGCGACACAGGGCGGCGCGGGCGCGGCGATCGGCCAGGCGATGTTCCTCGGCGCCGGCATCACCAACTCCGTCAGCGGCACCAACGTCGTCGTTCTCTCCGACAACATCGGCGGCGGCAACGACGCCAACGCCAGCGGCGGCCTGGTCAAGTCCGGCGCGGGCACGCTGGTGCTGGCTGGCACCAACAGTTACACCGGGCCGACCACGCTCGCGGCGGGTGTGTTGGAAATCGACGGCGACATTTCTTCCAGCAGCAATCTGACGGTCGCCGCCGGCACGACGTTGACCGGCAGCGGCAATGTCGGTGAAACACTCATCAATTCCGGCGCCACCGTTGCTCCCGGTCCCAGCCTGGCCGCGCTCGGCGCGGGCGACGTGACCTGGAACGGCACGGGCAATTACAACTGGAAAATCTACGACGCCGCCGGCGCGCCCGGCACCGGCTACGACGTGCTCAACGTCAACGGCGTGCTCGACCTGACCGGGGCGACCACGATCAATCTCAATCTCTGGTCGCTCTCCTCGGCTTCGCCGCTGACCAGCGGCAACGCCATCAACTTCAACAACGCGCAGTCGCGTTCGTGGACACTGGTGCACACGACCGACGGCGTGATCAGGTTCAATGCCTCCAAGTTCCACATCAACACCGCGCCCGCCAACGGTGCCGGCGGGTTCTCCAACCCACTTGGCCCGGGCGTCTTTTCGCTGGCCGTTGTCGGGACCGATCTCGTGCTGGAGTTCGTGACGCCGCTGTCGGTCACCACTCAGCCGGCCAGCGGCATCACCGCCGGCAACGCCACGCTCAACGCGACCGTCAATCCCAACGGCGCGGCCAGCAGCGTCTATTTCCAATGGGGCACGACCACCGGTTACGGCAACACCACGCCGGTCACCAACGTCGGCACCGGCATCAACGCGGTCGCCGTCAGCGCCGTCATCAGCAACCTGGCGCCCGGCACCCTTTACCATTACCAGGCCATCGCCACCAACAGCGCGGGCATCGTCGACGGCGGCGACGCCGTGTTTACGACGTCGAAGACCAACGCCGCGCTGGCCGGATTGACGCTGAGCGCCGGACCGATTGCGCCGGCCTTCGATCCCGGCACCACCGGCTACAGCGCCAGCCTGGGCAACATCAGCACCAATGTCACCGTCACCCCGGCCAGCGCGGACAGCACGGCGACAATCCAGGTGTCGATCAATGGCGGCGCATTCAGCGCGGTCGCCTCCGGAAGTGCCTGCAGCCCGCTCACGCTCAACGTGGGCGCCAACACCATCTCCATCAAAGTCACCGCCCAGGACGGCGTGACCACGCAGACCTACACGCTGACGGTCAATCGCGCCCCGAGCTCCAACGCGGTCCTGGCCGGATTGGCATTGAGCACCGGGCCGATCTCGCCGGCCTTCAATCCGTCCGTCACCAGCTACACCGCCGGCGCGAGCAACACGGCCAACAGCGCCACGGTCACCCCGACGACCGCGGACAACACGGCCACGGTCCAGGTCCAGGTCAACGGCGGCCCCCTGACGGCCGCCAATTCGGGCAGTCCCAGCGGCCAGCTTGCGCTCAACGTGGGGGCCAACGTCATCAATGTGGTCGTCACTGCCCAGGACGGCGTGACCACCATGACCTACACGCTCAACGTGACCCGCCTGGGTCTGCCCGCGGCGACCACGCTGGCGGCCAGCGGGATCGGCGCCAGCAATGCCACGATGAACGCCTCGGTCACCGCCAACGGCCTGGATACCACCGTCTATTTCGAATGGGGCACCACGGCCGGTTACGGCAATACCACGGCTCCCGCCGACATCGGCAGCGGCAGCAGCGCGACGCCGGTCAACGTGGCCCTGGCCGGTCTGTTGCCGGGCGCGACCTACCATTACGCCATCGTGGCTTCCAACAGCCTCGGCACGGTCACCGGCGCGGACACGACTTTCACGATTTCGGCCCTGGCACCGGGGGCCGCGACGCTCCCCGCCAGCGGTGTCACCTCCGTTGGCGCGACGCTGAATGCGTCGATCATTCCCAACGGCGCGGCGACGACGGTCTACTTCCAATGGGGCACGAACACCAGCTACGGCAGCACGACCCCGTTGACCAGCGCCGGCAGCGGCAACGGGACCGTGGCGATGAACGCCGCGATTGCGAATCTGTTGCCCGGCACGACGTACCATTACGCCGTGACGGCCTCCAACAGCGTCGGCACTGTCAGCGGCGCCGATGTGAGTTTCATGACCCCGGCGGCGGCGCCGGCGGCGACCAGCCTGCCGGCCACCGGCGTGGCGGTGAGCAACGCCACGCTGAATGCGTCGGTCAATCCCAACGGCGCGGCCACGTCCGTCTATTTCGCGTGGGGCACAACGACCAGTTACGGCAACACCGTCGGACAGACGGCGGTGGGCGGCGGCACCAGCACGGTGGCGGTCAACGCCCCGATTGCCGGTTTGTTGCCGGGCACGACTTATCATTACGCCTTGGTGGCCTCCAACAGCGTCGGGACCGTCAGCAGCGCCGATGCGACGTTCACCACGCCGGCCCTGGCCCCGGTGGCGACCACGCAGCCGGCCAGCGGCATCACCGCCGCCAGCGCCTCGTTGAACGCCTCGGTCAATCCCAACGGCACGGCGACGACCGTCTATTTCCAATGGGGCACGAACACCAGTTACGGCAGTGTCAGTTCGCTGACCAGCGCCGGCAGCGGCAACGGCGACGTGGCGATCACCATCGCGTTGGGCAGTCTGTTGCCCGGCACGACCTATCATTTCGCCGTGGTGGCCTCCAACAGCGTCGGCGTGGTCAACGGCGCGGACAGCTCGTTCACCACGCCCGCGACCGCGCCGTCGGCAACGACGCTGGCCGCCGGCGGGATCGCCGCCAGCAACGCCACGCTCAACGCGTCGGTCAATCCCAATGGCGCGACCACAACGGCCTGGTTCGTGTGGGGCACGACGGCCGGTTATGGCAACACGGCCGGGCAGACGGCCATCGGCAGCGGCACCAGTGCGACGGCGATCAACGCCGCCATCGGGAACCTGCTGCCTGCCACCACCTATCACTTCGCGATTGTCGCCTCCAACAGCGTCGGCACAGTCACCGGCGCGGACGCGATCTTCAATACACCGGCCGTGGCGCCAGCGGCAACCACGTTGCCGGCCGGCGGCATCAGCGCCGGCACCGCCACGCTCAACGCGTCGGTCAATCCCGGCGGCGCGGCGACGTCCGTCTACTTCGAATGGGGCACGAATACGAGTTACGGCAGCATCACCACGCTGGCCAGCGCCGGCGCAGGCACCGGCGACATGGCGATGAATGCCGCGATTGCGAACCTGTTGCCCGGCACGACCTATCATTTCGCCGTGGTGGCTTCCAACAGTGTCGGCGCGGTCACCGGCGCGGACAGCTCGTTTACCACGCCGGCGGGAGCGCCGTTGGTGACGACCCTGGCCGCCGGCGGGATCGGCGCCAGCAATGCCGCGCTCAACGCGTCGGTCAATCCCCAGGGCGCGGCGACAATGGCCTGGTTCGAGTGGGGCACAAACACCAGTTACGGCAACATCGCCGGGCAGACGGCGGTCGGCAGCGGCGTCAGCGCGGCGGCGATCAACGCCGCCGTGGCAAATCTGCTGCCTGCCACCACCTATCATTACACCGTCGTGGCCTCCAACAGCGTCGGCCTGGTCACCGGCGCGGACATGACCTTCACGACGCCGTCCCTGGCGCCGATCGTGACGACACTGCCGGCCAGCGGCGTGACCCCCGGCGCCGCCACCCTCAACGGAGCGGTCAATCCCAACGGCGCGGCCACCACCGTCTACTTCCAATGGGGCACGAACACCGGTTACGGCAACACCACGACGGTGACGCCGGACGGCAACGGACTGACCATGTTGCCGTCGACAGCATTGGTGAGCGGGTTTGCCCCGGGCGTGGCCTATCATTACCGGGTCGTCGCCTCCAACATCATGGGCACAAGCTACGGCGCCGACCGCGAATTTGGCGCGCCGCTGTTGGCGCTCAACGGCCCGGGCCTGCTGACCAATCAGTGTCACACGTCCTTTACGGACCCCGGCGCGACAGCCACGGGTTTCATCGGTATCGCCCAGACAACCATCGCGGCAGGCGCGACCCACGGGCTCGCGTTGCAAGGCAACGGGACAGTGGTCGCCTGGGGCGACAACGGCGCGGGTGAAACGGCGGTGCCGGCCGGGTTGAGCAACGTGGTGGCCGTCGCCGCGGGCGATGCTTACAGTCTGGCGCTTCAAAGCGACGGCGTGGTGGTTGGTTGGGGCAGCGGGGAAACGAGTGTGCCGGCCGGGTTGAGCAATGTGGTGGCCATCTCGGCGGGCAGTGATTTCAGTTTGGCGCTGGAGAGCGCCGGCACGCTGGTTGGCTGGGGTGACAACAGCCTCGGTCAGCTCAGCGTGCCGCAAGGCTTGAGCAACGTGGTGGCAGTGGTGACCGGTCTTTCCCACAGCCTCGCGTTGCAAGGCAACGGCACCGTGGCCGCCTGGGGCGACAACAGCGCCGGGGAAACAACCGTGCCGGCCGGGTTGAGCAACGTGGTGGCCGTCGCCGCCGGCAATGATTACAGCCTGGCGCTGCAAAGCAACGGCATGGTCGTCGGCTGGGGCGACAACAGCTTCGGCCAGATCAGCATGCCGGCGGGCTTGAGCAATGTGCTGGCCATCGCCGCAGGCCCCACGCACGGCCTCGCGCTGCAAAGCAACGGCATGGTCGTCGGCTGGGGCGACAACAGCTTCGGCCAGATCAGCGTGCCGGCGGGCTTGAGCAATGTGCTGGCCATCGCCGCGGGCAATGGGTTCAGCCTGGCGTTGCAAGCCAACGGCACGGTGGTCGGCTGGGGTAAGAACGGCGTCGGTCAAACAGCAATGCCTTCAAACCTGGTCGCCGCGTTGCCGCAAATGCCGTTGCTGGGCGATCTGACCAGCAGCATCACCGTCAGCGGCACGGTGGACGCCACCGTGCTGGCCACGTACCAACTCACCTATACGATCGTCGACGCTCTCGGCACCACCAACACCGCCGTGCGCACCGTCGTCGTGGCCGACACCACGCCGCCGCAAATGACCTGCCCGCAGGACATCGTGCAATCGGCGGCCCCCGGCCAAAGCTCCGTGGTGGTGGATTTCCCGACACCCGCGACCGCCGACAAATGCTCGGCGGTAACGGTGGTCTGCACGCCGCCGTCGGGCTCCGTGTTCCCCGCCGGATCGAATATCGTCACCTGCGTCGCCACCGACACCAGCAGCAATTCGGCTTCGTGCTCGTTCCACGTGATGGTGGACGTGCCGCCGGTGATCAACGCCGGGACGTCTCAAACCATCACGTTGCCCACCTCGACGGTGGACCTGGACGCGAGTGTCATGGATCAAGGATTGCTGGCGCCGATTACCATGGCCTGGAGCAAGAAGAGCGGGCCGGGCCGCGTCCTGTTCGGGAATTCGGCCACCATCACCACGACGGCTTCGTTCTCGACCAACGGGGTGTACGTGCTGCAGTTGCTGGCCGGCGACGGCCTGGCCTCGGCCACCGGCACGGTCACCATCCTGGTCCATGCGCCGCCCGTGATCGCGCAAGGGCCGGCGGCCACCAGCGGGTTGGTCCTCGGCGACGGCACGATCGTCGTCGCGAGCGGACAGCCGGCGGATTTCACCGTTGGCGCGACGGACCCGGGCGGCAACCCGCTCAGCTACCTGTGGAACTTCGGCGACGGCGCGACCAGCACCAATCAGGACCCGACGTACACCTTCACCAATTGCGCGCCGGCCACCGTCACCGTCACGGTCAACGACGGCATCAGCTCGACAAACCAGAGCGTGGCCGTGCAGCCTGCGTGTCAGATGACACTGAACGCCGAGACGGTCCACGTGCACTTCAATCTCAAGCAGCTCGATCAGTTCGCCGCGCGCGGCTTCATGGATTTGCCGAAGAACTTCAATCCGAACGGAGTCAGCGTGGCCGTCCAGGCGGGTGCGGTGCAACAGATCTTCATCCTCAACGCCAAGGGCAAGGGCGTGAACACCGCCGGGACGTTCTCGGTGGCGCCCACCCCGCACAAGGGCTGGGCATTCAGCGTGAACTTCAAGGGCGTCTACGCCGCCGAGTGGGCCGCCAATGGATTGACCAACGCGACCGTCCGGAAGGCGCCAGTGAATGTGCCCTTGTTTGTGGTCTTCGATAGCGAGCCGTTGCTGGCGTTCACAGCGGACCAAATGCTGCACTACACCGCCGTGAAAAACAACCAGGGCTCGGCCGCCAGGTAGTCCGGGAAATGGTGCTCGGGGGGGGATTTGAACCCCCATGCCTTTCGGCACACGCCCCTCAAGCGTGCGTGTCTGCCAGTTTCACCACCCGAGCATTTCAGTGCGGGAAAACACGCATAAAATAGGTGGAAACCGCACCCCCAGCAAGCTAAAATGCCTGCGTCATGTCGGGGCATTCCAAATGGTCGAAAGTCAAACACGCCAAGGCCATCACTGACGGCAGGAAGAGCAAGGTCTTCTCCCGGCTGGCCAAGGAGATGACCGTCGCCGCCAAACACGGCGGAGGCGACCCGGATTCCAACCCGCGTCTGCGCACGATCCTGCTCAAGGCGCGCGCCGCGAACATGACCGGCGACAACATCGACCGGGCCATCAAACGCGGCACGGGCGAACTGCCCGGCGTCGTTTATGAAGAGGTCACCTACGAAGGCTACGCGCCCGGCGGCGTGGCGCTGATGGTGGAACTGCTCACCGACAACAAGAACCGCACCGCCGCCGAGATCCGCGCGATCTTCACCAAGCACGGCGGCAACATGGCGGGCGCCAACGCGGTCAAACACCTGTTCCATCGCAAAGGCCAGATCGTCATTCCCAGGGCGCAGATTCCCGAGGACGATTTGATGGCCCTGGTGCTGGAAGCCGGCGCGGAAGACATGACGACGCAGGAAGACGTCTACGAGGTCCTGACCGATCCGCACCAGTTCGAGCCGGTCCACAAGGCGCTCGAAGCCAAAGGCCTCAAACCGCAGTCGGCGGAAGTGTCTTACCTGCCGCACACGCCCGTGCCGGTGACCGACGAGAAGACCGCCCGGGCCGTGCTGGCGCTGGTCGAAGCCCTGGAGGAAAACGACGACGTGCAGAACGTCTATTCCAACTTCGATATGGCGGACGAGATCATGGAAAAAGCCAGCGCGGCGGCCGCCTGATGAAGATCCTCGGAGTCGATCCGAGCCTCCGTTCCACGGGCTTCGGCCTGATCGAAGCCAATGGGTCGCATCTCACCCCGATTTGCCACGGGCACATCAGCAATCCGCCGGGCCTGTTGCCTTCGCGCTGCCTGGTGCGCATCGCCGACACGCTGGCCGGGTTGATCCAGAAACACGAGCCGGACGTGATGGCGGTGGAAGGCCTGGTCTACGTGCAGAACACCCGCATCGCGTTCACGCTCGGCCAGGTGCGCGGCGTGGCCATCGCCGCCGCGGCGGAACACGGCCTGCAGATCTACGAGTACGCCCCGCGCAAGGTGAAACAGTCGGTCACCGGCACGGGCGGCGCGGGCAAGACGCAGGTCGGCAACATGGTCAAAGCCATGCTCGGCCTGCAAGCGGCCCCGCAACCCGACGAAGCCGACGCGCTGGCCCTGGCCATCTGCCACGCGCAATCCTGCCGCGGCGCGCAACTCAATCCTCCCAAGCCGATTTAGTGCGTGTCATTCACTGCTGATTCGTGTTAATTCGGGGCATGATCGCGTTCCTTCACGGCAAACTCGCGGAATCGACGCCTACCCACGTGGTGGTGGATTGCGGCGGGGTCGGTTACGCGGTGTTCATCCCGTTATCGAGTTACGACAAGCTGCCGCCCAAGGGCAGCGAGGTGAAACTGTTCATGCATCACCACGTCGTCGCCCACGAGGGGACGCAACAACTCTTCGGCTTCGTCACGCCGGAGGAACGCGCGATGTTCCTGCTGTTGATCAGCATCAGCGGCATCGGCCCGAAACTGGCGATCAACATCCTCAGCAGCACATCGATCAACGCCTTGCGCAACGCCATCGTCAGCGGCGATACCAAGACGCTTTCCACCCTGCGCGGGATCGGGAAGAAGACCGCCGAGCGGCTGGTGATCGAGTTGAAAGACAAGTTCGGCCCGGGCGCTGCCTTCGAGACCAAGGGCCGCGCGGCCACGCCGGAAGAACAGAAGCTCACCGACGCCGTGCTCGCGCTGGTCTCGCTCGGGTACAAACAGATGGACGCCCACAAACTCGTCCTCGCGGCCACGGAGTCGCTCGGGGCCAAGGCGACCGTGGAAGAACTCGTCCGGGCCGCGTTGCGCGGCGCCTGATCCACGCGGGGGCCAGGTCAATTGTTCAGCAGGTCGTTGTAGACTTTGAGGTACGAGCCGAACAGGCTGAAGATCTGGCTGACCATGTAGACCACCACGAGCGCGTAAACGATGCGCGGCAGCCAGGTCACGGCGTGGTCGAGACTGGTGCGCCAGCTTTCCTCGTAAAACACACCCAGCCGGTCCAGCATCTCGTCCATCTGCCCACTCTTCTCGCCCGTCGCCCATAATTGGACCAGGTAATCCGGGAACACGCCGGTCGAGGCCAGCGCGGCGCTGACGTCCATGTGATTGTCGATCAACGGCGCGGCGCGCTGGTAGGCTGCGGCGATCAGCGGGCTGTCCACCATCCGGCTGGCCGTCTCCAGCGCCGGCACGATCCCGATGCCCGCCTTCAACATCAGGCGGATCGACGACACCCATTGGCTCAGGGCGTAATCGAACCGGAGCCGGCCAAACACCGGCACCGCCATCAGCACGCGTTCCAGCGCCGCGTTCAATCCGGGGATCGTGCACAACCAGCGCACCAATCGCACTGCGCCCCAAACGATCAACACCAGCAACCCCAGCAGCCCGACCGTGTCCCGCGCATAATCCAGCAGCGAGTACGGTTTGTCGTTGCGCGCGCCCAGGAACAGCGCCGGGAAATTGCTGATGAACACCCCCGCCACCAGCAGCAACATTGGATAGGCCGATCCCGACACGAGTTTGCGGCGCGCGGCGGCCCGGTTCTCGTGATAATGGCTCAACGACAACAGCCCCACGTCGAGTGCGCCCGAGTGTTCGGTCATCCGGATGGCGTTGCAATCGAACCGCGAGAAATGCCGCTGGTCCTGTTCCATCGCCTCGCACAACGGAACGCCCCCGCCCACCGCAGCCGACAACGCCGCCACCGCCGACCGCATCGGACGGGGCGAGGTGCTCGTCATGGACACAAGCGCCTGCTGGATCGGCAACCCCGCCTGGACAAGCGTGCCGAGTTGGTAATAGAACTCCGCCAGATGCTTCGCCGAAAACTTCATGCCGCCGCCACCCTAGCACCGCCACGGGCCGATTCACACCCAATAACATGGTCCTGCCAGTACCGTCCCCCTCATTCTCAAAAATGATTAAGGCCGTATTAGGTCGTATTAGGCCGTATTCGGTCGGGGCCACAGATGCACACAGATGGGCACAGATGGGGAGATTCCTTCCACGGATTACACGGATTCCGGGGGTTGACGGGCCTGCCCCGCGATAATTTATGGTTGGACTAGGTTTGACTAGGTGCGACTAGCCTTGACTAGGTTTGACCGGAGCAGATTGTGCGACGTTGCGTCCCCTGCCCCGCCAGTCCGCCGTCGTGTCCGCCGTAGGCCCGGCGTAGGCGGAAGCCTTGGCGAAGGCGGATCACCCCAAAGACGCTGACATTTTGTCAAAGATCGCTCATGGGCTGGCTGGAGGGTCCTGCTCCGGCCAGCCCGACATATGCCCAACGCATACGTCATTTTGACACAGTAGCACACTCCCGCCGTCCGCGCTAGTGCGAGTTGGGCAGAAGGGTAAAATGGGGTGCAGCGACAGGTTGGTGCATTGCAAGCACGGCAGTTCACCACCAAGACACCAAGTCGAAGCCGGGGCAATGATATATCCGCAACGGATATATCATTGTGGCAGCGAAGAATCGCCGACCCCTGCACCACATTTCACCGGACAACTCCGGCGGGTAGTTGTTGAAGGCGATATGGAGAGTTTACCTTGATGAGGTGGGCCATCGGGAAAATTGTAAGGTGTTGCCCCTTACCACTCAAAGACTGCCGTCCAAAAGGCCTTTGACGCTTTTGGGAATTTGGCCCATTATGATCCAACGTTTCAACAGCCTAATGCGCTCAGTTTCCCCCAGAGTCGATCTCATTTTACAGGTGGTCCGGGGTCAAAGACCATGGACCCACCTGAAGAAGGTTGGCATTTTAATTAAGGTTGAGGGCAATCACATTTCTGTCGAGAATCTTGGAAACATTGTTGCAAATGCTTCGCCAAGCGATGTGGCCAAGGGCCTTCTGGCTTACAGAAACAAGCCGGATTTACTGAAGGAATGGGCCACCGTTTTGTTAGCCGGATCAGGATTTTTGGATTTCCCAGATTTTGGGTCAGTCCCTGGCGGAGAAGTAATGTTAAACGCTCTCTGGGACGCAAGCTCCAAAGGCAGAATAAGCGAACACGCTGTTCACCTCGCTGAAGAACTTGTTTAGCCCCGCGAATGCGCGAAACAAATGGCGACTGCTTGTCATGCTGAGGAGTCAAAGCGTTACATCTTACTATCGATGTGGCCTCTGAATACGGCTACCAAAGTGATGCGGGCGGAGACCCGCGCTTAGCAAGCGCGGCTACAACATCGGGAGAAAACTATCCAGCGCCCCATCCAACACTCCATACCCGTCCCTTCGTGTCCTTCGTGTCTCCTTCGCGCCATTCGTGTTTATTTCCCGATCTGGTCGAGTTCGGTCCAGCGGGTGTAGAGGCGGGTTACTTCGGCTTTGGCGGCGGTGAGGGCGGCGATCAGGGCGGGGGCTTCTTTGGCGCGGGTGGCGTAGAAAGTGGGGTCGTTGAGGGTTTGCTCCAACTCTGTGACGCGAGTCTCGGCGGTTTGGATGGCGGCTTCCATGCCGGCGAGTTCCTGCTGTTCTTTGAAGAGGAGTTTGCGGGGGCGTGATGGTTTTGGCGGTGCGGCGGGGGTTGGCTCGGGGACGGGCGAAGGTGTTGGCGCGGGGGGGCGTTCGCGTTGCTGGCGTTTTTCTAGGTAGTAGGAGTAGTTGCCGGGCTGGACGTGGACGCCGGCGGGCTCGAAGGCGACAATTTGGTCGCAGATGCGGTCGAGGAAATAGCGGTCGTGGCTGACGACGAGGACGCAGCCTTCGAAATCCGCCAGCGCTTCCTCCAGCATCCGCAGGCTGGGCAGATCGAGGTCGTTGGTGGGTTCGTCGAGCACGATCACGTTGCCGCCGCGCTTGAGGACCTTCGCCAGCATCAACCGGGCGCGTTCGCCGCCGGAGAGATGGGCCACCTGTTCGTTGATCCGGTCGTCGTCGAACAGGAACCGGCGCAGATAACTGCGGGCGCTCATGGGTTGGGCGCCGAACATCACCGTGTCGCCGCCGCTGCCAGCCACTTCGCGCAAGACGGTGTTGGTGTCGGTCAATTGCATCCGGGCCTGGTCGATGTAATTGAATGTTACTTTCTTACCGATGGTGACGAGGCCGGCGTCGGCGGGGCGTTCGCCGAGACAGAGACGCAGCAGGGTGGTTTTGCCGACACCGTTGCGGCCGACCACTCCCGTGCATTGGCCGGGTTTCAGTTTGAACGTCAGATTGCGGAAGAGCCAGCGGTCGCCCACCAGCGCGCCGGCGGACTCGAGATCGACAGCGGTATTGCCCAGTTCCGTCGCGGGCGGGATCAGCAGGTCCATCTCGCGTTCCTCGGGCGGGGCCTCCAGACCGGCCACCTGGTAGTAGGCTTCCAGGCGATGATGCGATTTGGAGCGTTGGGCGCGGACACCGGCCCGGACCCATTCCAGTTCGATCCGCAAAAACCGCTGTCTCCTGCGTTCGGCTTGTTCGGCGACCTGTTGGCGGATGGCTTTGGATTCCAGGTAGGCCGTGTAATTGCCCGGATGCGAGTAACAGCGGCCGCCGTCGAGTTCGATGATGCGGGTGGCGATGACGTCGAGGAAATAACGGTCGTGCGTGACGAAGATCACCGCGCCGGCGAACCGCTGGAGAAATTCCTCGAGCCAGCGGATCGATTCCGCGTCGAGATGGTTGGTCGGTTCATCGAGCAACAGCAGGTCGGGTTGCGCGGCCAGCGCGCGGCACAAGGCCACCCGGCGTTTCTCGCCGCCGGACAGCGGACCAACGAGCGCGTCCAGCGGCGGCGCGCCCAGGGCGGTGATGCCGGCATTGATCCGGGTGGACAGGTTCCAGCCGTCGGCGCCTTCGATCTGGTGAAGCAGTTCTGCCAGTTCATCGTCGCTGCCCGTGCCGGCCTCGTAGCGGGCGATCCAGTCCAACAGGTCGGTCGCACCGGCTTCGATGTTTTGTTGGACGGTCCGAGTGCCGTCGAGTTCGAATTCCTGCGGCAGATAACCGACGCGCAGGCCGCGCCGCCGGGAGATCTCCCCGCCGTCGGGAGGCAATTCGTTCGCCAGAATTTTCAGCAGACTCGTCTTCCCGCTGCCGTTGCGCCCGACCAGGCCAACTTTTTCGCCCGGCGCGACGGAGAGAGTGACGTCTTCCAGCAACGGCTGCGCGCCGTAGGCCAGGGCCAGGCCGTTGGCGGAGATCAAGGCGGGTGAAGGTGCGGCCATGGTTACTCCAGAAGTCCTTGTAATTCGTCCCAGGTGAGGGATTGCATGAAGGCTTCGTCGGTGGCGAGGGTGTTGGCGATGAGTTCCTTTTTCTTTTCCTGCAGTTTGACGATCTTTTCCTCGACCGATCCTTGCGCGATGAGTTTATAGGAAGTGACGATGCTGGTCTGGCCGATACGATGGGCGCGGGCGGTGGCTTGTTCTTCCACGGCGGGGTTCCACCACGGATCGAAATGGATGACCGTGTCGGCCCCGGTCAGGTTCAAGCCGGTCCCGCCGGCCTTGAGGCTGATGAGAAACACGGGGATGTCCGGCGATTCCTGGAACCGGCGCACTTCCCCCTGGCGGTCCACCGTCGCGCCGTCGAGATAACAATATGTCATCTCCTGCTCCTGCAACGCGGTCTCCAGCAGCCGCAGCATGTTCACGAATTGGCTGAACACCAGCACCCGGTGGCCGCCGCTGCGCGCTTCCTCGATCAATTCCAGACAGAGGTCGAGTTTTGCCGACGGCTCGTTCCACGTCCTGCCCTCGCGCGCGGGCAGCAGGTCGAGATGACAACAGGCCTGCCGCAACCGGGTCAGCGTGGTCAGCACCGCCATGCGTTGTTTCGCCTCGCCACCTTTGCCGGCGTGCTCGAACACTTCGCGCCGGCCCTGGTCGAGGATCGCCTGATAGACGGTCTGCTGTTCCTCGCTCATTTCGCTCCAGGCGACCTGTTCGATTTTGGCGGGCAATTCCGGCGCGACCTCCGCCTTGGTGCGGCGCAGCACGAACGGCCGGAGCCGCTGGCGCAACCGGCGCAGCGCGGCGGCGTCGCCTGCCTTGGCGATGGGCGTTTCGTACCGGTCTTGGAATTCCTTCGCCGCGCCGAGATAACCCGGCATCAGGAAATCGAAGATCGACCACAGATCGTCGAGCGAATTTTCCATCGGCGTGCCCGTGAGCACGAACCGATGCGCGGCCCGGAGGGTTTTCACGGCCTGCGCGTTCTGGCTGAACCGGTTTTTGATGTGCTGCGCCTCGTCGAGGATGACGGAATCGAATTCCCATTGGGCGTATTGTTCGCTGTCGCGGCGCAAGAGCGCGTAGGACGTGATCACCAGATCGTGCGCGGCCACATCGGCGAACCGCGCCTGCCGGTCGGGGCCGTGCAGCAGCAACGTTTTCAATCCGGGCGTGAACCGCGCGGCTTCGGCCTGCCAGTTGGTCACCAGACTCGTCGGACAAACCACCAGAGACGGTTTCCCCGTCTGGCGCGCGGCCAGCCAGGCCAGCGCCTGGATCGTTTTGCCCAGGCCCATCTCGTCGGCCAAAATGCCGCCCAGCCCGTTCGCGCCGAGATGCTGGAGCCAGTTGACCCCGGCGTGTTGGTACGGGCGCAGCCGTTCGGACAGGTCGCCGGGCAGCGCAAGGTCGGGCGGCGTCGCGACAGTGGTGGGCGGTTGCCATTTGTTTTCCCGGACGGCCTCGGTCAGGTACGCGCCGAACCGTTTTGGGACTTTCAATCCCAAGCCGGATTGTTGCGCATCGCAATCGAAGATGACTTCCTGGAATTCCTGCATGGCTTCCGTCGGCACGAGCGCGATGCGGCCGTTGGTAAGGCGTTGATGGGACACGCCTTTTTGCAGGAGCTGGCGCACTTCTATCGGCGTCAACGGCGTCTCACCTCGGCCATTTTTGAAAGCGATGTCCACAGCCAGCCAATCGTTGCCGGCGGGCCGGACGGCGACTTCGGGGGCGATGATCTCGCAGTTGGCCAGGAATGTCCGGAGCCGGTCGCCGAGGACGATGTCCCACTGTTCGCGCCAGCGCGGCAGGACATTGGCGAGGAAGAACCCCACCTGCGGTTCCGAGCGCAACGTGTCCGCGAACCCGGCGGCGGCGACGGCCTTTTGCGCGGCGCGTTCCGCAGCGGCATCCCGTGTCCAATACCGGAAGGGATTGTTCGGGTCCGGCAACCAGTCGCGCGGCGGCGTGCCGGCCAGCGGAAACTTGCCGTGGGGATAGATCGCCTCCAGTTTCACGCTCACGGCGGCCAGCGTGCCGTCCACGGTGGCGCGGATGCGGGGTGTGGCGACGGTGAATTCCAATTGCTCGAAGGCCGCGTTGCCGATCACGGTCGCCTGTTGTTCCAGCGCGGGCAATTCCCGCTCATAAAACCGCGCCAGGTCGGCCCGGGCAATCACCCGGTCGGCGATGACCGCCGCCACGCGTTCCAGGGCTTTTCCGTCGAATCTCCACGCCTCCAGCATTTCGCCCGCGCCGCCGGGGACCGCTTGCGCCTTCACGTGCAATTCGCCGTTGGCCTGGAGATCGAGATGGACGGCGGACCGTTCGAGGGGCGCGCGCACAGCGAGCGCGCTTTTCTTGCCGAGCATCACGCGGGGGTGACCGGCCAGCGCGTTAAAGAACGCGTCAAAGTCTTTCAGCCGCCAGATGCCGGAGACGTGGCCGGCATTAAGACGTTCGACGGCGCTGATGAGTTTCTCGTCCGCCTCGCTGACGACGTAGGGCGCGGCGGGTTTCGGCGGGACCATTTGAAATGGCCGGAACGGGCCTCCGTTGAGGCTGGCTTCGAGAATGACTTGCAGCGAGCCGGCGCGCCAGGCCTGGGAAAAATTCACCGGCAACAACACCGCCAGTTCCAGCGTCGGTACGCCGGTCACGCGGGGAAACGGCGGAGGCGGTTCGACGGGCGGCGGAGCAACGGTGGGGGGCGCGCTGTCCTTCCTGTCCTTGTTGAGATAAGCGTACACGAGCGCAACGACGTGGGCGCAGATGATGCCGTCCACGCGCGCCTGCCGGCACGGGCAGAGGTTCTCGATCCCAAACTGGCCGGGACCGAGTTTGAGCCGGGCGTTGAGGGCGGCGCCGCCGGCGGTGCGCACCTGGCCGGACAGGATGGGCGGAGCGAACTGGAGATCGGTGACGCGCCCGGACTCGGCGAGTTGCCGGCCTTCCTTGTCGGCGCGCCAATCGCCGAGTTCCCGCAGTAATTCCCTGGTGATGGCCGTCGGCATGGCCGGAGCTTCTCAACAGGCTTTCTCCCTGTCAATCGGCGAGTCGAGGAGCGGCCCTGGAGGGCCCGGGAAAATCCGGCGGCGTCGGCCGGCTACGACTCGACGTGGCTGGCGCGATGGGCGATAGGCGATGGCACCAGCCAGCGGATCGACTGCAGGGCTTCCTCCAGCCGCAGGGGCTTGTGCAGGTAGCCGTCGATGGAGTACTGGTGGATGATTTGCCGCAGGCGCATTTCCTCGGCGCCGGAGAAGAGGACGACCTTGACGTCTGGATTGAGTTTGCGCAAATGCTGGACTGTTTCGCCCCCGTCCAGGGAAGGCATGAAATAGTCCACGAGCACCAGATCGATGGCATCCTTGTCGCGCGCGTAGATTTCCAGCGCCCGGACGGGGTTGGACGCGAGCTGGACGGTGCAACCATGGCGTTCCAGGACTCCCTTGGCCAGCAGCGCGTTGAGATTGTCGTCATCAATGATCAGGATGCGAACGTCCTGGCATCCGGCGATTTCAGCACTGGGTTCGTTTGTGGGCATTTGTGGGCCTTTCTTCGGTGTCCGTGCCATTCCAGAGAGCAACTCATGTGCCGCGCGCCGGCTTGCTGAGCAACACGTTTGGCCCGCCAAACTCTCATTTCCACCGCCCTCAATACCGCTCCGGTGGCTGTTATTTTGTTTCAGGGACCCAGTGGAGTTGCTTGATTCCTTCGTTGGACACCCACGCCACATGCCCGTCGTTGAACAGGACGTTATAGCCTTGCCGGTGCGGCGACGGCGGCAGTTCCAACGCGTTGGAAACGACCCCGTTCCAGCCGCGCTCGCCATCAAGCTCGATCACGACATTGGGGTCGCCCTGCCATTCTGCCCCGAGCATGTTCGCGTTGAAAACGTACGCGCACTTCTCGGCGTGTCCGGACGGGCACAGGAAAACCTTTTGCGAGTTGCCAAGGTACGGCAACAACGCATCGCACCAGTGATCGGCCGGCAGCTTGTTGTGGTAATCAGCCGCATACATGGCGCAGGCCAGGCCCAGTTGTTTCAGGTTGCTTTCGCACGCCACGCGCTGCGCCCGTTCACGCGCCGTGCTTAGCGCCGGCAACAGCAAGGCAGCCAGGATGCCGATGACCATGATGGGAATGATCACGACGCAGACGACGACCAGGGCGACGCCCGGGCCCGACATTCCGGACGCCGGCGCCAGCGTGGGCAGCACGGCACGCGGCGCGGTGGTGGCGCTGGTGCGGACGAGTTCGTTGACGCTGGACTGCAGCTGGCCGATGAAGATCGGGGTGATGATTGTGTAGCCAACCAAAAAGTTGAGGTACGGAATGATCTGGAAGATGCACGCCGTGGTGGCCATCCCTTTCAGATTGCCTGGCGGCAGTCCGTAGAGGTCCCGCTGCTCGTCAATGCGCAGGCACAGGCGCCGGTACGTGAAGAATATCCAGTAGAGATTGTAGAACGGGATGAAGCAAAAACCGATGGCCCTGGCGGCAGACGGGTCATCGGGCCGGACTTTGGGAAGCTTGCCGTGCATCAGATTCAACCAGACGAAGGAGAACAAACCGCAGGTGCAAAAATTCAACAGCACCACCGCCGCGACAGAAAACTCCGTTAATTGATGCCGTCCGGCATCCGGCACGAGAGGCGGTTGTCCCCCCGGCGGCGCAGTGACGACGGGGGACGCGCCGATCCCGAGGACCTCGCCCAGCATCTTCCACTCACTGTCCCCCTCGGGCTGCACACGGGTCTGCGCGTTAATGCGATTTTCCGCGAACCACTGCCGCAATTGCTCGACGCTAACCGGGCCGTATTCTTTACCGTCTGCTCCGATGATTTTGTACATGATATTCCTTTCGGGTTCGGCTCAGGGAGGAAACAAGGTGAATACGGGGTCTTTCACCAGCAACTCCGGGAAGGAAAGACGGCTTCCCGGCTGCCGAGTTCGTGGGTTTCCGGATCTGGAAGACGCCGCTGATAGCCCGACGGTGGCGTCAGTCATGGGGCGAGCAATAACATCCCGGCCATGGCAAGTCGAGCCGTTTCCCACCGCCAGGGACTCTTTACCCGGCGAGTTGGGCGTGCACGAGTTCGCACAGCTTGACGGCCAATTTGTCTTTCACCGCGTAGTAAACGCACTGGCCGTTTTTGCGACGGGCCAGAACGCCGCCGGCGGCCAGCAATGCCAGGTGCTTGGAAACGTTGGCCTGGGTGGACCCGACGGCCGCCACAATCTCGTTCACGCTGCGCGGCTGTTGGCAGACGGCCTGCAGAATGCGCAGCCGCATCGGTTCGCCCAGGATCTTGAACCGGCCGGCGATCCGCTCCAGTTCCTCCGGGGTGAGCAGGCGGGGATGTTTTGTGTTTGACATATAGCTATATGGTTATATAATAATACTATGAACACGCCGATTGTCCAGTCCAAAACCTCCATCACTCCGCGGGAACTTCATCGGCTGATGACCGAAGGCCTCCCCTTTGAATTACTCGATGTGCGCACGCCGGGCGAACACGCCGCCCTCCACGTGGCGGGAGCCCGTCTGTTGCCGCTGAACCAGTTCGACGCCGCCGCGTTCCTGATGAATCGAGGGAGCAGCGATGTCCCGCTGTATCTCGTGTGCCAGTCGGGACCCCGGGCCGCGAAGGCCGTTGAGAAGCTCCGGCAAGCGGGCTTCGAGGGTTGCGGACAGGTCGAAGGGGGAATGGAAGCGTGGGTGGCCGCCGGGTTGCCGGTGGAACGCGGGGAAGGCAAGGTGTTGCCGCTGATGCGCCAGGTGCAGATTATCGTGGGTATTTTGTCGGCCACGGGGGCGGCGCTGGCGCTGGGGGTGAACGTGCGGTTTGCCATCATCCCGCTCATCACGGGCTGCGGCCTGTTGTTCGCGGGCCTCACCGGCTTTTGCGGGCTGGCGTTGTTTCTGGCCAGGATGCCGTGGAATCGCCGGGTCAATGGCGCCGCCAATGCCTGTTGTGAAGCAAAACATTGAGTGGGTTGAATCATGAAAACTCCCCGTCGGATCATCATCATCGGTGGCGTTGCCGGAGGCGCTTCGGCCGCCGCCAAGGCCCGTCGTGTGGATGAAAACGCCGAAATCCATGTGTTCGAACGCGGCCCGTATATTTCATTCGCGAATTGCGGTCTGCCGTATTACATCGCCGGCGAGATTGATGACCGGGCAAAGCTGATCATTATGACGCCCGAGATGTTTTGGGCCAGGTCCCGGGTGCAAGCCCATGTGAACCATGAAGTCTTGTCGATCGATCGCGCGGCCAGGACGGTGCGGGTCAAGGGTCCGGATGCCGGCGAGCGCGATGTCGCCTATGACAAGTTGATTCTCAGCCAGGGAGCGAAACCAATTGTCCCGTCCATTCCGGGCGTCGGGCTGCCGCATGTGTTCACCTTGCGCGATATCCCGGACATGGATCGCATTACGACATTCCTCAACGAGTGCAAGCCGCGGCGCGCCGTGGTGATCGGCGGCGGGTTCATCGGGCTGGAAATGGCCGAGGCGTTCCACCGGCGCGGCCTGCACGTCACCATTGTGGAATTGAATCCGCAAATCCTGCCCTTGTTGGATCCGGACGCAGCCCGTCATTTGCAGGATAAAATCCGGAGACCGGATTTCGAGTTCAAACTCGGGGCGGCGGCAGTGGCCTTTACTCCGGAAGGTGTGGAGTTTGCCGGCGGCAGCAAGCTGCCGGCGGACTTGGTCCTGCTCAGCGTGGGCGTGAAAGCCGAAGTGGAACTGGCCAGAGCGGCCGGATTGGACATTGGCGTGACAGGCGGCGTCAAGACCAATGGACGCATGCAGTCCTCCGACCCTGACATTTACGCCGTGGGGGACGCGGCGGAAACGATGCATGCGCTGACCGGCGCGCGGGCGCGGATTGCCCTGGCGGGCCCGGCCAATCGCCAGGGACGCATCGCCGGGGCCAATGCGGCGGGGGCGCGTATGACTTATCCGGGGGCGCTCGGCACATCCATTGTGCGCGTGCTGAACATGACGGTCGGCTTCACCGGGATCAATAGCGCCCAGGCAGTGAAGGCCGGATTCAGTTTCTTCACCAGTCTCACGCGTGACTCCAGCCACGCGCATTACTACCCGGGTGCCAGTCCGGTGCTGATCAAGTTGATTGCGGAGGAAGGCACCGGAAGACTTCTCGGAGCCCAGGTGCTCGGCGAGAACGGCATCGACAAGCGGGTGGACGTGCTGGCGACGGCCATCGCGGGCAAAATGAGTGTGTTTGATTTGGAAAACCTCGACCTCGCCTATTCGCCACCGTTTGGCTCGGCCAACGACCCGGTGAACACAGCCGGCTTTGTGGCGGGACACATCGCCCGCGGTGATATTGCCACAGTGGCCCCGGAGACGTGGCGCCCCAATGGCGAGTTGCTGCTCGATGTTCGCGACCCAGAGGAATTGGCGGATTTTGGCCGGCTTGTCCATGCGGTGAACATCCCCCTGACGCAACTGCGCGACCGGTTGGCCGAACTGCCGCGTGACCGGCGCATTGTGACCTATTGCCAGAAAGGGCAGCGCGGCTATCTTGCCGCCTGTTTGTTGCATGGGCGTGGTTTTGAAAACGTGGCCAATTTGCGGGGTGGATTCTTGCAGGCGGTTTTACTGGATCATCCGGTTCTCAAGTAAACAGTTCTCTCAACAAAAGGACCGGTGCGGACCAAGCGACAGCTGCTGCCGCCCTGGAGGTTGACATGCGCCGGATCTAACGGCCTGCGAGCTGAATTGTTCCGATTTAGCTTCAATGTACGACTCCACCAGTACAACACAATCCGGGTTTTCCATGACAGACGAGTTCCGTCGTTTGGGGTAAACAAGAGGCAAGGAGGTGGGGGACAGCCCGTTTACTTGTTGCGTACCGTAAGACACATCATCTGAATTTCGTTCTTTGAACGCAAAACGAATGTTCCCAATAGCGGCGGGGAAACGCTGATTTTGCCAGGTTTGCGTTTCCTACCTCGAAACCCTTACCTCACCAAGGCAGAGTTGAGCATTCCCGCCGCTGCTGTGAACATTCCGGCGTTCCCGAGCCCTTCTGGGAAGCCCGGACGGGGGTGTAAAAAAAAGCTCAAGCAATCTTCATTTCGTCCGATAGGTTCCTGGTAGACGCATTGACGTCAATCAAAGGAGGAATGACATCGTGAGCGTATCCGCCATATCCAATACGACGACCCCCAATCAAAACAATGTCCCCAGCGGGTTCAATCAAATCACCCAGGACTTCCAGGCGCTCAGCAACGCGCTTCAATCAAACAATCTCTCCAATGCCCAGCAGGCTTTTGCCGCTGTCCAGAAGGACATTCAGAACGTCTCCCAAGGGACACAAGCCGCCCAGGCGCTCGGCCAGAACACTCAGCTTGGCCAGGATTTTCAGGCGCTGCAGAACGCTCTGCAGTCGAACAACCTGACGGCTGCCAAGCAGGCGTTTGCCAACCTGCAGAAGGACTTGAAGGCGAACGGCCCCGCCGGGGCTCATCGTCACCCCAAAGCCGAAAGTGAAAACGATGGCGATGGAGACGACGGCGGGCAGTCCAGCAGCAGCTCAAACACTGGTGCTTCAGCCCAGTCCGGCAGCGCCACGTTTAATCAACTGGCCTGATCCATCGCGGAACAACAAGACGAATCAGCGTTTGCTCCCTTCGAAGCCGCCAGGCAGGCGGCATCCCGGGGAGCATTCGCATTTCCGGGTTTGTTAACCAGCTTTGCTCGGTGGACCCAAGGTGGATGGGCAAACGGAAAAGGCAACCCCCTGACGAGGTTGCCTCTTCGGCAATCACTGAAAAGCAGCGGGCCTATTTCACATTCTTGGAAACCAACTTGGTCATCTCGAACATGCTCACTTGCTTCTTGCCGCCGAACACGGCTTTCAGCGCCGCATCCGCGTTGATCTGGGTCCTCACCTTTTTGTCCTGCAGCCCATTCTTCTTGATGTACTGCCAGAGCTTCTTGGTCAGTTCCGTGCGGGGCAGCGGCTTGGAGCCGACCACCACCGCCAGGGTTTCGTTGGGCTGGACGGGCTTCATGAATGCGGCATTGGGTTTTCGTTTCGCGGCCATTATGTTCTCCTGTTAGGTTTGGTTGAACTGGTTACTTGCTTTTTGCGGTCTTTGCCCCGGCGGCTTTGACTACTTTTTCTGCGCTGCCCTGACTTTCGCCCAACGCGTCCGCTGAGCCGCTGCGATCCTGGCCCGCGCGGCTGCTGAAAAACGGGGCTTGCGTCTGATTGTCAGACCTGCGGACGCCACCCCGTCAAGGGATGACAGCGCCCGTATAGCGAGGTCGAGCTTCTCAAGCTCCTGCTGAACCTGGTTGCGTTGAGACTGCAATCGCTGAACGACTTGGTTCATTTTGGACATAGTTCTCTCCTGCAAGTTCCGGCATTTATGAATTGCTTACCCTTGCAACAGCCTACCAAGTCCTTAGAATGATTACAATTGATTCCGGCACCAGTGCGTTTAAGGGCGCAGTCGGGTTGCCAGGATGACCGGCCCCTTGGGAAACGGAAAACCCAAGGATTGACTGGGTTTGAACAGATCGGACTGCGCGACCTGCGTTGCAGCCGCGTCCTCGCCCCCTCGCCGCCGGACATATGTATTATGCATGCATAATTCCGCCGGATACCGCAGCACATCTTCGCCGTCCTCCAACTGTTCAACCCTGTTCTTCGGTGATAACGACCAGTCTCCTGATTTTGACCGGAGCGGCCGAGCTGACAACTTGTCCATTTCGACTGCACTTCGGAAGGCTGCCGCACATTACCTTTAAGAGCCTGTTTATTTTTCTTGCAAACGTTTGCAGTGCCTGCTAGCATTACTCGCAATAGCGTTTCATGACGAACGCTTGTTGAGGAGCAAACAATGAATCTTTCGACATCTGCCTCGTTTGCAGCCTGTCGCTTGCTGGCCCTCCTGCTCGTTCTTCTTGGTCTTGGCAATCGTCTGAATGCAGGGTGCACCGACACAGTTGTCCCTGGTGATCACTGGGAAGGTGACTACTTCTTCGGCACCACGTTGACTGGTTCACCGCTGATGATCCGTGACGATGGGACCGGTTTCATCAATTTCGCCTGGGGCACCACCGGCCCGACCAACTCCTGCGGCATTAATGCCACCGGCTTCTCCGTCCGCTGGACCCGATCAATCACATTCGATCCCGCCGTCTGCAGCACCTACCAATTCACGATGACCTGCGATGACGGCGCGCGTTTGTACATCGACGGGGCGCTGCAACTGGACGAATGGTTCGACCAGGGACCCACAACCTACACGGCCACGCTCACCCTCCCCGCCGGACCCCACACCGTCGTCATGGAATATTACCAGGACGGGGGCGGCGCAACCGCGGAACTTTCCTGGGCGCCGGTCGCCGGTTGCATTGCCGCCGTGCCATCCGATCACTGGCAGGGCCAGTATTACAACAACACGAACCTCACCGGCTGCGCCCAGACCGTGAGGGATGACGGCACGGGCTACCTCAACTTCAGCTGGGGTACGGACGGTCCCAACGCGTGCAACATTGCCCCCACCAATTTCTCAGTGGTTTGGACGCGGACCGTTGATTTTGGCAGTTCGACCTGCAACCTGACGCACACCTTTGTCATGACCTGCGACGACGGGGCGCAATTGTACGTGGACAGCGCGCTGATTTTAAATGAATGGTTCCCGCAGGCGCAAACCACCTACACAACCAATGTGACCTTGTCGCCGGGCGTGCATACCATCGTGATGGACTACTTCCAGGCGGGCGGCAGCGCGACGGCAAAACTTGTTTGGGATGAGGTCCCCAACCCCTGCGTCGAGACTGTTCCCTCGTATCATTGGCAGGGCCAATACTACACCAGCACAGACCTGAGCGGTTGCCCGGCGATGGTGCGCGATGACGGCGCGCGGTTCCTGAACTTCAACTGGGGGACCAACGGCGTGACTTCGATCAATGACTGCGGGATTGGTTCGACCAATTTCTCCGTGCGATGGACGCAAACGGTGTTGTTCAGTCCATGTTCCAACCGGTTCACCATGGTCAGCGCCGGCGGCGCGAGGCTCTACGTGGACAATGTCCTGGCGCTGGACCGCTGGACCCCGCACACGCAGCAAACAGACACGGTGGACCTGGCTATGACCGCAGGGTCCCACGCGATCGAAATGGATTATTACCAGCTGTCAGCCGCCGCCACGGCCGTCCTGTCCTGGGGCGAGGTCCCGTCCGCGCCGTGCATCAACGCCGTACCGCCCGACCACTGGCAAGGCGAGTATTTCAACAACATGAACCTGAGCGGCTGTCCCACGGCCGTGCTGGATGACGGGACGAATTTCATCGATTTTGCCTGGGGCACAACGGGGCCGACGAACGCCTGCGACATCGGCGGACAGAACTTTTCCGTTCGCTGGACGACGACGCGCTGGTTCCCGGCCTGGGTCTGGCGGTTCACCGCCAGCGCCGACGACGGGTTCCGCCTCTACGTTGACGGGGTGCTGAAGCTCGATCGCTGGTTTGACCAGGCGACGTTCTCGTATCTCGCGGACGTTCCCATCATGCGGGGGTATCACACCATCACGCTGGAATATTATCAGCACACCGGCAACGCGGAGATGCATCTGTCGTGGGCCGACCAGGGACGGATCATTGGAAACGATTATGGCGAATATCGTTCGGGCGAATCTCCCTACGGAGCGCAGGCGACGGACAACGAAGTCTGGGAAGACATGGTGCTGCTCAAGAGCATGGGCAACGCCGTAAGGTTCTTCGGGCCGGACGGGAAATCAAACGTCCAGCGCGAAGCAGAAGACGCCCGCCGCAACGGCATGATGTGCGTCCTGACCGCCTACACCACCTGCACGAATTCGGACTATGACAACACCCTGATCCAGCAGACCGTCGCTCTCGCCAATAGCGAGCCCAACGTGCTGTTTGCCTCCATCGGTTCCGAGGACATTCTTCGCTGGGAGGAAGGGTACGGCAACGGCTGCGATCCGGGAACGGTCATGGCCAATGTGGATTACGCCCGCAGCATCGGCTGCCCGGTGCCGGTCACTTATGCGGACATGGAGGGATTTCTGAATCCTTATCCGTGGCTGGTCGACGATCTGGATTTCATCTTCCTGAACAACTACGGCTACTGGGAGGCATATGTTTCCGGCGCGAACTCGGTTGGATTCCTGTCCTCAACTGTTTCGCAGTTGCAGGGCAGTTTCCCCGGCAAGCGGGTCATCATCAGCGAATCCGGCTGGCCGACCTGCGGCGACACGCACGGGACCGCCGTCACGGGCGTCGGGCCGATGATGGATTTCTCGTATGGATATCTGGCGTACACGCGGGCCAACCAGGTTGATGGGTTCTACTTCGAGGCGTTCGACGAGCCGTGGAAGGTCAACGACGAAGGCAACAGCGGGGTGGGTGCGTGTTGGGGCTACTATGATGTCAATCGCCAGCCCAAGAGCAGCCTCTCAACGCTGCTGCCGGAGCCGGACATCGGGCTGTGGGTAACAACGCCCACCAACTACGTCGTGATGGGCAACACCGTCACCTACACCGCCACGTTGTGGAACTATGGACCGGACTACGCCAGTCAGGTGACTGTTGCTGATAAAATTCCCGACAACATGATGGTCGTTTCCACGGCCTGCAGCGCGGGAACGTGTTACGCAGGACCCGATGGCACCGTGGTCCTGCACACCGACATGGCGGCCGATACCGCCGTCACGCTCACCATCGTGGCCCAACCTCTCGAGCCCGGCCTGTTCAACAATACGGCCCGGGTCTGGTTGTTCGAAAACGATCCTGACCCCACCAACAACATCTCGACGTGCGTCATCACGACGGATGATTTCCGCATCACTTCCCTGGGGCGTGATGGATTTGGCAGGGTCCTCGTGAATTTTAACACAAGTCAGGGGCAGACCTATACCGTTCTTTCCTGCGACGATCTCGCCGGCGGTCTCTGGGTCCCCGTCGACAACATTGCCCACCCCGGCACCGGCGCCCTCTTGCAAATCATCGACCCCGCCAGTGCGGGAGTGGCCAACCGCTTTTATAAGGTGCGGGTGAATTAAGTCCACGGATCCAGACAGGTCGAGCAACAGGACCACTGTTTTCGAGCGGGAGGGACCCGAATACGATTGGCTTGGAGGCGGTGTCGTTCACTTCAACGGCCCGATATTACCCGGCCTGTCACGGCTGCCGCCCGCGCACATTTTCAGGTGCATGGACGGCCCTGTTTGTAGTAAGCTGCCACCCGCAACGCAATGAGCACTCACAACTCCAACGCGACAATGGCGGTGTTTCTCGATCTGGAGAACATTGCCCTGGGGGCGTTGGACGCGCACTACCCCCAGTTCGAAATCCAGAAGGTGCTCGAACGCCTGCTGCTGAAGGGCCACATTGTCGTCAAAAAGGCGTACTGCGATTTTGACCGTTACAAAGTGTTCAAGCGGGACCTGCACGAGGCCGCCTTCGAGCTGATCGAGATCCCCCATCTGCGCCAGTCCGGGAAGAACTCCGCCGACATCCGCATGGTGGTGGACGCTCTTGATCTGTGTTACACCAAAAGCCACGTCGACACCTTCGTCATCATCAGCGGGGACTCCGACTTCTCCCCGCTGGTGAGCAAGCTGCGCGAGAACGCCAAGACCGTCATCGGCGTGGGCGTCAAGAACTCCACCTCCGACCTGTTCATCAACAATTGCGACGAATTCCTTTACTACGACGACCTGGTGCGTCCGGCACCGTCGAAGGCGCGGCCGCGCAGGACGGCGCAACCGGCGGCCGCCGAGGTCCTCCCCGCCAACGCCAAAGGCCCCCCTGTCGCCGATGCGTTCGACCTGGTGGTGAAAACGCTGGAAGCCTTCACCGGGGAACGGGAAATGGACGACCCCATTTATGGTTCCATGATCAAGCAGGCGATCAAACGCCGCCACCCGGGGTTCAACGAACGCGCGCATGGGTTTCGTTCATTCAACGAATTGTTGTTGGAGGCGCAAAAGCGCGGGTTGTTGAAACTGCAAGCCGACGAAAAATCCGGCGGCTACACGGTCCAAGCCGTGGAATGATCCGACTGCTCCGGCCACGGACGGTTGGCGCGAGACCCCCCTTTTTCAGGAACCTTCCACCTCCGCCGGCGGCTACATAAATAGAAAGACATACGCGGCGAAGCCAACAGCGGCGGCCCCGGCGGCCGCGGCGAGGGACCAGAGGAGGTTCCTTTTTCGGGCGGCGATGGCGAAGGTGGAGATGATGACGGCCATTTGCGCGCCGAGCATGCCGTAGAAGAATCGCTGGCTGCGCACATGATGCCGTTCGGCCTCGATGTTGCTCTTGCGGACCTGGAGTTCGTAGAGATCGCCGATGGCCTGGTTCAGGCGCGCTTCGGCATCGTAGCGGGCCGCCGTGTAGCGCAACCGGGCGGCGACGAAGTCGCGGCTGAGAGATTTGTCGGCGCCGCCGGCCAGGTTTTTCTCCAGCTGATCGATGACGCGATTGACCGGTTTGATGGCCGCATCAAATGCCTCGGCCCGGTCTTTCGCGGCGCTCAACGCTTCTTCGAGGTTCCCGGGGCTTACTTTCGCGCAGAGCGAGAGGATTTCCGGCTCCGGTTTTTGGTTTTCGAGCGCGTCAAGGGCCGACTGCAGTTCGGGGCCGGCAACGGTGGCCGCCGGCACGCCGGGCAATTCGCCTTTCAACAAGGCGTCGAGGACCTGCTGGTCTGGCGGGGACGACAACGCGGCCGCCCCGGCTTTGTCGAGGGCCGCGGCGTCCAGCGGATGCACGTCGGCTGTGTTCTGCAAAATATCGATCGTGTTGCGCTGGATGGCCCCGCGCAGGCGTTTGGCCTGGAAGAACCCCCATTGGTCGCCCGCCTTGGACTGTTGCTGGGCGGCGAGGGAACGGCTGTACTGGGCGCGGGTCATCTCGCTGGAAGCAAGGCCCGCGAGGGCGGTGGCGATGACGGTCATGACAATCGGCGTGGCCATGAGGATTTTGCCCCACGGGGTCTGCGGGATGTCCGCCTTCAATTCTTCCGGTATCGTCAGCTTGGCCATGGGATCATTCCTCCAGTCGCTTCAGAACGCTTCCTGTCGCTCCCGGGAAAATTACACCAGACGACCGCCTCGTGGCGAGAAAGATGGGGCGGCGGGTTGCGGGATGGCAAGCACCAGCCATCATTCTCAAAAATGATTAAGGCCGTATTAGGTCGTATTAGGCCGTATTGGGTCGAAGAAGGAAATCCACGAATGGCACGGATTTCGCGGATTATCGGGGTTTCCCCCGGAAAATTCAAGGTTTGACCCAGCCGGGCTGCGCGAGCCGCGTTGCCGCCGCGTCTTCGCCCCTTGGCCCCCAGGCTTATGCCATCTGCATACATCATTCCGCCGCTTACCGTAGCATATTTTCGCCGTCCCGCAACTGTTTAACCCCTTTTTCGGCGAAAACGCCCCATTTCCCGCACAACCGGGCGCTGATCACCGCGAGCACCTGTTTTCCAGCCCAGCAGATATAAGGGTTCTATGGAGAAATCGTTCGCGCAGTCCGCGAGTCATTCTTCTGTCATATAATCCCGCCCCATGAACGACAGATAACAAATGAATGTGCGTTCACCCCAAACTCCATTCGAAAGGATTCACGTCATGAATCGAATCTCGGTTGCCACGTTTGCACTGATTTTCACGACGTACACAGCTCTGGCCCAGGTTGGCGGCCCCCCGCCTCCCGGTGGTGGCGGCACCAACATCCTGGGCAATCCGCCTCCGAGCGGAGGCGATACGAACATTTTGGGAAATCCACCCCCACCTCCTCCTGGTGGTGGCGGCACCAATACCGTGAGTAATCCGCCGCCGCCTTATGGCGGAGGGACGAACATTGTGAACAATCCTCCCCCTCCCGGTGGTGGAACCAATATTGTCGGAAATCCTCCTCCCAACGGAGGCGGCACCAACAACGCGGGCAATCCGCCGCCCCCACCGCCGCCTGGTGGAGGCACGAATACTGTGAATAATCCACCTCCGAGTGGTGGCGGCACGAATGCCGTAGGCAATCCACCGCCGCCCGATGGCGGAGGGACGAACATTGTGAACAATCCACCTCCGAGTGGTGGTGGAACCAATATTGTCGGAAATCCTCCTCCCAACGGAGGTGGCACCAACAACGCGGGTGATCCACCACCACCGCCGCCGCCTGCCGGAGGCACCAACATCGTAGACAATCCGCCTCCGCTGCCGCCGCCCGGATTTCAAAGGGTGATCCTTCTTGCCACGGCCACCAATGCTCCCGCCGATGCAATGGGCCGGGCGGGATTGGACGCCCCGGATGCGGACGAAACCAATGCCCCGAGTTTGCTGGTCGAGACAATCGACTTATTGGCCGGGTCTTACACCGTCAGCGTTGCGGACGAGACCAGGACCAACTTCACGGTCCTTGGGACATTCGACGTCGCTGATTCAACCAATCAGCCCGGTGCTGAACCGCCTCCGGGCGGCCCTGCGCTGGTGGGGACCTATGGGTGGGGCCAGTTTGCGCTGCCCGATGGGTTGGACCTGACGAATGTGACGACGATTGCGATTGCGGATTCAAACATGGTTGTGGATTTGATCGGGGACTTCAGCGGCCCGCCGCAGGGGCCTCCCTGCCGATTCACTGCCAGCGCGATCGTGACGCCGGGATCGACGAACGCACCCGTTCAAGGACAGGGGCGATTGCAGCTGAAGACCGTCAAAGGCGCGGCCCATCACAAGCTGCTTGTGGTTGCCTCGGGTCTTGCCGCCAGTCAGACCTACAGCCTGCAGGTGAACGGGGTCAGCGTTGGAACCACCAGGAGCAACCGGCGGGGCCGGTTGACGATCACCAGGCTGCCGCATGTGAACCTTGCTGCAGTCACGTCCCTGGAAGTCGACGACAGCAAGAGTAACGTGGTCTTCACCGTCACCTTCTAGTGGTCGGCGGAACCACCTGGGGAGGCTGATCCCCATGCATTCATCCTCTCCCTCGACGGTGGGGGAGAGGAGACTTCCTTTCTCTCGTCTTGTGAGGGGGGAACTGTTACGACCCGAACGGGATCACGTACCGGATCCCGATATATTCCTGTCCATGCTGCAAGGAGGCATCAAATCTGAATTTGGCGTCATTGGCCCGTTTCCAGGCGGCCGCCGAGATAATCCAGCCGCGGGGAGGTTCGATCAACTGCACCGGCCGCGCGGTCTTTACCAAGCCGGCTTCTCCAATGGGAAACACCGTGTCAAGGCTCGTGGCCGTGGATGAGAGCGGGGCGTTTGGCTGCTCTCGAGAAGGCATGCGATGGAGTGCCACCGGCGAAAAGCATGGCGTAGCGGATACTGCCAGGACAACAACGGAAAACAAACTGAAACGACGGCAATTCATTACGTCTTTGGCACTTTAAAAGCACAAGACAGGCCGGAATTGGCGTATTCCCATGGAAATCGGGGATTTTTGCCATTGGCAAGCGTCCTGCTGTTTCAGGTGAAGGGTAAATGATCGATTTTGGGGGTGGATAATTGTGCATGGCATAAAGGCGAACCTGAGCATTAGCGATTCGGGATTCATTTTCCCTGTCGAATGGACCAACGCGGTCTTGATCCTCGCGCTGATGAGCATTTGCATGGTGCTCGCGCTGTTCGCCTACCTGAATCACCGCACCCGGAAGCCGTACTTCAGTCTTTGGATCGGCGCCTGGGTCTTCTACGCGGTTTATCTGGCGGCCGCCATCGGTCTGCAGGAGTCGCCGGACCAAGTCCTGTTGATCATGGCGCGCCGGGCCTGCATCGGTCTGAGCGCCTTGTTTATGTTTTGGGGAAGTTTCCACCTGTCGGGCCGCCCGCGCAGCATCAAGGAACTCAAGTGGGGGACCCTGATGATCCTGCTGTGGAGCGCGGTTGCCGCGTTCGAGGTGCGGGACAAGTTCTGGATCACGCTGCCGGTGTTCGTGCTTCTGGCCGGCGCCGGAACCTACACGGGCATTGCCTACCTGGTGCGGCGCAAGACGTACCACGGCGCCACGATTCTGGCTGTTGGATTCCTGCTTTGGGGCGCTCATTTGGTCGCTTTCCCCTGGATGGAATCATCCCAAGCCCTGATGACGCTCGGCTATTTCGCCACGGCCGTGATCACGATCATGATTGTGATTGGCATGATTGTGGAACGGGAAGTGACCATGGCGGAACAAGGATACCGCGTGCTGTTCGATTCGACGTCCGACGCCATTTTCCTTGTCGATCTGCTCTCGCAACAGATCGTGGAGGCCAACGCGTCCGCGCTACGGCTGACCAAGCATTCCGCTGTGGACCTGGTGGGGCGCCTGTTTGTCGAGATTTGCCCTTCCGTGCATTCCGAGGCGGCAACGTCGGCGAAACCGAACACGCTGACGATGTTCAATGCCGTGTTCAGGCCGTTCAGCGAATTTCCCATCACGCGCGCCAATGGAACAACGGTGACCTGCGAGGGGGACACCGCCCTCGTCCAGTGGCATCAGCGGCCGGTGCTGCAGGTCAACGTCCGCGACGTCAGCGAGCGCAAGAAGGTGGGACAACAGTTGCGGCGGGCGGAAAAACTGTCGGCCCTGGGACAATTGATTGCCGGCGTGGCGCACGAACTAAACAACCCGCTCGCCGTCGTGATGGGCTTCTCCCAGGTCATGGCCAAGCGGACGGGCCTGGATAAAAAGACGCGCGACGAACTGGACCGCATCGTTCACGAAACCGAGCGCGCCACGAAGATCGTCCGCGACCTGCTGGCGTTCGCGCGGCCCAGCGACCCCCAAAAGACGCTGGTGGACATCAATCGCCTGGTGGCCAGTGTCGCCGAGACCCAGGAAGCGGTCATTCACAATGCGGGGATCCAGTTGAAAAGCTCGCTGACGGCCGACCTGCCGAAGACGATGGTCGATCACGGCCAGATCGAGCAGGTCCTCGTCAACCTGATCAGCAATGCCGTGCATTCCCTCAGTGCGCGGGAAAAACCCCGGCAGTTGACGGTTGGGACCGAGGAGAACGGCTACTACATTCGCATTGTGGTGGCGGACAACGGCCCCGGCATATCCCGGGAGATCATCGGGCAGATTTTCAACCCCTTCTTCACCACCAAGCCATTGGGCAAGGGGACCGGTCTGGGACTGACCATTTCCAATACGATCGTGCAGGAACATCGCGGCAAGATCCTCGTCGAAAGCCAGCCGGGCGCCGGGGCGAAGTTCGTGGTGGAACTGCCGATTGTTCAGGCCGGTGTCGAGGCGGTCCCCGCCGAGGCGTTGCCGGCGCCGAAACGGCAACTGCTGCCGCAGGGCAAACATTCCATTCTGATTGTCGACGACGAGCCGGGCATCGTCGAGGTGCTCTCCGCGGTCCTCTCGGAAACCGGCCACGACGTGGTGTCGGCCACCAACGGCGAAGAGGCCATGGCGCGGATTGCCACGGGGAAGTTCGATGTCATTCTCTCGGACATGCGCATGCCCGGGATGGACGGCGTGCAGTTGTTCGAAACATTGAAGGGAAAGGACGAGGGCCTGGCCCACCGCATCATCTTCGTCACGGGCGACACGGTCAGCCCCGACACGCGCTCTTTTCTGGAAGACACCGGGAACCGTTGGGTCAGCAAACCGTTCAACATCCAGCAGATCATCGACACGGTCAACGAAGTGCTCGGCGAGGAAGCCGTCGCGGCCTAGACTGATGAATGTTCCGATGAAGACCGGGCCGGATCAGTGAACCGGTAGCCGACACCGCGCACGGTCACAATGTAGTCCGTCGCCTGGCCGAGTTTGTCCCGCAGACGCCTCATATGCGTGTCCACTTTGCGCGTGTCCGAGTCGCTCTGATAGCCCCAGACGTCCATCATCAGCTGGTCGCGCGTCTGCAAGCGGCCCTTGCGTTGCATCAACTTCAACAGGAGTTTGAATTCCGTGGTCGTCAGGTCCAGGGACTTGCCTTTCAGGCTGGCCTCGTACTTGACCGTGTCCACCACCAGGTCGCCGATGCGAAGGATTTCACCAGGGGCGTCCGCCTCGTGGGCGCGTCGGATGAGCTTCTTGACGCGCAGCGTGAGTTCCCGGGGGCTGAACGGCTTGGTGACGTAATCGTCGGCGCCCAGTTCCAGGCCGACGATGCGGTCCACCACTTCGCTCCTGGCGCTGAGCATGATGATGGGGATGCGCGCAGTCCGGTAGTCGGCCTTGAGTTGTTTGCAGACCTCCATGCCGTCCAGTTGGGGCATCATCACGTCGAGGGTGATCAACGCCGGACATTCGTCGCGGGCCATTTGCAGGGCCACCCGGCCGTCGCAGGCCGTGATGGTCGTATAGCCCGCCTTCTGCAGGTTGTAGACGAGCAGATCAACGACGTCCCGTTCGTCATCCGCGATCAGTATGGTTTCACTCATGTCTTCTGTTTGTCACCGAAGCGTCCGGCCACCGCGAAGGCTTTGTTGCGCTGCCGAGCGGAGGTTGTGGTGGCCCGCCCAGCTTGGGTTTGCACGGGACGCATGTCATTTGGACGTCAAACGGATGACGGTTCTGTTAAAAGGGTAAGACAAGCGAGATACACCCCGTGGGAGCCGAGGCAGCACGGCTCCGTATCGAACACAGCTTCACGCAATCGTTGACTCTTCGCCATCAATTCGTCGAAATCTTCCGTGAGTATCAGCATCAAAGGTTCCGTCCTGCTCTCAGGAAGGCGCTGGTGGCTCCAGCGAAGATGGAACTGAGGGAGAGAGGGAGCTGTAACCGTTTCAGGAGGCTAAACGCATGCAAGTCGAGTCGAAGACGTTGCCCAACCTCGAAAACTGTGTAACCCATTATTTGGGGCGAGAACTTGATCTGTCAGTCTGTCTCGCCGCATCGCCCGATAAATGCCCTCATGTGATGAAATTCGGACGGAGTTTTATGTGTCAGCATCCCGAGCGGCGGACGTTCGAAAAGCGGGCACCGGGTGGGCGGGGCGAATAATCCCCGCCTTGTTCTTGCGACCGGATTCTTGCACAGTACAAGTCGAACCACGACCGCCAGGCGGCTGACGCCTGGTTCCCCTGCTCAACAAAACTGGTGCAGCGTCTTCGTCATTACCTCGAGCGGCGACGCGTGCCCGATCTTCTGTTTCGTGTCCGCAATCAGCCTGGCTTCCAGTGCGTTCTTGGTCGGCACCGCCGCCCGGTAAAACACGCCGAAATAGCCGGGGAACGGCGCCAGCGCGAGTTTGTAGGCGGCCAGTTCGTCCGTCACCTCGTGGTTCGCGGGCACCAATTCGAAAACGCCGCCCTTTCGCGGATTGGTCTTGTCGAACGCGCCAGGATAAAACTGGGCGCACTCGCTCAGGCAATGGATCACCGAGAACCCGTCGTGGTCGATCGCCTTTTCCAACATCTCCAGCACGTGGTTCGGCAAATGGGAGTTGGTCCGCGCCACAAAAGTCGCCCCGGCGGCAATCAGCTTTTTCACCGGGTTGATCGGCCGGTCCACCGAACCCGTCGGGTCGGTCTTGGAGCGGAACCCGACCGGCGACGTGGGCGACGTCTGGTGCTTGGTCAGCCCGTAGACGGAATTGTCCATGATCACGCAGGTCATCTTGACGTTCTTGCGCGCGGCGTGGTCGAGATGGTTGCCGCCGATGGACAACGCATCGCCGTCCCCGGTAAAGACAAACACATGCAGGTCCGGCCGTGACAGCGAGATGCCGGAGGCAAACGGCAGCGCGCGTCCGTGAAGAAAATGCGCGCCGTGGGCGTTGACGAAATACGGGAAGCGCGACGAACACCCGATGCCGGACACGCTGATGATCTTCTCCAGCGGGACCTGGCGTTTCTCCATCAACTTCAGGTATACCGACAGGATGCTGAAGTCGCCGCAGCCGGGACACCAGGTGGGCTGGTTGCCGGTCAGTTCTTTGCGGGTGTAAGGGGGACGGGACGTGGTTTCGGCGGAGACGCTCATCGTTGCTCCTTTGCGCTCTGGGCAAGGTTGGTTTCCATTTGCCGCAGAATTTCACGGACTTTGAACGACAGGCCTTCGCACTTGGTGATCCCGCGAAGGTCGGGATGGGTGAAGGCCGACCGCAGCCGGGCCCCGAGCTGTCCCCGGCCATACTGGTCCTGGTCGTTCATCTCCACCACGAACACATGTTTGAAGCCGTCGAAAATCTCCTGAATGCCCGGTTGGAACGGCATGATGTAGCGCAGATGCAGCGCGCTGACGCTCTGACCGGCCGCGCAGGCACGTCCCACCGCCTCGCGAATCGGCCCCTGCGTCGATCCCCAACCGACCAGCAGAACGTCGCCTTCGGGTTTTCCATGGACGGTGGCCCTGGGCAATCGCGACGCCAGCAACTCCAGTTTACGGCGGCGTTTGGCGATCATCTTCGCGTGGTTCTCGGGTTGCGCGCTGGGCTGGCCGGCCTCGTTGTGCTCCAGGCCGGTGACGATGGGAAACCGGCCGTCCAACACTGGCGTTCCCGGCGGCGCGTGCCGCGGGATGCCGTCGCCGGTCAAACGGTACGGCTGGAAGTCCGGCCCGACCGGCTCGAATTTCGGCGTCAGATCTCGCATCAACACCTTCAAATCCGGCATTTCCCACGCCTCGATGCGCGTGGCCAGCGCCTGGTCGCTGAGAACGATCACCGGACAACTGTACTGCCGGGCCAGGTTCACCGCCTCGACCGTCGTGTAGAAGCAGTCTTCCACCGATGCCGGCGCGAGGACGATGCGCGGGGCATCGCCGTGGGTGCCGGCGCAGGCAAGGTTCAGATCAGATTGTTCGACCATCGTGGGCAGCCCCGTGGCCGGGCCCCCGCGCTGGACGTCGATGATCAGCACCGGGATCTCGGCCATCACCGCCCAGCCCAACGCCTCGGACTTCAGCGACAGCCCCGGGCCGGACGTGCTGGTCAGGGCCAGTTGGCCCGCGTACGAAGCTCCACAGGCCATGGCGATCGCGGCCAGTTCGTCCTCCGCCTGGACGAGCGTTCCGCCGTACTTCGGCAGTTCCGCCCGTAAAATTTCCATGATCGTCGTGGCCGGGGTGATCGGGTAACTCGCGCTGAACCGGATGCCGGCCGTGATCGCGCCATAAGCCATCGCCTGGTTGCCGTCCATGACGACGCGCGGGGTCGTTGAGGCGCTGGCCGGCGAGTCGAAGTGACAGATTTCGGTGAGCTTGCCGATGTCGTACCCGTAGCCGGCGCTGAAGGCGTCGATGACGCTCTGGACGACGGACTCCCCTCTCTTGTCGAAATGTTTGCGCAGCATCTGCTCGAGCTTGGCAAGGTCCAGGTTAAACAGCCGCGTCAGCAGACCGAGCACGAACATGTTCTTGCCCTTGTCCTTGGCCGTCCCGCCAATCGCTTCGACCGTCAGGCTGGTGATCGGCACACCGACGGCGCGATGCCGCGCATCGTTGGGATCGGGCTGCACCTGGTCCAAATCATACAGCAGAATGCCGCCTTCCCGCAGCGTGCCGATGTGCTCGTTGTACGAGTGTTGGTAAAACGCGACGAGCACATCCACGTCATCGCCGACGCTCAGAATCTCACCGGTGCCCAGGCGCACCTGGTAGATGCTGGCCCCGCCGGAAATCGTGGCGGGGATCGTCATGTACGTCATCACATCCTTGTCCGTCCGGCCCGCCAGCCTCGCCAGAAATCCGCCGATGACCTGGATCCCATCCTGGGAATTGCCCGCCAGCCGGATCACGGCGTCCTGGATGCGCGATGACGGCCGCGCCCCTGCCGGACTCTGATGCTGCGGTTGATTCTCAATGCTCTGCTCAATCATAGAACCTCTCGGTTGTGTTGAGGTGGCCAGCATCACCGGGCCGACGAGGTAGAGACGATTCTGAAACAACCCAATTCCCTGCTCTGCTGCACAGGTTGTTAGAACGTCTGAACTGCGACGGTCGAACGAAGCAATACTCCAAAAACAACATGACATTGGCCACGCTTGACAACAAGTGCCTAGCAACCCGGGTGCCACCAAATGAGATAATCGCATAAAGCTTTGATAGCAGATGGGTTGCGATTCTTTACTTCGATATGTTTATCAAGTCGCAGAGTGCCACAATGTCAGAAAACTCAAGTTGCCCTGACACCGTTGCAGTGTACAACGAAGAAACTCACGCGCTCCGAACTTGGAGCGAACCAGGCACTAGGAGTATCAAAGCCGCCAAAACGGCTTGATAGCACTGTCAGAGAGGATACTATGCTGATTAATAAGACCGAATGGCCCGCGATGGTCGCGAGGCGTATGTCATAAGGGAAACGTCGGTTCACAGTGGCCATGATGGAAGGGCGTCAACGGGAATCAGGGCGGGGCCTGTCACCAGTTTGGAATTGTTTGTTGACCCCTGTGAGCAAGTCCGCGGCCTTCGGTCTTTCGCTGCTTTTCTGTTGCACATCGCTCCGGGCGCAGATGACCGATGTGCTCACCTACCACAACGACAACGGGCGGACAGGGCAAACCCTGCATGAAGAAGTCCTCTCGCCCGGCAACGTTGCCACCAATCATTTCGGGTTGTTGTGGACGTTGCCGACCGATGGCAAAGTGGATGCACATCCGCTGTATGCCGCCGGCGTCTCGATTCCGGGCCAGGGCGAACGCAATGTCCTGTTTGTGGCGACCGAACACGACACGGTGTACGCATTTGACGCGGATTCCACCAACAAGTTCTGGCAGATTTCGATGCTCGGCACCAATGAGACTCCTTCGGATCCCATCGCGCCGTGCAATCTGTTGGTGCCGGAGATTGGAGTCACCGCCACTCCGGTCATCGACCGGCAACTGGGATCCAACGGAACGATCTTCGTCGTGGCGATGAGCAAGAACAACTCCGGCGTCTATTTCCACCGGATCCACGCCCTGGACCTTGCCACCGGTCATGATCTGGTCCCGCCAACGACGGTCGCCGCGACGTTCCCCGGCACGGGCGCCAACAGCAGCGGCAGCAATGTCATCTTCGACCCGAAACAATACATGGACCGCTCCGGATTGCTCCTGTTAAACGGCGTGGTCTATACCGCTTGGGCGTCCCATTGCGACCAGGACCCCTACACGGGCTGGATCATCGGTTACGACGAACACACGCTTGCCAAGACCAGCGTCCTGAACATCACACCGAACGGGATGGAGGGCGGGATTTGGATGGCGGGTGCTGGTCTGGCGGCCGACGCCAGCAACAATATCTATTTCCTGGACGGCAACGGCACGTTCGACACGGCCCTGACCGCCGGCGGATTTCCGGCCAGTGGCGATTTTGGGAATGCCTTCATCAAGCTCTCCACGATCAGCAACGCGCTGGCGGTAGCGGATTATTTCACCATGTCCAATACGGTCAACGAAAGCCTCCTGGACCTGGATCTCGGGTCCGGCGGGGCGCTGCTGCTGCCGGACATGATCGATGGGCAAGGCAACACGCGCCAACTCGCCGTGGGGGCCGGCAAGGACCAGGTCATTTATGTGGTGGATCGCAACAACATGGGCAAATTCAGCCTGACAACCAACCTCAACTACCAGTCGGTCAACGGCGCACTGGCCGGCGGCGTGTTTTCAATGCCCGCCTACTTCAACGGCACGCTGTACTATGGTTCTGTGGGCGATCATCTCAAGGCATTCCCGCTGCAAAACGCGTTGCTCGGCGCAGCCTCCTCGCAATCCACCGCCACCTTTGGCTACCCCGGCACAACACCAAGCGTCTCCGCCAATGGCGCTTCCAACGGCATCGTCTGGGCCAGCGAGAACACCACGCCGATTGTGCTCCACGCGTACAGCGCCACCAACCTCGCCGTGGAATTGTACAACAGCAACCAGGCCGGCGGCCGCGACCATTTTGGGGTCGGCAACAAGTTCATCACTCCGGCCATTGCCAGCGCGCGTGTCTACGTCGCCGGGACCAACAGCGTGGGTGTGTTCGGTCTGCTCGACACCTCGACGTTGACGCCCCCTCAACAGTGGCGCAACACGTACTTCCACAACCCTTCCAACGTCGGCGCGGGCGCCAACTCGACCCCGGTCGCTTATTGGCGGCTGAACGAGCCCACTGGCGCGATGGTGGCCCACGACTTCTTTGGCGTGAACAACGGGACGATCGAACCGGGTGTCGTGGCCGGCGTCGCCGCGCAGCCGAACCCGCCGTTTACGGGATTCGAAACCAACAAAACCGCCATGCAACTCAATGGCACCTCCAGTTCGTATCTGCAGATGCCCACGCTGAACCTGAACACCAACACGGTGACGATCACCGGCTGGATCGATCCGGCCATGCTTCAGGCCGACTGGGCCGGGGTGGTGTTCTGCCGCAGCGCCGCGACGACGGCGGGCGTGAACTTCGGTCCCGCGACAACTTCGGGAAGCAACGAACTGGGGTACACGTGGGGCGCCTGGTCCAACGCGAACACCGGCTTGATCGTGCCGACGAACCAATGGTCGTTCTTCGCCCTGGTCGTGACGCCGACCGGCGCGACGATGTACCTCGGCGCCAGCGGCGTATTGAACTCGTTCACGGACGCGGTCGCCCTGCCAAGCGAACCGTTCGATACGTCGCTGCTGCTCGGCTATGACAGCGAGGCAAGCACGCGGCTGTTCAACGGCGACATCGACGAGGTGGCCGTCTACAATTACGCCCTGACGCCGGCGCAGATCCAGCAGTTCTACAATATCGACACCGGCTGCCCCGGCGGACCAATCATCACGACCGCGCCTGTCGCGCAGACGGTGTCCAGCGGGTCGACCGCCACGTTCACGGTCACGGCCTCCTGCCCGACTCCGATGACGTATCAGTGGCAAAAAAGCACCGACGGTGGCGGCGGGTTCTTTAACTTCAACGGGGCCACCAATTCCAGCTACACGACCTCCGCCCTGGCCACCAACGACAGCGGCATGCTGTTCCGCGCGATTGTCAGTGGAACGTGCGGCGCATCCGTGACCTCTTCAGCGGCCCTGGTGACCGTCACCCCGGGGCCGGTGGTCACCAGCACGTACGCGCAAACCGTGGCCGGCGATGCGCCATTCGCCTACTGGCGGTTGAACGAAACCAACGGCGCGACCGTGGCCTATGATTTCCATGACGTCTACAACGGGACCATCGGCCAGGCCGTCACCGCCGGCGTCCCCGGACCACAAGCCCCCGCGTTCCCCGGATTCGAGACCACCAACACCGCCATGCGCCTCACCACCGCCTCCGGGTCGTACCTGACCATGCCCGCGTTGTTTCTCGACACGAATACCGTGACCGTGACCGGCTGGATGAACCCCGGCGGTCTCCAGAGCGCCTGGGCGGGCGTGGTGTTCTGCCGGGGAGGCACCACCGTGTCGGGCGTGAATTTCGGCCCCGGATCGCCCGCCAACGAGCTTCGTTACACCTGGAACAACAACCGGTACAACGTCGGCACCGGCTTGATCGCACCGACCAATCAATGGTCGTTCTTCGCCCTGGTTGTCACGCCTGCCGCAGCGACGATGTACCTGGGGACCAACGGCGTACTCAACTCGTATACCGATACCACGGGTCTTCCCAGCCAGGCTTTCGACTCCTCGTTGCTGCTTGGGTTCGATCCTTCGTCGGGCAGCCGTCTTTTCAACGGCGTGCTCGACGAGATCGCCATTTTCAATCAATCACTGTCGCCGGCCCGGATCCAGCAGCTTTACAACAGCGCCCTGACCGCGCCGGCCGCCGATCTCGCGATCACGGGAACGAATACGCCCAACCCGGTCCTGACGAGCCGGAACCTGACCTACGTGTTGACCATCGCCAACGCGGGCCCGGCGACCGCCACCGGCGTCACCGTCACCGACGCATTGCCGGCCGGCGTGAGTTTTGTGTCCGCCGCCGCCAGCGCCGGTTCGGTCACCAATCTGGGCGGGACCGTGATCGGCGCGCTGGGGAGCCTCGCCAGCAACGCCTCCGTCACCATCACCATCGTGGTCGCGCCGGCGGCCACCGTCAACATCACCAACATCGTCGATGTGGCGACCGTCTCCGCCAACGAATTCGATCCGGCCCCGGGCAACAACAGCGCCAGCATTCTGGCCGTGGTGTATCGCGACAGTGTCGCCGACGGGATCCCTGATTGGTGGCGCGCGCAATATTTTGGCGGGAACGCCGCTGCCACCGGCAGCCTCTCCTGCGCCGCCTGTGACGCCGACGGGACCGGCCAGAACAACCTGTTCAAATACACCGCGGGACTTGATCCGACCAATCCGGCATCGGTGTTCATGCTGCAACTGATGCGTCAGCCCGGCCAGCCGGCGTGGCAGAACCTGCTTTTCAGCCCGGAAATGCCGGGGCGGACATACATCCTTCTATTCAGCACCGACCTGGTCAGCGGCGTCTGGTGGCCGGTCACAAGCTACAGCGGCCCTGTGACTAACAGCGGCAATCAGGTCACGATTACCGACACAAATGCGGTCCTGCCTCAAGAGTTCTACCGCCTCCAGATTTGGCAATAGAGGCGCTCAAGGAGCGCTGTCAAAAACCACAAATGGAGCGTATGAGTTTTTACACGGCACAGGGCCGGGCGATCCCGACGTCGAGAAGCCAAAAACTGAAAGCCCAATCGGGAGCCCGCCAGCCCGTCGCCGTGCCCAAGGAATGGCTTGCATGGCGGTGCTGATTGAACGCAGGGGGCCATAGGTCGGCGCAGTTGAGTTTCCACACAATACAGTGTGGATAGTGTCGCCAGATCAAACCCTCTCACTTTCCCGGCAACGGCTTGTCATGGTGCTCGTGCCGCCAGCCGGCAGG
>CAWFPN010000021.1:0-31443 GCA_963817685.1 uncultured Verrucomicrobiae bacterium | reverse complement strand
TGGAACGAAGCCGGGCCAGTGAAAATCTCCAGATGAATCGGCGACAGGCTCCTTGACGGGGTTGGCCAGGCCAACCTTTGGATTCCCTCTTGGCATTTGAACTGATGGACCAGTTGATCCGGATAAGTGGGCAGTCGTTTTATGGATCCAGAAGGGAAGGAACCTGTGAATAAGAAGGAAGACCCTGTGCCACGGCAAGAAACAGCACAAATAACGCCATGACAAAGGTAGTCACTCTCTGAAACTTTGTCGTGACAATTTCCCCTGCCGGAGGATTCGTCTCCTCTGCCTTGGTTAAGGCGGCTCCGGCTCTTGCCTAGTCGAAATCGATGCCTGCGGTCAGATTTTTCTGGCTGGGGCTGATGGGGCGAAAATCGCGAGCGCGGCTGACGGTTCAGGGCCTGGCCGGGAAAACGACCGGATCCTGCGTTACGCATAAGTTCTCAGAGTGTGGCAATGATGCCGAAGCACGGCCTGGCAAAGAAGACCATAACAGGACCAGACAAAGCGTCACAGCCATGATTTTTTGAAAAGAAGGCTTCACTTTTATCTGGCCCTGCCTTTCAGGATCACACAATGCCTTTCTCCATTCGAACAAACCCGGTCGCGCGCCTCATGCGTTGGTCAGAAGCGCGACCCGGAATCCGTCAAACCTGTTTTTGTCTTTAGCGGTCGTCTTTTGCTTTGCCATGAGCGGCGCGATCAGGTCATCGGTCAGGCTGTTGCGAGTCACTGGCTGTGCCGCGGTTTCAGCGCCGGATGCTCGTGAACCCTGTTCAGCTCGCCGCGCTCCCATTGGCGCATGGCTTCATCGGTTTTAGCCATGACCCAGATCTCTTCGTAGAACCGGCCCAAAACCGGGCCATCATTCTTTTCCAAAAATTGAACGTCTCGCGTTCTTTAAGGTAAACCCTGTGGTTGATCTCATGGACAATGGCCTCCACCATTTTGATGGCTCGTCTAACCGGGGATTAATAACTATGTTCCCCGATGCATCCATGCGGGCGCCACTCCCGATCCCGGCCTCATCGGCGTCCATAAACTAATTCTGCCGACTGTCACACCCGCGACCGCGAGTTTTTCTCTTATCTGTTGAATAGATGGCTGGACATTCTCCGGGATCACAAACGTCTCGTCAAACCACGCCTTGAGGATCGTCACGCACGCGCCGGCCACCGTGCCATGGCCCTGGCCGTAGGACGGATGCGTCGGACAACCTTCGGGAAACGCCTGCGGCAACAAATACGTGCCGTTGGCCGTGAACGTCCGCGCCACGCCGTCGGAATTGAGCAGCTCGGCGTTGACCGGATAAGTCGCCGCGGCGGTAATCGTGTTGTGCACCAGTCCGCCAAACGCCTCGGGCCGCAGCCGCCGATGCACGAACCATTTCTGGTACCACACCGCCTTGAGCGCCCGCGTCGCCGCCTCGGTGACCAGCGTTAGAATGTGCGGCACGCCAAATGTACCGAAACCGCTCTGCGTCGCCGAGTTCACATAGGGATTGCCCGCATCCAGCGACGCGGTGGTCGGAAATGGATTGCGCGAGGTCGTGGTCGCGTTGATGCCGAGCAGGATCAGGCAGGAGGTCAAATACGCCTGGTAGAGCGCGTCCATGTGCACCCACTCCGCCATGTCGCGCAGGTTGCGGACGTAACGCGGGGTCGGATCAAGATTGTACGCGCCGGGCTTGAAGCCGTTCTGCACGTTCAGCCATGAAGAAAAATCAGTCAGGTAATTCACGCCGCCGGGCACGGTGTAAATCATTTGCGGGACGTAGAGCGCGCCCAAGGGAACGTCCAGCCAGAGAAATTGCGAGATGAACGGCCCGACCAGGTCGCCGGCCGTGTTGCCCCGGAAAATCGTGTCCGGCGTGACCGCTCCACTGCTGGTCGGCCCGCGAAAATCCGTCAGCTTGTTCAGGTCCGTGCACGCCGCGGCAATCGTCGGGTCGCTGTCGTAATCGATGAAGTTCACGTCCCGCGCCAGCGCCATCCAGTACAACTCCGTCAGTTCCCCGCCCCCTTGCGCGCCGGCAATGGTCGGCGCGGGCGGGATCGCCAGTTGATGCGAGTCCGGCCCTTCCATGTCGAACGCCAGGCCCGATTGCGGGTTGGTCAGCTTGTTGCCCAGCCCGAGCGTGATCGCATTGAAATCCGCCGGCTTGCCTGACTTCAGCGCGGCGATCAACGTGGCGTAAGCCGCCAGGTCCACTTCGCCGAGCGAATTGTGCGGCAGGCCCTTGGAAAAATTGGCAATTTTGGTGGGGTAAAGGGCCTCTTCGCCGTTGGTCGGATGCAACGGCAACTTCAGGCGATGCTCGTATTGTGCCGCCCTCACCCGCGTCCGCATCGCCAAATTATCGCGCTGGTGCGCGTTATCGGGCCCCAGGTCCTGCGCCTGCGCCACGCCTTCCAGTCCGGGAAGTTTCAACACGCCCAGCCCGGCGACCGCCGCGGCCCCGACCCCGAGTTTCCCCAGGAATTTCCTGCGGCTCAACGGCCCATGACCGCCCGTTTCACTGCGTGGATTCTGCCCGTCTTGCATGTCTCACCTCAATTACTCGCCGGCCCCCATCCCTAACAGGTTCCTGGACAAGTAACCAGCCAAAAACAACGGTAACAATGAGGTTGATTGCCGCGAGGGTTTGCCGTATAAGCTTCCCCGCTCTATGAGGCATACTCTCTCAGTCCTGGTGGAAAACAAATTTGGCGTCCTGGCGCGCATCGCGGGGCTGTTCAGCGGGCGCGGGTTCAATATCGACACGCTCAACGTCGCGCCGACACAGGACCCGACCACATCGCGCATGACGATCATCGTCAAGGGCGATGATACCGTGCTCGAACAGGTCACCAAACAACTCAATAAACTCGTCGACGTCATTAAAGTGCAGGATTTCCAGGAAGGCGAATACGTCGACCGCGAACTCGTGCTCGTCAAGGTCGGCGCCGACGCCAAGACCCGCCCCGAAGTCATGCAGATTTGCGACATTTTCCGGGCGAAAATCGTCGACGTCGGCCACAAGGCGCTGACGGTCGAGGTCACCGGCAACGAATCCAAGATCAGCGCGTTCCTCGATTTGATCGAGCCGTTCGGCATCCGCGACATCACCAGAACGGGTAAAGTCGCGATGCAACGAAAATGATTTCTGTAGCCGCGCTTGCTAAGCGCGGCCGCCCCGAAGAAGGGCGCCGACAACAAAAGGAACCACGAACATGGCAGCCAAAATCTATCGCGACAAAGACGCCGATTTGAAATATCTCAAAGGCAAGACCTGCGCCGTCATCGGCTACGGCTCGCAGGGCCACGCCCACGCGCTCAATCTCAAGGACAGCGGCGTGACCGTCGTCGTCGGCCTGCCCGAGACCAGCAAATCCGTCGCCGTGGCCAAGGAACAAGGCGTCACCGTCCTCACCGTCGCCGGGGCGGCCAAGGAAGCCGATGTGATCATGCTCACCATTCCCGACACGCGCCACGGGGAAGTTTACCGGCGCGATATCGCCCCGCACATGAAGAAGGGCAAATCCCTCGCGGTCGCCCACGGGTTCTCTCTGCATTTCGGCCAGATCGTGCCGCCGGATGACGTGGACGTCTGGCTCGTCGCGCCGAAAGGCCCGGGTCACCTCGTCCGCCGCACATATCTCGAAGGCAAAGGCGTGCCGTCGCTGGTCGCGATCCACCAGGACGCCACCGGCAAGGCCAAACAGACCGCGCTGGCCTGGGCCAAAGGCATCGGCGCCACCCGCGCCGCCGTGTTTGAAACCAGCATCCGCGAAGAGACGGAGACCGATCTCTTCGGCGAACAAGCCGTGCTCTGCGGCGGGGTCAGCGAATTGATGACGGCCGGGTTCGAGACGCTCGTCGCGGCCGGCTACGCCCCCGAGATGGCCTACTTTGAATGCGTCCACGAAATGAAACTCATCGTCGACCTGATTTACGAGGCCGGCATCAGCGGGATGCGGTTCTCGATCAGCGATACCGCCAAGTACGGCGATGTCACCCGCGGCAAACGCATCGTCACCGAACAGACCCGCGCCGAGATGAAGAAAATCCTGGCCGAGATCCAGACCGGCGTTTTCGCCAAGGAGTGGATCACGGAAAACCAGGCCGGCCGCCCCGTCTACAACGCCCTGCTCAAAGCCGGGGCCGGTCATCAGGTGGAAACCGTCGGCGCGGAGATCCGCGCCAATTTCCCCTGGATGCAGAAACGCAAACTGGGCGGCGCCCAAGCCGCTTACTAAGGAGTCCCCATGCGCACACTCATGCTCGCCCTCGTCCTGGCCCTCTGCAGCTTCGCCTTCGGCCGCTACCAATACACCAACAAGAACAGCACGACCCTGAGCAACCCCTTCGGCAACCACGAATCCACCACCGTCAGCAACCCGCTGATGGACAAATCCCTGTTCGGCCCCTGGGTCAAGGAAGAATGGCCCTTCACCATCGCCATCCCCGGCGTCCTCATCGCCGCCGGCCTCGCCCTGTCCATGCGCAAGTGAGCCACGAATCCACACGAATAAGACGCGAAGGCCACGAAGCAATTGGCCACAGATTCACACGGATAGGACACAGATTTCCGCTGTAGGCCGGGTCACCCGACCCGGCGTTCCCGCCCGGTCGCTTCCTCCGCGCCGTCAAGCAAACGCGCGCCTTCGATGGCCGCCTCGTCGCAGGCCTTCACGTCCTCGTCCTGCCTGATAAGTTCGAGCAATTTCTCGCAGACCTCGCGCCGCTCAGACTCCGTCAGCCGGGGCAATTCCCTGATGATCTCCGCCGTGCTCATGCCAGCAACAATGACCACTCCAGACCTGAGTTTCAAGCCTATCCGCCTCGCCGTCCCCGCTTGTAGCCGCGCTTGTTAAGCGCGGTTTCCCTCTCGTTAGCCCAACCTGGTTGCGCGCTTCTTTAAATCCAGCACGGAGTTCTTCCACGCCGCAAAATCTTCTCCCTCCTGCCACAACTCCAGAAGCTCGGAAGGCGGCTTCAGAATCCTGTCTAGGGCCTGGGAGGCCAAGTTGATCAGGATCATCGGCGGTTGTTGCGGGTGTGCTCTGACCCAGTTGTCCGTCGCTTCCGTGTACGAGCTGCGCTCGCCAAAGTTGCCTTTGAGCCGGGCAAGCACTTCAACCGCCGCAATGGCCTCCTGTGCGTCGGAGGCATCAAGGGGCTCGTACCCGGAGTCCACGACCTTTTGGATCGCCTCGCGCACGAGGCTGAGGTCCGAGACTTCCTCCAGGCCGTAAGCCCAGTCGCAAGCTGTATCGTTTCCAAAGCTATCTATCGACCATGCTCCCATAACGACGCCGTCTCCTTTCACTCAAAAGCGGGGTATACAAAGCGATATTTCCCTGTCCGCATACGATTGACAATATCCTCTGGAGCAGCCACAACGCCTATTTCCGCGTCCCGATTCTTGCCTTCGAGTTTACCGACTCTGACAAACGGCTCGTTGATCTTCCACACATACCAGATCTCAGACACCTTAATCTTGGGGTTTCCGAAATCGTTGGTGCCCCTGAAGAGCACGTTGACTTTGCCGACTTGTGGAACATGGCCCACTTTCTCCCAGAATCCAAATTTGAGGCCGACTTTCAGGAATACGTGCGCGTAGAACTGAACCTCGTCTTTGATCACCTCCCGCAAGTCGGGCGCTTCGCCGGCATTGTAAGCCTTCTTAAAAGCCCGGATGACGTAGCTGCTCAACAGTGATAGATCATCCGCCACGTATTGGAAGTACTTCTTCTGGGTCTCGTCCAGTTTGACCGCGAAAATGTCCCCGATCTTAAGTCGTGTCCCTGACATGGCCTGTTCTACGCCGGTTGCATTCCAGATTTTGTCCAATATTTCGGCGCGGAGGTCAACTCTTCAGTCTCTCAAATCACGTACGCAGCCGACGCAGCCTCAGCGGCATGATGATATATCGCGGCGCGATATATCATCGCTCAGACTCTCGACTTGGTGTCTTCGTGTCTTGGTGGTGAATGGCCGTGTTCGCAGTGTGTCAAATCGTCGCAGTAGCCCAAAACCGCTTTTGTCGAACCTGCACTAGCACAAACGCCGGAAATGTGCGATGGTACCGGCCAGTATGATATATGCAGTAGGGATAAGTCCGGAGGCCGGCGCTGCTTCGGGGGCGATGCAAGGGCCATGCTCAGCAAGCGCCGCTGAGTCCAACGGCACGGCTCGGCTGGAGCCTCGCCCTCCCCGCAAGCGTCATTCGGCCGCTCGGGAGGGCGAGCCTCCGTTGAACGCCGATTCGGTCCAGTCAAACCTAGTCAAACCATGCCGCACCTAGTCAAACCTAGTCCAACCTTCAATTTTCCCCGGACCAACCGAATCCGGCCAACAATCGCCGAAATCGACCAAACCGTCCCCCTATCTTCCCCGTCGTCGCTAGCCACTAGCCACTGGCCACTCGCCACTACCGCTCTGACCCAATACGGCCTAATACGACCTAATACGGCCTTAATTGCTTTTGGCAAGACCCGGTCTATTAGACGGAAGTCCGCTCACCAGACCGGGTTACAACATCCGGGCTTGACGAATGGCCTGGGAACTGCTAAATATCTTCCCGTACATGAAACGCACGCTCAACCTGCTGCTGGCTTTGCTGGCTCTGCCGCTCACGTGGCAGACGGTGGGCTGAGGTCTGCGCCGAGTTTCGAAACCCACTGTCGCCGCGCGACAGTGGGTTTTTTGCTTTTGACACACTGGCGGGCGGCTGTAAAAAAAGGAAAACAGTCATGAGCGACCAAGTCAGGATCTTCGATACGACGTTACGCGACGGCGAGCAATGTCCCGGCGCGTCGATGAACACCCGCGAAAAACTCGAGGTGGCCCGCATGCTCGCGCGCCTTCGCGTCGACATCATCGAGGCCGGTTTCCCCATCGCCAGCGACGGCGATTTCGAGGCCGTCCGCGCCATTGCCACTGAAATCCAGGGCCCGATCATCGCCGGGTTGGCCCGGTGCGTCGACAAGGACATCGACCGCGCCGCCGAAGCGGTAAAACCCGCCGGCGACCGCGCCCGGGTCCACGTCTTTCTCGCCACCAGCGCCATCCACAGGGAACACAAACTCAAGATGGCCCAGAGCGAGATCATCAAGCGCAGCGTGGAAGGCGTGAAACGCGCGCTCGGCTACGTCAAGGACGTCGAGTTCTCCCCGGAAGACGCTTCGCGGACGGAACCGGAATTTCTCGCCGAAGTCACCCAGGCCGCCATCGAGGCCGGGGCGACAACGATCAATATCCCCGACACGGTCGGTTACGCCGTGCCCCACCAGTACGGCGCGCTCATCAAATATCTCTTCGAGCACGTGCCGAACATCAAGAACGCCGTCATCAGCGTCCATTGCCACAACGATCTCGGCCTCGCCGTGGCCAACTCCCTCGTGGCCGTGCAAAACGGCGCGCGCCAGGTCGAGTGCACCATCAACGGCATCGGCGAACGCGCCGGCAACGCGTCGCTCGAGGAAATCGTCATGGCCCTCAAGGTCCGCAAGGAAGCGTTTGGCGGGTTCCAGACCGGCATCGATACGACGCAGATTTACCCGGCCAGCCGGCTCGTGTCGCATCTCACCGGCATGGTCGTGCAACGCAATAAAGCCATTGTCGGCGACAACGCCTTCGCCCACGAAGCCGGCATCCACCAGCACGGCATGATCGCGCACCGCGAGACGTACGAGATCATGCGGGCCGAGGACGTTGGCCGGGCCAGCGAATTGACCTGGGGCAAACACATGGGCCATCACGCCGTCGGCAAGAAGCTCGAGGAAATGGGTTACAAACTCAGCGAAGACGAGCTTCGCCGCATCACCGAACAGATCAAGACGCTCGCCGACAAAAAGAAGAGCGTTTACGACGAGGACGTGCGCGCCATCGTCGAAGGCGAGTTCACCGAAGTGCCGCAGGTCTGGAAACTCGATTACCTCAGCGTCACCACCGGGAAAAGTCCCGACCGCCAGCGTGATCCTCTCGCGCGCCGGCAAATCAGAGCCGTTCACCGATGCCGGCGCCGGCGACGGCCCGATTGACGCGACGCTCAAGACCATCGACCGCATCACGCAAATCAAAGGCAGCCTCATCGATTACAGCGTCACCAGCGTGACACGCGGCAAGGACGCCATCGGCGAAGTCAGCGTCCGCGTCCAGTTCGAGGGTGACAAGGCGCCGGATCGTCACCGGCAAAGGCAGTTCCACCGACATCATCGAAGCCAGCGCCCTCGCCTACTTAAATTCGTTGAACCGCTACCTCGAAGAACAAAAGCGCCGCGCCGAAACGGAGAAACCAACGCTGTAAAACATTCAAAGATCGTGAGCGTGGGATGATTTCTGTCCAGTTCGACAAGATCGCTAAGGAAGATATCCTGTCTCTTATCGCAAATGAAGTGGCGGAGAGACGGACTCTTGATTACAAGCAGGAACTCCCCGGCAACGGAGACGAGGCCAAGAGGGATTTCCTCGCCGACGTATCTTCATTCGCGAACGCAAGGGGCGGCGACCTCGTTTTTGGCGTGACGGAGAAGAGAGATGTAGACGGCAAACCGACCGGCGTCCCTGGCGAAGCTCTTGGCCTGAAGGGCATCAACGTTGACACCGAGATTAAACGTCTCGATAGCATCATTCGTGACGGTATTGATCCACGAATCCCTCTCGTTCAGATTCGGACCGTTGATGGGTTCGTGAACGGCCCTGTGATACTGGTTCGTGTCCCCCGAAGTTGGTTCTCACTGCACATGGTGGTTTTTAAGAATCTTTCGCGATTCTACTCGCGCGACAATCGAGGGAGATACCAGCTAGATGTCCGAGAAATCCGCTCAGCATATGCTCAATCTGAAAGCCTGGCTGAACGATTGAGAACTTTCAGGGATGATCGGCTCGCAAAAATCGTAGGGGGCGAAACGCCGATTCTCGATGACTTGCCTTCAAAGATAATTTTGCATCTCGTGCCGCTCTCTGCCCTTGATACGGCCGGCCAAGTGGATGTGGTACCACTAGCGGCTATGAAATTTCAGCTTCTTTCCCCAATGAGTAGTAGCGGACTGGGGCGGCGGTTTAATTTCGATGGGGTCCTATTCTACCCCGGCTCCGACAAGCCAAAAACGCGCACCTATGTGCAGGTCTTCCAACACGGAACAATTGAAGCCGTCGATGCCTCAATCATATCCAAAGAGAGCATCCCCACTCCGTATTTCGAAACCGCGTTGATGCAGGCGTTGGTCAGGTACTTAAAGGCGGAGCAGGAAATCGGTTTGGAGCCGCCGATATATGTCATGCTGACTCTACTTGGTGTGAAGGGGGCTCAATTTCGCCGGGATCGAGCCTGGCCCCGCGAAGACGATGGACTTTCAATAGACCGGGACATGCTTGTTTTGCCTGAAATGATCATTGAGAGTTATGAGGTCGAGGCAAGTGCGGTTTTGCGACCTGCCTTCGACGCAGTTTGGCGCGCCGCTGGACAGGCTGCCTGCCCCTACTACAATGAAGAAGGCAAGTGGGCGCTTGGAGTTTCGGGTTAATGCACGCCGTCAATCCGGAAATCTTATGAATGATACCGGCAAACCCCGCTCGATCAGTCCTCTAATGATTGTCACCTTGGTTGTGATGGCGATCGGAGGGGTCTTGGTGGTCATGACGGACTTGCCGTACAGTCTGCAGCTTCTGGGCAACTTGTTTCTAATCGTTGGCTTCGTTTTACTATACCTGTCCAGAAAGAAGCATGGGCACAAAGTTCCCCGGATTCCGTTTCGCAGGAGAGTGTTGGTCCAACTGATCATGCTGCCCTTCTTAGCCGCTGGTATTATTGTATACCTATTGATTCCAGGGAAGCGATTCCTTGACGGGTGCATTGGGTTTTTGCTTGTCGCTTTAGGGCTCGTCACTTCAATCTGGTTTGGGACGCGGGGCAGGCAATCCGGCACCGACAAGTAGATGTCCACCGATGAGCACGAATCACACAACCAAGCGCCGAAACCAACAAAACCACACCATGGGACTACAATGGCATCCACCGCATCGGTTTGCGTTTGTTGAATAAACCGGGCGCGCGACTGTCTAACAAGGGCATGGAGACGCTTCAAACACTCGGGACGGCGCTGGGGCTTTCAACTCTGGCGGGAATCGACCTGTATTTCACGGTGTTTTTCACGGGATTGGCCATCAATCTCGGCTGGGTCCAGCTTGCGCCGCAATTGCAGGGACTGCACGTGCTCGGCGATCCCGTCGTGCTGGTGGTGGCCGGGGTGATGCTCGTCATCGAGTTCATCATCGATAAAGTGCCCTACGCCGACAGCAGTTGGGACACGATCCACACCATTATCAGGCCGATTGGCGGGGCGATCCTCGGATTGAAAGCGCTCGGACAGGCCGATCCCGCAATGCAAGTCGTCGGCGTGTTGCTCGGCGGCTCGGTGGCGTTCACCTCGCACTCGGCCAAGGCAATGACCCGGCTGGCGGCCAACACGTCGCCGGAACCGTTCTCGAACATCGCGCTCAGCGTCGGCGAAGACGTCACGGTGCTCGGCGGATTATGGTTCGTGTTCGCCCATCCCATTCCCACGATCTTTATCGTCGTGGGCTTCGTGACGGCGTTCTGGTATTTCTTCCCCAAATTCTTCCGGCTCACCCGCGCGCACGCCACGGCCATCGTGCACCGGTTCGGCGCACGCCGTCACGCCGCCGCCGCCGCGGCCAACACCGCGCCGCCCAACATTCTGCCTTCGTTCGCCGTGGAATCATGGCTGATGCTCCGGCATGGAGACGAACAAACCGCCTGGGCGCTACCCTGTTTCACCGGGAAATGGAAGGACATGGGACGTTTCGTGCGCGGCTGCCTGGTGGGCACGAGCGACGGACGCTTGTTCTTCATCGGGAGGAAGAATTTTCGCTCCCGTGTGCGCGAACTGCCGTTGCGCCAGGCACGCACGCAAATCGAGCAGGGGCAATTGTACCATCGCCTGATCATCCAGACCGACGACGGCGGGTTGGTCCGCCTGCGCCTGACGCGCAAGACCGCTCCCTTCCTGCCGCGCGCCTGCGAATGGATCGGCGAACAGGCGAAACCGCGCCCAACCGATGCGGCCCCGCTTGCCCTGCAAACCGTGAAGAGCTAACGCACGCCCGCGACGCGGAAGCCTTCGGCTTCGAGCAGCGCGCGGATTCGGGCCGGCTGGTCGCCCTGGATTTCGATGACGCGGCTCTTTGTCGTGCCGCCACAGCCGCAGGCCCTCTTCAACGTGCCAGCCAGCTCTTCGATGTACGTATTCGTCACTTGTGGTTCAAAACCGTCGACGACGATGACAGTTTTGCCCCCGCGATGCGCCGTCTCCCGCCGCAACACCACCCGGCCGCGCCGGGCAGGCGGTGGGACCTTCGCGGGAACAGCAGCCGCAGTCGTCTCCGGTGGCAACCCTTCAGCCGACAGCTTATCGAATGGCGTGTTCCAGCCCGTGCTCGGAGAATTGAGGGGGACCTTATTTTTCGGGTTCATGCGTGAGTTGAGCTGAAAGGCATCTGAAATCAGGCAATAGCGGCAAACCGCTTCCTATTCGAACAAAAGAGAGCGCTCATCCTTGTCAATTCTGACAAAAATGAGCGCTAAAGGAAGGTCTTTCTTGTGAAACGAACTACGAGACGACCACGCGACGGCCCTGAAATTCGCCGCCTAAACGGACCTGCTGACTGTTGATCATGTCCGCCACAATCAGAGCGCTAAGCTCTTCATTTTGTGTGATTTGCGAGACTGTGAGGATGAGTTCAGCCAGCGTGGGCTGCTTCTGAATGCGTGACTGCAGTCTGTTAGTTTTCATGCTGCCATTCTTCAATAGCAGCACCCGTGCCAGGTGAAGGTGCCGGACTTCTAGTCGGCAGGCTAGGCTGGCGTGTCTTGGGAAACGGGTGGAGTCGGCGGTGGCGCGGTGTCAACCGGAGCCTCTAACGGCGCAACGCCAGCGGATTGCTCCACGGGGACGACGACGACGGCATCAGCTTCTTGTCCAACCGGCGCTTCGGCAACCGGCTGCTCTGCCTGCTCCGCTGAAGCGGTTTCAGTGGGCTTATCGCCTAAAGCGGGGGCTGGCGCGGCTTTCGGCGGTTTGTCATCGAGCGCCCAGAGGCGGCCGTCGGAAAAATCCACCACGTAACCGTCCTGGATCAACCAGTGCAAGTCCGCCAGCACAGCGTCCTCTTCGGTCAAAATCGCTGCCGGGGCCATCGGAGCTGCCGGAACGATTTCGGCCGCAGGCACGCCCACCGCTTCCTGCGAGGCGGGCACCGGTGCGGTTTCCTGGGGTGCAGGCGCGGGAGCGGCGGGGACAAAATGTTCGAGCAATTTCTTGCGCTTGGCGTCCGGATGCGTCCGCAGGAAGGCGAGGATCTTCTTGATCCGTTCGCTCAGTCCTTCGGTCGACTCGAACCGCTTGGGCTTGATGTGGCCGACATAGGTCACGCCCTTGCGCTTGAAGAAATGGAACCCTTCCTGCCGGAGTTTCTCGCTAAGCTGCGTGGCGGTCTTCAACGGGAATTTCCACTCGGCATTCCACGCCGTGCGCACCGCCTCCAGCATGCCCCGATGGTCAATCTGCCGGCTGGCCAGCCCGCTGAGCTGGATTTCCGGCGCCACCGTCACCAACTGGGCCAGATGTGTGTCGACGAGGTGCTTGACCAATTCCGTGTGCGATGGAAAACTTTTTGGCTCCGTGTCCAGCAAACACTGGAATTCAATCGTGGAACTCTTCGATTCCACCCACGCCTTCACGGCCTCGGGGTCTTTGACCGTCTGGATCCGCGCCTTGAACTCCTCAAATGGAATGTGCCGCAGCCGTTGTTGATGGTGGCGGATCAGGCGGGACTGGTACTCGTGATAATTCGGCGGCCCGAGCCATTCGCCCGTAAAACCGCACCGGTTCACAAACGTGAAATTTCCCTTCGGCGGATCGACCGGCTTGCGTTCCTCCTTGAACACTTTCCCGCCCTGCCGATTCAGGATAAACCGCAAGGCGTCGTCCTGGTTGAGGAACGGGACTCCCCCATCGACCACCAAAAACAGCGGCGCACGCGTGCCGTCCGCACCGGGCTGGCGCGCGAGCTTGACGGCGTGACGCTCCGGCTTGTTCAAAATCAGCTTGGCGATGTCAAACAGAGCGTAGGTCTTCGTGCCCACCTTCATCGCCTCAATCATCACGCCCAGGGCCTTCTCGTCGGGCAGGAATGCCACCTCGACCGGCGCGGGCGCCGGTGCAGCCGGGGCGCGTTGCCGGTCGTCCGGTCTTGGCCCTCCCGGCCTCGGCCCTCCGGGTCTTGCCCCTTCCGGTCGGCGGCCTTCCGGCCGGGGACCTCTGCCGCGCCTGTCCTGCGGGCCGGGCGGACGGGACGGACCGCTGCCGGGGCCGCGGTCGCGCGGTTTATGTTCGCGCGGACGGTCCCCCCACGGACGGTCGCCGCCGCGCCGCGATTGCCGGTCCTCGCCGGTATGGGACTCGAACGATTTCCCGCCGGCCCGCACCCATTCGGGCGCGATCTGCAGTTCGTCCAGCGGCAGCGCCGCTTGATCTTCTGAAGCTGTGCTCATTGAGTCGATTACGCTATCCCTGAAATTCAGGCTCGCAGCCACTAAGAGACCACAAGTGGAGCGTTGACGTCAACTCATGAAGACAGTAAAGTTTGCGGGTGGCTTGATGCCTGAACGGCATCGCGGTTGGGGATGTAGCTCAGTTGGGAGAGCGCCTCGTTCGCAACGAGGAGGTCAGGGGTTCAACTCCCCTCATCTCCACCAACTTTTTTCGGGTTCAATGGCCAAACCAGACGGCCCGCCCAGCCCTCCTGGGACGGCGAGCGTCGATGGGCTTGCAGATGCAAGTCCCAAAGCGGGAGAGACTATGACAACCAATTATGCCGACCCACAAGTCCTGGTTTCCACCGATTGGGTGGACCAGCACAAGACCGACCGCAATCTCCGCCTCGTCGAAGTGGACGTGGACACCACCGCCTACGAACAGGGCCACGTCCTCGGCGCGATTGCCTGGAACTGGCAGAGCCAGCTCTGCGACAACGTCCGCCGCGACATCCTCACCAAGGACGGGTTCGAAAAATTAATGGCCGCCTCGGGCATTTCCCCCGAGACCACCGTCATTCTCTACGGCGACAACAACAACTGGTTCGCCTGCTACGCCTTCTGGCAATTGAAACTCTACGGCCACAAGGACGCCCGCCTGATGAACGGCGGACGCAAACTCTGGCTGGCGCAAAACCGGCCGCTGACCAAGGACGCACCCCAGGTTTTCCCCGCGAAATACACCGCCAAGGCCGCCGACCTTTCGCTGCGCGCCTTCCGCAACAACGTCCTCCAGGCCGTTACCGACGGCAAAACCAATCTCGTCGACGTCCGTTCCGTCGACGAATACACCGGCAAAGTCATCGCCCCGCCGGGCATGACCGAAACGGCCCAGCGCGGCGGCCACATCCCGCACGCGATCAACGTCCCCTGGGCCCAGGCCGTCAAGGAAGACGGCACGTTCAAGGAACGCACTGACCTGGGCACGTTGTACAGCGGCAAAGGACTCAGCCCCGAGACGGACACCATCGCCTATTGCCGCATCGGCGAACGCTCGGCCCACACCTGGTTCGTGCTGAAATATCTCCTCGGCCTGCCCAACGTGAAAAACTACGACGGCTCGTGGACGGAATGGGGCAACCTCGTCGACGCCCCCATCGTCAAAGGCGATCAGCCGGTTTAATGAGCGGCCCCGACAAATCGCTGTCGCCGGCAGCCGACCCGGACGCGTTGCTGCGCACCATCGGCAACACGCCGCTGATTCCCTTGTTAAGAATCGGCGCGGAATTCGCCCCGCACGTGCGCATCTTCTGCAAAGCCGAATGGTTCAACCCCGGCGGCTCGGTCAAGGACCGGCCCGCCTACCGCATGATCCGCGCGGCGGAGCTTTCAGGGAAATTAACGCCCGATAAAACCATCCTCGACGCCACCAGCGGCAACACCGGCATCGCCTACGCCATGATCGGCGCGCGGCGCGGCTACCGCGTCAAACTCCTCATGCCCGCCAACGCCAGCATCGAACGCAAGAAACTCCTCAAAGCCTACGGAGCCGAACTCTTTCCCACCGACCCCACCCAGGGCAGCGACGGCGCGTTCTTCGAAACGCAGAAACTGTTCAAGGCGAATCCGGACCAATATTTCTATCCCGACCAGTACAGCAACCCGCAAAACCCGCTGGCCCATTACGAAACCACCGGCCCGGAAATCATCGAGCAGACCAAAGGCGAAATCACCCATTTCATCGCGGGCACCGGCACAAGCGGGACGTTGATGGGCACCGGACGCCGGTTGCGGGAATGGAAGTCCGCCACAAAGATCATCGCCATGCAACCCGACGGCCCATTCCACGGACTCGAAGGCCTCAAACACATGGACACCGCCTTGCACGTGCCCAAGTTGTATGACGCGAAATTCCCCGACCAGATCATCGGCATCGCCACCGAGTCTGCCCAGGCCATGGCCCGGCGCATGACCCGCGACGAGGGCCTCTACGTCGGCGTCAGCTCCGGCGCAGCCGTCTGCGCCGCGCTCAAGGTGGCCGCCACCATCGACCAAGGCGTCATCGTCGCCATCTGCCCCGACGGCGGCGAACGCTACCACAGCGACAAATTCTGGGACGCCGAATGAGGCCACAAATGAACACGAATCACCGCCTGCGCTTGGAGGGTCGCGCTCCAGCGCGACCGAGTCGTTCTGACGGCATTGGCGGCCACGCGGGAGCGTGGCCCTCCACGACTTCCTGGGTTTTCTCAGGCGCTCTTGGCGGTTTGAGGGGAACATGAAAATCCCGCGCCAGCTCCTCAACCAAATCCATCAGCACCTCGAATCCGGCTACCCCAACGAAGCCTGCGGCATGCTGCTCGGCACCGACGGCGTCATCACCGAAATCGTCTCCGCCGACAACGAACGCGTCGACCAGCCCGCCTCCGGCAAAGAAAGCGCCCGCAACCGCTACCTCATCGACCCGCTGATCTACATGAAGATCGAACGCGCCGCCGACAAACGCGGCCTGACCGTGCTGGGCATCTACCATTCCCACCCCGACGTCCCCGCCCGCCCCTCCCAATTCGACCTCGACCACGCCTGGCCCAATTTCTCCTACCTCATCGTGTCAGTGTGCAAAGCCAAGGCGGTAGAGTCATACTCCTGGCGCCTGAGAGACGACCGCAGCCAGTTCGATCAGGAAGCGATCGAGATAGTGTAGCCACGAGTGAGATACGAAGTAATTGGCCACAGATAAACACAGATGGGCACAGATTTCCGCTGTAGGCCGGGTCACCGGACCCGGCGTTCCTGTTGTTGGTAGGGCGCTTTCGCCGAAAGCGCCGTTGTCTCACCACCAAACGTTGTCACCCCGAGCTTGTCGAGTGGTCTCTGTCGTCCACCCGTCTGAGCCGCACCTGCTCTTTCGGGAAGTAATGCAGGGTGCTTGCGTCGCTCCACGTTTTTATCTTAACCGGCAGGCAATCCATCGCAAGGCCATTGCGAGACCAATAACAACTAGCGCAGTTGGCGGAAATGTGCGATGGTATCGGCCAGTATGAAATATGCCGTATGGATAGGTCCGGCCACCAGGGCCGGGGCTGGTGGAGGGCCACGCTCCAGCGTGGCCGGTGATCGGGCAAAAACGACGCGGTCGCGCGGGAGCGCGACCCTCCAACGGCTTTGTGATCTTCGTGGTTGCACACGCTCGCTCCCGCTCGGCTCGGCCTTCGGCTCCCTGATACGACACAGGGCTGCGTCTCGCTGCTCCCAGCAGCTCGGCTTCGTGGTGAGAATCCCCTCCCCTAAAGCCAGGCCCCACCCGGTCAAACCTAGTCCAACCCAGTCAAACCTAGTCAAACCTAGTCAAACCATCATTTTTTCCAGCCTTTTTTCGCTAACGCCTTGGCAGACAATACCATCCATCCGTTTAGTCCGTGAAATCCGTGGATCGCCTTCCAAGCCGTCACTAGCCACTAGCCACAGGCCACTAGCCACTGCCTCCCCTGCCCAATACGGCCTAATACGACCTAATACGGCCTTAATTGTTTTTGGACCCGTCCGGGACCGGTCATTTCGGCACCAAATCATGGGCAATTCGGTCATGTTAAGGGGTTTCGGACAATTCCCTTCGTTTGACCTGCCGGTGGGGGGCTGCTAGAATGCCGGCACGAGAAATCATTATGGCTATCACGGTCACCATTCCCACAGCGTTGCGCCGGTTCTCCAATAATCAGGCCAACGTGCAGGTCGAGGGCAAAACCATCAGCGAAGTGCTGGCGAACCTCACGGCGCAGCACGCCCAGTTGCGTCCGCATCTGTTCGCGGAAGACGGCAAACTGCGCAATTTCGTGCGGGTTTACGTCAATGACGAGGACATCCGCGCCAAGGGGGATCAGACGCCTATTAATGACGGCGACGAAATCGCCATCGTGCCGTCCATCGCGGGCGGCAACCTGGCCCGGCTCGATCCGGTCGTCAAAGACAGGCTAAAGCTCACCAACGACGACATCAAACGCTATTCGCGCCACCTGATTTTGCCCGAGGTCGGCGTCGAAGGCCAGGAACGGCTCAAAGCGGCCAAGGTGCTGTTGATCGGTTCAGGCGGACTAGGTTCTCCACTCGCCCTTTATCTGACGGCTGCGGGCGTCGGCACCATCGGCATGGTCGAGTTCGACACGGTCGACTTCAGCAATCTGCAGCGCCAGATCATCCATTTCACCGGCGACGTCGGCAAACCCAAGGTCCAGAGCGCCGGGGAAAAAATGAAGGCCATCAACCCGAACCTGAATTTCATCCCGCACAACACCAAACTCACCAGCGAGAACGCGCTGGAGATCCTCAAGGACTACGATCTGGTCGTCGACGGCACGGACAATTTCCCGACGCGTTACCTGGTTAACGACGCCTGCGTGATGCTCAAGAAACCGAACGTGTACGGCTCGATTTTCCGCTGGGAAGGCATGGCCAGCGTGTTCGCGCCGCATCTGGGCGGCCCATGCTACCGTTGCTGGTATCCCGAACCGCCGCCGCCGGGCCTCGTGCCGAGCTGCGCGGAAGGCGGCGTGCTCGGCGTGATCTGCGGCATCATCGGCAACATTCAGGCCAACGAAGCCGTCAAACTCATCCTCGGCAAAGGCCGGCCGCTGATGGGCCGGTTGCTGCGGTTCGACGCAATGGACATGAGCTTTCGGGAATACAAGATTCCCAAGGACCCGAATTGCCCCGTCTGCGGCAAGAACCCGACGGTCACCGCGTTGATCGATTACAACCAGTTCTGCGGCATCGGCCGCGGCGAAGACGAAGGTTCGTCAGGAGATTCCATCGTGGAAAAGGAAGAGACCGGCCTCGGCCCCGACGACGTTTCGCGTGCAAACGGTCAAGAAGATGCTCGACCGCAAGGACGACTTCTTGTTCGTCGACGTGCGCAATCCCGACGAATTCCAGATTTGCGCCATCGAAGGCACCACCAAACTGCCCCTGCCCGAGTTGGCCCAGCGGTTCCAGGAACTGCCCAAGGACAAACTCATCGTCCTGCACTGCCACCACGGCGGCCGCTCGATGCGCGCGCTGAAGTTTTTGCGCAGCCAGGGCTACGAAAAACTCAAGAACGTCGCCGGCGGCATCGACGCCTGGGCCGAAAACATCGAGCCCGATATGCCCCGCTATTGACGGGCGCCGGCATGCCCATCCATCCGACAGCGATCATTCACCCGAAGGCTCAACTCGACGCGTCTGTCGATGTCGGCCCGCATGCGATCATCGAAGAGCATGTGAAGATCGGGGCGGGCACCAGGGTCTGGGCAAATGCCTACATCACGGGTCACACGGAGATCGGGCGGGACAATCAGATCCATATGGGGGCGGTGATCGGGCACGAACCGCAGGACTTGAAGTTTGACCGCTCGGTGCGCAGCTACCTGAAGATCGGCGACCGCAATGTGTTCCGCGAATACTGCACCGTGCATCGCGGGACGGAGCCGGAAAGTTCGACCATCATCGGCAACGACTGCTTTTTGATGGCGGCTTCGCACGTGGGACACAATTGCGTCATCGGCAACCACGTGATCATCTGCAATTGCGCGCTGGTGGCCGGCCACGTCCACGTCGGCGACAAGGCCTTCATCTCCGGCGGCGTGGTGATCCATCAATTCACGCACATCGGACGGCTGGCAATGTTCTCCGGCAACGCCCGCGTGTCCATGGATGTCCCGCCGTTCACGCTGGCGGCGGAGCGCAACGAAATCCACGCCTTGAATCTGGTCGGCTTGCGCCGCGCGAAGATTGCCCGGGAAGCGATCGTGGAATTGAAGCAACTCTTCCAGCTCTTCTATCTCTCCGGGCTGAACGGCACGCAGGCACTGGAGGAAGCGTCAAAGGACGGCGCGTTCAAGACGGCGGAAGCGCGGGAGTTCATCGAGTTCGTCCGGAAGTCGCCGAACGGTCTCTGCCCGGGGCCAGCCAAAGCCACAGATAAACACGGATAAGCACAGATTCATCAGTGTCTATCTGTGTGAATCTGTGGCCAAAGAGCGCTCTTAGTACAACTCTTTGTGTTCGGGGCTGTAGATCGGGTAGCTGAACAACTCGGCGGCCTTGAACCCCTGGGGCGGAGCGGCGGTCTTGTCTCCATAGCGCTGCAAGGCCTCGGCGGCAACGGCCTGGACAAACGCGGACGGATCGTTCAACAGCGGCCGCAACGCCGTCACCGCCGCCGGATCGCCCATCAATTCCATCCCGTACGCCGCGCTGCCGCGCACATGGTCGTCGGGATCATTCAGCGCGACCGACAGGTCTTTCAGCGCGGACCGGGCGTGCAGTTTGCCCAGCGAGAGCGCGGCCTCGCCCCGCACCAGCGGGTCGGCGTCCTTCAATCCCGCCACCAGGGCGGGCACCGCCGACGCGTTGCCGTAGTGCGACAGGAGATACATGACGATGCGGCGGGTCTCGGGCTGTTGATCAGCAGCCAGGGGAAGCACGCGCGCCAGAACGGAACCGTCCCGCAACGCCTCCAGCGCAATCAAGGCGGCGCGTTCGCGCACGGAACTGTTGATGTCACGCAACGAATCGACCACCACGGGCAAGGCCGCCCGGTTACCGATGATTCCCAGGCCCCACACGGCCCGGAACCGCGCCAGCGGCGAAGGGTCTTTCGCGACCTGTTCCACGTCGGCCAGCACCGCGGCCCCGCCGATGTGGCTGATCGCCCAGGCGGCGGCGGCCCGCACGTGATCGTCCTCATCCTTGAGGCACACGCGCAAGGCGGCGACGGACCGGGCATCGGGAAACCGTTCCAGGCTCCAGGCCGCCGCGGCGCGCACCGCGCTGTCGCGGTCCGGCAGCGCCGACAACAGCAACGGCAACGTTCCCGGCTCGGTCATGCTCGACAGTTCCCTGACCGCGTCGAGCCGGGTCTGGTCGTCGTTGGATTTCAGCCAGCGGGTGAGACGTTGCAATTGCCGGCTGGGTTCCTGCGCAGAAATGGTGTTGCCCCACAAGGCGAGCCCCAACGCGAGACACACCAGTGCCGCGCCTGGAGTTACCGTTTGGAATCGTCCGCTTCCTGCCCTCATGCGCGCCTACGCTAACGCAGACTGAAGCAAATTGCCATCACTACCGGGACCGTCCGTCCCACGCGACTAACGGCCGCCAATGCCCTGGTTGCCTCCGCGGCCCTGGTCGCCGCGACATGCTCCCAGAGAAGCGCCCCGTTCCATGTAGGTGCGCACCTGGGATTCCGGCACTTCCACGCTGAAGCCCCGATAACACATCAGGACGGCCTTCGGCGCGCCGTGGCCGGTGATTTCCTTGGTGGCGCGCACGATCGTTTCCGAGGGGATCGACGCGGAGGCGATGACCTGATTGTCCGCCACGTCGATTGTGGTGGATTTCAGGGCCTCCTGCAGCGGCTGGCCGGATTTCTGCGCGGCAAAGGTCTGCGCCAGCGAGACAGCCATTTCCTTCCAGGCGGAAACGATGGTGCCGACAGTTTGCGCGCTCTCCGCGTTGTCCGTGATCAAGCCGACCTTGCCCTTCCACTCACCGAAGGACAGTTCGGCGTTCAGCACGACGCTGTTCACGCGTGTCTTCAAGCTGCCCGGGAGAAATTGTTTGGCGCTGGGCATGATGGCCACCACGTGCAGCGGGTTCACGGTCGCTTCGCGCAACAGCGTCATATCGCCGTCGATCGTTGAATTGATCGCGCGCTGCTGGCGCTGCACGTCCGCCTTTTCCCCGAGATACGTCACCTGCCGATACATCAATCCCAAAAAGCTGTCGGCTGAATCATAGAGTTCGTCGCCGAGACGCCCGCGGACTGTCCCCTGGGGATTCAGCACGCCGGGAATGTCCGCCGCCGTGCCGCTGTACAACTGCACCACGACGTCGCGCACTCCGCCGGCCTCGGTGCGATAACTGATGATCACCAGCGCCGGATTGGCCGTGCTCGTGACGGTACCGCCCTGTTGATTGATCATGGAGATCACGGACTGCCACAAGGCCGGATTATTCGGCGCAGCCTGTTTGAGCAGGGTCTGCAAATCGTTCGCTGCGGCGGGCGCGGTCTGTGTGGCTGTGGCGGTCTTCTCGGCCGGTGTGCTCTGCTCTACCGGAAGGCCTTTGGAATCAGGGATGGGAGCTGTCGTGGCTGAAGCCAGCGTGATTGGCACCGGAACAGCCGGGGATCCAACCGGTTGCGCCCCAGCCAGAAGCGGCAAGGCCACGAGGGCTGCCATCACCGAAATGCCAGACACAAGCCGGGTGATCGACCAGGTAAAATGACGCTTAAAAGTGCAGTTCATAACCGGTAATTCCGCAAGTTTGGTGCCAATCTGGCCACTGCGCCATCCGTCTGCCGCCGTTGTATCTACCTCCATGCGGGCCTCCCTTCTCTCCCAACAAGAGAACTTAGGCTACCCCGGCCATTTGTCAAATGCGGACAGCGATTAGACCCTGCTGAAACCGGGGTGGCGCAACCCGCCATCAGCGAGTCTGCTCACCCGCGCGCTTGGCGTCCTCGATTTTCTCCGCGCGCTCGCTGATCTTGGCCAGCGCCTCAGCTGCGGCGTCGCGCACGAGGCTGTTCTGGTCGTTCAAAGCCTGTTCGAGAGTATCATGGGCCGCGCCATCACCGATCTGTCCCAGCGCCCAAGCCACCGAAGCGCGCACGCGCGCCTCCCGCTCGCGTTGGACGCGCATCGTGTCGGGTACGGGACCGGCAGCCCCGGTATCAATCACGTTCTCCAGATCAACGGGCGCCGCCTTGTAATAAGGCCTGACGGCGTCCTGCAACGGCTCCACAGCGCGCGGATCGCGGATCTCTCCCAGTGAGTAGGCCGAGACCGCCCGGAGGGAGGGATCGTCCGCTTTCAATCCGTACTGGATGATGGGATCGACCGCTTCGGGCGCCCGCAGCACGCCAAGGGCTTCGACAACGCGCGTCTTTTGCTGCACTTCCGTCAACTTGGACATCTCTGAAAGGAAGGTCGAACTGTTGCCGATGATCAGCCCGGTATCGCCCTGGCCCTTCTCCAAAGGTTTCCCGCCCGACAACACCTGGATCAACGGGGCAATCGCCGTGCGATCTCCGAGTTTGCCCAGCGCCTCGGCGGCCGCGCTGCGCACGTACCCGCTCTCATCCCGCAGCAGCGGGACCAGCTTGGGGGAAATGGTGCGGTCTCCCATGTCGCCCAGCGCACGCGCCGCCGCCGCGCGCACGTGCGGATTCGGATCGGAAATCTTGCTCAACAGCACGTCGGCCCCGCCACGTTCCCGCATCTTGCGCAAGGCGGTCACGGCGGCGAGCTGGACGGTGGGATCAACATCGCTGCTGCCCTCGATGACCGCCGCCAGTTGGTCCTCGCCTCCGATGGCGCCGAAGATTTCCATGATCCGCTCGCGGACCTCCGGGTTGGGATGATGGCGGTATTTCATGAGCTGGGGAAGCGCGGACGTGGCCTTGCAACTGATAATGGCCTGGGTGGCATGGAACCGCGCCGAGCGGTCCTCGGAAATCAATGCCTGCACCAGGGCCGCCACGGCCTTCTCGTCGTTGGGCAGCCACAAGGCGTCCGCAGCCCGGTCGCGCACCAGGGCGTAATCGTCCGATTTGAGTTTGCCGATGATCGGCTCGGAGATGGCGCCGCGTTGCGGGCCTTGCGACGTCAACATCGCCAGGGACATGATGGCGGCGGCGCGGACGTGCCAATCGGGGTCCTTCATCGCGTCCACCAGCGCCGTGACGGAAGCGGCATCCGTCAGCCGGCCGAGCGCCCGGGCGGCCGCGGTGCGCACCAGGACGCTGCGGTCCTGGAGGGCTTCGATGAGCGAGGGAATGGCCTTGGAGGTCCCGCACTGGGCCAGGGCATTGGCGGCCTCCATGCGCACGATCTCCTCTTCGTCGTGCAGGACGTCGATCAGGGCAGGCTCCGCCGCCTTGTCGTGCAAATTGCCGAGCGTGGCGGCCGTCAACCGGCGAACCGCAGGCCGCTCATCCCGCAACCCGTCCACGGCAATGGTCACCGGCGTGAGTTGGCTCAACCGGACCAGCGCGCCCGCCGCGGTGGTATGGACCAGGTCAGAATCGTCCCGTACCATTTGCCAGAGGGTCCGGGCTCCTTCGGACTCTCCGAGTTCACCCAGGAGTTCCGCGACAAGGACCCTGACCTCGGGCCGCTGGTCCTTCGCGAACTCGGTAAGAGGGACGAGTGCTTTGGGTTCGTTCTGCAAACGGTCCTGGATGGCCGCGACCGCCGAAGGCGGGTACATCTGGGAAAAATGCAGACGCCGGTAAGCCGCCGCCAGCTTCGGATCGGCGGGATCGGCGGGAGCGGCAAACAGGCCCGTGAACGCACCACAAAGGCCCGCTGCGAGAAGCGCAACTCCGAGAACTCGTTTCGTGCTCCTCATGATCCTCTGTGGCGTCGGCCGCCGCCCTTCAGCCATCACTAGCTGGGGTACCCGGGACCGGTCTTGATCCGGTTGATTCCCTTGGACAATGCACGAACGAAGCGAGGCAGAGCGCGCTCGATCACGTCACCAGGGATCGCCGCGCTGGCGACGACTGTCGGCCCTTCCGCACGAATCTCGGTGCGTTCCAGTGACTGCATGGCGATTTCCGAAGGCCCGCCCGTACCGCCGAACCGGATGCGGGCGGTGGCAATCGCCATCATCCGCGTGTCCGAGAGCAGTTGGGCAAGCTCCTGCGCCTTCTTGGGGTCGTAACTCAACGCCACCATCTCCGCGCGCGCGTCATCCATGGACATTTTCCCCTTGATCAACACGGCGGCCATGTAGGGACGAAACTGCTCGGAAAACAGCCGGCTCGGCTCCGGGATGACCGCGATGAAGGAAACCGGGTCGTGAAAGTAGTCCTGCACGACGGTGTAGCGGTCGTTCAAGCCGGCGTCCATCAACTCGCGCTGGCGCTTTTCCACGCTTTTGTCGGCCAGGATGAGCACCTCGCGGCCAAGCACGGAGAGAAAGGATTGCCCCATCCCGTAGAACTGGTCGGGTAATTGTGATTTCCAGAAGCCTTCGGAACTGAAAGCCGGCAGCCGTTCGGGGACCAGATTGCCAAAGACATGAATGGCCACGTCGCGCAGTTCGCCCTCGGCGCGGTAGGTGACCAGCATCATGGCCACATCGCCCTGGGATAGGGTGGGGTTCTCTCCCAGCGCCTTCGACAAGGCTTCCTTGATCTGCTCCAGCAACGGCGGATTATCGCCAAAAGCCATCTGGAGGAACGCGGGCGAAAATTCCTTGCGCGCAGGCGCTTTCACAACCATTTCCTGGCGTTTGACAGCTTCCTGCACGACATTGCGGACCTGGTTGGTCTCCGCGACGACCCGGCGAAAGCGTTGCGTGACGTTAATGGCCAAAACGCCCGCGGCCAGGATCAATACAACGAGCAGACTCCAAACAAAAACATTTGCTTTGGATCCCTTTGGCCCGCCTTTTTTCCCACGAGTTCCCATACTGATACCTATTGCGCCATGATCTGAGATCCGCTGGACCCGAACTTGATCGGTTCATCCTGGCCCAGCAACTCCCAACCCACGTCAAATCCTGCCTTGTCCGCAACCTGACGCGCAGTGCGGAATACACTAAAGCTATCATCTCTCACCAGAAATGCAATGTAAGACGTCTTGTTATCCAATGCGGTCAACTCACCCTGAAACTTGCTTTTCGCGTTATCAAGTTGGTCAGCGGCTTCCCCATGCACATCGGGACGAGGCTCCAAGGCGACGAGCCCAGTCAAGAGATAACTCGGGTTGACCTTGTAATACTCATTGCCAACCTCTTGCCCTTGAATGACTTTCAAAAACTGGCTCATATCACCCCCGCGTATCCCAGGGCTTAACGTGGAAACCAGCTTTGTCACCTGATCGTCCAAGCCTGTCTTGTCGATAAAAAACACTTCCCCGGCGCGGCACTCGAAAAATACCGGCGATTTGTTGGTGATGGCGGCCCGCGGCGTCGGCCTGAAAACGGGGATCTTCACCGCTTCCTGCAGCGTCATGATCATGGCAAAAAAAAGCGCCGCCGTGGTGATCGTGACGATGTCGCAGAACGACACGATCAACATCTCCGGCTCGCCCTTTTTAATTCGTTTTCGCGCCATGACTTTTCAATCCGTTGAAATTGCCAGTGCCTTGCGTTCCGCGTCCCAGTTGACCTTGAAATCCTCGTCCACGGCGTCATAGCCGACGTCGATCGGACGCTTGCTGATCATTGAGCGGACGGTGCGGTAATATTTCACCGAGCGGGGCCGCACCATGACCACCACATACTGATTGGATGAATCGGCCTGGATTTTGTCCAGCAACTGGTCCACCGGGTTGTCCGGATGCTGGAGTTGGTCCCAGTTCACAGTCATGGCGCCGGGATACAACGTAAGACCGTCCGGTCCGCAATCGATGTAGGACGGCGACTTCGGGTTATCGTAGTTGCCGTGGCCGCTGTACAGACCCGTCAGCGCGATGATCCGCTTGGCTTTCGGGTTGATGGCGATGCGCATGACGATGACCACCAGCACCAGCGAGATCAGCTTCAGCACGATCGCCATGATGGACAGGAACGGCTCCACGTCGATGTCGATCTTCTTGTATGCTTTTTTTCGGGCCATGGTCTTGTCGTCCTTGCCAGGCTTCCGGATCAACCCTCTCTACATATTGTCGTCGGCGCGCGCTTCCTGGAAAATGACCTTGCGGGGCCGTGACATTTGCTTGAGCAATTCGTCGCTGGTCTGCAGGTGATTGCGGATATTGGCCAGCGTCTGGCGGAATTCGTCCGAGCTGCCCACCTGGCGCAACGTCGCTTCCATCGACTGTGTGGTGCGGAGCACTTTGTCGATCTCGTTGCCCAGCGTGGTGACCTTCTCCAGTTGTTCGGTGAGGGCCTCGACGGACTGCTGGATGCGCTCGCTGTAGCGTGCGGAGGCGCTGTCCAGGCCCGCGACGGACTGCCGGAATGACTCCGCCACCTTCGTGGCCAGTCCGTTGAAGTCCGACACCATTTTTTCGAACCGGGAGATTTCCTTCTTGTCGAGTTCCTGGATGGCTTCGACGTAGGTCTCGTGCGCTTCGCCGAATTGTTCGGCCTGTTCCTTGCCGAGCGTGGTGATCTGCTCCGTCAACTCTTCGAATTTCTCGGCCAGCTTCTGCTCGTTCTTGGCGTAGACTTCCAGGTTCTTCTCCTGGGTCTTGGTGAATTCCCCCATCATCCGTTGCGAGCCGCTGTTGAAATTGGTGGCCACGCTTTCCAGTTTGCCGCCCAATTGCGAGCCAAGTTCGCTGACGCGCTTCTCATAGTTCTGCGCAAATTCATCGTACTTCGCGTTGATGACCTCGCCCGCCTTGGAAACCGCGCGGGAAAACACTTCTTCGTAGCGGTCGGGATTGGGCAAGCGCCGGAACCCGGCGTCGATGGCCTGCGCCAATTCCTCGACGGGGAACTTCGAGTGTGTCGACATTCCCTCCATGCCTTCGCGAATGGCCGCAACCATTTCATCGATCGGGAAACCCTTCTGCGCCTGCCCGGAGGGCATGCGCGACAACAGGCGGTCCTCGACCAGTTCATCGATGTCGGCCAGCACTTCCTCTTCCTTGCGCTCGGCCGTCAAGCTCGGGAACGCCGCGATACCGGCCGTCAGCAACCCCAGCAGCGTGCAGTAAAACGCCACGGCCAACCCTTCCGTGATGTGACCGACCTGCTCCTTCATCGCTTCGGGCGTGACGTTGGTCCCGCTCAGGAAGGCGGAAAATCCGCTGATGCCCGCCGCCACACCGTAGACGGTGCCGACGAATCCCAGCAGCGGCATCGCCCAAATAAACAGGCGATTCAACCGGTAGGACGAGTCGGACATCGCCGCATCAAGGTCGGCCTGCTCGCGGGCGTACTCATTGGTGCGTTCCATGTCGCTCGTGTTGAGCCACATTGCCATCACGCGAGCCACGCGTGTCAATCCCAGGCTCTCCTCGACGTGCGAACTGTTCTTCACGCGGTCGTAGACCTCGATCAGCCGCTTGGTGTCGGTCATATCCAGGTCCTCGGGAAGATCGAGGTCGCCCAGATAGCCGCGTTCCTGCGCGTTGCGCTGGAACTTCAGGAAAATGCTCGACAGCGACAGCGCCCAGACGAAGGTGATCACGCTCTGGAAGATCACGCGCTCGGTCAGGAACCGTTTCACAAGCACGCCCTGCTGGTATTCAGACCCCAGGAACAGGTCGCGCGGGAAATTGCCGGCAGCGACGGGCGTGATGAACAGAACGCCAAACCAGAGGACGGTAAATCCTGCCGCCATGGCCAACATCAGACCGGTATTGATCTCTGTCTTCGGCCGTTCGTGGGCTGGAAACTCTACCTGTTGTGTAGCCATGGTTCTTGCTCCTCGATTAGTGTGTTGGATTGGGCGGCCCTCGGAGGCCGCGCGCCTGCATCAAGACAAGCGTAAGTATTCACTGGTTGAAAGAAGCGCTTACGTTGAAACTCCATGCGGCAAACATTCTTCATTCACCTGCAAACGATTGCCGCACACCGATGAACGCATTGTAACTTCTTCGCCTCGCTTGTCAACGCCTGATTTCACTCACCAGCAGATTTCGCGAACGGGGCGGTTTACCCACCTCCGCGCCCCAATGACTCCACACCGCCTGCCGCGCTTCCTGCGCCTGCGCCTCGCTCAGGCGGACCCGTCGCGCGCTGGCCAGCGTCGCCGTCGCCAGCGACTGCAATATTTTATTCGTGCTCGTGATTTCCGTCGCGGAAGCGGGCGGCCCTCCCGGTTTCGCCCCGGATGGCGCCGGCCAGCGGGGCGCCCAGCCCGTCGCCGCCAGCACCTGCAACTCGAACCAAATCAGCACCGCGGCATTAACAGTCCCCTCCAGCGTGTCCAGCATCGCCACCAGCAACACAAACAACTTCGCATTCGCGTCTTCCGCCTCCGTGGCGATCTCCACCAGTTCGGTGACGTACGACGCGGCGGCCAGGGTGCGCACCGAACCGCGCAGCTTGCGGTGCGGGTCCTCCAGAAAACAATCGTGCAGCAAATGCAGGTCGCTGCTGCGGCTGCGCGAAAACAGGATCTCGTCCAGATAGAACAAATCGATCTTCCCGCGAAACGGCCCTTTGGGACGGCGCGCGCCCTTGGCCATCGTCTTGAGTTTGCCGAATTCGCGCGTGAACCAGGTGACGATCAGGCTCGATTCGGTCACCGGGTGCACCCGCAACACGACCGCTTCGGCGCGTTCGGTTTCCATCGGGCTCAACCCGCCGGCGTCGCCGCGGGCGGCTGTGTTTTCGGCAACCAGGGCGGCACGACGGTGCCGCCGGAAATCACCAGCTTCATCCCTTCGGCCACGCTCATATCCAAATCGATCAACTGCTCCCTCGGCACCAGCACGAGAAATCCGCTGGTCGGATTCGGCGTCGTCGGCACGAACACATTGATCACGGCTTCCCTGGTCCTGGCCTGCGCCTCGCCGGCGGCCTCGCTGGTGACAAAGCCGATGGCATACATGCCGTGACGGGGAAACTCCAGCAGCACGACGCGCTGAAACATCGTGCGTTTGCCGGCCAGCATCGTCTGGCTGACCTCGCGCATGAAGCCGTAGATCTTGTTCAACAGCGGCACGCGCCCGATGAACGCCTCGCCGACCGCCACCAGGCGCCGGCCGATCACCAACCGCGTCAGCCAGCCGACCGCCGCCACGAACAGGACCACGAACAACAGCGCGACCACGCGATAGAGAAACGTGCCCCGGTGGGATTGCAGCGATTCCGGCAGCAGGAAATTCGTAACCCAGTTGAACAGGCCCAGCAGGATGGCAATCGACGCCGCCACCGGCACCACGACCACCAGCCCGGCGAAAAAGGATTTCTGAATACTCTTCCACAACTCGCTCATGCGCGCGTCATGGTAGTCGGCCCGCGTGGGGCTTGTCAATGCACGGCAGCGGACCTTACAAAACGAACAAAACGGTCACTTTTGCCGGTTTCCCAAAACCGTCCAATTTGTCCAATCTGTCCAAAGTGAACGGACACTCCGCCGCTGCACGCCACGGGGAAAGTCGGCGGTCTTAATTCTGGGTGAACAGCGCCGCACTGCCCAGATGGCTGGTTTCGCCAACGCAATCGACGGCGTAAATCCCATTGGGGTTGGCAGGGATCGTGAAGGACACGCTGCCGGACCCGGTGGCGCTAGCGGTGAACGACGTAATCATATTCCCCTTGTATAGAACCATCACGGTTTCGCCGGCGGCATACCCATAAGCGTGAACGGTGAGGTCTGTTCCCGGAGGACCCGAGGTGGGAGACAGTGTCGCCAGCGACTGATCCTGGTCGAATTGAGCCGTGCCGGTCGACCCGCTCGTTTGGCCTGTGACCGTGACGGGGTAGGTCCCCGTTGCGTTGTTGGTCGGGACCATGAAGATCGCGCTGCCCGATCCGGAACCGTTGGCGGTAGTGGAACCGACTAAAACACCGTTGTAATAAACCTTCAGGGTTTCGCCGACTGTGTACCCGGCAGCCTGCACCGTGATGTTCGACCCCGGCGCGCCCGCAGCGGGCATCAACGTCATTAGAGTCTGGTTGAACAACACCGTCTGGCTCACCCGGCTGGTGAGGCCGGTGACGGCCACGGGGTAGCTCCCGGCCGCGTTCGCCGGGATTGTGATGCTTTGGCTGCCGTTGCCGCTGACGTCGGCGGTGACGGCGTCAAAGAACACGCCGTTGTAATAGATGTCCACCGTCTCGCCCGGCGCGTACCGGTAGAAGTTCACCGTCGTCGTCGATCCGGGCGCGCCCGTGCCGGGGGTCAACGTCGCCAGGGTCTGGCTGAACGGGACCGCCTGGCTTACCTGGCTTGTCAGGCCGGTGACCGTCACAGAGTAGACCCCGGCCGTGTTGAACGGGATGGTGATCATTGCGTTGCCGTTGCCGCTGACGTCGGCCGTGACGGTGTCGACCAAGTTGCTGCTGTAATAGATGTCCACCGTCTCGCCCGGCGCGTACCGGTAGAAGTTCACCGTCGTCGTCGATCCGGGCGCGCCCGTGCCGGGGGTCAACGTCGCCAGGGTCTGGCTGAATGGGACCGCCTGGCTTACCCGGCTCGTCAGGCCGGTGACCGTCACAGAGTAGACCCCGGCCGTGTTGAACGGGATGGTGATCATTGCGTTGCCGTTGCCGCTGACGTCGGCGGTGACGGTGTCGACCAAGTTGCTGCTGTAATAGATGTCCACCGTCTCACTCGGCGCGTACCGGTAGAAGTTCACCGTCGTCGTCGATCCGGGCGCGCCCGTGCCGGGGGTCAACGTCGCCAGGGTCTGGCTGAACGGGACCGCCTGGCTTACCTGGCTTGTCAGGCCGGTGACCGTCACAGAGTAGACCCCGGCCGTGTTGAACGGGATGGTGATCATTGCGTTGCCGTTGCCGCTGACGTCGGCGGTGACGGTGTCGACCAAGTTGCTGCTGTAATAGATGTCCACCGTCTCACTCGGCGCGTACCGGTAGAAGTTGACGGTCGTGCTCGATCCCGGTGCGCCGCTGCCGGGGGTCAACGTCGCCAGTGACTGGCTGAAATAAGCCGTCCCGTTCACCAGGCTTGTTTGGCCGGCAACAGTTACAGGGTACGCTCCGGTCGCGTTCGATGGGACTATGACGGTGACGCTGCCGGATCCGGTGGCGTCCGCGATAAAGGACGCGATGGGAGAACTGTTGTACGTGACGTTCACGAGTTCTCCGGCTGCGAAACCATAACCATGAATGGTGATCATCGATCCCGGCGGACCCGTGGGCGGGCTGAGGACCACCAGCGCCTGGTTCTGGTCAAACGGGGCCGTGGCGCTCAACTGGCTTGTTTGGCCGGTGACGGTGACAGGGTAGCAATACGTACGAGTCAAGGGGCGGCGACAAAACAAAAA
>CAWFPN010000020.1:0-21877 GCA_963817685.1 uncultured Verrucomicrobiae bacterium | reverse complement strand
CCCGTCTTGCTCTTGTCGTACATCCAGTTGAGCACCCGCTCGTATTCCGCCGCGGGCAACATGTTCGACTCGGCGATCTGCACGCCGCAGCCAACGGGCACCAGCATGAACAAGTGCAGCGCGTCAGCGCCCATTTCCAACGCCATCGCGTACAACCGGTCGATTTGGTGGATGTTGTGCTTCGTGACGGTGCAATTGATCTGCATGCTCATGCCGAATTTCCGCAAATGGCGGAACCCGTTCAGCGCGGCGGCCAGCGAGCCGGGTTGACGGCGGAAACTGTCGTGGGTGATCTCATCCGCGCCATCGATGCTGATGGCCACGCGCCGGATGCCGCTCTCGACAATCGCGTTCGCCATCGGCTCGTCGATCAGCGTCCCGTTGGTTGCCAGCGCGACCGGCAGCCCATTGTCGCGCGCATGCATGGCGATTTTGAAAATATCAGGCCGGAACAGCGGTTCGCCGCCGGAAAGCACCAGGATGGGTTTGGCAAAGCTGGCCAGGTCGCTGACAAACTGCAACGCCTGCTCCGTCGCCAGATCGTTCTTCATGAGCTGTTTGCTCACATCGATCCGCCGGCAGTGGATGCATTCCAGGTTGCACCCGGCCGTTGTCTCCCAAAAAAGGAGTCGCAACTCGTGACTATCAGATCCTGCGCCCATGACGACATTACCCTTTAGCAGTGCCGATGCCAGCAAAACAAAAACCTGTACAACATGCTATAGTAGAACGACTTCTGAATAAGACCCGCTTTATCCGAAAGTCCAATTTCCCTGACATTTTGGCGGTCAGCCCAGAGCCGGGTGGACAACTTGTCGGCTTGGGCAGTTTGCAAGGACGGGAAGCGATTGGCCACGGATACACACGGATGAGCACGGATTTTCGCTGTAGGCCGGGTCACCTGACCCGGTGTCCGGCCTCCGCCTTCCGTTCGCTCTCACCACTCCCCACCAACCACTCGCCACGCACCCCCCCCCACGCCGTCACCCCGAGCTTGTCGAGGGGTCTCTGTCGTTCATTCTTCTCGCGTAACGGTCTGCCGACGAATATAGCGCTTGGCACCCCACGGGGTGCGCTGGCTTACCTGAACAACATTCATCTCGTCCTTGACGTAGATTGCACGCTAGGATTTGGCAAGCGAAACATTCCCGCCAGAACGAAGGGTGCTATTGACGCACTTTACGCGGATGTCTGGAGTATGCTAAGGCGAGTTTGTCCTGCGATTGTCGGCGTTAGAGAGGGAAAAGATCCTACTGACCTTACAAAATGGGACAAAGAAAAGGAGTACGAGAGTTACAAAGACGCAGCGAATCTCTTCCGAGAGAGGCCTCTCTTTTTCAAGACGACGCCCCGGGAAGAGCAGGAAGTTGTAGCGCTATTTTTCGAGTTATTGGGCCGCAAAATTCTAAAGGGATACTTCCCTTTTCGAGTGGGCGGGAGCAGAGCTGCATACGATGCGCTATTTCTTTTCAGCGACGAGAAGGTAGACCGCGTCCCGAAGTCCTTTAAGCCATGGGACCTGAAAGTGGTGGAATTCAAATACAGGCTCTCCGAGATAATCTCCGACTTTGACAACCAAGAGAAATTTTTGGACGACATCAATCTGGTTGTATGCTGGGAGAACGACTGCATCGAGGATACATCGGAATACAATATTCATTCCCTCGAACGGGAAGGGATTGAACCCCTATCAGGGGCGCAGTTGCGAATTCAGAGAGGCACTCAAGCTTGCCAGGTGCTGGTCCTCAAGGATTTTGTCGATTCGTTGGAGTTTGGCGGTGCTTAGCGGCCCGCGTTGACACTCGGTAGTGTCAGCGCTTCACAACTTACATAATCGCCCACTCATCGCGGAAACACTTCCGTTTTCTCCTTCAACAACTTCCTCCCGCGGGTTCTCCGATGAAATGTTGCGCTGGGGCAGCGATTCTTCGCGAGAGGGATGATATATCGCGGCGCGATATATCGAGCGTGGACGGAAACGACGCGGACGGCTGGGCCAGCCGTCCCTACCAACGATCCGCCTTCACCCAGGCTACGGCGGACAAGCGAGGAACGCCGGGTGGGGTCACCCGGCCTACAGCGGAAGCCAGCTTACCCCTTTCCGCCCAACCTAAATTGTTGCGGAATGGCGGAAATGTGCGACAGTATTCAAAAATATATGCAGTGGGCATAAGTCTGGCGGCGGATGGTCGCGCGGGAGCGCTACCCTTCTGCCGGGCCTGGAACTGATCTTTGACAGAGCGAGGAACGGGTTTGGCTGGCGCATAGGACAGCGGCGCGGCTCGCCGGGAGGCTCGCCCTCCCGAACGACTAGGCGCTGAAAGCCGGTTCCGGACTGGTCAAACCTAGTCAAACCTAGTCGCACCTAGTCAAACCTAGTCCAACCTTAAATTTTGCCGAGGAAACCCCCGAGAATCCGTGTAATCCGTGAAATCCGTGGATCGCCTAGTCCGGCCCAACCCGCCTCCGCAGGGCCTACGGCGGGCAAGTACGGCCTAATACGACCTAATACGGCCTTAATAATGTGGGGCACACGGGGGATGAACGATGGTTCTTATTGCGCTGGAACAACTTGGAACCTAACTCGCGCAATTGGCGCTGGGGAGGGGGCAAATGCGGCTAAAACTCGTCTTTGGTGCCTTTGGGCAGCAGGCCCATCAAATACTCGGTCAAATCGTCGAGTTCGCCTTCGGCGATCTTTTCGCGCCAGCTCGGCATGTACAGCGGCGGGTTGGGACGCTTGGGGTCCATCGGCACGATGCTGCGCTGGCCGTTCATGATGAACTTCTTGAGTTCATCCTTCGTGTAGCTGTCGCCGACAAACTTCAAGCCGGGCACCTGCTCCGCCGTCTTGGCGTTGGGATTGGCCACGCCGCCGGCCCCTTCGGGTCCGTGGCAGCCGGCGCACCCGTATTTCTTGAACACCGCCTTGCCGCGCTCGACCGGCGTCATCAAGGAAGGGATATTCAGGAAACCGACAACCGTCGGATCGGTCTTCGAGAGCAGGAACTCCGTCAACGCTCGGATCTCGTGCTCGGAGAAATTGAACTGCGGCATCACGCTGCCGGGTGTGACCGACTGCGGGTTGCGGAAGTGGGCCACGATCCATTCCGGACTGCGGCGCTTGCCGACTTCGTCGAGAGCCGGGCCGACCTTGCCGCCGACGCCGCCCAGGCTATGGCAGCCAATGCAGCCTTTCTCCTGGAACAACCGTTTCCCGGCATCGACGCCCGGGATGGTCTTCATGGAGACGTAATAGGCGCTCAACCGTTCGCCGGTCAGGCTCAACATGTACATCGTCAATCCCTCGATATCGTCGTCGCTCAACTTGACCGCCGGCATCGGCGAGCCCGGCGTGACGGCGGCCGGGTTATGGAAGTGTTTGCCGAGCCATTCCGGGCTGCGGCGTCCGCCGACCCCGTCCAATTCCGGCCCGATCACGCCGCCCGTGCCATTCAATTTATGACAACCAATGCAACCAAGTTCCTCGAACAACGCCCGGCCACGGGCCAGTTTCGGCGCGCCCGGCACGTCGCTGGGCAGATGGCACTTGGCGCAGGACGATTCGATGTATTTCATGGGCAGCATCGGATGTTCCCAGTGTTCGACCAACCCGTGCGCGGCCTCGCGGGTCGTCGCGCGGCCCTGGCCCTGATGGCAAATCGTGCAGCCGAACTTCTCGAACGGATGTTGCGCGTGGTTCGGATGATAGGCCAGCGGTTCCTTGAAGCCGGCGTAGCTGGCGTCTTCGACCGTCACGTGGCAGGTCTCGCACCGGTCAACCCGGTCCAGGTCCGGCAGGACGATCTGTTTGATCTCGATGGGAATGCGCTCGACCGAGGCGCGTTGCGCCTCGTTGGTCGCCCGGGCCAATTCCTGTTTCTGGAACTGCCGCTGCCAGAGTTTCCATTCACGAAACTGGTCTTTATAGAACGCGGCGACCACCAGGCTGCCAACCACCAGGCCCAGGAGCGTGAACAACGGGTACAATTTGCGCACGGTGGTGTCGGCCACGGCTACGGGCCCTCCGTCGCGATGTGGGGTTTCCACGGCGTCTGCATCGCCCAGTTCGGCCCGCGGAACACGCTGCCGATCACCGTCAGCACAACCATGGTCGCCAGACAAATCGTGAAAATCGTGATGGCCACTTTGCGTTCACCGGAAAACCATGTGCCGACCCCCTTGCGTTTGCGATCGAGGTACGGCAACGTCATCAGCGCCGTCACGATCAGCGCCGGCACGGCCACGCCGCCCCAGAACGCCGAGTGCGACACCAATTCCTGCAATCCGAGAAAATACCAGGGCGCCTTCGCGGGATTCGGGGGGTGCACTTGATTCGCGAATTCCTCCAGCGGCGCGTTCCAGAAAATCGCCAGCACCAGCACCAGCGCCACCACGCCCATGAACACCAGCATCTCGCGAAACACCAGGTGCGGCCAGGTGAATACCTCGTCCTCCGGCTTCGCACCGACGGCCGGGGTCGTGCCGCGGGCCAGTTCCATCAGGCCATAGGACTTGGTCTGCGGCAGCGCGGACGCGGCGATGTCCTCCTGGGTCGTGTCCGGTTCATCCGGCCGGGCCAGCCCGCCGTCCTTGCGCACGCGCCACAGATGGATCGCCACCAGAAAGGTCACCACCCCCGGCAACACCATCACGTGCAGCACGTAAAACCGGATCAAGGCCGATTGACCGACTGTGTGGCCGCCGAGCATCAGGAACTTCATCTTCTCCCCGATCAGCGGCGCGTAGCCCGCGATATTGGTCCCGACCGTGATGGCCCAGTAAGCCAGTTGGTCCCAGGGCAGCAAATAACCCGTGAACGACAGGCCCAGCGTCATCAGGAACAACACGACGCCCAGCGCCCAGTTGAATTCGCGGGGCGACTTGTAGGCGCCGGTGTAAAAGACGCGGCACATGTGCAGCCCGACAAACAGCACCATCAGATGCGCCGCCCAGCGGTGCATGTTGCGCAACACCTGGCCCGCCGTGACGACGAACTCCAGGTCTTTCATCGACTGGTAGGCCTGGTCGGTCGCCGGCACGTAGTAAAACATCAGCAGCGTACCCGTGGCGATGAGGATCATGAACAGATAGAGCGAAATCAACCCCAGCGCGAGCGTCGTGCTGAATTTCAGCGTGCGCTTGTTGACCTTCGCCGGCTGGACGTGCAGCACGAAACTGGAAATGGCGGCCTGCGCGCGTTCGAGATTGCTCGACGGCAACCCGACCCGGAAGATCGAGCGGCCCACCCGTGTATTGCGAAATGAGGTCCAGAATCGCTTGAGCATTTCAAACCACCAGATACTTGTCGGAGCCGACCTGTTGCGACGTGTCGATCACCAGCCGCCCGTCGCGGCTGAGGCTGACCAGAAACCACGGCAACGGCCGCGGCGCGGGGCCGCCGGTGACGACCGCGTCCTCGTTGAACTGGCTGCCGTGGCACGGGCAATGAAACCCGCTGCCGTCGGCATTGCGATTGACGGTGCAGCCGAGATGCGTGCAGATCGCCGACACGGCGCGGAAACTGTTGCCTTTGCGGATCAGATAAACGCGCAGGTCCGGCATGAACGTCGTGCCTTCGGGATAATCGTCGGGCTTGAGCGCCTTGTACCGCTGGTCGGGCTCGTAGAGAACGTTGGGCACAAAGTAGCGTCCCGCCGCGGCCACCGACGCGCCAAAAGCGAACAGCGCCGCGCACCAGCCGAACGTCAGCTGAAAGAAATCACGCCGGTTCAGTCCATTGTTCTTTTGCTCGCTCATGCCGGCACCATCTCCACCCGCTCCATCGTCACCGCGCCCGTGGGGCAGCGCACCGCGCACATGCCGCAACGGATGCAACGCGTCTCGTCCTTGATGATCGCCCCCTGTTCGCCCCGCTCGGGCACACGACCATACCGTGCCAGAAACGCCGCCTGCAACTGTTCGTTGCCGCGCAGTTGCGCCACGTCCACCAGCCGCAGGCAGGACTCGGGGCAAATGTCGGCGCACCCTCCGCAGAGAACGCACTTGTCGCCGTCAAACACCGGGCCGACGTGGCACTTCAGGCAGCGCGTCGCCTGCGTGATCGCATCGGGCTGCGGAAACACCTTTTCGACCTCGGCGATGCCGATGCGCCGGTCCAACGGCAGCACGGGAGGCGAATGACGCTCCAGCTTTTCATAGTTCGGCGTCATCCCGTACCTGTCGGTATTGTACGTCGTCACCCGGACTTTAGTCGGGGGCTCCGGAACACGGCCGGTCAGGAATTTTGCGATGGACCGCGCCGCGCGCTGGCCTTCGGCCACGGCGGTGATGATGATGCGCGGGCCAAACGCGACGTCGCCGCCCGCGAACACGTCGGGCCGCGACGTCGCCATCGTCTGCGAGTCCGTCTGCAGTGTGCCGCGCGGGGTGAGCTTCAAATTGTCCTCCGGACGCATCCAGGCAAGATCGGCGGCCTGGCCGATGGCAAGCACGACGCTGTCGCAATCCACGATCTCTTCGCTGCCTTCGATGAATTGCGGATTGAACCGGCGGTTCTCGTCAAACACGCGGCTGCACTTGGTCAACTGAATGCCGGTGACCTTGCCGTCCTCGCCGACGATCTTCTTCGGTCCCCAGCGCGTGTGCAGTTTGATCCCTTCCTTCTCGGCTTCCTCGATCTCCTCGCGCGCGGCGGGGATTTCGTCGAGGTTTTCCAGGCAATACATGTGGACTTCGGGCACGCCTTTGCGGATCGCCTCGCGCGCCACGTCCAGCGCCAGGCGCACGGCGTCGGGCGTCTCGGTCTCACCCTGTTGCGCCGTCAATTCCTCCAGCGCGCCCGCGGCGGTGTGCAACGCCGCGCGCAATTCCGCCTCGGTCATCTCGGCGAGGCGTTCCGTCTGCCGCAACACCGAGCGCGCCACGTCAAACGCCACGTTGCCGCCGCCAATGACAACAACCTTGCGGCCGAGCCGGACGCGAAAGCCGAGATTGACGTTCAACAGAAACTCGATGGCCCGCAGCACGCCGTCCAATTGCACCCCTTCGATGGACAACTCGCGGCTCTTGTGCGCGCCGATGCCGATAAAAACCGCCTCGAAACCCTGCTGCTTCAGGTCGGCCAGCAGATAATCGCGGCCGAGACGCGAGTTCAACCGGATCTCCACACCGAGCGATTCGATGGCTTTGATCTCGGCCTGGACGATCTCGCGCGGCAGGCGGTATTCCGGCACGCCGAGCACCAACATTCCGCCGGCGATTTTTTGCGCTTCAAATACCGTCACGGAAAAGCCCATCAACGCCAGCTCGTGCGCGCAGGACATGCCGGCCGGTCCGGCCCCGACGATGGCGACCTTGCGGCCCGCGCCAATCCGCTGGCGGTTCGCGTCGCGCAACCCGGGATAGACCCGGCCCAGGTCGAATTTGTCCGACTCGACCCCGAATTTTTCGCAGACAAAGCGTTTCAGCGCGCGGATGGAGACGGCGGCGTCCAACGCCCCGCGCCGGCACTTGGTCTCGCACGGCGCGGCGCAGACCCGGCCGCAGATCGAGGCGAACGGATTCGGGGTGCGCGCGATGACGTAGGCGTCCTCGTAGCGTCCTTCGGCGATGGCCTGGACGTAGCCGCCCGAATCGGTGCGCACGGGGCAGCCTTCGCGACACAACACCTGCCGCGAAAAATAATTCACGTCAGGCAGTTCGACCGTGTAGGTCTTCGCCATTGGTTCGTTGCGATCGTTGCGGCACGGCTATTTGTCGTACTTGTCGCGGACTTCCTGGATCTTCTTTTCGGCGGCGGCCTTTTCTTCCGGGGTAGCCTTGGCCAGCTTGTCGTCCAGGAGGTCCTTTTTGCGGATGCTGGAGTCGTAGACGAGGAACTCGAAGATCTTCTTCCCGTCGGCGGAGTTAATGCCCGAGCCGGGCTTGTGCATCATCCGTTTGACGTAGCGTTCCCACTCGGCGGGGATGCAGTAGTCGGAGTTGATCGGCCGGCTCAGCTTGTGGCACTGGGTGCATTTCTGGCTGAAGATCTCGTAGTTGTCCTGGATGCCCTGCGGATATTTCGAGACATCGATGGTCGCCGGGCCTTGTTCGGCCTTGGCGATGCGGGCCTTGGTGGCTTCATCAAGTGCATCGTCCGCGGCCCGGACCACGCCCACCCCGAAGAGGGTGAGCGCGGCGGCGCAGAAAAGGACGGTGGTGAATTTTGGCTTCGTTCGCATGGTCAATGTTTTTCCTTTTTCTTAGAACCCATAGGAGAGTTGCAGGATGAACTGGTTGTTGGCCTGAGTCTGATCGCTGCTGGTGATCCACTCGTAGTCGCCCTCGAACTGCAAGGTGTTGGTGATGTAATACACCAGCCCCGCCGTGGTCCGGTCCGTCCGCAACTGGAGGCCGTCCCGCATCGTATCGAAACGGGCAACCAGTTCGGTACTGGGAATCATCGGCACATCGAGGTCCAGACCCGCCAGCTTGTAACCCGCCTGCACCCACCAGCCCTTGGGAGTGATCGTTCCCACGTCGGCCGTCTCCTGCCAGGTGTAGATGTACTCGCCTTTCAACTCGAAATTGGCGGTGAAATGGAACGCGCCATCGACCACGGCGGCCGACCACTGCTCTTTCCCATTGTCGTCCCACGTGCCGGACTGGCCGGACACGCCGAGTTCGAGGTCCTTGTGGGCCTCCCAGGGATAGAACCATCCAATGCGGCCGCCGGCGCTGGGCGCGCCGTGCTGGTTGACCGAGGTGATGTCCAGATCGAGGTTCGTCGAGTTGCCGGTGCCGTCGACGGACTGCGGTCCGTTGACGCCGTAAATGGCGTAGGTCACCATCTGTCCGGAATCGCCGATGGACCTGGCGCCGCGCAATTGCAGACCCACGCCGGCGCCGGGCAGAAGGGATCGCGGCAGCGGATCGTCCGGAATCTTGTTCAGCCAGCCGGCGCCGCGCTCGCTGTAGGTGCCCAACGGCAACAACATCTTGCCGGCCACCACGGTGACGTCATCGTTAAACAAATAATCCAGCGTGGCGAAACTCATGTTCAACGTCGTGGTTTCGCCGCTGCCGCCAGGATGATTGCTCTGCAACTGCACATCGAAGCCGGCTTCGAAGAGGATGTTGTCATTGGCGCGATACAGGAAGATCGGGGCAAAATCCGCCAGGCCAAACGACCCGTGCTGGCCGTCCGCCTTGCCGTACTGGACCTCGGCGTCCCCCGCGAGCGTGAAGTTATGCGTCGCCAGGATGCCTTCGCTCGGAACGGGATGGATCGGCTGCAACTTGGAGGCAGCCTCCTGCGCGGCGGCGGCCGTCTGCTGGGTTTCTTCGACCTTCTTCTGGGTGTCTTCGAGCTTCTTTTGGGTCTCGGAAGTCGTCACCTCGTTGGTGCTGACCTGTTGTTTCAGTTGCTGGATTTCCTGTTGGTCCTGATCGTGGGCCTTTTGCAGGTCCTGGATTTGTTGCGCCTGCTGCTGCATCTGTTGTTGCAGGGCGCGAAACTCTTCATCGGTGATGGCCGCCGCGGAACGGGGAAAGCCGATCATCACCGCGCAACCTGTGGCGAACGCTATGAGAACTAGGGAATGGGTTTTCATTCGTTTGATCCTTGGTCGGCTACCTTCCACTGTTCTCCTGCAGGTACTTAAGAATCGCTTTTGCCTGGTCCGCAGGCAGATTGGCCCGCACGCGCATGTGGATGATGAGAGTCCTCCACTCACCCGGGGTGTGCTCGGTGGGATAACGCTCGGAGTGGCAGCGGTTGCAGTTGATCGCGTACAACTGAGAGCCGTCCAAGGTTTTCTTGGACGATTCAGCAGCGGGGGTCTTCGCCAAAACGACTGTGCCAAGACCATACATCACGACGATGACAATGCTGGCGACCAGGACGCATTGCGCGAGCAATGGAACGCGTTTGGGTCGGCAAACAGGCATGGTTCCTCCGGGGGTAAGAGCTTCGGGTTGAGCGGCGATTTTACGGTGGTCGTTCACGAGCCGGGACGTTACGCACCACTGATGCCAGCCAAAGTCTATAACCGGCAAGTCCCAGCACCGCAAGCAAAAACAAAAATTTCCCGCGAAACAAAAAACTCACGCTGCCTGACAAACTGGCGGACAGCCAAAGTTTGCCCGACATCTTGTCGGCCAGACAACGCGCCCGGATGTGTTGGTCTTGGCGTCTGCCGCTGTCAACCAATTGTCCCGGTGCGTCAGGACGGTTTAGAATCGAACCACGCAACTCGCGCTGGCGAGATGGGCGATGTAATTGTCGAGACCGCCGTTGCCGGGGTCGTTCAATTCGTAGAAACCATAACGAAGTTTGGCCATGACGTTGTTGGTAATCTTGCGGGTCAGGCCGACGGTCACCCCCGTGCGCTGGTAGGCCACGCCCAGCGGCAGGCTGGCGGCGGCGGCGTTTTGGGCATCGTCCGCGCGGGAGTACTCGTACTGGACGTTGAGATCGGTCTTCTGGTCAAGAGCGTAGCCGGCGGCGGCCATCACGCTGTAGACATTGCCGATGTAGCTGACAACAGCCGGGTTGCCGTTGGCAAAACTGGACGTGTGCGTGTCCTGGAACGAGAACAGGCCGGTCAGGTAGAGCCGCGAGATGGGGGTGAGCGTGGCGCTGACGCTATAGATGGACAAGTCATAGCCGCCCGACTGCAGGGTCCCGGCCGGTGTGCCGAGCGCAGGTACGGCCTCTGTGCTGGTCCGGATGTCGGTGGCGACCAGTTGATACTCGAAGGCGACGGTCACGCGCGACACGGGCCGCAGCGTGAGCTTGGCCATGATTTCATCCGTGGTGAAATCCTGCGCGGTGATGAACCCGGGGTACCCCTGGATCGTGTCCACTTCATTGTCGTAATCGTTCTGATAGATGCTGTGGCAGTATCGACCGGCCAGCGTGACGCGCGGGATGGGCGCGCTGTTGAAGCCGACGGTGTAATCCTGGCGGAAGACCCCTGTGCCCTGGTTTTGCTGGAAGGTCGGCGCCCCGGCGCTTGCTTCCTGGTCAAGATCATAACTTTGCTCCGTCCATTTGCCCTCGGCGTAGAGGGTTGTGTACGGGATCTTCGTGTAACGCAGGCCGAACCGTTCCTCCAGGGTCTGCATGTCGTCATCGCCGTGGAGCAACGCGGCCACACTATTGGTCGCGCCACCGCTGCCGATCTGCGTGAGGGCCGCATTCGCCAATCCGTGGCTGTGGGTCTTCTCCCCTTCCAGACCGCCGTAAAAATTCAACCCGGCAAACGGGCCGAGCAGGACATTGAGATCGACAACGTGGGAATCCACGCCGAGCGCAACGCCCTGCGTCATCCAATCCGCGGCCGGCGGTGCGCTGAACGGCACCGTGTTGAGCCGCGTGTCCGCGTTGCCGTCGAGCGTGGTGAACAAATAGCCGAGCGACCAATACACCTTGTCGTTGACGTGGCTGTCCATGAGGAACGTGTTGTAGAACGCGTCGTGGCTGTATTTCTCGTCAACGGTCACAGTCTGGGCGGCGCTGGTATTCAGGTCCAGTGTTCCATCCACGGTGGTCGTGTTGTACCGGTAATACTCGTAGCGGAATTGGTCGCCGATGTGAACGATGCTGATGTCGTGCTCGAGCTGTAATTTGATGATGTCCGTCGTCTCGTCAATGTGCTGGTAGGACGGGTAGATGTTGCGCGTCGTGCCGCCCTGGGTCACCCCACCCCATTCCAGGGTGGACTCGTTGCCCGAACGGAACTGGCGTTCGTAACCCAGCGTCAGTTTCGGCAGGTTGGGCAGCATCAGCCCGCCTTCAACGAACGCGTCGCCGTTGCGCACAAACAGAGCGTGGTTCGAGAGAAAGCCCGCCGGCGAGAAGTCCTTGTAAAACCCGCCGAGATCGTCGGAGTATTCGCGAAATTCAGTATAGCCGGCGTGCAGGAACCCGACGTCGGGGTTGGCGATGGCCAGGCGCAGCTTGTAATCCTCCTCATCGAAGAGAGCGCGGCCTTCCAGGTTCACGTCCCAGTCTTTGCGAATGGTTTGGTGATAGGTGGCATCGTCAATGCCGCCGTTCCAGCCTTCCTTGACCCCCCAGTCTTCGCGGAACTTGGCCCGATCGCCGCTCACCGTGACAAACTCGGTGATCGGCGTGACGTTCACATCCGGCCAGGTGTTGGTCTTGGCATCGTCCGCCAACACCGGGCAGGCGCTGAGCGCCACCAGCAGCATTGTCAGAATCGATCGTTTCACCAGGGTCTCCTAGTACCGCAACAGGGCATTGATGTCTGATCCATGGACGGCCGTATGACAACCCGCGCTGAAACACGTGCCCTGCTGCAAAAAGCTGGTGGGCGCAAACCCCGCGTGGGGCATCGTCCCGATGGCGATCACGCCGGGCAGACTGGGCGACGCGACCTGCGCGTGGCATTTCAGGCAGAGATTATTGTCGCGCTCGACCAGCATCTTGGGATTGATCGAACCATGCACATTGTGGCAGGTCGTGCATCCCTCCCGCAACGCCTCATGCTCGTAAACGTGCGTACGGGTCTGTTCGCGGTGACACTGGGCGCACACTTCGTTGGCGCGGGCCATCCAGAGTTCCTTCGGTTTGTTGATGTCCTCGCCGTGCGGATCGTGGCAGGCGGTGCAGCTCATCCGCCCTTCCTTGACGGGATGATGATACGGCAGGCTGAACTCGGCGCTCTTGTCGAGATGGCACTGAAAACAGGCGTCGGGATTCTTCTCGGGATTGACGATCAGCTTGGGGTCGCCGCCCGCATCCACGTGCAGGCTGCCGGGCCCATGGCACGATTCGCAGCCTTCTCCCTCCACGCGCGGGCCTTCACCGGGGATCTGGATGCGGGCATGCGCGGTCAGCTTGAAGTTCTTGACCTCTTTTTCATGGCAGAGCGCGCATTGGTCCATCCCGACGTACTTGGCCCCGGGAATCATCGGCGGGGCCATCACGACCCGGTCCACCGTCGCACAGGAGATGGCGATGACGGAGGCGCCCGCCAACCCAATGAGCCAGGCGATTGTCGCCGGGCGCAACGGCCTCTTCTGCTTTGCGCTGCTTGAGGAGGTCGTGCTCACAGGTCGCCTCTGTGCCTCCTGCTAGCGGAGGTAAGCGCTCGGGAACGCGTTTTCGTACGTCCTGCTCGCGTCGCCGTAGAAGTTCGTGCTCAGGTCCGTGTAACTGCTCTGGAGCAGACGGATGGTGTACTGGGTGTTGTGCACACCGAAGCTGCCTTCATGATATTCCAGGTCCCAATTCCAGGCGGCCTTGCGTTGCGCTGTCTGGAGGACGGCGTTTGTTGAATACCCCGTGCTGGTCGAGATGGCGGTGACAGTACCGGCCGTATTGGTGGTGATGGAGACGCCCGTGACGTGCAGCAAGTTGGCCAGATTGTTCAAGACCCCTTGCGTTTCCGTCTGAATACCCTGGGCCACGCCATTGCCATCGTAGTCCTGGCCGTTGGGCGCGACATAGTCGAACGAAGTGACAGGCTCGAAGCTTGCGTGGCATTGGTTACACGCGGCGATGTTCTGCACCACGTGGTTCGTGCCGTTCGAGTCCGTGTACTGGTAAGTCATCTCAAACGTATGGCTGCCCAACACGTTGACGAACTGCTTGTACAACGCCGTCGTGTTGATCGGCGTCACGACGCCGTCAATGCTCACCGAGTCAAGGGCGCTGGTGACTCCGCCGGACACGGTCGGCGCACGGAGCGCGTACATGTGGCAGGTTTGGCAGCTGGCCAGATAGGTGTGGAAGGAATTGCCCTCGGTTTGGCCGTAGTCGTACCCGCCAAGCCCGGCGAAGATGTCTCCGGCGGTGCTCATCGACGGCGCTGTTGTCGTGTAATACATCTTATTGCTGTTGGCGCCGCTGATCTGGACTTGCGTCGGCCATTCGCGCGCATTGTGGCAGACCATGCAGGCCGCGGACAGGCCGGCATTGGTCACCGTGACGGTGCTGTTGGTCAACTGCAGATCCGCCGTGGTCAGACTGTCGCCGAGACCAACGGTAATTGTCGGACTGTTTGAGAACAACGGGTTGGCCATCTCGACCGAATCATAGACCCGCAATTGGTGCCGGTCAGGATTGTTAAATGTGTTGTGCGGGTCATGGCAGGTCTGGCAGGTCAACGGCCCGCTCCCCGTAGCCACCGCGGTCAAGGTGGGCGGGTTGTTGGTGTAACCCGCGGAGACCCCCTTCGCCACGCTGATGAACCCGTTGGGCGAATGGCATCGCGCGCAGGTCGGACTGGTGCCGTGTGATTGGGCGATGGACTCGAACGCACCGGCGTGCGGCGAGATTTCCCACTGCTGCGGATACACATGATTGCTGCCGTCCTGGTGGCACTGCGAACAGACCTTCAGATCCAGGCTGATGGACGGCGAACCTGGATGCTGGCTGCCGGGGCCATGGCAGCTCTCACATTGGATGTTGGCAACATTCTGCAGCGCGGCGGGCATGGATTCGTAGTTGCCCGCTTTCAGCACGGTGGGGAAAGGCCAGCCGAGTTGCTGCTGGACGGCATAAAAGTTGCCGTTGGTCGCCGCCGGCGATTTGTTGAACCCCACGGTGTGGCATTGCAAACACGACTCGCTGTAATGCGAGGAGAGCACCCCGTCGATCCCGCGTTGCGCCATCGTCGCGTGCTCGGTCTGGCTCCAGGGTGTAACGATGTCTTCGTTGCCAAAATTATTGTTTGGCCCATGGCAGATGGCGCAGAATTGGTACCCGGTCCAGGTCGCGGCCGTCACCGTCAGATTGGTGCTCGCGACGTTGTCCCGGATAACATATTCGCCCACGACGTCGGGCCGCAATTGCGGAATCAACCCATTGGTGTGGCCCAGCGTGGCCACGGAACCGGCCGGCTGGGAAATCAGCGTCCAACTCGTGCTATTGGTCCCATTCTTCACAAAAGCAGTCACGCCCACCGGCACATTCGGTTGCGCCGGTGTCTGGCCGGAGCACGCCACGGTGAAAAGGCCCGTCCGCGTGATGGACGCGTTGCTGACCAGGAGCCGGAAGGTGTAGGTGGCCGAGCTCGCTTGCTCATTGTCCATCGAGAGCCCTTCGAGCGTGCCGAAACGGTGTTCCGGCTCGGCATAAACCAGGTTCGTTACCGTGGACTCGATGTCCGGGAAATTGATCAAGGTCGGACTGTCTGTCATCGTGACGAAGTTGGTCAACGGATCGGTCGTGAAACTTGTCGAGGCGCCGGCGTTGGTGCTGAGCGTGACCGTATTGCCGCCGGTCTGGCTCCAGGCGTACACGATCGTTCCGGTCATGCCGCTGGTGGGAACGATGGAGCCGCTCAACGTCACCAGGTTTTCAAAGCCAACATCATACAGGTTCGTCGACACTGTCAGGGCCGATGCGGGAGGCGGGGCGGTGACGGTAATCAGCATCGTTTGTGAGCCGATGCTCTTCTTGTTGAATGTCGCCGTCACGTGCACCACTGCGGCGCCCGTAAAGGTCGAGGGGATTTCCACCGCCGTGCCGGAGACGCTCGCGGTAATCCCCACCGGCGGGTTGTCAACCGTCAGCACGGGGAAATTCAGCTTGAGCTTCTTGCCAATGACCGTGGCTTTGACCACCAGCGTGCCCGCGTTGGTCGATACATCCAGGCCAAAATTGTAGCTCAATGCGCTCCCGGACGTCAGGCTTCCGCCCACAGTCACAAACCCGAGTTCGGCCCCGGGTAATGTGGACGCACGGCCGGGAAGGCTAACGGTGGCGGCCATGGCGACGATCATCATCACGCTGGCCCGGCGAATCAAAGTATATAGCGACATGTTATTGTCCTCCGATCACCTTCATGGGCAGGGTACGTGCCAGCGACGGCGCCGCCCCCTGCAACAACCTGCCATTCCGCCGGTTGCGTTGATGCAACCCAGTCGGATTCCAGATCTGCCGCGGAAACCTGCGCGAGTTCGCGCAGACCGTTGCGCGCTTCCGCGCAGTGAATGTGACGCCGATGAACCGCGATGCGGCTGCTTGTGCTTGATTGACGCCGGAAAACGGCCCGTGGCACATCCACTGCTTGTCCGGCAAGCGCATGTTGACGGGCAAAACGCTTTGGCTTGTCGTGGTGCTGATTGGAGTGGTTGTCTTCATTCTGTCAGCCGCGGTGATTTTTATCAGCACGTCGCCACACTAGACTCGCACGAGACATCCAGAGCCCCGTACTTGACCAGCCGCCGCCGCAACGCGTCGCGTTCAATCCCCAGCAACTCCGCCGCGCGCGTCTGATTGCCGCCCGAGCGTTCCATCGCCTGCAACACAAGTTCGCGCTCAACTTCGGCCAGCGCCACACCGGCGGCGGGCAGTTCGATCAGCCATTTCCCCCCGCGTTTCACCCCGGCGCGAATCTCCGGCGGCAAGTGTTTCGGCTGGACCACGCCGTCGGCTTCCAGGATCACCAGCCTCTCGATGGCGTTGCGCAACTCGCGCACGTTGCCCGGCCACCCGTACCGGCCCAGGGCCTCGGCGGCTTCCGGGGACAATTGTTTGGGCGTTTTTTTAAATTCTTCGGCGAACTGTTTCAGGAAATATTCCGCCAACAACCGCGCGTCTTCGGCCCGCTCCCGCAAGGACGGCATCCTCACCGAGATCACCTTCAACCGGTAGAACAGGTCCTGGCGGAACTCGCCCCGGGCCACCGCTTCCTCCAGGTTCTTGTTCGTCGACGCCATCACGCGCACGTCCACGGCGATGTCCTGCGTGCCGCCGACCCGGCGAAACGTGCGGGTCTCCAGCACACGCAGCAACTTGGCCTGCAAGGCGGGTTTCATGTCGCCGATTTCGTCGAGCAGGACCGTGCCGCCGTCGGCCATTTCCAACAGGCCCTTCTTGGTCCCTTTGGCGTCGGTGAACGCGCCGCGCTCATGCCCGAACAATTCGCTTTCGAACAGGTTGTCGGGCAGTGCCGAACAATTGATGTCCATGAACGGATGCTGCGCCCGCGCGCTGCCGAAGTGGATCGCCCGCGCCGCCAGTTCCTTGCCCGTGCCGTTCTCGCCGTCGATCAACACCGTCGTCGCGTCGCTCTCGGCGATCTTGGCAATGAATTCCCTGGCCGCGCGCATCTGCGCGCTTTGGCCGACGAGGTTGTCCAGCCCGTACCGGCGCGCCTGCTGGCGATGCAGGCGCGTGACCTCGCGGCGCAGTTTCAATTCTTCCCGCGCTTTCTCCAGCGCCACGCGGACCTCGTCGAAGTCGAACGGTTTGCAGAGATAATTGTGCGCGCCCAGCCGCACGCATTCCACCGCGCGCGCCAGTCCCGTCTCGGCAGTGAGCATGATCACCGCGATGTCGCGTTCCATCTTCTTGATTTCCTGCAGCACCTGGACGCCGTCCATCCCGGGCAACCGCAAATCAAGCAACACCAGGTCGAAGCCGTCTTCGCGGACCAGGGTGACGCCCTCCTCGCCCGTGGGCGCCGTCTCCACCTCGTAGCCTTCGCGCATCAGTTTTTGCTGCAGCGACCAGCGCACGAGTTTCTCATCATCGATGACCAATACTTTAGTTCTTGCCATGGCTTGTGACCTCCAACTCCCCGCCGGTCTCCGACGGGACGCATGCTGCGAATTCCAAGACAAACGAGCTTCCCCGGCCGACCTCGCTTTCCACGGCGATCGTGCCATGGTTCTTTTCGATGATCGTCCGCGTGATCGCCAGGCCGAGCCCGGTGCCGCGATGTTTGGTGGTGAAAAAGGGTGAAAAGATTTTTTTCAGGTTCTCGCGCGGAATGCCGGCGCCGGTGTCGCGGACCGTGAACCGCACCGTGCGGTCGTGGTCGGGCAGGAGCGCCTTGTCCAGCACTTCCGCCCGCACCGTCAAGGCGCCGCCCTGGGGCATCGCCTGCACGGCGTTGAGCAGGATGTTCAACAGCGCCTGCTGCACCTGCTGCGCGTCAACGCAGATCGGCGGCAATTCGGGGTCGATGTCTTCGATGATCACGACGTGCTGTTTCTGCGCGTCGGGCCGGACCAGGCCCAACATCGGCTTGACCAGATCGCCCACCGCGCACGGCATCATCTCCGGCTCACGTTGTCGCGAGAAATCCAGCAGTTCGCGCAGGGTCGTGTTCAGGCGGCTGATCTGGCGGCGGATTTCGCCGACGATCTCTTCGCGCTGACCGTTGCCGCCGCCTTCGGAAAGCACTTCCACCGCCGCGCCGATCCCGGCCAGCGGATTGCGGATTTCGTGGGCAATGCCCGCGGCCAGTTCGCCAATCGAGGCGAGTTTGCCGGCCTGCTGGATCTGCCGCTCATGCGAAGCGTGCAGTTCGGACGTCGCGGCGTCCAGGCTGCCCACCATTGAGTTGAATCCCCGGGCCAGTTCGACCGACCTGGTCGTCGCTTTCGGCGCTGGCCCGCGCGGCGAGGTCGCCGGCCTGGACCCGTTGCATCTGCTGGAGCACGTTGCTGACGGGTTGCGTGACCAGCCGGACGATCAACAACCACAGCACCACGCCCACCAGCGCGAAAATCACCAGCCCGTAAATGACCAGCAGGTTCCGGTTGCCGGCAATGCTGGCTTCGGCGGGGTTCATGGATTTCTCCAGCACAATCGCGCCGAGAAAGGCCTGGCCGGGCGGGTGGCATTGCTGGCAACTGGTCCGCATCCGGATCGGGCGCATCACCACCGCCAGCCGCTGTCCGTCTTCCGTGCGCGTGCCGTGCAGGAGCTGGTCGCCGGTGAACAATTCCGGAGGCGTCGTCAAGACGACTTGTTTGACCTCCTGGGTGTCCGTCGAGAAAATGATTTTGCCGGTCGGATCGATGATCCGCCCGCGATAAATCTCCTGGGAGGTCTTCAAGTCGTCCAGGAACTTTTGCACCTCCGAGTGCCGGTCGCTCAACATCACGCCTTCGAGATACTCGTGCACCAGGTCCGTCGTCAGGGCGTTCTGCGCCAGCGTGCGCTCACGCCACCAGGCGCTTTGGACGCGAATCACAAAATACGTGTAAATGGCGATGACCACCGCCACCGTCAGGCCGATCGCAATCAGGATCTTGGCTGTCAGGCTACGACGCAACATGGCCGGTCGCCTCCTGATAGGTTGTTGCCGGCGGCGCCGCGGCCGCCGCGGGATGGGCGGACAATGATTCGTGCTCGAACAGCGGCAGATACCGCGCCGCGATCCCGAAAATCACCACGCCGTACGAAATCAGATTCAGCGTGACCATGGTCTCGATCCAGGACGGCACATAGTGCGCGCCCGTGGCCGGGAGCAGGCCGATCCAGGCCGTGTTCAGGCGGTTGAGGTTCACCGCCGCGATCACCGGCAACGCCGCCGCAAACGCCCAGCGCCGCCGCCCCGACCAGCGCGTTTTCATCACCACAAACAACGGCAGGGTGAACAGCAGCATTTCCAGCGTGAACGTGAACCCCTGCAAGGGGTAGCGGAACACGCACGACCACGCGTTGCGCGCCGTCAGGTCCGCGATCCGCAAAAACAGGTAAAGCATTAGGAACGGCGTCATCGCCTTGGCCAGCAACGACAGCACCCGCGGGTCGAGCGGTTTGTGGAAAATCCAAAACGTCAGCGCCGAGACAAAAATCGCCGTGGCAAACCCCGAGATCAACGCGCTCAGGAAGAAGAACACCGGAATGAACGGCGAATACCACAACGGCAGCAGTTTTTCCGGCACGATCAGGAACAACGATCCGAGCGACGATTGATGCAGCGTGGACAACACCACGCCCGTGATCACAAACGGCACCGTGATCGCGTGCACCAACTGCTCGATCCGCCGCCAGCCCAGTTTCTCCAGCAGGATCGGCGCGAACTCGACCGTCAACACGCCCGTGTACAACATCACGCACCAGGCCACCTCGAACAGCACCGAGTGATGCTGCCACTGCACGATCGGCATCCAGATTTTATAGTAACGCCCCAGGTCGACGATCAACGACCCGCAGGCCGACATCATGTAACCCAGATACGCCGCCAATACCACCGGACGCAGGATCGGATAAAACGTGCGGATCTTGAAAATGTAAACCATGCACGCCGTCAGGAACCCGCCCGCCGCAAACGCGATGCCGCAAAGGATGAACGCCTTCCAGATCCCCCACGGAAACGCATCCGTCAAATTCGTCACCGCCCCCAGCCCCAGCACGTAACGCGAGGCCAGCGCGTAGCCGCCCAGCCCCCATAACACCATCAGGAAGACCCAGCCGAATCCGCTGGAAAAATTTCGGGGAAACGCCCGGCCCGCCAGCAGCCAGCAGGCGAATCCCGCCAGTCCCATCATCGTGAGCATCGCCAGCGCGCGCAACAAAATCAGCGTGTAAGTCAGATCACTCATGCGCCCCCTCCCGGCTGCGCCACCGGAAAATCGCGCTCAACCCCAGCCCAACGCCGATCACCACAAACGGCAGCCGCGAAATCACCCGCCAGGTCAGCGCCGGCAGCGGCTCCTGCGGCAGGTCCTTCGGAAATCCCAATTCCCCAATCGGCGTGTCGGACAAATAAAGCCAGGACGTGCCCCCAACCACCTGGTCGCCAAACAACGTCGCGTAGCGTTTCGGCTGGGAGGAAATCCGTTCCCGCGCTTCCTGTAACAGCGCCTCGCGTTTCCCAAACTTCAGCGTGCCCGTCGGACACGCCGCCACGCACGCCGGCTGCAGCCCCGCCGCGATGCGGTCGTCGCACAAATCGCATTTGTTCACACGCGGCGTCAACGCATTGTCCCATTCGTAGCGCGGAACGCTGAACGGACAGGCCAGCACGCAGTAACGGCAACCGATGCAACGTTCTTCGCGGTACGCCACCGAACCGCGCGGCGTGCGTTCCAGCGCCGCCACGGGACAAACCGAAACACAGGCGGGATCCAGGCAGTGCATGCACTGGCGTTTCACCGGCAGCCGACGCGACCCGCCGTCCGTGGACACGGCCGGAAAATCCACAAACGTGCGCGTGCGAAACGTCAGTTTCCCGTCCCCGGCGCCGTACCCGAAGGTCGCCGGCGGCAATCCCTCGAACCCCTGCCGGATCAGGCAGGCGTTTTCGCACGCCCGGCAGCCGATGCAGCGGGTGAGATCGACCAGCACGCCCTGGCCGTCGTTCACCGGCTCGCCTTCCGCCCGCGCCGAACGCGCAAGGGCCACGCCGCACGCGGCGCACGCCGTGGCAATCAGCCCGCGCCGTAAGAATGTCCGGCGGGAAACGTCCTCGGCGAACGGGCTGTGGAGTGGTTCCATCATGGCTTTTTCGGCCTCTCCTCCAATACCGCCGTTTGCTTGCGCGAACGATAACGGGGCAGCGCGTAGCCAAAAAATCCGCCCAGCAAAAACGCCAGGCCGACGATGGGCATAAAGACGCGGCGATTGGCCTGCAGCGCCTCGCGCTGTTTCGCGGACTGCTCTTCGAGCGTACCGAGTTTCTGCTCCAACGCCACCGGCTCGACAGACTTCAGTTGCGCGACTTCCTCCTCAAGCGTGGCGTTCTCGTGGCTTTGGTGGACCATCTCGCGATGGCAGCCCGTGCAGGTTTCCGCCCCGACGCCGAAGGTGTGGCCGCGCGCGCCGGTGCCTTCGATCTTTAGGCCGGCGTGGTTCAACTCCGGCATGTGGCAGGAAATGCATTGCACCCGGGTGACAACCTTGCGGACCCCGAGCTTCATGGCCGCCTCGATCACATTGTAGGTGCTCGTGACATTGGCCTGGAAGGTCTTGTTGTCCGGCTCGATGAGCACCCGCGGGATGGCGGCGAAATGCACGAACAGGCATCCGGCGGCGCTGGTGGCCGACCGAGGTCGAACCCCTCGAAACCGAAGTGCGTCGTCAACGCGTTGAAGGTCTGGCCGCTGTCGGTCAGATCGGCGATCAACGTGTTGACGCCGGGTAAGGGCAGGGGCTTCAGATCGACATTAAGGATGCTGTAGCCGCGGGCAAGCAGGTGGGGCGCAGGACGATGCG
>CAWFPN010000019.1:0-5454 GCA_963817685.1 uncultured Verrucomicrobiae bacterium | reverse complement strand
GATGCCGGCAAAATGCTGCGCATCGAGACAATCGCGCCTGCCATCGTCCATTGGAGTGCGGATGATTGGAATACAGTCCAGGATTTAGCGACACACGATGTGGGACTTGGGATTCACATCGCCGATCTAACGACCAAGGCGCTTTCCGAGGGAGAGCGGGTCAAATTCACCTTCTACTGGCCAGACGCTGATCAGTGGGAAGGCGAGGACTTCACCGTTTACGTCGGCTCCCTGCGGCCGGATGGACCTGCCCCTGCTGAAACGAGTAAACCTGATGGCGCTCAGGAAAGCCTGCACGGGCATTATGAACGCCTGGCGAAGCGGATATGATGCCCACCCTTTCTACGACTGAAAAACCATGAAGGAGGCATCCATGAAACCCGCTAACCCGCGCATCCTGACGATCAATGGCGGCTCTTCGAGCATCAGATTCGCGCTCTACCAGGTTGGCGAACCGCTGAAGAAAGAGCTTCATGGGAAAGTTGACCGGATCGGCCTGACGGGAACGAATCTGACGTTCAACGACGGGACGGAGAAACAGCCGGAGAGCCGCAAAGTGGCCGCCGCCGCGGATCACAAATCAGCGGCGAATTCCCTGATTGATTGGCTCGAAGAGCAGAAGAGTTTCGAGTCCGTCCGGGCGGTGGGACACCGGGTGGTTCATGGCATGAAACACACCGCGCCCGAGCTGGTTACCCAAGAATTGGTGGATGAACTGCATCGCATCAGCCCGAACGACCCGGATCATCTGCCCCGCGAGATTGAATTGATCGAGACGTTCCGTCAGCGTCATCCGAAACTGCCGCAGGTGGCCTGTTTCGACACGGCGTTCCATCAAACGATGCCGCGCGTGGCCAAGCTCCTTCCGATTCCGCGACGCTTTGACGCCAAGGGAATTCAACGATACGGTTTCCACGGTTTGTCCTACGCCTACCTGATGGAAGAACTCGCGCGTCTCCGCGACCCGGCGGCAGCGAGCGGCCGCGTGATTCTCGCGCATTTCGGAAACGGTGCCAGCCTGGCCGCCGTGCGCAACGGCAAAAGCATTGACACCAGCATGGGCTTCACGCCAACGGCGGGATTGGTGATGAGCACCCGCTCGGGCGACTTGGACCCTGGCCTGGCGCCGTATCTGGCGCGAACCGAGCAGATGACCACCAAGCAGTTTTATGAAATGGTCAACCACAAGTCTGGGCTGCTCGGCGTTTCGGAGACCAGTTCCGACATGCGAGACCTGCTCAGCCATGAAACGCAGGACGCGCGGGCGGCGGAAGCAATCGCGCTGTTCTGTTACCAAGCGAAAAAGTGGATCGGCGCCTTCGCCGCGGCGCTGGGTGGTTTGGACACGCTCGTCTTCGCCGGTGGCATCGGCGAAAACGCGCCACTGGTTCGCGCGCGCATCTGTGAGGGGCTGAGCCACCTCGGTATCGAATTGAATGGGACGCGCAATGCGGAGACTGCGGCGGTGATTTCCACGGACCCCAGCCGCGTCACGGTTCGCGTCATTCGTACGGACGAAGAATTGATGATTGCGCGGTCGGTTTTGCGTTCCTGTGCGGCGATCATGGCGGACTGAACATAATGAAAGCCACCCAACTGCTGCACAACCTGGGCCAGAGCCTCTGGCTCGACAACATCACGCGCGACCTGCTGAACAGCGGCACGCTCAAACGCTACATTGACGAACTGTCGGTGACCGGGCTGACGTTGAACCCGACGATCTTTGATCACGCACTCAAGAACAGCACCGCCTACGACACCGCGATTCGCGAGGGTCTAGCAGAGGGAAAATCCGGCGAGGGCCTTTTTTTCGATCTCGCACTCGACGATCTCGTCCGGGCTGCCGATCTGTTCGGTCCGATTCACAACCGCACCAATGGTGTGGACGGATGGGTGTCGCTGGAGGTGTCGCCATTACTGGCACATGACACGGCCAGCACCATCGCCGCCGCCAAGGCACTTTCCGCACGGGCGGAACGGCCCAACCTCTTCATCAAGATTCCGGGGACCAAGGAAGGTTTGCCGGCCATCGAGGAGGCGATCTTTGCGGGTGTGTCGGTCAACGTGACACTCCTGTTTTCGCGCGAGCAATACGTGGCCGCGGCCGAGGCGTACGTGCGCGGCATCGAACGGCGCATCGCTGCCGGACTCAATCCCCAAGTCGGTTCCGTGGCTTCGATGTTCATCAGCCGTTGGGACGCTGCCGTGGTGGACAAAGCGCCGGAGACGCTGAAAAACCGGCTCGGCATCGCCATGGCGGGCCGCATCTACAAGGCGTATCTGGCTCTCTTGAGCCAGCCGCGCTGGCAGCGCGCATACAACGCTGGCGCCCGGCCACAGCGCCTGCTGTGGGCCAGCACCGGCACCAAGGACCCCAAGGCGTCCGACATTCTCTACATCAAGGCGCTGGCCGCCCCGTTCACGGTGAACACGATGCCCGAGGCGACATTGAAAGCCCTTGCTGATCACGGCGAAATCGGCCCGATCATGGCGGCAGACGGCGGCGATTGCGAAAAGGTTTTGCACGAGTTCGCCCAGGCCGGCGTGAAAGTGGACAGCCTGGCCGCCCGCCTCCAGGAAGAGGGCGCAAAATCGTTTGTGAAATCCTGGAACGAACTCCTGGCGGTGATTGCTTCCAAGAGCGACGCGCTCAAGCAAGCCGCCTCAGCCGGCAGTTGAATCAACGGAAACCACGATGAGCACCACCAGCAGCATCAAACCACTCACCCAGCGAACGGCCTGGAAGGCCCTCGCAGCCCACCACAAGGAGGTTAAAGGACTCCACCTCCGGAAACTATTCGCCGATGACCCGGAACGCGGCGAGCGTCTGACGGTCGAGGCGGCGGGCCTCCACCTGGATTATTCGAAGAATCGCATCACCGACCAGACTCTCAAACTGCTCGTCCAACTGGCCAAGGAATCTGATTTGGGCGGGCGGATCGCAGCCATGTTCAGTGGCGAGAAAATCAACCTCACGGAAAACCGCGCCGTCCTGCATATAGCCCTGCGCGCGCCCAAAGGCGCGACCATCGTCGTGGATGGAAAGAATGTCGTGCCCGCGGTCCATGCGGTGCTCGACAAGATGGCCGATTTTTCCGACCGCGTGCGGAGCGGCGATTGGAAGGGCCACACCGGCAAACGCATCAAGAACGTCATCAACATCGGCATCGGCGGTTCTGACCTCGGTCCGGTGATGGCTTACGAAGCGCTCAAACATTACAGCGAGCGCAGCCTGACGTTCCGCTTCGTATCGAACGTGGACGGCATTGATTTCGTGGAGGCAACCCGTGACTTCGACGCGGCGGAAACGCTGTTCATCGTTTCGTCAAAGACCTTCACCACGCTGGAGACCATGACCAACGCCCAAAGCGCGCGGGACTGGCTGCTCAAAGGACTTGGCGGCGACGCCCAAGCCGTGGCGAGACACTTCGTGGCCGTTTCCACGAACGCGGAGAAGGTGTCTGCGTTCGGCATTGATACGGCGAACATGTTCGGCTTCTGGGACTGGGTTGGCGGGCGCTACTCGATGGACTCGGCCATCGGTCTTTCTACGATGCTGGCGGTTGGACCAGCCAGTTTCAGTGGCGTGACTAAAGGCTTTCACGAGATGGACGAGCATTTCCGCAACACGCCGTTCGAGAAAAACCTGCCGGTGCTCATGGGACTTCTCTCGGTTTGGAATAACGACTTTCTCGGCGCGCAAACGGTAGCGGTTTTGCCCTACGAACAATACCTCAAACGCTTTCCCGCGTATCTTCAGCAGTTGACGATGGAGAGCAACGGCAAGCACGTCACGCTCGCCGGCAAGAAAGTGAATTACCAGACCGGGCCGGTTTACTGGGGCGAACCCGGCACCAACGGCCAGCATTCCTTCTATCAATTGATTCATCAGGGCACGCGCCTCATCCCCTGTGACTTTATCGCGTTCGGGCACGCCCTCACCCCATTGGGACGTCATCACGACATCCTTCTGGCGAATGTTATCGCGCAAGCCGAAGCCCTGGCCTTTGGCAAAACCACGGAAGAGGTCAAGGCCGAAGGCACGCCGGACTGGCTTGTGCCGCATCGCGTTTTTGAAGGCAACAGTCCGTCGAACACGATCCTCGCCAACCGGCTCACGCCGGAAGTTCTCGGCAAACTCGTCGCGCTCTACGAACACAGTGTCTTCACGCAGGGCGTGATCTGGAACATTGATTCCTTTGACCAGTGGGGCGTCGAGTTGGGCAAGGTGCTCGCCCAGCGCATCGTGCCCGAATTGGAGAGCGCAACAGCGCCCAGGCTCAATCACGATAGTTCGACGAACAACCTAATCCGCCGTTATCGGCAGTTGAAGGAGGCGAAATGAAACCTTTCGGTCGCGTCTATTTTCGGTGCCCAGTGTCGCCCCATAATCCACCGTGGGGGATATCCCCAATTGAACGGCCACCTCCGCCGGGGCAATTTGACTGTGCGCACCTCCGCGGCTTGCGGCGCAACCGATTTCTCTCACGCGTTGTCCGCCGGACGCGGACAGCGGACGACAACGAAACGCGAACAACGAAAGGACAATTATGTTAAGCAATGCCAAAACATTAAAGGGCTACAAATTGAACAGCCTCGATGGAGAAATCGGCAAGGTCAAAGAATTCTACTTCGATGACAGGTTCTGGACAATTCGGTATCTAGTCGCCGACACAGGCCGTTGGCTCACGGGGCGACAGGTGCTGATTTGCCCATATGCGCTGGTTGCGGTGAGTAAGGGAGAGCAACACATCACCATTAGTTTAACAAAAAAGCAAATTGAGGACAGCCCCTCCTTGAACACTGACAAGCCCGTCTCCCGCCAATTCGAGGAGTCCTATTATGGGTATTATGGGTACCCGCTGTATTGGGGCGGTCTATACAGTTGGGGAACATATGAGTACATTGAGCGGGATCGTAGAAAGTGGCAAGCACCTAGCCCATGCGAGAAAGCATGGGATCCCCATCTGCGCAGCACTCACGCCGTGAGTGGTTATCACATCCAGGCGGCAGACGGCGAAATTGGCCATGTCGAGGATTTTGTCATTGACGACGAGACGTTGGCGATTCGTTATCTAATCGTTGATACCCATAACTGGTGGCCAGGCAAAAAGGTCCTCGTTTCACCGCAATGGATCGAACGCGTTAGTTGGGACGAGAACAAAGTCTTCGTGAACGTTCCGCGAGAGACGATCAAACAGGCGCCCGAATACGACGAGTCTCGCCCCATCACGCGCGATTACGAAACGAGATTGTACCAGCACCATCACCGCGAGGGTTATTGGGCATGGAACCAGCACCGGATCGAGATGGCGAATGCACACAAAAGTGTAAAAACATCATGAAAGTCTAAATAGACTATCCAGGACGCATTATGTTACACAAAGCTAAGACACTAGAGCGGTATTCCTTGCAGAACACGCACGACGAGACTATCGGAAAGGTTAAGGAATT
>CAWFPN010000018.1:0-363796 GCA_963817685.1 uncultured Verrucomicrobiae bacterium | reverse complement strand
TTGAGCAGGTCGAAGGCGTTGGCGCAGACGAACCCGATCTTCCCGGTGAGATTGTTCAGCTCCGCGTTGCGCCGGGCGCGCGCGACGGCTTGCTCGGAAATCTCAACCGCTTCGACGCCGGCCGCGCCGCCCGTGCCCGCGGCCAGCGCAAACCCGCCGTGATACGAGAAGCAATCCAGCACGCGTTTGCCCGCGCAGAGCGCGCCGACCTCGCCGTAGTTGAGCCGTTGATCGAGAAAGAAGCCCGTCTTCTGGTCTTCGAGCAGGTCGGCCTCGAATTCAATCGTCGGCGCGGCCCCGATGCGGATGGCCACCTTCCCCGCGTTCTGGCCGAAGAGGACGCCCTTGGTTTCCTTCAATTTCTCCAGCGCGCGAATGGGCGCGTCGCTGCGGTCGATGATCGCCCGGGGTTGAAACAGCTCCCGCACGATCTCAACGATCCATGGTTTGCGCTGGTCGATGCCCAGCGTCAACGCCTGCAGCACGAAATGGTCGCCGTACTGGTCGAGGATCAATCCCGGCAACAGATCGGCTTCGGAGGAAACGATCCGTTGCGAGCCGGGAGCGGTGGCGGTCTCGTTGACCATCGAAGGCAGGCTGAGTTCGGCCCGGTAACGCCAGGCGGCTTCAATGCGGCTGCGGAAGAACGTCTTGTCCAGTTCCTCTTTCCCGGTGGTGAACCGGCGGACGGTGATCTTCGAATGCGTGTTGAGCAGGCCGCGCCCGAGAAAACGGTCCTTGTGGTCGCGGATGTCCACTTCCGCGCCGTCGGCGGGGTCGCCGGTGATTTTGCCGATTTCGCCCGTGTACACCCAGCAATGGCCGGCCCTGAGACGGCGGTCCTTGCCCGCTTTGAGAATGACAGATGGCATCGGCCGACGCTAGCAGACGCGCCGGCAAACCGCAAGGTGCAGTCGTTTTCGATCAACGGATTACGGCCACCAGCGGGCGTCCTCGGCGGTGGCGTCGTCGGCGGACGGAGCGAACTGTTTGCGCAGGTGCTCGACGATATGGCTGACGATCAGGCGGATGATCGTGTCGGGCACGCCGTCGAAGCTCTTCGATTGCGGCCGCATGTCGCAGGGATCGTTGACGTAATCGATCACCACGTAGCGTCCGTCGCGGTCGAGCGCGATCTCGGTGCTGAAGAAATCCAGTTGGGACACCTCGGCGATAATGCGCACGACGCGGGTAAGTTCGTCGATCTTGACCACTTCGCTGTCGGCGGGCGTAAGCACGGTGTAGCGGTGCGTCGCGTCGTCCCACCAGCACGGGATCACCTGGCCGCAGACGTTGTAGACGCGGAACCAGGCGCGGCGGTTGCCGAGGATCTGCGGCTCGATGCGTTGCTGGACGAGGAAACGCTGGTTGCGGAACTTCGCGCGGGTCTGGCTGACGTCGTCGGGCCGGGTCGCGCCGACCATCACGCCGAACCCGCCGCCGCCCTTGGCGGGTTTGACGACGAAGGGTTTGGCCAGCGGCTCGATCACGCGCGGATCGAAGTTCGGTTCGGTCTCGTAGGGCGGGAGAATGATCGTCAGCGGCAACTGCAGGCCGTGGGCCAGCAGTTCGCCGTGAATGTTGGCCTTGTCGATGGAACGCTGGTAATGATGCTGGGCATTGATGAACTTGGTGCCCTTGGATTGCAGCAGTTGGTTGAGCTGGAGAAAACGCGGGTCTTCGTCGCTGGCGCGATCGAGGAAATAGGCAAAGCGGCGCTCGTTGTTCTGGACTTCGAGATAGGTCTGCTGGAGATTGTGCGGCCCGATGAGATAGCAACTCAGTCCGGCGTTCAGGCAGGAACGGTCGAGCTGACCGGTGAAATCCTGGTCGTGCTCCCAATTCCAGGCGATCCCGAAATGGATCTCCGAACTACGTCTTGCAGTGGCATCCATGTTCCTTCTCCGCGGTACGGGTGCTTGAGAAAGCAGGCTCCGCACCAGTCTCACACGGCGGGGGAGGAACACCTTGTGATTCACTCAACTCGGGGTATTCAAACACCTTACCTTCGTAATTCCGAAGGATGACGCGCTGCTTATCATGCGCCAGAACGTATTCCGGCCCAATCGGCACCTTTCCGCCACCGCCGGGCGCGTCGATCACGAACTGCGGCACGGCGTAGCCCGTCGTGTGGCCGCGCAGCGCCTCGATGATCTCCAGTCCCTTGCGCACCGACGTACGCAGGTGATGCGTCCCCTTCACCGGGTCGCACTGGTAGATGTAATATGGCCGCACCCGCATCATCAGCAGCTTGTGCATCAGCTCTTTCATCACCGGCGCGTCGTCGTTGACCCCACTCAACAAGACGGTTTGATTACCCAAAGGAATACCCGCGTCCGCGAGCCGGCCGCACGCCTCCCTGACTTCGTGCGTCGCTTCCCTGGGGTGATTGGTGTGAATGCTGATCCAGAGCGGATGATACTTGCGCAGCATCGCGCACAATTCGCTCGTCACTCGTTGCGGCAAAAAAATCGGGATGCGCGTCCCGATACGCAGAAATTCAACGTGCGGGATCGCACGCAATTGGCGAAAGCAAACTCTCCAACCGCTCGTCGCTGAACAACAGCGGATCGCCGCCGCTGAGCAGCACGTCGCGCACTTCCGTGTGCGCGCGGATGTAGTTGATCGCTTCGGTGAAATCGGTATGAAGATGCTGTTCGCCCACGCCGCTGACCACGCGGCTGCGCGTGCAATATCGGCAATATGCGGCGCAACGGTCCGTTACCAGAAACAGGACGCGGTCGGGATACCGATGCACCAGCCCGGGCGCCACCATGTGCTCGTCTTCGCCACAGGGATCGATCATCTCCCAGGGCGCGGCGACAGTTTCCTCGACCCGCGGGACGACCTGCCGGCGGACCGGGCAATGGGGATCGTTGACGTCGATCAGGTTGAAAAAGTAGGGCGTGATGGCCAGCGCCAAATGTTTGCCCGCCAGCTGGACGCCGAGGCGTTCTTCCGTGGTGAGCGGCAGCAGTTTCTCCAACTGCTCCAGCGTGGTGATCCGATTGCGCAACTGCCAGCGCCAATCGTTCCACTCATGGTCCGCAATATGCGACCAGACACCCTTCCCCGCGAAAGGAAAGCGTTCACTGCCGGCGTCGGATCGTCCCCCAGGCTCCTCGGTCTGCATCTTGTCGGCAGTATAAGTCATCGTGCCCCCCTGTCAAGTTTCGCTCTGTGCCCGATTGGATGCAAGGAGAGGCGGGTTGGATTCGTTTGGCCAAAAAACACCGGGAGCACACAGAGGGGACTTTGGGCAGCATTTATGATGTGTTTGTGTCAAGTTTATAGATGAATCCCAGCCGTCATACGGGACAATTGACAGAAGCCGGTGGGTCTTCTAGGCTCCCACAAGCAAAGGTTCACCCCGTTCGTGCCCTGCACGGCCGGAAACGAAGCTCTCGTTCTTCGCCGGGCGGAAACATCACGCAATCGAGTCACTATGGCTGAAGAGTCCGGATCCGGCCGGGGCAACCGCATGCAGGCCGCCATCGCCGTGCTGGCGATGGCAGCCATCATCGTCCATCTCGTCCTGCGCTTCGCCCTGCGCACGGAGGCGTCCGCGTACAACCTGCCGCTGCTCGTCGCGCTGGTCGTGGGTGGTATTCCGCTCGTGTCGGGTCTCGCCCTCAAGCTGTTCAAACGCGAATTCGGCTCCGATCTGCTGGCGGGCATTTCCATCGTGACCTCGCTGCTGCTCGGCCAATATCTGGCGGGCACGCTGGTGGTGTTGATGCTCTCGGGCGGCGAAGCGCTCGAAGCCTACGCCGTGCGCAGCGCCTCCTCGGTCCTCGAAGCGCTGGCCAAACGCATGCCGGCGGTTGCCCACGTCAAACGCGGCGCGGCCGTCGTCGATCTGCCGCTCAATGAGATCGCCGTCGGCGATACCGTCCTCGTGCACCCGCACGATATCTGTCCGGTGGACGGCGCGGTGGTCGAAGGCCGTGGGGTGATGGACGAATCGTACCTGACGGGCGAACCCTTTAAAATGTCCAAGACGCCCGGCTCGGAAGTCCTGTCGGGATCGGTCAACGGCGAGACGGCCCTGACCATTCGCGCCACGAAACTGGCGGTCGATTCGCGCTACGCGAAAATCATGCAGGTCATGCGCGCCTCGGAGCAACACCGGCCCCGGTTGCGCCGTCTCGGCGACCAGCTCGGCGCGTTTTACACGCCGGTGGCCGTGGCGATTGCGCTGCTGGCCTGGCTGGCCAGCGGCCAGGCCGACCGGTTTCTGGCGGTGCTGGTGGTGGCCACGCCCTGCCCTCTCTTGATCGCCATTCCCGTGGCCATCATCGGCGCGATCTCGTTGTCGGCCAAGCGCGCGATCATCGTGAAAAATCCCGCCGTGCTGGAGCAAATCGGCGCGTGCCGCACCATTATTTTTGACAAGACCGGCACGCTGACCTATGGGGAACCGAAATTGACGGACCAGCTTTGCGCGACCGGATTCAAACAGGCGGACGTGCTGGCCCTTGCCGCGAGCCTGGAACAATATTCGAAGCATCCCCTCGCCCTCGCCATCCTCGTGGCCGCGCGGGACGCGGACATCGGCCTGCGGGAAGTCGGGGAAATCAGCGAGCGCCCCGGGGAAGGATTGCGCGGGACCTGCGGCGGCCGCACGGTCCAAATCACCAGCCGCGATCGCGTCCTGGCCCTGCAACCGTCCATCGCCCGCGATCTGCCGGACACCGGCGGCGGACTGGAATGCGTGGTGCTGATCGACGGCGCCTACGCCGCCACGTACCGGTTCCGTGACGAACCGCGCGCGGAAGGCGTCTCGTTCATCGGCCACCTCAAACCCCGGCATCAGTTCGACAAAGTGCTGCTGGTTTCCGGCGACCGGGAATCGGAGGTGCGCTATCTCGCCGACCTGGTCGGCATCAAGGAAGTCTACGCCGGCCAAAGCCCGGAACAGAAACTGGCCATCGTGCGGACGGAAACGCAACGGGCGAAGACGTTGTATCTCGGCGACGGGATCAACGATGCGCCGGCATTGATGGCCGCAACGGTCGGCGTGGCATTCGGCCAGAACAGCGACATCACCAGCGAAGCCGCCGGCGCGGTGATCATGAACACCTCCCTGGAGAAGGTGGACGAATTCCTGCACATCAGCCGCCGCATGCGCACCATCGCCCTGCAAAGCGCCCTGGGCGGCATGGCCCTGAGCGTCGCCGGCATGGGCCTGGCCGCCTTTGGCTATCTGCCTCCCGTGGCGGGCGCCATTTCACAGGAAGTGATCGATGTGATCGTCGTGCTGAACGCCCTGCGTGCCGCCCTGCCGCCGCGTTCGTTAACGGATTTCCAAGTGGTTGCGCCAGAAGGATAACACTTGGTCTGGAAGTTGGCGTGCGCTGTGCTAAACTCCTTGCACATGGCAGGTTCAATCGTCCAAATACAGGATTTGACAAAGCTTTACAGCCACGGCGAGATCGAAGTGGTGGCCTTGGACCGTGTCTCGTTGGAAATCCAGCTGGGCGAATTTGTCGCGCTGATGGGGCCGAGCGGTTCGGGCAAAAGCACGCTGCTGCACCTCATCGCGGGCATCGACCGCCCCACCAGCGGCCGGTGCATCGTCGACGGCGCCGACGTCGGCGCGCTCAACGAAACCGAGCTGGCGGAATGGCGCAACACGCACATCGGTTTCGTCTTCCAAACATTCAATCTCATTCCCGTGCTGACCGCGTTTGAAAACGTCGAACTGCCGCTGCTGTTGACCGGCCTGACCGCCGCCGAACGCCGCGAACACGTCGAAGCGGCGCTGGACCTTGTCGGCCTGGCCGACCGGATGCGCCATCTGCCCCGCCAAATGTCCGGCGGCCAGGAACAACGCGTCGCCATCGCGCGGGCGCTGGTCACCGACCCCGCCCTGCTCGTGGCCGACGAGCCAACGGGCAACCTGGACGCCCATTCGGCAGCGGAGGTGCTGACGTTGCTGCAACGGCTCAACCAGGAGGCCGGCAAAACGGTGATCATGGTCACGCACGACCCGAAGGCGGCGGCCTACTCGCGCCGGATCGTCCATTTGGAAAAAGGCGAGCTCCTCAGCAAGGAAGGACAGATGCTGCGCACCCTGTCGATGGGGTTGAAGGCCTGACGCGGCAAAGCGCATCGCCATGACCATCCCCGGATTCATCCTGCGCAACGCGCTGCGCAACAAACGGCGGCTGACGCTGACCGTTCTCAGCGTGGCGCTGAGCCTGTTTCTGTACACCACGTTGCAGACCGCCCTGCGCGAACTGACACAACCCGCCACGTCCGAGGCGTCGGCCTTGCGGCTGGTGGTGCGCCACAAGGTGTCCCTGGCCAACGTGCTGCCGGAAAAATATCAGTCCCGCATCGAACGCATGCCGGGCGTGCAGTACTGCACCAAGTTCACCTGGTTCGGCGGCATCTACAAGGACGAACGCAATTTCTTCCCGCAGTTCGCCTGCGAAGCCGACAAATTGTTCAAAGTCTTCACCGAATCCACCATCGATCCGCAGCAGCTCAACGATTTCATCAAGGACCGCACCGGGGCCGTCGTCGGGATCAAGACCGCCCGGCGTTTCGGCTGGAAGGTCGGCGACAAAATCACGTTGCTGGGCACGATCTGGCCGTGTGATCCTGAATTGACCCTGCGCGGCATCTACTACGGCGGCATCGACGAGAGCAACCTGTTCTTCCACCACGAGTACTTCGACGAACTGCTCGGAAACAAGGGCCTGGTCGGCACCTTCTGGATCCGCGCCGAAAACCCGGCGGTGGTGCCCGTGCTGATCAAACGCATCGACGAGACCTTTGCCAATTCCGATGCCGAAACGAAAACAGAGACCGAACGCGCCTTCCAACTCGGTTTCGTCTCCATGTTCGGCAATATCAAAATGCTGATCGGCTCGATCTCCACCGTCATCGTCTTCACGATGATTTTGGTGACGGCCAGCACGATGAGCATGGCGATCCGCGAACGGGCGCGCGAGATCGCGGTGCTCAAGGCGGTCGGGTTCAACAGTTCCCATGTCTTCGGCCTGATCCTGGCCGAATCCTTCGGGCTGGCGATGGCCGGCGGCATCATCGGCTGCCTGGGCGCCCGGGCGCTGTTCGGCAGCATCGACATTTATTCGCTGTCACGCGGGTTCTTCCTCAAATTCGATGTCACCCCCCACATCATTGCCGGCGGCATGCTGGTGGCCACCGCGCTGGGCGTGGTCAGCGCCCTGATGCCCGCCTACACCAGCACCCGCAAGAGCGTGGTGGAAGGCTTGAGGGACCTGGATTAACCGGCCATGGCCATCCCCCTCAAATATAATTTACGGAACCTGCGCGTGCGCTGGCGGCTGACGCTGGCCACCACGCTCGGCGTCGGACTGGTCGTGGCCGTGTTCGTGATGGTCATGGCGCTGGCGCAAGGGCTGAGGACGACCTACATCAGCACCGGCGACCCGCGCAATCTGCTGGTGCTGCGCAAAGGTTCGACCGCCGAATCCAGCAGCCAGATCACCCGCGACGAAACGCGCGTGATCAAGTATCTCGACGGCATCGCCCGGGACGGCGCGGGTGAACCGCTGGCTTCCTCCGAAATCGTCGTGCTCATCAACCAGGACCGCATCGACCACAACGGCGCCGCCAACATCCTCGTGCGCGGCATCGGCCGCGTCGGCCTGGAACTGCGTCCGCAGGTCGCCCTGGTCGAAGGCCGGATGTTCAGCCAGGGCCTGCACGAGTGTATCGTCAGCCGCAAAATCGCCGCGCGGTTCGCCAACTGCCAGGTCGGCCAGAGTTTTCGTTCGGGCAAAACCACCTGGCACGTCGTCGGCATGTTCGACGCCAACCGGACCGCGTACGAATCGGAAATCTGGGTGGACGCCGACGAGGCGCGTGACGTGTTTCACCGGGACTTTTACGGGTCGGTGCTCATCCGCCCCGTCAGCCCCGCCGCGGCGCAGGCGCTGACCGAGCGGCTGGAATCGGACAAGAATTTGCAGGTGCGCGTGTTGCCGGAGACGGCCTATTACCGGGAACAGACTAAGACGGCCGGCCCGATCCAGTTCATGGGCGCATTTTTGGCCACGATCATGAGCATCGGCGCGGCGTTCTCGGCGATGAACACGATGTACGCCACCGTCGGCTCGCGCACGCGCGAAATCGGGACATTGCGGGTGTTGGGCTTCAAACGGGGCGATATTTACGCGTCTTTCATGTTGGAATCGATCCTGCTTGCATTGATTGGCGGCGCGCTGGGATGCCTGTTGTCCCTGCCGCTGAATGGCATCGCCACGGGCACGTTCAGTTGGACGACGTTCGCGGAAGTGGCCTTCGAATTTCGCATCACGGCCGGGTTGCTGGCGGGCGGGATGACGTTCGCGCTGGTCATGGGACTGCTCGGCGGACTGCTGCCCGCGCGACTGGCGGCGCGCAAGCCCGTGCTTGATGCCTTGCGCTCGGTATAAATTTGCTGGTAAAGATGATTCAGACGACATGAGCACACCGGAACAAACGCTGGGGCGGTTGACGATCCCCGCCGACAAAAAGGGGCGGCGCAAACGCGGCCCGGCCTTGATGATCACCATCGTGGCCGGCGTGGTGGTTGCCGCGCTATTGGTGTTCGCGGCGACGCGCAAAGGCGACCGCCAGCCACTCGCCTCCACCGGCATGCCCGTGGCCGCCGCCGGCGCGGCAACACTCCCCGCTCGGCCCAAATCGGGCGACGCGGTGTTGACGGTCAGCGGCTATGTGGTGCCGCACGCGCGCATCGAGATCAGCCCGCGGTTCCAGGGCACCGTCAAATGGATCGGCGTGAAAAAGGGCGACGTCGTCAAGAAGGGCGACGTGATGGTTGTTTTGGAAGACGACGAATATCGCGCGCGGTTGTTGGAAGCGCAGGGACGAGTCGCTTTGGCGGAGGCGAACCTGACGAACGCCGAGGTCAACCTGAAACGCCAGTTCGAACTGGCCCGGGACAATGTGGACAGCCAGCGCGCCATGGACGATACGATCCGTGCGCGCGACGCCGCCGCCGCCGAACTGAAAGTCGCCCAGGGACAAGTCGACCTGGCCCAGACCTATGTCGACTGGTGCACGATTCGCGCGCCGATCAACGGGACGATCCTGGAGAAACTGGTCGATCCTGATGAGTTGGTTGTCCCGCAAAGTTTTGGCGGCGCGCGCGGCCCGAGCACCGCACTGGTGTCGCTGGCCGATCTGAGCGATTTGCAGGTGGAAATCGATTTGAACGAGGCCGACCTGTCCAAGGTGCACCTCAAACAACGCTGCGCGATCAGCCCCGAAGCCTACCCGGACAAGAAATACGAGGGGTACGTGGCCGAGATCGCCCCCGAAGCCAACCGTTCCAAAGGCACCCTGCAGGTCAAAGTGCAGGTCGACCAGCCCGACCATTTCCTTACGCCCGAATTGACCGCCAAGGTCGATTTCCTGGCGGATTGATCGCTCCCGGTGGCCGAATCACTCCAGACTTGCCCCGCATCCGATTCGCGGCTACAAAAGCACTGATGAGCGAGATCCAACGCCAGCGCGTCGTTTCCAGCGACATTGCGTCCATCGGCTACGACGAGGCGACCGAGACCCTCGAGATCGAGTTCCACGCCACCGGCGCCTACCGCTATTTCTCCGTCCCCAAGACCGTTTACGAACAACTCATCGCCACGCCCTCGCCCGGGAAGTTCTTCCTCCAAAGCATCAAAGGCAAGTACGCCTGGGAAAAGGCAAGCTAAGGCAGCGTCTGCGGCACGCTTTCGGGACGAATAATGATCATCCGGTTGGTCTGAACCAAAGGAAGAGGGATTTGATGTAAAGGAGGAGCGATGGGAGGAGCCGGCACCCGTGACTGGATTCCCTGATCCGGTGCGGGGGTGATCTCCAGCACACCATCGTCGTGCTCGTGCCGCTCAATGCCAATCACTTCGCCGTCCCGTTTTATCCGGACGCAGTACTCAATCCCGGATACAATTGGCACTGCCTGCCCGTCCTGCTTCGGACCCTTGGCGTACTTGATCGGCGAATGACAGTCGGTAAATACCACCGTGGCTTCTGTGTAATTCCGTCCAGCGGCAAGATCAGTCATCGTCCCCTGATAGAGGAAGCACGATGGATCAACGTTGGGAAATCGCTCCTTCAATTCATCCAAGGCCAGTTCACGCAACTGACTGAAAGTAATCGCCGGCGGCCGGGCCGAGATTATCAGAGCACCCGCACGGTCCGCAGCCTGGATCAGTTTCACTTGCTGCGTTTCGACGGCCAGTGTGATGCTCCCGCTCCCAATGGCAAGGACGATGACGCCTTGCACGACCACCTTGTTCATCGGCTGATGCGTCCCCGAATCTTGATACGCAGCCAAAATATCCACATGCTCCCCCAGCTCGATCGTTGCGCCGGCAGGAACCGCACCGCTCCCAATGGAAATGGCCGTGGTCCCTTCGGGAAGATTGAAATTGGTGGGAACACTGGCCTGCGCAGACGAGAGCCGGTAACAGAGCGCGGCAGCCAGGAACAGGACGGCAAACCTACAGCGCATGACTAGAGCCCTACCAAAAGCTCCGGCCTAGTACAATACTTTCCACAGATACAGCCCGTGCGCGGGAGCGGTCTCGATCAATGCGGTGCGCTTTTTACCGCGGATCAGGGCGCGCAACTGTCCTTCGGTCAATCTCCCCTCGCCCGCTTTCACCAGCGCGCCCACAATCGAGCGGACCATCTTGTAGAGAAATCCGTCGGCGCATACGCTGATCGTCAGCAGCGGACCGCGCCGGGTAACCGTCAATTGCGAAATGGTCCGCACCGGCGTCTCCACGGGGCGCAGCGGATTGGCGGACAACGCCGAAAAATCGTGCCGGCCTCTGATCGACCGCGCCGCGCGCCGCATCGCCGCAACGTTCAACGGCCGAGGGTGATGCCACGCCTGGCCGCGCAGGAACGGGTCGGCCACCGCGCCGCAGTCGATCTGGTAGCGATACTCTTTTCCCCTGGCCGAAAACCGGGCGTGAAAGTCTTGTCCCACTTCCTCCACGCGGGTCACGCGAATGTCCGGCGGCAGGTTTGCGTTGAACGCGCTGCGAAGAATGTCCCGCGTTAATCGCGTCGCAAACGAGCAATTGGCGACTTGGGCCCTCGCATGCACGCCGGCGTCCGTGCGGCCTGAGCCGTGCAAGCGGACGGCGTGGCCGGCCAGCTTTTCCGCCGCCTGCTCAAGCAGTTGCTGCACGGTCGGGGCGTTCGGTTGCAATTGCCAGCCGCCATAGGCGGCGCCGTCGTAGGCGATGGTCAGCTTGAAGTGCCGGGGACCATCTGCCCTGCCAGGCTTATTCTTCGGGTGGCTGCGGGTTGGTGGCATCGAGGTAGCTTTGCAGCATGATTTGGGCGGCAAGTTGGTCGATTTTTTCCTTGCGGTCTTTACGCCGAACGTTGCCCTCGATCAACACGCGCTGGGCCTGCACCGTGGTCAGCCGTTCGTCCCAGCGTCGCACGGGCAGCGTCGTCGCCGCTTGCAGCGCGGCGACGAATTTCAGCGTTTTTTCCGTTTGCGGGCCAGGCGAGTTATTTAACTTCATCGGGACGCCGACAACGATCTTGCCCGCGCCGCGCTCGGTTGCGATCCGCAACACGGCCTGGACCACTTTTTTGTCCGCGCCGCCGTCGCAATAACACAACGATTGCGCGACCGTGCCGGTCTCGTCGCTGAGGGCCAGGCCCACGCGCGTCTGTCCGTAATCAATGCCGAGCACCCGCATCAGAGCAGCTTCTTGTATTTGGGCTGGGTGGCGAGTTGTTTCGGGATTTCGCGCACGCGTTGCGCCTCGCTCTTGTGGCAGATCAACGTCGCATCCGCCGTGTGCACGACCACCAAATCGCTCACGCCCACAACCGCGACGAGATGGTTGCCGGCGCTGACGATGACGCAATTGTTCGCGTTCAGCGCCACGGCCTCGCCGCGCGCAACGTTGCCGTTGGCGTCCTTCGGGTAGTGGCGTTCCACGGCCGGCCAGTCGCCGACGTCGTCCCAATCGAAATCCCCGTTGGCGACCACGACGTTGCCGGCCTTTTCCATGATGGCGTAATCGACGGAAATCTTCTCCATCCGGGCGTATTCGCGTTTCACCACAACGTTGAATGATTTTGTGCCGACGGCCTTCTCGATCCGCCGGAGACTGGCGGCCATGTCCGGCTGATATTTCTCGAACGCGGCGAGGATCGCGCGCACGGACCAGACGAACATGCCGGCGTTCCAGCGATAATCGCCCGCGGCCAGAAATTCCCGGGCCGTTTTCAGGTCGGGTTTTTCGACGAAGCGGTGGGCTTTCCAAAATTTCGTGACGGCCCTGGTGTCCAGCGTTTCGCCGACCTGGATGTAGCCGTAGCCCGTGTGCGGCGAGGCCGGCTGGATGCCTATCGTCACGAGCACGTCCTGTTGTTTCGCCAATTCAAGAGCGTCGCGCACGACCCGCCGGTAACCGGCCGCGTCGCTGATATAGGAATCGGCTGGCAACACGGCCATGACGCCGTCCGGATCGCGTTTGTTGATGATGGCCGCCGCCAGGCCGATGCAGGGGGCGGTGTTGCGGCCCATCGGTTCGGCGATGACGTTCTTGACGCGGGGCAATTGCTTGCGCACCAGCGGCGCCTGTTCGCGATTGGTCACCACCATCATCCGCGCGGGATCAACCACCGTTTCCAGCCGCGCCACCGTCTGTTGGATCATGGTGCGGTCGCCGACAATCGGCAGCAATTGTTTCGGTTGCTTGCGCCGGCTCATTGGCCAGAACCGCTCCCCGTATCCGCCCGCCATAATGACCGCCCAATTCATAGTCAAATCCTCACAGTCAAAGTTTGCCGTGGACCGCCCGCGCCATCGGCCTCACAAACCGCGTGACCTTCGCCACCATGTTCCGGTCATGTCCGCCTTTGGCGATCTGGTTGACAATCGCGCTGCCGACGACGATGGCATCGGCCGTCCTGGCCGCCGCGCGCGCTTGTTGCGGCGTGGAAATGCCGAAGCCGACAGCCACCGGCAGCCGCGAATGCCGGTGGATCGTCGCCACCATTGCCCCCATGGACGAGGACAATGTCTTCTGCATCCCCGTCACGCCCTCGCGCGAGACGTAATAAATGAATCCCGAAGCGTGCCGCGCGATTTCGCCGACGCGCCGCCCGGGCGTGGTGGGGGCGACCAGATAAATCGGATGCACTCCCGCGCGTTTCATCGATGCCTCGTACGCCCCGGCCTCTTCGGGCGGCAAATCGAGCGCCAGCACGCCGTCCACGCCGGCCGCTGCCGCGTCGCGCGCGAACCGTTTCAGTCCGTGCCGATGCACGACGTTGAAATAGGCGTAGAGCACGACGGGCGTGCGCAAACCGCCCTTGCGCAACCCGGCCACCATCTTCAACACACCGTCCAGCGTCGTGCCGCTGTGCAACGCGCGTTCCGAGGCGAGTTGGTTCACCACGCCGTCGGCCAGCGGATCGCTGAACGGCACGCCCAGTTCCAGCACGTCCACCCCGGCCCGTTCGAACGCCCGCGCCAGCGCGGCGGTGGCCTTCAAGTGCGGATCGCCGGCGCAAATGTAGGCGATGAAGCCTTTTTGCCCCCTGGCGCGCAGCGACTGGAATGTGGCGTCAATTCGATTCATCGGAATTGCGCATGTAAATAAACCGCAACCCTTCGAGGGTCAATAGCGGATTGACGTGGTCGATGCCGGGGATTTTCTGCGCCATCAAGTGCGCGTAGCCGCCGGTGGCCACCACCGTGGCGTGGCGCAGCGACCGTTCGCGCCGCAAAGCGGCCAGGATTTCCTTCACCAGCCCGCGATAGCCAACCACCGCGCCGACACGCATCGCCGCGACGGTGCTTTTGCCGATGGCCGAACGCGGTTCCGCCAGGGTGATGCGCGGCAGCAACGCCGTGCGCTGGTAGAGGTAATCGGTCACCGACGCCAGCCCCGGCGCAATCACGCCGCCGGCGTAGTGGCCGCGCGTGTTGACGATATCAAACGTCAGCGCCGTGCCGAAATCGACGACAATGGCGGGCGAGCCGTAGAGGCGGGCGACGCCGACGGCGTTGGCCAGGCGGTCGGCGCCGATCTGGCGTTTGTCGGGATAGTCGACGCCGATCCCAAGATCGATGGAGGCCGTGACCACCAGCGGCCGCACGGGCAGCAGGCGCAGCAGTTTTTTCGTCGCCACCGGCACGACGGAGGCGAGAACGGCGCCGGTATATTGATGGCGCGCAAAGGGGAGTTTGCGGATGGACGCGGTCGGCATTTTCACCACGCGCAGGATGCGCGATCGATCGGCCAGCGCAAAACTCGTGTTCGTGTTGTTGGCATTGATCAACAGGGTGGCGGGTTGGGTCTTCATGCGCGTTGCACCGTCACGTCCGCGCCGAGGATGCGTTCGATCTGTCCGTTGTCCCGGCGCAACAGCAGCGCGCCGTCGCCGTCCAGCGCCTGTGCGTGGCCTTCCAGCCGCTGCTCGCCCCTGGTCACCACCAACTGTTTGCCCAGCGTCGTGCACAATTGCGCCCACTCGGCAATAATCGAATCGAAATCCGCCTGCGCAATCGCGTAGCATTCATCGAGCGCCCGCAGCACGTCCGCCGCCAGCGCCGCGCGCTCAAAGGCGTGGCCCGTCTCCGCGGCCAGCGAGGTCGCCAGCGCCGACACGTCGGGCGGAAAATCTTCCGCCTGGCAATTCACATCGATACCGATGCCGAGAATGGCGGACGTGATCCTGTCGCCTTCGGCGCTGAGTTCCGTCAAAATTCCCGCGACCTTTTTCCCGTTGACCGTCACGTCGTTGGGCCATTTGATGCGCGCATCGAGGCCGCTGGCCTTGCGCATGACCCTCGCGACAGCGACGCTGGCCGCCACGGTGATGCGCGGCGCGGCGGCGGGGGCAATCTTCGGCCGCAACAGGACTGAAAACCACAATCCCTTCCCGCGCGGCGACGCCCAGGCGCGTCCGTGCCGCCCGCGTCCTTTGGTCTGCGATTCGGCAAAGACAACGAGTCCTTCGCCGCGTTGCGAGGCGGCCATGTGCGCCACCACGTCGTTGGTGGAAGAGGTTTGCTCGAACACGAGCACCTCGGAACCGATCACGTGCGTCTTCAGCCGCGCCTGGATATCGTCCGCCGTCAATCTCTCGGGAGTTTCCAGCAGCCGGTAACCGAGGTGCGGATGGATTTCAAACTGATAGCCCAGGCGTTGCAACTCGCCCATTTCCGCCGTCACATGGGCGGACGGCTGTTTCAGAATTCGTTCCAATTCAGGCAGCGACACAAACTGTCCCGCCGCCTGATAGAACACCTCCAAAATTGCCGTGCCAGCCGTCATCCTGACGCCACTCTACCGGTCGAACGCCCGAAAACTAAGCAAATTCTACTGGTGGCCGCTCTCGTCTGTCACCCCGAGCTTGCCGAGGGGTCTCTGCCGTCAGGCGTTCGGAACGACAGGCAGTGTCCTGATTTCCGACTCGTAGGAGCGCCCTTCCGGGCGCGATCCCATCAATGTCGCGCCCGGAAGGGCGCTCCTACGCAGGCCAATTGCTGCGCTCAGGTCAATTTAGGACACGACGGAACGACAGAGATGCCTCGACAAGCTCGGCATGACAAAGGGGCTACGTGGGAGCGTCCTATCACGCGAGTCTTTCAATGATCGCCCGGTGCTGGGGATAGAGCGCGACAAGGTCCGCGCGGTTGGCCAACTCAAAGTCGGCGAAGTCGAACCCCGGCGCGACGGTGCAACCGGCCAGCGCGTATGATCCCGGCCCGTCAACGGTCGCGCCGAACCAGCAGCCGGCGGGGACAACGGCCTGAAAGGAATCGCCGCCCAATTTGATCTGCGTGTACGTTCCCCTTTCATCGATCACATGAATGGTCAGCGAATTGCCCGCGTAGAAATGCCAGACCTCGTCGGACTTGATGCGGTGCAGTGCGGAGCATTCCCCGGACGGCAACAGAAAATAGATCGCCGTGGAAAACGCCCGTAGTCCACTGAATCGCGGGGGCAATCCGTTCTGTGGAATCGATTCCGCCGCGCGGTACGTTTCCCGGTAATAGCCGCCTTCGGGATGCTTTACCAAAAAAAGCTTTTCAATCCAGTGCCGAGCCGGTTTCATAAACGCAAATAGACGAACCACTTAATCACTGACGCAGTGCTAATCCAAATTACCTCTCCCCAAATTGCATTCGTTGCAGAGCGTGCGAAGATTCTCAGGCGTGGTCGGACCGTCTTTAGATTCTGCGGTTACGTGATCAACTTGGAGTGCCAAACCGGATGTATTTGCGGGGCTTCTCCCGCAGATTTTGCATTTGAATTCGTCTCTCTTAAGTATTTCGTATCGTAACCGGAGGGGAATTGGTCGTTTATATCTCTTAGGGTGGTTATCTGGATTGCTTGAGACTGCGCTGCTCTGTTGCCCGTTCGACTGGGATCTCCTGTCCGACCATTCTAAGAGCGCTTCACATGCTTTGACCCAAGAACGCCATCTACGATAATACGGGCCATACGAATACATCGCCCCGCACTTGGCTAAGTCCTCCTTGGTCGGGCGGCGCCCCTCCTTTTCAAGGACTGAATCCCATACGCGTTCGAGCTCTCGCAGCAGATCCTCATCCGGAACATTTCTGTGGAATTCGGGCGAGTCCAGTCCAGCGAGCTTCAAAGCTTTATGCAGGCCACCAAACCGCTTCTTCAGAAGGGCATATGAAAGCCGGGCAGACTTAAGATCGCCCGCTACAAGTGTGTTTTTTCCCAAAGACTTGGCGACTCGGCGCAACTCGTTCAGTATCGATTCATCCGAATAATCCGCAAGTCTATCTATCCATTTTGATTGCATCATTTACTGAACCCCCTCTGCCAGTTCCAGCGAAAAATCCACCGCCCGCGCCGAGTGGGTGAGCGCGCCGACGCTGATGTAGTCCACGCCGGTGGCGGCGATAGCGGCCACCGTGGACAGGCGGACGCCGCCGCTGGCTTCGGTCTTGGCGCGGCCGGCCACGAGTTTCACGGCTTCGCGCAATTCGTCGGGGGTCATGTTGTCGAGCAGGATGTGGTCGGCCCCGGCGGCCAGGGCTTCGTCCACCTGGTCAATCGTGTCCGCCTCGATCACGATGGAAACGTCGGGGTGATTTTTGTGCGCTGTGGCGACGGCGTCGCCGAGGGCGTTCGAGCCTAGGCGAGAGAGGATGACGCGATGGTTGTCCTTGATCATCACGGCGTCGAACAATCCCATCCGATGGTTCTGGCCGCCGCCGGCGGCGACGGCGTATTTCTCAATCAGGCGCAGCGTCGGGGTCGTCTTGCGCGTGTCGAGGATTTTCGCCTGCGTGCCGGCCACCAACTCCACAAACTCGCGCGTCATGGTGGCGATGCCGGACAAGCGCTGGATGAAATTCAACGCGGTGCGTTCGCCCGTCAGGATGGCGCGGGCGGGGCCGCTGATTTCGCAGACGGTCTGCTTGTTCTGGACGACGCTGCCCTCTTCGACCAGCGTCTTGACCGTCACGCGCGGGTCGAGTTCGCCGAACACCGCCTGCACCAGCGGCAGGCCGGCGACCACGCAGGGCTCCTTGGCGATGATCGTGGCCCGGGCGTTCAAGGCGGCGGGAATGGCGGATTCGGTGGTGATATCGCCCGCGCCGACGTCTTCAGCCAGCGCGGCGCGCACGATTTGGCGGACGGTTTCGGAGTTGAGCGGGATCATTTTCGGCTCGGGGCGCGCGTTTTTTTCAGGACATTCACGTGGAGTTTGCGGTCGTATTTGACCTGGCGTTTCCCCTGGCCGGGCGCGGGAGCGGGACTGGCCGAGGCGCTTTTGGCATCCTCCAGTTCCTTGATTTGATCGCGCAGGATCGCGGCTTTTTCGAACTGGAGGTTCTCGGCGGCTTCGATCATCTCGGCCTCGAGTTCCCGGAGAAGTTCGGCGGTGCGATAACCGCCGGGGGCTTCGCGGACGACGGATTGCTCGACCTCGCGGGCCTGGGTGAGTTCGGCCAGGCTGAGTTGCAGTTCGCGTTTGATGGTCTTGGGCGTGATGTGGTGTTCCTTGTTATACGCGAGCTGTTTGGCCCGCCGATAATCGGTGGTCGCGATGAATTTGTTGATCGAATTGGTCATCACATCGGCGTAAAGGATCACTTCCGCGTTGATGTGACGCGCGGCGCGGCCGGCGGTCTGGATCAGCGAGGTGGCGCTACGCAGGAAGCCTTCCTTGTCGGCATCGAGAATGGCGACAAGCGAGACTTCCGGCAGATCGAGGCCTTCGCGGAGCAGGTTGATGCCGACCAGCACGTCGAAATCGGCGGCGCGCAGGCCGCGCAGGATCTCGACCCGTTCGATCGTGTCGATTTCGCTGTGCAGGTATTTGACGCGGATGCCGACCTCGCGCAGGTAATCGGACAGGTCCTCCGCGGTGCGTTTGGTGAGCGTGGTCACCAGCACGCGTTCGTGTTTCGTGGCGCGGGCGCGGCATTGCTCGATCAGGTCGTCGATCTGGCCCTTGAGCGGTTTGATGATCACGGGAGGATCGACCAGGCCGGTCGGCCGGATGATCTGCTCGGCCACGACCGTACTGTGGCTGAGTTCGTACGGTCCGGGCGTGGCGGAGACGAACGTGGTCTGGCCGATCAGGGACTCGAACTCCGGGAAATTCAGCGGCCGGTTGTCCAGGGCGGACGGCAGGCGGAAACCGTGTTCGACGAGCGTGGTTTTGCGGGAGCGGTCGCCCGCGTACATTCCACCGATTTGCGGGACGGTAACGTGCGATTCGTCGATGACCAGCAGGTAATCCTTCGGGAAAAAATCAATCAACGTAAACGGCCGTTCCCCCGGCGCGCGGCCGCTGAGGTGGCGCGAGTAATTCTCGATCCCGCCGCAGAAGCCCATTTCCCCGAGCATTTCCATGTCGTACATCGTGCGCGAATGGATGCGCTGGGCTTCGACGAGTTTGCTGTGCTCCTCGAACCAGGCCACACGCGCCTGCATCTCGGCCTTGATCGAGCCGAGGGCGCGGACGATTTTCGAGTAGGGCATGACCCAATGTTTGGCCGGATAAATTGAGAGCTTGGCGACTTCCTCGATCTTGTGCCCGGTCAGCGGCTCGAACCGCGTGAGGCGCTCGACGTGGTCGGCATTGAACTCGATGCGCACGGCTTCTTCGGCGTAACTCGGGCAGACTTCCACGGTATCGCCCCGCACGCGGAAGTTGCCGCGGGTGAACTCGACGTCGTTGCGGTTGTACTGCATGTCCACCAGCTTGCGCAGCAGATCGTCGCGGGACAACTCGCCGCCGACGGTGAGCAGCGCCATCATTTCAAAATAATCCTCGGGCGACCCCAGCCCGTAAATGCAGGACACGCTGGCCACCACGATCACGTCCCGGCGCGACAGGAGCGAACTGGTGGCCGACAGCCGCAATTTCTCGATCTGCTCGTTGATGCTGGAGTCCTTCTCGATGTACGTGTCCGTCTGCGGGATGTAGGCCTCGGGCTGGTAGTAATCGTAGTAACTGACGAAGTATTCGACCGCGTTGTGCGGGAAGAATTGTTTGAACTCGCTGAACAACTGCGCCGCCAGCGTCTTGTTGTGCGAGATCACCAGCGTGGGGCGGTCCAGTTGCTGGATGACGTTGGCCATGGTGAACGTCTTGCCGCTGCCGGTGACGCCGAGCAGGGTCTGATGCCGATTGCCGGCGGCAATCGAGTCGACCAGCGTCTTGATGGCCTGCGGTTGGTCCCCGCGCGGCTTGTACTTGCTGACCAGTTGAAAAGGCATCGACCGAGTTTACAACGTTTCGGCCAGCCAATCCAATGTTTCGTCGATGGCGCGGGTTTCCCAGATGTGTTTATTGAAGGTGTGGTCGGCGCCGTTGATGATGACTTTTTTGACGAGACGTTTGGGCGAGCGCAGGGCGCGCTCGTACATGTCGCTGTGCTGGACCGGCACGGTCTGGTCTTTCGAGCCGTGGATGAGCAGCGCCGGGCACTTGGATTTGGCGACCTCGCGCAAGGGGCGCATCTCGGCGAATTGACGGATGAACTGGACGCCCACGAGATTGCCTTCGTGGTCGGTAATGCCGGTCTGGGCCAGCGCCGCGATGGCTTCGGGGGTGGACAAATCGTCGAGGATGCCGGCGCCTTCCGCCACGGGGGCCCACAACGCGAGGGTCTTGATGCGGTTCCTCTCGCGGGCGACGACGTGGGACGCTATCGCGCCGCCCATGCTCATGCCGATCAGCGCCAGGCGGCGGGAATTGACCCGCTTGTGCCGGGCGAGGAACTTCAGGGCTTCCAAGGCGTCGACGACTTCCGAGCGGATGGTCATGTCTTCAAAATCCCCGGCACTGTCGCCCGAACCGCGAAAATCGAAACGCAGGCTGGCGATGCCGTGCGCGGCCAGATGGCGGGAGAGTTTCACAAACATGCGATGGATTTCCGTCTTGGTGCCGGTAAATCCGTGCAGCAGCAGCGCCGCCGGGAACCGGCCGCGACCGTCCGGGACGTGCAGCATGCCGACGACTTGTTGACCTTTGCTGTCAAAGACAACGGGCGTTTCCATCCGCGAATACTAGGGGCGCGCAAACTGATTGTCAATGCACCCCCCGATGCGTACACTCCGACCTTCGTGCCTTGGTGTCTTGGTGGTGAAGACAACGGCTGAAGCAACCACCAAGACACCAAGGCACCAAGAACACACATGCCGATCATTGCCGATTATCACATGCACACGCCGCTCTGCCTGCACGCGGCGGGGCCGATGGAGGCCTACGTCGAGCGGGCCATTGAACTGGGCCTGCGGGAGGTCGGTTTTTCCGACCACAACCCTCTTCCCAACGGCTGGGGCGCGAACGTGCGCATGCAGGAGAGCGAACTGGAGTATTACGTCAACCGCGTGGTGGAACTGCAGTTCGAGTATCGCGGGCGGATCGAGGTGAAGCTCGGCTTGGAAATGGATTTCGTCGAAGGGCTGGAAGAATATCTGGCCAACCAAATCGCGACCTATCCATTCGATTACATCATCGGCTCAATCCATTATCTCGATCCCGAATGCCGTATCGGGTCGTGGTCGAAACATTATCCCGGTGACAGCGAGGCGCAGTACGCGCGTTATTTCGAGCTGATGCGCAAACTCGCCGCCAGCGGGTTGTGCGACATCATCGCCCACTTCGACGTGGTCAAACGCTCCGGCCGTCATCCGACGGAACGCACAGCGGACGAAATCACGCGGACGCTCCAGGAGATTGCCCAGGCCGGCCTTTGCATGGAGATCAACACGTCCGGGTATCGTCATCCTGAGTTGCCCGCGCCGCAACCGTACCCGGACCTGTCCATCGTGAAACAGGCACTGGCGCTGAGCATCCCGTTGACGGTCAATTCCGATTCCCACGCGCCGGACCAGGTCGGGCTGAAGTTTGCCGAAACGGCGGATTTTCTTACCCGGCAAGGCTGCCGGACGCTGGCGCGTTTCGAAGGCCGGAAGAGATTCTTGTACGACCTTTAGGACGCCCCGGCGTTCGCGCCGGCCGCTTCCGCGTCGGGATCACTGCGCCAGGAGGCGATCATATAGAGCACGACGCCGACGCAGATGGCGCTGTCAGCCACATTGAAGGCGGGCCAATGATTGCTTCCCATGAACCGTTGCAGCCAGGAGGCGACCGGCTCGGTGTTCGTATAGAAATCCAGGAAGTCGACCACGTGTCCCAACCGGACCCGGTCGATAAAATTGCCGACGATGCCGCCGGTGATCAGTCCCAGGGCGATGGCGCTGGCGGTGCGGTGGAACTGCAGCGAGTGGCGAAACACGTACAGAGCGAGGATCGTCACCACCGAAACAACAGCCAGGACGAGATTGTAGTTCTGGAAAATCCCCCAAGCCGCGCCTGTGTTGCTCCAGTTGACCAGGTTGAAAAAACCGCTGATGACCACCAGCGATTGTTGTCCATCAATGCAACCCGCGACCAGGAACTTGGTCAGTTGATCAACGAGAGCGATGGCTGCGGCAATGAGGACGACCCGCCTCAAGATCAATCCTCGGCGTCATCGCCGTCGCCGCCTTCTTCGTCGGACGTCTCGCTGAACACGCCGGTCGGCTGGGCGGGGCGGCGGTGGTCTTTCTCGACCTCGGACTGGCAGTTAACGCACAGGCGGGCGAACGGGACGGCCTGCAGGCGTTCCTTGCGGATCGGCTTTTCGCACATCCCGCACAGGCCGTAGGTGCTCTGTTCGAGCCGCTTGAGGGCTTCCTCGATTTCGTAGAGGGCTTCCTGCTCGTTCGAGACGAGGCTCAGCGCGAATTCGCGGTCAAAATTGTCCGTACCGGCGTCGGCCATGTGAAGACTGTAGCCGCTCAATTCACCCGAGGCCTCGCGGCTGGAGCGTTTCAAATTGTCGGTGGCGAGGAAATTGACGCCGTCGATCAAATGATCGCGCAGGTCCAGGAGCAATTTCTTGTACTTGACCGCGTCGTCCTTGCCGAGCTTGAGCAGTTTGGGCTCTTTGTTCTCGGCGGCCTCGGCGGCGGCCGCGGCAGCGGCTTTCGCGCTGGGTTTGGCGATGGCGGCCTTTTTCGGCGCCTTGGCCGCGGCGGGTTTCGCCTTGGAACGGGTTGTGGTCGTTTTGGTAATCTGTTTCTTTCCCTTGTTCATAAAATCGTTCAGCACCCCTGCGTCTTATGCGCCCATCATGTGCTCGATCACGTCACCGCATCGCCCGCACAACTCTGGATGTTTCTTGTTCGTTCCAACGTCCTCTGTCCATCGCCAGCAGCGCACGCACTTTGCTCCCGCCGCCGGCTGAACTTTCACCCGCAACTGGCCCCCTGTCAACTGCCCGACGCGCGCCTGCGAGACGATCAATACCGTCTCCAACAGCGGCCCCAGTCCCTGCAGCATCGCGCGTGTCGCTTCCGACTCCGGCTCGATTTCCACCCGGGCTTCGAGTGATTTGCCGATTGTCTTTTCCTGGCGCGCCTTCTCCAATTCCAGCGAGGCCACGCGCCGGACCTCGAACAACCGCTCCCAGCGCGCCTCCAGCGCCTTGTCGCACAACGTCTCCTCCACCGCGGGAAACGCGGCGAGATGAATCGACTCTGTTTCCCGGGCCGGCAGGAAACTCCACACTTCCTCGGCCGTAAACGGCATCACCGGGGCGATCAATTTCGCCAGGGTCGCCACCGTCTGATAAATCGCCGTCTGACACGACCGCCGCTGTGCTGAATTGGGCGACAGCGTATACAGCAGGTCCTTCATCACGTCAATGTAAAACGAGGACAATTCCACCGCGCAAAAACCGTTGACCACATGGTAGACGCGATGGAACTCGACGTTCTCATAAGCCCTGCCCAATTCCGCCACCACGCCCTGCAAGCGGGACAACAGCCATCGGTCGATTTCCGCGAGTGTTGAGGCCGGGACGGCATGTTTGGCCGGGTCAAAATCGTACAGATTGGCCAGCAAAATGCGCAGGGTATTGCGGACCTTGATATACGTATCGCTGATGCGCGCGAAAATTTCCTCCGAAAGCGGGATGTCGCCCTGGTAATCCTCCGAGGTCACCCACAAGCGCAGCACGTCCGCGCCGAAGCGGTTGATGTAGTCCTCGGCGTTGGCCGGTTTGCCGGCCGACTTGGAGATCTTCTGTTTCTTGCCCGTTTCCTCCGAGCGGACGACGAGAAATCCGTGCGTGACGACGCTCTTGAACGGCGCATGCCCTTCCGTGGCCATCGCCGTCATCAGCGAGGACTGGAACCAGCCGCGATGCTGGTCGCTGCCTTCCAAATACACATCAGCCGGGTAACGCAACTCCGCCCGCTGCCGCAACACGGCCCGGTGGCTCACGCCGGACTCGAACCACACGTCCACGATGTCCGGGGACTTCTCCAAGCCGGCCGAACCGCAATGCGGACACTTCACATCGCCGAACAATTCCTTCACGCCGCGCTCAAACCAGATGTCCACGCCTTCTTTGACGACGTGCTCACGGAATTTCAAAATCAAGTCGCGGTCCAGGACCGGTTTCTTGCAATCGCGGCAGAGCAAAAACGGCAACGGCACACCCCAGGCGCGCTGCCTTGAAATGACCCAATCAAGCCGTTGCTCCAACGTGCCGCTGATCCGGCTCTGGCCCCAGGAGGGCACCCAGTTGACCTTCTTGATTTCATCGAGCGCGCTCTGGCGCAGCCCGCGATGGTCGAGCGCGATGAACCATTGCTCCACCGCGCGAAAAATAACCGGGTTTTTGCAGCGCCAGCAGTGCGGATAGGAGTGGCTGATTTCCGCCGTCGCCACCAGCGCGCCGATGCTCTTCAAATGTTCAACGATCGATTTGTTGGCCTTGAAAACAAATTGCCCGGCAAACTGTCCCGCCTCCGCCGTGAACACTCCCCCGTCATCGACAGGCGCGAGTGTGGGCAGTTTGTATTTCTGGCCGATCTCGTAATCCTCCGCGCCGTGGCCGGGCGCGGTGTGCACCAGACCGGTCCCCTGCTCCAACGTCACGTAGGGTGAAAGGACAATTGGCACATCGCGGTCCATAAATGGATGGCGCGCGACGAGGCCTTCGAGCTCGCGGCCCGTCATTTTCTCCGTCACTTCAAGTTGGACGCCGGTCGCCTTCGCGACTTGTTCGAGCAGACCCTCGGCGAGCAGCCACGTCTCGCCCTGGCTTGTCTTCGCCCGCACATAGGTCAACTCCGGTTTCACCGCGATGGCGACGTTGGCGGGCAATGTCCATGGGGTTGTCGTCCAAATCACCGCGAACTCCGCGGGCCGTTCTTTAACTTCAAATTTCACGTACACGGAGGTCGATACGTGGTCGGCGTACTCGACTTCCGCCTCGGCCAGCGCGGTGCGGCAGGTGGCGCACCAGTAGACGGGTTTCTTGCCGCGATAGACGTAGCCGTTGCCGACCATGTCGGCCAGCGCGCCGATGACCTCGGCTTCGTACGCCGGGCTCATTGTCAGGTAGGGCGTTTCCCACGCGCCGAGCACGCCGCAGCGTTTGAACTGGCGGCGCTGGATGTCGATGTACTTTTCCGCGTAGGAGCGGCAGCGTTTGCGCAGGTCGGCCTGGGAAAGCGCGTCGGCTTCCTTGCCGAGTTCCTTTTTCACCTTGTACTCGATGGGCTGGCCGTGGCAATCCCAGCCCGGCACGTACGGCGCGCGAAAGCCGCGCATTGTCTTGTACTTGATGATGACGTCTTTGAGGATCTTGTTCAGGGCGGTGCCGATGTGGACGTCGCCGTTGGCGAACGGCGGGCCGTCGTGGAGCACGAACAGCGGCGCGTCCTTGCGGGCGTCCTGGATCTTCCGGTACAGGCCCGTCTCTTCCCACCGCTGCAGGATCAACGGTTCCCGTTGCGGCAGGTTCGCCTTCATCGGAAACTGCCGCTCGGCGGGCGTGTCCTTGTACGGCAGATTCAGCGTGTCTTTGTAGTTTAATTGGCTCATGTCCCCCGCCAAAAGCGGGCAAACGTAGCACGCAGACGAGGGAGTGTCAACGGCCACGGCAGCCACTGCCCGGATCTGCTTGCCTTTGACCTTGAGGATGGCGTAGTGGATGTCTGGACAAAGAACTGATGAGGACCCGTCAGACTCTGCAGGCCATGATCACAGCGATGTTGTTGCCAGTGTTTTCAGCAGCCGCCCAACCTTTGGCACCGGGCGACTCCAGCCCCTACGGAAACGCGCGCGTCATGAAAGACATTCCTTATACCGCCCATCCGCACGCGCGCCAGACTCTTGACCTTTACCTGCCCAAAGACAACGCGCAGGGGCCCGCCACGTTGATCGTCTGGATGCACGGCGGGGCGTGGATGCTCAGCAACAAGGACTGGAACAACGTCAAATACCTGGTCAAGCACGGCTATGCCCTGGCCAGCGTGGATTACCGCCTGAGCGATGATGCCAGGTTCCCGGCACAAATCCAGGACTGCAACACAGCGCTGAATTTCCTTTTGACGAATGCTGCGGCGTACGGATATTCGCCAAAACATTTCGCCGTCGGCGGCGCGTCGGCGGGCGGCCACCTGGCCTTGCTGCTGGGGCTGGCCAGGAATGAAAAGGCCTTTGGCGCCGACCCGTCCGTCAAACCGTTCGCCATCCTCGATTTCTTCGGGCCGACGGACCTCACCTCCCTGCTGGACGAAACGGAAGGACACAGCCACCAGGTGCAGGACGTCGCCTTGCGGCGCTTGTTTGGTTCGCCGTTGACCGATCATCTCGACATGATCCGCGCGGCGAGTCCCATGACCTATGTAAATCCCGAAAATCCGCCGGTCCTGATTTTGCATGGCGACAAGGACGATCTCGTGCCCTATGGCCAAAGCCAGAAATTACGCACGCGGCTTGACGAGGCCGGGGTCAGGAACGACTTGATTACCGTGAAGGGCGCGGGCCATGACGGGCCGATGTTTGAGACACCGGATATCCAGGAGAAAATCCTTTCCTTTCTGCAGACATGCAGCGTTCGCGGCGTGAAATCTCCATAGGTTTCCGCGAAAACTGGGTCCCCACCGCCTCCGCATCAAATACCGCTTTTCATCGCCGCCCCGCTGCGGCCGATTGCCTCCAGCACATTGCTGCCCCACTTGCCGGTCTGCGACAAATGTTGCTGGATGATGGGGCTGTGGTCGTAGACGTGGGCACTGTAATTGATCCAGGCATCGAAGACGCCCGGCGGGAGGTTTTCCTTTTGCACCAGCAGATGCTCCATTAAATCGACCATCATCTCGGCGATGCTGCGCACGGCGTGGTAGGCGGGGTCGTCCGGGCTGATAGGTTTGTCATGATAGATGTAGAGTTTCATCTCTGGATGTTCGGAAAAATAGCGGTCGATCTGGATCATCTGTTCATACAGCGCGGCGGAGGCGGCGCCGGTGATTTGCCGCTTGAAGTGGCGGACCTGAAAATAAATGACAATCAGACCCGCTGCGGCGACCAAACACCCCACCGCCGATGCAATCGCACTGACTTCCGTCCAGTCCATTCTCGTTTCTCCAGGAATCCTGTCGTTACCCGCGATCCAGGAGACGGTTTGCTTTCAGCGTACCATTACCTGGATTGTCCGGCTTCTCGGCCCGTCGAACTCACAGAGGAAGATGCCTTGCCAGGTGCCGAATTGCAACTGGCTGTTTTGGACGGGAACATGGACGCTGTGGCCCATCAGGCTGGATTTGACGTGGGCGGCGGAGTTGCCTTCCGCGTGCTTGTAGGCGGGTGACTTCCACGGCACAATCTTGTCCAGCGCGCCAATCATGTCCGCCGCCACGTCGGGGTCGGCGTTTTCATTGATCGTAACGCCGGCGGTGGTGTGCGGGACGAAGACGGTGCAGAGGCCGTCTTTCAGGCCGGATTTGTCCACGACCTCCTGGACCTGGGCGTTGATTTCGATGAATTGGGTGTGACGAGTTGTCGTGACGGTGAATTCGTTCATCGTTGGCGGACATCCTACCACAGCTTCCGGCTGGAGTTGAATGCGATAGCAGGCCCGGCGCCCGCAGCGGGCGAATAGGCGAAACGCCGCGTGAACGAAAGCGGCCTCTACGCTCTTCCCATTGTCATGCCGAGCCTGTCGAGGCATCTCTGCCGTCCCCCACGACCACAGAAAAGACCCCTCGACAAGCTCGGGGTGACACCTTGGCCTCTGTGCCCTCTGCGTCTCTGTGGTTCCAGGGCCGCGTTCATCTCACCGGATTTACGGTAGCAGTTGGATGCGGTAAAAACGGGGCGGGCTGTTGGTCGCGCCGCCGGCGTCGAGGTAGTTGGTGCTCGTCAGGCTGGCGCCGGGGATGACGATCGGCGGACTGATGGTGGCGAAGTTCGTGGAGATGGAGCCTGAGGCCTGGACCAGGTTGGTCGTGCCGCCTGCCGTTGTCCAGGTCAACAGCACGTCGTTGCTCTGCCGGGTAATCGACGTGATGCGGAAGGGCGACGAGAGAGCGTTTGTCGGGTCGGTGCCGGCCTGGTACTCCTCCAGATTGGTGAACCCGTCGTTGTCGGGGTCGGCTCCCGGCGCGGCCTGCGGACAGGAAACGCAACCGAAATAGCGGAGCTGCCAGGCGTCGGGCAATCCGTCCCCGTTGCAATCCACGGAGCCGAGGGCCACGATCACGTGGGAGAAATTGGTGACGGTATTGCCCAGGGTATCGGTCGCCACGGCCATGAGTGTGTTGGTGCAAGTGGCAAGACCGGAGATCGCCGCCGTCCAGTTGGTGAATCCGTTGACGCTGGTGGCGGCTGTTCCATTGACAGTGACACCCAGGACGCCCGTCGGGGCGGTGGCCGTACCGGAGACCGCGATCGCGGCGCTGGTGACGTACGACTGATCGGGAGGCGAGGTGATCGCCAGGGTCGAGCAAACGGTCGGCGACAGCAGGACCAGCGACGCCGCGGCGGACAGCACCGAGGGGTTGCAAGCGGCGCTGACCGACACGTCGTAGGAGCCGGCATTGGCCGGTTGCGCGTTGGAGACGACCAGCGTGGCGGTGTTGGCCCCGGAAATATTGCCGCCGTTGGCCAGGGGCGACTGGCCGCCATCGCTGCCGTTGGTCCAGCCACCACTGTACGCAGGGTCGGCGGCGTTGTCATCGTTGTTGGCGAAACTGATGCTGTTGAAGAACAGGTCCAGCGTGGGACTGCTGGCGCCCGGATTGTAGTCGAACAGCCGCACCCGATCGATGCCCGAGCCGGCCGTGCCGGTCAGCGTGCCGGTGATCGTGGTCGGGTTGAACGTGTTGTCCGCGCCGACCGGGTTGACGGTCAGCGAGTAGCTGTCCGGGCCCGTCAATGTGAACGCGATCTGCAGTCCCTGATCGCTGAACGGAATGCCGGTGTCCTGATTGAGGCCGCGACCGTCGTGGATGTAATAGTCATTGCTGCCGCCGATGAAATAGAATTCGAACCGGTTGGTGATGCCGCCCGCGCGCAACCCGAACCCGCAGGACTGGCTGGAGAGTTCGTATCCATTATCCATCGCGATCTGGAACGTCTGGCCGACGGCCAATGTCCCGTTGAACGGACGAATCGCTTCCATCACGTTGTTGTTGGAGGACCAGATGGCCCAGGAACGGTGACAACCGGGGCCGCAGACCGTGTCGATATCGCCATCGGCGCCGGGATCGCCCTGGCCGTTGCCCGTCGAGCTTCCCATGTAAAACCCGCCTTTGGTCCCGGCCCCGTTCAACTGCCAGCCGCCGGCGCCCCAGCCGCTGCCGCGCTGGCGCCAGGCGTAGCTTGCAGGGCCGTTGCCGGTGGCGGAGATTGAGAACGCCGCCGTGCCGCCCGCGCATACTGTCTGATTGACCGGCTGCAGGGAAATCGACGGTGGCGGACAGTTGACGGTCACGGTGAACGCGCAGGAGGCGGTGTTGTTGGACGCGTCCCCTGCTCCGCACAGCACGGCGGTCGTGCCGATGGGGAATATGGCGCCGGTCAAGGAAACGGGCTGGCCGTTGGTCGTGCAGGTCGTGGTGAGGCCGGTATTGTTGTCGGCCGCCGTCACGGTGTAGTTGACCGTCGCGGAGCACGAGCCGGGGTCGGTATTGACCACAATGTTGCCGGGACAGGTGGCGGTGAGCGCGACAGAATAATTGACCACGACGGTATGCGTATTGGTGACGGGACCGGACGGCACCGTGACGGTGGCCACATCTCCGTCGGGCGATCCTCCGCTGACGGCGAACGGCATGGCATTGGTGTCCTGGGCGATCACGGTGACCGCGGCCGAAACGCCATCCAGCGTTGCCGAGGCAGGAGTTGGATAGGACCATTCCACCGGTTTGTGGATGCGGACGATCCACGAGCGGTTGGTGGATGCGCCGGTGAACGTGCCTTGCGCGGGGTTGATGGTCACTGTGACAGACTGGCCGGCATCGTTGGCCGAGGCGGTGATCTGCGTGGTGCGGTAGGCGCCGGTGATGTAATTCGGCGTGACGGTGTCGTCCTCATACAGGCTGGCGACCGCGTTGCTTTCCATGCTCGGATAAACGTCCAGGGTAATCGGGTCCCAGGGTTGCTGGCCGGCATACGACATTTCCGGGGCCAGCGGGACCAGGGTGCCGGGCTTGATGTAGATCGGGATTTGCGGCAGCGGGACGTTGGCGCTGATTGTTTGCGGTCCGTTGATCACGTTCCCGCTCCAGGCATCGATCCAGTTTCCCGGCGGGATCCACAGGCTTTGGCTGACGGTGACGGGACGCCATTGGAGTTCACACACATCGTTCCCGGCGAATTGGACATACTGAAGATTGATGGTGTGCGTGGTGTTTTTCGCGAAGGTGACGGTCGTCTCGTTGAGGATTGAATTCTGCGGCACCCAGGCATCGAACACCAGGTTGCCGTCAATGTACAAGCGCGCGCCGTCGTCGCTGGTGACAGCCAGGACCACGTCCTGGGTGCCAATGGTGATGGAGCCGGTCCACTGCGCGCTGAAATCGGTCGACGGCACGCCGGAGCCGGGGCTTCCGCTATTCCAGTTGAAATTGACGTTGGAATCGGTCCGGGTGAGCGCAGGACTGCCGGTCAGATTAGTGTTGCTGTAATATTGGCCGACCAGCCCGCTGACGCCGCTGGTTGTTTGCAGCCAGGTGGACGGGACGACGGTATAGGGCAGCGCCGACAGCACGGGCGCCACCAGCGTGCTGTTGCCCAGCAGATATTGCGTGTTCGCGGCGGCCTGTTGATAGGAGGGATAATCGAAATCGCATCGCCGGAGAATCGGCTCGCCGGTGTCGTAGGCTTTCCGGGCCTGGGAATAGAACAGCGGCAGCAGACGATAGCGCATCTTGATGAAATTGCGCGCCACGGTCTCCGCCGGAATGCCAAACGTCCACGGCATCCGGGTCAGGCCCAGCGTGCAGTGGACGCGGCAGATCGGCGAGAGCGAACCGTATTCGAGCCAGCGGACATATCCTTCCGTGTCGGGATTCGAGGTGAACCCGCCCAAATCGACGGCCAGGTAGGGAAAGGCCGCGTTGGCGCCCTCGACCACCGCGTCCTGGACGGCGGTCTGCAACGAACCGAAATCGGGGTTGATGTCGCCGGTCCATTGGATCGGATAGCGGTGGGCGGCAATGGACGGCGGGTCGTCGAGGCTGCCGGTATTGATTCCGTCGGCGTTGGCCATGATCATCGGGCGGCGGCCGGTGTAATAATCCGCAGTGACCCAATTGTAGATGTACATCCCCCAGACCTGCAAATCGATGTTGGTCGGCGGAGTCAATGTAGGGTTCCAATTCCGGTCAAACCACCAGATATCCAGCCCGTTGCCCAAGATGCTGTGCAAGCCGTTATTGCGGTAGGTGACTTCGTCCGGGGCCAGGGCGCTGTCAATCTGCTGGGGATGATCGTTGAACATGACCCGCACGTTGCTGGCATGCGCGGAATTCATGAATCCCGTCAGATCGGGGAAATCATTGCTGTTGATCGTGTACCCGGTCGAACAGCCAACGCGCCAGCAGGTATCGATGGCCAGCACGTCGAGAGGGATGTCGTTGCTGCGGTAATTATCAATCTGCTGCAAGGCGGTTTGCGTGGTGTACTCGTAGTAGCGGCTGTCCCAGAAGCCAAACCCGTAGAGCGGGATCAAGGGAGGCCGTCCCGTCAGACTGATAAAATCCGCGCGCACCTGCCTGGCGTTTCCCTGGGGCAGGAAGACGTAGAAGTCCGGCGCATCATTGTTCAGGTCCCAGCCATTCGAGTTGTAGTTGGTGGCCCCCAACGGCGCCGGATCGTACCCCCAACTGGCCGGCGCGACGCGCGGTGTATCGGCAATCGCCCAGGCCAAGGGGCTCTCCGCGATGCCCGGCAGCCAGGCTTGGTCGTTGGCCGGCAGCGCGCTGTATGACCAGAGCCGCGTGCCGTCGAGCCGGGTGATGATGATGCCGTTGAGCGACGCGGCGTTGGTCGGCACCTGGACGATGAAATCGGCGGTCTGGAGCAGAACGTTGCTGCCCGAGACGGATCTGGTGTAAGCCGCGCCGGGCCAGTTGCGGTTGACGATATGAAACGTCGTCCGGTCCTCAAACCCTTCCGGCCCGATGTTCTCCAGCCGCACCAGCGTGGGCGACAAAATCTGAACGCGGACGGTCCCCGCGATCTCAGAAGTCACCGTGGCGTTTGCCGGGCGGGTGATGATGAGGGACACCGCAAGAAACAGCGCCAAGGAAACCGCCTCCAGCGATTTCCTCACCCGGGGAACCCTATATGATCTTCCGCCGCCGACCGTCATGGGTCTTTGTTCTCTGATCATCTTGCGTCTTGCAGACTCGCGGAGCCTGCTGCCCTGTCAACCCTCGTGGGACGCTCCCACGTTCCTCACCTATCATCGAAGAAAACCTTCGCTGATATGTCCGTTACTGTACCTTTTCCCGTCGCATTTGTCGAGCGAATCCCGGCAGCGGCACCCTCCCAAAATCCGCTTGGCGTCTTGGTGTCTTGGTGGTGAAAATAGAGCCCGAAAAAGGGGGAATAACCGCCAAGACACCAGGCGCGGCAGGGCTTCTCCTGCGTTACGGCGTCAACGGGTGCTTCTCGAACAATTCGTCCTTGTCGGGCAGCTCAGGGAAGAACTTGAACTCGCCTTTGAACCGCGTCTTTTCGGAATAGCTGTTGTCGTCTGTTTCAGCCATGACGTCGAGGTTCACGAAAGCCTTCACTTCGTTGGTCGAGATGCTCCTGACGATCAGGAACCCGTTGAACTCCCTGCCTTGCGAGGGCGGACCAAAACGGGCGATGGACAAGCGCGGAGAGACCGTCGCCGATGGGATGGCCAGTTTCTGGTTGAGCCGGAAGTCCCTGATATCAAGCACGAGCAGTTGATCCTCGTCGATGTCCGGCCCGCTCAGGAGCGTGTCGGCATGCCGGCCCAATTGCAGGACGAGATGATTGACGGCGGGGCCCTCCGGCGTCGCGACGGCCGCTTCGTGAAAGAACGTGGCGTTCGTCACGGCCGGCTGCACGCAGCCGGACAGACAACAGGCCAACAACAGGAACGCAACAGATGGTTTCATACAAGGCAATCAGTCATCAATTAATGCCCCACTATGGAACGAAATGACCCGCGCGACAAGGGAAACAAACACGTTGGCCATGAGGCGCCCGATGGCTGCATTAAGTGCTTTCCTGTGACGCGACCCTCGGGTAAACTTTCCCTGTGCCGCGAGAGGCAACATTCCACTGCGATATCAGGGCCAGTTTTACGATCGCATTTCGAAACTGGCGGCTGAAGAACAACCTCCCTCTGAAGAAGATCGCCCGCGACCTGGGCCTTTCCATCGCCACCATCAATTCATGGGAAGCGGGAAAGCGGTTTCCCACGGGCTACAATCTGGAGATGCTCGCGGAGTATACCGGCATACCGCCGTGCCGGCTTTTCTGCCGGCTGGCGGACACGTGCGTCCCCAAGGATTGTCCGCTGGCAAAGCCGAAGAAGAAGCGCTAACTCCCCGATAGCGCACCGGCCCGCCTGTTACACTCTAAGTGAAAACTCAAGCATTGCGTCTTCGCGGCCGGCGGCCCTAGCATTTTTGTTGCTGGGAGGACCAGAGATGCGCCAATGCCAAAGGAGAGTGCGCGATGGCAAGGCATATTGAAAGACATCCATCACACAGGCTGTTCACGCCGCTGGAAGCCCAATTGCTCATGATGCTGCTGGTTCTGGCCGTGACAGTCGCCCTCATGCTCGTCAAAGAGCATCTGTAGGCCGCCGGCCCGGGGGCAAGAAAGGATCTCTATTTGCCTGTTGCGGCGCGGGACACAGCGCTTGAATTCGGTTCTTTGAGCGAACGAAAATATCGCGGCGGCGGGGGAGAGAAGCTGATGTTGTTGGTTTGTGTTTCCTACCTATGGAACCCTTACCTCACCACAAACAACGTTGAGCGTCCCCGCCGCTGTTGTGAATGTGTGTCCGATCTCTGCGCGGGTTACTTGCGTTGAGAGGGTTTGTGGATTACGTTCTTACGGGTGAGCGATGAATACAACATTCCACCCGCGGAGCTGCAGGAGCACGGAAGACAGAATTGCAGCTCATGTACGAGCCTGGGAGGCGGCCAGGAATGCCGGACATCCCATCCCGCTGACGGAAGAACCCTTTGTCACGTTGTCCCGCGAATTCGGTTGTGAGGCCGTTCCCGCCGCCAAGCTCCTGGCGGAAGTCCTGAATGAACGCTGCCAGCCAATCCTGCCCTGGGTCGCGTACGACCGCGAGATCCTCGATCAGGTCGCGCGCGAACTGCATCTGCAACGGGAGATCGTGGAGTCGATGGATGACACACGGCGCAGCGAGATGGCCGAGTTGTTCGACGCAATCCTGAACCGCAAGGTCGACGAGTCGTTGATGTTCCGCAAACTGGCGGAGGTCGTTCGCAGTTTCGCGGCGCACGGCCACTCCGTCATCGTCGGCCGCGGCGGTTATCTGATCACCCACGATTTGAAAGCCGGCTTGCACGTGCGGCTGGCCGCTCCCCGCGAGTGGCGGGTGCAGAACGTGGCTGCCCGCCGCAACCTGACTCTCCGCGAGGCCGGAAGAATTGTCGCCGAAGGAGAAAGCCGCCGCGAGAATTTCATGCGCACTTTTTTCGTCCAGGACCCGCAGCGCCCGTTCCAGTTCGATTTGATCATCGACAATTCGCGCTTCAACCTGGCGCAAGTCGCCGAGACCATCTACGCGACGCTCACGGTCCGGTTCGACAAGAAGCTGCTGGCCGCTTGATTTCGCCGCTCAATAATCGATGGAGTCCCCGTTCTCGAACAAGACCTCCCCCGCCACAAGGGAAACGAAAAATTTTGCCAGTTCACCGGGTGTCTTCAGTTGCCTTGGGTCTTCGTCGGGATAGGCCCGCGCGCGCATCGCCGTGCGCGTGCCGCCGGGATTGACGGCGACGATCTTGATGCCCTGGTTGCGCACTTCCTCGGCCACCGTCCGGGTGAATCCTTCGACGCCCCATTTGCTGACGGCGTACGGGCCCCATTCGGCCGCACCGCGTTTGCCCACGCCGGAACTGAGGTTGATGACCAGTCCGCTGCGTTGCGGGATCATCAGCCGCAAGGCCGCGCGCGTGCAAAGAAACACGCCGCGCAGGTTCACCGCCATGGTGTCGTCCCACTCCTGCGCCGTCACCTCCACCATCGGTTTGCGCGGGGTGAGGATACCGGCATTATTGACCAGCACGTCCAGCCGGCCGAAACGCCGGTGAATGGCGGCGAACAATTCTTCCACGTCGCTCTCACGGCTGACGTCACACCCTCCGCTGCGGGCAATGCCAATGACCTCCGCGCCCCCCGCGCGCAACGCCTCCGCCACAGCCTTGCCGATGCCGCGGCTGGCGCCCGTGACGAGCACCACCTTCCCATCCACCCGGCCCTTCACGCGAACTCCCGCAGGATCTCCGTCACTTCCTCGTCGGACACCTGGGTGAAATCCCGGTAGAACTGGCCGACGCCGCTAAAGTGCGTGGGGGTCAGCAGACAGATCGCTTCGTTGATTTCCTTCATGGTATTGATCACATGCATGACCTCCGGCGGCGCCACCGGGACCGCCACGATCAATTTCTTCGGGGCCGCCAATGCCGTTGCCTGGACAGCGGCAATCATGGTCGCCCCCGTGGCCAGTCCGTCGTCCACCAGAATGCTGGTCATTCCCGCGGGTGAAATCCTGGGTCTGACGGCGCGATAACCCCGGCGTTGCCCGGCGATCTCGTCGCGGCGCTCCGCAATTTCCCGTTCGACGTACGCGCGGTCCGCCCCGGTCATCTGGACGATCTCTTCATTGATGAAAGCGCGTCCCTCTTCGCAGATGGCGCCAATTGCCAGTTCGGGGTTGCCCGGTGCGCGCAGTTTCTTGACCAACAGCACGTCCAACGGACAGGACAAATGACGCGCCACAGCCGCGCCCACCATGACGCCTCCCCTCGGCAGCGCCAGAATCAACGACTGTGACGACCGGAAATGCTCCAGCGCATCCGCGAGTTGTTGGCCGGCATCAAGACGGTTTGTAAACATGCCAACGGCCTTCTTTGCCCCCCGCTTCCCACTTCTCTCCCTCACAAAATCGCATGTACTCCCCCGCTACTTCAAGTGAAATGGGCCTTCGGATTGATCCACGGGTTCAACGTGAACGGGCACAATTAGATTGACAATTTTCCGGCGAAAAGAGTACCTATAGTACAAGTCAGGGTTTTTTGCCTTTGTAGTACTGCGCCGTCCGGAATACGATGCCGGCAGATGCACGGCCAGATGTTGAGTAGCGCGGAGCGAGTGGAGAATCTCATGATGGAACCAACCTGCCCAAGATGGCAGAACGGAGGGCACCCCCCATGCGCATCTTTTCTTTGATCACCCTTTTTGCAGTCCTTTTCCTTGCCGTGCCCCTGCCAGGAAGCCAGGCGCAGGTCATGATTCCGATCAGCCAAAACAGGTTCGTATCAGTCTTTGCTAGCACGAATGCAATCGTCAGCGCTCCGGATTTCGGGCCCTTCAATGCCAGCGTGTATAATTCCGCTTACTTCGGGCCTTTTAGCAACAGCTATGGCGAAGCCACGGCAACTCAGGCTTCCGTTATCTCGTCGTCAACCATTTCGGCCTCGGGCACCATCAGCGGGTATAACGTCGGATTTCTCGGAGCGGTAGGCCAGTCAGCCTTCCAGTTTGTCTTTTCTCTGGACAGGTATTGCACCTTCACAGCAACGAACTATCTGGGGGTGCCAATTGGGTCCGCTTCGGCGCTCATGAGCAACTCTACGACCGTGGTGTTTGACCAATACTTTCCCGGCGGACAGAACGGCACGATGACGTTTTCCGGAACGCTGGCCCCGGGCCAGTACACATTGTCGGCACAATTATCAAGCGGGCCGCTAAATACTGAGTTCACTGGGAGCTTTAGCATTTCATTTGCCGTATCCCCGACCAACATGCCGCTCCAGGTCAGTTCCGTGACCGTGCAGAGCAACAACGTGCTGCTGACCTGGACAACGACCCCGGGGACAAACGTGGTGCAGGCGACCGACGGGGCGGCGGACGGCAGTTACTCGAACAATTTTCTCACCATCAGTCCGCTGATCATCGTTCCTCTCGGGGCCAATGTTACCGTGGCAACCAACTACCTCGATGTCGGTGGCGCGACGAATTTCCCCGCCCGCTATTACCGCATTGCCCTGATCCAAGGCGAACCAATCCTGATCAGCCCGGCCGCCCTGAATTTCGGCGCGGTGGCCGCCGGCGCGACATCGCAACAAGTGTTCGTTGTCACCAACAACGGCACCCTTCCTGTCGCCAACGGCAGCGCCACGGTCACCGGCGGCCCCTTCAGCATCGTCTCAGGCACTCCCTTTGCCCTGGCGCCCGGCGGTTCGGCCAACGTCGTGGTGCAGTTCGCGCCGATGGTTTCCGGCGCGTTTACCAGCGCGGTGGTCTTCAGCACTGAATTCGGCTTGGCCTCGTCAAACACAATATCTGGCAGCACGGCGATACTCCCGATGGCGCAGTTCAGCGCCTCTCCGACCAACGGCGCCGCGCCGCTGACCGTCACATTCACCGACAATTCGACGGGCACGATCGCCAACTGGTCCTGGAATTTCGGCGACGGGACGGCCACCAACCTGAATACCGCCGGCGTTTCGCACACGTACACCGGTCCGGGCCTGTTTTCGGTCAGCGAAACCGTCAGCGGCCCGGCGGGAACCAGCTCGACCAACGAAAACAACCTGGTCAGCGTCGTCCTGCCGGCGCAATTGACAGTCACGCCTCCTTCGCTGAATTTCGGCGGGCTGACAGTCGGACAGAGCAGCACGCAGTCCTTTGTCGTCATCAACTCCGGGAGTCTGACGCTCAACGGCACGGCGGCGGTGTCCGCGCCCTTCCAGATCGGCTCCGGCAGCCCGTACAACGTGGGGGCCGGGCAGACCGCTTCCGTCGCCGTGGTGTTTGCGCCGGTAACATCAGGCGTCTACAACGCCAGCGTCGTCTTCAACAGCAATGGCGGCAATTCCACCAATGCTGTCACCGGCTCCGCTGCAACGTCGCCACCTGTGGCGCAGTTCTCGGCTGCGCCGACCAGCGGCGCCACGCCGCTGACTGTTACATTCACCGACAATTCGACAGGCACAATCACCAACTGGTTCTGGAATTTCGGCAACGGATCAACCACCAATCTGAATACCCCGGGCGTTTCCCATACGTACACCGGCACGGGCCTGTTTTCGGTCACCGAAACCGTCAGCGGACCGGCGGGAACCAGCTCGACCAACGAAAGCAATCTGATCAGCGTCGTCCTGCCCGCCCAATTGACGGCCACGCCTCCTTCGCTAAATTTCGGCACGGTGCTCGCCGGGCAGAGCAGCACCCAGGCGTTTGTCGTCATCAACTCCGGGAGTCTGACGCTCAACGGCACGGCGGCAGCGACCGCGCCCTTCCAGATCGGTTCCGGCAGCCCGTATAGCGTTGGGGCCGGGCAGACCTCTTCCGTCATCGTGGCGTTTTTTGCGCCGGCAACCACAGGCGTCTACAATGCCAGCGTCATCTTCACCAGCAATGGGGGCGACGCCACCAATGCCGTCAGTGGCTGGAGCGCAACGCCGCCCGTGGCCCAGTTCTCGGCTGCGCCGACCAATGGCGGCGCGCCGCTGGCGGTGACCTTTACCGACAATTCGACAGGCACAATCACCAACTGGTTCTGGAATTTCGGCGACGGATCAACCACCAATCTGAATACCCCGGGCGTTTCCCATACGTACACCGGCACGGGCCTGTTTTCGGTCAGCGAAACCGTCAGCGGGCCGTTGGGAACCAGCTCGACCAACGAAAGCAACCTCATCAGCGTCGTGCTGCCGGCCCAGTTAACGGTTACGCCCCCTTCCCTGAATTTCGGCACAGTGGTTGGAGGGCAGCAAAGCGCGCTGGATTTTGCTGTCATCAACTCCGGAAGCCTGACGCTCAACGGCACAGTGGAGGCTCCTGCGCCCTTCCAGATCAACTCCGCCCCAGCGTACAGCGTGGGCGCCGGACAGACCTCTTCGGTCATTGTGGCGTTTTCCCCGCCGGCAACCGCGGGCGTCTACAATGCCAGCGTCGTGTTCAGCAGCAATGGCGGCAGTTCCACGAATGCCGTCACCGGCACCGCCATCGCTCCGCTCGTGGCGCAGTTCTCGGCTGCGCCGACCAACGGCCCCGCGCCGCTGACTGTGACCTTCACCGATACTTCGACCGGCACGATCACCAACTGGTCCTGGAATTTTGGCGACGGGGCGGCCACCAATCTGAATACCGCTGGCGCTTCCCACACCTACACGACCCGTGGAGTGTATACGGTGAGTCTGACCGTCACCGGCCCGGCGGGCAGCAATACCGAGACACAGGCCGATCTCATTACCGCAACTCACGCGTTGCTGGCCTCTGACAACGCCGCCGATGCCGCTTATAACGGCGGCTGGAACAACGGCAGCAACGGCGGCAGTGGGTTTAGTCCATGGACGTTGACGGCCAGCGGCGTGATCGGCAGCATCAGCAATGGCTACTATGCCGGATCTTCGACCAACAACGCCTTCGGCAGTTCGCCGGGCATCGATACCGGCGGCAGGTCCTGGGCTCTCTATGCCCACGGCGCCAACTTCACCGCCGCCTACCGCGGCTTCAGCAATTCCGTCCCCGTCGGCGGCACGGTCAAGCTGGACATGGACAACGGGTTCATCGATGCGGGCAACGCGGATGGCTTCGTGCTGCGCAACGGAAACGCCAACGGCAGCTATACCGACTACAACACCAACGCCCGGTTCGAGTTCCTCTACATCGGCGGGGATTCCAGCAACAGTTACAAGGTCGTCGACGCCGCCGGTCTGTACAACATCGGCGTGGGCTTTACCGGCACGGGCCTGCACCTGGTCTTCACGCTCAACTCCGCCGACACCTACACGCTGCTGGTCATCGACAACGCCAGCGGCAACACCAACGCGACCGTCAACGGCACGCTCGGCGGCACCTCCGGCAGTACCATTGACAGCATCGCCCTCTACGACCGCAACGCCGGCACCGGCGCGGCCAATGACGCCTTCTTCAACTCATTGCAGATCATCGGGCCATGAACAGCACGCTTGCATCCAATATGCGGCGGCCGTGAAAGATAACTGGCAGCGTGTCGGAAGCCCGTCCCGCTTAAATCCGGCAACTTCCAAATCCAGTCCCGATCGGCAATCCCCCAACTGCGAGTGGACGTTGTAGCATTAGCTACACATCTTTCAGCCGTTTTTTCAGCCGGTCACTTTGGTCATTTCGGTCAAAACGGGCATTTTGAGCGTTTTGTCCAAAGTGTCCGAAATGACCGTTTTGACCGGACCGATTTTGGAGCGCTTTTTGGGGGAAACCCTGTTTTTCGTTGACGCTCCGCGGATGCGCCCCTAGATTAGCCACAGGCGTGCGGACATTTTGGCTGCGTTCGGAAGACCACTGGTTGTTCCAACAGAAGCGTTTAAGCCGAGGAGACATCATGGCGGTCGTCGCAAAAGGGTTGGAAGGCATTGTTGTGGCCGCCACGCGCATTGGCGATGTGCGGGGCGATATCGGCGAGTTGATCTACGCCGGTTACAACATTAACGAACTGGCAGGCAAGGTCTGCTTCGAAGAAGTCATCCATTTATTGTGGGACGGCCGGCTGCCCAACCGCAAAGAACTCGACGCTCTCCGGGCCGAATTGGCCGCCGCCCGTTCCCTTCCCCCACCCGTCGTCGACGCGCTCAAGTTGCTGCCGAAGAACGCACCCCCGATGAACGTGTTACGCACGGGCGTTTCCCTGCTCGGAGTGTTCGATCCCGAGAGCGAGACCAACACGCCCGAGGCCAACCGCCGCAAGGCGATCCGCGTGACCGCGCAGTTGCCGGTATTGACCGCCGCCTTCCACCGGATCCGCAACAATTTGCCGCCCGTGCCGCCATCGCCGAAGCTGAATGAGGCCGCCAATTTCCTCTACATGCTCTTCGGCGAAACGCCGAATGCCGAGTCCGTCAACGTGATGGACATGGCGTTCGTGCTGCACGCCGAGCACGCCTTCAACGCCTCCACCTTTGCCGCCCGGGTGACCATCGCCACGTTGTCGGACATGTATTCGGCCATCACCAGCGCCATCGGCACGCTCAAAGGTCCGTTGCACGGCGGGGCCAACGAGGGTGTGATCCATATGTTGATGGAAATCGGCGATGAGAGCCGCGTGGACGATTGGGTGCACCAGCAACTGGCCCAGAAAAAACGCATCATGGGCATCGGCCACCGCGTCTACAAGACCCTCGACCCGCGAGCCCCGCATTTGAAACAAATCGCCGAAAAACTCAGCGCCAAGGTCGGCGAACCGAAATGGCTGCGCATGAGCGACCGCATCGCCGCCATCATGAAGAAGGAAAAAGGCCTCGAAGCCAATGTCGATTTTTATTCGGCCACCGTCTACCACAGCCTTGGTATCCCGATCGACCTGTTCACCCCCATCTTCGCCGTGGCCCGCGTGGCGGGCTGGACGGCGCACGTCATGGAACAGCTCGCCGACAACCGCCTCATCCGCCCCCTGAGCGAATATACCGGCCCGCGCGACCTGAAGGTCGTCCCCCTGGACCAGCGGTAGGAAGAGGCCCCCTCTTCCGCCCGGAAGAGTTCCGTTTTCGTTTCCAAAAATTCTGGCATTGGCCGCCGAATCGCGCTACAACGTCTGGCCATGAGCGACGCAGCCAAACTGGAACTCGGCGGGAAGGCTTACTCCCTGCCCGTCGTCGTGGGCACGGAGAACGAGCGGGGCATCGATATTTCAGCGCTTCGCCAGAACACGGGCGCCATCACGCTGGACGACGGCTACGGCAACACCGGCTCGTGCAGCAGCCAGATCACGTTCATCGACGGGGAAAAAGGCATCCTGCGCTATCGCGGGTATCCCATCGAGGAACTGGCGGAAAAATCCACCTTCATCGAAGTCGCCTATCTGTTGATCTATGGCGACCTGCCCAACCAGCCGCAATTTCGCCGGTTCTCCGACCTGCTGACCGAGAACGAAATGCTGCACGAAGACATGAAGTTCCATTTCGAAGGGTTCCCGACCAACGCCCATCCGATGGCGATCCTGTCCTCGATGATCAACGCGGCCAGTTGTTTTCATCCCCGGCTGATGGAAGGCTACCATCCCGATGTGTTCGATCTCCAGGCCGCGCGCCTGATTTCCAAGGTGCGCACCATCGCCGCGTTTTCCTACCGCAAATCGCGCGGCTTGCCGATCATTTATCCGAAGCCCGTCTACAAATACACGGCCAACTTTCTGCACATGATGTTCTCCGAGCCGTACCAGGATTATGAACTCAAACCGGAAGTCGTGCGCGCGCTCGATCTGATCCTGCTGCTGCACGCCGACCACGAGCAGAATTGCTCGACCTCGACCGTGCGCATGGTCGCCTCGAGCCAGGCCAACCTGTTCGCCTGCGCGGCGGGCGGGGTCTGCGCGTTGTGGGGACCGCTGCACGGCGGCGCCAACCAGGCCGTGATCGAGATGCTGCGAGGAAATCCACGCCTCGGGCGACGACGGCTCCCAGCTTCATCGCCGCGGCCAAGGACAAGAAGAGCGGCACAAACTGATGGGCTTCGGCCATCGCGTGTACAAGAACTACGACCCGCGCGCCAAGATCATCAAGGAACAGTGCGACAAATTGCTGGAAAGCCTGCACATCCAGGACCCGTTGCTGGACATCGCCAAGCATCTCGAAGAAGCGGCGCTGAAGGACCCCTATTTCGTCGAGCGCAAGCTCTATCCCAACGTCGACTTCTACAGCGGCATCATCATGCGCGCCATCGGCATCCCGATTGAAATGTTTACCGTCATCTTCGCCATCGGCCGGATGCCGGGCTGGATCGCCAATTACCAGGAAGTCGTCTCCAATCCGAACGGCCGCATCTATCGTCCCCGCCAGATTTACACCGGCCCCACGCAACGCGCCTACGTCCCGTTGGACAAACGGAGCAGGAAAGCATAGACTGCCACCGGCGTTAAGGGACTCCCAGGGTCACCATGAATATTCACGAATATCAGGCCAAGGAAATTTTCCGTCGCTTCGGCGTGCCCGTCCCGGAAGGCGGCGTTGCGTTCACCCCCGAGGAAGCCGAAAAGGTCGCGCGTGGGCTCAAGACCGACAAGCTTGTCGTCAAAGCGCAAATCCACGCGGGCGGACGAGGCAAGGCGGGCGGCGTCAAACTCGTCAAGTCCCCCGCGGATGCCGCGGCGGTCACGAAGGAATTAATCGGCAAGGTCCTGGTCACCCACCAGACCGGCCCGCACGGCAAGGAAGTCAGGAAGGTCCTCGTCGAAGTCGCCAGTGATATCAAGCGCGAGTTGTACCTGAGCGTGCTGATCGACCGGACAAACTCCCGACCGTCGTTCCTGGCCAGCACCGAGGGCGGCATGGACATCGAGGCGGTGGCCGCCAAAACACCGGAAAAGATTTTAAAGGAACCCATCGATCCCGCCGTCGGGATGCAACCCTATCAGGCGCGCAAACTCGCCTACGCGCTGGGCCTGGGCGGCGAACTGCTCCAGCCGGCGGTCACGTTGATGCTTAATCTCTACCGGGCGTTTGTGGAGACCGACGCATCGCTGATCGAAGTCAACCCGCTGATCGTGACGGGCGACAAGCGAGTGGTCGCACTGGACGCGAAGATGAATTTCGACGACAACGCCCTGTTTCGGCACAAGGACATTCTCGCCTGCCGCGACCTGCACGAGGAAGACCCGCGCGAAGTCGAGGCATCGAAATTTAACCTGAATTACATCGGCCTGGACGGCAACATCGCCTGCATGGTCAACGGCGCCGGGCTGGCGATGGCCACCATGGACATCATCAAGTACTACGGCGGCTCGCCCGCCAACTTCCTCGACGTCGGCGGCGGGGCCAAGACCGACCAGGTCACCGAGGCATTCAAGATTCTCTGCGCCGACAAAAATGTCCGGGGCATCCTGGTCAACATCTTCGGCGGCATCATGAAATGCGACATCATCGCCGACGGCATCCTGACCGCCGTCAAACAAGTTCACGTCGGCGTCCCGCTGGTTGTGCGCCTGGAAGGCACCAACGTCGAACTGGGCAAGAAACTCCTCAAGGAAAGCGGCCTGGCCCTGATCACCGCCGATTCGATGGCCGATGCGGCTGAAAAAATCGTCGCCGCCGTGAAGAAGGCCGCATGATTACGGACATCGCTTTCGTCGCCATCCCGGTCACCGACATCGCGCGGTCGCGCCACTTTTACGAAGAGGTCCTTGGCCTGAAATCCGGCCACACCTCGATGGGCGGCAACTGGGTCGAATACGATATCGGCACGGGAACCATCGGGATCGGTTGCGCGCCCGGCTGGACGCCGTCCACGGACGGCACGTCGACGGCCTTTGAAGTGGCCGACTTTGATGGCGCCGTCGCGCGGCTCAAGCAGCACGGGGTTTTCTTTTCGATGGGACCACTCGAAACGCCCGTTTGCCACATGGCCGTCTTTGGCGACCCCGACGGCAACAAACTGCTGATTCATAAACGCAAATCCTGACCCTCATGAAACTCTATCTCTATTACGAAAACGTTGAAAAGCCGCTGGCCGTCGAGATTCCCGACAACGAGATCGACGGCTTCCTGCAGGAGTATGACGAAGCCTTGCACGACACGTCCGTCGAGACGTTCCAGTGGAAGAACTCCAGCTTCCGCATCGCCGGCCTGATGGCCGTCGTCACCGAAAAACATCTCAGCCTGTCCTGAAGCGATTGCCATCATGAGCATCCTTGTCGACTCCAACACGCGCCTGATCGTGCAGGGCATCACCGGCACGGCGGGAAAATTCCACGCGGAGCAATGCCTGAAATATGGAACGCGACTCGTCGGCGGCGTCACCCCGGGCCGCGGCGGCGAGGCTCTCGAACTCGATACGCAAAAAATCCCCGTCTTCAATACCGTTGCCGAGGCCGTGCACGATACGGCGGCCAATGTGAGCTGCATTTTCGTGCCCGCCCCGTTCGCCGCCGACGCGATCCTCGAAGCCGCCGACGCCGGGATCGAATTGATCATCGCCATCACCGAAGGCATCCCCGTGATCGACATGGTGCGCGTGAAACGCGCATTGCAAGGCTCCCCGGTGCGCCTGATCGGCCCCAATTGTCCCGGCATCATCACGCCCGGCGCGTGCAAAATCGGCATCATGCCCGGCTACATTCACAAGCCAGGCCCCGTCGGCGTCATCTCGCGCAGCGGCACGCTCACTTACGAAGCCGTGTGGCAGCTGACCTCGCGCAACATCGGCCAATCCACCTGCATCGGCATCGGCGGCGATCCGGTGAAAGGCCTCGATTTCATCGACCTGCTGGAGATGTTCGAGACCGACCCGCAGACCGAAGCGGTGATCGTCATCGGCGAGATCGGCGGCACCGCCGAGGAGGAAGCCGCGCGCTGGATCAAGATCAATTTCACCAAACCGGTGGCCGCGTTCATCGCCGGGGCGACCGCGCCGAAAGGCCGGCGCATGGGCCACGCCGGCGCGATCATCAGCGGCGGCAGCGGCACGGCCGCCGACAAGATCGCCGCCCTGGAATCCGCCGGCATCGCCGTCGCCAAAACCCCGGCGGAAATGGGCGAAACGTTGATCAAATTGATGCGGTGATCGTTTACGGCCGCGGAATGGTTTCGCGGCGCACGGAAAACGGGAGTGCACGTTATGAACAGAACCTATCGCACACAGATCAACTGCTTCATCGCCTGCGTCCTGGCTCTCGCCGCCGTTTCCATCTGTCACGCGGACGGGCCCTATCATTTTCTGAAGGAAATCCCCGTGGGCGTCAAAGGGGGATGGGATTACCTGTCCGTCGATGACGCCGCCCGCCGCCTGTACGTGACCCACGCCACCAGGATCGTCGTGATCGACCTGGACAAGGACGCGGTCACCGGCGAAATCCCCGACACTCCCGGTGTGCACGGTTTCGCGATTGCTCCCGACCTGCATCGCGGGTTTTCCAGCAATGGCAGGGAGGACACGGCCAATCTGGTGGACCTGAACAAATTGATCACTTTGTCCAAAGTGAACACCGGCCCGAACCCCGACGCCATCGTCTATGAACCGGGCCGGCAGGAGGTCTATACGTTCAATGGGCGCGGAAACTCGGCGACGGTATTTGACGCGAAAGCGGGCAACGTCGTCACCAACATCCCGCTGCCGGGCAAACCCGAGTTCGCGGTCGCCGACCCGAAGGCCGGACGCGTCTATTGCAACATCGAAGACAAGAGCCTCGTCGTCGCGATCGACACCGCGACGCACCAGGTTGCCAACACCTGGCCGATTGCGCCCGGCGAAGAAGCCTCGGGCATGGCGATTGACCTGGCCAACCACCGCCTCTTCATCGGCTGCCACAACAAGCTGATGGTGATGATGGACAGCGCCACCGGCAAAGTCATCACCACGGTCCCCATCGGCGCGGGCGTCGATGCCAACGCCTTCGATCCGGCCACCGGCTTCGCCTTCAGTTCCTGCGGCGACGGCACCGTCACCGTCGCCCACGAGGATGCGCCCGGCAAACTCACCGTCGTGCAAATCCTGACGACCGAGCCGCGCGCCCGCACCATGGCGCTCGATCCCAAGACGCACTGCCTTTACCTCGCCACCGCCAAGTTCGAGCCGCCCTCCCCCGACAAACCCGACAAACGCCCCCAAGTCATCCCCGGCACCTTCAAGGTCCTCGTCTACGGGATGTGAAACCAACGGGCCGTTCGTGGGAACGTCTTGGCGATCAGGATTGCTTGATCTGCACCTGCACGGGCTCCTTGATGTGCAGGTCGCGTTGCGGGAACGGGATTTCGATGTGGCGCTCTTTGAACTTGTCCCAGATGGCGAAGTTGATCTGGCTGTCGAGTCTGGCTTCGGCCGCGGACGACCAGATGCGGAGTTCGAAGTTGAGGGCGTTGTCGCCAAATTGCTTGAAGGCGACTGTGGGGGCCGGGTCCTTCAACACCTGCGGCGTGGCGGCGGCGACTTCGAGCAGCAACTTTTCCACCAGATGCGGGTCGCTGCCATAGCCAACGCCCACGGGAATGCTGAAGCGCACGCGCGGGTCCATGTGCGTCCAGTTGATGACGCGATTGGAAACGAATTGCGAGTTCGGCACGATGATGATGATGTTCTCGTCGGTCAGCAATTGCGTGGCGCGTGCGCCGATCAGCACGACCTTGCCCACCGTGCCGCCGCCGAGGTCCAGACGGTCGCCGACCTGCACCGGGCGCTCGGCCAGGATGATCAGGCCGCTGACGTAATCGTTGGCCACGTTCTGCAGGCCGAAGCCGATGCCGATGCCCAGCGCGCCGGCGACGACTTTCAGTGTGCTAAGGTCGACACCCATTGATTCGAGGCCGATGGCAAAACCCAGCACCAACACGACATAGCCGGCGACGCGGGCAATCACGTACTGCGTGCCAATGTCCAGTTTGCTGCGCGCCAGCACCTTGGTCCGCAGCGTGCGGCGCACCAGCCGAGACAGCAGCACGACGAACAGAAGCACCGCCGTTAATTCGACGAGGGACTCCAACGAGACGGGCGTCTTTCCCATCGTGAACAGCGGCCGCGTGAATAGTTCCAGGAAGTCCTTCCAACTCATACCGGCATTTTAGCAGAGCCGGCCGGGAGAGTAAACAGGCCGCCGCTGGGGTGGCTAGTGCTCGTGGCCGCCGGGACCGTGGGTGTGGCCGTGGGCCTGTTCTTCCTCGGTCGCGTCGCGAATTTCAGTGACCTCGACATCAAACGTCAGGTCCACGCCCGCCAGCGGGTGGTTGGCGTCGAGCGTGACATGGGTGTCGGAGACTTTGGCCACGGTCAGCGGCAGCGGCGATTGATTGGAACGGAATTGGTCGCCGACCTTGACGTTGGGGGTGGGCAATTTGTCGCGGGGCACTTCAATCATTGCCTGCGGATCGCGCTGGCCGTAGGCGTCGTCGGCTTTCACGCCGATCTTCTTCTTGTCGCCGACCTTCAACTTGCCGAGCTCCGCTTCCAGGCCGGGGATGATCTGCCCGACGCCCTCCAGGTAGCTCAGCGGTTCGCGGCCAGCGGATGAATCAATCGTCTGGCCCTCGGGATCGGTCAACGTGTAGTGAAACGAAATGACTTTGGGTTTCATGGGGGTCGCGTTCCTCAAACGTTCGTTTGCATTCTCGCCGTTACCGCAAGATTACGGATTCGACGCCGGGTTGTCCATGCAGAAAATGGCTCATGGTTTTGGATGTTTCATGAAGAAGTCCCCGATCTCGTCGGTGGCCGATATCTCGTGGGTCGGCTTGTCGGCCCAGAACGCCCAGGCCTTGCCGCCGGGCCAGGTGTGGCCTTCATCATTAATGGTATAGAGGACGACTGCCGCGCCGTCCCTGCCGCCTTCGTAGGCCTCCCGCACGACGTTCCCCTGCTGCTCCCGGCTGGGAACGGGCGCGCAGCCGTTGTGATTGACCCAAAACGAGACGGCGTGGGACACGGGTTTGTCCACGCGCACCCGGCGGTCCACGCCCTTTTGGGGCACGCCGCCCTCGTAGAGCACGTTCTTGTCGGCGGCGCCGTGGAAGATGATCACCGATACCGGTACTGCCGGATTACAAATCGCGCCGTTCAGCGCTCCGGCGACGGGAGCGATGGCGGCAATGCGGTCGGACAATTCGCAGGCGAGCCGGTAGGCCATCATGCCGCCGTTGGAAATGCCGGTGACGAAAACCCGTTTGCGGTCGATGTTCAACTCCGCCTCCAGCTTGTCCAACAGCGCGCGGATGAACCCGACGTCGTCGACGTTGTGGTCGAGCGCGTACCCGCAACAGTTGAACGCGTTCCAGGTGAGCAGCCGGTCGGGATGCCGTCCCGTGCCGTTCGGGTAGACGACGATGAAGCCTTCCTTGTCGGCCTTGGCGCTGAACCCGGTGATGTCGGCCACCCCGTGTGCGGTCCCGCCGCCACCATGCAGGACCAGCACCAGAGGCAACGGCCGTTGACCGTCAAAGGCGGGAGGCAGATGCAGCCGGTAGGTCCGTTCGCGTCCGCCGGCCATCAGCACGCGGTCTAGAGCGTCACCCATTTTCCCGTCTTCGCCGATTTCTCGACGGCCTCGAGCACGATCTGGTCGGCCAGGCCGTCTTCGAACGTGGGCTGGACCGGCCGTTTGTCGGCCACGGCATTGACGAAATCGGCGATGGTGTGCACGAAGGTGTGTTCGTAGCCGATGATGTGGCCCGGCGGCCACCAGTTGCCCACGTAGGGATGCACCCCGCCGCCCTGCGTGACAAGAATATCGCGGAACCCGCGCCGGTCGGCGGGATCGGATTCACTGTAGAATTGCAGGCGGTTCAAGTCCTCGAGATCGAACACCAGCGAGCCTTTGCTGCCGTTGATTTCGATCTGGATGCCGTTCTTGCGGCCGGGGGCGAACCGGGTCGCTTCCAGGTTTGCCAGCGCGCCGTTGGCGAAGCGGCCAATGAACATCACCGCGTCGTCCACGGTCACTTTCCCCTTCTTGCTCGGATCGCCCGGCAGCGGACGCTCCTTGATAAAGGTCTCCATCAGGCCGCAGACTTCCTTGAACTCGCCGATGAGATAGCGGCCCAGGTCAATGATGTGCGCGTTGATGTCGCCGTGCGTGCCCGAGCCGCTGATCTTGCTTTGCAACCGCCAGACCAGAGGGAAATTCGGGTCCACAATCCAATCCTGCGCGTAGCGCGCGCGGTAATGGTAAATCTGGCCAAGATCGCCCGCATCGATCATTTTTTTGGCCAGCACAATCGCCGGGATGCGGCGGTAGTTGTGGCAAACCATGTTGACGACGCCGGCTTTCTTCACCGCCTCGACCATCGCCCGGGCCTGCTTCACGTCGAGCGCGAGCGGTTTTTCACAGAGGATCGCCTTGCCCGCCTTGGCGGCGGCAATGGCGATCTCGGCGTGCGAGTCGTTGGGCGTGTTGATGTCGATGATGTCGATGGTGGAATCGCCGACCACCTCGCGCCAGTCGGTCTCGAATTTTTCCCAGCCGAGCCGATAGGCCGCCGCCGACACGCCGGCCCGGTCGCGTCCGCAAATCACCTTCATCACCGGCCGCGCTTTCAGGTCGAAAAACTTGTCCGCCTTCGACCAGGCGTTCGAATGCGCGCGTCCCATGAATTTGTAGCCGATCATCCCGACATTCAGCGTCTTTGGCATGTGGTCTCCTGGCGGTGAGCAAATGAGTTTGCCATTTCGTCAAAAAAAATTATAGTGACTCCCTTGCCGTTCCGTCACGAGAAAAGAAAGGACAGCGTTCATGACAAAGCAGCATGTTAAGTTGTTTATCCCTGGGCCCGTGGAGGTTAGCGAGGAAACGTTCCGCGCAATGAGTCAACCGATGATCGGCCATCGCGGCAGCGGGTTCCAGGACCTCTACGCGTCGATCCAGCCAAAACTGCAAAAACTCCTTTTTACGAAGAATCCCGTTTTTATCTCCACGTCGTCGGCTTGGGGCGTGATGGAAGCCGCCATCCGCAATCTCGTCGCCAAGAAAGTGCTCAACTGCTGCTGCGGCGCGTTCTCGGACAAATGGTTCGACGTCTCCAAACGCTGCGGCAAGGACGCCGAAGCGCTCAAGGTCGAGTGGGGCCAGCCGATCCTGCCCGAACAGGTCGACGCCAAACTCAAGACCGGCCAGTTCGACGCGATCACCCTGATCCACAACGAAACGTCCACCGGCCTGATGAATCCGCTGGCCGAGATCGCGCAGGTCGTCAGAAAATATCCCGACGTGATGTTCATCGTGGACAGCGTCAGCTCGATGACCGCCATCAAGATCGACACCGATGCGCTGGGCATCGACGTGCTGCTGGCCGGGACGCAAAAAGCCTGGGCGATGCCGCCCGGTCTGGCCCTGTTCGCCGTCAGCGAACGCGCCCTGAAGAAGGCCGAGACGATCCCGGGACGGGGCTACTACTTCGATTTCCTCGAGTTCAAGACCAACCATGACAAGAACATGACGCCGTCGACGCCGAGCATCCCGCACATCTACGGGCTGCAGTTCAAGCTCGAGCAATTCGAAAAGGAAGGGCTCGAAAACCGGTTCGCTCGTCATCTGGCGATGGCGCAACTGAGCCGCGAATGGGTGAAGTCGCGCGGGTTCGAAATGTTCCCGAAAGCCGGCTACGAATCCGTCAGCCTGACCTGCGTGAAGAACAACAAGAACATCGACGTCGCCAAGCTGCAAAAAACGCTCAAGGAACGCTACAACGTCCTCATCGACGGCGGTTACGGCCAGATCAAAGGCAAGAGCTTCCGCCTCGCGCACATGGGCGACGAGACGCCCGAGACGGTCAAGCAATTGCACGGCTGGCTCGATGATTGTCTGAAGGCGCTGTAAGTGGCCGGCCCGAGCACCATCATCATTACCAACGCGGCGACCGGGGCGATCACCAGGATCACCGTGATCCACCATGTTCATTTCCACCCTGGCCTGTTTTTGCTCGCGATGGTTGCCACCGCCCTGATTGTCGCGGGGTTGCGGATGCTGTTTTGGACGAAAGACTCCAATTAGCCCCGCACCCGGACGCGGTCGGCCATCATTCTCACAAGTCGTTGAGCCTCTAGGAGATTCACCGTCCACAAAATTTAAGGTTGGACTAGGTTTGACTAGGTTTGACTGGCCGTGCAAGTCATTGGCGCAGAGGGGCTTGCCCGTCGCACCTTTGACAAGTACGGACTTGCCCGCCATAGGCTTGGCGAAGGACGGTTGGGCAGGATCAGGACGTACACGGACGGTCACTGCCTCGGGAAAATTCAAGGTCGGACTAGGTTTGACTAGGTGCGACAAGGTTTGACTACGTTTGACCGTGCGGTTTCCGGCTGGTTGGAGGGTCGCGCTCCCGCGCGACCGTGTCGTTTCCGTCCAATCACCGGCCACCCTGGAGCGTGGCCCTCCAAAGGCAGGTTGGCACAACCCTTGCATCGTCGGCACGGCCGCCCCGGTCGCCCCCTGCCTTATCCTTTCTGCATATATCATTCTACCCGGTAGCGTAGCACATTCCCGCCGCCTTGCAACAAATCAACCGCCCCCGGCTTGACAGGCGCGGGGAAATTGCGGAGGGTGGAGGGGCATGCAAGCACGGCTGCGACGGATTTTGCACGTGGACGGCGATTCGTTTTTCGCCTCGTGCGAGATTGCCCTCGACCCGAAGCTGCGGGACCGGCCGGTGTTCGTCGGCGGCGGACGGCGCGGCGACGGCATCGTCATCGCGGCCAATTACATCGCCAAGAAATTCGGCATCATCACCGGCATGGCCTGTTTCGAGGCGAAACAGAAATGCCCGGGCGGCGTGCTGGTCAAGCCCCACTACGACGAATACCGGCGGTTGTCGCTGGAGATGTTCAAGCGGGTCCGCCAATACACGCCCCTGCTGGTGCCGACCTCCATCGACGAGGGGTTTCTGGATTTCACCGATTCGCCCAGCGTGTTCCGTTGCGCCACGGCGGCGGAACTGGTGGCGCGGATGAAACGCGAGATCGCCGGGGAAGTCGGCATCCCCGTTTCCGTCGGGCTGGCGTCATCGCGCTGGCTGTCGAAGCTGGCGACGGAACATTGCAAGCCCGACGGTTTCCACGAAGTGGCTGCTGATCGGGAACGCGAGTTCCTGGCCAATATTCCGGTGCAGAAACTGGCCGGCATCGCCAAGCGCCGGGCGCAATCGTTGCGCGCGCTGGGGGTGTGGACGCTGGGCGACGTGGCGGGATTGCCGCTGGACATCCTGCGGAAACGGTTTGGGTTTTTCGGCGAGGAATTGTGGTTGCTGTCGCGGGGCGAACTGCGCGAGACGTTGTCGCTGTCCAACAAACCCCGCAGTTGCATCGGCAGCGCCACCACCCTGCCCTACGACGAGCCCGATTACGAGACGGCGCTGCTGTTCCTGACCGACCAGACCGAACGGGTCATCACCACACTGGTCCGCGAGAATCTCAAGGCGCGCGAGATGGGCGTTTACATCCGTTTCAAGGACCTTGAGGGCACCGGCCAGAGCGTGCGATTTCCCGCCCCGCAATTCGAGTCCCACACGATCAATGCCGAGGTGGAGCGGCTCTTTTGGCAGTTGACCGCCGGCCGGGAACAGCCGATCCGCCAGGTCTGCATCAATTTTTGGAACCTCGAACCGTTGGACCTGGAGCCCGACCTGTTCGGCTACAACAAGGATTTCACCCACCGCGAACTGCAGCACGCGCTGGAACAAATCGAGCAACAGTTCGGGCCACGCCGGGTGAAAACCGGCACGCGCATGCTTCTGGAAGCGGAAGCCGCGCACCTGGTCGGCGACAAAGCCAAATGCCCCTTCATCCCGCAACGCGAAATGGAATTGAAAGTGGACAGGATCCGGAAGGAAAACCTCGACCCCGTCTACGAAGACGAATGGCAGCCGATCGAGGCCGCAGCACCCATCAGCCCGCTCCCCCTGCCCCGCACCTGGGGCCGCTCCACCAGCCGGACCAGGAAGTTTGCGTAACGGATTTCCCCGGGAGGGCGAGGCTCCCGCCGAGCCGGTTCAATGTGCGATTGACGACCGCGGCTCGGCGGGAGCCTCGCCCTCCCAACGACTCAACATCAACTCACAGTTTCCCCTTCGTGCTCGGCACGCCTTTGACACGCGGGTCGCGCTGGCAGGCCTGGTCCAGCGCTTTGGCCAGCGCCTTGAAGATCGCTTCGACAACGTGGTGCGGCTCGTCACCGCGCAGGACGTCCACGTGCAGGTTGCAGCGCGCTTCGTTGGCGAAGCCCTGTAAAAATTCCTTCACCAGACCGACACGAAACTCTTTCTTGCGGCCCAGTTCGACGTTCGCCAGGCGCTTCCAGTTTTTCGCCTCGAACACGAGAAACGGCCGGTTGCTGAAATCCAGGGCGATGCGCGCCTGCGCCAGCGTCTCGTCCATTGGCACCAGCGCCCAGCCGTATCGCCGGATGCCGCGTTTGTCGCCCAGCGCATGGATCAAGGCCTGTCCGAGAGCGATGCCGACGTCCTCCACCGTGTGATGCGCGTCCACGTCGAGGTCACCAGCCGCTTTCACGGTCAGATCGCACAACGAATGTTTGGCCAGCAACGTCAGCATGTGGTCGAAGAATGGCACACCGGTCGCGACCGACGATTTGCCCGTGCCATCGATGGTCAACGCCAGTTTGATCTGCGTTTCGGCCGTGTTTCGCTGGATGTTAGCGCTTCGCTTTTTCACAAATGACCGCTGTGGCCTCCAAAAATTTGTCCATCTCCTCGTTCGTGCCGATGCTGACCCGCGCGCAATCGCGGATCCGGTCGGCGTCCCACCAGCGGACGAGGACATTCCGTTCACGCAACGCTTCAAACCACTGCCGGGCCGTCAGTGGGGCCGGCGGCCGCGCGAACAGGAAATTCGTTTCGGAAGGATAAACGAAGAACCCTTGTTTGGCCAGCGCCTCCGTCACGCGCTGGCGGGTCGCGCAAATCTTCTTCACGTTTTGCTGGAAATAGTCCGCGTCATCCAGCGCCGCCTCGGCGCCAACCTGGCTGAGACGGTTGACGTTGTAGCTGTCCTTCACCTTGTCCAGCGCCGTGATGAGGTCGCGCGGACCGGCCGCCCAACCGACGCGCATGCCGGCAAAGGAAAACGATTTGGAGAACGAGCGCGCCACGATCACGTTCGGATAGTCCCGCGCGAAATCCAGGCAATTATCGGCGGCGAAATCCACGTAGGCTTCGTCGATCACCACCACGCCTTTGGTTTCTTCGATGACGCGCTGGAGTTCGACCCGCTGCAGCCAGACGCCGCTGGGCGCGTTGGGTTGGGTGATGAAGACAAGCTTCACCCCGTCCAATTTTTGCAGCAGCGGCGCGTGCGCGTTGATGTGGAAATGTTCGTCCAACGGCAACTCGACCTGCGTGGCGCCCTGGATGTTGGCCAGCACGGGATAAAGCGAATAACTGGGCCAGAAATACGCCAGTTTTTCGCACTCCCCGCTGAACGCGCGCACGCAGAGGTTGAGAATGTCGTCGCAGCCGTTGCCGATGATGATTTGATCGGCCTCGAACCCGTACATCGTCCCGATCTTCCGGCGCAAGCCGCTGGCGGTCGGGTCGGGGTAGAGCCGCAGCCGCCCGTCGATCGCCGCGCGCACCGCTTCGATCACCCGCGGCGATGGCGGATAGGGATTTTCGTTCGTGTTGAGCTTGACGAGTCCCGCGGCCTTCGGCTGTTCACCGGGCACGTAGGCGCTCATGCGCGCGACCTGTTTACGGACGTAGCTCATTTCTTCGGCGCGAACCGCACCCGGGCCGAGGCCGCGTGCGCGTCCAGCCCCTCCACTTCGGCGAATTGTTCAAGCGCCGCCAGGGATTTTTGAAGCGCAGCCCGCGATAACTCCACAACGCTTGTGCGCCGCTGAAATTGGTCCACAGTCAGCCCGGCGAACGATTTCCCTGCCCCGCCCGTCGGCAGCGTGTGACTGGGCCCGGCCAGATAATCGCCCACGACCGTCGGCGACCACGGGCCGATGAAGATCGCACCGGCGGTCTTGATTTTCGCCCCCAGTTTCGCGGCGTTTTTGGTCATGATCTCGCAGTGTTCCGGCGCGAATTGGTTCGCCACTTTGACGGCTTCATCGAGGCTCTTCACCAACACGCACGCCGCGTTATCGCCCAGGGCGCGTTCGACGAACTGCCGCCGTGCGAGCGAGGCGAGTTGACGCCGGATCTCCGGCTGGATTGCCTCAAAGACCTTCAGTGACGTCGTCACCAGGCACACGCGCTCGTGGCCGCTGCCGTGCTCGGCCTGGGCGAGCATGTCGGCGGCGATGAAACGAACGTCGGCGGAATCGTCGGCCAGAACCAGCAGTTCGCTCGGTCCCGGCAACAGATCGACGGCCACGTGGCCGAAGAGCAATCGTTTCGCCGCGACGACGTAGGCGTTGCCCGGCCCGAAAATCTTCTGCACTTTGTTGATGGTGGCCGTGCCCAGCGCCAGCGCGGCAATCGCCTGGCTGCCGCCCACGCGATAAATCTCCGTCGCCCCGGCGGCGCGAATGGCGTAAAGCAGGTGTGGATTGATCGTGCCGGCGCGGCCCGGCGGCGTGCAGACGACGATCTCCGGGCAACCCGCGACTTTTGCCAGCACGATGGTCATCAGGGCGGTCGACACCAGCGGCGCGGTGCCGCCGGGAACATAAATGCCGACGCGCTGGAAGGGATCGAATTTTTCACCGACGCTGCCGCCCTGGGCGTTGCGCATCCGCCAGTTTTTGCGCAGCGATCGTTTGGAAAATGCGGCGATGTTTTTTTGCGCGGCGGTGATGGCCTTGCGCAGGGCGGCGGAAACGGGCAGGGCCGGATCGGTCACACGCAACTGCCTGGCCGTGAGTTTCGGCCCGTCAAACTTCTCCGTCAGCTCCAGCAACGCGGCGTCGCCCCGGGCCCGCACGTCGGCAATCACGGCGCGCACGCGCTCTTCGATGAGCGGATCGAAGAGGCTGCCCGCCTCCGTCAATCGCGCGACGGCTCCGGTGAAATCGGGCTGGTTGTAACGCAACAGTTTCATAGTCAGGACGCGCCATCTTACAAGAGGGCGGGCCAAAAGCAACCGTTACGGTTTGACGCCTTTGGCCAGCAACAGGCGCTCGGCCTTCCTTTTCCATTGGTGGTTGGTGCGCTTGAGAAAGCGCGGGGCATGGTCGAAATCGTGGACCACCTGCTGCAAGGCCCGCGTGCCGGCGGCGGAATCGCCCAGTTTGTCGAGGAGTTCGGCGTACTCCAATTGCGCCTGCAGATAACCGTGGCTTACCAGAAACTTTTCGTAGAGGCCGCGCGCCTCCGGGAGCCGGCCGAGGGCGGCCTGGCAACGGGCGCATTGCCAGAGCAGTTCGCCCAATTCGAAATTCGGCTGCTGTTGCAGCGCGGGCCCGAGTTGCTCCCAGGCCTCCGCCGCCCGGCCCCGCGCCAGCAGGACGTAACCGAGGTGGGCGCGCGCGTCGAACAGGTCCTTCTCGCGTTCCAGCGCCGATTCGTAGGCCTGCTGGGCCTGGGCCCATTTCTGTTGCTCGCGGTAGACGTCGCCCAGTTCGGCATAATGATGCGCCTTGTCCAGGTGATGGATTTTGTTCTGCAACTCCTCGATGCGCTGGCGCTGGAGACGGCGCCTGGAGAACGAACCGTCCGCCTCCGGCGCGGCGCGCTTGCAAACGAAGTAGTACACCAGCGCCCCGATGAATGAGAAAAACAGGATGATGAAAATCCAGTACAGGTCGTTCCGGTTGCGCACACAGTCGACAATCATCCAAATCTGGAAGCCGATCACCAACACGGTGATCAGGCTGCCGAGCCAGGGTACGGCGTAGAGAAGACTGTAGAGGTAGCCCATGGATTCCAGCGGCATCCTTGCAAAGCCCGCCGCAAAAATCAAAGCCGGAAATGGGGGCGTCCATGGAATTTCCGCTCGACAATCCGCACCCGCCACCTAGGATGACGCCCGTGAGCGGTCCGGAAACCAATTCCATCCTCAGGCGCGTGATCATCCTGGCGGGCATTATTCTGATGATCGGTCTGGGCGTCAGCACGGTGTTCCGCTCCGGGCCGCACACCTTCGGCGCGCACCAATGGGGCTCGAAATTTCACCGGACCGATTTCACGGTCTACCAGGTGGCCGGGCGCGCGGTGCTGGAGGGACAAAACATCTACGAAGTGGCCAACCCGCGCGGGTGGTATTTCATGTATCTGCCGGTCGTGGCCGTCGTCATGGCGCCGTTCGCGTTGCTGAACGTTTTCTGGGCGTCGCTGCTCTGGTATCTGTTGTCCGTGGCGATGCTCGTCCACATGACGCGTGTGTCGGTGCGCCTTGCGCGATCGTGTTTTCCCGCAAGTGAACTGCCGGATTTTTGGATCGGCACGCTGGCTTTGCTCGGCATTCTCTCGCCGGCCATGTCGGGACTGGCCCGGGGCCAGGCCTCGATGCTCATCAGTTATCTGGTCATCCTCAGCGCCTGGTTTTTTAAACAACGCAGGGAATGGTCCGCCGGTTTTTGTCTGGCCGGCGGCATTGTGTTGAAGGTTTTTCCGGGGCTGCTGCTGTTGTATTTCCTGTTCAAACGCCGCTGGCGCATGGCCGTGGCGACGACTGTCTGGCTGGTGGTGTTGATCGGCCTGGCGCCCTCGGCGGTGTTCGGGATCAAGGGTAACGCGGCATTACTGAACCAATGGATGACCACCATCGCCCTGCCGGCCGCCCATCCGGACCAGGCTGCGGGCAACGCCCGGTATGCCCAGATGATCGATCCACGCATCAACCGCAATCAATCCGTCCAGGCAGTGATGATCCGCTGGTTCGCCGGACGCGACGACCGGACGGCCCAACCTGCGCGGGAGCCGCTGGCGCGCCGGATCGCTTTGGCAATCAATCTCTGCCTGTTTTTCGTTTCCTTGCGGGCCATTTGGGGGCAGCGTCCGCCGGAGAACCGGATGCTGCTGGAAATTTGCGTGGTCGTCTTGTTGATGCTGTTTCTGGCGCCGGTGACCTGGTCGCACAATTGCACGGTGCTGGTCATGCCATTGGCCGCCGGCCTGGCCCTTGCGCCCCGGCACCGGTGGATCGGGCCGTGCCTGGGGGCCTATCTGGCAGGCTGTCTTCTGGCGTTGTCCATGCCGCTGCTCAACGCGCTTGGCGCGCTGTTGCTGGGCATGATCGTGTTGTGGGGGGCACTCGTTTGGTTGCTGGCGGGCAACGGTACGGGTCCGGATTCCTGCCTGCAAACCGCGGCGTAACCCGAACGTTTACTCCCACTCGATGGTGCTCGGCGGCTTGCTGGAGATGTCGAAGCAGACGCGGTTGACGCCTTTGACCTCATTGATGATGCGCGTCGACATGTGCGCCATCAAATCGTACGGCAGTCGCGCCCAGTCGGCGGTCATGCCGTCCACGCTTTCCACGGCCCGAATGGCGACGACGTTGTCGTAGGTGCGTTCGTCGCCCATCACGCCCACCGTTTTCACCGGCAACAACACCGCGAACGACTGCCAGATCTTGTAATACAGGCCGGCCTTCTTCATCTCGTCGATGACAATCCAGTCCGCATCGCGCAGCACGCGCAGCCGCTCGGGAGTGACGGCGCCCAAAATGCGCACCGCCAGGCCGGGACCGGGGAACGGCTGGCGCCAGACGATTTCCTTCGGCAGCCCCAGTTGCGCGCCGACTTCGCGTACTTCGTCCTTGAACAAATTGCGCAACGGTTCGAGCAACTCGAATTTCATGCGTTTGGGCAGGCCGCCGACGTTGTGGTGCGACTTGATCATCGCCGCCGGGTTGCCGGCGATGGACACGCTCTCGATCACGTCGGGATACGTCGTGCCTTGCGCCAGGAAACGCGCCGCGCCCGCCTTCTTCGTCGCTTGCTGGAAGACGTCGACAAAGGTGCGGCCGATGATCTTGCGTTTGCGTTCGGGGTCGGTGACGGAAAGCAGGCGGGTCAAAAATGTCTTGGTGGACTCCGCGTACTGCAGTTTCATGTGCAGGTTGCGGCCAAACACTTCCTGCACGCTCTCGGCCTCGTTCTTGCGCAGCAAGCCGTTGTTGACGAAGACGCAGGTGAGTTGGTTGCCGATGGCCTTGTGGATCAGCGCGGCGGCCACACTGGAGTCCACACCGCCCGAAAGCCCGAGGATCACGCGGTCCTTGCCCACCGTGGCGCGAATGTCCTCGGTCGCGCGCTCGATGTAGGATTTCATCGTCCAATTGCGGCCGCAGCCACACGCGCCGTGCACGAAGTTGGAAAGGATCGTTTTGCCGTTGGGCGTGTGGTGGACTTCGGGATGGAACTGGATGCCGAACAGCCGCCGCCGATGGTCCGCAATGGCCGCGTGCGGCGCGTTGCCGCTGCGCGCGATCCAATCGAACCCGGCGGGCAGTTTCGTCACGTGATCGCCGTGGCTCATCCAGACTTTCTGGACGCGTTCCATGCCGGCGAACAAGGGCGAGTTGCCGGTGATTTCGAGTTCGGCGTGGCCGTACTCGCGTTTATCGCTTTTTTCGACGCGGCCGCCGAGTTGGTGCGCCATCAACTGCATCCCGTAGCAAATGCCGAGCACCGGGACGCCCAGGTTCCAAATCGCCGGGTCGCAGTGCGGCGCTTTTTTGCCGTACACGCTGGCCGGCCCGCCGCTGAGGATCAGTCCGCTTGGTTTCAACGCCGCCAGCTTCGAGGCGGGAGTGTTAAACCGCAGGATTTGCGAGTACACCTGGCATTCGCGGATGCGCCGCGCAATGACCTGGGTGTACTGCGAACCGAAATCCAGGATGATGATCTGCTCGCTCACTTGCCCATGCCGACGCCCTGGACGGTCTGGAAGACCTTGCCTTCGGTCTTGATGGCCGGGCGCGATGATGATTTCGGTTTCCTGGAACTCGCGCATGTTGCGCTTGCCGACGTTGCCCATGCAGGTGGCCAGGGCGCCCATCAGGTTTTGCGAGCCGTCATCGAGTTCGGCGGGGCCGAAAAGGATTTGCTTGAGCGAGCCTGTCACGCCGACCCGGATGCGGGTGCCGCGCGGCAGATTGGCGTGCGGCGTGGCCATGCCCCAATGATAGCCCCTGCCGGGCGCTTCCTTGGCGCGGGCGAACGCGCTGCCAATCATCACGGCGTCCGCGCCGCAGGCGAACGCCTTGCAAATGTCGCCGCCCTTGCTCATGCCGCCGTCGGTGATGATCGGCACGTAGCGGCCGGTCTGTTTGAAATGATAATCGCGCGCCGCGGCGCAATCGACCGTCGCGGTCACTTGCGGCACGCCGAGACCGAGCACGCCGCGCGTGGTGCAGGCCGCGCCGGGGCCGACGCCGACCAGCACGCCGGCCAGGCCGCATTGCATCAGTTCCAGCGTCACGCTGTAGGTGACGCAGTTGCCGATGATCACCGGGAGTTTTCATCCGCTTGCAGAAACCGGCCAGATCGAGCGTTTTGTATTCGCTGGAAATGTGGCGCACGGTCGAGACGGTGGATTGCACCACGAAGATGTCCGCCCCGGCTTCCTGCGCGATCGCGCCAAACCGCTCGGCGCGCTGCGGGATCGAACTGACCGCGGCGAGCACGCCCGCGTCCTTGATCTCCTTGATGCGGGCGGAGATCAGGTCCTCCTGGATCGGTTCGGTGTAAATGCGCTGGAGCAGGTGCGTGGTTTCTTCCTTGCTGGCGTTGACAATCTTGTCGAGCACCTCGGCCGGGTTCTTGTACCGGGTCTGCACGCCTTCCAGGTTCAACACGGCCACGCCGCCGAGCTTGCCCATTTCGATGGCAAACTGCACGTCCACCACGCCGTCCATCGCGCTGGCCATGATCGGCACGCGGATCTTGTGCGGCCCGAGCTGGAACGTCGTGTCCACCTCGTTCGGGTTGATGGTGATATCGCCCGGCACGAGCGCGATGTCGTCAAAGCCGTATGTGACGCGGGCTTTTCGGTTACGTCCAATCCACATGCCCATAAATTAGACCTCCGTTACGTTCGAAAAAGTTTTGAAATGCCTCTGGGAAAACTTCTCTGCAGTCAGTCTCGCCATACCCATATATAACGGCTCCGCCCGATTAGCACAACAAGCAAATGCAATCAACAGGCCCGGCCCGCGGCTACGGCTGGGCGGCCTTGGTCTGATTGGTCTGCACGGGAGGCGCCGCCGTGGCCCAGAGAAATCTCGCCGTGCCCCAGGCCAGCGCCATCGGGTCGAACCCGGCCTCCGGCTCGAATCGAATGCGACGGGCCAGGTCCAACGCCTGCGCATCCACCGCGTCCACCCCGCAGGAACGGTCCAGGACGGCGTAGCGCACCGTGCCGTCGACGAGCACGGCGATCCGCACGCGTGTCGGCCTCAAGGGCGCATCGCTGGTAATGACCGGCGGTTCCGGCGCGGCGATGACCGCCCGTTCCTCCAGCGGCCCGGCGAAATCGATCACGGAATGGTCCAATTCCTTCGGCAAAGCCGCTTCCGCCGGCGGCTCCTCCGATTCCTCCGAGACGGCGGCGGCCTTTTCCACGGAAGACTGCACCACGTCGGTCAAGGCAGGTTGGGCCAGCAACGATAACACATTCGTCGACCTGCTCAGCCCCAGGAACGACGGCCCGGTGTCCCCTTCCATTTCGGGGCTTCCGGCGGGCGCCTGCCGCCGCCACAACGGCAGTGAGAAACCGTGCCGGCTGGGCAGCGACATCAGACTGGGATCCAGCAGGTCCGCGACGACATATTCAATGTTGTCGGCCGATTGCGCCGTCTCCTGCGGCATCCAGCGGACGACGGGGGGCCTTCCAAACTCGGTCTGCTGTTCCCGTTTACGCACCCCCACGTACAGGAACGCGCCGGCAAACGCGATGAAACAGGCGATCATGATCAGCGCCATGACTTGCCGCTCGGTCATGCGAAACTTCGTCAGGACCATCGGCTCACCTGGGAGGGGGTTGCGCGGAGATTCCGGGCCGCGTGGCCAAGTTGACCGTTGAGATGCCGGCGTCCATGGCCATGCTCATGATCTGCACGATGGTGCCGTGGGACACCTGGCCGTCGGCCTTGATGATCAGTTCCTGGCCGCGCGCTTTGCGGGCCGCCTCCTGCAAGGACTGCCGCAAGGCGGGCAGGGTCGTGATCTGGTCGTTGAAAAACAGCAGATCATCCCGCGTCACCGTCACCACCAGGCCCTGATACGAAGCAGCGGGAGCAAACTTGACCACGGGCAAATCAACGCCAATGCCGGATTGCACGACGTAAGGCGCCGTCAGCACCATGAATATCAGCAGCAGAAACACAACATTGACCATCGGCGCGGGATCAATCCGGCCTTTGACGATTTCGCAATGGGTCTTGAAAGTCATTTGATCGCCACGATTGGCTCCACGCCGCGATCACCCTGGTCGCGCCGTGTGAGGAAGCCCACGATTTCGTTGGCCGCCTGTTCCATGTCCTGGACGAGATGTTGCACGCGGCTGACGAGATAATTGTAGGCGACATAGGCCGGGACAGCCACCACCAGCCCGCCCGCCGTGGTCAGCAACGCTTCCCAGACGCCGCCCGCCAACTGGCCAGGGTTGGGCAATTGCGCTTCCTGGATCACCTTGAACATCTCGATCATGCCCAGCACCGTGCCCAAAAACCCGATCAACGGCGTGACCTGGGCGACCGTCGCCAGCACGACCAGACGCCGTTCGAGCCGCGTGACCTCCGTGCGCGCCACGTTTTGCACCGCCTCGTGGATTTCGTCCCGGCTGCGGTCGTGGTTCATCACCGCGGCCTTGACGACGGCGGCGACGGGGCCGGCTGTCTCATCGCAGTTGGCCATGGCCTCGATGACGTTGCCGCGTTTCAGGGAATTGCGGATGCCGTTGACAAAATCGGCGGCGTGAATTTGGGCGCGATGATACTGCAGCCAGCGCTCGACAAACACGGCGACAGCCAGCAGACCGTTGAACAGAATCAGCCACATCAACGGCCCGCCCTTGGACATCCATGTCAACATAGTCAGCCTTTGCTTAACGAATTACCCGGGAACTTCCAAGCGCAAACTTCCGTCCGCGCCCCGTCCCCCCGCGCCGTCTGCCGCGCCGGTCAGAACAAAATCACGTGCTCGACCCGGATCTTGCGGATCCGGTCTTCGGCCACCGGCTTCATCTCGGGGCAGCGTTCCATCAATTTTTGGTACAACGTGATCGCGTCCCGCCATTGGCCCTGCTGTTCCTTCACCCCGGCGGCGGCCCGGCCCGCCTTGCAGGCCCAGAACCGTTCCGGCGGCTCGTTCGGGTCCGGCGCGACGGCGGATTCGTACAGCGGTTTGGTGTAAAATTGCAGGGCATCCTCCAGTTTGCCCCCCTTCTCGTAACTCTGGCCGATCTTGTAGAGCACCTGGTTGCGCATCGACACGTCGCGGGCGCAATCCAGCGCTTTGCGGTAACTGACGATGCTGTCATCGAACCTGTTCAAGGTGAACTGACAATCGCCCTTGCGCCCCTGCGCTTCACAGAGGAGATAACAATCGGGAAACTGTTTGATCAGGCTGTCGAACACCAGCAGCGCGTCGTCAAATTGCCCCAACTCCGTCAACGCATCGCCTTCGCCAAACCGCGCGTCGCAGCACCACGTGGACGTCGGGAACTTCTTCAACAAGGCCTCGAACAAATCGATGGCCGCCTTGTAATCCTGCCGCGAATAGGCCGCGCGGCCCGCGAAATACTGCGCGCCATCGGCCTGCTTGCTCGTGGGATATTTCTCCGCCAGCGACTGGAATTGTTCCTGCGCCTTGACGTAGTCCTTCTGCCGCTGGTCGTAGTCGCCGATCCAGAACTGGACGTCAGGGGCCAGCGGCGCCTGCGGGTTCTTCTTCAGGAAATCGGTAAAATCCGCCAGCGTCTTTTCGGCCTGCCCCTTTTGCGCGTAACACAGGCCGCGGCTGTAAAACGCCTCCTGCGCCAGCTCGCTATCCAGGCTGCCGGCGGCCGTGACGAACTTGTCGAACTCCGCCAGCGCCTGGTCGTACTTGCCTTCGCGGTAATACGACTGGCCGATGGCCAGCGCCGCTTTCCGGGCCCATTCGGTCTCGGGGAACATGCTCACCACCGCGCCGAACGCGGCGCGCGCGTCTTCTTCCTTGCCCGAGGCCACGGCAATCTGGCCGATGGTGAACTGTCCCTCGGGCGCCAGCGCGCTCGCCGGGAATTGTTTGACCAGCGTGTCAAAGGTCGCCGCCGCCGCGTCGGCATTGCGCAACTGGCGGTAGGCCTCGCCCAGTTGGAACATCGCCCGGTCGAGCATCTTCGTGTCCGGATAGGTGCCGATCAGCCGTTGATAACTGGCCACGGCGTCCACGTACTGGCCGAGCGCGAATTGCGCGTCCGCCGCCTTGAACAACGCCTCCGAGGCCATCGCCGGGTCCTTGGCCGCGGTGAACGCCTGCTGGAAATACGCCAGCGCATCCGCGTTCTGCCCCAGTTTCCAGGCGCACCAGCCGGCGTTGAGATCGGCCTTCGCCAGCAACGGGCTTTGCGGATATTTCGTGATCAGTTGCGCGTACTCGGGCAGCGCGTTGGTGAAATCGTCATGCCGGAACAGCAGTGTGCCAATCGCCATCTGCACTTCATCGGCCAGCGGATCGCCCGGATGCGACTGGAGGAATTCCTTCAATTTCCCCACCCCGTCGGCCAGGTTGCCGCTGCGCGCGAACGTTTCGCCGAGCTTGAGCAGCGCGTCGCGTTTCAATTGCGAGGTCTGCGCGTTGTCCAATGCCGCCGAAAACGCCTCGGCCGCGCCGTCGAATTTCTCCGTGTCCCAGCACACCCAGCCCGCCGCAAACCACGCGTCCGCCGCCGCCTGCGCGTCCACCGGCTTGTTCGGCTTGGCCTTGAACGCGTCGGTGACGACCGCGTAGGCCTTCAGCGCGTCATCGTAAAGTTTGCGTTGCGCCAGCGATTGGCCCAGCCAATATTGCGCCCGATACGCCGCCCGCGTCCCCGGAAACTGTTTCGTCACGCCGTCGAACACCGCGTCGGCCTGGGCGAATTTCTCCTGGGCCAGGTAGATCTGCCCGCGCAACAGCTGCGCGTCCTGGATGAGTTCGGGCCGCGGACCCAGTTCCGACAGCCCCTCCAGCGTCCTGCCCGCCGCGTCCAACTGGCCCTGCTTGAGCTGCGCGAACGCCAGCCCGTACAACGCCTGCGCCCGATAAGGACTCCGTGAAAATTGTTCGCCGAGATGACTGTATTGCGCTGCCGCGTCGGCAAATTTCCCGTCCCGCGCCAGCGCCTCCGCCAGCCAGAATTCAAAACTGTCCGACAACTTGTCCGGCCATCGCTTCAACCCCTCCTGCAACGTGCGCACCGCCTCCGGCGCTTTTCCCTCGCCCAATTGCGCTTCGCCCAACAACAACTGCGCATTGGCCCCGCGCTCGGAATCGGGAAATCGCTGGAGAAATTCGCCGAACTGACGCTCGGCGACATCGTAAAGCTTGTCATTGAAAGCGGCCTCCGCCACGCGATACAGCCGACTCTCGTCCGCCGTCGCCGCCACAAGTATCAACGCCAGAATGATCCAACCCCGTCTCATACACCTCCCTTGGACGTGTATTATTGGCAGATTGTTCACCTTCCGGCAAGGAACATGATTGGGCGGGGGGAATGATTCACCACCAAGGCACCAAGAACGGCTTTCGGCCTGCTGGGAGCTCAGTCAAGCGGGCGCGTGTCTGCGCTCAGCTCTTGCGCCGTTTGCCGTACTTGCGGGCGGCTTTCTCGCGAACCAATGGCACACGCGGGGCCTTCGAAGATGACCGGCGGCTGGCGTGGAGAACAGTGAAGCCGACCAATTCGTCGCCTTCATAGCGCGCGATCACGTCATCATCCGTCAATTCGCTGTCGGTGGCCCGGCTGGGTTTCTTGAAGTTGACGTAGAACGTGTCCGCCTGCTCATCGTAAGAAAACCAAATCGAATGATGCGGCGAGTTCTTCACCGCCGGCACCCACTTCAAATAGTCCGCGATCCGTGCTACGGCCATAGCTGCTTTCTCCGGTTCAACGACGCTATCCTGCGTGTCAGAAACGCTGTGATGACAAACCCATCCGATTGCTTCTCACGATACACCACAACAAGAAATTTGCCAGTCTCGATCTCCCTCACTGCCAGCAGTTCTCCCGCTCCGCCGGCCAGGACGCGGTTGGGTTCAGCGATTGCCCGCAAGACCGCCGCTCGCATTCCCGCCAACTCATTGTGCTCTTCCTCAATATGCGCCCACCGCTCGTCCGTCATCATCGGCGCACGTTACGACGCTACGGAGTTCGCACAGGGAATTACCGAAGTATTGGCTTACGGTACGGCTGTTAAGCTCGGCAATCCGTAGCAAAGATACGGTAAGATCCGCGTGGCCTCCCAGACGAGAACCCTCTCTTGGCGCCTTGGTGGTTGAACCTGTCATTCGTCAACTCCTGGCGAAATGACCCGCCTAAACTCTTGCAGGATTGTGAAAACGTGCTAATGTAGCGGGCAGTATGATATATGCAGCGAGGATAAGTCCGGGGGCGGGCGGGGCTCCTTTGTTGGCCTGGCGAGGGCACCGGCGCGGCTCGGCTGGAGCCTCGCCCTCCCCGCAAGCGTCGTCCGGTCGTTTGGGAGGGCGAGCCTCCCGGCGAGCCGCCGTTGGTTGGCGGTCCGACCCAGTCAAACCTAGTCCAACCCAGTCAAACCTAGTCAAACCTAGTCCAACCATAAATTTTCCGAATGGGGCCCCGATAATCCTCTTAATCCGTGAAATCCGTGGATTTCCAAGTCTTGCCCTATCCGCCTTCGCCAAGGCTTTTACGACCCAATACGGCCTAATACGACCTAATACGGCCTTAAATTCTTTTGAGCGGGGCTTAGGCGGCAACATTTGCCTAGCGGATTAGGCGTCGTTCTTTGAAATAGCGACCGAAGGTAGCGCCGGGTGAGGTCACCCGGCCTACAACCCTCTTGGTGTCTTGGTGCCTTGGTGGTTAAATTCGCCGTCCTTCACCCCACCGACGCTGGCTCAACGGGTTTGAGGACGAACCGCTTCAGGAACTGGCCTGTATATGACGCTTCCACCGCCGCGACGCGTTCGGGGGGGCCTTCGGCGACAATCCGGCCGCCGGCGTCGCCCCCTTCTGGGCCGAGATCGATGATCCAGTCGGCGCATTTGATGACGTCGAGGTTGTGTTCGATGACCAGGACGGTGTTGCCGGCGTCGCGGAGTTTGACGAGGACCTCGAGCAGCTTGGCGATGTCGGCGAAATGCAGGCCGCTGGTGGGTTCGTCCAATATATAGAGCGTCCGGCCGGTAGCTTTCTTGGCGAGTTCGCCGGCCAGTTTGACCCGTTGGGCTTCGCCGCCGCTGAGGGTGGTGGCTTGCTGGCCGAGCTTGAGATAGCCGAGACCGACGTCCTGCAGGGTCTGCAAGATATCGCGCAGCTTCGGCACGGTGCGGAAGAATTCCTCGGCTTCGTTGACGGTCATCTCCAGCACGTCGGCGATGTTGCGGCCTTTGTAAGTGATCTCCAGCGTCTCGCGGCTGTACCGTTGTCCGCCGCATTGTTCGCAGGTCACATAAACATCAGGAAGGAAATGCATCTCGATCTTGATAATGCCGTCGCCCTTGCAGGTCTCGCACCGGCCGCCTTTGACGTTGAAACTGAACCGGCCCGGGCCGTAACCCCGGATCCGGGCGTTGGGCAGTTGGGCAAACAGCGTGCGGATGTGGTTGAACGCGCCGGTGTACGTGGCCGGGTTGGACCGGGGCGTGCGCCCAATCGGCGACTGGTCGATGACGATGACCTTGTCGAGTTCCTCGATGCCGGTGATCCGGTCGTGCAAGCCGGGCCGGTCCTTGGCCCGGTAGAACTTCCGGAACAGCGCCTTGCGCAGGATGTCGTCCACCAGCGTGCTCTTGCCGGAACCGCTCACGCCGCTCACGCAACTCAGCAAACCAAGCGGCAAACGCACGTCGATGTTCTTCAGATTGTTCTCGCGCGCGTTGTGGACCGTCATCCACCCCCGGGACGGCGCGCGGCGGGTTTTGGGCACGGGGATTTGCAGGTCGCCCCGCAGGTAAGCGCCGGTAAGCGATTTGGGAGAATCGAGAATGGCCTGGATCGGTCCGGCGGCCACGACGTAGCCGCCGTGAAGCCCTGCGCCGGGACCGAGATCGACGATGTAATCGGCCGTGCGGATCGTGTCCTCGTCGTGTTCGACGACAAGGACGGTGTTGCCGAGATCGCGCAGCCCCCGCAGCGTGGCCAGCAGCCGCTGGTTATCGCGTTGATGCAGGCCGATGCTGGGTTCGTCCAGGACATAGAGCACGCCGACCAGGCCCGCGCCGATCTGCGTGGCCAGCCGGATGCGCTGGGCTTCGCCGCCGGACAGGGTGTCGCTCTGGCGGTCCAGCGTGAGATAACCCAAGCCGACGTTCTTGAGGAACGTCAGGCGCGAACTGACTTCGCGGAGGATTTGCGCGGCGATATGCTTCTCATGATCGGTCAACTGGAGCGAAGCAAAGAACGCGAAGGCGTGTTCGATGCTCAACCGCGTCACGTCGATGATGGATTTGTCGCCGACGGTGACCGCGAGGCTTTCCCGGCGCAGCCGCGCGCCTTTGCACTCGGGACAAGGCATGCTGACCATGTACTGTTGCAGGCGGGCCTTGGTGAATTCGCTGTCGGTCTCGTCGTAAAGCCGCTGGAGGTTCGGGATCACGCCCTCGAACGCCTTCTTCATCTTGCGCCAGCCGCCCTTGCGCCAGTAGGTGAAATCGATCTCCTCGCCGCCCGAGCCGTGGAGCAACGCCTGCTGGACGGTCTCCGGCAGCTTCTCAAACGGCAGATCGAGGTCGGCCTTGTAATGCTTGGCCAGCCCGCGCAACAGCATCTTGTAATAAATCAACAACCGCCGTCCGCCGCGCCGCCAGGCCGCGATGGCGCCGTCGGCAATCGACTTCTTGCGGTCGGGCACGACCAGGTCGGGATCGAGGAACAGTTTCGTGCCCAGACCGAGACAAGTCTTGCACGCGCCGTAGGGCGAGTTGAAGGAAAAATGCTTCGGGCGTGAACTCGCCGTAGCTGATCCCGCAATCGGGACAGGCGTTGAGGCTGCTGAACAGCCGCTCCGCCCACGGCGCCGTCACCGGCACGGCCGCCGCCCGGTGGAGCACGAGCAACAACCCGTTCCCCCACTTCAGCGCCGTCTCGACGGAATCGCCCAGGCGCGCGCGGCCCTTGGCGGTGACCGTGACGCGGTCGACCACCAGTTCGATGTCGTGATTGCGTTTCTTGTCGAGCTTGACCGGCTCGCTGACGTCCACGATGGCGCCGTCGACGCGGGCGCGGACGAAGCCTTCGCTGCGGATGCGGGCGAAGATGTCGCGGAACTCGCCTTTGCGGCCGCGCACGAGAGGGGCCAGAAGCATAAGTTGCGCGCCTTCGCCCAGCGCGGTGATTTGCTCGACAATCTGGCTGCTGGTTTGCGTGGTGATCGGGCGGCCGCAATGGTAGCAGTGCGGTTTGCCGACATTGGCGAAGAGCAGGCGCAGGTACTCGTAAATCTCGGTGGTGGTGGCGATGGTGGACCGCGGATTGGTCGCCGCCGTGCGCTGCTCAATGGCGATGGCCGGGGAAAGCCCCTCGATGTGGTCGACGTCCGGTTTCTGCAGCTGCTCCAGGAATTGCCGGGCATAGGCGGAAAGGCTTTCCACGTACTTGCGCTGGCCTTCGGCGTAGATCGTGTCGAAGGCGAGGCTGGATTTGCCCGACCCGCTCAGGCCGGTGATGACCACGAGCTTCTCCCGGGGCAACGCGAGATGAATGTTCTTGAGGTTATGCTCCCGCGCCCCGGTGATGATGATGGCGTCTTTAGACATGGTCAATGGCCAATCTTGTCACAACTCCAAAACAGTCAGTATAGCAGGAAAGCCTCCCAATCCCAGCAGAATCATGCTAAAAGTGCTGGCACAACCCCTGCTTAATTAACGTCTGCCGTGGCAAAAAGCCCCGGCGAAACAGGGAAACAATCAGCAGGGAAAACGACAATGGACGCAACCGCAGCCGCTCTCGAGTCGGGAGTCATGAAAGACAGCGATAAACAATTGGAGCAGACGCGCAAACAGTTGGAAGCGCTCTACCAGAACCTGCGCACGGTCCGCCATGCGATCAACAACAACGTGGCCGTCATCATGGCGATGGCGGAATTAAGCCAGCGAAACCCCGCCCAATGCGCGAAGCTCAGCCAGCTTTGCCTCGAAAAGGCGCCGCAGATTGCCGCGGCCATCGGCGGGTTTGCGGAGTTGCTCGACGGCGCGATCAGTCTGGCGGGTGAAACAGCCACCCCGTCCGCCCCGACCGAGTCGTAGGCCCCGCGTTGCACCGCCGGGCGCCGACGGCACAGTCCCGCTCCGTGCACCCGGCCCGTGAGCCAAGACGATGACTGAACCCGTCAATCATGAGCCCCCTCACGCGCCACCGGCGGAATCCACCGATCCGCTGAAGACAGAATTTGTCGCCAACGTCAGCCACGAACTCCGCACCCCTGTCCACGCCATCATCGGCTACACCGAACTTCTCCTGGAAGGCGTCTACGGCACCCTCTCCGACGAACAGTCCGATACGGTCAATTACATCCGCGACAGCGCCAACGATCTGTTGAGCCTGATCACCAACTTGCTGGACATCGCCAAAATCGAGAGCGGACGCTCCGACCTGATCCTCAGTTCCTTCGATTTGCGCGACCTGATCGGCGAGGTGTTCGGCCAGATCAAACCCCTGGCGGTCGCCAAGCGCTTGAACCTGCTCTCCAAAGTGCTTGTCGAAAACACCACCGTGCGCACCGACCGGCCCAAGCTGAAACAGGTTCTGGTGAACCTGATCGGCAACGCGATCAAATTCACCAGCAGCGGCGCGATCACCGTCACCGTCACGGAGCCCGCCGCAGCCGACCCCGGCGGTGCCTCCTCCGCCCATGGCACCCTGCTCATCAGCGTGCAGGACACCGGCGTCGGCATTCCCACGGAAAAGCTGAACAGGGTTTTCGAGAAGTTCTACCAGGTCGACAGTTCCACCACCCGCGCCCATGAAGGAACGGGCCTCGGCCTTTACATCACCAAACAATTGCTCGACGTGCTGGCCGCCACAATCGAGGTCACCAGCACCGTCAACCAGGGCGCCTGTTTCACCATCCACTTGCCGCGCAGCTTTGAGGAAATCGCCGGCATCCACCGCCTGCGCAACCGCCTCGCAGCGGCCCGAGCCACCACCACCGGCGCGACCAGCGACGCGAAACGCCTCGTTCTGGTCGTCAGCGACAATCCCGATATCGCCCGCATCCTGTCGGACGGACTGGGCTGCGCCGATTACACCGTGCGCGTCACCGGCGCCGGCAATGAAACGGTGGGCCTGGCCAAAAAGCTCCGTCCGCTGGTGATCCTGCTCAACGCCGAAGCGTCCTCGTCCTCGTTCTGGTCGGTGTTCCAGGAATTGAAATCACAGCCCGAGACCAAGGACATCCCGGTGATCTTCCTCGGCAACGACGTGGCGCACGGACTCGGCGCGCCGCTGGCCGTGGCCGCGCCGCTGGACCGGCGCGAAGTGCTGCGCAGCATACGCGCCGCCACATCGACGAGCAAGAAGAACGTGTTGATCGTCGACGATGACGAGACCTTTCGCGAAATCCTCAGAGGCGCGTTCGCCGAGGAAGGCTACCAGGTGACCGAAGCCGTCGACGGCAAGCAGGCCATCGAGAAGTTGACCACCGCCAAACCCGACCTGGTGGTGCTCGACCTGAACATTCCCGAGATCGACGGCTGGGGCGTGACCCGCCACATCATGGAACACCCCGAACTCAAGGATGTGGAAGTGCTGGTGATTTCCGGCGATCCCCTGACCCCGGCCGAGACCGCCGCCCTCACGGCCAGCGGCAGCGGCTTCATTTACAAGGCGGACTTCAAAGTCAACGCCGTCCTCGAAACCGTGGCCGGCCTGCTGGAGGTAAGCTGACCATGCCGAACCTCCTGCTCATTGAAGATAACGAGCACATCCAGCGCATTTACACCGCCAAGCTGCAGGCGGAAGGATTCACCGTCACCACGGCGGAAGACGGCGAACAGGGACTGGTCCTGGCCGGCGTCTGCAGCCCCGACGCGATCCTGCTGGACATCATGTTGCCCAAGCTGGACGGATTCGGCGTGCTGGAACGGCTGCGGGCTGATCCCGTGCTCAGCCGCATCCCGGTCTACATCCTCTCCAACCGCGGCTGGGCCGAGGATGTGCAACGCGCCGTTGCCCTGGGGGCGCGCCAGTTTTTCACGAAAGGTTCCTCCAGCCTGCAGAATATCGTGAACCAAATCCGCACCGAGTGCGGCTTCAAAAAACTGATCATTGTTTCCCCCAACATCGTGGCATCGAAAGCCCTCTGCCAGGCCGTCCAGCATCCCCGGATCCTGTGCCCCTCCAACACCATCCTTTCGGAAGCGGCCTCGGCCATCGAACGCAAAGCCCCCGACCTGGTCCTGCTGGATGCCCGGCAAGCCAGCCCGGCCCTGATGGCCGTCCTGCAATTGCTGCGGACGACCCCCGCCACTCGCGCCGTGCGCATCATGGCCATCACCGATGAACCGCAGAAAATCCAGCGGGCGAACGCGTTTGTGTCCAGCGCCCAGGCCGCGCAGGACTTGCGGTCGGTCATCCTCCAATCGCTGGGGCTGACCGATCCCGCGCCGTCGGCCACCGTTGAGCACGCCACCGCTGCCTGACCGGCTCAGGCCACCGGCGTGGCCGCGCTCATCTCCTCCAACCGCTCCTCGATGGTCACGGCGGTGGATTGCACCCGGCAAAGGTGCGCGTACAACCCGTCCAGCACCATCAATTCCTCGTGCGTGCCCCGCTCGATGATCCCGCCCGATTTCAGCACCAAAATCTGGTCGGCATTGCGCACCGTCGACAACCGGTGAGCGATCACGAAACTGGTCCGATGCGCCATCAACCGCTCCAGCGCCTGCTGGATCAACTTCTCCGTCACCGTGTCCACGCTCGCCGTCGCTTCGTCCAAAATCAAAATCGGCGGGTCCTTCAACAACGCCCGCGCGATGCTCACCCGCTGTTTCTCCCCGACGCTCAATTTCACGCCGCGCTCCCCGACGCGCGAATCGTACTTCTCGGGCAGCCGCGTGATGAACTCATGGCAATTGGCGGCCTCGGCGGCGGCGATCATCTCCGCCTCGCTCGCGTCCAGGCGTCCATAGAAAATGTTCTCCCGGATCGTGCCGTTGAACAGAAACGCCTCCTGCGAGACGATGCCAATCTGCCGGCGCAACGATTCCAGTGTCACGTCGCGGATGTCCTGCCCGTCGATCAGGATGCTGCCGCGCGTCACATCGTAAAAACGCGGCAACAGATTCACGATCGTGGTCTTGCCCGCGCCCGTCGGCCCGACCAGTGCGATCGTCTCACCCGGCTGCGCATGAATGGTGATCCCCCGCAACACGGACAAATCGCTGCGATACTCAAACCCCACGTCCCGATACTCCACTTCGCCGCGCACCCGGCCCGTCAGCGTGGCGGCGGAGGGCTTTTCGCCCACCTCCACCGGCGCGTCGAGAATGTCAAACACCCGTTCCCCGGCCGCGCGCCCCGCCTGGAACATCTGGTTCAGGCCGTGCAACGCCCGCACCGGATCGTAGAACATGTTCAGATACCAGAGAAACGCGACAAACTGACCGATCGTCAACCGGTCCGCCAGCACCGCGCGCCCGCCAAACCACAGCACGATCACGTAGCCCAGCGCGCCGCAAAACGTCATCGCCGGCGAGTAGACCGACCACGCGCCCATCACCTTGATTGTCGCGCGCCGCAAATCGTCCGCCCTTCGCTGAAACCGGTCCAGTTCGTGCGCTTCGCGTCCAAATCCCTTGATCTGGCGGATGCCCTGCAGGTTGTCCAGCAGCAGCGCGTTCATCGCCGAGGTCACTTGCCGCACCAGCCGGTAGCGCTTGTGCGCCGTCACGGTGTACATCAACGCTCCCGCCATCAGCAGCGGAATCGGAACGATGGCCAGCCCGGCCAGCGCGGGGTTGAACCGGAACATCATGTAACCGACCCCCACGATGCCCAGCAGCGCCACCGTCCCCTGCTCGATGCCGTCGATCAACACGCGTTCGACCGCATTGACGTCGTCGATCACGCGCGTCATCAGATCCCCCGAGGCGCGCTGGTCGTAATAATTGACCGACAACCGCTGCAGCTTGTCGTACAGGTCGCGCCGCAAATCGAAAATCACGCGCTGCTCGAAGCGGTTGTTGAGCTGGATGCGCAGGATGTTGAACAAATCGCGCAGGAAGAACGACAGCAACACCAGCCCCGTGAATCCCAGCAGCAGTTCGCCGCGCCGGGCGCGAATGACCTCGTCGATGACCATCTGGGTCAGCTTCGGAACGGCGATGGCGCCGAGTGTCGAAAGAACGGCGAACACCATCGTGCCCACCGCGAACCACGGGTAGCGGCGGACATAGCGCGAGATCCGGGAGAAAATCTCCCCCGCGCCGCGCTTGCGCGCCACCATGGTCTCATCGTTAACGGTATCGTGCCGGATCATTGTCGTCCAAAATAGATCATTTCCGGCCCGGATGCACGCAGTCAATTTTGTTTGCGTTTCGGCGGGGCCTCTGGAAGAATCCCTGTGGTGAGGGGGACTGGGATGAAATTCGCTTTTAACACACCGTCGTCATATAGCCGCGCCCTGCTGGTATTTCTTTTGGTGTCGGCCGCGACAACGTCGCGCGCGCGCGCCGGCTGGCTGGATTGGCTCAAGCCCGCGGACACAACCGCCGCGCCGCCCGCGGCCGTGGCGCCGGCGGTTTCCAACCCCGCTCCCGCAGCCCCGGCCGCACCCGTGGTCCCGGCACTGTCCGCGCTGGATATTGGCAGCGGACTGAAGGACGCGCTGACCAACGGCGTTGCGAAAGCGATTGCCAGCCTCGGCAAACAGGACGGGTTCTTCAAGAACGAGGACGTGAAGATCCCCCTTCCCTCGAGCCTGGCGGAGATCGACAAAGCGTTGCGGCTGGTCGGCAAGGAACAGTACGCCGATGAATTCGTCGTCACGATGAACCGCGCCGCCGAAGCCGCCGTGGGCGAAGCGGGCCCGATCTTCAGTGAAGCGATCACCAACATGACCATGGCCGACGCCCAACAGATTTTGAAAGGCCCCGACGATGCCGCCACGCAGTACCTGCGCAAAATCGGCGAGGCCCAGATCAAACAGAGCATGCTGCCCATCGTGAAAGACGCCACCGACAAGGCCGGCGCCACCGCGGCCTACAAGTCCCTTATGGACAACGCGAAATACATGGGCACGTTCATGCACCAGCCATCGTTCGACCTCGACCAGTACGTGACTGACAAGGCCACAGACGGCCTGTTCAAGATGATCGCGGACCAGGAAAAACAGATCCGCCAGAACCCGCTCGCCCGCACCGATGACCTGTTGAAGAAAGTCTTTGGCGCGGCGGCGCCTTAAACCCCATCACCAACATCAGACCGGAGACCAACTCATTATGGGAATGCTCAAGGAATTCAAAGAGTTCGCCATGCGCGGTAATGTCGTCGATATGGCCGTCGGTATCATCATCGGCGGCGCGTTCGGCAAGATCATCACTTCCATGGTCAACGACGTCCTCATGCCGCCCATCGGCAAGGCGATGGGCAACGTCAACTTCAACAACCTGTACTTCAACCTCGACTCCAGCAAAGGACCGTTCAAGTCCCTGGCCGACGCCAAGGCCGCCGGTGCCGCGGTGATCGCCTACGGATCGTTCATCAACACGGTGATCGATTTCCTGATCGTGGCGGCCTGCGTTTTCCTGATGATCAAGGCCATGAACACCATGACCAAAAAACTGGCCACCGCGCCGCCCCCCGCCGAGGCGACCATCAAGGATTGCCCCTACTGCCTGAGCGCGATCCCGATCAAGGCCACCCGCTGCCCGCAGTGCACGTCGGCGCTGACGAACTAAAACCGGTGCTTCGGCGTTTGTTGGCGCGGGATGCGTCTGCTCGACAGGGACGATTGGAAATACTGCGCTCCGCCGTCGAACTCCAGGAAACAGCGCTGGCAACGCTGGAATTCGCTGTGCGGATAGTCTTTCCCGCATTCGGGACAGACATAGAGCGTCTGCGTGGCGTTGGCTTTCATCGGCCCCGACAGCGTCGCCAGCGCGATGAAGCCCAGCATCACCCCCACCACCGGTAACGGAACGGCTTCCACCCCCGTGATCATCATCACCCCGCACATGATCACCACCAACGCGATGCTCATCAACATCGTCGACGCCGTTGATTTCGCCGTGAACTTCGAGCGCACCACCCCCTGCAACGAGCCCGAGTGCGGACTGAACCGCGGCGCGAAGGCAATGCTGTCCATGTCGTTGCGCGCGATCTGGGAATCATAACTGGTGGGGTCACGATTGATCTGCTGCAGCAGAAACAGGTAAAACGTGGTCCACTCATGCGGCGCCGGAGGCCGCCCGTACAACGCCTGAAACGCGAGGTCCGCCTTGGCCACCGTCGCCACCGGGAAAGGGAACGACTTGCCCGCGCCCTCCAATTCCCCCTCCTTCAAATGGCCGGCCAACACCCGGCGCCCGTACCAGACGTTTTCCTGCACTTCCTCCGCGCTGATGAATGACCTGCTGATCGCAGATTCCACGAAGACGCTTCTCCTACAAATTGAAGAACAACCCTCACCTCACCGTCACTCGTTGGTCATACTTATAACAAAAAAGCCCCCATCCTGTCAATGAAACCCGGCGTGAATCACCAGCCTTTCCCCCACTTTCACCGCGGAAGCGTGACCGCTGATTTAAGGCTTGCCTGTCCATATTTTTTCCTGTACACGACGCACGGTGGCGCTGTTCAAACGGTCAAGTGGCGTGGCAAAAGGAGACTATTGATGAAGAACCCTCTCTCGGGTCATCGCAGGTTTAACAGGCGTTCAGGACAAAGCCTCGTCGAGTATGCACTGATTCTGGCCCTCATCGCCGTCGTGGCTGTTCTCGTGCTGAGCGGCATCGGCAATTCCATCAACAACAAGCTGACAAACGTCAACGCCAACATGCAGTAGCCGTCGTCCGGCTCCTCACAGGCACTTTGTTGAGCAAGGGTCTGCCCGACCCGACACCTCCCATTGGCCCAAGGTCTCCCGGGCCGTTCATCTCCGGAACCCAACAACCATGGCCGGAAATGCCCGTTGACCAGTGGCGGCCGGGCTGGCTAGTATGCGGCGTCGGCAACCGACCGCTTTTGGGAGATTGATCCATGTCGCACGACATCACCTCGCTGCAAAAAGAGGGCCGCACGTTCAAGCCTTCCGCCGCCTTCGCCAAACTGGCCCACGTCAAATCACTCGCGCAATACCGCAAGCTCTACCACGAGTCCCTGCACTCGCCAAAAACGTTCTGGACGCGCATGGCGAAGGAATTGCACTGGTTCAAGCCGTGGAAAAAACTGGTCGAGTGGGACGAGCCGTTCGCTAAATGGTTCGTCGGCGGCCGGATCAATCTGAGCTACAATTGCCTCGACCGCCACCTCGACGGCCCGCGCCGCAACAAGGCCGCGATCATCTGGGAAGGCGAACCCGCCGGCTTCGGCAATCCGGGCGAACATCGCGTGCTGACCTACACCGATTTGCACCGCGAAGTCTGCCGGTTCGCCAACGTGCTGAAACGAAACGGCATCCTGCCCGGCGACCGGATCATCATTTATATGCCGATGGTGCCTGAGGCGGCCATCGCCATGCTGGCCTGCGCGCGCATCGGGGCGACGCATTCGGTGGTCTTCGGCGGCTTCAGCGCGCAGGCGTTGATCGACCGGATCCACGATTGCCAGGCGAAGATGGTCATCACCGCCGACGGCGGGTTCCGGCGCGGCCAGATCGTTCCGTTGAAGAAAAACGTCGACGACGCGCTCGGGCAGTGCCCCACCATCAAACGCGTCATCGTCCTGCGCCGGGCCAACAACGAAATCCACATCCAGGAAGGCCGCGACGTCTGGTGGCACCGCGAATTGGAATACGTCAACGCCGATTGTCCCGCCGAACCGCTGGACAGCGAACATCCGCTGTTCATCCTCTACACCAGCGGCAGCACCGGCAAACCCAAGGGCGTGCTGCACACCACCGCCGGTTACCTGCTCGGCGTGCATCTCACCACGAAATACGTGTTCGACCTGAAGGAAAACGACACCTACTGGTGCACCGCCGACATCGGCTGGGTCACCGGCCACAGTTACACCGTCTACGGCGCGCTCGCCAACGGCGCCACCACCCTCATGTACGAAGGCGCGCCGAACTGGCCCGAGCCGGACCGCTTCTGGCGGCATCATCGACAAATACAAAGTCACCATTTTCTACACCGCCCCCACCGCCATCCGCGCGTTCATGCGCTGGGGCGATCGAATGGCCGAAGAAACACGACCTCACTTCCCTGCGCCTGCTCGGCACCGTCGGCGAACCGATCAATCCCGAAGCGTGGATGTGGTACCACGATCTCATCGGCGGGAAACGCTGCCCGATCGTCGATACCTGGTGGCAAACCGAGACCGGCGCGATCATGATCACGCCCCTGCCCGGCGCGATCCCCACCAAACCCGGCAGCGGCACGCTCCCGTTCTTCGGCGTCGACGCCGCCGTGGTCAACAAGGAAGGCAAGGAACTCCCGCCCAACGTCGGCGGCTACCTCGTCATCCGCAAACCGTGGCCGTCCATGCTGCGCTCCATTTACGGCGACCCGGAACGCTACCAGCGCCAGTACTGGAGCGAGATCCCGCACGTGTATTTCACCGGCGACGGCTGCCGCCGGGACAAGGACGGCTATTTCTGGATCGTCGGCCGCATCGACGACGTGCTCAACGTCGCCGGCCACCGCATCGGCACCGCCGAAGTGGAAAGCGCGCTGGTCTCGCATCCCAAAGTCGCCGAAGCCGCCGTCGTCGGCCGTCCCGACGCGCTCAAAGGCCAGGCCCTCGTCGCCTTCGTCACCCCCCGCAGCGGCGTCGAAGCCCGGCCCGAGCTGAAGGAAGAACTCCGCGCCCACGTCGCCACCCAAATCGGTTCGCTGGCCAAACCCGACGACATCCGTTTCACCGATTCCCTCCCCAAGACCCGCTCCGGCAAAATCATGCGCCGTCTGCTCAAGGAAATCGCCGCCGGCGGCGACGTCAAAGGCGACACCACCACCCTGGAAGATTTCACCGTCCTGGCCAAACTCCGCGCCGATGAAGAAGCGTGACGTACAACGTTGCCGACCGAATTGTTACGCTTTATTTCCCTGCTGTCATGCCGAGCTTGTCGAGGCATCTCTGCCGTTCCTCGCGCCTACGGAAGAGACCCCTCGACAAGCTCGGGGTGACAAATGAATGGATAGCGTCCATCGTTTGGCGCGTCGTACCGACGATCATCATCCCCGATTATCTCCGTGAAAATCGGTGGAATCCGTGGATAATCACGGGCTCATGTTCTCCGACAAGACGGGGTCGACCCGCGCCACCCGCGCGCGCTATGGCGTGCTGGGTCGGATTTCTGAAGAGCCGTTCCGAACCAACACTCCATCACTTCAACACCCCATTGCTTCTGCTATCTGCCGCCGCCCTGGTCCTGTCTGTCGCGGCCGTCTTCGCCGCGGCCTGGCTCGCCACGGTTCTCGCCTTCACCACGGCCCGGCTGCTGTTCGACCCGGCCCGGCTGCACTTCGGGCGCGCGGCGCTCGGTGGGTTCCACGCGCTGTTGCTCCACCCGGGGCTGGACTTGCTCGCGGCGGACCGGTTCTTCCCGCACAGCGACCGGCCGGCGAAACGTCGGCGGCACCCGCTCGCGCGTGCGCAACTCGTCCACGGTCGAACTACGGACGGTCACGCGATTGTATTTCCGGATCGTCTCATACTTCGGGCCTTGCATGAACACCCGGTTGTTGACCCGCCTGATATTGGCGATGATGGTGGTGCGGTTGATGATCTTGATGTTGTTGATCAACACCAGGCGCGGCGTGATCGGCTCGGCAAAATGATGGACGTTGACGCAGACATACCAGCTCGGCGGAACGTAACTGTCGTTGATGACAATCTCGCCGCTCGGACCGAAGTCGCACGCCGGCGACAAAGGCGCCCACGCGACGTAGCCGCCGCCCCTGCGGAAACTGACCCAGGCCGGACCCCATTCCGTGCCCGGCACCCAGACCCAGCCATAGTACGGATCATCCGCCCAGCGCCCGTAATGGTAACACGCCCAAGCCCATTGCTCGTCACTGTCCCAATACCATCCCCCGTCCGTCCAAACCCAGGAACCGGAACAGTATGGCCGCCAACCCGCCTCCACGTGCGCCGGATGCCAGCACCGCCCATAAGTGCCCACATCCACCCACGCGCCATACGACCCCAACGGCTCATAAAATTGGTCAACCGACGCAACATTCACTCCCACAGAGATTTCCACACCAGCGCGCGCCGTCGAAACCGTCAGCGCCAACGCCCCCAACATCCCGCAAAACAGCACCAGTCTCATCGTTTTCATAATCAATCTCTCTCCTTGCTTGAATTGGACGCAGAATCCCTCCCCGCATTCAAACGCTTCCGCGAAGTCGCATCAAGCGCAAAATGCGGGACACATCCTCAACGCCAACAGACGCTAAATCCATCGCTCTGAGAATAGGCAAGCCGCCCTCGTTTTCACCATGGGGTGTAACCCTACCGCCCGATCTTCGGGCTCGCGCGTGTCGGGCCGGCGCGCTATAAAGAATACCCGTGGATTCTACACGCAGTGATTCCCTTCCACCGACGCGCGTGCGCTATGGCGTGTTGGGGTTCACTTTGGCGCTGACGGCGGTGGCGTACCTCGATCGCGTTTGCATCTCCACGGCGGCGCCGGCGATGAAGGGGGACTTGCATCTGTCGGACGCGCAAATGGGATACGTGTTCAGCGCGTTTACGTTCGCGTATGCGTTGATGGAGATTCCCAGCGGGTGGTTGGCGGACAGGTTCGGGCCGCGGTTGATGCTGGCGCGGATCGTGATTTGGTGGTCGGTGATGACGGCGGCCACCGGATGGGCGACGGGATTTGTTTCGCTGTTTCTGATCCGGATGCTGTTTGGCATCGGCGAGGCGGGCTGTTTCCCCTGCATGGCGCGGGCGTATGGACGATGGTTGCCGGCGGGCGAACACGGGCGGGCGTTCGGGCTGGCGGTAATGACGGGGGCCCTCGGCGGGGCGCTGACGCAGCCGTTGGTTGTGTGGATGCTCCATCGGATGGAATGGCGGCAGGCGTTTCCACTGTTCGGACTCGTCGGCGCGGCATGGGCGGCGGCGTGGTATTGGTGGTTCCGCGACGATCCGCACGGGCACGCGGCGGTGAACGAAGCGGAGTTGCGCGTGATCGGCTGTGGTCCCCCGGCGCCGCATGAGCGCGTGCCGTGGGCGCGTTTATTGAAGAGCCGCAATCTGCTGATGGTCTGCCTGATGTACGGCGGGACGATTTACGGATGGTATTTCTATCTCACCTGGCTGCCCACCTACCTGATGCGCGCGCGCCATTTCAACCTGCAGCAAGCCGGCTGGCTCGCGGCCCTGCCGTTGATCGGCATCGGCGGCGGCGTGGCGGAGGGCGGCTGGTTGAGCGATTGGCTGACGCGCCGCCATGGACCGCGCATCGGGCGGCGTGCGCCGGGGTTGATTGGGTTGCCGTTGGCGGCGGGGGCGATCCTGGTGGCCGTGGGAACGGCCGATCCGCTCACCGCCGCGCTGGCGCTGGCCGCCGCGGCGGCCCTGGCGGCGCTGGGCGTGGCCGGCGGCTGGGCGGTGTGCGTGGAAATCAGCGGACGCCACTCCGGCGTGGTCACCGGGGCGATGAACACGTTCGGCAATCTCGGCGGCGCCTTGAGTCCGGTGGTGGTCGGGCTGTGCCTGCAGCGCTGGGGCTCGTGGAATGCGCCGCTGGTGACGGTCGCCGTGTTCTATCTCGTCGCGGCCGCCTGCTGGCTGGTGATCGATCCGGCTGAACCCATCGCCGGTAACTGACTTCACCCGCAACCAAGACGATTGGCGGCCAACGCCCTGGCTCCGAACACGTTCACTCCGGCCGGTCTATCTTCCTTGACGCTCACCGGGCGCCCGCGTAGCATCGCGGCCCGTTCGCACATGGTGCGATCACCAACGCATGAAACGAAGCATTCTTGTCGTCGTGGTCCTCGTCCTGGCGGCTGCCGCGGCGATGGTCTATTTGAACTGGAACAGGCCCGCCCCCGCGGCGGCCACGCTGGTGCCGGAATCGACACTGGTCTTCCTGGACATGCCGCATTTCGCCCAGTCCCGCGCGGATTTTCAGCGCACCGCCGTCTACGCGCTCTGGCAGGAACCGGAAATGCAGGCGTTCCTCGCGGAACCCCTGCGCACCATGGCCCAAGCCGTCAACAGCGCCTCCGGCAGCAACAACGTCAGCCGCTTCAACAACGACGCCCTCGACGCCCTCCAGGGCGAAGTCTTCGTGGCCGTCACCCGCATCTCCGCCATCCCGAAATTGCAGGCGGGCCTGATCCTCGGCGCGGACGTGAAACACAAGCGGCTCCAGGCCAAAGCGGCCCTGGCCCTTTACGAGCACCGCCTGGCCGATCAACATCCCGAGGCCGGCATCAACACGGTCAAATACCTCGGCGTCAATTACACCGTCTGCGAGATCGGCCCCAACCAGCGCTTCTGCCACACGTTCCTGAACTCAATGCTGGTGTTCACTGTCAGCGAAGACGACATGCGCGACGTGATCGCGCGGTTCACGGGCCAGGTCGACGCGGACACGCCGTCGCTGGCCGCCAGTCCGAAGTACCAGGACGTCCTGGCCCACCTGCCGCCGGGCCGCGCGTTCGTCTCCTACCTGAACATCGGCCAAGTGATGAGCCTCATCGGCCCGTTTCTCGCCCTGGCCCCGCAAGGGGCCGCCACATTCCAAAAAATGGCCCGCATCCAGGCCAACGCCTTGAGCGTCGCATTCGACGGCGACAGAATCCAGGACGTCGGGTTCACCGCCTACGCCACCCCCGAACCGGTGCCGCCCGTGCTCCAACGAAAAACACTGGGACTGACCACGCCGCACACCTGCCTGTATGCCGCCGGATCGGAAGACGTGGCGTCGTTCTACCAGGGGATCATGGACTCGATTGCGCAATCGCAGGACGCCATGCTGATCGGCGCCGCCGGCAAATTTGAGCAGGTCACCACGGCCCACGGGTTGCACGTGCGCGACGATTTGTTGTCCTCCCTCGGCCCCGAAGTCGCCGTGATCGCCACCTGGCGCGACGGCGCGGGCTATCCCGACACCGCCCTGGCCGTGGAAATCAAAAACGCCGCGCAAACCCGGCCGCGCCTGGACATCGCACTGGAGGCCTTGCGCCAGGCAGCCTGGCCGACCAACGGGCCGGCGGCCTGGGAAGAATCCCCCTACCTCGGCGAGACGCTGCATACCGTGCACTCGGGCCCCGGCTCGATCTCGCCCACCTACGTCGTCACCGACTCGTTTTTCATCCTCGCGCTGACCCCGGTCTACGCCCGCGAACTGGTCAAACAACTCAAGGAGGCCGGCCCGACGCTGGCCTCCAATCCCGATTACCAGCAGGCCACGCAGCCGTTGCCCGCCAACGCCAACTCCGCCGCCTATTGCGAGATGAACGCCGTCTTCAGGCCGCTCTACGCCCGCCTGCGCGCCAGCCTCGCCAACACCGGCGCCAACGGTTTTGTGGACCCGGGCAAACTCCCGCAGGCCGACACGATCGCGCGCCATCTTTCGCCGTATGCTTCCGCGACGGTGACCGAAGAGAAGAGCGAGACAACCACCGCGGTGTCGTCGCTGGGCAAACCGCTGACGTTCGTGCTCGCGGCCACCAGCGGCTTCATCATCGCGCAACCCTGGCTCGCGCCCTACCTGCCGACCTTCACCCCAGCCGCGCCCACAGCGTCTTCAAGTACGGCCGCTCCCCTTCCGCCAGCCGGAAATCAAACGGCACAGTCTCAAACTCCAGCGACGCCGTGACGCGGCCCGTGTTTTGCGCCGCCCGTTGCAGCGACGCCTCGAAATTCTCCGCCGTCAACGCGCGCATGTTCGTCGAGGCCAGCAGCGTGCCGCCTTTCGCCACCAACGGCATCGCCCGCGCCAGAAGCTCCTCGTAATCGCGCTCGGCCTGGAACGCGCGCCCCTTCTTCGTCGTCGAAAAAGTCGGCGGATCGAGAATGACCATGTCCCACGTCTGCCCCCGTTTGGCGAACCGCTTGAGCCAGTCGAACACGTCCCCCACCAAAAACACGTGCCCGGCCTGGTCGATCTCGTTCGCGCCAAAATTGTCCTTGCCCCACTCGAGATAGTTGCGGGACAGATCGATGCTGGTGGTGATCGCCCCCGCCTTGGCCGCCGCGACGGAAAACGCGCAGGTGTAGGCAAAACAATTGAGCACCGTCTTGCCCGCCAGGTCCGCCCGGAGCAATCGGCGCCGGTTCTCGCGTTGATCGAGAAAAATCCCGGTGGAAAGTCCTTCGCCGAAGCTGATGAGGAATTCCAGCCCGTTTTCGCGGATGGGAAACCGGCCCGCCGGCGGCTGCTCCGCCGCAACCACCCGCGGTTGGTCCCGCCTGCCTCGCGTCACCAGTTGCTCGTAGATGGCCCGCGGCGCGCACTGCGTCCGGAGCTGTTCGATCAACGCCGGCGATTGCTGCGCGGCCGCTTCGCTCTGCCACTGCACCAGCAGCGTCCCCGCGTATGAATCCACAATCACATCGGGAAACCCGTCCGCCGCCCCGCTGACCAGCCGGAAGGCGCTGGTCTGTTCGTCAAAGAGCAGGTCGCGAAATTCCCGGGCCGCCACCAGCGGATCCAGGTCGTCGAACGCGGCCGGCACCGTCGCCTCCATCATCACCCGCTCGCCCGACGCCGGGTGCTCGAACACAAGCCGGTGCGCGTGCAACATCAGCCGCGGCGCGGGCTGCCCCTCGTACTCTGTGTCGCCCAGGATGGGAAACCCGTTCTCCGCCGCGTGCTGGCGGATCTGGTGCGTCTTGCCCGTCGTCGGTCGCGCCGCCGTCAGGAAATACTCCCCGTGGGCCTGGATAAACTCAAACTCCGTCTCCGCGCCGGGCGTTTGGGCGTAAAACTTCGAGCGCGTGGGCCGGGCCGATGACAACAGCAAATAGCGTTTCTCGATGGTGTGTGTCTCGAACTGCCGCGCCAGCGACTGGTTGGCCTGCCGCGTCTTGCCGAAGAGCATCACCCCGGACGTGTCCTTGTCCAGCCGCTGCAGGATCGACAGTTTCGCCCAGCGCGCGTGGCGACGGGTCAGCCATTCGTGGATGCCGTCCGGGGCGCACCGGTCCGGTTTGTGCGTATTGATGCCGGAGGGCTTATTGATGACGAGCAGGTGCTCGTCCTCGAAAAGAATCAGTTTATTCACAAACGCGCCGGCTCAACCTGGCGGCCATTTCATCGGGCGGCCGCCCATCAGGTGGACGTGCAGGTGCGGCACGGTTTCCCCCCCGTCGCGCCCCTTGTTGATCACCAGCCGGTAACCCGAATCGCCGATGCCTTCCTTGTGCGCGACCGCCGCCGCCACGGTCAACAAATGCCCCAGCAACGCCTCGTCCTCCGCCGTCGCCTCCGAGATGCGCGGGATTTCCTTCTTCGGGACCACCAGGATATGCACGGGCGACTTGGGGCTGATGTCGCGAAAGGCCAGCGCCCGGTCGTCCTCATAAACGATCGTGGCCGGAATTTGCTTGGCGATGATTTTGGAAAAAATGGTGTCGCCCATCGTGGTCTCCCTTATTCAACCACGGCCAGCCGCAACGCCGCCGCCTGCCCCGGCCGCATCTGCGACACGCGCTCCCGCACGTAGCTGACGATGTCCTCCGCGAACCGCCGGCAACTGGCGCCCCAGCGGTGCGCCCCGCGCAACCGCATCACGCACGAGCGCAGCCCGTACACCTGCACCAGCGACAACCCCTCGTCGGCCGCCGCCTGCAACGCCGTGTCCAGCTCGTGGAAAAATTGCAATTCAAACCCGGCGCTCGATTGCGCCGCCAGGTCGTCCAACCGGATCTCCGTCCGTTCGTTGCGCCGGACATACGCCTGCGCGATCTCCGCGTAGCCCAGCATCCCCAGCACGTCGAACACCAGGCTGCCCAGCTCATCGAGCGAAATCGTCCGGTCCGCCGAACTCTCCAACAGATACAGCCGGATCGCCGCGGCGACGGATTCCGCCAGCCACCAGTCGCGATGGCCGGCTGCGACCGCCGCGCGTTGCACGGACTGCGTCAGGCGCGACTCGTCAAACGGCGAAAGCCCGCCGTCCTCCGCCCGCACCCACCCGATGTCTTCACGCGCCAGGATCATTTCTTGTCCAATTGTTTGATCTCGTCCACGAACTGGTCGACGTTGTCGAACTGCCGGTACACCGACGCGAACCGCACGTAGGCCACCTGGTCGAGCTTCAACAGGTGTTCCATCACGCGTCCGCCCAGTTTCTGCGTGGGAATGTCGCTGCCAAATTCATTTTCCAATTCCGCGATCACCCGCTCGGCCAGCGCCTCGATCTGCTCGGTCGTCACCGGGCGTTTCTGGCAGGCCTTCTCGATGCCCGCCATCAACTTGCGCCGGTCAAATTCCTGGTACCCGCCGCTGCGCTTCTGCACGCGCAATTTCTCGCGGTGGACCTCCTCGTAGGTGGTAAACCGCATCTGGCATTGCAGACACTCGCGACGGCGGCGGATCAACACCCCGTCCTTGCTCTCGCGTGAGTCCACCACCCTGTCATCCTGGGCACCGCACTTCGGGCATCGCATGTCTTCGTCGGAATCCCTTCCCCTCAAACAACCTCTGCTACCACGCGCACCCCGGTGGGTCAAGGCGGAACACACAGTGGTGGTGGGTCAATTTGTTGTAGTGGCGTCCGTCCCGGACGCTTCTGCCAGCCCCGCCGCCGGGACGGCGGCCGCTACAACCCGCCGGGCACCGCCACCCGCCGTTTTGCGCTTTGCCCCGGCCCCGCCCCCCGCCATAATGACCCCGCCGGATCCGACAATGCGCCGACGTCTCATGAACTGGTTGATCATCTTGCTGGGAATGTACGTGCTGTTCGCCCTCCTGCTGCGCTGGCGCGAACCGCACATGCTCTATTACCCCGACCGCGCGATCAGACAAACGCCCGACAACCTCGGCTGGAAATTCGACGACATCACCCTCACCGAATCCGACGGCATCCGCATCAACGGATGGTTAATCCCCGCGCTCATCTCAACGAGCGCTCATCCTCCGCCGACCCTCCTCTTCTTCCACGGCAACGCCGGCAACATCTCTGATCGCCTCGACAAACTCGGGGAATTCCGCTCGCTGGGCGTGGACGTCTTCATCATCGACTACCGCGGCTACGGCCGCAGCGAAGGCGCTCCCAACGAACAAGCCACCTACCACGACGCCCAAGCCGCCTACGAATACCTGACTAAAGAGCGCCACATCGACCCGCGCCGCCTCGTCCTCTACGGCGAATCCCTCGGCGCCGCCGTCGCCGTCGATCTGGCCGCCAAACAACCCGTCGGCGGCGTCATCCTCGAAGAACCCTTCACCTCCGTGGCCGACGTCGGCCAAAAACTCTTCCCCTTCATGCCCCTGCGTCTCCTCGTCCGCAACAAATACGACACCCTCAGCAAGATCGCCTCGATCAACGCCCCCCTCCTCATCTTCCACAGCCCCGAAGACGAAGTTATCCCCTACCCCCAAGGCCGCCGCCTCCTCGCCGCCGCCCAGGAGCCCAAGACGTTTGTAGAACTCCACGGCCCCCACAACGAAGCCTACCTCACCAGCGCCCCCGCCTACCGCAACGGCCTAAAGCAGTTCCTCGCCAGCTTGCTCCATTGATCGCGGCGGTTTTCGAACCTCAAACAACCCCAGCATGGGAATGGCACCCGACCAGTTACCTCCCTCACGGAGTAATAACAAACCGATAGAACTGTTGCGCCGATGCTCCGGCCGTATTGGTCAGCGTCATCAGAGCGCCAATACTATTGGTGACCGACGCGCCAGGGACATTCGACCAATTACCGGAAGCAAACGAGCTGCGCAATTGCAATTGGTACGTTTCGCCCGCGATCGAGGGAATGGCCAGAACGACATTCGTGCCCGCCAATTGGATTGTGGAAATTTGATTGGCAGGCGGGTTGAGGAGAACAGTCAGTTTGAACACAGTGCCGCAGCCGCCGTCGCAATTCGTGCTCGTCCCACCTGCACTGGTCGTCCCATAGAAATTGCCATCGCTACCTTGCACCAATCCGGCATAGGGAGAGGCTCCGTCGGGCGGACCGACAAAGGAGCACAGATTTGAGTAGCTGCCGCTCGGACTAATCCGAAACACCGTGCCGTCGCTGTTCGAACCGCCTCCAATGCATATCCCGTAGAAATTGCCGTCGCTGGCCTGTACCAGCCCGGCATTTGGATTTTTCCCGTCATTGGGAGGGCCTTCAAAAGAGTGTAGATTCGTTTCGCTGCCGCTCGGACTGACCCGGAAGACGGTGCCTTTGTTGTTCGCCCCGCCATACTCGGTCGTCCCGTAGAAATTACCGTCGCTGCCTTGGACCAGGCTGGCGGTTGGCTCGGACCCATCCGGGCTGTTCGCAAAGGAATAAAGAGTCGTCTCCGTGCCGCTGGGACTGATCCAAAAGACGGTACCGCACCGGCAAGCGTTCGTCCCGCCCTGGTAAGTCGTCCCGTAGAAATTGCCATCGCTGCCCTGGACTAGCCCGCCTACTGGTACTTGCCCATCGCCGGGGTAGCCGACGAAGCTGTAAAGATTCGTTTCGCTGCCGCTGGGACTGATCCGAAAGACGGTGCCGTCGTTGTTCGAGCCGCCTCCGTTGCATGTCCCATAGAAATTTCCGTCGCTGCCCTGGATTAACCCGGCATCCGGTATTTCCCCATCGCTGGGGTAGCCGACAAAGCTGTAAAGATCCGTCTCGCTACCGCTGGGACTGATCCGAAAGACGACGCCCTCGTTGTGCATCCCGCCCCCCGTGGTTGTCCCATAGAAATTGCCGTCGCTGCCCTGAACTAGTCCGGCTCGCGGTCCGTAGGGACCGTTGGGGGGGAACGGGCCGAAGGTGTATAGATTCGAGAAGCTCCCGCCTGAACTGATCCGAAAAATGGTGCCGTCGCCGCTCAGGCCGCCACTGAAGGTTGTCCCGTAGAAATTGCCGTCACTGCCCTGAACAAGACTCCCTGATGGACCCACCCCATCCATCGGTGGGTAGGCGGCAAAGGAATATAGAGTCGTCACCGTTTGTGCGCTGGCGCTGCCGAGCCGGCCGGCCGATACCAAGAGGATGAGGACCATCGTTAAGCGAAAGGTTCTTTTCAGCATATCAAATAAACCCAACCCTAGTCCCTTTTTCCATTCCCGATGACCCTCTCCTAGCCATTGCCAGACTCTACAATAGCATTTCGGCGACAACCGGTCGAGCCTCCTTACCACCCCTGGAAAATCCGAACCGGACACGCAAGCAACTAATTAAACTCCTCCACCCCGCGCTCAGCCTTCCTCGCTAGCGCCCCCGCCTACCGCACCGGCCTTCAACATTCCCTGCCAGCCTAGCGCGTACGGGACTTGCCACTTTGGTCAGATTGGACAGATTGGACAGATTCGGCGTTTTGTCCAAAGTGTCCAATTTGTTCGTTTTGTTCGGTCAGAATTCCCAGTGGAGACGGCCGCCGAGCACGGCGACGGGGCCGCGGTCGCGGTTGAAGGCGGGGTCTTCGATGTACTGGAAATCCACCGCGCCGTGGATGGTCTTCCAGAGTTTAAAATCGTAATAGGTCTCAATGATCTTCTCGAGGCCGTAGGTCAGCTTGCCGTCGCCGACGAGGATGCCGGTGCCGCCGGCTTCGAGGAACTCCTGGTGGACATGCGAGATGCCGTTGAGCACACCGGCCACGGCGAAGGTGTCGTCGGGCCGATGCCATCTCCCGCCCTTGATGCTCACGCCCAGGGAGACGGTCCGGCCCACGTCGGTAAAGCACCACGGCTCGGTCTGGTCATTGTTCCAGCCCAGCCGGGAAAATGCGCCGACGTCCTTGACGAGTTCCTGCTCGAGGTTCAGGCCGAAGCCGTATTTGTAGCGGTACTCGCGCGTGGCGGCGATGTCGGCGGGCCGGGTCGGGCTGTCCAGCGCCGCGTCGAAGCTGCCCATGTGCGCGCGCATCGCGTAGCCCAGCAACCGCGCTGTGCCGGGATGATCGCCAACAGTCCAGCGGCGTTCCAATTCACCGTCCATCTGCCAGGCCATCAGTAAATTCCAGTCGTGGGCCATCAGGTTGGAGACTTTGGGCACCTGGAACACGCCGAAACGTTCCGTCCATTGCGGCTGGTTGACCTCGACGGCCAGGCCGTGCGTGAACCCGATGCTGTCGGCCGCAAAATCAAACGCGCCGTTGGCCAGCAGGCTCCAGTTCATGAATTGCCTGCGCGGATCGTTGGCGTAGGCGTTGTTGTCGAAGATGTCCTTGACGCTGAATTTCCCAAACGTAATTGTCACCCGCCGCACGTCCTGTTTGCCGGGCAGTTGCAGTGCATCATCTTCCACCTCTTCCTGCTCGCCGCCGAAGCCGATCACTTGGCGGATGAACACGCGTGCGAAGGTGAAATTGGGCACGGTCGTGCCCACGCGAAATGCTTCCCCATTTGGAAATCCGGCCACGCCAAACGAATCGCTCAGACCGTACCCCTGCCACATCAGCCCGTCCACGTACACGCCCGCGCCCTGCCAGGGGCGGACTCCGCCCATCAGGTCCAGCGACACCGTGTCGCGCACTTCGCTTTCATCGGACAAACTTTCCGGGCCGGAATAGGCCGCGTGAAATTCGGGGTGATACTGCACGATGTCCGTGTTCTGCGCGTGAAAATTCCACCATTGCTCCTTCACGGGCGCCGGCGCATTCGTCGCGTCGAGGGAACCGGGCGGCTGGTCCGCCGCCAGCGCGGCCGATTGGCAGATGAACGCGAGAATGGCGGCCAGGATGTTGCGGCGAAGGGTCATGGGAAGGACGGATTATCTGCCTTTGAGAAGCAGCACGGGCACTTTGACAGTGTGGCGGACTTTGCGGGAGGTCGACCCGAGGAACAGGTCGCCCAGAAGATGATGGCCATGCGTGCTCATCGCCACCAGGTCGCAGCCCTTTTTTTCCACCCACTTGATGATTTCGTCGGCTGGTTCGCCGTACGCCAACTCGGCCTCCGCCACGATGCCCGCGGAATGGAACTCCGCCTGGATCTTCTTGAGGTAAGCCGCATCCTCGGAAACCTCGGGGCTGATCGCGTCGGCGCCATACGTGCGGGCCGCCCAACCATCGGCCACGTGCAACAGCACCACCCGGCTGTGCATCACCTTGGCCAGAGATTTAATGTGCTCGATGATCGCCCGGTCGGTCGGCGTGGCATCCAGCGTCACCAGGATTTTATTGTACATGGTTTTCCATCCGGCTAATGGCCAACAATGACCGTCCACGCCTGCTTGAGCGAATCGGGCAGCCCATAGATATCCATCGCGGTGATCAGAATCGCACTTCCCCACCCGGCGATCAACAAGAACCAGCCGTTACGCCATTTGCCCATGCGCTTGCGCGAACTGGTGAAATGCAACAGCGGGAACATCGCGAACGGAAGCTGCAACGCCAGCACCACCTGGCTCAGCGTGAGCAGATCATTCACACTGCTGTCGCCGCGCAGCCCGATGATGAAGATCGCCGGCAGGATCGCCAGCGTCCGCGTGATCAGCCGCCGCAACCACGGCGAAATCCGCCAGTGCATGAACCCTTCCATCACCACCTGCCCGGCCAGCGTGCCGGTGATCGTGCTGCTCTGCCCGCTCGCCAACAGCGCGATGGCAAACAACGTGCTGGCCGCCGCCGTCCCCAGCAAAGGCGCCAGCGTCAGATACGCGATGCGAATCCAGTCGCTCTCGCCGTTGAAATGAATCACCTGTCCGCCCGCCACCTTGACGCTGTCCTTGCCGAAAAACACCATCGCCGCCAGCACCAGGATCGCCGCATTGACGAAAAAAGCGATCGTCAGGGCCGACACCGAGTCAATCGTGTTGAAACGCATCGCTTTGCGGATCGACTGCTCGTCCTTCTGGAACTTGCGGGTCTGGACCAGGGCCGAATGCAGGTACAGGTTGTGCGGCATGACCGTGGCGCCAATGATGCCGATCGCCACGTAAATCATTCCCGACTTGGCGGAAATTTGGCGAAACCAGGGCGCGGCCCATCTCGGGAAAGCTCGGCTGGGTCTGCGGGAGAACAAAAATTTCGATGAAATAACAAACCCCGATGGTCGCAACGAGCAGCAACACAACCGCTTCGATCGTCCGCATCCCAAACCGTTGCAGCCCCAGCAGCAGCAGCACGTCCAAGCCGGTGATGATCACGGCCCACAACAGCGGAATGTGAAACATCAGGTTCAGGGCGACCGCGCTGCCCAGCACCTCGGCCAGGTCACAGGCGCCAATGGCAATCTCGCAGAACAGCCAGTTCGGCCAGCGCGTCCAGCGCGGGTACCAGTCACGGCAACACTGCGCCAGGTCCTTGCCGGTCACCACACCCAACCGGGCGGAAATGACCTGCATGAAAATGGCCATCAGGCTTGCCAGCCCGACGACCCACAGCAGCCCGTACTTGAACTGCGCCCCACCCTGCAGGTCGGTCCCCCAGTTGCCCGGATCCATGTAACCCACGCTGACCAGAATGGCCGGCCCGACAAATGCCCCCCACTGTTTCCAGAATCCCGCCTGATGATGCGGCACCGCGACGGAACTGTGCACCCCCTCCAGCGACAAATGGCCGCCGGGGGCCTCCGGCTTCGGGGGCACAACCGGTGCGGCGCCGCCCTGCTCTTGACGCAACTCCGTCATCGCCCGGCCGCCGCCGGCGCTTTTGGAGCACGCGCTACATTTAGAAGAAATGGCTGCATAATGTAGCGTAGGCTACATTTTGATTCCAGTGTTGTCAATCTGTTTCTTTTGTGTTTTAGTGCGCGTGTGAACCGCTCGACGACCAAGCCGTCAAATGCCCGCCCCGTGCCGCTGGCGGGAAATCCCAAACGCACGCGGGAGGAACATTCCCAGGAAACCGCCCAGGATTACGTGGAGATCATCGCCGAGTTGATCGCCACCACCGGCGAAGCGCGGGTGATCGACCTGGCCCGGCGCCTTGGTATCACCCACGTCACCGTCAGCCGCACCATCCGGCGCCTGCAGCGCGAAGGACTGGTCAGCGCCCTGCCCCACCGCTCCATTTTTCTCACACAGGCCGGCCGCAAACTCTCCGAGAAATCGCGCCGCCGCCACCAGATCGTCGTCGCCTTCCTCGAATCCCTCGGCGTCCCCCCCGCCGTCGCCCATTCCGACGCCGAAGGCATCGAACACCACGTCAGCAAGGAAACCCTGGCCGCCTTCGTCAAACACCTGGAGAAAAGCCCCGGTCGCCGCTAGCCGGCCCTTTACGCTGTCACTGGAAGCCGGACGGCGCCGCTCCTCCGACAGCGGTCGCAAGCCCTTTCACGACCTTGTCCAAACCAATCGAGTACGCGATATAGGTAGACCACGGATCGGGACCGCCATCCGAAACCAATTTGTAATAGGTCCCTCCAAAGCTTATGTAACCGGTGGGACCGACAGGAACACGCGTCTCGAACTTCAGCTGCCAGGCGTTCTTCATGATGAACTCAGGCGTGCCGTGAGAATCAGTTCTGACGATCGCATTGCCCGCCGCAGAGACAGCGTTGGAGAGTAGCGGGCTATCGACCCAGGCATAGCCGATCCGAGCCAGGATTTCGGCTTTGCGAACAGTCCCCGTTGTTGTTGAACCAGGCATGGGAATACCCCAAGGGCTTGCAATTCCGACCCCATAGGCGGGATGTAAAATATCGTAGCTTCTGTCTGAAACAAAGCTCCCGAATCCTTCCAGGTTAATCGTATAAACAACCGGCTCTTCATACTGTTTGTGGGCCATCCACTCCCGATACATATTGAGTCCAACACTTGCCTCGCCAAATCCGTCGCCGGCACCAAGGGAGGGTGAACTCTGTGAGCCTGACCCGCCAAAGGCAAACCCTCCCCGAATTTCGCCGTCAGCGGTAACCCAATTACCCCACGGATCCTTCACGCAAAAGCCGGACGGGTTGCTCTTGGCTGTTGGGTCATCAGATCCGGCGTTGTTTCGCCACGCGTAACGATTCTTTGCGACAACCTCAAACATACCACGAACATCGGCACCGCCCTTTTGCAATGTCAGCGGCCCGGTGGTGGTGCCGGGGTCGTGTCCGATTGTAAACGGACGGACCAACAAGGCCCCGACTTGGGCGTACAACCACTTCGATGGCCAATCGGTGTTGGTCTGCAACTCGGCATATACGCTCGATGCAATGTTCGTAACATCTGAAGCCGAGACAGGTGTACTTGCTGCGCCTCCGGGCGGGGCGGCTACGGGGGCGGGGGCAGGAGCCGGAGCCGGGGCCGGAGCCGCGGCTACATCGCCGAGGCAAGTCTGCTGCGCAAGGAACAGCACGAGCATACACGTGATAACTAGAGCAAGAATTGAGATTCCGACCGGATTGTGCAACAGGGTACGATAGGATGTACGCATAGCGACTCCTTTCAGTTGGACCGACGTTGAACGCCTGGTTTCGGGCGACCCGTTATGGCGCGTGCGGTCCGAACGTGGGAGCCTGCTACCTGCGCCCCTTTGCTTCTCCGTCACGACATCTATCAAAAGAGCATGTGGTCTGTCTGTCAGGCTACACCCTGATTTTGTTGTAAGGTTTTCCCTGACGCGGCTGTAGGGTTTTCCGGTACAAGATGATTGTTGATCGACAGGAGCGGGTCAAAGGTTGCTTCCTCAAAAGCAAAAGGCGCGGAGGATTTCTCCCCCGCGCCTTTGCGATTTACGGACAGCTATCGACTCGCGGCCAACTAGTAGCTGACCACGATCGAGTTGGCGCCGGACCCGCTGGTCAACGCCCCCTGGACGTGGACACGGCCGGTGGTCGTGTCGTAGTCACCTGACAACGGCGTGTAACTGGTGCCGTTGGTTGTCACGTTGGCTGGCGTGGTGTTGGTCGGGATCCGCAGATACATGTCATAGTTCAGCGATCCGCTCGTCAACTTGTTGATGTCGGCGCGCGTGGTGTTATTGCTTTCGCTGACGGTGATGTTGTAGCGCTGGCCCTGGGAGTACATGTTGTTGAACGTGAACGTGCTCCAGCCATCCGGCAGTTTCGGCGCGAAGTAACAGGTGTTCGCGTTCGTGCCTTCCGGCTTGTAGTCCAGGAACAGCATCATCTGGTCGATCAACGTCGAGTGCGATTCCCAGACGTTGGGCCAGGCGGTCTGCAGCCAGAAGCCCGGATATTTCTGGGCGTAATTCGGCGCAATCTGTTCCGCGCCGAGTCCGCACGGGCCGAGCCGGGCGACGAGGTTGCTCAACATGTTGAGGTTCACGTCCACCAGGGTCTTGCCGCCGGCGTAATCCTGCCAGCGGGCGTTGTACTCGCCGAACCACGCCGTGGACAGGAACCACGGGCCGCCGTTCCAGTAGTTGTCGATGTTGCCTTCGACGTTGTGTTTGTAGCGGCGCCAGTATCCGGCGTTGCCGCCGGCGTCGGAATCGCCCGACATGACCTGGAGGTTGTCGTTGTAACCGCCCGCGGCCGCGCCGTTGCCGTTGATCCATTGGACCACGGCGAGCATGCGGTTGTCGGCCGGGGTGTAGACTTCATACGGCAGGGCCATGCCCAGGTGGCTGATGTCCGCGGGCTCGACCCGGTTGTCGATGCGGGCGTCGATGCCGGTCTTGATGATGGCGGCCTGGTTGGTCCAGCTGCTGGCCTCCGAGGGCGAGCCCATCAGGTTGGCGATGTTGGCCGCGTCGCGCAAGCCGCGCACGATAGCGGCGTTGGAGTAGTCGAACAGGCCAAATGAGTCTTCCCAGACGTTGTTGCCGTTCATCAGGTTGTAGGTGAAGTTATACGCGGCGCGGCTGTCCACGCAGCTCGTGTAGTAACTGGCGTAGGCGGATTGCCGCGCGAGCTGCCAGTAGTTCGTCAGGAACGGGCCGCTGGCGGTGGTGAGGTAATGGTAGAACATTCCCCACGGCACGCTGGCCGTCTCGTCCATCTGCGGCGAGTTCCACGCGAAATAGCCGTCCGTCGTGTACTTCTGGTAGAAGAAGCCCTTGCCGCCGGGATTGCAGGTGTCCGTCGCCCGGTAGGCGATGTCGCGCAACCATTGGTAGAAGTGTTCCGCCTCCTGGGTGTGGCCGGTGCGATCCAGCGTGATCGCCGCATAGACGCCGTCGCGCGGCCAGCAGAACGGGTAGGCCCCGTTATGCATGCCGGCGATGATCGCGCCTGTCGCCGCGTCAATGTGCAGCGCGGTGACCAGCAGCGAACGCTTGAAGAGCGTGTTGTACGTGGACCCGGGCAGATTGGCCGTGACACCGCCGCTGAGCCAGTTCGACCAGTAGGTCTCCGTGGTGCTTTGCGCGGTGGCCATGCTGTTGGTGTAGAACCAGTCCACCAGGGGCCGGCCCCAGTAGTTGTGGGTGTCCGTCGCGCCGGCGTAGTCGTCCCAGGAACCGACGATCATGATGTCGATTTCGGTCGGCGTGTTGGGCTGCAGGGTGATGTTCTTGCCGATCCAGCCTTCCTGGTCGTCCGTGCTGGTCTGCGAGCGCCAGCTGTCATCGGCCGGCGAGCCGACGCCGGTGGTGGAGTTGGTGACCAGCTTCATCACGGTGCCGAAGTAGACCGAGGCGCCCTTGGTGTAACTGGCAGTCGTCGCCGGGTTGTACTCGGTGGAGGCGCTGCCGCCGAAACCATCGGGGCCGCAGCCGCTGCCCGTGACGTTGCGGGTGGTGTTGTCGTAGACCACCATCGTGTTGCGATTGGACAGCGTTTCGTAATACATCACGTCATAGGCGTTGTCGCCCTTTACGTTGAAGTTCACGTCGTAGTAGAAAACAACCGTCTGCGCGGCGTTGGAGAGGTTGTTCAGGATGAACCGTTTGACGTACACGCCGAAGTTGGTGCGCGTGCCGTCGGTCACAATCGGCAACGCGTTCGTCGACGGGCAGAAGTCGTACTGCGCGATCTGGATGTTGTTGCCCGCGGCCACCAGTGTGTTGGAGGTGATGACCACGTTGTTGTCAGTCTCATAGGCCTGGCTGACGCTGGCGTAGTCGGTGCCGTTGGTGTTCTTCAGCCAGTAGATGGCGTTGGTGCCGCCGCCGGGGATGGCGATGCCGCCCATGCCGGCGATGACGTTCATTTGGCCATTGGCTTCATTGCGGCTCGGATCGCTGCCGCAGCCGAACGGGCCGCCGATGAATTCCTCGGGGCCGTGGTAGCCCTCATTGGCCGTGTCAGACCCGTTGCGCAGGCCTACGCTGGGGTAATAAATGTCGTAGAGCGAGCCGTTCTGGTCGAGTTGGACGGTCATGTACTGGTTGCCGATGACCGCTTCCTCCTTCCAGTGGTAAATGTTGCCCGCAGGATCACTCGGGTAACCGGCATTGTAGCCCGGCCATTGCAGCGCGGGGACGCTGTAGGTGTAGTTGTTGCCGCCGTTGCTGTCCCAGATGTTGCCGCCCCAGTTGTCGTAACCGTGAAAATAGTACTTCACGGACGCGCTGGAGGGATAGGCGGAGGTCGGGGTGAACGTCCAGATGGAATTGCCGCTGACGTCGCCCGAATAATTCATCTGATACACGGTCCACGAACCGCCATTGATCTGAACGCCCACTTCGGCGTGCAGGCCGTAGTAATCCTGGTTCTGCAGAATGGTGTACGTGCCGGGATTGTTCGGGTCGTTATGACGGACATAGGACCCATACACACCGATCCAACTCGGGAACGCTTGCGCGCAAGCACTGAGGCCAAAAAACGCCAGGCCCAGCAGCGCCGCGCGGAACAAACTGAACTGCCTGCATTTTGCGACTTGATCGAACTTCATTTATGATTTCCTTCTTATGGTTATGATTTAAGTACAACATTCACTGCCGATGAAGTCGCGCACTGTATCAGGTTGCAAACTTCCGTCAAGCCCATTGCAATTAAATCTGCAACTCATAGAATGATTGTATATAAATAATTGGTTATAAGTATATTACATAATTGCAAACGCAGTTTGCAAACGCTACTGCAAAACCCAGCAAAAGCCTGGCTGAGAACGGTATCATCCACTCAATTGCGGACTTTTGACTCGTGAATTCGTAGGGTGCGCCGATCTCGACTGCCTTACGCCCCCCCCACACAATGCGGCGCCAATAAATGCCGGTCTCGTCAGTGAACGACGGCGCTGGAGCGAGGCTATCTCGAAATTCCTTGCCGCCAGCGCGCCCGCAAGACTACCATTCAAGCTGCCGTGGAAAGGAGAGAGCGCGGTCGATGGATGTCTTTTTCAACTGCCCAGCGTGTGGCCAGCACCTGGTAATCGACGACGCGGGAGCCGGCCTTGTCATCCCATGCCCCAAGTGCGCCAAAGACCTGACCGTTCCCGCCCCCAAGCCCGTTGAGACCCCCGAAAGCGAAAAGGAGAGGACCGTCGCCCTGAAGTGGACCCCACCCACCAGCACTCCCCGTTTTCCACCGAAGAAGTAACTCGCATCCACCCCCCACTCCCCCGTTTTCCCTCGTTCCTCCGCCCTTGACGCCGCCGCGGCCGCTGCTTAGTATCGCGCCGGTGAGTTAAGGCGAGAAATCATTATGGCAGAAATTCAACCGTTTAAAGGTGTCCTCTACAACACAGAGCGGGTCAAACCCGCCGATGTGCTGACACAGCCCTATGACAAGATCACGCCGGAGATGCGCGAGCGGTATTTGAAGCTCTCGCCGTTCAACTTGGTGCAGATTGAGCTGGGCAAGGAACAGGCGGGCGACACCGAGACGAACAACAAATACACCCGCGCCCGCGACCTGTACCAGGCGTGGCTGCGCGAGGGCGCGTTGCGGCGCGCGGCCCTGCCGACCTTGTATTACCTGGAACAGACGTTCGCTGCTCCCTCGGGCCAAACGCTCACGCGCAAGGCGTTGATCGCGCGGGTGCGGCTGCATCGCTGGGACGAAGGCAGGATTTTGCCGCATGAACACACCCTGTCCAAACCGAAAGCGGACCGCATGTCCTTATTGAAGGCGGTCGGCTCCCAGCAGGGACAGATTTTCATGCTCTATCCGAAACCCAAGCGGTCAGTGGCGGACATCATCGGCCCGCGCGGCACGCCGACGATGGAATTGGTGGACGATTATCAGGTGACGAACAAGCTCTGGGAGATCACCGATCCAAAAACCATCGCCGCCATTCAGCAGACACTGAGCGAGGAGAAGTTTTATATCGCCGACGGCCATCATCGCTACGAGACGGCGCTGGCCTTCCGCGATGAACGCCGCGCGACATCCGCGGGCAAAGCCGACCCGAACGCGCCACATGAGTTCGTCATGGCCACGCTGGTCGATATGAGTGACCCCGGGCTGGTGGTCCTGCCGACGCATCGGACCGTGACCAACCTCGCGGCGGCCGATCTGGCCGATTTCCGCCGCTCGCTGGCCGCAGAATTTTCCGTCGAACCGCAGCCGTCGTTGGAGAAATTGATCGCGGCCGTCAACGGCGGTGCGCACTTGATCGGGATGCAGGACACCCAGGGGTTCGCCCTGTTGCGGCCGAAGAGCCCGGCGGCCCTGCAGCCGCTATTTGCAAACAAGCCGCCTTTGTGGGATAGGTTGGATGTGGCCATTTTGCATGTGGCCATCTTGGAAGCATGGTTGGGCATCGACGAGGTGAGATTGCGCGAGGAATCAAACGTGACGTACTGGCGCGAACCGGAGAAGGCGTCGGAACAGGTGCAACGCGGCGCCGCGCAACTGGCGTTTTTCCTGAGCCCGACACCCGTGGCCGACGTCAAGGCGGTGGCCGACGCGCGCTCGCGGATGCCGCAAAAGAGCACGGATTTTTACCCCAAACTGTTGTCGGGGATCGTCATTTACGAGGTGCGCTGAACCGCCATGATCTCCTTGCGTGAACAGAAGCCGTCCCGCGTGAAGGAAAACAAGGAGGATGTGCAGTTCGAGATCCGGTTCTTCGAGGGCATCGCCCATCGCGACCCGGACTACGTGGAGGCGCTCCAAGTCCTCGGCGACGCCTACACCAAGACAGGCCAATGGGAGAAAGGACTGGAGATCGACCAGCGGCTCGCAAGACTTTCCCCGCACAATCCCCTCGTATTCTACAATCTCGCCTGCAGCTACTCGATCATGAAGCGGGTGGACGAGGCCTTCGCCGCGCTCAAACGCGCCGTCAAACTCGGCTACGACGACGCGCAGTGGTTGAACAAGGACCCCGACCTGAAGAATCTCCGCAGCGACCGCCGCTTCGAGCGGATCCGCGCCAACCTCACCAAGAAGCACAACGACAGGTCATAGCCCGACCAAAGGCAGAATGCGTCGGATGATCGCCGTGGCCACGTGTGCTTTGGGCATTTCGGGCAACCGCTCCGGTTTCCCGTCCCGGCCGAACAACGTGACCGCATTGGTGTCCGCTTCGAACGCGCCGGCCTCGTTGGCCACGATCAGCGCGAGTTGTTTGCGCTGGAGTTTGTCCAGTGCGTTGCGCTCAAGGTCGTCCGTCTCGGCGGCGAACCCGACCAGCACCTGGTTTTTTCTGCGTTTGCCCAGCTCCGCCAGAATATCAATCGTCGGCGCCAGCCGCAGCGTGCCGTCAAAGACCGCTTTCTTGATCTTCAGCGCCGCCGTGTCCGCCGGCCGGAAATCGCAGACGGCCGCGGCCATGATCGCCACGTCGCACTGCTCGAACCGAGGCAACACCGCTTCGGCCATTTCCTGCGCCGTGGTCACGGAAATGAACTCCACGCCTTTGGGCGGGACAAGCGCCGTGGGACCGCTCACCAGCACGACGTGAGGCGACACGGCCAGGGCGGCTTCCGCCAGGGCGTAACCCATCTTGCCGGAGGAACGGTTGGAGATGAACCGGATGGGATCGATGAATTCGCGCGTCGGTCCCGCCGTAACCAAAAACCGGGGCGCGTGGGATTCTTTCACGGCGTCAACGCAGCAGTTGCTCGACGCGATCCACGATCAGATCGACGTTCCAGAGCCGGCCGATGCCTTCGTAGCCGCAGGCCAGCAATCCCTTCTCCGGACCGATGAAGGCGACACCGCGTTTTTCCAGCAGCTTGACGTTGTCCTTCGTGGCGGGATGGAGCCACATTTTGCCGTTCATCGCGGGGGCGATGAGTACCTTCGCCTCGGGCCGGAGCGCCAGGGCAATCGTGCTCAGCGCGTCATCGGCAATGCCGTGCGCGAGTTTCGCGATCACGTTCGCCGTTGCCGGCGAAATGAGCAGCAGATCGGCCGTGTCGGCCAACTGGAGATGGCTTGGACGCCAGTCCCCCTCCCCCGCTTCAAACAATTCCGTCGTCACCGGATGTTGCGAGAGCGTCTGCAGCGTCAACGGCGTGATGAAATGCGCGGCGTCGCGCGTCATCACGCAAAAGACATCGTGGCCGAGTTTCTTGAGCGCGCTGGCCAGCTCTGCGGCCTTATACGCCGCAATCGAGCCGGTCACGCCTAGAATGATGGTGCGTTTTGCTGCCATTGTTTGAAGTCCTCGGGGAGCCGCGCTGTTTTGCATTTCTCGGCGACGATGATGGACTTGGCCTGCTCGAAATCGTCGTCGAGATGGCCGCTGACGATCACGTAATCGTACTCGCGCCAGTGGGCCATTTCCTTTTCGGCGATGGCCAGCCGGCGGCGGATCGTGGCCGCGTCGTCGGTGCCGCGCCGCTGCAGACGCCGCTCGAGCAATTCAATCGAGGGCGGCATCAGGAAGATTTGCAGGAGCGCGTCGGGATAGGCGAAGCCGCCATGGCGCACGCGACCGGCAATCGTCGCGGCGCCCTGCACTTCGACATCCAGGAGCACGTCACGGCCCGCGGCCAGTTGCTGTTCCACGAAGGGACGCGGCGTGCCGTAGCAGTACTTGTTGTATTTCGCGTGTTCGAGGAAGTCGTTCGCCGCGGCCCTTTTTTCAAATTCAGCGGGACTGAGGAAAAAGTACTCCCGGCCGTCCTGCTCGCCTGTCCGGGGCGGACGCGTCGTGCAGGAGACGGAATAGACCAGGTTGCTAGACCAGTTGAGCAGGCGCTGGCAGAGCGAGGTTTTGCCGCCGCCCGAAGGAGCGGAGACGACGATCATCAATCCCGGCCGTGGTGATGCGGAGCCGTTCATTCGATGTTTTGCACCTGCTCGCGGATTTTTTCGAGTTCCGCCTTCATGCGGACAACGTGCTGCGAGATTTCCGCGGCGTTGGCTTTCGAGCCGATGGTGTTGATCTCGCGGTTCATTTCCTGCGCCAGAAAATCCAGGGTGCGGCCGACCGGTTCATTCGCCGCGAGCTAGTCGCGGAACTGGCTCAGATGGCTGTCCAGCCGCGTCATCTCCTCGGAAATGTCGCAACGGTCGGCGAAAATCACCACTTCCTTCAGCAGCCGCTCGTCGTCCATCGGCACGTCCAGGCCCGCCTCCTTGACCCGCGCGTGCAACTGCTCGCGGTAACGTTTGACCGTTTCCGGCGCGGCCTGACGGATGTGCCCGACGCCCGTGGCCAGCAGGGCCAGCCGTTGCGCCAGGTCGTTGGCGAGGAATTTGCCTTCCTTCTCGCGCATCTTGACCAATTGCGCCGAGCGCCTTGCGCAACGCCGCCTCCACGCTGGGCCAGACTGCCTCCGCATCCACGGTCGTCTCCGCCAGCTTCAGCACGCCCGGGGCGCGCAGGATCGTGTCCAGGGTCAACGGCCCGCTCAGCTTGATCTGCTTTTGTAACTTCTGGATCGCGCGGTGATAGGCCTTGGCGAGCGTGACATCGAGTTCGATCTGCTCCTCGGCCTTCGGGTGACGCCGCGATGGTAGGCGACGACGGCGTTGATGCGGCCGCGCGCCAGGTCGCGCGTTGACTGTCGCGCATGCGCGGCTCCAGTTCGATGAGTTCCTTGGGCAGATTGATGGTGATGTCGCTTTGCTTGCGGTTGATCGGAATTCAGTTCCACGGTGAACTTGAACCCGTCCTTGACGCACTCGCCGCGACCATATCCTGTCATTGACCTCATGATGGCACCTACTTTAACCGACTATTGCCCAACAGTGCAAACACCGCGGGCCAGATCACAAACACATACAGCGGCAGCCAGAGCACGAAGACAAGAATGTCCGTCTCGGGCGGTTTGAACCACAACCGCGCCCAGTAAAGAAACGCCACGCCTCCGAGGATCCCCAGCGCGATTAGCGCCTGGTGCGTGCCGTGGCTGAGACGCCAGATCTTGCCGCATCGCGGACACATCCGCTCGTTGCCCCAGAAATGCTGGGACAGCCGGTGCACCAGCGGCACCAGATGTCCCTTGCAATGCCGGCATCGAAAATACGGCCTCATAGCTTCAACAACTCGGCGACCTGGTTGACATCCTTGTCCCCGCGCCCGCTCAGGTTGACAATCACGATGTCGGACGGACGCATTTTCCGCGCGTGCTTCATCACGTAGGCGATGGCGTGGGCCGATTCGAGCGCCGGGATGATGCCTTCCACTCGCGAACAGAACTGGAACGCCTCCAGCGCCTCGCCGTCCGTGGCGTAGGCGTATTCGATCCGCTTCAGGTCGCGCAGATAACTGTGTTCCGGCCCAACCGCCGCGTAATCCAGTCCCGCCGAGACCGAATGCGTGAGCATGATCTGGCCGTCGTTGTCCTGCAGCACGAACGTGCGGGTGCCCTGGAGAACGCCGAGCGAACCGCCCTTCTGGAAGCGCGCCGCGTGCTGGCCGGGTTTGATCCCGCGTCCCCCGCCCTCGACGCCGATCATGCGCACGCCCTTGTCGCCGAGAAAGGCATGGAACAGCCCGATGGAATTACTCCCGCCGCCGACGCAGGCGACCAACGCATTCGGCAACCGTTCTTCCCTCTCCAACATCTGCCGGCGCGCCTCGCGGCCGATCACGCTCTGAAAATCGCGCACCATCATCGGATACGGATGCGCCCCGAGCACGCTGCCAAGGATGTAATGGGTCGTGCGCACGTTGGTGACCCAGTCGCGCATCGCTTCGCTGATGGCTTCCTTCAAAGTTTTCTGGCCGGCGGAGACGCCGCGGACTTCCGCGCCCATCAAGCGCATGCGGTAGACGTTCAGCGCCTGGCGTTGCATGTCCACTTCGCCCATGTAGACCACGCATTCCATGCCGAACATCGCCGCCACCGCCGCCGTGGCCACGCCGTGCTGGCCCGCGCCCGTTTCGGCGATGATGCGGCGTTTGCCCATGCGTTTGGCCAGCAGGATCTGGCCCATGGTGTTGTTGATCTTGTGCGCGCCGGTATGCAGCAGGTCTTCGCGCTTGAGGTAAATCTTCGGCCCGCGCAGGTCGCGCGTCATGCGTTCGGCCAGATACAGCGGCGTCGGCCGGCCAACGTAGTCGCGCAGGTAGGAATCGAGTTCCGCGCGAAACTTTTTGTCGTGGCGCGCCTTCTCGTATTCGCGGGCAAGCTCCTGCAAAGGCGCCATGAGCGTCTCAGGCACGAACATGCCGCCGTACGGCCCGAAATGGCCGTGCCGGTCAGGGACAGTTGTCACACGCTTTGGCACAATTCAAAAAATCTCCGCAGTTTTTCCGCGTCCTTCTTGCCCGGCTCGCGCTCGACGCCGCTGGCCACATCCACCGCGTACGGGCGCACGGTGCGGATGGCTTCCTGCACATTGGCCGTCGTCAGCCCGCCCGATAAAATAATCGGCGGCCCGATTTCCTTCGCCTTGATGGCCAGCGTCCAGTCGAACGTTTTGCCCGTCCCGCCCCGCTCCGAGTCAGTGTAAGTATCCAACAGGAGCGCGTCAACATCGTACTCCGCCGCCGTGACCAGCGCGCCGGCGTCGCGCATGCGAATGGCCTTGATGGACTTGGCCGGGAATTTCTGGCAAAACCCGGGCGGTTCATCGCCGTGGAACTGCAACGCCGTCAGCAGGCATTCCTGCAGCGCTTTCTCGATTTCATACTCGAGCTCGTCCACGAACACGCCCACTCTCGCCACAAACGGCGGCAACGCGCTGCAGATATTGGCCGCTTCGCGCACGCTGATGTACCGCGGGCTTTTCGGATAGAAAACAAATCCCAGCGCGTCCGCGCCAAGGTTGACCGCCATCTGCGCGTCGGCCAGGTTGGTAATGCCGCAGATTTTGATTTTTGTCATGTCGTTTTGCCGTTCTTGGTGACTTGGTGTCTTGGTGGTAAAGCCGAAAATAATCGAACCACCAAGGCACCAAGACACCAAGCTGGAATCACCCCAGCAACTCCTTCACCTTCGCGGCAATATTGCCGCTGCGCATCAGAGATTCGCCCACCAGGATCGTGTCCACGCCCGCCCGCCGCACGCGTTCGACGTCGGCGCGTGTGTTGATGCCGCTCTCGGCGACGAGCAGGCGGTCGGCGCATGCGCCGCCCCGCACCGCGGCCGCCAGCTTCTCCGTCGTCGCCAGGTTCACGGAAAAATTGCGCAGATCGCGATTGTTGATGCCGATGATCGCGGCCCCGGCCTGCACGGCCCGGTCCAACTCGCGTTCATCATGCACTTCCACCAGCGCCGCAAGGCGGAGCTGCTCGGCCAGCGCGCGCAGGTCCCTGAGCTTCGCGTCCTCCAGGATCGCCACGATCAGCAAAATCGCGTCCGCCCCGTGCGCCACGGCCTCGTACACCTGCAACTCGTCGATGATGAAATCCTTGCGCAGCAAGGGCAACCGGACGGCCTCGCGGATAAGCTGCAAATACTCGATCCTGCCTTGGAAATATTTCGTGTCCGTGAGCACGGACAACGCCGACGCACCGCCCGCCTCGTATTGGCGCGCGATGGCGACGGGGTCGAAGTCCTTTTTGATCACGCCCGCCGACGGCGAAGCTTTCTTGACCTCCGCGATCAACGTGATGCCGTCTTTCTTGCGCAGCGCGCCGGCAAAATCGCGGAATTCCTTGCGCGTGGCGACGGCTTGTTTGATCCGGCCGGTCTGCGGGAGCAGGCGGGTGACCTCCTGCCGTTTCTCCGCCACAATTTCTTCAAGGATGTTCATGATTTCGTTTTAAATCGGGAGGGCGAAGCTCCCGCCGAGCTTCCCTCCGAAGCGGCTCGGCGGGAGCCTCGCCCTCCCATTTCCTGAAAAAGGGTGTCGCGGTTCGCCTTCATTCCTCTTCGACCTCGGCCAGCGCTTTCTGGCGCGTGCGGGGCTGGCCGGCTTTGAGCCAGGCGTTGACGAACGGGTCGAGATCGCCGTCCATGACGCCCTGCACGTCGCTGGTTTCGTAGCCGGTGCGCAGGTCTTTCACCATGCGATAGGGCTGGAAAACGTAGCTGCGGATCTGGTAGCCCCAGGCGATGTCGCCTTTTTCGCCGTAAAATTTTTCCATCGCGGCGCGCTTTTCGTCCTGCTGCTTTTCAAACAGGCGCGATTTGAGGACTTTTAGTGCCAGCTCGCGGTTCTGGTGCTGGCTGCGTTCGCTCTGGCATTGGACGACGATGCCGCTCGGCAAATGCGTCATGCGCACCGCCGTTTCGACCTTGTTCACGTTCTGCCCGCCGCGTCCGCCGGAGCGGAAGGTGTCGATCTGGACGTCGTCCATTTTCAAATCGACTTCGGCGTCCTCGACTTCCGCGACGACGTCCACCGAGGCGAACGTCGTGTGCCGCCGTTTGTTGGAATCGAACGGCGAAATGCGCACGAGCCGGTGCACGCCGCGCTCGGCCTTGAGATAGCCGTAGGCGTAATCGCCCGTGACCAGCAAGGTGACGCTCTTCGTGCCCGCCTCGTCGCCGGGCTGGATGTCCATGATCTCGTTCTTGAACCCGCGCTGGTCGCACCAGCGGCGGTACATCCGCAGCAACATATCCGCCCAATCACAGCTTTCCGTGCCGCCGGCGCCGGCGTGAATGGAGAAGATGGCGTTGGATTTGTCGCGCGGTTCGCCGAGCAGGTGCTGAAGTTCAAATTGATTGAGCTGCCGCTCGGCTGCCTGTATTTCCGCCGCGATGGCCGGCTCGGTCTCGCCCAACTCGATCAGCACGGTGGCATCGGAGAGTTTGCGATCCAGGTCGGCCAGCGTCTCGAGCTTGCGGCGGATACCGGTGGCTTCGTCGAGGGTTTTGCGGGCGTTTTCCTTGTCGGTCCAGAAGGCCGAACCGGCCATGATTGTTTCCAATTCGATCAGCCGCGCGCGCAGTTTGGGGACGTCAAAGGTACCTCCCCAACGCCTCGTGGCGTTCGTGGAGGTTGCTCAATTTGTCCTTCAGTTCCTCAATCATGACGGCAGTAAGACACCACAACCACAAGCCCTTGTCAACCCGCAGCAGATTCCTCGACAAACCCGGAATGACACCGATCAGAGCTTCTTTGCCCGGGGTCCTTGCGGCGTGTCTTCGATGGTCCAACCTTGCTTGGCGAGTTGATCGCGGATTTCGTCGGAGCGCTTGAAATTTTTGGCTTTGCGGGCGGCCTGGCGTTCGCCGACGAGTTGCTGAACTTCGAGGGGAACCTCCGATTTCGTGGGCATGCCGAGGCCGAGGACCTTGTCGAAGCGCTGCCAGGCGATGAGAATGCCTTGGGCTTCCGAGGCCTCAAGTGAAACATCTGCCAGGCGTTTGTTGGTGTCGCGGACGAAATCGAACAGCGCGCCCAGAGCGCCGCTGATGTTCAGGTCGTCGTCCATGGCTGATTCGAAGGCTGCGGTGGGGTTGTCCAGCGGAGCGGTCGCGCTGGAGCGCGACCCTCCAAGGTCTTGAAGTTTGAGAATAAACTCATCCATCCGCTGCAGGGCCGAGCGGGCGGCTTGCAGGCCGTCGAAGGTGAAATTGAGCTGTTCGCGGTAGTGGGCGCTCATGAGGACGTAGCGCACTTCGCGGCCGGTCCAACCCTTTTCCAGAAGATCGCGCAGGGTGAAAAAATTGCCAAGCGATTTGCTCATCTTTTTGCCTTCGACGAGCAGGTGCGCGTTGTGCAGCCAGTAACGGGCGAACGGTTTGCCGGTGGCGGCTTCGCTCTGGGCGATTTCGTCCTCGTGATGCGGGAAAATCAGGTCTTCGCCGCCGCAATGGATGTCGAACGTCTCGCCGAGGTGCTTCATGCTCATCACGCTGCACTCAATATGCCAGCCGGGCCGGCCTTCGCCCCAGGGCGACGGCCATTTGACCGGGCCGTCGGCTTCGACCCAGGCTTTCCACAACGCGAAATCAGCGATGTGTTCCTTGTCGTACTCGTCATGGTTGACGCGCGCGCCGAATTTGAGATTGTCGACGTCCAGGTGGGCCAGTTTGCCGTAGTCCTTGAATGACTTGATCGAGTAATAGACCGAACCGTCCTCGCTGACGTAGGCGTGTTTCTTCGTGATCAACGTCTCGATCAGCCGCACCATGTCGGGGATGGTTTCCGTGGCCCTCGGCACCACGTGGGCGCGCTGGATGCCGAGCGTATCGAGGTCACGGAAAAATTCCGCGGTGTAAAACTCGGTGAATTCCTGGAGCGATTTGCCCGTTTCGCGCACGGTGCGGATGATCTTGTCTTCCACGTCGGTGATGTTCATGACGTGTTTGACCTCGAAGCCCTTGTATTCGAGCGTGCGGCGGAGCAGGTCTTCGAACATGAAGGCGCGAAGGTTGCCGATGTGGGCGTAGTTGTAAACGGTCGGGCCGCAGGTGTACATCCCGACGTGTTTACCCGCGGGATCGAGCGGGGCGAACTCTTCCTTGCGCCGCGTGAGCGTGTTGAAAAATTGCAGGGCCATGCGCGGTTACATCTCCACGGAAACCATCGCGATGGCAACGATGCCTTCCTTGCGGCCGGTAAATCCCATCAACTCGCTGGTCGTCGCTTTGATCCCCACCTGTTCGGGGGTGATCCGCAGATTGGCGCCGATGATTTCCTGCATGTTGCGAATGTGGGGGGAGAGTTTCGGCGCCTGGGCCACGAGGGCGGCATCGATGTTGTTGATCTTCGCGTGCAACGAACGGTATTTTTCCGCCACGTCGCGCAGTATCACCATGCTGTTCATGTCCTTGTACTTCATGTCCGTGTCCGGGTAAAATTTCCCAATGTCGCCCAGCGCCACCGCTCCCAGCAGCGCGTCGGCGATGGCGTGGACCAGCACGTCGGCGTCGCTGTGGCCTTCCAGGCCGAATTCGTACGGGATATGCACCCCGCCGATGATGAGTTTGCGGTTCGGCGCGAAACGATGGACGTCAATTCCAATTCCTACACGGTTCATAGAGCGCTGGAGAATAACATCACTGCCGCTGCCGAAGCAATGCCTCAGCCATGGCCAGGTCGGCTGGCGTGGTGATTTTCAGGTTGAGAAATGGCGTGTCGACGAGGTGGACGGGTTGCCCCAGGCATTCGACGGCGGCCGCTTCATCGGTGACCAGGACGTTTTTCCTGAGCACCAGCCCGTACGCCTCACGCAAGAGCGGGAAACGCGCGGTTTGCGGCGTCTGGACGGCCCAGAGTTTCGTGCGGTCGACCGTCCGTTCCACGGTCCGTTCCGGCGTGGCTTCCTTGATCGTGTCCACGATCTTCGTCGCGGCGATGCCGGTGCCGAATTGGCGGGCGCTGGCGATGGTGGCTTCGATCAGGCCGGGCGTCACCAGCGGCCGCGCTCCGTCGTGGACGGCGACGATCTCGGTCGCGGCGTCACAGGCCCCGAGGCCGTTCCAGACGGAGTTCTGGCGTTCGGCGCCACCGTCGATGAAGGCGGCGATTTTGCGGAAACCGGAGTCCCGCGCGAGTTGCCCGGCTTGTTCAGCGCAGTCGGGACGGCACACGAGCACCACGGCGTCGACCGCCGCGCACTGTTCACAAGCCGTGAGCGAATACCAGAGGAGCGGCTTGCCGATCAGTTCGATGAATTGTTTGTTGGGGCCGCCGCCCATGCGCGTGGAGCGGCCGGCGGCCAAAACGATGGCGGTGACCATGCGCCGCAGAGTAACAGAACCTAGTTCAGCGGCGCAAGTTCCGGGGAGTCGCGCAACGGCGCGGGCTGCGAGCGGTCGATGACCTCGGCGAAGGCCATGCGGCCCGCCGAGGTCTGCAGCACGCTGTCAATGGCCACCTGGAGTTCCTGGCCCACCAGGCGCCGGGCGCGGTTGACGACGATCATCGTCCCGTCGTCGAGATAGGCCACGGCCTGGTCGGCCTCGCGGCCTTCCTTGACCAGCTTGACGGTGAGTTTCTCGCCGGGCAGCACAACGGGGCGCAAGGCCTTGGCCAATTCGAGGAGGTTGAGGACTTTGACGCGCTGCAATTCCGCGATGCGGTTGAGGTTGAAATCGTTCGTGAGGATTTCCGCGCGCAGCATTTTGGCCAGGTAGACCAGCTGATCGTCGACCTCGCCGCTCCTGGGCACGTCCTCTTCGTGGATGCGCAGTTCGACGTGCGGGTTGTTCTGCAGCGATTTCAGCACGTCGAGTCCCCGCCGGCCCCGGGCGCGTTTGGCGTCTTCGGCCGCGTCGGCGATGTATTGCAGTTCCTGCAGGACGAACCGAGGCACAATCAAGACGGCATTGAGAAAACCAGTCGCGCAGACTTCGAGGATGCGGCCGTCGATGATGATGTTCGTGTCCAGTAACACGAGCCGCTCGGGCCTGTCTTCGCGGCGAAACTTGACGTAGGGGATGATCAGGTTGAACTCATCGCTGCCCCGCAGCGCAATCACCATTCCCATGTAGGAGCAGACGACGTAGAGCACGATCTGAGCAATCAGCCGGGGCTCCGCATCGATGAAACTGAACATCACCGAGTGGCCGATGAAATAGCTGATGATGAATCCGATGAACAATCCGAAACTGATCGCCGAAAGGCCGCGTAGTGAAAAACCCTTGAGGAATTTATCCAGGGCGATGACCACCCCGCCACCCGCCAGGCCGATCAACACCGCCAGAACCGGGTGTTGCGACCATTCTTCGTGCAATTGGCCGATTGACCAGCTCCCCAGCACGCAGAGCAGCAGGAAGAACAATCTGAGTGTCATCAAAGTCATAAAACGTTGTCCTGCTGGCTAAAAGAAGCAGATTTAGGGCCAAGAGCCGCCTGTCAACGGCGGGACTGCCATCACCCTGGATCGCCCTAAAAATGGGCTGTTCAGGGCTTGAAGTTCGTCTTCGGACTGCCGCCGGACTGGGTGCCGGTGTCATGCAGGGTGCGGCCTTCTTTGTACAACAGGCCGTACCGGCGCCAGTTTTCGATCAGGTGGACCAAATCGTTGTGGAGCGTGGGGTCGACGAGGAGTTTGCCGACCGTGCCCTGCCCCTGTTCCAGACGCGTCAGCATCGCGTCCAGCCGCTGGGTGCTGTCCGCCAAATTCTTGACCGCCGTGCGAATGTCGTCCTGATTGTCTGCCACGACCTGTTCCACGCGTTTGGAAGCCGAACTCATGTTATCGGAAGCCAGAGAGAGTTTGGCGAACGCGTTGGTCAGGTCCTGCTGGCCGGAGTCGACGACGCTGCGCAAGCTGAGGGTCAACGCCACGGCGTTGCTGCTGGCGGCATCGACATTGGCAAACGTCTGGCTGACGTGCAGCAGGCTTTGCGTGCTGAGCACCATTTCGTCCACTCGCTTGAGGGCGCTGTCCACCCGCGCAATCGTCCCGGCCGCCTGGTGCAGCACGTCGACCGCCCCGCGAATCGCCTCGCTGAGGTCCACGCTGGTTGTGCCCTGCAGCACGTCGCCGGCCTGGATGGCCGGGGCCGTCGTGCTTTGCGGAATGATGTCCACGTAGCGGTCGCCGAGCAATCCGGACTGTTCGATGATAAACCGGGCGTCCTTGCGGATGGTGTATTGTTGATAGATTGCCAGGGTCAGCCGGACGTTCAGGCGGGTGTCCTCCGAGAGACTGATGTCCTTGACGATGCCGACGGGGATGCCGGCGTACATGACGCTGGCTTCCTTGACGATGCCCCCGACGTTGGGGAACACGACGATGATGTCGTACTTCGGCTGCGCGATGATGGCGGTCTTGCTAAAGCGCATGATCAATCCGCCCAGCACGACCAGGCAAATCACCAGGAACAAGCCCACTCTGATTTCAGTGGATCGCTGCGGTGCCACGTTGGACCTCCTTGTGCTCGTCTGCCACTCCGGTAATGAACTGCCGCACGACGGGGTCGGCGGTCGATTGAATCTCCCGCGGCGTTCCGACGGCGTGGATCCGCCCTTCGTGCAACATGGCGATGCGGTCGCCCACCTTGTAGGCACTGGCCATGTCGTGCGTCACGACGACGCCCGTGACTTTCAGACGGTCCCGCAAGCGCAGGATCAAATTGTTGATCGTATCGGCGCGGATCGGATCCAGGCCGGTGGTCGGCTCGTCGTAAAGCATGTACTTGGGATGGCTCACCACCGCGCGGGCCAGGCCGGCGCGTTTGCGCATCCCGCCGCTCAATTCCGCCGGTTTCTTGTCTTTTGCCTGAATCAAATCCACGATTTCCAGGGCCTCCGCGACCCGCTGGTCGATCTCCGGTTCACCCAACGTCCGCTCTTCGCGCAACGGGAACGCCACGTTCTCGAACAGCGTCAGTGAATCAAACAATGCCGCTCCTTGAAACAAAAAACCGAATGTCCGCCGGATCGGCGCCAGTTCCCGTTCCGACAACGGCACGATGTCCACACCGTCCACGAGCACCTTGCCCGCGTCGGGCTTGAGCAGCCCGCACAGATGCTTGAGCAACACACTCTTGCCGCCGCCGCTCACGCCGATCACCACCACGGTCTCGCCGTCGGCTATTTCAAAGTCCACCCCGGCCAGGACGTTCAGCGCGCCAAAACTTTTCTTGAGTCCCTGGATCTGGATCATGGCGGAATCAGGGTGTTAAACAACACGGCGATAAAGAAATTGGAGATCAACACGGTCAACGACGAGGCGACCACCGCCTGCGTCGTCGCACGGCCGACGCCCTCGGCCCCTTCGTCGGCGTTGAATCCTTTGTAGCAGGAGATCAACGCGATGAAGATGGCGAAGAACACCGACTTGATGATCCCGCAGGCCACGTCCTTGCCGGTGCAGAACTTGTTCATGTTGGCCAAGAAATACGCATGGTCGATGCCGAGCATCCTCACGCCGACCACATAGCCGGCGAAAATCCCGAACGCCATCGATTCCGCCGTCAGCAACGGCAGCGAGATAATCAACGCCACAAACCGCGGCACGGCCAGGTAATCCACCGGGGCCGTCCCCATCGAGCGCAACGCGTCCAGTTGCTCCGTCACCTTCATCGTGCCCAGTTCCGCCGCGATCGCCGCGCCGACGCGTCCGGCCACCATCAACGCCGTCAACACCGGCGCCAGCTCGCGCGCCATCGCCACACTGACCACCGCCCCGACCGCCGTGTCCATCTTCACCTTGTGGAACTGCTGGCCGGTCTGCACGGCGAACACCATCCCGGTGAACGCGCCGGTGATCAGCACCACCGCCTGCGATTGCCAGCCGATCTTGAGCATCTGCCCGACCGTCTCCGCCCAGCGCGGCCGGCGCGTGAACGTCGTCTTCAGGATGTCGCCCAGCAAGGCGAACATCGCGCCGACTTGCGCCAGCTCGTCGAGCAGGTACATCCTGAACCGGTAAATGAGCAGTTCCATTGAGGCGGGAGCATAAAGAAGGAACCCGCCCGATGCAAGCCGCGTTGCGGCCCAAACACAACCGTTCATTTCGTTCATTTCGGTTACTTTGGACATTTCACCAAAACCGTCCAAACTGTCCAATCTGTCCAAAGTGACAAGTTGCAACATGCCCCATTTGAGGACGGAGAAGTTCACCACCAAGGCACCAAGACACCAAGCCGGCTTCCGCTTCGCGTCGCTGTCACGCTCCGACGCTCTCACGACCACGCCGCACTGCCAATCCGACAGACTGTCGGCCCGCGCACGCTGCTGATGCCAACGTGTCAGTCGCCCCGGCGACCCCTGCCGGACCGCCATCCTCCCAATCACCTTCGCGGGAGAGGCTTGCACGCCTGCGCGAAAGCGTCATCCGGTTGGCACTGCCGATGCGATAGAGTAGCCACGGAACGGTGAATGACATGAGTCAACACATGCTGGAAATCTCCACTCCCGTCTTCCGCGTCTTGCGCAAGCGGGCGCCGCTCTACGTGTCCTGGTCCGACGAGAAAGCCGGCCCCCTGCAAAAGATCGTGATCGAGGACGACATCTACACCGAGATGATCGACCGCGCCATCGCCAAGCACAAGACCATCGACGAAGTCCTCCTCGAAGTCGGCACGCGGAGTTGAGTCGCCGTGCTCCGGCGCTTTCATGCGCTCACGCTCTGCTGCTGTGGTTCCGGCACATGACTTTGGCGGGCAAGTTTTCGACAAACGAAGGCCGTCGGCTGGAGGGAATGGCATGAGTCAAAAGCGACCAATACCCTCAGTCTGACATCTCGGCACAGCGAACGCTATAATTTGAAGTCTGTGAAGTTGAGACCAAGCTCAGCCATTAGCTTTCTAACTTCAACTTCGATCTACCTACGACGGGGCCGCGAAAGGGTTTCGCGGCTGCAATTAAACGGCGGCCTTGCCGGGGCGGTTATTTGAGTTCGATTTCGAGGATGTGGGATTCGGTGGGGCCGACGTTTTCGACGGTGTGGGTGATGGCGTCGTGCCAGAGGGCTTTGCCGGGCTTGGAGTCGATCAGTTCGGTTTTGCCGTCGGCGAGGGTGACTTTGATTTTGGCTTCGGTCAGGGCGTAGGTGACGTAGCCGGGATGGGAATGGAGGGCGGATTTTTCACCGGGTTTGAGCCGGACGTCGAGGACGCGGACGCGGTCGTTGTCGAGGAGGACTTTGTAGGACTTCGGGTCAAGTTTGGCCGGGTCCTGGGCGCGAGCCGGTTGCGCGGATAACGCTGCGAGGAACAGGACCGCGACAGCGAGCAGATGGACTCTTTTCATGGAGTATCTCCTTTGTTGGGTGGAAGCCTGATTGAGTCTTGTCACCCATCCCCACCCTGTCAAGTATAATTACTGTCGTCCGCTGTGGACGGAGGAATTGCAGTTGGATCGTTTACGGGGCGGGGGTGTAGCGGAAGTTGTGGCCGTAGCGGAGGATGGGGGTTTCGAGGCAGCGGTAGGAGAGCGCGGCGAGGATGAGGGTGAGAACGAGCGCCAGGAGGCTGGTCCAGGCATCGGCGGCGCCGCGCAATTGGGGGGGGCCGTGGCGGAGCAGGCTGTGACAGAGGCCGTTGACTGGTTCGTGGAACAGGTAAAGGCCGTAGGAGCGCTGGCCGAACCAGACCAGGACACGCGATCGCAGCAGCCGGACCGCTTGCGGCAGCAAATCAGCGTAGGCGATGAGAATGAAAAGTGTATACAGGCCCACCAGATAAAATTCCAGGAGTTGGATCCTCCCGATCCCGATCCCCACGAGCAACACGAGGAACACCAGCACCAGGACCCGTTTCTGCCGCCGCACGGCAATCATGAACGGTTCCGACCGCACCAGCAAGGCCAGGCAGACGCCCGAGAGCAGCCCGTCGGCCCGCCACGGCATCCCGACGTAGGAGTGCAGGCCCGGGGAGAAGTGGCGCAGGACCGGGGCCATGAGGATCCCGGCCAGCAGCGCGAACAGGAGAGGCCGCCGGGGCAACCAATAAATGAGCAATGGAATGAAGAGGTAAAATTGTTCTTCAATGGCCAGCGACCAGGTGGCGCTCAGCCAGTCCGGGCCGTAGTCCCCCCGGATCCCCATCCAAATATTCTGGGTGAACGTGGCGTAGGAAAGCATCGGCAAGGGACGGCTGAAGAGCCACTCAAACCGGGGCGCGGCCGACAGCGGGGTCGCGCGCAGGCAGACAAACGCCGCCAATATCAGGAAGTACACCGGAAGGATCCGGCACGCCCGGCGCAGATAGAACACACGGAAAAAATTCGCCGCGCTCCGGTGGTCCAGCAGGATGCCGCCAATCAGGAACCCCGACAGCACGAAGAACAATTCGACGCCGCTGCGCGTCAGCAGGATGAGGTTGGCGCTGGCGGGTGAAAAACCGACAGCCGGATCGATCAGCCTGGCGACGGCGTAATGCCAGACCAGGACCAGCAGGATCGCCACGCCGCGGACCCCGTCGAGTTGGGGGACGCGTTTCATCGCGCCTGGAAAAGCTTCCTGGCCGGCGCGCGGCCGGTCAGGGCAGGCGGCGTCCCCCGATTTCGCGGCGGCGGTTGTCACCGCCGACAATGTAGAGTCTGCGCCATCGCGCTGGCCAGCGGAAAATGCGTGCGCGGCCCGTTGAACGGATGCGGCAACGACCGGGCTTTTGCTTCCGGCTAGGACGCGAGTTCCTGGTACAAGGAATTAAGATTGTGGTTGCCCGCAAGCGTATCTTTATGGAACGTCGCTGCCACCGGATAGCCGACGTGCTGGTAGCCGGCGGGGCTGAGTTTGATGAACTTGATGAACTCCTGGCCGATTCCCGCGAACGAGTGCACGCCTGCACTGGGCGTTTCGAATTCCACCGCCGCCGGGGGCACCGTCGGCACGACGTCCTCGGTGTTGAAGATGCGCCACGTCCGCAGGTTGGCGGCCGCATAGGCCGTTGCGAAAGCCGGGTCGCCCGCGCGCGGGCTGCAGAAGGTGTACGCCACGGAGTTTGCCGTGGGGAATTGCGCCTTGATTCCCGCCATCATCAGATGCGACAACGCCCCGCCGAGGCTGTGGCCCGTCACAAAGATCGAGTTCAGGCCGCCGGCGGGGAGTTTGCCGAGAGCGGCGAGGATTTGCGGGCTCAGATCGCCGTAGAGCGTTTTGAATCCGAGCGTGGTGTTGCCCCAATTCTGGCCGCCGGGCACGGGCTGGAAGGGTTCAGGTTGAGCGGAAGCGTCATCCAGCCATTCCAGCGGGGTTATGGTGCCGCGGATGACAACATACGTGTCCGTATTTTTCGTCGCCACAAAACCAAACGTCACGACCGGGTTCAAATGCCCCAGCAATTTGTCGAGTAGCCCCGGCGCCTTCCAGCCTTCCTTGGCCTGCAGCGTGTCGACGAGTGTGTAACCGTCCGGCACTTTCCAGTCCACACCGGCCTGGAACTTAGTGAGTTGATCGTAAGCGGCATTAACCAGCATGGCCAGTTCCTGGGCGCGCGTGAGATTGAAAGCGGAGGGGAATGTATATTTAGGCATGGTGTCTCCTATGGGTTGGAATTGGCTTACGAAGCGGCTGAAGCAAGCGGCCGCCGGCAAGCGTGGTGAGGACGTTGTGTGACTCGCATCATGCGGGCACGGTTCGTCGTGCCGGCCGCTACCCTATCCACCGCACCGTAAGGATGATCCGAGGGGCGGTCTCTCCCAACCGCGCCACGAAGTCTGCCAACGTTGGCGGGGGTTATATCGCAGGTGCACGCGAAGCGTCAACGGCAATGAGGAAAGCAAAAGGGGCGGTCCGTGAGGACCGCCCCTTTTTGGGGTGAAACAGATGGCTCAGCTTGCGCTGGCGGCCATTTGGTTGAAAGCCAACTTGTCGTCGACAACGGTGACTTCGATGGTCTCGCTCGGCTTGATGTTGCCGCGCAGGATTTCCTCGGCCAGCGGGTCCTGGAGATATTTCTCCACGGCGCGACGCAGGGGGCGGGCGCCGAATTGCGGGTCGTAGCCTTTCTCGATGAGGAAGTCGGTCGCCGCGGGCGTCAGGGAGATCTCGACGTCCTGGTATTTCAGGCGGCTCTTGACCTTGGCCACTTCGAGGTGGACGATCTGGACCATGTCGGGTTTGCTGAGATTGCGGAAGACGATGATGTCGTCGAGGCGGTTCATGAACTCGGGCTTGAACGCGCGCTTGGCTTCATCGAGCAGCTTGGTCTTCATGTCGCCGTAATTGTGGTCCTCGTTCATCGGGGCGAAGCCGAGGCCGCCGGCTTTGCGGACGGTGTCGGCGCCGATGTTTGAGGTCATGATGATCACGCAATTGCGGAAGTCCACCTTGCGTCCGAGCGAGTCGGTCAGGTGGCCGTCTTCCAGGATCTGGAGCAGCATGTTCATCACGTCCGGGTGCGCCTTCTCGATTTCGTCGAAGAGCACGACCGAGTACGGGCGGCGGCGGACTTTTTCGGTCAACTGGCCGCCTTCCTCGTAACCGACGTAGCCCGGAGGCGAGCCGACGAGACGGGAGACGTTGAATTTTTCCATGTACTCGCTCATGTCGAGCTGGATCAGGGCGGCCTGGTCGCCGAACATGAATTCCGCGAGCGCGCGGGCCATGAGGGTCTTGCCGACGCCGGTCGGGCCGAGGAACACGAACGAGCCGATGGGGCGGTTCGGGTCTTTGAGGTCGGCGCGGCTGCGGCGCAGGGCCTTGCTGATGGCGATGACGGCTTCGTCCTGGCCGATGACGCATTGGCGCAATTCGGCTTCCATACGGAGAAGTTTTTCGGCGTCCTTTTGCTCGATCCGGTTCAGCGGGATGCCGGTCCATTTCGCGACGATGTGCATGATGTCGTCTTCGGTGATGACGACTTCCTTTTCCTCACGGGCCTGGCGCCATTCGGCCATGACCTGTTCGAGTTTGTCGCGGGCCTGTTTTTCCTTGTCGCGCAGGCTGGCGGCCAGTTCGAAGTCCTGGGCCTTGATCGCGGCTTCCTTGTCGAGCTTGAGTTTCTCGATTTCCTTTTCCTGTTCCTGGATGTCCGGGGGCCGTGTCAACGCCTGGATGCGGGCGCGGGCGCCGGCTTCGTCGACGACGTCGATGGCCTTGTCGGGCAGGAACCGGCCGGTGATATAGCGGTCCGAGAGGCGCGAGGCGGCGATGAGGGCTTCGTCGCTGAACTTCGCGTGATGGTGTTCCTCGTATTTCGGGCGCAGGCCCTTCAAAATTTCCACTGTCTGGTCGAGCGTGGGCGGTTCGACCACGATGGTCTGGAACCGGCGCTCCAGGGCGGCGTCCTTCTCGATGTATTTGCGGTACTCGTTCATCGTTGTCGCGCCGACGATCTGCAATTCGCCACGGGACAGGGCGGGTTTGACGATATTGCTGGCGTCCATCGCGCCTTCGGCCGAGCCGGCGCCGACGATGGTATGCAATTCATCGACGAACAGGATCACGTTCTTGGAACGTTTGATCTCGTCCATCACGGCCTTGATGCGTTCCTCGAACTGGCCGCGGTATTTGGTGCCCGCGACCATCAGGGCGAGGTCGAGGGTGACGACGCGTTTGTCGCGCAAAATTTCCGGGACATTGCCCTTGGCGATTTCCTGGGCGAGACCTTCGACGATGGCGGTCTTGCCGACGCCGGCTTCGCCGAGCAGCGCGGGATTGTTTTTCGTGCGGCGGCAAAGGATCTGGATCACGCGCTCGATTTCGTTTTTGCGTCCGACGACCGGATCGAGCTCGTTTTTCTTGGCCAGTTCCGTCAGGTCGCGGCCGAACATGCGCAGCGCGGGCGTTTTGAGTTCCTTCTTCGAGCCGGGCTGGACTTCGCCTTCCTCGCCGCCTCCGCCGCCGGCTTCCGACGGCGTGAAATTCGGGTCGAGTTCCTTGAGGATTTCGTTGCGGCAACGCTCGATGTCCACGTCCAATGATTTCAGGATGCGGGCGGCGGCGCCTTCGCCTTCGCGGAGCAGGCCGAGCAGGATGTGTTCGGTGCCGACGTAATTATGGTTAAGCTGTTTGGCTTCCTTCTGCGCCAGCGCGAGGACTTTTTTCACGCGGGGCGTGTAAGGAATGTTGCCGACCATCTTGGTTTCCGGGCCGGTGCCGATTTGTTTTTCGACTTCCATGCGGACGGTTTCGAGGTCCAGGCCCATTTTTTGGAGGACGTTGACGGCAACGCCCTGGCCGAGCTTGATGAGACCGAGCAACAGATGCTCCGTGCCCACGTAATTGTGGTTGAAGCGATCGGCCTCTTTGCGGGCCAGCGCGAGCACCTGCTGGGCTCGCGGCGTAAAGTTGTTCATTTCCATCACCGTTTCCCTCTCAAGCTAAGGCCGTCGGACCACGACCGGATGGTCCGCCGTCTTCGACCTTTGGTTTCGAAACGTTCTTCAACCGCTCCCGAACCAGATCCGCGCGGTAGATGTCCCGCTCTTCGGCAGTGAGCTTGCGTTCGGCGGCTTTCTGTACGTGGGCGGGCTGGGACAGGATAAATAGTTCATCCACCACGGCGCGCGTGGTTGCCGGAAAAAACTCTAAATCTACCCCCATACGTATCAGACTCAGCAAGTTCAATGCCTCCTTTGAGCTGATGGTATGCGCATTGGTCAGCACGCCAAAAGCCCTACCGATTTGATCGTATACCACTTTGGGCTTCTTTTCAAGCAGCGTCATGCGCGCATTTTCCTCATGCTCAATGATCTGCAGGATGACCTTGTTGAGCCGGTCGATGACGTCGGACTCCTTTTCGCCCAGGGTGGTCTGGTTGGAGACCTGGAAAACGTTGCCCAGGGCCTCGGTGCCCTCGCCGTAGAGGCCGCGGACGGCCAGGCCGAGTTTATTGACGGCTTGGACGACCTGGTTGATTTGGTCGCTCAGGACCATGGCCGGCAGATGGACCATGGCCGAACCGCGCATGCCGGTGCCCACATTGGTCGGGCAGGCCGTCAAATAACCCAGGCGCGCCGAAAAGGCGAAATCGAGTTGGTCCTCAAGTTCCGTGTCGATCTTGTCGATCATCTTGAAGACCTGTTTGAGTTGCAGGCCGGACTTGATGGCCTGCATGCGCAGATGATCTTCCTCGTTGATCATCACGCTGAGGGTCTCGCGGTCGTTGACCACGATGCCGCTGCCGACGTTTTTGGCGGCGTGCTCGCGGCTGATCAAGTGGCGCTCGACCAAGACCTGCTTGTCGATGGCGACCAGGTTGTCCATCGAATCACTGAAACAATCGTGCATCTCCGGCAATTTCTCGACGACGGGCTGCATCAGCTCCAGGGTCTTCTGGCGTTCGGCCTTTTTGGCCCAGCCGGGGAACGGCACATTGCGAAGATTGCGCGCCAGCCGGACGCGGCTGGAAAGCACGATCCGGGAGTTGGGGCCATCTCCTTTGACCCACTCCGTCGGACTCTTCAATAGGTCTTCGATTTTCATGCCACAGTGCCGCTTGTCTTCAATTTAGATTCCAATTCCCGGATTTGGTCGCGGATTTGCGCGGCCTCCTCGTATTTCTCGGCGCTGACGGCCTTTTCGAGGTCGCGGGTGTACTCCTGGATTTTTTCGCTGATGGCGATGGTGTGGGCGGCCTTGCCGGGGACCTTGCCGATGTGGCGGTCGCTTTTGTGCATGGCTTTCAGCAAGGACGCCAGCCCGGCCTCGAACGCCTCCCAGCAGGCGCTGCAACCGAGCCGGCCGGTCTTCTTGAAATCGGCCTGGCTGAAGCCGCAGACGGGACAACGCACGCCGGGCGACTCGGCCTTCATTTCCTCGGCCGAACCGAGGCCCACGAGCAAATCGGCCAGCGAGAACCCGGCGGTTTCCTGGATGCCCTTGGCTTTCGAGCAGGTCTCGCACAGGTCCACCTTGAGCATCTTGCCCTCGACGATTTGCGTCAGGTGGATCGTCGCCTCGTTCTTTTTGCAGATGTCGCAAAGCATGGTTAAATCGGCGTCCCTTCCGAACAAGTCAATGTACGGAACTCAGCCATCAATTGCAAGGTGACCGGGCCGGGTTTGCCCTGGCCGATGGGCCGGGCGTCCAGCGAAGCCACCGGCACGATCTCGGCAGCGGTGCCGGTCAAAAAGCATTCGTCGGCGGTCATGATGTCGTAGCGCGTCAAATTCGGCTCCCCGGCGGCCAGGCCCAGTTTGCCCGCCAGTTCCATGACAATAGCACGCGTGATGCCGATGAGCGCCCCGGCGCTGACCGGGGGCGTTTCGAGTTTGCCGCCGCGGACGATGAAAATGTTGTCGCCGGTGCATTCCGCGACGTAGCCCTGGCTGTTGAGCATCAGGGCCTCGACCGTGCCGGCGTTGACCGCCTCGATCCTGGCCAGGATGTTGTTGAGGTAATTCAACGACTTGATCGACGGGCTGACGGCCGCCGCGCTGGTGCGGACGGTGCCGGCGGTGACGAGCTTGATCCCGGTGCGATAGACTTCCTCGGGATACAATTCGATGGTCGAGGCGATGATGAACACCGTCGGGTTCTTGCACTTGAACGGATTCAAGCCGAGATTGCCGACGCCGCGCGTGACGACCAGGCGGATGTAACCGTCGCGCAGGTTGTTTTTCGCGCAGGTCTGGCGGCAGGCCTCGGTGAGCGCTTCCCGTGTCATCGGCACGTCGAGCATGATCGCCTTGGCCGAATCGAACAACCTGTCCAGGTGCTGTTCCAGCCGGAAAATCCGGCCGCCGTAGAAGCGGATGCCTTCGAAGACGCCGTCGCCGTAGAGCAGCCCGTGGTCGAAGACGGAGACTTTCGCCTCGTTCTCGGAAACAAATTTGCCGTCAATAAAAATGGTCAAGTGATGTTCGTTCATGGTCGGCTGTAATTAACCCAGAATCCGCCCGTCCGCAATCTCCAAAACTCGTTCCCCCCGCTTGGCGATGTGCTCGTCGTGGGTGACCATGACCATCGTCGTGCCTGATTCCGCGCGCAGTTGCCAGAGCAGATCCAGGATCGACTCGCTGGTCTTCGAATCGAGGTTGCCCGTCGGCTCGTCGGCCAGCAAGAGGCTGGGCCGGTTGATCAGCGCGCGGGCGATGGCCACCCGCTGTTGTTCGCCTCCGCTGAGTTCGGCCGGCCGATGTTCGAGCCGTTCGCCCAACCCGACCGCCTGTAAGAGGCGGCTGCCGCGTTCGGCCAGGTCGGCTGGACGCCGGGGCCCCAACATGGCGGGCAGACAGACGTTTTCCAGCGCGTCGAGTTCGGGCAGGAGATTGTAGGACTGGAACACGAACCCGATGCGCTCGTTGCGCAACCGGGTCCGCGCCGCGCTCGACATGGAAAAAAGCGACACGCCGTCGAGGTCCACCTGGCCGGTTGACGGCGCGTCCAATCCGCCCAGCAGATGCAGCAGCGTGCTTTTCCCGGCCCCCGAGGCGCCGACGACGACCACCACTTCGCCCCGGCGCACCTGCAAATCGATCCCCTGCAACACTTCCACGTCGCGTTTGCCCAATGTGTAGGTCTTGCGCAGGCCCCGCGCCACCAGGATGTCGGCGGGTTTCTCAGTCATGACGCAAGGCCTCCACGGGTTCCAGGCGGGCGGCCCAGACGGCGGGGAACAATCCGCCGAGCGTGCAGATCACCAGCGCGGAGATGACGATGGTCAACAGATCGCGCACCGTCAGGAACGCGGGGATTTTGGTGAAATTGTAGATGTCGCGCGGGAACACCTCGATACCGAGGACGTTGGACAGAAAGTTTTGGATCGGGGTGAGATTGTGGATCGTGATCAGCCCCATCGTCATTCCCACCGCCACGCCGGCCACGCCGACGATGAACCCCTGGATCAGGATCAGCCGGGAAATTTTTCCGGCGGACGCGCCGAGGGCCTTGAGCACGCCGATCTCGCGGGTTTTTTGCACCGTCGAGGTGATCAGCGTGCTCATGATGCAAAAGGCCGCGACGACAATCAGCAGCATGAGAATGATGAACATGGTGGTCTTCTCGACCTGGATCGCCCCGAGCAACCGCTCATTGAGTTGCGCCCACGTTTGCGCGCGCAACGGAGGCGACACGGTCTTGTTGATCCGAGCAGCGACCTGCTGTGCGCCGGCAAACGGATCGTCGGTCGTCAGCTCGATGCCGTGCACGGCGGTGCCGATGTCGTAGAGTTCCTGGGCGGTGCCCAGGGAGGTGAAGATCAAGCCGATGTCGTACTCGTACATCCCGGACTCGAAGATGCCCGAGACGGTCAATTCCATCGGCAGATAGACTTCCTCGCCTTTCTTCTCCAGGTTGCGCGGGGAGTAGACGGTGATTTTGTCGCCGAGGTAGATGCCGTACTCATTGGCCAGTTCGCGGCCGATGACCACTTTGTCGCCGGCCAGGTCCAGGCTGCCTTCCTTGATATATTCGCCGAGCTTGCTGACGGTGATCTCGCGTTTGGGGTCGATCCCTTTGAGGTAGGGCGTGGCCACGCGATGGTTGAACTCCACGAGCACCAGGCCCATCACGAACGGAGAAGCCGCCTGGACGTGCGGCTGCTGGAGGATCGTCTTCATCAACTCATCGCTGTGCTCGATCAGGCCGCCGGAGACCGTGACGTGCGCGTGCATGCCCATCAATTTATCGCGCAGTTCGCGGTCGAACCCGCTCATGACGGCGATGACCACGATCAGCACCCAGACGCCGATCGTCACGCCCGCCAGCGAGATCAACGTGATGATAGAGACGAACGTCCGTTTGGGTTTGAGATAACGGAATCCGAGGAAGAGCTCGAAGGGAAGCCGCGTCATGGCCCCTTCATGGCGATTGCGCGGTTCCTGTTTGCGGCCGCAGCAGCGGGAACAGAATCACGTCGCGGATGCTTTCCGCGCCCGTGAACATCATCACCAGCCGGTCGATGCCAATGCCCATGCCGCCGGCGGGCGGCATGCCGTGTTCGAGCGCGGCCAGGAAATCCTCGTCGAGTTTCTCGGCGTGCCCGGCCGCCTGTTTCACCAGGCGCTCGCGCTGCACGACCGGATCGTTCAACTCCGAGTAGGCCGGCGCGATCTCCTGGCCGTTGATGATCAATTCGAACACATCCACCACGCTGGGGTCCTGCTTGTTCGGTTTGGCCAGCACGACCAGTTCCGGCGGGCAGATGCGTCACGAACGTCGGGTTGCATCAACGTCGGTTCGATGGTCTTTTCGAAGATCGGCATTGGTCACTTCGTAATCGGGCGTTTCGGCGGTGACCTCGACGCCCATCTGCGCCGCGTGCATCCGGCGGTCGGCGGGCGACTGAGGTAAACCATTCCTTGCCGAGCCGCTCCTCGATCAATTCGCGGTAGGTGCATCCGCGCGCCACGGGGGCGTCAGGTCAATTTCCTGGCCGTCGTAGCGTTTGATCAACAGCGAGTCCAATACGCCTTCCGCGATCGGAGACGACCATGCCCTGCACCAGGTCCATCATCGTCTCGTAATCGCCGTAGGCCTGGTAGACCTCGAGCATGGTGAACTCGGGATTGTGCCGGCGGGAGATGCCTTCGTTGCGGAAGTTGCGGTTGATCTCGTAAACTTTTTCGAACCCGCCGACCAGCAGCCGCTTCAGATACAGTTCCGGCGCGACGCGCAGAAACAGGTCGATATCCAGCGCTTCGTGATGGGTCAGGAACGGCTTGGCCGCCGCGCCGCCGGCCAGCGGCTGCATCATCGGCGTCTCCACTTCCACAAACCCGCGGGCGTTGAGAAATTTCCGGATCTCGGCGACGATCCGGCTGCGCAACAGAAACGTTTCGCGCACCTTGTCGTTCATAATCAGGTCGAGATAGCGCTGGCGCAACCGTGTTTCGACGTCCTTGATGCCGTACCATTCCTTCGGCAGCGGCCGGATCGGCCTTGCTCAGCAGCGGTGAAACTTTCCACGCGCACCGTCAACTCACCCGCGTGCGTCAAGAACAGTTTGCCGGTCACGCCGATGATGTCGCCGAGGTCCATCAGGTGCTTGAAGATGTCGAACTGCTCTTCCGACAACTTTTCTTCTGGAGTAAATCTGGATCTTGCCGGTGGCGTCCTTGAGATCGGCGAAGATGCTCTTGCCCATGTCGCGATGGCTGATCAACCGGCCCGCCAGCCGCACCTCGCGTTCCGGGACGGGGTTGCCGCGCGCGGCGGCCACGGTTTCGCCGGTCTCGAAGCGTCCGCCGTAGGGGTCGATCCCCTTCTCCAGCAATTTCAGGCGCTTCTCCAGCCGCGCTTTCATAAATTCGTTGATCGGTTCCATGGATGCGCCGCAGAATAGCCCGGCAATCCGCAAGGGGCAAGCGCGAAGGCAAGGCGAAGCAGGCAGCGTTGAGACCGCCGCCCAAGGGCATCTCCGGGCCGTGATCGGGCTTGACTTCTCCGGGAGAGATTGGTTGTTTCTAACCAAGGCTTTCGTCTTCCTGGGAAAGGCACAGATGAACAAGTGCATTGGTTTTACCCTCGGCGCTGTGATGATTGGTTGCGCGGCAGGTTGCGCGACCACACCGATGACCTCGCATATCCAGTCCAACCCGCCCGGCGCGCGTATCGAAGTCAACGAAAGCAGCGTCGGCGTGGCGCCGGTGGATGTGACTCTTCCCCAAAAGGGCCCGCACCATCGATTGAGGGAACACGTGACGATTCGGGCGTTGCCGGCGGGGCCGGGGCAATACGAGCAGGTGAAAGAATTCTATTACAACCAGTGGGCCCCGGAGAACGTTCTGTTTGACATGACGCCGGGCCCCGGGCCTTCGAAATAAACATCCGCAGGAGGCAATGATGAAACATTTTTCTCGAAGTGTGGCGATCGCCGGCCTGTGCGCGTTCTGCATCGGTTGTCCGGAGACCAAGCAAGCCATGCCCGTGCCCGACCTGTCGGTTCCCGTTGCGGTCACGACCCAGTCGCGGATTTATGTGATCCAGATGGCGAACACCGGCATGGGTATCCTCATGAAGGTGTTTGATAATGATGATTTGGTCGGCCGCACCGAAGCGGGAAGCTACCTGGTGTGGGACCGACCGCCCGGAGACGCGTTTATCACGGCCAAATCCGGCGGGCCTTGCTCGATTTCCCTGCACTGTGAAGCGGGCCAGTCCTACTATATTCTGGAGAAGCTCGAGTTGAAGTTCACGTATCATTGCGAACTGGAGCAGATCGACGAGGCCCATGGGCGGGAGTTGGTTAAACATTGCCAGTCCCCGTATCAGCTCGCCCACCCGTCCCGGCCGGATCTTTCCGCAAATCCCCGGTCCCACTAGCGGAGTTGAACGAATTTGCCGCAGGCTGGTCTATTGGTTATACTAGCCTCATGAGATGGATCTTTACCTGCCTGCTCGGCGTCCTGCTGGCGACGGCCGGGGCGCGCGCCCAGGAAACTGACGCGCCCAACATTGCCGATTTTTACAACGCGACGGCGGGCAATTACCAGGTCTTCGCGCAGGACAGCGCGGAGACGGCCTGGAACGTCAACCAGTTCATGAACCAGATGTTGCAGCAGTACTCGCGTTATTTCTCCAATTGGACGTTGAAGCAGGGGGCGCGCGTGATTGTGTTCAGCAACGTCGAGGATTTTCGCGCGTACGCGAAGGGGCCGATATCGTTCCTGCACATCGGGCTGGCGGGTTACTGTCATCTCAAGACGGACGAGGACGGCAACACGTTTTACGAACTGGTCACCTACGTGAGCGACAACCTCTGGCAGGTGCTCGCGCACGAGGGCTTCCATCAGTTCATCGGGTACGAACTCGGCCAGCAGATCCCGACCTGGCTCAATGAAGGCATGGCGCAGTTCTTCGAGACCAGCCAGATCGAGTACGGCCGGTTGAAGACGGGGCAGATCGCCCGGTCCAAACTGTCCGCCGCCCAATATCTGATCCGCGCGGGCCGTGCGCCGAGCGTGACCGACCTGCTCGAGATGGACCGGCAGGCGTTTTACGGCGATGCCCAGGTGAACTATCCGATGAGTTGGGCGCTGGTCTATTACCTGATGACGCGCGACGGGCCCGGCTTCGAATACAGCCGGTTTCACCGGTATCTGCAGGACATTAAGTTCAACTACGACAGCATCTCCAGTTTCCAGCGCCGCTTCGGGCGCGACAGTTACCAGTGGGAAAGCGATTTCCAGCATTACATCCTGCGCCAGCGGCCGTCGCTCGAATGACCCGGCGCATCGTCTGCCTCAGCGCTGAATCCGCGGACATCCTCCGCCGCATTGGCGCGGAGGCTTCCCTTGTCGGCGTGACCGTTTATGCCGCCCTACCCCCCCGCCTGCGCGGTGTCCCCCGCGTCTCCGGGTTCTCGGCCGGGAACATCAAACGGATCGTGGCGTTGAAGCCCGATCTGGTGATCGGCTACAGCGACGTACAGGCACCGCTGGCGGCGGAGTTGATCCGGGCGGGGGTGAACGTGCTCGTCACCCATCAGGTCTCGTTACGGCAAATCGAGGAGAACATCCACTTGTTGGGCCGCCTGACGGGCCGGGAACGCGCGGCGGCGCGGTTGGTGAAGGATTTCCGAGCCGGACTGCGACCGCGCCGCGTGCGTGTCCGTCCCCGTGTTTATTTCGAGGAATGGCCGGGGCCGCTGGTGGCGGGCATCGGCTGGGTCGGCGAATTGATCGAGTGCGCGGGCGGGCAGGACATTTTCCCCGAACTGCGCGGGGTGCGCCGGGCGGAAGCGCGGGTGGTGACGGAGGCGGAAGTCGCGCGGCGCAACCCGGAGGTGATTGTGGCCAGTTGGTGCGGCAAACCGGTCAAGACCGGCCAGATCAGGGCGCGTGAAGGCTGGCAGGGCATGGCGGCGGTCCGTGCCGGGAGGATCTTCGCCATCGAGTCATCCAAGATCCTGCAGCCGGGGCCGGCGCTGGTGGCGGGATATCGAGAATTGTCTAGAATTCTCCGGTTGCTTTCGCTAGGTTACCGGAACGAGGGAGGATGAATCTGGCATGCTGGCGGGTGTAAACTGGTACGATGTGGTGGTGCTGGTGGCGCTGTTGTACGGGATTTGGAGCGGCCTGCGCGCGGGATTTTCCGGTGAGATCATTCGGGTGCTGGGCCTGGTCTTGATGATTGTCCTGGCGCTGGCTTTTTACCTCCCTCTTGGCGCATGGCTGCAGCGCGTCTCGAACCTGACCGTGGAACTGGCAAACCTGCTCGCGTTTTTGTCGATCGCCGTGGTGGTGTATGCGGCGGCCACGGCCGTGCGCGTGGCGGTCCACCGCCGGCTGCAGGAACTCGGGACCACCGCCGTCCTCGAAAACGTCGGCGGCGCGGTGGCGGGTTGCCTGCGGATGGCGGTGTTGATGGCCTGGTTAAGCGTGATGGTGGTGTTGATCGGCAGCCCGTTCTGGCATCAGCAGGTCGCGCGCGACTCGTTTTTCGGCTCGCGCGTCGTGAGCGAGGTCCCGGTGGTGGCGGACTTCCTGGAGAAGAAGTTCCCGGAAAAGACGCAGATGCTGGAGGATTTGAGGCGTCACGAAAAACCGGCGGCGGAAAGCAACAAGTCCGAAAATTAAGACGGACGGAAATTGAGTTGGCAGGCCGTGCCTGGGTTGATTCCCGATCATATTCTCGACCAGATCCGACAGAGCAGCGACATTGTCGAAGTCATCGGGTCGTATTTCCCGCTCAAACGCGCGGGGGCGAATTTTCGCGCCCTGTGCCCGTTCCATAAGGAGAAGACCCCCAGCTTCAACGTCAATCCCCAAAAGCAAATCTGGCACTGCTTCGGTTGCGGCGCCGGCGGCAACGTGTTCACCTTCATCATGAAGTACGAGAACATCGAGTTCGTCGAGGTCGTCCGCCGGCTGGCGGAACGGGCGGGCATCCGCCTGGAATTCGAGGACACGCAAGGCCCGAGGGATTCGCGGCAGGACCAGAAGGAGGCGCTGCTCAAACTCCACGAGCAGACGGCCGAATTCTTTCACAGGACGCTGATGAAGGAAAAGTCCGCCGACCCGGCCCGCGCTTATCTCCGGAAACGGGCGATCAGCGCCGAGACCGCGAAGCGCTGGCAGCTTGGTTACTCGCCGGACGCATGGGACGGGTTGATCCAATGGGCGGCGGCGAAAAAGTTCCCGGTCGAATTGCTGGAGCTGGGCGGCCTGGCTTTGCGGCGTGAGCGGGGCGACGGGTGGTATGACCGGTTTCGCGGGCGGCTGATGTTTCCGATCCGCGATGAACAAGGCCGGGTCGTCGGTTTCAGTGGCCGGATCCTGACGGAGGCCAAGGACCAGCCAAAATACGTGAATTCCCCGGAGACGCCGATCTTCCAAAAGGGCAAGATTCTTTTTGCGCTGGACCGGGCCAAACGGGCCATTTTGGACGAGAAATTTGTGGTCGTCTGCGAAGGCCAGGTGGACACGATTTCCTGCCACGAGGCGGGTCTGGCCAACGTCGTTGCGCCTCAGGGGACCGCTTTGACCGAGCAGCACGCGCGCATTTTGAAGCGTTATGCGGAGGAAGTGGTGTTGATGTTTGATGCCGACGCGGCTGGCCAGAACGCGATTGTGCGCAGCGCCGAGCCGCTTTGGGAGGCGGGAGTGGCCATTCGGGTGGCCGTTTTGCCGCAAGGCCATGATCCTGACAGCTTTGTGAAGGAAAAAGGCGTCGAAGAGCTGCGGAATTTGGTTACCAAAGCGCCGAGTTTTTTTGTTTTCTTACTGGAGAGGGTATCAAGCCAGAACGACGCGAGATCGGACCGGGGAAAGCTGCAGATTGCCAATCAGTTGGCAGAGTGGTTGGTGAGGATTCCCAGTCCTATATTGCAGTCAACGTATATTCAGCAGACGGCGGCGCGGCTGGAAGTGCCGGAAGACGCACTCCGGCAGGAGTTGCGCAAGCTGCAGAAGACGCGGCACGGCGCAAGGACCTCGCCCAGTGAAGACGTGGAAGATTTCGGGCCGCCTGGGGAAACCGACGGGCGGCCTGAAGTATTGCCTGCGGAGAGAATGTTGTTGCAGAGCATGTTAGCGGATGAACAGGCGCTGGAGGCGGTTGCCCGGCGGCTGGATATGGCTTGGCTGACGGACAGCCTGGCGGGAAGGTTGATTAAAAAGATAACGGATCTCCATAAAGCCAATCAATGGCAGGGACCGGATTCCCTGCTCGGCGCCGGTGCGGATGAAGAAGATCATCGGATGATTTCCGGATTGCTCATGGCGCCGGCGAGCGGGTCAACCGGGACCAAGGCGGTGGCCGACTGCCTTGCAACGCTGGAACGGCGTGCCTTGGAGGCCCAGATCCAGCGGTTACGGAAGCGGCTGGCGGCGCCAGGCTTGTCGAAAACGGAGATGGATGGTATTCTGCAACAGGTTCTTGACTTAAGTCAGAAATTAAAGCATATTGCCGCGCTTTTGATGCAAACAACGAAACCAGCCTCGCACTAATTGTCCTTTAAGCACTAAATTTTATGGCCAAGACGAACCATCAAAAGAAGCCCGTTCAAGTGACCATGCCACAGCCGCTTGATCGGGAAGAAAAGAACCTCAAGATCAAGGAGCTGATCAAGCTCGCCAAGGAGCAGGGCTATCTCGACCTACGGCGACGTGAACGATATCCTGCCGGAGAACATCTCCTCGCCTGAGGAATTGGACTCCATTCTGATCATGCTGCGCGGGATGGATATCGAAATCATCGACGCCTCCGAGGTGGACCGGTTCAAACGGGAAGCCGAGGAAGAGAAGGAAACGGCAAAAGTCGATTCGCGGCTCGACATCCTCGACGATCCGGTCCGCATGTACCTGAAACAAATGGGACAGGTCCCCCTGCTCACGCGCGAGCAGGAAGTTGAAATTTCCAAGCGTATCGAGACCGCGGAGACCCACGTCCAGCCAGATCATCAATAATTTTGGGTTCACCGCCAAGGAGCACCTGGACCTGGCCAAACGCCTGGTCAACGGCAAGGAACGCTTCGACCGCGTCATCGTCGACAAGAAAATCGACAGCCGCGAACAGTTACATGAAGGCGTTGCCGCGAGCTGTGCACGTCAGGTCGACGAAGGCCGACGAGACGACGGACGCCAAGTACGACAAAGTCACCAAGTCCGGGTCTCAGCAAACGCGAAATGGAAAAACTCCACCGCGAGTTCAAGAAGTCGGACGCCACGCTGCAGAAGCTGTTTGAGAAGTTCTACTTCAAACAGAAAGTGCTCGAGGAATTTGTCGAGCGCGCCAACGAGATCCGGGAGAAATTTGACGAGACCCTCGAGGAGATCGCCAAACTGGAGCGGCTGCGGAAATCATCGAGCGCCGACGGCGAACTGCGCAACGAGGAGCGCAAGCTCAAAAGGCTCGAACTCGTCGCCCGGATGACCACCGAAGAGTTCATCAAGGCCCACGATGAACTCAAGTCCTGGATGAAGAAAGCCGTCCAGGCCAAGTCCGAGATGGTCGAAGCCAATCTTCGCCTCGTGATTTCGATCGCCAAGAAATACACCAACCGCGGCCTGTCCTTCCTCGACCTGATCCAGGAAGGCAACATGGGCCTGATGAAGGCGGTGGAAAAATTCGAATATCGCCGCGGATATAAATTCTCGACCTACGCCACCTGGTGGATTCGCCAGGCCATCACCCGTTCCATCGCCGACCAGGCGCGCACGATCCGCATCCCGTGCACATGATCGAGACGATCAACAAACTGATGCGCGTCCAGAAACAGCTCGTCCAGGAATTTGGCCGCGAACCGACCCCCGAGGAAGTCGCCGAGGAAATGCAGATGCCCGTCGACCGCGTGCGGGCCGTGCTGAAGATGGCGCAACAACCGATTTCGCTGCAGTCGCCCATCGGCGACAGCGAAGACACCAGCTTCGGCGACCTGATCGAGGACAAATCCGCCGAGAACCCGTCCGAGATGGCGTCGTACTCTCTGCTGAAGGAAAAGCTCGGCGAGGTGCTGGAGACGCTCACCGAACGCGAGCGGAAGGTGCTGCAATTGCGGTTCGGCCTCGGCGACGGCTACTGCCGCACGCTGGAAGAAGTGGGCCGCCAGTTCCGCGTCACCCGCGAACGCATTCGCCAGATCGAGGCCAAGGCGTTGCGCAAGATGCGCCACCCCACGCGCCAGCGCCAGATCGAAGGCTTCCTCCAAGCCCAGCAATTCTAAGGCGGTCCGCCTGTTTTGGGAAACTTGTTGCGGGCCCATCGAGCGATCGATGGGCCCTTTACAACTTGACTAAGCCCGCCGCCAATCAAATAATCCTCTCCCATAGAAAGAGAGGCTTCTCATGAAACCGGGCAAAATTCCCGCGGGTCTGATGTTGGTTTTGGCGGCGTGTTTTTCAGGCAAAACGCTTTTTGCCTACAGCCCCTCCAAAATCCTGGGGAAGGTTCAATACCAACAATATACGGGAACACAGTTGGATTGGCCGCGTTCGACGGAGCCAATCCCGCTGGTCAAAACGCGGCACGGCATGCCGATCTATGACAAACTGCCCAACCGTCCCTATCACGTGCTGGGCACGATGAGCGACGAAGGAGAGCATTCGATCAGGCACGTGGTGCAAGCCGCCCGCGTGGTCGAGGCCGATGCACTGCTCCTCGTGACCGACAAGGCCTTTATGGACGCCGGGATTACCATCAGCCCGGAGCTGCTGGAGAATGCGACGGTTCCCGATCCCAACGGTCCGACCGAGACCAGCCGGCTCGAACACCCGGAAGCTCTGAAGACGGGCAGGGAGTTTGGCACAATCCACATCACGCGCATTCGCGCCATTCTGATTCGCTGGATCACGAACTGACGCCATTCGGCGGCAACGAATTAATTCCCACTCACGGCGACGTGGCGGGTTGACCGGCCGGCCCATTGACGGGTGCCGCGCCTATGCCCAACTTCCAGCGGATGAGAAACCCTGTGAGAGATGAGAGCTGATTGCCCTTGTCACTACGCAGGACCATGCCCGGCTGGACGGCAATGCCCGCCTTGACGAAAGCGTCATTCGGACAGACCAGCACCGCGTCGGCGCCTGCGGCCCGGGCTGCCTGCGAGACGCGTCTGGTCACTTTCCCGCCGCTGGTAATCTGGATGATGCCCAGGATTTCGTAGGGTTTATTGGGCAGCCCCCGGTAGATGACCACGTCGAACTTGGTGTCTAACACTTTGGCCATGGGATCATTGCCTGTCGGCCACGCCAGTTGCGGGCCCTGGTAGGCGACATAGTTCGCCTTGTCGAGCGCCTTTTGCCTGTCGCCGGCCGACGCAGCGGCATTGACCGCGGCGGTGAGTACCGCACATAACATCACCCAGGAAATCCAACGCTTCATCGTTTCTCCTCCGGCAGGTTGACCTGATTTCCACTTCATCGTATACACCACCTCGCTGAAAACAAGCGGATAATTGGTTCCCAGGGGATCGCACAGACCATCCTTTTTCACCACAAAGAATTCGGCCTTGGAGCGAAGGCAAAGGCTGCGAATCGGCTTGTGAGCCTTGTCAAAGGTGATAGTATGACTGGCCCATGATCGTCGCGGGCGCAAGCCATGGGGAAATGTCGGATGATGCGGACTACAGTCGTCGCATCGCCGTGTCCATGGACACAAACGGATGGAAACCCGGTTTTACAGAAAGGTCGAACATTGAAAAGAAGCGTGTACGCTCTGGGTCTGGTGGTCACAAGCTTGTTGTTGACGGCAATGGCGGTCTTCGCGGCGCCCAAGCCGCGATTCAACGCCAGCGGGAACGTGCTTCTGGTCGACCAGTACAACAATCGCGTCCTCGAGATCGACACCAACACCCAGACCATCGTCTGGCAATATGAAATGACCGTGTCACGGGTCAGATCGCATTTCGTGACAAATTCCATTGTCGGCCCACGCGACGCCGAGCGCGTCGGCGGCCAGACGCTGATTGTCTCCAGCGGGCTGCCGGCCGGCATTGACACGAATTATCCCGACGGGTACGCCGACAACCGCGTGATCCTGGTCAACCGCCAGGGACACATCCTGTGGCATTACGGCCAGACGGGTGTAACGGGCTCCGGTCCCAATGAGTTGAACGATCCGGCGACAGCGATGTTGCTGCCACCCCACCAAAACGTGCTGATCACCGACCAGGGAAATCACCGCGTCATCCAGGTCGATCACAAAGGCGACATTGTCTGGCAATACGGCACCGGAATCAGCGGCAGCGGCAGCAACCAGCTCAGCTTTCCCGCCAGCGCCCAGCGGCTGGGCAACGGGCATTATCTCATTGCCGACACCGGCAACGACAGGGTCATCGAAGTGGACCGCAAAGCCAACCTCCTCTGGCAATACGGCAGTCCGGGCGACACGAACACCCTCAACGAACCGACCTACGCCTGCCGCCTGCCCACCGGCGGCGACACTCTGATCACCGATTCACTGAACAACCGCATCGTCGTGGTCGACAAGAACGGCAGCAATGTGTTCACCTACGTGACTTCCGCCCGGCCCAACAGCGCCGCCGACCCGCAACCGGCGCACGCGGTCCGGACCAGGCGCGGCAATTTCCTGATCGCAGACCAGTTCAACCACCAAGTCATCGAGATCAACCCGTCCGGCGATGTGGTGTTCAGCTATGGCACGCTGGCCGTTGCCGGCGACGGCAATGGCTCGCTCAACGCGCCCTGTGACGCAAAGATCATCAAAGATTACACCGGCCTCACCTCCCCCAACGGAAGCAGCGGCGGTTACTCATTCAGCGTATTTTAGCCGCCGCGAGCTTACGGTTTCGGAAACAGCCGCAGGGCGGATCGGTGGGTTGGTGGGCCCGCCAGGATTCGAACCTGGGACCAAGGGATTATGAGTCCCCTGCTCTAACCAGCTGAGCTACGGGCCCAACAATTAGTTATCAAGCACTTGCGATAGGCTCATAAATCCAGACTTGCATTTCTGATACTGCAATCTGATACTGTTTGCATGAAAGACAGCAAACGGGAGCAAAAGTCGCCTTGGGCGAAAACGCCCGTCGCAAATCTGATTCGATACCGGTCATCAGGCGTCTATTTTGCCCGCGTCCGCGTGGCTGGCAAGTTAATTCGGCAGAGCCTGAAGACGAATGTATTCTCAGTCGCCAAAATTCGCCTGGCCGATCTGACTCAAGAGCAGCGCAAAGCTGCCGAGGTCGGGAAGCTCTCAGCAAATGGGAAGATGTCATTCGGGGATGCACGAAGGATTTACGAGGAACGGTTGAAGAACAATCAACGCCTGAAGCCCACTGCGAAGCAGTATCGATTGCGAACGATCAAGGATCTTGGAAAGACATGGTCCGGTCTCAATGCGACCGACATTCGCAAGATTTCCGAGCGCGATTGTTTGGAATGGGCGGCAAAGTACGCGGAGAAGTATTCGCCCACCGTTTACAACAACACAGTGGGCACATTACGACATATTCTGGAGATTGGAATCCGAGCCGGCGCGCGCTACGGGAACCCCGCCAGCGCAATCCCAAAACTCAAAGTGAGACAAAAGGTTCTCAAATTGCCTGAGCAGAAGCAGTTTCTCCACATGGTAGAGGCGATACGATCGGCAGGAGGCCGGTTTAGCAAGGGTTGTGCGGATCTCACCGAGTTCCTTGCATATAGCGGTTGCCGTAAAGGCGAAGCGGCTCGCGTGCATGGGCACGACTGTGACTTTAAGAAGGGAGAGATCGCGGTTCACGGCGATCCCGCCACCGGCACTAAGAACTGGGAAATTCGGCGGGTTCCGATGATCCCGGATATGCTGCGACTGCTTGAGCGAATCCGTTCCGAACGACGGGTAGATGAATGGGGGAATGCTATGGTCATGGAGGTTTGTGAATGTCAGAAGGCCATTGATTCGGCGTGCAAGAAGCTCGGCTTGGCCAGGATTACCCATCACGACCTGCGGCACCTTTTTGCGACGCGATGCATTGAATCTGGTGTGGACATCCCGACTGTGAGCCGATGGCTTGGGCATAAAGATGGCGGGGCACTGGCGATGAGAACGTATGGTCATCTGCGTGACCAACACTCTGCGGCAATGGCCCAGAAAGTCTCATTTACTGAGAGTTAACTTCGAGTAAAGAACGAGGGGAAAGACCTCTATCTGCAATTTTTGGCCGCAGCATCTGCGCTTGAGTGTCTGTGTTCCAGCAAGCGAAGTTTCTGCCCGTGGCTTCGTTGTTCGATTGGTCGTTGACGTGACCTTTCCTTACATGGTTCTCGCGGTAGAATGCGATTGGTGAACCTGGAGTCTTTGCACAAACTCTCGATCTACTAAGTCCAGGGCGAGAGTACGATTATCGGCGCGAACAATACTCTCGCGAAGCTGCGCCTTGTCACTGGTGTAGATTCGGACCCCCTTTCGACCACGGGAAATCGTCACATACCATTGTTGTTGGTTCGTGGCTGCCTTGACGGCGGAGTCGGAAAACAAGACGTAATCCACCGTCTTGCCTTGTGACGCATAGGAGGTGATGGCGAAGCCGCGAACAAGGCGGCGGTAATCCTTTCCGAGAATCCTTCCATCTCGAAGTCTGATTTGTTCGTCAGCCAGAACCTTGTCCACAGTGACCAATTCACCATTCACCAATCTTTGGCCACGTGCGGTCTTACCGTTGGCCTTCAATTGCAAGCGATCTCCGGAGGCAAGGGCCATCTCGCGGGACTGGCAGACGGTCAAACGAGACAGATGCTCGAATCGGATGACACGAATCTTCTTGTCACCCTCCACCACAAGCCCCTTCCTCGTGATGTCCCTCAGACGGCCCGTCTCGCCCTTGCGAAACCCGGCAGTATCTTGATTGAACACGAGGACTGTTTTGTCGGTGTGGAACCGTGGGTCGCGTTTCTGTGCGTCTGTCAGATCGACAGTTTCGAGCGCCGTGACTGTATGCTCTTCATCGCCCAGCAGATGATGGGACTTGAGTGCTGCCCGCACATGATCGTTGACCTTGTGAATTTCCGACCAAGTTTGCGAAACGACCACAACCGAGTGTCCCGCGCCAGTGAGGTTGACATAACTCTCCGCGAGTTTGTCCTGCTGGTCGAACGGCGAACACACGATGATTGCCGATTGCTTGTCCAGACGATCAAAGGATTTGCCGAGGTTCCCTTCGGATGCCTCGCAAACGGCCCGCCGGTACTCTTCAATCTGCCGCCGCTCGGCCACGGTCTTGGCCCTCGCCGGGTCTTGACGGCGAATCTCGTTCAGGACAGCCGCCTTCAGGCCTGAGTACTTCTCGATGGCCCACAGTGCGTCAGATGCTTGCACCGCTCCGTGTTGCCGGGTGTCGCCGCAGAGAATGAGACGACCACGACCGTTGCGGACGTAGCGAAGAAGCTGCTGCATCTGCTCACCTCCGATTTGGCCGGCTTCATCCACGACGACAACGGCTCCCTCCGGCATTGGCTTTCTCACGAGGAATTCGCTCACGGCCTGAACTCGGCTGAATCCATCCTGTTCCAAACCCATGACCTGCTGTCGTTGTGGCGCGATGACGTGGATGTGATGCCCTGCTCTTTGCAACCCATTGCCGACCTCTCTCAGAGCATAGCTTTTCCCAGTGCCCGCGCCGCCGCGAAACAACGTGAGGAAGTCACGAGAACTCAAGATGTGCTCGACAGCCATGCGCTGTTCTGAATTGAGACTGGCATTGCCAATCGACTGGGCATCGCCCAATGGACGAAACCGTCTGATCCCAGACTTGGCCAGACATACGATGTCCCATTCTCGTTCCAAGGCTGCCTTGCTTGTAACAAGGTGTGGGCTGCGTTCATCGCGGACGTACCCTCGACTTCGAGTGACTTCACGCACTTGTTCCACGGTGATGTTCTCACCGCGTGCATGTTCCAACGCATGCCGCCAAAGCTCGTATTCAGGTACCACAGGGTGGCGATCAAATAGGTGTTCTTCTGCCCAAGCGACAGCCGCCAAGGCATTGCCTGTGACGCGGTCGCCGGGGTTGACGAACACACCATGCTTCAATGATGTGACGGCCTCTTTCTCAGCGGGGGAGATTTGGCGTGTCCAGAGACTCCGTAGCTCCGCCAGCCGAACCGATTTGATCTTACGCAGCCGTTCGATTTGGGCGATGCGGTTTCGGATTTCTGGCACATTGCCCTTCGCGAGATGCGGTTTCTTGGCCAGCAGTTCGCGCGTCTTCTCGTCGATCTCCTGATGCCGCTTCGAGAATCGTTGACAGAGTTCCGGAGAAACTCCTTGGACTTCAAAGTCACCGCGAGCATTGTGTTTCAGGTGGTATCCGAATGCCCTGAGTTCGCGGGCCAATTCGTGGTAATAGACGTTCTCGACGTACTTCCTTGCGCGCACCATGTCCAGGGTCTGCAGTGCCTTCCAGCGTCGTTCCACTGGGTCAAACGTCGCGTTAAAAACAACGCAGTGGCTGTGCAAGTGCGGATCCAAGGCACGGGACGTATCGTGTCGGAAGGTCGCGGCGACAAGGTTGCCAGTAGGCCGGTCCGACATGCTGCCCTTGGTACGCACGCGAGTCGCCGCTAACCGCTCCAGTTCTCGGAGTGACACGCGGACGGCACGGTCATGGGCGTCCACGATGCGGCTGTCATTGCCGATGAATGCCGCGATCGAGACCGACTTGGGTGGCGAGAAGGTGAAATCGTAGAATACCCGACGGTTGGCCACGGTACGCGCCTCCCCGTCATCACTGACCTCGCTGCGTGTGGTTTTGAGCCGTTGCGTGAGGAGTTTACCTGTGCGCGGGTCCAGGTTGTCACAGAGACACAGGAACTCGTCACGGTTGACTGTTTCCGACAGATGGAGAGACTCCGCGGCTTTACCAAACCACTGTCCGGCAACGGCTACACCTTCGCTGTAATAATCACCTGTGGACAGATGTTCCTCGAAGTATGCCTTCGCATTGGCCAGGCAGTATTGCGCTTTTCGTGACAGCATGCCTGACGTGTACCCGATCCGAGGAGATAAGTTGTTCCCAAACGGGAGCAACTTGTTTCGGGGCTTGTGCTTTACTGGCGCACATGAAAAGAGGACACGCGAGGCCCCTAGCATCCGCTAGGCACTTTTATCCGAACTGCATCCGAGGACTATCCGAATGAATACCGATTCCGCAACCGACTTGGTGGCAGCTCGATTGGCGAAAGCCATCCGAGACTATGTGCCACGGCATCCGACCAAGTTTCGGAAGCTTTTGCCGATGAAAAAGGGCATCATGGAACTGAGGGCCAAAGGCGCGTCTTACGCGGCCATTGCTGACATTCTACGCAATATCAATGTTCCGGTCGCAAGCGACACTGTCTTTCGGTTCTGCCATGAAGTCTTGGGTGAACCAATCACCCGACACCGCAAGCGGCGGAAGATGCCGGCCCGAGTCCCCACAGAACGGTCACATGAGAAACCAGTCGTGAATAACGCAACTGGCGTCCGCAAACTGGCCGACAGCCATCCAGTACGCACGTGGCAACCTTCGGTCGGGCCGCACATCGCCGATCCCAACAATATCTAGCTACCCGCGGCGTCGGACTGGCAGATATTTGCCACCTGTGCTTGGAGTCCCCGCGTACCGTTTGAGCAGGCCAGGGATAGCCGGAAAACCCATCGCTACGGCACCAGCCGCATGCGGTAGTTGCAGCCGGGAATGCTGGTGGCGGCGGGTAAGTCGAAAAAGCTTCCCCAAGCCAACATGGGGTGAACACCCCAATTGTGCCTGAATGACGTGCCGGATATTCTCCAGAGAACTGGTAGCGAGTGCCAGTGATCAATCAATCCAAGAGAAGGCCTGGGCCGCTCGCTCAAAAATGGCTGCAATGAAATGAGTATTAAAACCATCGCCCGTTCCGAGTTTGACCAATTACTGGCGTGTCAGCATTCCGCCTTGGAGAGCTTGATGGTGGAAGAGGTTGAATGGTTCTCCAATCGCTCGGGAAAATTGCTTGGCGCTGTTGCCAAAGGCAGCGGGGTGGCGGGCTGGAATTACGCCATTGTGAAACGGGATTGGAAAGGCGGCTTTCGCGTCCGCAAAGTGATGAGCAACTTTTTCAACTTGAAAGCTGCCAGGACGGATTTGTTGCTTTCGATGGCAGGGATCGAGAAGATCGATTGTGCCAACCGAGGAACGAAGAGTTTCGCGTTGCCGTCCATGCCGGCGGGATTAACCGCGGTGCATCCTGATTGAGCTTACGGATTGACCTGAGTCTCGTCGGTTTACCTTCCTTTGTCTCATCCCTCGCTGGGTGGATTGGCTTTCTCCAGTGTACCGGAAAGCTCGACGCCAATGCTGGCCGGTGTTAAGAAAAACCAGCCGACGACCAAAATGGTGGCCAAGAGCACAACTGCAAATCATATCCGGTTCACGGCGGGAGCGCTGGTGTGGATCTTACTCATCGCGTCTCGAGCATCGGCGCAAACGCAGTCATCGCCCATTCCGGCAAACGAGCTGGTGCGCCAGACGGTGGCGCATGAACTGGCAGCGGTCAATGCGGGCGGCCACTATCGGTACCGGATTGACAAACAGACGCCGCACGGTTCGGTGACCCGCGATATGGTCGAGACACGCAAATGGTTGATCGGCCGTCTGATTCTCAAGAACGGTCAACCGCTTCCTCCCGCACAGAGACAAACCGAGGATGAACGCTTGCGCGACCTGTTGACGAATCCTGAACAACTGGAGGAATTCCAAAATCAGGAGCGCAAGGACGAAGCCCGAGCCCGCCGGATGATCAAGTCATTGCCGGAGGCATTCCTTTTTCAGTACGACGGCTCGGAAACGAACGGTTCCGGCCGCGAACTCATTCGGGTGAAATTCCGTCCCAATGCAGCCCTGACGTCGCATTCCCTGGAGCTGCGGGTATTGCAAGGAATGGAAGGGACGATGCTGATCGACCTTGTGGACGAGCGTTTGGTGCGGGTGGAAGCCGAATTATTTCGGGATGTTGATTTTGGCTGGGGCATCTTCGGTCGTGTGCGTCGCGGAGGCAGTTTCCTGTTGGAACAACAAGGTGTCGGGCCTGATCGGTGGGCAATTACTACGTTGGCCATGCACTATAGCAGCCGGATCGCTCTGTTCGTGAATACCCGCAGCGACTCAGTGAGCAAGACGAGCAACTTCCACCGCATGTCCGGCGATCTGACGTTGCAACAGGGGTTGGAACTATTGCTGAACCCACCTTAGGGCAATGGGTCGGCGTACGGATTGGAGATCACCAATTCCATCGGCACCGGCGGCGGTACGACTGAGACTCGCTACCGGTTCTTCTAGGCCAAGAGTCCGCGTGTATTCTATGGGGTAGACACCCCATAGCATCCGCGCGTTTACCCGGATTATCCTCGTATTATGAACACAAAAACCAGCAACGAAAGGCAGAGTATGAAGAACAATAATTCCGTCGTGGCGGTCTACAAATCGCACGCCGAAGCCGAAGCCGCCGTCAAGGAACTACAGCAATCCGGTTTTGATATGAAGAAGCTCTCGATTGTCGGACGCGACTACCACACGGATGAACACGTGGTCGGCTATTACAACACCGGCGACCGCATGAAATACTGGGGGAAAATGGGGGCCTTCTGGGGCGGGTTTTGGGGCCTGTTGTTCGGGGCCGGATTCTTTTGGGTTCCCGGTCTGGGCCAGCTTCTGGTGGCCGGGCCGTTGGTCAGTTGGATCGTCGGAGGACTGGAAGGCGCCGTCATCGTGGGCGGTCTGAGCGCGATTGGGGCTGGCTTGTATGGACTCGGTATTCCCAAGGATAGCATCGTGCGGTACGAGACAGCGATCAAGAGCGGCAAATTCGTCCTCATCGCCCATGGTTCCCCGGAGGAAGCAGCTCGGGCCCACGAGGTCATTAAAAGCACGAACCCGGAACTGGCGGAACACCATCAGCCGGAACGTAGTCTCCCCAAAGAGAGCGTCGTGGGAGCAACTGCTGGCCGATAAAACCGCGTTGCAGGGTTTTCTGTGGGGTCACGCTCTGAAGGGTGTGACCCCAATGCTTTTCATTCACCAGGCTTCGCTGGTGCCTGTGGCGGGATCAGTGCCTGCCTCCAGAGAGCCCACAAATGCATGCATCGAAGAAACGCCGCAACCTATAGTGCCTACAGTGGGGTCAACACCCCATAGCGCCGCGCACAGTTTTCATCGTTATTATTGTGCTATGAAACACAACCGTTCCCACCACAATGATAAGCCAGTTGGCCCAGCACTGTCGGAACCAGCCCCGGATTCAGACCGAGCCGGAATTGATTATGTGCCGTCGCCAGATGAGGTGGCCAGGAGGGCGTACTTCACCTATCTGAACGAAGGCTCTCCGCTGGGGCGCCACGTACAGCATTGGTTGGATGCAGAAGCCCAATTGATTGCGGAGCGCAACCTCACCCGCGTCCATGGGTTTCGCAACTGACCGTAATGCAATAACGGCGATCTGCAAATCGCAAAGCTTTGAATAGTGAGGTACATGAGCCACACCACTGTGAGTTCCAAGAAGAAAAGAGGCGTTCGATCAGCGTGCCGCGAGGGGCAAACCATGGACACTAATCATTCAAGCCCGGTCACTGAGTTGGAGAATGCGCCTGCCCCCGTCGCTGATCCTGTGCTGCCTGACCCAGCCATCCTCCAGAAGGAGTTGGCCGCACAAAAGGAGGATTACCTGCGTCTCGCCGCCGACTTCGACAATTTCAAAAAGCGCACCCGGCGCGATTCCGAACAACAAGCCGCGGCGCAAAAGGAAGCGTTCATCGACGACTTGCTGCCTGTTCTCGACAATCTCGAACGCGCCCTGGCTATCGAGCCATCCACTGCCTCCGCCCCATTGCATCAAGGCGTGACGATGACGCTGAAACAGCTGGACCAGTTGCTCAAGAGCCACGGCATCGAAACCGTCGAGGATGTCGGTCAACCCTTTGATCCTCACAAGCATGAAGCGATTTCAGTGCGGCACGACCCAAGCCAGCCCGATCACATCGTTCTCGAAGTCACCCATCGTGGCTACTGCCGCGGCGATGAAGTGTTTCGTCCGGCCAAGGTCATTGTCAATGATCTGAACCATTCCCCCGAACCCTCCCATGCCGGTTGAATTCAAGGATTACTACGACGTTCTCGGCGTGGCTCGCAATGCGAGCGACACAGAAATCAAGAAGTCCTTCCGGAAGCTGGCCCGCAAGTATCACCCTGACGTCGCCAAAGATAAAACCACGGCCGAAGACAAGTTTAAGGAACTGAACGAGGCCAACGAAGTCCTGAGCGATCCAGAGAAGCGGCGAAAGTATGATGAGCTGGGAGCGAACTGGAACCATCCAGAACGGCAGCCGGCGCAGCCGCAGGGTGGATTCAGCGGGGCCCACGAACCGGGTTCTGAATTCCGTTTCGATGGCACGGGCTTTAGCGATTTTTTCGAGCAGTTCTTCGGCAGTCGCGGTCGCCCCGCCGGCGGTTTCGGCCAAAGACGGGGGGATGGCAATGGAGGCGAGGCATACGCCCAACGCGGCCAGGACATCGAGGGCGACATCCTGGTAACGCTGGATGAGATCTTGCACGGGTCAACGCGCACGATCCAGTTGCAGCGCACCGATCCACGCACTGGGCAATCGACCACGCAGACCTTGCGGGTGAAAATCCCGCCCGGCGTTCGGGAAGCCCAGCTCATCCGTCTCGCCGGTAAAGGCCAGGAAGGCATCGGCGGGGGCGATTCGGGTCACCTCTACTTGCGCGTCAAGTTTGCCCAGCACCCCGATTTTCGTGTGCGGGGTGCCGACCTGTATTCCGATTTGGAGTTGGCGCCATGGGAAGCGGTACTGGGCGCCACCGTCCACATTTCAACTCTTGATGGATCCGTGTCCTTGAAAATTCCCGCGAGCACAGCGGCGGAACAGCAATTTCGTTTGCGCGGGAAAGGGTTGCCCACGAGCGACAGAACACGCGGCGACCTGTATGTCGTTGTGTCCATCCAGGTCCCCTCGCATCTTACGCCCGAACAGAAGGTCCTGTGGGGGCAGCTAGCCTCAAAATCCACATTCAACCCAAGGAAGACCTCATGAAGAAAAAAAATGCTTCTGACGCTCCGGCGTGCCTTTCCATTGAGGTTTTTCAGCCGAAGCCAAATGTTTTCTACAGCCTCGATGCGACTGCACATATCGCGGGTGTCCCCCGCCGTTCCATTCTGGTCTATTATCGCGCCGGTCTCGTACGACCTGTCTTACAGCCACCCTACGGGGTGATGGAATTTACGGAAGAGGCGATTTATACCGTGCGGCGAATCGAGCACTTTCGAACCGTTCACGGTCTCGATTTGGCGTGGCTCAAGACCATGTTCGATCTGCTCGATGAGGTCCAGCGCTTGCGCACCGAGCTGCGCTTTTTGCGTAATCCTTGAGAAGCGTCCTCACGAGAAGGCTTTGCAGTGGGGCAAACACCCCATACCGCCCCGCTTTCTTCCCCGCTTATATTGGCTACATGAAAGAAGAACACTTCCGTCCAAATGGAGATGAATTCTCATGTTAGAAAATATCAAACGGCTTTACGGAAACAAACTCGGCACGTCGGACGGCGACATCGGTCATGTGAAGGACTTTTACTTTGACGACACAACCTGGGCGGTCCGCTATCTGGTCGCAGACACGGGCTCCTGGTTGGCGGGACGCCTGGTGCTGCTCTCTCCTCATGCGTTTGGTGGGATCGATTCGGAGGCAAAGGTCCTGCTGATCAACCTGAGTCGTAAGCAGATTGAGAACAGTCCCCCGATTGATTCGCACCGGCCGGTCTCACGGCAATACGAGGAAGACTATTACCGTTACTACGGCCTGCCGGTCTACTGGGAGGGGAGCTTTGTGTGGGGGATGGGCAGCTACCCGGTCGTCATGCCGCTACCGGGCCCGGCACTTCGGACTCACCGCGAGCACCAGAAATCTTGTGACAGTCATCTCCGGAGCACCCAGGCAATCACGGGCTACCACATTCAAACAGCCGATGGAACCATCGGCCACGTGAGCAGCTTTCTGGTGGACGACAAGAGTTGGGTGATCGGCGAACTGATCGTCGAGACCGGCCACTGGCATTTAGGCAAGGAAATCCTGATTTCTCCCAGCAAGATTGGGCGGATCGATTATGAGGAATCGAAAGTGTTCGTGAACCTGACAAAGGAAGATATCCAGCGCACATCGGAAGGCAACGTCGCGCAAGCCGTCGTGGGTAATCTGCACAAATGAAAAATAATCCTCTCAACCAAGGCGTTTTGACCGAGAACCTCCTCGGCGTCGGCACGGTGACTCGCAAGACGGTGCATGCGCGTGCCCGTGAATCGTCTGAGTCAGGAAACCTAGGAGGTTGGCCTTCGATGTTCGTTGTTGGGGTGCATACCCCATAGCCGATGATCGTCTCTAGGACTGGCATGCCTTGATCGGCAATAGTCACATGTTGCAACCAATTAATTGGGCATCTGAAATTGAAACGACGCGGACAACGCGACGGCCGGAAATAATCCCATTACAAAGAGGGGGTCGAACCAGTGTCTGACTTCAAGACAACCGCCGAGGTGAAACCCAAAGCAGTCGGCGTTGCCTCCGACCATGGTGGATTTGAATTGAAGGAACAACTTGTTGGACAATTGCGCGCAGCCGGTCATGAGGTAGCCGACTTCGGCGACTGCCAACTGGATCCTGATGACGATTACCCGGATTTTGTTGTGCCTTTGGCCCGTGCAATCGCTCGCGGGGCGGTGGATCGCGGCGTGGCCATCTGTGGAAGTGGGGTTGGGGCATCAGTCGTCGCGAACAAAGTGGCGGGGGTTCGCGCCTGCCTGATTCATGAAACTTTTTCAGCGCATCAGGGGGTCGAGGACGACGATCTGAATATGATCTGCCTCGGCGGTCTCGTAGTCGGACACGCGCTCGCCTGGGAATTGGTTCAAACATTTCTCGCCGCGCGATTCAGCGGCGCGGAGCGTCATCGGCGCCGTCTGGCCAAAGTTGCGGACCTGGAAAAACAAGCGATGACCAGAACGCCATGAAAACAAGCCCTCTTGCAGGAAAGCCAGCGGAGCCAGAGATGTTGGTCAACGTGCCCAAGCTCATCACCGCGTATTATACCGAGGTGCCTGACCCTTCAGTGCCGGAACAACGGGTTGTCTTCGGCACCTCAGGACATCGTGGGTCCGCATTTCGAAAAGGCTTTCAACGAATGGCATATCCTGGCCATCAGCCAGGCCATTTGCCTGTACCGCGAGCGGAAAAAGATCGACGGCCCGCTGTTTCTCGGCATGGACACGCATGCCCTTTCCGTGCCAGCTCTTGCCAGCGCGCTTGAGGTGCTGGCGGCCAACGGAGTGGAAGTCATGATCGCGCAGGGGGATGAATATACCCCAACCCCTGCCGTTTCCCACGCGATTCTCACCTACAACCGCGGGCGCAAGACAGGACTCGCCGATGGCATCGTCATCACGCCGTCACACAATCCGCCACATGACGGCGGGTTCAAATACAATCCGCCAAACGGCGGGCCGGCGGAATCCGCCGTTACCGGCTGGATCGAGGCGAAGGCAAACGAGTTTCTCGAGAATGGCCTTCTGGGTTTGAAAAGGATTTCTTTCGTGAAGGCTCTTCGCGCCCCCACGACGCACCGGCACGACTATCTCAACGCTTACATTACTGATCTCGCCAATGTGATCGACATGGACGCCATTCGCGGCGCGAAGATCAACCTGGGGGTTGATCCGCTTGGCGGCGCCGGGGTCCACTACTGGGAGCCGATTGCCGAGCGATACGGGTTGAACCTCACGGTCGTGAACAAGGCCGTCGATCCGACCTTTCGTTTCATGACGGTGGATTGGGACGGCCAGATTCGCATGGACCCGTCCTCACCCTATGCGATGCAGCGATTGATCGGGATGAAGGACCGCTTTGACCTCTCCTTCGCCTGTGACACTGACCATGACCGGCACGGAATCGTCACCCGAAGCGCGGGATTGCTGCCGCCCAACCATTACCTTTCCGTCGCCATCTTCTACCTCTTCCAACACCGGCCGAAGTGGCGCAAGGAAGCGGCGATCGGCAAAACGGTGGTGAGCAGCCAGATGATTGATCGCGTCACCGCGAAGCTTGGCCGGAAGCTTTACGAGGTGCCGGTTGGTTTCAAGTGGTTCGTCGATGGCTTGCTTGACGGTTCGCTTGGGTTCGGTGGCGAAGAGAGCGCAGGGGCCTCCTTTGCTCGTCTGGATGGCAGCGTTTGGACGACGGACAAAGATGGAATTGTCCCGGCTTTGCTGGCAGCGGAGATCACAGCCCGGATGGGCCGCGATCCCGGCGAAATCTACCGCGAACTCACGCGCGAGTTCGGTGAGCCTGCCTATGACCGCGTTGAGGCGCCTGCCACTCCGGAGCAAAAGGAAAGGCTGGAGAAGCTCTCGCCGCAGCAGGTTCAGATCACAGACTTGGCTGGCGAAAAAATCCAGACTGTCCTCACCCACGCGCCGGGCAACGGCGCTCCCATCGGTGGGTTGAAAGTGATGGCCGAGAGCGGATGGTTCGCGGCGCGTCCGTCAGGGACCGAGAATATCTACAAGATTTATGCGGAGAGCTTCCGGGGAGCGGATCATCTGCGCCGCATCCTGGAGGAAGCCCAGACGATTGTCAGCGATGCTTTGGCGGAGTCCCCACAGAAGTCAAGGATTCCTTCCGCGCCAAAACTGGAGGAGAAACGATGAGCAAACCAACAACTGTTAGCAAGCCGACCTACAGCCTTTTACCTGCCGATGTCGAAGGATTCGATTCCTTGGCGGAGCTTGCCTTGGATATGCGCTGGTCGTGGAATCATGCCACCGACGAAGTGTGGCGGCAGCTTGATCCTGCACTGTGGGAACTCACTCAGAACCCTTGGGTAGTCCTACAGACTGTCTCGAGGGACAAACTCCAGCATGTGCTGGCCGATCCTGCCTTCCGTAAGAATGTTGATGACCTGCTGCGAGCCAAGCATCAGGCGGCGGAGGCGCCCGCGTGGTTTCAGCAACATCATCCGCAGTCTCCTTTGAAGTGCGTCGCCTATTTCAGCATGGAATTTATGTTGAGCGAAGCGCTGCCCATTTACTCTGGTGGGCTTGGCAATGTGGCCGGTGATCAACTCAAAGCCGCCAGCGATCTGGGCGTGCCGGTGGTCGGCGTGGGACTGCTCTATCAACAGGGCTATTTTCGCCAAGTGATTGACAACGACGGAGCACAACAGGCCCTCTATCCGTATAACGACCCAGGACAGTTGCCGATCGCGCCGTTACGCCAGTCGAACGGCGAGTGGTTGCGGTTGGAGATTGACTTACCGGGTTACTCAGTCTGGCTGCGTGCTTGGCAGGTGCAAGTCGGTCGAGTGAAGCTTTATCTGCTGGACAGCAATGACGCGGCGAACTTCCCCGCTCATCGAGGGATCACCAGCGAGCTGTATGGAGGCGGCCCCGAGCTGCGCCTCAAGCAAGAACTGCTCCTTGGGATCGGCGGCTGGCGGCTGCTCGGCGCGCTCGGCATCCAGCCGGACGTCTGTCACTTGAATGAAGGGCATGCAGCTTTTGCCGTGTTGGAACGCGCCCGGAGTTTCATGCAAGAAAGCGGCCAGCCCTTCGATGTCGCGCTGGCGGCCACGCGAGCGGGGAATCTCTTTACCACCCACACGGCGGTGGCCGCCGGCTTTGACCGTTTCACTCCGGCTCTCATCGAACAATATCTCGGTCGTTATGCCACGCAGAAGCTTGGCATCAGCCTCCATGATTTGCTGGCCTTGGGCCGCCAGAATCCGGACGACACGTCGGAGAATTTCAACATGGCCTATCTGGCCATCCGGGGAAGCGGGGCGGTCAACGGTGTGAGCCGCTTGCACGGGAAAGTCAGTCGGCGTCTCTTTGAGTCACTCTTTCCGCACTGGCCGGAGGACGAAGTGCCCGTCGGCCACGTGACCAACGGCGTTCACATGCCGACCTGGGACTCGGCGGCCGCCGACGAGCTTTGGACAAAAGCCTGTGGCAAGGACCGCTGGTTGGGGACGACGGAAACCTTGGAGCAGGACATTCGCCGGGTCTCCGACGACAGTCTTTGGCAATTTCGCATGGCTACCAGCAAGTCCCTGGTTGAATACGCTCGCCAACGTCTGGCCCGACATTATGCCGCCGCCGGCGCGTCGCCCGAGACAGTTGAAGAGGCAAAACATTTATTTGATCCCAACGTATTGACACTGGGCTTTGCGCGACGCTTCGCGACCTACAAGAGACCAAACCTGCTGCTGCACGACCCGGAACGACTGCTTCGCCTGTTATCGAATCCGCAGCGACCGGTGCAACTCATCATTGCGGGCAAGGCTCATCCAGCGGACTTGGCGGGACAAGCTCTGATCCAGAAATGGATACAGTTCATTCGCCAACCCGAGGTCCGTCCTCATGCGATTTTCCTCAGTGACTACGATATGCATTTGACCGAGCGCCTGGTGCAAGGGGTGGATGTCTGGATCAACACGCCACGGCGGCCCTGGGAGGCATGTGGCACGAGCGGCATGAAGGTGCTGGTCAACGGCGGCATCAATCTTTCGGAATTGGATGGCTGGTGGGCTGAGGCCTATATCCCAGAACTGGGCTGGGCGCTGGGCGACGGTCAGGAACATGGCAACGATCCGGCTTGGGACGCCGCTGAGGCCGAGATGCTCTACGAACGGCTCGAACGCGAGGTAATTCCGGAGTTTTATACCCGCAACGAAAAAGGCATTCCCACCGCCTGGGTCGCGCGGATGCGAGAAAGCATGGCAGTCCTGACGCCGCGCTTCTGCGCCGACCGCACGGTGCGTGAATACACCGAACAACATTACCTCCCGGCTGCTACCGCCTACCATTCGCGTATTGCCAACAAAGGCGCCATCGGCAAGCAAATGGCCGATTACCGACACAGCCTGGAACAGAAATGGTCCACGCTGCGCTTTGGCGAAGTGAAGGTGGAGACGAAAGACAAGCAGCGCGTCTATGAGGTTCAGGTCTATCTCAATGATCTCGACCCGAAGGTCGTGCGAGTCGAGCTTTATGCCAACGGAGTAAACGGAGGCGGCCCGGTGCGGCAGGAGATGAAAAGTGTTCGCCAACTGGCCGGCGCGTCGGGCGGCTACGTTTACAGCACGGCTGTGTCTGCGACCCGCTCGCCAGTGGACTATACAGCGCGAGCGATACCCCACTGCGACGGCGTTGCGATCCCACTGGAAGACGTACGAATTCTATGGCAACGATGATGAAAATGCCTCAACGCGAGTTGCATGATTACATCTCGGAGATCTCCGAGCGTGCTGACGTTCGAGCCGGTTCTCCTATGCCTTTGGGAACCCAGGAAAAGGGAGGAGGGGTCAATTTCGCCATTTTCAGCCGTTACGCCAGCCACGTTCGACTGGAATTGTTCGACCATCCCGAAGACGCAGTGCCCGCCCGGGCAATCGATTTGGATTCAGCGCGCAACCGCACCGGCGACGTATGGCACGTCTGGGTAAAAGGGATCGGCTCTGGTCAACTCTATGCCTATCGCGTGGACGGTCCTTACGAGCCAAATAAAGGACATCGTTTCAATTTCAAAAAGCTGCTCCTTGATCCCTTCGCCACCGCGATTTCGCAACTGCCATCGTGGGACTTCGCAGCCGCGCTGGGATACGACCCGTCGTCACCTAAAAAGGATTTGGTTGCCTCACAGTTGGACAATGCCAGTACGATGCCGAAATGCATTTTTATCAACGACCCATTCAATTGGGCTGGGGACCAGCCGCCACGGCATCCGTGGTCGAAGACGGTCATTTATGAAACACATGTGCGCGGCTTTACCATCCATCCGAAGTCGGGCGTAAACCATCCAGGAACCTACCGGGGCCTGATGGAAAAGATTCCCTATCTCAAAGAGCTGGGAGTGAGCGCTGTGGAACTGATGCCCGTGCAGGAGTTCAATGAGAATTCGGTCACGCGCCGGAATCCGCAAACCAATCAGCCGCTCAAAAATTACTGGGGATATGATTCCGTGGCCTTCTTTGCGCCCAAAGCTTCTTACAGCAGTTCAGGAAGTTTGGGCCAGCAGAAGCTGGAGTTCAAGGAAATGGTTCAGGCATTTCACAAGGCCGGTATCGAAGTGATTCTGGACGCGGTGTTCAACCACACGGCTGAGGGAGACGAGCTGGGGCCGACGCTCTGTTTCCGCGGAATGGATAATGCGATCTTTTACACCCTGGCGGACGACAAGCGCCACTACAAGGATTACGCGGGGACCGGCAATACCGTCAATGCCAACGATCCCGTGGTGCGAGACCACATCATGGCCGCGCTCAGATATTGGACGGTCGAGATGCACGTGGATGGATTTCGGTTTGACGAGGCGTCGGTACTGGACCGGGGCAGCACTGGCAAGCTGCTGGCTAGGGCCCCATTGCTCGGAGAGATCGCCGAGGACCCGATCTTGAGAAACGTAAAAATCATCGCCGAAGCGTGGGACGCCGCCGGTGCGTACGAGGTGGGCAGCTTTTCAAAGCGGCGCTGGGCGGAGTGGAATGGCCGGTTCCGGGACGATGTCCGTCGTTTCTGGCGCGGCGATGAGGAAATGCTCGGTTTGTTTGCCAGCCGCATCTGTGGCAGTGCCGACATCTATACCAAGTCCGGCAAAGGCCCCGAGGGCAGCATCAACTTCGTCACCTGCCACGACGGCTTCACGCTGAACGACCTGGTGAGCTATCGCGACAAGCACAATGAAGCAAACGGAGAAAACAACCATGACGGGACCAACGCCAACTTCAGCGGGAACTACGGCTCCGAAGGTGAGACGAAGGATGCCTGGATCGAGTCTATCAGGAAGCGCCAGATCAAGAACTTACTGCTGACCCTGCTGATCTCGCGCGGTGTGCCGATGCTGTTGGGCGGAGATGAATTCCGCCGCACGCAAGGCGGCAACAACAACGCCTACTGTCAGGACAATGAAACCAGTTGGGTTGACTGGAGCCATCTTGAACAGCATCAGGAGATTTGCCGGTTTGTCCAGGGCATGATCTCCTTTCGCCGTGCCCATCCGATCCTGAGCAAGGAGCAATTCTACACGGACGCCGAGATTCATTGGTTTGACCCACAAGGAGAATTACCTAACTGGTTCGACCCGAAAGAAAAACGGATTGCTTGTCTGATCCATGAGAGCGGACAAGATGGGCTTTACCTGATGTTCAATGCTGGTGCGGAGGAGATCGACTTTGGGTTGCCGCCACTCCCGCTGGGGGATAGCTGGCATCTCGCGGTGGATACGTCCCGCTCGACACCACAAGACCTGCGTACCGAAGGACAGGAAACGCTCTTGGACGATTCAACGTCCTACCATGTGGGAGCCCGCTCCAGCGTGATACTTCTGGCACGGAAGCAGGAATCGCCCGCAAGAGGAGGTTCTAAATGAATCAACGAGCCTCCGGGATACTTCTCCATCCAACCTCTCTTTCCAACGCTTATCCCATCGGCAATCTGGGGCCTGCGGCAACTGCCTTTGCGGATTTCATGTTCACAGGCGGGCAGCGTCTGTGGCAGATGCTTCCCATCGGCCCGACTGGCGGAGACAATTCACCTTATCAGTCGCCATCCGCTTTTGCGGGGAATCCGCTTCTGGTGAGTCCCGAACGGTTGGTGGAGCAAGGGCTTCTTAGCCGCCAAGATGTCGGGATTCCTGTCTCCGGGGTCCCGGAAAGTGTGAGCTATCCTGAAGCGGAACGCTTAAAAACGGTCCTGTTGCCAAAGGCATTCGAGCATTTTGAAAAGAAGAGGCAGGGTGACAGACAAACCGAATTCGACGCATTTTCAGTAGAGGAGTCTTACTGGCTTGGAGACTTTTCATTGTTCTCGGCGATCCAGAAGAAAGAGGGCACCGCGGATTGGACCCGGTGGCAGCAAGAGTTGCGGAACGCGCCAGCCAGACGCCGTCATTTGCGCGCAGAAATACTTTGCCGATGACATACGGTACCATCAGTTTGTCCAGTGGCAGTTCTCAATGCAGTGGAAAGAGTTACGGGCGTACTGCACGTCCAAGGAAATCCGGTTGATCGGTGATATCCCCCAGTTCGTGTCGCACCAAAGCGCCGATGTCTGGGCTCATCCCGAGCTTTTTAAACTGGATGCCGATGGACACCCCACGGTGGTAGCGGGAGTTCCTCCCGATTATTTCTCCAAAACCGGGCAGCTATGGGGTCTCCCTGTATATCGGTGGGAGGCGCTTCAAGAGCAGAATTACAGCTGGTGGATCGAACGTCTGCGGACGGCGTGTGCCCGGTTCGAAGTCAATCGGTTGGATCATTTCATCGGCTTTGTCCGTGTCTATGAAGTGTCTGCACAGGCCAAGACGGCTGAGAATGGACAGTACCAACCTGGCGGAGGAGCTTCCTTTTTCGAAGCCGTCCGCAAAGCCCTCAGGTCGCTGCCTTTTATCGCAGATGATCTCGGGGACATAACACCTGAGGTGGTGGCGTTGCTCGATCAACTTCAGATCCCCGGCACACGGGTGCTCCAATTCGAGCTCGGCGCAACGCTCCAAACGAATTCAGGTCCGTCCCCCCGGCATCCGCTGAAATCAGTGGTCTATACCGGAACCCATGATAACGACACAACGGCAGGCTGGTATGCGAAGTTGCCAGACGCGCAACGCGAAACCTTGCAAAAACAGCTGGTAGCAAACGACCGGGAGGTTGTCTGGGCCATGATCCGTGAGGCGCTTGCATCGCAGGCCGACACGGCCATCGTTCCTGTGCAAGACCTCCTGGGGCTGGGGTCGGAGGCGCGAATGAACTTTCCTGGAATTGCGAATGGAAACTGGCGATGGCGACTAAAGGATGGCGCGCTGACCCAGGAACTCGCGCAAAGGCTGCGAAGCATCACCATCACGTATGGGCGCCTGGGGAGTGGTGAGCCCCGCCCAACTCCTCGGCGTCAGGAAGATGACCCGACGCCACAGATTGCGAAGCGGGCCTACGAACTGTACGAGCGACGGGACCGCCAGAACGGTCAGTCCGTTCAAGATTGGTTCCGCGCGGAACGGGAATCAAAGATGGAGGCGAAACGATGACAAATAGGCATTCACAACAATGTGAGATCGACATGGTGGGTTCCTGCGCACGCTCCAGGAATTGGGGACGTACCCGAGACAAAAACGACGAATCCAAGAGCATAATGTGAGATATCCCCTCGAATACACAATTGTTGCGGTGCCCTTTCACGGCGATGCCGCAACTCATGACGAGCTTGCGCGGAAAGTTAATGAAAAACTAGGCGACGGGTGCGAACTATATGGGCCACCGTTCTTCGGCGGGGAAATGATGTATCAGGCAATGACGAAGCCGATCCTTCAGACTTCCCCACTTCCTACCCAATGAAAAGAGGAGCACCAATCACCGCATTGTTTCTGGATATCGGCGGCGTCTTACTCACCGACGGATGGGATCATCATGCCCGCAAACGGGCGGCGACGACCTTTAAGCTGGAGTTGGCCGAGATGGAGGATCGGCATCACCTGACCTTCGACACCTACGAGGAGGGCAAGCTGACGCTGGAAGAGTATTTAGGTCGAGTGGTCTTCTACCAAAAGCGACCGTTCACCCGGGCTCAATTTCGGCACTTCATGTTCGCGCAATCGAAACCTTATCCCCAGATGATCGCTTTGGTCCGCAGACTCAAGTCAAGATACGGATTGAAGATCGCCGTGGTCAGCAACGAGGCGCGCGAACTGAACGCGTATCGGATTCGGAAGTTCAAACTAAACGGGTTTGTGGATTTTTTTATTTCTTCCTGTTTCGTTCACCTCCGCAAGCCCGACGTGGACATCTTTCAGCTTGCCCTAGACATCGCACAAGTGCCAACCCAGCACGTCGTCTATATCGAAAACACCCCGATGTTCGTCCAGATCGCGGAAGGTTTGGGGATTCGAAGCATTCTTCACACGGATTACAGGTCCACGTGCGCGAAACTGGGCTCGTTCGGATTGCAGAATGACGAAGGAGCCGGCCATGAAACCTACTAACGCACGGATCCTGACCATCAACGGCGGCTCGTCGAGCATCAAGTTCGCGCTCTACCAGATCGAAGAACCGCTGAAGCGAGGGCTTTATGGAAAGGTTGACCGCATCGGCCTGAGCGGGACGAATCTGACATTTCACGACGCGGATGGAAGGCCACAGGCCAGTCGCAAACTTGACGTTGCCGATCACAAGTCAGCGGCGAATTTCCTGATTGATTGGCTTGAAGAGCAGAATCGCTTCGCTTCGGTCCGGGCCGCGGGACACCGGGTGGTCCACGGCATGCAACACACCGCGCCTGAGATTATCACCCAGGAGTTGCTGGATGAACTGCACCGCATCAGCCCAAACGACCCGGACCATTTGCCACGCGAGATTGAACTGATTGAGACGTTCCGCCAGCGTCATCCGCAACTGCCGCAGGTGGCCTGCTTTGACACGGCGTTTCACCAGACCATGCCGCGCGTGGCCAAACTGCTGCCGATTCCGCGCCGCTTCGACGCGAAGGGAATTCAGCGTTACGGTTTCCACGGTTTGTCCTATGCCTATCTGATAGAAGAACTCGCACGACTCGGCGACCCGGCGGCAACGAAAGGACGCGTGATCCTGGCGCATCTCGGCAACGGCGCGAGTCTGGCCGCTGTGCGCGACGGCAAAAGCATCGACACCAGCATGTGCTTCACGCCGACTGCGGGATTGGTAATGAGCACCCGCTCCGGCGACTTGGATCCTGGCTTGGCACCCTATCTGGCGCGAACCGAGCAGATGACCACAAAACAGTTTTACGAAATGGTCAACCACAAGTCTGGGCTGCTCGGAGTTTCGGAGACCAGTTCCGACATGCGAGAGTTGCTCGCGCAGGAATCCCATGATGTGCGAGCGGCGGAAGCCGTGGCGCTGTTTTGTTATCAGGCGAAAAAATGGATCGGCTCCTTCGCCGCTGCGCTCGGTGGATTGGACACGCTCGTCTTCGCCGGAGGCATCGGCGAAAATGCGCCAGTCGTCCGCGCACGCATTTGCGACGGACTAGGCTTCCTCGGCATTGAATTGAATGAGGCGCGCAATATGGAGACTGCGGGAGTGATTTCCAAGGATGCCAGCCAGGCCACGGTTCGAGTCATTCGCACAGACGAGGAGCTCATGATCGCGCGCTCGGTTTTGTGTTCCTGTCCGGCGATCACGGCGGACTAAAGGAAACCATATGAGCATTGATCCCATCCCCAACCGCAACCTGGACCATCAACCGAACATTATGAAAACCACCCAATTGCTGCACAACTTGGGCCAGAGCCTCTGGCTCGACAACATCACCCGCGACCTGCTGAACAGCGGCACGCTCAAACGCTACATTGACGAATTGTCTGTAACCGGCCTGACCTCGAACCCAACAATCTTTGATCACGCAATCAAGAACAGCGCCGACTACGACGCCGCGATTCGCGAGCGCATGGCGAGGGGAAAATCCGGCGAGGGCCTCTTTTTCGATCTCGCACTGGACGACCTCACCCAGGCTGCCGACCTGTTCCGGCCGGTTTACAACCGCACGAACGGTGTGGACGGATGGGTGTCGCTGGAAGTGTCCCCATTGCTGGCGCATGACACAGCCAGCACCATCGCCGCCGCCAAAGAACTTTCCGCGCGGGCGGGACGGCCCAACCTGTTCATCAAGATCCCGGGCACCAAGGAAGGTCTGCCAGCCATAGAGGAAGCGATTTTTGCAGGTGTGCCCGTCAACGTGACGCTTCTGTTCTCACTGGAGCACTATGTGGCGGCGGCCGAGGCGTACCTTCGCGGCATCGAACGACGCAACGCCGCCGGGCTCAATCCCCAGGTCGGCTCCGTAGCCTCAATGTTCATCAGCCGTTGGGACGCCGCCGTGGCGGGCAACGTTCCGGAGGCATTGACCAATCGGCTCGGCATCGCCATTGCCGGTCGCATCTACAAGGCGTACGTCGACCTGTTGAGCAACCCGCGCTGGCAGCGCGCGTATAATGCCGGCGCCCGGCCGCAACGACTGCTGTGGGCCAGCACCGGCACCAAGGATCCCAAAGCATCCGATGTTCTCTACATCAAGGCGCTGGCCGCTCCGTTCACCGTGAACACAATGCCCGAGGGAACGTTGAAAGCCCTCGCCGATCACGGCGACATCGGCCCGATTATGGCGGTGGACGGCGGGGATTGCGAAGCGGTGCTGGCTCAGTTTGGCAAGGCGGGTATCAACGTGGATGCCCTGGCCGCCCGCCTCCAGGACGAAGGCGCAAAATCGTTTGTGAAATCCTGGAACGAATTGATGGCCGTGATCGCGTCCAAGAGCAACGCGCTCAAGCAGGCCGCCTGACCCAGTAGTTGAATCGACGGAAAACAAGATCATGATTACGACCACCAAAATTAAGCCGCTCACCCAACGGCCAGCGTGGAAGGCCCTCGCCGCCCACCACAAGACGATTCAAAAACTGAATCTCCGAAAAATGTTCGCCGATGACCCGAAACGCGGCGAGCGTTTGAGAGTCGAGGCAGCGGGCCTCTACCTGGATTATTCGAAGAACCGCATCACGGACCAGACCCTCAAACTGCTGGTCCAACTGGCCAGGGAATCCGATTTGAGCGGGCGGATCGCAGCCATGTTCAGTGGCGAGAAAATCAACCTCACGGAAAACCGCGCCGTCCTGCACGTCGCCCTGCGCGCGCCGAAAGGCGCGACCATCGTCGTGGATGGAAAAAATGTCGTGCCCGAGGTCCATGCCGTGCTCGACAAGATGACCGGTTTCTCCGACCGAGTCCGGAACGGCACATGGAGGGGCCATACCGGCAACCGCATCAAGAACGTCGTCAATATCGGCATCGGTGGTTCCGACCTTGGTCCCGTGATGGCCTACGAGGCGCTCAACCATTACAGCGAGCGCAGCCTGACGTTCCGGTTCGTGTCCAACGTGGATGGCATAGATTTTGTGGAAGCGACCCGTGACCTCGCCCCGGCGGAAACGCTGTTCATCGTTTCGTCAAAAACCTTCACGACGCTGGAGACTATGACCAACGCGCACAGCGCGCGCGACTGGCTGCTCAAAGGACTGAAAGGCGACGCCAGGGCCGTAGCCAAACATTTCGTGGCGGTGTCAACTAACTCCGAGAAAGTGTCCGCGTTCGGCATTGATACGGCGAATATGTTCGGCTTCTGGGACTGGGTCGGCGGACGCTACTCGATGGATTCGGCCATCGGTCTTTCTACAATGCTGGCGGTTGGACCGGACAATTTCCGTGCGTTGTTGAAAGGTTTTCACGAGATGGACGAGCATTTCCGCCGCGCGCCGTTCGAGAAAAACCTGCCGGTGCTCATGGGACTTTTGTCGGTTTGGAATAACGACTTTTTCGGCGCGCACGCAGTGGCGGTTTTGCCCTACGAACAATACCTGAAACGTTTTCCCGCGTATCTTCAGCAGTTGACGATGGAGAGCAACGGCAAGCACGTGACGCTCAATGGGAAACGAGTGAATTATCAGACCAGCCCTATTTATTGGGGCGAACCGGGCACGAACGGGCAGCATTCTTTTTATCAATTAATTCATCAGGGCACGCGGCTCATCCCCTGCGACTTTATCGCATTTGGCCACACGCTCACTCCGCTGGGCCGTCATCACGACATTCTTTTGGCAAATGTTTTTGCCCAAGCCGAGGCACTGGCCTTTGGCAAGACACCGGGGGAAGTCAAAGCCGAGGGCACGCAGGACTGGCTTGTGCCACATCGTGTTTTTGAAGGCAACCGTCCGTCCAATGTCATTCTAGCCGATCGGCTCACGCCAGAAGTTCTCGGCAAACTCGTCGCGCTTTACGAGCACAGCGTCTTCACACAAGGCGTGATTTGGAACATTGATTCGTTTGACCAGTGGGGCGTTGAATTGGGCAAGGTGCTTGCCCAGCGAATCGTTCCAGAATTGGAGAGCGAAAGCGTACCCAGGCTCAAACACGATAGTTCGACGAACAACCTGATCCGCCGTTATCGAAAAATGAAGGGGGCGAAATGAAAACTCTCGGCTATGACACCGCGGTGGGGTTTTACCCCATAGCGGAACCGCCCCGCCGTCGCAATATTATTGTGGGTTATGATTTTAGCCGGAGGCCCACAGCGAGCGAGAACGAAACGCGAAGAACGAAAGGACTATTATGCTAAGCCAAGCCAAAACACTAGCGGGTTACAAATTGGACAGCCGTGACGGGGAAATAGGGAAGGTCAAAGAATTCTACTTTGATGACCGGCACTGGACAATTCGCTATCTGGTCGCAGACACGGGAAGCTGGCTTGCGGGCAGGCAGGTGCTGATTTCTCCGTATGCGCTGGGTGCCGTGATTAGAGAAGAGCAACACATCATCATCGATTTAACCAAAAAGGAGATCGAGGACAGTCCACCCTTGAACAGTCACAAGCCCGTCTCCCGCCAATTCGAGGAAGACTACTACGGGTATTATGGATGGCCGATGTATTGGAACGGCCCATACATGTGGGGCTCTTATCCACGCCTTGAGCGTGATCGTCAAAAATGGAGAGAAGCCACCCAAGGTGAGAAAGCGTGGGATCCCCATTTGCGCAGCACTCACGTCGTGAGTGGCTATCACATCCAAGCCGCAGACGGCGAGATTGGCCACGTCGAGGATTTTATCATCGATGACGAGACGTGGGCGATTCGCTATCTAATCGTCGACACACGGAACTTGTGGCCGGGAAAACAGATCCTGGTTTCGCCGCAATGGATCAAGCGCGTCAGTTGGGACGAGAGCAAAGTCTTCGTCAATCTTTCCCGCGAGACCATCAAGCAGTCACCGGAATACACGGACGAATCTCTGCTGACTCGGGATTACGAGATCGGACTGCATCGTCATTACAATCGCCAAGGATACTGGATCGATGAACTAGCTGCCAAGGAGCATTCGAATTGAAATAACCACGAGATGGGACACTTGTGACTATGGATTGCAACGATAGCTTCCCTGGAGCCTTTTCAGCCCTCCTCGTCGTGCTATCCGACTTCGCGGTAGCTAGGGTGTGCAAACGGCAAAGATGGAGGAGGAGATGATGAAGCACATGCAGCTGCGCGGCTGGGGAGCCCTCAGATGAAGTCATCCTCCAGGAAGCAAAAGAGTCAGCGCTACATGTGCCCAATCTGCGGCGAGGAATTTCTGTCGCTGATTGAGCTTCGCGCCCACAGAAAGAAGTACAAAGGCCGCCACCAGCGACCCACGGTTTGTGAAACAGAATCACCGGACATTGTGAGGAACATCGAGGATCTTCAAGATCGGGGCTACCAAGGATATCGTGAGTCAGACCGTTCGAGCTAGTCCGATATTAGCACGACTAGGCCGGACACGGGCTTGTCATGGTCGTGACTACGATCTGCCGCGTCTTGGGCTTACAATTAAAAAGGAACATGATTATGAAAATGAAAGAGGCGTCTGAAAGGAACATTGATATGAAGGTGAAGAATCGAGTTAAGGGGCACCTCCCCGTGGAAACGGAGAAGATGAATAAAACGGACAAGCCATTGTCCCCAGATCTGCTGCGAAAGATGAACGCGTATTGGCGTGCCGCGAACTATCTCTCAGTCGGTCAGATATATCTCTACGACAATCCGCTGCTGAAGCGACCACTGAAACTCTCGGACGTGAAGCCGCTGGTGGTCGGACACTGGGGCACGACGCCGGGCCAGAACTTCATCTATTTGCATTTGAACCGGGTCATCAAGAAGTATGACCTGGATATGTTCTACATCGCCGGTCCCGGTCACGGCGGCCCTGCGATAGTGGGCAACGTTTACCTCGAAGGCACCTGGAGTGAAGTTTATCCGAACGTCACCCAGGACGAAGCCGGCCTGAAAAAGTTGTTCACGCAATTCTCGTTTCCCGGCGGGATTTCCAGCCATGTGGCGCCGACGACGCCGGGGTCGATTCACGAAGGCGGTGAGCTGGGGTATTCGCTCAGCCATGCCTTCGGGGCCGCGTTCGACAACCCCGATCTGATCGTCGCCTGCGTCATCGGCGACGGTGAAGCGGAAACAGGTCCCTTGGCAACCGCGTGGCAGTCCAACAAGCTTCTCGACCCAATTACCGACGGAGCCGTGCTGCCGATCCTGCATCTCAACGGCTACAAGATTAGCAACCCGACCGTGCTGGCGCGCGTCGAGCATGAGGAATTGGAGCAATTTTTCCGGGGCTGCGGCTGGACACCTTACTTTGTGGAAGGTGATGAGCCGGAAGCGATGCATCAACTCATGGCCGCCACCCTGGAAAAGGCCGTCGAGGACGTCCGGCAAATCCAAGAGAATGCGCGAAACAAGAATGACACCACTCGTCCACGCTGGCCGATGATCGTCCTGAGGTCGCCCAAGGGCTGGACGGGACCAAAAGTCGTCGATGGCCTGCAGGTGGAGGGCACCTTCCGAGCGCACCAGGTGCCGCTCCTGGTGGACTCCGAGCATCCCGATCATGTCAAGCAGCTCGAAAGCTGGATGAAAAGTTACAAGGCCGAGGAGCTGTTCGATGAGGATGGCCGGCTCATGCCGGAATTGGCCGAGCTGGCACCGAAGGGCGACCGGCGGATGGGGGCCAATCCGCACGCCAACGGCGGAATTCTACTGCGCGACCTGCGTATGCCGGATTTTCACGACCACGCGGTGAAAGTGCCTTCCCCCGGTGCCGTTGACGGCCAAGACACGCTCGTGCTGGGGAGGTTCCTACGTGACGTAGCCAAGCTGAATCAGGATCAACGTAATTTTCGTGTCTTCGGTCCCGATGAGACTCTCTCGAATCTCCTGGGCGCGGTTTTTGAAGTCACCAACCGCCAGTGGGACGCCCGAGCAGTCAAGAATGACGAATTCCTCGCGCCCGCCGGACGCGTGCTCGATTCGATGCTCAGCGAGCACCAGTGCGAGGGTTGGTTGGAGGGTTATCTGCTCACCGGACGGCACGGGCTATTCAACAGCTATGAGGCCTTCATTCGCATCGTCGACTCAATGTTCAGCCAGCATGCCAAGTGGCTGAAGGTAACGTTGGAACTGCCTTGGCGACGGAAGATCGCGTCACTGAACTATCTGCTCGCCTCCCACGTCTGGCAGCAGGATCACAACGGCTTCACGCACCAGGATCCCGGCTTTCTCGACCACGTCATCAATAAGAAGGCCGATATCGTGCGCGTTTACCTGCCACCCGACGCCAACTGTCTGTTGTCGGTGTTTGATCACTGCCTGCGCAGCCGGCACTATGTGAACGTGGTGGTTGCGGGAAAACACGCTCTGCCCCAATGGCTGAACATGGATGCGGCGGTCGTGCATTGCACGGAAGGAATTGGCATCTGGCAATGGGCCAGCAACGACCAGGGCGCCGAGCCGGACGTGGTGATGGCCTGCTGCGGCGATACACCCACGCTGGAGATTCTGGCCGCTGTTTCCATCCTTCGCAAACATCTGCCCGACCTGAAAATCCGCGTGGTCAACGTCGTCGATCTGATGAAGCTGCAGCCGCAAACCGAACACCCACATGGGCTGAGCGAAACCGATTACGATTCGCTCTTCACCAAAGACAAACACATCGTCTTTGGCTTTCATGGATACCCCTGGCTGGTCCACCGGCTGACCTACCGCCGTACCAACCGCAACCTGCACGTCCGAGGCTACAAGGAAGAGGGAACGATCACAACGGCCTTTGACATGCGGGTGCAGAACGAGCTGGACCGGTTCCACCTAGTGCAAGACGTGGTGGATCGGCTGCCACAGTTGGGCGCCAAGGGGGCCTACCTGAAGCAGACGATGCAGGACAAGCTCATCGAGCACAAACAGTATATCGACAAGCACGGCCAGGACTTGCCGGAAATTCGGAACTGGAAATGGACGGAATCGAGAAAGCAGGGAATATGAGTGAGGCCGAGCACAGTCACCGCCAGCACGGAAATCCGAACAGCGACATTGCCCGTGGCGGCCATCGTCCTTACTGGAAACGGGCGCACCATGATTGGCGTTTATGGATCGGCGTGGCTTTGATGCTGACCGCCATGGCGATCTATGTGATGACCGAGGACTTTGCGTTGCGGCCACGCCGCCAACCACCGCAACTAAATCATCAGCCATGAAGACGCATGAGCTGATCGATACTGCGCTGATGCTGGTCGCCGGTGACAAGGGGTTGCTGGCGATGGATGAAAGTAATCCCACCTGCAACAAACGATTTGCCAGGTTAGGGATTCCCCAGACCGAGGAAGCCCGGCGCGCCTATCGGGAGTTGATTGTGACCACGCCAGATCTCGGTGAGTGCATCAGCGGCGCGATCCTTTACGATGAGACGATCCGTCAGCAAAAGAAGGATGGCACTTCCTTTGTTAAGGCCATCACCGATGCGGGAATCATTCCCGGCATCAAAGTTGATACCGGGGCAAAGAACATGGCAGGTCATCCCGGAGAGAAAATAACCGAAGGTCTGGACGGATTGCGCGACCGCCTTGCTGAATACTCTCAAATGGGTGCCCGTTTTGCCAAGTGGCGCGCAGTCATTGCCATCGGCGATGACCTTCCCAGCCGGGGTTGCCTTGAGGCCAACGCGCAGGCATTGGCCCGTTATGCCGCGTTGTGTCAGGAAGCTGGACTGGTCCCCGTCGTCGAGCCGGAAGTGCTCATGGACGGCGATCATACCCTGGAGCGGTGCTGCGAGGTAACGGAAGAAGTCCTGCGAACGGTTTTTAACCAGCTTTACACGCAACGGGTGACGCTGGAGGGCATGATCCTGAAGCCCAACATGGTGCTTCCGGGATTGACCTGCCCCCCGCAAGAAGAAGTAAAAGAAGTGGCCGTCGGCGAACAGCGGTATCAGGTGAGATTGACCGACCGGCAGCAGGACGAGGTGGAAGATGTAGACGAGGTGGCCGACGCCACGGTGAAATGTCTCTTGCGAGCCGTCCCCGCTGCGGTTCCGGCGATTGCGTTCTTGTCGGGTGGCCAATCCGGCGAACTGGCCTCGGCCCGTTTGAATGCCATGAATGTTCGATTCAAGTCGCGACTACCTTGGGCGTTGGCGTTTTCGTTTGCCCGCGCCATCCAGCAACCGGCTTTGGAGATTTGGCAAGGAAAGGATGCCAAGGTGTTGGCGGCCCAACAGGCCCTGCTTCACCGGGCCAAGTGCAACCGGGCTGCACGCCGTGGCGAATACAATGCTGCGATGGAAAGGACATGAGCATGACCACAAGTATCCCGCAACTCACAAAACCTGCGGCATAGCAAAGAAAGGATGCACATTTTGAAACCAAATGCCGACCAACCCAAGACTCCCGAATTGAAGCCGGGATCGAAGTCCGATGCCAAGCCTGATGCGAACGACGATTTGAAAACCCTGCCCTTGCCGGAGGTGGAGAAAAAATTGGGATCGTCACCGGACGGCCTCACTCAAGCCGAGGCGCAGAAACGGCTCACTCAATATGGGCCGAATGAACTGGTCGAGAAGAAGACGAATCTTCTGCTGAAATTCCTCTCGTATTTTTGGGGGCCGATTCCGTGGATGATCGAGATCGCGGTAGTTTTATCGGGCGTGGTCCGGCACTGGCCGGATTTTTTCATTATTCTGCTGTTGCTGGTGACCAATGCAGTGGTCGCCTTCTGGGAGGAACGCCAGGCGGGCAATGAAATCGCCGCGTTGAAAGCCAAGCTGGCTATCAAGGCGCGCGTGATCCGCGACGGCAAATGGATCAACCCGGCAGCGCGCGAGTTGGTGCCGGGCGATGTCATCCGACTGCGGCTGGGCGACGTGGTGCCGGCGGACGCGCGCTTACTGGCAGGTGACGAGGTATCGGTGGATCAATCCGCGCTGACCGGCGAATCTTTGCCGACGACGCGCAAATCCGGTGATGCCGTGTTTTCCGGTTCGATCATCCGACGCGGTGAAATCGGCGCGCTGGTGTATGCGACGGGTGAGAAAACTTATTTTGGCAAGACGGCGCAACTGGTGCAGGAGGCGCTCACAGTCAGTCATTTTCAAAAAGCGGTTTTGAAGATTGGCAATTATCTGATCATCCTCGCCGTGGCGCTGGTGGCAGTGATCATCGGTTTTGCGATTTACCGTGGTGACGCAATCCTCACGACGTTGCAGTTCGCCCTGGTGCTGACGGTGGCCGCGATTCCGGTGGCCATGCCGACGGTGTTGTCGGTGACGATGGCAGTCGGCGCGCGGCTGCTCGCCAAGAAACAGGCGATTGTGAGCCGGTTGGTGGCCATCGAAGAATTGGCGGGCGTGGATGTGTTGTGCGCCGACAAGACCGGCACGTTGACGCAGAACAAGCTGACCTTGGGCGATGCGTTCAGCGTCAATAATATTCCCGCCGAGCAAATCATCCTTTCCGCCGCGCTGGCGTCGCGCGCCGAAAACAACGACACGATTGATCTGGCGGTTCTGGGCGGACTGAAAAATAAGGACGAGCTGAAAGATTACCAGGTGGTCCATTTCCTGCCGTTTGATCCGGTGCACAAACGCACCGAGGCGACGGTCAAGGGCAAAGACGGAAAAACGTTCAAGGTGACGAAGGGCGCGCCGGAAGTGGTTCTGGCCTTGTCGTCCAATGCCGGGTCGGTGAAGGCGGCCGCGGAAAAGGCGGTTAATGATTTTGCTGCGCGCGGGTTCCGTTCGCTGGGCGTGGCGCGGGCCGCGGGCGACGGACCATGGCAGCTTCTCGGCGTGTTGCCGATGTTCGATCCGCCGCGCGAGGATGCGAAGGCGACGATTGCGACCGCGCTGACCATGGGCGTGAAGATCAAGATGGTGACGGGTGATCAACTGGCGATTGCCAAGGAGACGGCGAAGACTTTGGGAATGGGCACGAATATTCTCGATGCCAAAACGCTGGGCGACTCGAAAAAACAAGAGTCAGCGGCGGTGATTGAGTCAATCGAGAAGGCGGACGGTTTCGCCGAGGTATTTCCCGAACATAAATTTCACATAGTCGATGTCCTGCAAAAATGCGGCCACATCGTCGGCATGACCGGCGATGGAGTAAATGATGCGCCGGCCTTGAAGAAAGCGGACTGCGGTATCGCCGTATCAAGTGCGACCGACGCGGCGCGCGCGGCGGCGGCCATCGTGCTGCTGACGCCCGGCCTGTCGGTGATCATTGATGCGATCAAGGAAAGCCGGCGGATTTTCCAGCGGATGAACAGCTACGCGATCTACCGCATCGCCGAGACGCTGCGCGTGCTGTTCTTCATGACGCTGGCGATCCTGATCTTTAACTTTTATCCGTTGACGGCGGTGATGATCGTGATGCTGGCGTTGCTCAACGACGGCGCGATCCTGTCCATTGCGTATGACAATGTTCATTACAAGGATAAGCCCGAGTCGTGGAACATGCGCATGGTGCTGGGAATCTCCACGGTGCTGGGCGTCATCGGGGTCGTTTCCGCCTTCGGCTTGTTTTATCTCGGTGAGCGCGTCTTTCACCTTGACCGTGCGCACATCCAGACGCTGATGTATCTGAAGCTGTCCGTGGCCGGACATCTGACGATTTTCCTGACACGCACGCGTGGCCCGTTCTGGTCCATCCGCCCCGCGAGGATTTTATGGATGGCGGTGCTCGGTACGCAAATCCTGGCGACGTTGATCGCGGTTTATGGGCTGTTTATGACGCCCCTCGGCTGGGGCTGGGCCGGGTTCGTGTGGGGCTATGCCCTGCTGTGGTTCCTCTTAAATGACCGGGTGAAACTGCTCGCCTATCGGATTTTCGATCCCGTCAAGAAAGCCGGGACGAAACCTGAAACAAAAGTTGGATCTCAGCCCGATGCCAAATCTGATGCCGAAGGTGATGCTAAAACTTCGGCGAAACCTGACGCCAAACCCGAGGCGAAACCGGAAGCTAAAGCGGCGGCCAAGGACGAAGACAAAGCTGAAACTAAGCCTGAGATCAAAGTTGAGTCTAAAGCCGATCCAAAGCCTGATGCCAAACCCGAAGTTAAGGCTGACGCCACGGACGAACCGAAACCTGAGCCGAAACCTGATGCCAAGACCGAGCCTACGCCAGATGCTAAAGCCGAGTCTAAGCCCGAAACCAAAACTGCCGATCCTAAGCCTGAAGCAAGGGCCGAGCAGAAGCCGGACGCCAAAGACGGACCCAAACCTGCCGCGAAAGCTGGAGCTGAATCCAAGCCCGCAGTCGAGCCGCAGCCCGAAGCCAAAGTTGAGGCAAAACCTGAAATCAAAGCCAAGACATCTGCTGATCTGACGCCGCAGATCGCCACCCGGGCGTATGAACTCTACGAGCAACAGGGGCGTCGGGCCGGTCAATCCGTTCAGAACTGGGACAAGGCGGAACGGGAGATTCAGAAAAATCAAGCCGAGGCTGAACCTAAGCCTGAGGTCAAACCTGAGGCCTATCCCGAAAACAAGGTTCAAGCAAAACCAGAAACCAAGGTCGAGCCTCAACCTGAAACTAAATCTGAAACAAAACCTGAAGTGAAAGCCACGCCGCAGCCAGAAGCCAAAGCAGTTGAGCCTAAACCTGAAACCAAAGCCGAACCCAAGATTCAGGCGAAACCCGAGCCAAAACCCAAAGCTGAAGGTGAAACCAAACCCACAGTCGAGCCTCAACCTGAATCAAAGGTTGAGCCGCAGCCAGCCAATGCCAAAGCTGAACCGAAACCAGCACCCGAGGCCACGCCGTCTTCCGACCCGTCGCCAGAACTCGTCAAGCGAGTGCATAAACTTTACGAGGAGCTGGGGCGCGAGGATGTTCGTGCCGTTGAGGAATCGGATCAGGCGAAGCAAAAGACTCCCGAAGCGGAAACTAAAAAATAAGCCGGGGCAAACCATGAGGCTGACACGACTGAAAGAATACAGATGAAAATCAATTCAAAGGATTTCCGTGTTCGGCCTGGAGAAAAAGTCATACTCAAAAAGTGGCCGACCAAGGCAAAGTCCTTGTTCAAATCGAAGAAGCGGTATCAAGAACTCCTGGAAAAACACGTTGAGGAGTTGACCTCGCTGCAACGCCTTCACTACGCGTCGAGCCGATATGCGCTGCTGCTGATTTTTCAGGCGATGGACGCGGCCGGCAAGGACGGGGCCATCCGGCACGTTATGTCCGGGGTCAATCCGCAGGGCTGCGAGGTTTTCAGTTTCAAACAACCCAGCGCCGAGGAGTTGAAGCACGATTTTCTCTGGCGCACGACCTGCCGTCTGCCTGAACGCGGCCGGATCGGCATCTTCAACCGCTCGTACTACGAGGAGGTGCTCATCGTTCGCGTGCATCCGGAGATTCTCCGCGGCCAAGGGCTTCCAGAGGAGTTGCTCGACGAGAAGGCTATTTGGAAGGAGCGGTATCGTTCCATCGTGGACTTGGAGGAGCATCTCCACCGTAACGGCACCCGGATCGTCAAGGTCTTCCTCCACCTATCGAAGGGCGAACAGCGAAAGCGGTTCCTTGAGCGCATTGATGAGCCGGACAAGAACTGGAAATTCAGCCTCGCTGACGTTCATGAGAGGAAATACTGGAAACAATACGTGAAAGCTTATGAGGAGTGCCTGAACGCCACCAGCACCCATCACGCGCCCTGGCATGTTGTTCCAGCCGATGATAAGGACGATGCCCGGTTGATTGTTTCCCAAATTCTCGTTGATGCGCTCAAGGACCTAAAGATGGCATACCCCAAGACCACCACGAAACGCAGGCAGGAATTGAAATCCATCCGCAAAGGACTCTGATGTGATGTCACCTCCGGACACTCGCCGCAAAATTACTTTATACCAATATCGTATGAACGGAGGCGATTATGGATAAGAACCTTGCAGGCGAGCCGAAGCATTCGGAAATTCAAGCGGTCAAGGTCCTCAAAACGACCGACGACACACACCACGTTGTTGCCAAGCCGAGTTTTCTTAGGGCGCTCCCTCGAAAACTCGAACGGCCCATGCTGCTTCTTTACTTTGTATGGTTTCTCGTCATTATTACCGAACTGGTAAATGTCATGAGTCCGGTGTTGCAGAGTCTTGGCACGGTGCTCTGGGCATTGTTTGTTATTTATTTCGGCCTGAGATTGGCAACCGTTCCCAATCGAGAAATTTTTCTGAAGCGGAACTGGCTCTTTATCTTGGCGATTTTCGTACCCGTACTTCGGCTTTTCCCCTTTCTTCAAAAGTTTCCACTGGCGCGCGCGCTGACTGCAACCTTTGGAATGCAGGTGGTTTGGATGTTTGCCTCGGCCGATCAAGGATTGCGATCGCTCCATCGGGCCATGGGACGCAGAGGCACAGGCTACGCGCTCACCTTCACGGCGGTCGTGATCTTAGCGGGTGCGGTCGGCATGCTTCATTTCGAAAACAACGCACCGGATCCACAAGGCATTCACAGCTATCCGAAAGCTCTTTGGTGGGTCGCCATGCAGATCACCAATATTGGCTCCGGGTACCGACCGGCGACACCTGGCGGGCAGGCACTCTGTCTCGTTATTTCCATCTTTGCCGTTGCAATGTTTGGCTATCTTACTGCGATCTTTGCCGCATTCTTTATCGGGCGGGATGCGCAGGATCCAAAATCGGAGGTTCCTAACCAGTCGTCCATTAATCAACTCGCCGGCGAGGTTGCTCTGCTCAGGAAATCGATCGAAGATGTTCTGAGGCGCGTTCCCGACGCGGCTCCGCCATTGGCCGAACCGCCACAGTTGACCGGGAAGCCGAGTCAAATCAAACCGGGAAAAATTTCGAAGGCAACGGAGCGGCATACAGCATGAAATCAAACGACAACAGTCGATCAAAATCCAGTGCAAATCGGCGCATGCTCAACCCGCAGGCGTCGCCCGACTTTTTGGATTCCGAGTTGGAATGGCGCCGCATGTTTGCAGAAATCTGGGGCACTTTCTTGTTGGTCCTCGTGGCCGCTGGGGGCGGTGTTGTCAGAGCCCTGAGTGGAGGAAGTTTAAGTCTGGCAATGATCGTGGTTGCGCCTGGACTCATGGTAATGGCGATCATTTGCTTTATGGGTGCGGTGAGTGGAGCTCACCTGAACCCCGCGGTTACCCTCGCCTTCGCTGTCCGAGGTAATTTTCCGTGGGGCCGTGTTCCGGGATATGTTCTCGCTCAAATAATAGGCGGTATCGCCGCAGCAGTGTTTCTCCGGGCGATGTTTGGGAAGGCCGGCTCGCTGGGGGCAACAGTACCTGGTATTGGAATCGGAGGCGCCAAGGTGATGGTCATGGAATTAGTGCTGACGGCAGGCCTTGTGAGCACGATCCTTGGCACGGCATCCGGCGCGCGCAATATCGGCTCCAACGGCGCCCTTGCGGTGGGCGCGTACATTGCCCTCGCCGGACTTTGGGCATCCCCCATCAGCGGGGCTTCGATGAACCCGGTGCGATCGCTTGCGCCCGACTTGATCCGTGGCGATTTCAGTACCTCGTGGATTTACGCGGTCGGGCCGATTCTGGGTGCTCTAGCGGCAGTTTGCTTTGAGTGGATTCTCAAAGGAAAGCCCACCGCCGCTGGCGCGATTGCGGCACAAGGAATAGTCGACGAAGCCAACGAATGAGTGATGAGCTGAAGATGCCCTATCCCAAGACCACCGCGAAATGCAGGCAGGAATTGAAATCCATCCGCAAACAACTCTGAAGGCAAAACTATGAGCGACAAACAACCACAACAGTATGAAATCGGCATGGTCGGCTTGGGCGTCATGGGGCGCAACCTTGTGCTGAACATGGCCGACCACGGTTTCTCGATGGCGGGTTATGACAAGGACCCAAATCAAGTCGAAGCCCTGAAGAAGGAATCAAAGGGACGTGATGTTCGCAGCGCGGCGGATATCAAGGAGTTCATCCGCTTGCTCCGCCGACCGCGCGCGGTCATGCTGCTCGTGCCGGCCGGCGCTCCGGTGGATTCGGTCATCAAGGATTTGTTGCCGCACCTGGACAAGGGCGATCTCATCATCGATGCGGGCAATTCCTATTTCAAAGACACCGACGTTCGCGCGCGCAACTTGGCAGCAAAAGGGATCCACTTCCTCGGCGTGGGTGTGTCAGGAGGAGAAGAGGGCGCGCGTCACGGTCCAAGCATCATGCCCGGCGGGCCGAAGGAGGCTTACGAGCGGGTTCGCCCCGTCTTTGAAGCTGCTGCTGCGAAGGTCAACGGCGATCCATGCGTAACATGGCTGGGTCCCGGATCGGCTGGTCACTTCGTGAAGATGGTCCACAACGGCATCGAATACGGGGTGATGCAGCTTCTCGCTGAAACCTACGACCTGATGAAACGCGGCCTGGGATTCAACGACGACCAGCTCGGCGACGTATATGGTAAGTGGAACAACGGTGAACTGAACAGCTATCTTGTGGAGATCACCAGCCACATCTTTGGCAAACGGGACAAGAAGACGGGCAAGCGGCTGATCGACGAAATCCTCGACGTGGCCAAACAGACAGGCACCGGCATGTGGACCTCGCAGAGCGCGATGGAACTGCAAGTGCCGATCCCGACCATCGACCTGGCGGTCGCGATGCGGGATATGTCCGTGTTCGAGAAGGAACGGGAGCAGGCCAGCGTGCTCTATCAACGATCCTTGCGGCGTTTCGCCGGCGACCGCAACGCGTTCCTCACACAACTGGGCCGCGCGCTTTTTGCGGGAATGATGATCGTCTACTCACAAGGCATGGCGCTTTTGTTGGTTGCGTCGAACAAATACAAGTATCAGCTCGATCTCGAAGCCGTGGCGCAGATCTGGCGGGGCGGCTGCATCATCCGCGCGGCGTTGCTGGAAGACATCTGCGCGGCGTTTCGCGCGAAGCGTGATCTGCCGAATTTGCTACTGGATCCCAACTTGTCGCGCAAGCTCATGGAGCATCAGGAAGATTTGCGCCGGGCCGTATGCCAGGCCGTCGAGTCAGGGTTGCCGGCCCCGGGGCTGATGGTTTCACTGGGCTACCTCGACGCCTATCGCAGCGCATGGCTGCCAGCCAATCTCACCCAGGCGCAGCGCGATTATTTCGGAGCCCACACGTATGAGCGCGTCGATGCCAAAGGCACCTTTCACACGGAATGGGAGAAAAAGTAAGCTGATATGGAAATATCCCCGACCATTATTATGATTTTTGGCGGCGCGGGTGATTTGACTTGGCGCAAGTTAATGCCGTCCTTATTCGATCTGTATCGGGCGGGACGGATGCCCAACCAATTTGCGATTATTGCGGTGGATCGCGTCCCTTTGCGCGATGCGCAGATGCACAAGCACTTCCTCGACGGCGTCAAACGGTTCTCGCGAAATGGGAAGGTGAAAAGCACAGGCTGGAACGATTTCGCCAAGCACGTTACCTATCACCAGGGAGACTTCAAAGACCCAGTAACGTATTCAAATTTGAAGACGAGGTGCGCGCAACTGGATCAGGAGTGGAAAGTGAAAGCCGGTCACATTTTTCACCTCGCAACTCCGCCGGTGATGATTGGGGTGATTCCCAGGATGTTGGCCGGCGCGGGGCTGAATCGGAATCGAGCCCGTGACCGCATCGTGGTGGAAAAGCCGATCGGTCATGATTTGGACTCGGCGCGGGAACTAAATCGCGTACTCACCGAAAGCTTCCACGAATCGCAGATTTTCCGCATTGACCATTATTTGGGCAAGGAAACGGTGCAGAACATTCTGGCCTTTCGCTTTGCCAACCCGCTCTTCGAGCCGATTTGGAACCGGCGTTACGTGGACTACGTGACCATCACCGTGGCCGAAGAGGTGGGTATAGGGCATCGGGGCGCCTATTACGAACACGCGGGAGCCCTGCGCGACATGGTGCAGAATCACCTGATGCAACTGCTCTGTCTCGTGGCCATGGAACCGATGGTCTCATTCAACGCTGATGAGATTCGCAACAAGAAGGTGGACGTGCTCCATGCTTTGCGGCCGATTCCCCGCGGCGTGGTTCAGCAGTGTGCCGTGCGCGGGCAGTATGGTCGGGGCAAGCTTCACGGCAAGAAAATGCGCGGGTATCGCCAGGAAGATGATGTGTCCACTCATTCGCATACGGAGACATTCGCGGCCTTGAAGTTGTTTGTGGATAACTGGCGCTGGCAGGGGGTGCCATTCTATCTCCGCACGGGCAAACGCCTTCCCCGGCAGTTTTCAGAAGTGGCCATCCAATTTCGCACCGTGCCGCATCGATCCTTCCCGCCCGAGTCGAGCCACGATTGGCACCCGTCTCGACTTGTCCTGTCGATCCAACCCGAGGAAGGCATCGTGTTGGGTTTTCAGGCCAAGTACCCCGGGCCTAAAATGTTGCTGCGACCGGTGGAGATGCGGTTCGGTTATCAAGAGAGCTTTGCGGTCCCTTCACCGGACGCGTATGAGACCTTGCTCTGGGACGTGATGAACAACGATCCCACCTTGTTCATGCGTGCCGACCAGGTTGAGGCGGCGTGGCAGATTCTGATGCCGGTACTGGAAGTATGGGCGAAATCAAATCCTCGCAATTTTCCCAATTACGCCGCCGGCAGTTGGGGGCCAAAGGCGGCCGACGAGTTACTCGCCCGCGATGGACACGAATGGAGGCCAATCGCATGAAGATTCTGGTGATTGACATCGGCGGTGCGCATGTGAAGGTCCTGGCCACCGGCCACAAGCGGCGGGTTGAATTTCCGTCCGGTTCGAAAATGACGCCCGCGAAGATGGTTTCCGCGGTGCGAGCTGCCACGGTCGCGTGGAAATATGACGCCGTCTCGATCGGCTATCCCGGGCCTGTGGTTCAAGGTCGTCCCATCAGTGAACCTTACCACCTTGGATCCGGCTGGGTTGGATTTGACTTTAAAAAGGCGTTCGGCCTGCCGGTGAAAATTGTCAATGACGCGGCAATGCAGGCGCTGGGCAGTTATCAAGGCGGTCGGATGCTCTTTCTCGGTTTGGGCACGGGGCTTGGCTCAGCTCTGATTGTGGATAATGTGCTGGAACCGATGGAATTAGGCCATCTGCCTTATAAGAAGGGCCGGACCTACGAAGACTATGTCGGGCTGTCGGGATTAAGGCGGCAGGGAAAAAGGAAATGGCGTCATCAGGTGAACGAGGTCGTCCAGCAACTCAAGAGCGCATCGCAGGCTGACTATGTTGTGGTCGGGGGAGGGAATGCCAGACTGCTCAAGAAACTCCCACCCAGCACCCGCCTGGGAAACAATTCCAACGCATTCCAAGGCGGATATCGCCTTTGGACCAAGCGTTACAGCGGCTCAACTCATAAGCGGTTCGTCCAGTAACTCGTGAAAAGCAAAACTCCCAAACGTCGATGCCCACCATAATTGTTTTCTTGTTGGCGATCAGAACTGACGCCCCTGAGATCACCGACCTGCAGCGCGAACATGCTGGTGCCCCGGTCCTGCTGACGGATTGACCGACACTAATCGTGCGGGCAGCCAAAGACTTTGGTGTTTTTCGCTCCGGCCCGCTTCGCTCTGCTCCGCTGCAAAACCCCAAAGACTGTGGCTGTGTCGTTGGCGATCAGACGTCGGTCCGATGTCGCCGCTTCGAGCCGCAGATTCTCGCGGCCACATCACCTTCGACAATCGTAACTCCACTGCGCATTCGCGCATGACTTCATTCAGCGTGCGTGAATCGCCTTTCGATTGTACGGCTCGCTGCGCGCCATCAATCTATTGCTCGTGCCTGTGCTCCAGATTGACTGTGCTCGCTCCGCCAGCAGTTTTGGCTTTTAAGACTTCACGCTGGTAAATCTTCGGGCCAAGGAGGGATGCTCGGAATGGAATGGAGCAAATAAGCGAAACGGTTACACCAGCCGATCTGATACTGGCCAGTATCAGATTCGCCGGTTAAAGGGTAGGGGACTCGACGGACTTTTGACAGAATCCTCTGGTCTGTGATCTGATACTGCAATCTGATACTATATGACCTTGTTGTGGCAAATGTTAGCTAATCAGAACGAACACACAGTCTTTCGTAACCCCTTGGGTGAGTCACGGTTGCTAACGAAAAGCAATGATCGCAAAACGCAGCAAAAACAGCGTTTTCCGATTATGAGTCCCCTGCTCTAACCAGCTGAGCTACGGGCCCGCAAAAAAACCACTGCAGGAACCCTACCATTCTCCGGGGATTTTGCCCTTGTCCGCGTGGCAGGCAAGCCAATTCGGCGTCAGTGCTGGTGGCTGACGACGAAACGGAAAGCCGATGGTCGGCGCACCGTTCAGGATTCGCCGATAAAACGGACGCGAAAAACGCGGATCTGTCCCTGGCCCTGACCCGCCGCGATCGCCAGGGCAAGCGCCCGCAATCCCTGCGTGTCCACGGTCATGTTCCCGCCCTGGTTGCCCCAGTACACACGGCGTTCGGCGTCGGCCAGACGGAAACGGAGGACCTGCCGGGTGCCGTCGGCGGTGAACCGGGGCAGCTCGTAAGATTCGCCATCCGCGCCGTTGATTCCTTCATAGACCTGCCTCCCGGGCGGGCCGTCGCCCGTTTCATGAAGCAGGACCTGCAGCCGCAGTCCTGCCGGGGCTTGGACTTCCACCTCCACTTCGACCGCGCCGGCAAGATCGAGGTCTTGGAGCGGCAACAATCCTTCCAGGCCCCACCCGCCGGCGGAGACGTAGTTCAGGACCCAGGCGTCGCCGTCCCTTGACCACGATCCACCGTTTCCCGCCGCCGCGTCGCTCGGCACCTCGAAGGCGGCGACGGACAGCTTGGAGGTGGCCGGACTGAATTCGACGGGTTTTTCGAGATGACCGGGCGCGACGCGCACGGGGAGCAGTTCTCCCCATGACTGCGCGTCAAAAGCGCCGGGCGGAGCGTCGTTGCGGCGTTTGAAAATGTCCGGCAGTTCCGCGTGCGTCTGCTTCATCGCGTCCACCAGTTCCTCGTACGGCTGGTCGTGGATGTCCAAAATTCCGTAATCGGAGTTCTCACCATCGAACCAGCGACCGGCGGTGGGTTGGTCGAAATATTGGAACCACTGGGAGCCGATCAGGTAGGGTTCGGCGGCCAGGGTGGTGACGTACGAACGGTAGTGGTCGCCGCGCTGTTGCTGCGTGTCCACGGTCACGTCTGCGCCGGCGGTGTTCGCGTTGCCGGACCGGTTCTGCGCGGCGCGCCAGGAAAATTCGGTGATCATCACCGGCTTCTTCGTCAACGCATATACATCGCGCAGGTAATCGGTATCGACTCCGCCGCTCTTGGAATACAAATTGACGCTGATCACGTCGCTGTATTTGCCCACGGCTTCGACGACCGCCCGGGGGGGTTTGGCGGCGAAGCGGCAGCCCAAAATGAGATGGTTGGGGTCGTGCGCTTTGACGCGGTCCACGCACACCGCCATGTAACGGTCGGCGACCCGGCCCGCCCAGGCGTACCGGAGGCGCTTGGCGGCCATGTTTTTGGCGTGGAGAGCGCCACCCGCTTCCAAGTCGTCCCAGTTCCTCGCGCCGGTGTCCCAATCGGCCGCCAGCGCGGCGAAGTCGGCGTAATTTTCATGCAGAAACTTCATCAACTCCTGCCGGCCCGGCGCGTCCTTGGGCAACCGGCTGTAGCGGTCCAACAACGATTTGCCCGGATCGCTGGGCCAGCCGAATTCGCCGTACCAGGGCAGCTCGTTGTTGATGAAATAACCGATCAGCCAGAGGTCGTCCTTGTGCGGTGTAATGTCCCGCGCGGCCACGGTCTCGATCGCGGCGACGTAGTTGGTGGTAAACACGTCGATCAGCCGGTCTTCGTTCGGCACGGGCGGCGACAGCCAGATGCAACGCGCATGGTAAATGCCCTGCGTGTAAATCTCATCGGCGCACCACGCGCCGAGGCTGTTGAAGCCCCATCCCTCCAGCCGTTTGACGGTCGCCATGGCCCACGCTTGCGTGTCGTTGCCGAACGGAGCCATCCCGTCATACGAGCCCAACGCCTTCTTCGCCGCCAGCTCCGGCTTGTCGGGCGGCCACCAATCCGCCGGCACCACGCAATCGACGGCAGCCGAGTAAAATAGGTTCGTCCCCTGCTTGAAGAACCAGCCGTGATTCGTCTGAACGACTCTGACAAAGGGCGACTCGGGTTCCTTTGGCTGGGCCACCGCAGCCGGCGCTTGTCCGTTCGGCCCCGGTGACGGCGGCACCGCCTCTTGACAACCAGCAAGACATAGACCGAGGGCTGCCAACGGCGCCAACGGTCGCGAGAAAAGCGAGAGGAGTTTTTCCAACCAGTTCATCAATGTTTGGCTCGTAAGTTTTCCACCCTGAGGTCATTCAGGGTGAGCATTTGTTTGGAAGCCGGCCGGTTCACAGACCATTCGAAGCGGAGTTCCAGCCATTCGAGTTAAAGTTGGAGGTCTTCAGGTCGACCTGGGCATTCTTTGCGAATTCAGGGATGCCCATAAATACAACATGCCCGTCCACGTAGGCAACGTTGATCCCATAGTGCGGATACCAGTCACTATTCCAATCCGGCCAGGCCATGTCGTAGACCAACACTGCCTGCGCCGGCGAAGCAACTGCATCGACTCTCCTGCCTGGCGGAAAAACAGCACCCCCATCCACTATCGGGTTCCCACCACCTGCAAAATAGCAATTGTATCGGTACTGCGCCTGCAAAGGACTCGCCAGCCAGGTAGGATTGGAATTCTTTGGATCCTGAAAACTCTTGGCGCCAGGGCATCGGAAAACCGGCGACATATGACCCTGATATCCGGAAACATAATTCGTGAGCACGTCTTGCAACCAAACGGCATTCCCCCCCATGTTCATGTAAGCCGTGTCGTCGATGAATGTGATGGCGAATGGCAACCGTCCCTTATTGTCAATCGCGTACATACTGCAGCCCGCCACAATTTGACGAATGTTGCTGACACAAGCGACGCGCCTGCCGGCATCCCTGGCCCTTGAAAGCGCGGGCAACAGCAACGCCAACAGCAACGCAAGGATGGAGACGACCACCAGCAGTTCGATCAGGGTAAACGCCCGGCCGCAAGCGGAACGGAATTTTTTCGCCAACATGTTCATCGGGGCCGCGGAAGTTGCAAGGCTTCGTCCCATCATCCTTCCGCACTACGGTAACTGCACCACCGAGGCATCGTCAACGAGGAAAACGCCGCCGGCGACCGGCTGGTCTCCGCCGTGTTCAACAATGACAAACCGGGCCTTGGCCGCATTCGCCGGCGCCACCACCGTCATTTCAATTTTTGTCCAATTCGTCGATGACAGTGATGCCCCCCACGTCGAACTCCAATCGCGCCGGATTTCACCGGCGTTGGCATCCTGCCACTCAACGGACAACTGGCCCGTCGCGGACCCCTTCAAGGGATTCACGACGTCGTTTTCGGCAAACACGCTGAACCGATACGTTTTCCCCGGCGTGGCCACATGATCCTGAAACATACCCTGGAAGAAATTTGCCGCGTCCTGTTCCACAAATCGAACTGCTTGCTTCTCGGAGTGCGCGGAAACGGAAGACAACCCAATCCCCAACGGTGTGCCACCGCTGAAAACCTCCCAGCCTTCGGGATGCGTGTCGGACTCGCTGCCGACTTCGATGGCGGGTTTCTCAAATCCTGGATTCGACAACAACTCCTGCGCCCGCGACACATTCACCAAGCTGAAAACGAGCAGAACAATCGCTGGCACTCCGACCACACTCAAGTTTTTCATGTGCCTCAAACCTCTCTTTGTATAGGCAACACCCACATATTTAGAGACATCCGTAGATACATCATTTGTATCTGAAATAAAAAAAGGACAGCGCTTGATTTCTGCAAATGATTGCAGTATTTTAATATAGTGTCAATAGTAATTTTAATTTCACAGGGACAATGCGATTCTTTAATGCGTACGTATCAATTTGTAGATGTGATATATCCGATTAGTTTATTCTATGATATTCCTGCAACTTAGAAATTCAATATTTTACTGCAAACGTTATCATGCTTGCTAAGTATTGCTCTCTTGGTAAAATGCAACGCAATGGATTTGCAGTGTCATGCGCTTAAAAGACATCGCTGAAAAGCTCAATATTTCGGTGTCAACTGTGTCCCGGGCCCTTCGTGATGATACGAGCCGGCTTGTTGCACCCGGTTTGAGGGCGCAAATCCACGAACTGGCGCGGCAGGCAAAGTACGTCCCCCATCCGGCAGCGCAGTTAATGCGCAAGCCGAAGACCAATTTGATCACGGTACTTTTGCCCTTGGAAACGGATGTTTTCCTAAGCAGTTACTACGGTGCCGTACTCGCGGGCGTTGTGGCTTCGTCGAGGGAATGGAACACCGAGACGCGGATCGCGTTGATGGATCCCAAGCACGGCGATATCTTGGAGCAGATGAGGCGGTCGGCCATCGGTGCCGGCGGTTTGTTGTACATGGCCATGCCGTTATCCGTCCGCCAGGTTGTGAAACTCGAGGAATTTTCACGGCCGCTGGTCGTCATGGGAGGCAGCCTGCCCCCGCATATCGATCTGGCGGACATCCACGTGACAACCGTAGGCGTTGACAATCAATCCGGCGCTTATGAGGTCACCGTCAGCTTGATCAAGTCCGGCCATCGCCAACTCGCCCTCATCAATGGGCCGGCGGAAGCTCGTGACGCGTGGGAGCGTGAAACCGGCTTCCAAAGGGCCTTGAAAGAATTCGGGCTGCCTTACGATTCACAGTCCGTCGTGCAAGGCTCGTTCCACTACGAATCCGGTCTGGCTGGCTGGGAGCAGCTGAAGCAGAGGCCGGTTCGGCCGACGGCGATCATCTGCGGCAACGATGAAATCGCATTCGGCCTGCTCGACGCGTTGCGTCAGGACAACGTCCGCTGTCCGGAGGACATTTCGGTGGTTGGATTCGACGATACACTTTGGGCCGGGCGCGTCTCGCCGCCGCTGACCACTGTCCGGCAACCGATCGCCAGGCTGGGCCAGCTGGCTGTCGAGCTGCTGGCCACGAGATTGCAGGACCCCGGCGACGTTCCCGTCGAGCACCGGGTGTTTCCTCCCGAGATCGTCAATCGGAAATCAACCGCCCCGGTTCACCCCAAGTAACGTCCCGCTCCCCCGTTACACCGTTACACCGCCGTGGACCAACCGCGTCCCGACGTGGCACGCTAGTAGGTGGCGTCAATCCGGTAGAAGCGTTGCGTCTGTCCGGCTGGGAACGAATCCTTCAGCTGCATTGTACCGCCTGTCCCGATAACGTTGTTCGTGACCAGCGACCAGGACGGGTTTACCAAGTTGGTGCAGCTTTGGAGGGAGTGGAGCGCTCCCGGAACGCTGGCAAAATTCACTGTAGCATTCGTCCCGCTTAGTGTGTTGACCGCCGTCACTTGAAACGGCGACTGGGTGAAGACCTGCATGTTGTTAAAGAATCCGTCCCAATTCGGCCCCTGATTGCTGGCAGCAGGGTTGTCGAGAAACAACATGACCTGGTAAATACCCTCGCCTCCTTCTTGAAAAACCAGGTTGCCGCTGAATGTGATTGGCGCATACGACCTGTCATAGGGTGTAAGTCTTCCCGTATAGGCCGCATTGGCGCCCAGTGTAATTTCCAGGTACAGGCCATTGGGGGTGTAAACCGTGTTGGGGAGCGACGTCACCCCGCTGTCGTCTGTCACGTGAAGGTATGGCGTGCTGTAACCGACCAGCGTCACCAGCAGCAGGTTCTGGCCCGATAGATTTTGGAGGGCCACGCCCATCGATTGATTGCTCTCAATGTATCCGTTATCGATATCGATCCTAAACGTCTGGCCAACACTCAGGAAGCTGCCAGTGAATGCGCGCACAGCGGTGGAGGTGGCGCTGGTGTTCGCGTATCCGCCCCACGCCACGTGATGACCGTTGGTCGCAATGGTGTCAATCCCGGCGGAGCCGCCTCCGTTGGTGGTCGAAGAACCAATGTACCAGCCATTCGTGGGCGTGAAGGTGTTTGGGCTGAGATGCCACACATCAAAACCGGTGCCGCCGTTCAGGCCGTCGAAATTGCCGCCACCCGAATACACCGGGTCAGCTGCGCTGTCTGCGGCTGGATTCGCGGCAAACGAAAAACGGGATATTGCCAGTATGACAACGATTGCAGCACATTTCGCAAAAAATTTCGTCCGCGTTTTACTCATGCTGTTCCTTCCGTCGTGGGATGGTTACGTGTATGCGCTGCCCTCACCCAAAATGCCCGTACATCTTTCAGCAAATATAGCATTTTAAGGGCTTTTTGCCAAGAGAAGAATGGCATTTCCTTTGCCTCTAAACCCTGGAAAAATATGGCTTGGTGGCCGTATGCTCCACGCTGGCTTGTTTCCGCTTCTTGACTGACGCCAGTGCCGCTATAATGAGTTGCATGCCAGGCAGAACTGATTCTCCATTGTCCCCTGCCCTGACAGGACGCACGCCCTGGCTTTTGGCCCTGCTCTTGATGGCAGCCACGCTGGCGGCTTACCAGCCGGTCTGGCATGCGGGGTTTATTTGGGACGATGACGCTCACGTGACCGAGAATGCAACGCTGCGTTCTCTGAATGGATTGCGGCGGATATGGTTCGAGCGCGGAGCGACACCGCAGTATTACCCAGTGGTGCACAGCAGTTTTTGGTTGGAATACCATCTCTGGCAACTGAACCCGTTGGGCTATCACCTGATCAATATTTTGCTGCATGCGCTGAATGCAGTCCTGGTCTGGCTCATCTTGCGGAGACTGGGCATCACCGGAGCGTGGCTGGCTGCGGCGATCTTCGCGCTGCATCCCGTGCACGTCGAATCCGTGGCGTGGGTGACGGAACGAAAGAATGTGCTCTCGGGATTCTTCTATCTCAGCGCGCTGCTTGTTTACCTGCGCTTCTGCCTGCCGGATGCGGTCGAGTTGCATCCGCGCCGGTCCTATTGCCTCGCACTTGCGCTCTACGCCTGCGCGTTGCTATGCAAATCCGTGACGTGTTCGCTACCTGTGGCGGTCCTGCTGTTGCTCTGGTGGAAACACGGCCGGGTACGGTGGCGGAACGACGTGCTTCCCCTGCTCGGTTTCGGCGTGTTGGGTCTGGCGGCGGGCCTGAACACACTCTGGATGGAAGAGCATCGCGTGGGCGCCGCTGGCGCCGCCTACGCCCTTTCCATGCTCCAGCGTTGCCTCATCGCCGGCCGGGCACTATGGTTTTACGCGGCCAAATTGGTCTGGCCGCAACCGCTGATCTTCTTTTATCCCTCCTGGTACATTGACCTGGCGGCCTGGCAGCAACTTCTGTTTCCGCTCGGGGCCCTGGCCGTGGTGGCGATCTTATGGATGCGGCGCGATGCGTGGGGACGCGGGCCGCTCGCGGCGGTGCTGTTTTTCATCGTGACGCTTTCGCCGGCGTTGGGCTTTTTCAATATTTACACCTTCCGCTATGCCTTCGTGGCTGACCACTATCAATACCTTGCCAGCCTTGGCCTGATTATTTTGTTCGTCGGCGGCGTCGCGTTCATCCTGCGCCGTTGGACCTTATGGTTGCGGCCCGCAGGCACCGCCGTCTGCGCGGCGCTGCTGCTCACGCTGGCATGCGTGACGATCAACCAAGCTGGAATTTACCGGGACGCGGAGACCCTCTATCGCGCGACGCTGGCCGATAACCCCGATTGCTGGGTCTGCCATAACAATCTCGGCGTCATCCTGCAGAAAAACGGCGACGTCCAGGATGCCGCCGGTGAATACGAAGAGACCTTGCGGTTGAACCCCCGTTTTGCCGAGGCGCACTACAATCTGGCCAACATCCTTTCCGATGCCGGCAAGCTCCCTGATGCCATCGAGCAGTATGAACAAGCCTTGCAGATCGATCCCGACTACGCAGCGGCACACAACAATCTGGCGAACGCCTTGTTGCGAGAGGGCAGGACCGATGAGGCCATCGTGCACCTAGAGACAGCCATGCGGCTCAAACCAGCCATGGCCGAAGCACACTACAATTTGGCAAATGTCCTATTGAACACCGGCAAACTTCAAGACGCGATTGAGCAGTACGAAGAAGCCCTTCGACTCAGGCCGAATTTCCCCCAAGCCCGGAACCGGCTGGCCTTCGCCCGCTCCAAACTGACCCGCTAGGCCGGCGGCGAGGGACGGAATGCCCGCGCTGGGTTGCCATCGTCGCGCTCTGTGATAGATTTTGCTCATACGGGAACAAGAGGCGGGTTTTGGCGCGGCCGGCCACGGCTGGCCTGAGTGATCTTGTGGTTTACCCGTCCAATGTTTGCGCTCCAAATCCCGTTACATGAAAGGCAGGGAAAGATGAGCAAGATGCAGAAGAGAAATATGGCGCAACCCGATGACAAGCGGACGTTCGACAAGGGACTGGTGGAGCTTGTCGCGCTCGGCGGCGTCACGTTCGGCCGAGCTACGCTTCAACCGGGTTGGAAATGGTCCACCTGCGTAAAACCGCTGGTCAAAACGCGCAGCTGCGAGGCTCCCCACTTGCAATATCACGTATCCGGACGGCTGTGCGTGGTGATGGACGATGGTTCGAAGGACGAATTCGGCCCGGGGGACGTGTCTCTGCTGCCGCCGGGGCACGATGCCTGGGTTGTCGGGAATGAACCGGTCGTCGTCATCGACATTAGCGGGATGGTGGATTACGCGAAGCAGAAGTAATCGCCGGCAATGTATTTCGCGTGATGCTTCAGTTGTCCAAGGGCACGGCGCGGTTGCGTTTGAGGAATAGGATGCCGAAGCGGGTGTCCTGGAGTGGCATGTCTCCGATCAGCGCGGCGGGGCGGTAGTTGTCCTTGATCCAGGCGTAGACTTGCCGGCCGTAGTCGCGGCCGAAGAATTCGTAGCCGAATTCCGATGTGTCCTTGTGGACAAGGGCGATGTAGTCGGGAGGATTACCGCGGAAGGAAGCGAGGATGGCGTCTTCGCCGAAGATGGCGAACTCGGTCGGCATGAAATCGGTGTAGGGCACGGGGCTGATGCGGCGGGCAAGGTAGTTTAACATTTGGCCGTCGGGCAGGACGCAGAGCGTTTCGTTGGTCATGGTGTTGACGGCGATGGCGCGCAGGGCGCGCGCCACGAAGGGACCGCGCGAATCGGTCATGATCCGGTCGCCTTCCGAGGCGACGGCATAGGTTTTCGCGTCGAAGTACTTTCGCTGGACTTGCAGGTGGGCGAAGACGGTGACGGCAAGGCAGGCCAGCGCGGCGGCGCGGAAGATGGTCCCGTCGCCGCCCCGCCGGTCGATGGCGGCGGGAATCCATCTGCACAACGCGGCGATCAGCAGCAGGCTTGCGGGCATGGCCAGGGCGAATCCGTAGTGATAGACGTGCACGTTGAGGATGATTCTTGCCAGAAGAGCGAACCCATAGACGAGCAGCGTCAGTCGCACGACCAATGGGCCGCGTTGCGGATCATTTTGTTTGCTGGTGAAAAGCTTAGCGAGCGAAGCCAGACCGATCACCAGGATGAGCACGGGCAACGGCCGCGCCGCGTAGAGCCAGTGGATCGAGGGCGACCGGGCCAGCAGGATCGCCGCAACGACGGCGAACGTCAGCAGCGCCGGCCAAAGCTGTATCAAGGCGGCAGCACTCCGCCGATTCGCTTGCCGCGGGACGGCCCAGGCGGCGGCCGCCGCGGGGACAAAGATAACGGCATACCACGCGAGCCACTTGAGGATTTCCCCTAAACTTCCCGGGACGTCGGAGACGCCCATTTTGTCGCGATAAAATTTCAAGGACTCAGTCTTGCCGGCCAGTGCGGCTTTCCAGGCAGGCAACATGAGGGTTCCCTCAATGGCTTGGTGAACAGGCATCTTCAGGCTGAGCAGGGCAACGGCCAGCGCGGGCGGGATACAGACGCACCCCAGATACAACGCCGCCACGCGCAGGCGTCGCGCGGCGGGCAAGTCCCCACTCCAGAACACCAGACCAAGCCCGGCAGCCAGCGCGACGAAGATGGGCAGGAAGAGTTCCACCCGGGTCAGGAAGACCAAGCCTGACGAAATTCCCGCGCCCGCAATGGCCGGGAGCCGCCGATGCCGCACGAAGAGCGACAGAAACCAAACCCCGAGCAATGACAACGCGACGGCATGGGGTAATTCGGGCGTGTAGGGACAGACGAAGTTGTAATTGCCGTAGGGAACAAATTGCGCAAACGCAAACAGGGCGATGAACGACAGGCAGCCAATCGCCGCGGTCAACCGGTCGCTGATGGCCAGCAGGAGTTGATGGAGAAGCAGGGTGATGCCAACGATAAGGGCGAGGTTACAGACCATCAAGCTCGTCAGGCTGACACCGAACAACTGGAACCAGACGGCGTTCAGCCAAGGGGAGAGTGGGCCCTGGAAATAGGCGACGTCGGCGTATAGCGTCTTGCCCGCCGCCAATCGCCAGGCGATATAGGGGGACTGCCCGAAGTCAACCAGTACATCCGGCCATTTGCGCCATCCCCAGCGGACCTGGGCCAGCCAGGCAATGACGATGATGGCCGGGCCCAGCCATTTCTTCAGCAGGCAGGTATTGCCATGAGGCGATTCTGAGATACCCATCGCGAGGAGCTTTTCCCGACCGCGCGCGCGGCGTCAAGACAATCAAGCCATCAGTGCGGCAGTTGAACCATGACCTTGTAGGTGCGGTGCGTGAGATTGGTGGCCGGATCGATGAGTGTTTGCAGGCCGCCGGTCCCCGGGACACTTGTCGCGGTTGGAATATTGGACCAAACACCGGAGTTGAAGGCGTCTGTGTAGTACAACGTGTAGACCCGATTCGATGAGGACTGGTAGGAGACGGCGATGCCGCCGCCGGGATTCGGGGCAATGCTCTGAATGTGGAAATAGGAAGCAGCATTCGTGGGATTGGTGTCAGCCAAGAACTCCTGCAGATTGGACATCCCGTCGCCGTCCGGATCGGCGGTTGGACTGGTGCCGGTCAGCGTGTGGAAATATTGTTGCTCCCAGTAATCGGGCAGCCCGTTGTTATCGCTGTCCAAGTCTGCCACCACCTGCAAGACAACGCTGGTAGGGGTGTACACCAGCGCAAACGCCGGGCCTCCGCCCATGCCCGTCGGGCCGTTCAGGGCCGAGAACCTTCCATTGATGGCCGGGGCGCTGATAATGGTGAACGATTGGCCGGCGCGCGGCACGTAGGCCTGGCTGTTGAAGCTGGTGGGCAGGACGATGTTGAGGTTCCCGTTAATGGTCACGCTGGACGCGGTGATCTGGCCATAGCCGGGTAGACCGGGGTTCGGGCCATTGATGTTCACGTTCAGGTTCATTCCCGGATTCAGGATGAGATTCCCGGCAATGCTGGCCGCGCCGGCCAGCGGCACATCTCCATCCCACAACACCCGTCCCAATGGCTGCAGCCCATTCAGGCTGGCCACCTGCACCAGCGAGGCGTCATCGAAATTGACGGAGCCAGGTGCATACGCGGTCTGGTCCACCTCCAACGTGATGCGTGCCCAGGCGGTGCCGGTGGGGGCCTGCCGCATGACGGCGCAGGGCTGATAATTCGTTGTCGTGGTGGCATCGGCAACGACCTGTTCGCTGACGGAGAGGGTGTTGTTGTACGCGTCCAGATACTCGAGCTTGAGCAGCGCCTGATTGAAACCCTGAAGCGAATCGCCGGGACGATTGCGCACCCAGACGCCGGCCTGCCAGACCTGGCCGGCTGCGGCCGGAAGTGTTTGGTAGAGGTCGGAGTTGTTCCAGGTGTTGGTGAACCGGCCAAACATTTGCACGCAACGGCTGCCCGAGTGCGCGTTCGTGGAATCGGGGTCGATCAAGGTGTTGAAGCCCGCGTTGAACCGTGTCCAGTTAATGAAATCGTTGTTGATGCCGCGGTATTCGAATCCGCCGTTGAGCAATTGCGGGTTGCTCTGTGCCGTGATGAGCGCGAGGTCGGCGTCGTCGAAGTTTGCCGAGCCGAACGCGCTGTTGGGCTGGTGATATTGGAACACGATGCGCGCGTAGGCGGTGCCCCAGGGCGCCCAATCGCGGATGGCATACCAGGTGTAATTTGTGTCGGAGGTCCAGTCGACCGCCGTCAATGAATCGCCCTGCAGGTAATTGCCCCAGTAATCGTGGAATTCGAGTGCGATCGGTGCGGAGTTGCTGGCCTGCATCATGTCGCCAGGGCGGCTGCGCGCCCACACGGACGCCTGCCAGAATTCGCCCGCCGCGGCGGGGATGTCCTGGTAGATGCCGCACCAGTTGTCCTGGCCATTGAAGTCGCCGAACATCTGCAGGCACTGGGTGCCGCCGTGGGCGTTATTGGTGTTGCCGTCGCGCAGGATATTCGTCGAGCTGCCCACGCCATAAGGGACCCAGGCGCTGAATTGCGTGCCCTGGCCCGCTTCGAAACCGCCGTCCAACAGTTGTCGGTTGGCGTTGGTGGACGACAATACTTCCATGTCCGCGTCATCGAAATCACACGAGCCGGGCAGCCAGTTGGTCTGCACCATCTCCAGCACCACGCGGGCGCGGGATGTTCCCCACGGGGCGATCATGCGGGTGGCGTACCACTGGTAATTCGTGCTGGAGGAGCCGTCCAGGATCGTGAGATTATTGGTGGCAATCAGGTTGTCGTTGGTGTCGTAGAATTCCATCTTGAGATTGGCGATGTTGCCCGGCCACAACTGGTCAAACGGCCGGTTCTGGGCCCAGACGCTGGCCTGCCACATTTCCAACGGTTGCGCGGGGAAATCCTGGTACAGGCCGGTGTTGTCATACGACGAGAGTAAGGCGCCCCAGACTTGTACGGCTGACTTGCCGCTGTTCACGTAGTTCGTGATCGGCTCGTGGATCATGTCGAAGTTCGTGCCGTACTGCGCCCAGTTTGGAAACGCATAGAGACTACCGTCCTCAAAGCTGGAGTTAAGCACAGGGCGCGGATCGTGGACGGTCAACTGGGCCAGCGTCGGCGCCGTGAAATCCGCCGAACCGCCGGCGTCGTTGACCTGGTCATAGGCCAGCACGATCCTGGCTGTGGCCGTGGACGGCGGTGCCAGGCGTTTGAGAAAAAACTGCTGGTAGTAGGAGGGCGAATTGGAAGCGACGACGGTCAATTGATCGCTATCGAGCAGATTGCCGCTCGTATCGTGAAATTCAATTTTGAGAACCCCTTGGTTGGCGCCTTGGGTGAGATCGTTGGGACGATTTTCCGCCCAAACGCTGGCCTGCCAGACCTGGCCGTCAGCGGCGGGCAAATCCTGGTACACACCGGATTCGTTTGCCGCACCGTTGCCCGGATACTGGCCGAACATCTGCACGGCACTCGTTCCGGTGCGGGTATTGATGGCCAGCGCGTCAGGGACCACGTTCCATCCCGCGCTGTAGGTGACCCAGCCGGGGAAATTGGTGCCGTCGTACAACTGCAAACCAGCGTTGACGAGCGTGCCGACAGCTGTGACGGTGCTGAGACTGGCGAGGTCGAAGTTCACCGAACCGCCGCCGCCTGCGGCTTGCTGGTATTTCAGCACGATGCGGGCAAAGGCCGTATTGGCGGGGGAAGTCCCGGTGACAGTGACATTGGTGTAGCCCGGCACCGTGTTCTTATCAACCGCCTTCACCGCATTCGACTGCAGGATCACGCCGTTGGCGTCGAGGAACTCGAGCGAGAGAGCCGCCGTGTTGCTTCCCTGCACCTGGTCACCCACCCGATTTTGCGCCCAAACGCCGGCTGTCCAAGTCTCCGCGGGACGCGCCGGGATGTCCTGGTACAGGCCGGTTTCCGGGACGAGTCCGTCGGACTCCGCGAGAATTCGGACGGACCGTTTCCCCTGGTCAATATTGATGGGGGCGGTCTCGACCTCAATATTGCTGGTCGCTCCGTAGAAATTCCAGCTTGGGAAATCATTGCCATCGCCCTCTTCGAAGTCGCCATTGACCAGAACGCGCAGGCTGTCGACGGTCTGTGAGGTGATGGGGATTAATTCCGCGTCGTCGAAGTCGGCGGCGCCGGTTTCATAGTTGAATTGATTGAACTCCATGACCACACGGACATAGGAGGAATTGGTCGGGGCCTCCTGGCGGATCGTGTACTGGGTGTAGCTGGGTGCGGTGTTGCTATTCACCGCGGTCAACGCATACTGGGCCAGCAAATTCCACGAACCGTCGTAGAACTCCAGCTTGAAGCGCGCGGTGTTGTGGAGACTGATCAGGTCCTGCGGGCGGTTGGCCGCCCACACCGACGCCTGCCATATCTGGCCCGCGGAAGCCGTCTGCGATTGGATGAGCCAGGAAGTGTTGGTGGCGGTGTCAAACCGTCCAAACATCTTGGCGCAGTGCTGTCCATCCAGGGCGTTCTGGGAGACGTCGTCAGGGACAATGTTCCCGTTGTCATTGACCGTGTTCCAGTTGGGGAACGCGTTGTCTTCCACCCATTCGAAATCGCCGTTGGGAAGCGATTGGCCATCCCAATTCTTGTAGGCGCGCACGTAGTCAATCAAATGATATTGGGGCCACTGCGTTGTGGAGTCCGGCCAGCCCGGCCAGTCGCCGCCGACGGCGGTGTTCAAGATCAGGAACATCGAATTGGTGGGGATGCAACGGTAGCCGGTGAAGGTGGTGACGCCGTCCTGGGACCAGGCCAAATACGACGGTTGCCACTCCAGAGCAAACGTATGCCAGTTTGCCGTCCAGTCCATGTCCCAGTACACGGTCGTGTTCTCGGTGAGCCCGCAGTTCCACGGGTAGCCGCCACAACACTCAACACACCACTCCGGGATCGGGCCGCAGTGATGTCCCACTACCAGGTTGTCCGGAACACTGCCGACCATTTCAGTGATATCGATCTCCGGCGGCCATGTGAGATAATCGAGCATCCAATGAGCCGGCCAGATTCCCTTGCCTGTGGGAAGTTTGGCGCGGATTTCAATGCGGCCCTGAATTGTGTCCCATTTGCCCGCCGTGGTGACCTTGCCGGAAGTGTAGTAGTACCAGGCTCCCCCGCTGTCCTGAATTGCTTGTGGTTTGCTCTCCAACACGAGGTAGCCGTTGGCTTCATAGACGTTATTGGGGGAATAATACTCCGCCTCGTTGTTGCCGCCGTTGGGCCCGTCATTGATGTTCCACTTGGCGGCGTTGACGGCGTTGCTGTTGAACTCGTCATCGAAGCTCATGCTCCAGCCGGCCTCGTTCCACGTGCGATCGGCCCTGGCGTTGGCGGGAATCAATGAGGGAAGGATAAAAGCAGAGACAACAATCAGAAAAGAAACGAAGTGAAAACGTTCGAGTCGTCCGACGTTCATTTTAATCTCTTCCCGACCGGAGCCAGTCGCCTTTGATGTGACCCGAGAATGCACCCCAACATGAGGCTACTGACGCGTTCGTAACGTGAAACGCGGCTAAGCATTTGATCCTATATACAACTGTTTGCAAACGTTTGCAAGCTCAATTTCCCCAACCCTCTACTCTTCTGTCACCAATCTGGCACCGGACTGTCCCAAATGCAAGTTTCCCAGGCTACGGCACCAATCGGACACGATAAACCCTTGCCGGCACGTTCGTGGCCGCCCCCGTGTCCACGTAGTTTGTGCTAACGAGGCCGCTACCGACCAGGACGATATTCGGGCTGACATTGGAATAGACGCCGGCAGGCAGGCTTGCCGCCGCTTGCAGCACATTGGTCCTGCCACCGCCGCAGACCCATCTCACGAGAATATTATTCCCCTGCTCAATGACCGCCGTCACATGGAAGAGAGAAGCGCCGTTGGTCGGGTCCGTCCCGGCCAGATATTCCTGGAGATTTGACATGCCGTCGCCGTCGGGATCCACATTCGGCCCCGCGTTCGCCGCGGTGGGCGAACCGAAATACTGAATCTGCCAGAGGTCAGGCAGACCGTCGCCGTTGCAGTCGGATGAGCCGGTCGCATAAATCACAAAGGAAATATTGGTCAACACGTCACCGGAATTGTTCCTGGAGACAGTCGTGAGCTGATTGGTGCACGTGCTAAGATTCGAGACCGTGGCGGTCCACGTCGCAAATCCGTTGCCACTCGTGGCCGCATTGCCATTGACGGTGACGCTGGTGGCGCCGGAGGACGTTCCGGTAACGACGACTGACGCATTCGTGACGTACGACTCATTCAACGGTCCCGTGACGGAAAGACACAACGGCTGCACGGTCAGCGTCGTCGCGGTGGAATCCATCGGCGCACTGCATGCTCCGCCAACCAACACATCGTAAGCGCCTCCAGCCCCCGGCAATGTGTTGAAGATCGTGTACGCCGCGTTGGTGGCCCCGGCGATGTCCAATCCGCCGCCGCTGTCGCCATTGAGCCAGGCGGGCGCACCGCCGTGGCTGTAGACACTGTCCGATGCGTCGTCGGAGTCCGCGCCAAACGTGATGCTGTTGATGTACAGATCCGTCGCCGGACCGCCCGTGCCGGGGTTGATCAGGAATGGACGAATCCGGTCGATGCTGCCGGTGCCCAGCAGTGTGCCGGTGTACGGACCGAACGACGCGCCGTCCATCACCCGGGTGAACGTCGCCGAATACGTGTTCATACCCGTGAGCTTGACCGACACCTGCACACCCTGATAGGTGATCCCGACGCCCGTGTTTGTGTACCCGTTGTTATCGTTGATCTCGTAGGTCGCGGTGCTCCCGTTATAGAAGAATTCGAACCGGTTGAACGCCGTGGCATCGCCGCCCGCACGCAGACTGAATCCGGCCAGGCCGCCGGACGGGACGGCGCCGTTATCGATGGCGATGCTGACGGTCTGGCCAATGCCCAGCGGCGTGGAAGCCAGGCGCCGCGCTTCGGTGGCAGAGTTGGTGTTGTTGCCGTAAATTCCCCAGGCTCGTCCGGCGGTGTCGATGTCGCTTCCGCCGCTGGTCAATCCGCCTGCGCCCGCGTCGTTGTTCGTCGACGAACCGATGAAGAAGCCGTTATTGGCCGTATCGCTCGTGGGCGTCAACAACCAGCCACTTGCCCAGCCGGTGCCGCGCTTGCGCCACTGGTACGTCACCGCAAATCCAGTCGCGCTGACTGAGAAGTTGGCCGGGCTGTTCGAGCAAACGTTCAACGTGGCCGCCGGCTGTGTCGCAATCGCCGCCAACGCATCGACCGTCAAGGCCACAGCGGACGAATTCACCGACGCGCAGGGCAACGCCACGCTGCCGCTGACGACCACGGAGAAATTCGCGCCGGAATCCGCGGCATGCACGTCCGTCAACGTCAGCGTCGCGGTTGTTGCGCCGGCAACAGAACCGCCGTTGCTGAGAAGCACACCGTTCCTGCGCCACGCGTAGCTGGTCGCATTGCTGGCCGTCACCGTGAAACTCGCATTCCAGCCGTCACAGACCGTCACGGGCACGGGTGGCACCTGGATGGTCGGCGCCACGGCCACAGCCGACAGCGTGACGATCGACGATGTGGCGGCCGCGCACGGCGCGGAGCCGCTGACCACGCAGGAGTAGGACGCCCCGGCATCATTGGTCGACAGCCCGCTCAACGTGAGCGTCGCCGTAGCCGCGCCGGCAATCGAGCCGCCGTTATTGAGCGGGACGGACCCTTTCATCCACCGGTAACTCAATGCCGTACCGGTGGCGGTCAGCGTAAAACTCGCGCTGCCGCCCACGCACGCATTCTGGTTGCTGGGTTCGTTTGTAATGTCGGGCGGATCGCTAACGGTCAACGCCGCCACGGACGAGGTCTGCACCAAGCCCTGGCAGCCGGTGATCACCACGTCATACCCGCCCGCATCGCTGTCGTTGGCCGGACTGATTGCCAACGCCGCCGTGCCCGATCCGGTGATGCGCCCGCTGTCCATCAAATTGGTGCCGGCCCTCTGCCATTGATAGCTGGAGACGCCTTCGGTGTTCACGTTGAACAGGGCGGCTGATCCGGCACAGGCCGCCATCGGATTCGGGCCGCTGACGATGACCGGACTGCTGACGATGGGCAGGTTTAACGGGCCGGTGCTGGCAATGCAGGCGTCCGTGGCGGTCACCGTCACGCCCAGCGCGAGAGTGCCGACGCCCCCCGCTGTGAACGTGATGGCCGGTGTTCCCGTCCCGGCGGTAATCGTGCCGCCGGTCAATGTCCAGGCGTACGTCACACCCGCTCCGCCGTTCGGCACGCTGGCCGTGTTGCCCATCGTGTTCGCGCAGAACGAGGACGGCACCGTGATCGTGGCCGAGGGCCCCTGTTTGACCGTCAACGCCGACGCGCTGGAGTCCACCGCGGGCCGGCACGTACCGCTCACGACAACGTCATAAGCACCGGCATCGCCGGGTTGCGCGTTGGCGATGGTGTAAGTCGAACTGGCGGCCCCTGTGATGTTCGAGCCGCCGCCGTTGTCGCCATTGACCAGGTTCGGCGAGCCGCCGTGGCTGTAAACGCTGTCCGATGCATCGTCGGAGTCGGCGCCGAACCTGACGCTGTTCCAGAAAAAGTCCTGGGCCGCCCCGCCCGAGCCGGGATTGTAGATGAACGGACGGATCCGGTCGATCGCGCCCGTGGTCAACAGGCTTCCGTAGTAGGGCCCGTACGACGCGCCGTTGATCAGCGTCGTGAAACTCATCGCGAAGGTGTTACTGCTCGTCAGGGTGAACACGACGTTCAGCCCGCCGTACGTCAGCGGCACATAACTGTTGACGGGGCCGTTGCTCACGCCATTGTTTTCATTCAGCCAGTAGTACTGGCTCGTTCCATCAGCGTAAAATTCGAATTGGTTGTTCGTGTTCGCGTCTCCGCCCGCGCGCAAGCTGAACCCTGCCAACCCCGAAGACACGACTGTGCCATTTTGGATATTGATGCTGACGGTCTGTCCCACACTCAACGGCGTGGACGACAAGCGCCGCGCTTCCGTCAGGTTGTCCGTGTTGGCGTACATCGCCCACGACAGGCCGGCGGTATCGATGTCACCATCGCCATTCGGGTCGTTGTCCAGGTCGTTATTCGTCGAAGAACCAACGTAGAAACCGGCCAGAGTGGCGCTGGAGTTCGCCGTTAACGCCCAGCCGTTGGCCCAGCCTGCGACGCGTTTGCGCCACTGATAGCCCACGGCATTGCCGGCGGCGGTCACGGTGAAGTTCGCCGGGCTGTTGGAGCAGACTGTGATCGCCGCCGCGGGTGGCGCGGTGATCGACGGCAACGCATTCACCGTGAGCGTGGCTGTGGTTGAATTCGTCGAGAAACACGGGGAATTCGGGCTGATCACCACGTCGTATGACGCGCCGGAATCGGCCAGATGCACGCCTGTCAGGACCAGCGTGTTCGTGGTCGCGCCGGAGATCGTGCCGCCGTTGCTCAGAGTTACTCCGTTCTTGCGCCACTGGTAGCCGGCCGCGTTGGCGGCAACCACCGTGAAACTGGTGTTCCAACCGTCACACGTCGTCGATGGAGGCGGTTGCGTCGTGATCGATGGCGGCAAAACGATGATTAACCTGGCCGGCCCCGATGTGGCCGGCGAGCACGGCGAAAGGCCGCTGACCACGCAACTGAACGACGCACCGTTGTCGCCGGCACCGGTGCCCGTCAACACCAGCGTGGACGTCGCGGAGCCGGCGATCGATCCGCCGTCCGTCAACGGCGTCGCGCCCTTCTGCCATCGATAGGTCAAACCCGAGCCGGTGGCGCCGACTGTAAAGCTGGCGTTGCCACCGACGCACAGGGTCTGGTTGGTCGGTTGGCCAGTAATCGCAGGCGCGTTGTTCACCGTCAACGTGGCCGGGGAGGAACTCGCCGACCGGCAACCGGCGGCCCCGCTGACCGATACCGCAAAGGATGCGCCATTGTCAGCGGCAGCCAGGCCCGCCAGATTGAGCGTCGGGGTGGCGGAGCCGGCGATGGTGCCGCCGTCGACAAGGTTCGTCCCGTTCTTCATCCATTGATAGGTCAATCCCGCGCTGACGTTGGCGGTGACCGAGAAGGTCGCCCCGCCGCCGCTGCACGCGGTCTGCGGCTGCGGTTGCTGCGTGAACGTGATCGTCGTCGTCACGGTCAACTCCGCCGCCTGCGAGACCACGCTGCAGCCCGTGCCGCTGGTCAGGACCACGTCAAACATGGACTGGTCGTCGCTGCCCTGGACGGAATTGATGCTTAACGCCGGCGTGCCGGAGCCGGAGATGCTGCCGCCGTCGGTGAGGTTGACGCCGTTTTCCCGCCACTGATACATCGAGGCGCCCGTGGCGCCCACGGAGAACGTGGTGCCGGCGCCGGTGCAGACCGTCTCGCTCTGCGGCTGGTTGGTAATGCTCGGCGTATTGCTGTTGAGGGTCAACGACACAACACTCGAAGTGGCGACGCCGCAAGAGTTGTAGACGACGACGTCGTAGTTGGTGGCCACGGATGGGCCTACGTTCGAGACTGTCATCGTCGGGGTATTGACGCCGGAGATATTACCCGCGTTGGACAGGGGCGCGCTGCCCTGATCGCCCGCCCAGGCCGTGTAGAACGAAGCATTGTCGTCATACGCGCCGAAGCTGATGCTGTTGAAGAACGCGTCGCGCCGGGGATTGTTCGCGTCGTTCGGCCCCTGATAATTGTAAAGCCGCAGACGGTTGACCACCGTGCCGGACGAGCCGGCAAACGTGCCAGTGATGGTCACCGGCAGCAGACCGGTGTTACCCACGCCATAGGTGTCGCTGCCGACAGCGCTGATGGTCAGCGAATAATGGTCGGCATCGATCAACGTCAGCGCCAGATGCAGTCCCTGCGTGGTGTACAGCACGCCGCTGTCGCGCTGCGAACTGGAACTGTCGTAAATTGTGTAGTTCGTCTGGCCGCCGATGAATTGGAACCCAAACCGTGGAGTCCCTCCATAGAACAATTGGAGCCCGACAACTCCGGGAGCCGGAATATCACCCGTATCGAAGTCGATCCTGAATGTTTCGCCCACAGCCAGGTTTACGTTACGCACCGCCGACACCGTATTGGAACTGTTGGCGTACAGTCCCCAGGATTTGCCCTGCGTGTCAATGTCCCCATCATTGCCGGGGTCTCCCGTATAACCGTTGGTCGTGGACGTGCCGATATATGCGCCGCTGCCGCCAGGACCGTTTTGCGCGCTGATGGCCCAGACGCTTCCCCAGCCGCTGTTGTACTGGCGCCAGGCGTACGTCAATGCCCCCGAACCCGTGGCCGTCGCCGTGAAACTCGTCGTCGAACCGCCGCACACCGTTTCCGAGATGGGTTGTCCGGTGATCGTCGGCGGACCGCAGACCGAGATCGTGTAACTCTGGCTGCCCGGGCAGTTATTCGTGTCCCTGGCCTGCACGATGAATGTCGAACTGCCGGCATTCGTCGGTGTGCCAGTAAACATTCCGGACGGACTCAAGGTCAATCCAGCGGGCGGACTGCCGCTGCTCACGCTGAACGTGTACGCTCCCACGCCCCCGCTACCCAACAACATCACGCTGCCGTACGACGCACCCGCGATCCCTCCAGGCAACGTGGCAGGCGACACTGTGATGGCTGGACAACTAATCACCAGACTGTACGCCTGGCTGCCGGGGCAACCATCATGGTCCGTCGCTCTGACAGTGATATTAAATGTCCCGGTCGCCGTCGGCGTGCCCCCGAGTGTCCCGGTCGAACTCAAGCTGATGCCTGTCGGTAGTGTGCCGCTGCTGATTGCGAAGGTGTACGGGGCCGTGCCGCCGCTGGCTGTGATGGTCTGGTTGTACGCCGCCAATGCCGTGCCGGCCGGCAGGTTCGTTGGCGAGAGGCTGACGGACGGGCAGTTGGCCGTCAACGTGTACAACAGGGTGTCCGAACAACCATTCGTATCATTGACCAACACCGTGAACGACGGGCTGCCTGCCGCCGTTGGCGTGCCGGAGAGCAGCCCGTTGGTGCTGAGCGTGACTCCCGGAGGCGGATTGCCGCTGAGAAGACTGAAGGTGTACGGGGCCGCGCCGCCGCTGGCGGTAATCGACTGGCTGTACACTGAACCCACCGTGGCCGGCGCCAGATTGGTGGGCGACAGCGTGATCCCGGCGCACGCCGACATCAACACCGTGTAGGGTCGGCTGATCGCGCAATTCAGACCTCCCTGGTCCGCCGCCTGGATCGTGAAAGTCGCGCTGCCCGGGTTGCTGTTGTAGATGCCGGTGATCGCGCCGGTGCTGTTGGACAGCGTGAGTCCGCTTGGCAACGCGCCCGCTGTCACCGTGTAGGCGTACGGACCAACGCCGCCGCTGGCGGAAACAGTTTGATTATACGCAACGCCTACGGACACATTCGGCAGGACAGCGGGCGACAAGGCAAGAGTCGTCACCGCCATCGTGTTTGTTCCGGAACTGACGGGGGTGGATTGCGAACCGGGAATCGAGGCATCCTGGGTAATCGTGCACCACACCTGGTCGCCTTGATGAAATGCGCTGCTGGTGAAAGTGACGGAACTGCTTTGCTGGGTCTGGACACCGTTGACGTACCAGGTATAGGTCGGGCTGGTCCCGCCGTTGACCGGGGTGGCGGTAAACGCAACGGACGTGCCGGCACAAATGCCACCGCTCGGGTTGGGAGCAATGCTGACCGTCGGGGCCGGCACCGGCGCCACGTCGCCGTACGTCGTGCCCACACGCAATTCGTCCACGTTGATGGTCGAACCGAATCCCGCGGCGATGCGGAACCGGTTGAAGCAGACATTATCAGTGAAGCTGAAAGTCACCACCCCGGACGCGCTGTCCGAAGGCACGGAAGCAAGCGATGGGTCCACCCACATATGAATCGTCCACAACCCGCCGCTGTTGAAATCCAGCCGAGCGACAATGAAATGGATCGTGCTGTTAAACGCAACGCTGGAGTCGCCGCCGGCACAGGTACCGCAACCCGTCCCGGCGGATTGTTCCGCGCCCCAAGCGGTGTGAGTGGCGCCACCCCGCTTGCCGATGAACAAATACTCGGCGCTCGAACATCCCAGGCCGGTTTGCCCGGAATCAAACAAGGAAACGCCTGCGAACCCGCCATTGCTGATCACGGACCCACTTTGCCCGGTAAAACTGATCCAGACGGATTGATTGGCCGCGCAGTTCGGTCCGTAGTAATTATTGAGCTGTCGCTGATCGTTGTTGCCGGCGGAGGTGGATTGCTGGGCTTGATTGCCCGCGGTGACCAGAGACAGCGACGGTGAGAGGGACGCATAACCGAGTGAGCCGGTGGCCACACTGATATCGGCGGCGTTGCACTGATACCAGCCCGTCGACCAACCGCTGCCGCCCGCCTGGCTGCCCAACGAGCCGGTGTTATAGACAAACCCATCGTAGGCAATCAGGCTTGCGCGCGCCTGCGGCGCCCATCCGGCCAGTAATGCAAACGTTGTCAGGATGCCGCACGTTGCAATCGTCTTGAATTGTTTCATGTGCGTCGTGTGTGTTTAAGAGCGGACCTACCCCGTCGTCTCGAGCGGGAATACTGGTTGTAATGGAACTCGTCCCGACCGGGAAAGCCGGAATGGCATACGAAAGATACAACGCCTCGTCGATAGCCCGCGTGCCGAAATTTACCCTGACCCTCACGTAGCTAACACTCCCCTTTCAGAAGGGATATTTTAAGGAAACTACCAGTTTTTAGCCTTTTCGTCAACCGGCTTGCCCCATTTTTACTGCGGTCGGCGCAGTCGATAAAACATCTGATTGACCCCCGCCGGCGGCAACGCAACCTGATACATCGTGCCCATTAGCGACTGTGTGACCGACAGATCGGACCAACTGGTACTGTCAGCCACGTTGGTCGTCGCTTGCACGATGAACCCGGTATTTCCGTACGGCCAGGACAAAGTCAGTCCATCGCCCCCGTTGAAAAGATTCAGGGACGGCTCCAGCGGCAGATGAAAATCATAGGCGAACAACGGGCTGTAGTTTTGATCGCCGACATAGATTGGTAATTGGCCCATCGAAGCCTGCCACGTATGCGGCAGGCTGCTTTGCGGATAGTAATTACCGAACAAAACGTCGGCCACGCCCTGGCCCTCCGAGCCGGGCAGCCAGGCCACTACGGCGGCGTTCCAATTGGTCAAATATGGCGTGATGATCAACGGCCGGCCTGTTACGAGGACAACAACCACCGGCACACCGGCCGCCTTAACGTTGTTGATTGCCGCCAGATCGGTAGCGGACATTGATAGGTCGTTGGTGTCACCAAACCATTCGGCATACGGCGTCTCGCCGACGACAACGATGCCCACGTCCGCGCCCGCCGCACCGGTGCCGTCCTGCGAGAAGGTGACCTGCGTCGCCGACGACACGGTCTGGGTAATGGCCTGGTAGATCGTGGTGCCAATGGTGGTGGGGCCTGAACCACCCTGCCAGCTAATCGTCCAACCGCCGCACTGATACCCCAAATTGTCCGCGTCCCTGCCGGCCACGTGGATGTGATGCAGGTCCGTGCGCAGCGGCAGCAGATTGTTCCGGTTTTGCAACAGGACCGTCGACTCGCGCACGGCCTGCCGCGCCAGCGCCCGGTGGTCGGCGCAACCAACGTATTGCGTCAAACTGCGGTCAGCGTAGGGATGCTCGAACAACCCGAGCATGAATTTGGTCAGCAGAATGCGCCGCACGGCGTCATTGACACGGTTGGTGGAGATGTTGCCGACATTGAGCGCGTATTGCATGTTCGCGGTGTACCCCGCGTAATCTTGAGGCACCATGATCATATCGACCCCGGCGTTGATGGTGTCGACTAGCCCCTGGTTGGGATTGCCGGGATTGGCCGCGTTGGGACCGAGCCAGTCGGAGACGACAAACCCCTGGAATCCAAGTTCGTTCTTCAGAATTTCGGTCACCGCATACTCGTTGGTGTGCATGCGCACGCCGTTCCATGAACTCAGGGAGACCATGACGTTCATCGCGCCGGCGGCAAGTGAGTTCGTGTAAGACGACACATACACACTGCGAAATGCCGCGTCGTTCGTGATGGTATTGCCCTGATCGAGCATCCCGGTACGCCCCGTACCCCAGCTGGTGCCGCCGTCGCCGGCGTAATGTTTGATGCTGGCCAGTACGTTGGTCTGCGAAGACCCCAGACTGGGCCCCTGGAATCCCACAACGGCCGCCGCAGCCATTTGGCCGGCGAGGTCCGGCGTCTCGTCAAACGTCTCGTAATAGCGCCCCCACCTCGCATCGTGGGCAATGCCGGCTTCCGGCGCATACGCCCAATGCATGCCGGTGGCCCGCACCTCCACCGCCGTGGCCTGAGCGATTGCCTGAATAAGGGCAGGATCGCGCGTGGCGCCCAGGCCGATGTTGTGCGGGAAAATGGTCGCGCCATAGACGTTGCCATGGCCGTGCACGGCATCAATGCCGTAAATGGTCGGAATGTGCCACTGCGTCGACAACGCGTAGCCTTGGGACCGGTCGGTCCAGTCAACCCATGCCTGCACCGAGTTGGTCGCCAAAAAGTCCGCGCCGCCACCCATCCCGTCGAGAAGTCCCCCGAGCCGGTAATCGGCGATGTTTCCGTCGTTGGTCAAAAATTCGCTGGCGATCAGGCACATCTGGCCGATCTTGTCAGCCATCGACAGGCGCGACATCAGGTCCGCCACGCGATTGCTGGCCGATTGGGTGGAGTCCTGATACGGATACGTCGCATTGGTGGACACCATGAACTCGAACTGGTTCAGGTTGAAATTCCCGTAAATGATATCGATGCGCACGACGTTCGTGCCCGCCGGCACGGAGAATTGCAACGGGGTGTAATGATTTTGCCAGCACCACCACCCGCAACCGCCGTAGTCGTTCTGCACGTCCATCGTCTGGCCGTTCACTGAAAGCCGCCAGGAGTAGAGGCCGGCGAAATTGGGGTCCTGCGCCGTGTTATAGCGTACTTCAGCGATGAAATTGGACGGCGCGTACACGGTGTAGTTGAGCCATTCACCCGCCGTGATGTACGCCAGGCAATTGCCGCCGACCATATTGGTCTGCATGCCCACCGCATCGCTGCGGTAGTAATTGGTCACGGTGTAACCCGAGGGCGGCGTGTAATTGAACGCCACACCCTGGCCGCCAAGGTCGTAGTTCACCGCTTGAATGATACCGGGAATCGAAACTGGCTGGCCGGAATACGGGGTGGATTGTGCCCGCAAAAGCGGAGCCCCCGACAACAAGGCGGCAACCCCGATCGCGAACACACGGCGACATGGCCGGAACGACGTTTTCAAGGCAAACACAAGACCTCTTTCCCTTAAAGAATCAATATAGCCAACTTACCTCAGTTTGTCAATTTCCATCGAAAGCAAACGTTGTCATTCACCATTTTGCGACCGGAAAACAGCGGTCAGTTCGCGATCTTCGTCCAGCCGTTCAGTCCTAACTTGTTCAATTTTTGCGAGCAAGTCCGCTTCGGAATCGGTGAAGACATTCAGCGGTTGCAGCGGCTTTTCACTACGGTGCCAGCCCCACATCCCGCCCCCGCCGTCTTTCATGGCCGTCTTATAGGTCCAAATTGTCCAGGAACAGTCCTGCTTCTCGAAGGCATGGATGAACTTCCCGACGGTAATCGGCGTTCCGTGCGGTTCGCACTGAAACTCTCCCACGTACCACGGCACCGAACGTTCCTGCTGGAATTTGCCGAGCACCGTGGAAACGATCCACGATAGCGCGCCCAGGTGGTCCTTCTCGGATTTCGCGTTAAATGTGTAATGATGGCTGCTGAACACGACGTTCTGCCAGCCAACGATGGCCGGATGCGGCATGTTCTCGATCCCCTTGTAGCCGTCTTCAATGATAATCAAATGCCGCGTGTCGACGGCCCGAATGACGCGGTACAACCGGTCGTACACCAGGTATAACGTGCCAACGCTCGGCGCGCCCATCGGCTCGTTCAGCAGGTCGTAGCCGGCCACTTCAGAATGGTCCTGATAGCGCTGTGCGACACGCGCCCAGACCTCTTCGGTTTGCTTGACCATCGCCGGATCGCGAAACAACATGTTGCGCCCCACTTCACCCGTGGGATGATCGTCACTCTGCCTCCCGGGGGCGCCGTGAAGATCGAGGACCACATAGATGCCGCGCGCCTTGGCCCATTGCAACGCCTGGTCCAGCCATTGAAAGCCGTCGGGTTCGTCCAGCAGATCGTAGAGAAACGGCAGACGCACACAATTAAGTCCGGCCGCGTGGATGCGGTCGAAATCAGCCTCCGTGATCCACGCCTGGCGCAGCGCGGTCCGTACACGCGCCATTTCCTCCGCGCCGAACCGCTTTTCCACGGTGGCCCAGAGCGACACGTGGTCCTTGATCGGCTTAAAATCGGAACCTTCCGGGGGCTTGGTCTCGAACGGCATCATCCACATCTCTTCCACCAGCCAGCCGCCCAGATTGACGCCGCGCAGGATGTTCGTCCGGCCCTGTTCATCAACGATCCGCGTCCCTTCCGCGCACAGCCAGGGGAGTTCGCCCGCAACGCCCGGCCGCGCAGTGGCAACCAGCAGGAGCGCGGCGCAGAACAACACCCTGCTCATGCGGCACCCGGAAGGATGAAGCTGTTTGAATGACAAATCATGGATCAACACGCGACAGAAGCCACGGCAGAAACAATGTGGGACTGCAGGCAACGCCCTTCCTTTGCCCGCACTCTCGGGCGACCGACTTGCTCCTCCGATCCAACACAGGAGATCGAATAAGGAGCGCAGACGCTGTTTTCCAACTGGTTGTGAACGCGGGTTATTGCTATTCTTCAACCCATTGTTTCACGTCTGCGCTCCTTAAAGCGCATTCTTCTTTTCGGGCTACGGGAATAACGTTTGTGTCTGACCGACCCGATAAAACTGCTTCGGCGGAGCGCCGGCCCCAATATCAAGATTCGTCACACCGCCCAAACCGGGAATATTCGACAGGATTGTGCTCCAGGAACCTGACGTAAGATCCGGACGGTTCTGAACACTGTAAACAGCATTGGTGAACGTGGGGAAACTGAGAATCACATTGCCTCCGGTCACGCTCACCTTGGTGACCGTCGTAGGCGGTAGCCCGATGACCGCGAGGCTGTTGAAGAACACGTTGTTCGTCGATCCAGTCACCTGACTCGCGTTAAAGAACCGAATCGCCGTGATCGGACCGGCTGCGGGATTCAAAGCAATTCCATTGGTCGTGAAGATCACGCCTGATTTCACGTTCTGCACGGTCAAGTTCATGGTGCCGGGAGTGACCAGTGTGAAGGTGAGAATTTGGCCGTCAAATGTGTAGCTATCATTTGTGCCAAGGTCGCTCGGCGTCCCGTTGTTCACGGTGTAATTGGTGGTCCCAGCCGTGAAATAGTACTCGAGGGCATGGTCGTTTCCGTTTTCGGCAGCCGCAGGATCGTCGATGAGACTGAATCCAACAACGCCGCCGGGTTGGACAAAGCGGGTCTGCCAGGTGACTTGAACCGATTGTCCAATACCCAGAGGTCCTCCCGTGAATGAGCGAACAACATCCAGCGTCATAAAATTGTCACCACCCGAGAAGTCGTGGTAGGTGCCAAACGATTCACCGCCTGTATCGATGTTCGTTGTCGTGAGCGCACTTGCAGAACTTCCCAAAAAGCAACCTGCGTCACTCGGGGAGTTGGTGGCAAGGATCAACCAAGGTCCAAATCCCGTGCCAAGGTTTGCGTTTGTCGCAAATGATCCCCAGCCCACCACTGAGTAATTTCCAGCATTATCATTCGCCTCGTTCGCCGCTTGTGTCGATGCAGTCAGAATGACCGCCACTGTGAAAATTACCACTGCCGAACTCGCCAATTTCAAAACCGCTTTCATTCATGTCCCTTCCGGGTTGATAACCCTATGCTTGCGCCAACGTGACGCTACTGTGCCTTAGAATCATACCCCACGAGGTAAATTAAACGGGTTTACTAAACTGGTAGAAGCTGAAGCTACCACAGATATGAACCCAACCCTCGTTAGCCCTGTTCTCTCCACGTTTCCTGAACTCGCCCTACTACCTTCCGTCTCCAATACTGCCGTTACTTATAATCTATGCAAACGTTTGCGTCAACACATTTATGCTGAAAAACGAAGTTTCTTCACCTGATTGTAAATATGTTTTCTTGCACAAATTACCCCTCCGATTTCAGATTTCCACCATCTAGGTGCACTGTCAATCGCAAAACATCACCTCGGCGATCAAATATTGATGCGGAAATATCAGCACTTAAGGAGTTTGTGTCAATTCGCTCAAGTCGTCCATCCGCCCACTCAATGCAAATCCCAGTGTTCTTCGACAATTGATAACAAATCGGCGTCTGGCAGTATGTGAACCCAATGCAGTTGGCGCCCATCTCCCACGTCATTTCTTGTCCGCTCAGCCCAATATACTCGAAACGATGGGGCCCAGTGAAAAATTCCTCGCGGCACAGCAGGCGCGGGGCAAATCTTAATCGCCCGTCCTCGATCTCAACCCCGAGTTCACCCAGACGCGTCAGAATTTCCTCCTTCACCTGGCCGGTCATGCCGGGCTGTTGTGCGCCTTTGCCTCGCGGCGTATGCGAGTAAGGATCCGACGGGAACGCGCCGTACACGTCGGGCGTTTTGCGGAAACCCAACCCATCCCGCACCTCCTCATAGGCCGCCGCCAGCGCATCGACCACGTTCTTTTCTTCTGCTCCGGCAATTGCCCGACGATGGCCCTCCTGCACGGCCAGGAGCAGCTTGGCCACCATGTGCCAATAGATGCTGCCCAACCCTTCAAACGCAAAGAACGTCCCGCTCCGACCGGTGAATTCGCTGTGGCGAAACACGGTCTCCCACTCTTCAAGGACCGCCGCGCGGTCCCTGGCCACGGCCCCCTGCCACCGGGGATCGCCGGCCAGGACATCGAGCCGCGCAGCCAGCTCGGCCGCGTTGCGCAAGTCCGCCTGAAAATGGAGCCCGCCCTTGTCGTCCGTCACCACCACGGAACGATCGCCTGCCGCCAGCAACGCGGCAAAAAGCGGCGCACGCCTGGTGGCGTCCGCCGGCAACACGTCGCGAGCCAGAAACGCCGGCAGCGCGCGGTCCGGATACAATAAATAGCTCTTCTGGTCGGCCCGGTACAATTCACTCGCCCGCAGGGCGCGCACCACCGCCAGGACCTCTTCGGATTCCAGCAGACCGGAACTCAAAGCGGCGACCTGGCCTTCCAGCATCGGATACAACCGGGCGACGGCGGCCTGATTGCCGCCCCGCAAATGCAGCACGTTGTAGCCGTCGTACAACCCGTCCTTGCCGCGGCTGGCGCGGATCGTCGCATCAATGACCGGCAGCGCCGTCGCGATAAGGTCACGGGCGGCGGAAATCGGGACCGTGATGCGTCCTTGCAGCCCTTGTTTATACAGGGTTTTGCGGTAGGTGCTACCCGCGCGACCAAGGGCGGCCAGCACGCGAAAACGGCCGGCGTCGTCGAAGCCGCGCGCGGCCTGTGGCGCCGCTTCACGCAGCGTGGCGGTGATTGCCGCCAGAAGTTCGGCAACGGGAGCGGAGAGATCAACGGTCTTTTCTTCGCTCGCGGACAGGATCCGGTCGACAAACACCAAGTAGCGGCGCAGATAATTCACCGTCACCATCGACAGGCCCCAACCGGCCAACGCGTTGTTCGCGTCGTTCCATTCCGGACGCTGGGTGTTCAACCAGATGCCGCCTTCCGGCACGAAGTTGCCCAGCTTGGCCAGCAAAGGCACGAGCAATTTTTCGGCAAGCGGAACGAGCACGATTTCACCGTCGGCGGACGCCAGCATTTTGCCGTCGGCACCCAGCGCATCCGCCCGGGCGGCGAGTTTCTTGTGGAGCGCGCGATCGAACGTCACCGTGTTGCGCGGATCGACGACGAGGGCGTCGAAGCCGGCGATTTCGTAGGGCACATGCGCGTAGGTGAACGCTCTCCTGCCCAGCATCCCGGCCAGACGGCCCGGATAAAACCGCTCGCAACTCTCCAGCAGCCGCAATAGATAAATGATCTGGTGGTCGCCCCAGTAGCCGATGTAACTCCACGGATGATTCGGGTCCTCCACCTCCCAATCAACACCATTGCGGCTGACGCGGTACGGATTGTAGCCGTCGGCCGTCGAGGCGTTGAGGAACACGGTGATCATCTGTTCGAGGAAAGCCGGATAACTTTGCCCCAGGCTCTCCCAATTTTGAAAAATGTCGCGCCAGTTGCCCTGGTAGGCGTAAATCGGGTTGCCATGGTCGTCCTTGATGTGGATCGAGAACCGGTTCCACGGGCGGCTGGGATCGCCGTGACGGCGGCTGAAGGTGATCGGAAGATATTCGGCGGCGAGGCGGGCCAGATGCGGGTCCTGTTGTTCCGCCGCCTGGCGGCGCAGATCATCCAGCGTCAGCGTCGCCGGCAGCCCCTGCAACCAGCCGCGGTGGCGCGCGTGGACGGATTTGTTGTGCGCCACGACAAAGGCCGAGAAGTCCGCGGCGGGAAACCGGTAGGAATCATTTAACGTCCCGCCGCGCATGCAGTTGAACAGGACATTGGCGAAATGATGCACGCTGGCCGCCTGATCGGCGGTTTGCTGCAGTCCATCAGCGGCGGCGATCCGGCGGCGGACGCCATTTTGATTCGCCTGCAGGCCCTTGCGCAGCAACCGTTCGACAGCGGCGGGATCGGCCAGTTCCGCCTGCAGCCGCAGCAGCGCCGTGTGGTCCAGCCGCGTGTCGGCCACCGTGTACCACCGGTGCGGTTTGTCCGCGGCCACCGTGACCTGATCGGCCACGAGATACGCGCCGAATTCGCCGCGCACTTCCATCTCGGCGCGGAGTGGTTCGCCCCGGCGAAACGCGTCCACCTGACGGTCGCACAGCAGGATCAGAGGATGCGCGTGGCCGAGCGACCACGCGCACGCTGCACGCAGCGATTCGCACGGCTCCGCCCGGTCCGAGATGCCGGCATTGAGCGTGTACAGTCCGAGCGATTGCGCCGGCAGACATTCGTGGCGCATATAGGCGACCGCGAGATTGCTGAATTCCGTGAAGGTGTTTTGGCCCACGTTCGGCGGCAGCAGTTGGTGCCAGCCGTCAAGGTAGCGGACGTCGATCGGATTGTTTCCCAGGTTCTCCAGCGAACACTCCCGAATGAAGCCGTAAGGCTCGCACGCGCCCAGGCGCCAACGGAAACGCAAGCCCAGGTCGGCGTTTGTCTCTTCAAATATCACGCTGGTGCCATGGACGTGCTTGTAGAGATGCCGTTCGATGCGGTAGACGCAACCACTGGACCGCCACGGTTCCCAGAGACGCCATTGGTTGCCGTGGCGGACGTGAAAAATCGACAGTGCGCCGCTGGTGTCGGCATGGCGCATGAGTTTATCGACTGTCTGGTAGGGAAACAGCGCGCTGTCGCCATCGACCCGGCCCGCCGTGAACGGTGTGTTGCTGCCCACGAACAGCCAGTGATCGCTGTCGCTGACCACGCTCATCAGAAACGGGTCGATCGCGTCCACATGGCGAATGCAAGTGTAGGTCTCACCGTCCAGCTCGATAAACTCGCTGGCCGCCCGTTTGTCTCTGTGGTGGCACACTGACTCGCCTAACATGATGGTCTCTGCTTCCATATCCGTCACCTTATGATTGTGCAAACGTTTGCTTGGCAACCCGATCTTTCAGTCATGATAAGAGTTGATTCCCAGCGCCTTTGTCAATTAGAATGAATTAATTGTGTTGCCCATGCAGCTCAAAAATTATTTAACAGCCAAAGAAACAGGCAATCGCCTGACCGAGCAACCTTCGATCCAGTGGACCGAAAGCGCAGTGACCAATCTGCCTTTCATCACAGTCGACGATTGCAAACGATTTCAGACAATCGAAGGTTTCGGCGCTGCGTTCACCGAGGCTGCGGCGGTTACTTTCCACAAACTTAGCCCCAAAAACAAGCGGCTGATTTTGAAGGCCTATTTCGACCGCGCGGAAGGCCATGGATACAGCCTCTGCCGCACCCATATCAACAGTTGCGACTTTTCCCTGGGCAACTACGCCTATACGGACGTGGACGGCGACGTCGATCTGAAGCATTTCACCATCGAGCATGACCGGCAGGCCCTGCTTCCGCTGATCAAGGAAGCTCAACACGCCGCGAGCGAGCCGTTCAAACTGTTCGCCTCGCCCTGGAGCCCGCCGGCGTGGATGAAGACCAACGGGCAGATGAACCGCGGCGGAAAACTGAAGCCTGAATATCGCGATGCCTGGGCCAGGTACTACGTTCGTTACGTCCACGAATACGAACAGGAGGGCGTCCCGATCTGGGGGCTGACGATCCAAAACGAACCGGCGGCGGTGCAGGCGTGGGATTCCTGCATCTGGACGGCCGAGGAAGAACGTGATTTTGTGCGCGATCACCTCGGCCCGGCCCTGCATCGGTCCGGCCTTGGCCACGTGAAAGTCATCATCTGGGACCATAATCGCGATTTGCTGGTCGAACGGGCCAACGTGGCCTACAGCGATCCCGAGGCCAGCCGTTACATTTGGGGGACCGGCTTTCATTGGTACGGGCAGGACAAATTCGACAACGTTCAACTCGCGCACGACGCTTGGCCGGACAAGGCGCTATTGTTTACCGAAGGCTGTCAGGAAGGCGGACCGCACATCGGTTCCTGGGACCTCGGCGAGCGGTACGCCCGCTCGATCATCAACGATTTGAACCGGTGGACGGTGGGCTGGGTCGATTGGAACATGCTTCTCGACGAGACCGGCGGACCAAATCACGTAAGCAATTTCTGCAGCGCGCCCATCATCGCGGATACCCGGAACGACCGGTTGCTGTTCCAAAGTTCCTACTACTATCTCGGCCATTTCAGCCGGTACATCCGGCCCGGGGCGCAACGGGTCCTCTGCGCGGGCACACGGGACGATCTGGAAGCCACGGGATTCATCAATCCGGATGGGACCATCGCGGTGGTCGTCTTGAATCGCACGGACACGGAGCATGCGTTCGCCCTGAAACGGAACGCACAGACGGCGGCCTGCTCAATGCCCGCTCATTCGATTGCCACATATCTGTTCGAAGCGAACGGCACGGTTTCCCCTTGAATCGCATCCGCTTTACCATCGCGGGCGTCCTGCTGACCCTGCTTCTGCCCGCCCTGGCTGGCTGCGGCCGCCCGGCCGACGAGCGCACGCCGGACGGACGCCTGGTCATTCACTACTGGGAAAAGTGGACGGGTTTCGAAAGCGACGCGATGCAGGCGGTGATCGACGATTTCAACGCGTCGCAGAACCGGATCTTTGTCAAAATGCTCCCCGTCGGCGAGATCGAGCGCAAGGTGATGCTGGCGACGGCCGGCGGAGACCCGCCTGAGCTCGCGGGTGTCTACTCCGGTACGATCACGGTTTTTTCCGAGAAGGGGGCGCTGACACCCCTGGACAAGCTGATCCAGCAGGCGGGCATCACACGCGACGATTACATCCCGGTCTATTGGGACATGTGCCGGCACCGCGGGTTCCAGTGGGCGCTGCCGAGCACGCCCGCCACACTGGCGTTGCACTGGAACAAAAAATTATTTCGCGAAGCCGGACTGGACCCCGAGCGTCCGCCGCGCAGCCTCGATGAACTGGAGGCGATGTCGGAAAAACTCACCATCGTCGAGATCAACCGCAACGGCCGGATCGTGCGCGCCCGGTATACGGAGCTGACCGACGAGGAGAAACGCGCCAAGGACTTCAAGCTGGTGCAGATCGGACATGATCCGCAGCAGCCGGGCTGGTGGATGCCAATGTGGGTCTACTGGTTTGGCGGCAAACTCTGGGACGGCGATCGCCATATCACCGCCAATATTCCCGCCAACGTCCGGACCTTCGAGTGGTTCCGCCAGGAGGCCGAGAAATACGGCGTGGACAACCGGCGCAGCTTCGGCGCGTCCTTCGGCAACTTTCAATCCCCGCAAAATCCCTTCCTGGCGGGACAGGTCGCCATGACGCTCCAGGGCGTATGGATGTACAGCTTCATCGAAAAATACGCGCCGGAGATGGAATGGGGCGCGGCGCCGTTCCCGGCCAAGGACCCGCAGGCCAACCCGCTGGTGACGCTGGCCGACGCGGACATGCTGGTGATCCCCAAGGGCGCACGGCATCCGCAGGAGGCGTTCGAGTTCATTCGTTACGTCAACACACAGGGGCCGATGGAAAAGCTCTGCCTCGGCCAGCGCAAGTTCAGCCCGCTGTCGCACATCAGCGACGGATTTATCAGGAACCATCCCAACCCGTACATCAAGACGTTCATCGACCTGGCGAGGAGCCCGGATGTGCACACCTTTCCCCGGTTGTCGGTCTGGAGCGAATACGGTGACGAGATGAACGTGGCCGTGGACAAAGTGACCTCGCTGGAGCAGTCCCCGCAGGAGGCGCTGGACCAGGTGCAGCAACGGGTGCAATGGAAGTTCGACCGCGTCTTGCGCCGCTGGGACTCGGTGCAGGCCGAACGCATCATGGAATGGAGCGCTTATGACCCGCGGTGAACGGCGCAACCTGCTGGTGGGCCTGTCCTTCATCAGCCTCTGGATCGTCGGATTTCTGGTATTCACCGTTTTCCCGGTTTGCGCCTCGGTCTATTACTCATTTTGTGACTACGACGTGCTGTCCAAGCCTGTCTGGATCGGCACGCTGAACTACCACGACATGTTCACCGATACGGTGTTTTGGAAATCGCTGTACAACACGTTCTACTACGCGGCGATTTCGCTGCCGCTGGGTCTGGTGATCTCGCTGCTGGTGGCCGTGCTGCTGAACCAGCAGGTCAAAGGCCGCTCGCTGTTCCGCGCCATCTTCTTTCTGCCGTCGCTGATCCCCGTGGTGGCCAGTTCGATGATCTGGCTGTGGATCCTCAACGGCAATTTCGGCATCCTCAACCACGCGCTGGCCTGGTTCCATATCAAAGGCCCACAGTGGCTGGCCGACGAAAAATGGACGAAGCCGTCGCTGATCCTGATGGCCCTCTGGGGTTGCGGCAGCGGCATGGTAATCTATCTGGCCGCGTTGCAGGACGTGCCGCGCTCGTTGTACGAGTCCGCGGAAATCGACGGCGCCAACGCCTGGGTCAAGTTCCGCCACATCACCATCCCGATGATCTCCCCGGTGCTGTACTTCAATCTCATCATGGGCATCATCGGTTCGCTGCAGGTCTTCGCCAACGCCTACATCATGCTCGGCGGCGGCGGCCCGAACCGGTCGGCGCTGTTCTACGCGGTCTATCTGTACCAGAACGCGTTCGACTATCAGCAGATGGGCTACGCCTCCGCCATGGCCTGGGTGCTGTTCCTGATCATCATGGTCCTGACCTGGGTGGCAACGCGCTCCACCCGCAAACTTATTTTCTATTCGGGAGAATAGTCTGATGAAAGCCCTCCATCGATTCTCGATCTACGCGATGCTCGCCCTGGGCTCAGTCACGTTCCTGATTCCCCTGCTCTGGATGATCTCGACGGGACTGAAACCGATCGACCAAACCATGTCGATGCCGCCGCGGTGGCTGCCCTACCGGCTCTACGTGGAAAAGGACGGCGCGCTCACCGAAATCAAGCCGTCCGAGGTGAACAATTATCCGGCGGACAAGATCGTCAAAAAAGTGTCGCCGCGCTGGAACAATTTCGCCGCCGCCATCCACGCGATGAAACATTTCCCCACCTACCTGAAGAACACGTTGATTCTCTGCGTGCTGACAGTCGTCGGCACGGTGCTGTCCAGCGCGCTGGCTGCCTACGGGTTCTCGCGGATCGATTGGCCCGGCCGCAACAAGCTGTTCGTGCTCGCCCTGGCCACGATGATGGTCCCCTTCCCCGTGACCATGGTGCCTGTCTATTGCCTGTATCGCTGGCTGGGCTGGATCGGGACGCTGAAACCGTTGTGGGTGGGCTCGTTCTTTGCCGGGGCGTTCAACGTGTTTTTGTTGCGGCAATTTTTCATGACCATCCCGAAAGACCTGTCCGAAGCGGCGCGCATCGACGGCTGCGGCGAGTTCCGGATTTTCTGGCAGATCATCCTGCCGCTGTGCAAGCCGGCGTTGATGGTCGTCGCGCTGTTCCAGTTCATGTCCACCTGGAACGATTTCATGGGGCCGTTGATTTATCTGACCGACGAAAAGGACTACACGCTGGCGCTGGGGCTGCAGGCTTTCCAAAGCCAGCACGGCGGCACGGAATGGCATTACCTGATGGCCGCCAGCACGCTCGTGGCGCTGCCCATCATCGTGCTGTTCTTCTTCACCCAGAAGAGTTTTATCGAAGGCATCTCGATGACCGGGATCAAGGGCTGACGGGGCCAGCCGGCGGCAACATCTCTGAATCGGCTTGCCAGCATGGTCAAAAGTTTTATGATCGAGTAGTTGCCAAACAGAGTGTTCCACGCCCATCCCGGGGCGCAAGGCATATGGGAGAAAGCAAATAGGGTGACCGCTATGCGAACGGGGAGAATCTCGCTATCGCTTGTTCCAATTCTCGCGTTTGCCGGCGGATTGCTTTACTCCAGTGGCTGCACGCCGTCCGCGCAATCGGATGCTTCCTTGCAATCCTATCTCAAAAGCGCAAAGGAAAAGGTTGCGAAAGCGGATTACGACGGAGCGATTGCCGATTACACCGAATTCATCCGCCTGCAGCCCGACGACGCCGGCGTCTGGGTGGCCCGCGGAAATGTCCGCCAGAGCAAGGGGGACCTGTTGGCCGCCATTGACGACTACTCCGCGGCGATCCATCTGGAGATGACCAATCGAACGGCCTGGGCCGCCCGCGGCTCGGCGCGTTTTGGCCGCGGGGATTTCGTGGGCGCCATCGCCGACTCTTCCCAGGCCATTCAATTGGCGCCGGACCTGGAAGACCCCCATTACACCCGCGCGCTTGCCCGGCAGGCCAGCGGCGACCTCGACGGCGCCATTATCGATTACACGGACGCCATCCGTCTGCTGCCGCACAACCCGGCCGCCTTTTACAACCGCGGCCTGGCCCACCGCGACCAGGGCGCTTTGGACAAAGCGATCTCCGACTTTACCGAAACCATTCAGCTGGACCCGAACAACGCCAAAGCGTACAACGACCGCGGTCTCGTCCGCCAGAACCAGCATGACTGGGACGGCGCGATCGCCGATTACACACAGGCCATTCGCGTGGCCCCCACCCTTGTTGACGCGTACTACAACCGCGGCCTCGGACGGATCAGAGAGGCGGACTACGACGGCGCGATCGCCGATTTGACGCAGGCCATTCGCTTGAAGCCAACTGAAGCGGCCTTCTACAGCAATCGCGGCCTGGCCCGGCAAAGCAAAGGAGACCTGGACGGCGCGATCACCGATTACACGGAGGTGATCCATCTCTCGCCCAACTCCGCCGAAGCGTATTTCGACAGCGGGTTTGCCCGCCAGAGCAAGGCCGATTACAACGGAGCCATCAGCGATTACAGCGAGGCCATCCGGCTGGACCCCAACAACGCAAAAGCCTATACCAACCGCGCCGCAGCCCGGGAAAGAACCGGCGACCACGCGGGCGCCGCCAGGGACCTCGACCAGTTGCGGGACTCGGCTCCCAAGCCGGCGCGTCACATGATCGAGTAAAAGGCAGTTTTCGGGGCAGGCATGCGAGGCGGGTTCTTCAACTTCAACGGGAATGCGTTTCCACAGGCCTGACGGGCCGCTGTCCGGCCTTTTCATCGCGCTTTCACCTTGTTCTGCCCTTGCTGACGGGATAAAACTGGGCGGTGCCAAAGCCGGACGCAGCGTCGCCTAAACGAACCCCGCCACCCCAGGCATCCCGATGGAAGCCGGAGTTGGCGACGGTTTTGGCGGGTGTTGCGATCGTCGTTTGCGGGCTGGTTTCCTACCACAACAGTTTCTCCGTACCTTTTCTCTTCGACGACGTCGCGTCGATTGTGGAGAACCCGACGATCCGGCATCTCTGGCCGATTGGGCTGGTGCTGGCGCCGCAGGGCACGGGGATCACCGTGGCCGGCCGCCCGATCGTGAATCTCTCCCTGGCGATCAACTACGCCCTCGGTGGGCTGGACACGGGGGGATATCACGCGTTGAACCTGCTGGTCCACATTTTCGCGGGGCTGGTGCTGTTCGGCATCGTTCGCCGGACCTTGCTGCTGCCGGGCTTGAATCAACGCTTCGGGGCTGCCGCGCTGCCGCTGGCGCTGGCCACAGCACTGCTCTGGACCGTTCATCCGTTGCAGACGGAGTCGGTGACCTACGTGATTCAGCGCGCGGAATCGATCATGGGACTGTTGTATCTGCTGACGTTGTACGGAGCGATCCGCGCCGCGCCGTCGGCCAATCCCGGACGCTGGTACGCGGTTTCGGTCATTGCCTGCTTGTTGGGGATGGCGGGCAAAGAAGTCATGGTGACCGCGCCGTTGATGGTTTTTCTCTATGACCGCACGTTTCTGTCAGGCTCGTTCGCGCAGGCGTGGCGGAAACGGCGCGGGTTTTACCTGGCGCTGGCGGGCACATGGCTGTTGCTGGGATATTTGTTGATCATTGCCGGCAACCGCGGCCGCTCGGCGGGCTTCGGCATCGGGATTGCCTGGGACCGGTACGCGTTCACCCAGTTTCGGTCCGTCACGGACTATCTGCTGCTCTCGGCATGGCCCCACCCGCTCGTGTTGGATTATGGGGTGCGTTTGGTCCGCGACTTCTCCGAGGCCGCGCCTTACGCGCTGGTGATTGGGCCGCTATTGATCGCCACCGGATGGGCCCTCTGGCGCCGGCCCGCCCTGGGATTTTTGGGGGCCTGGTTTTTCGGCATTCTTGCCCCGTCCTCCGGGTTGGTGCCGGTGGCCACGGAATCGATGGCCGAACATCGCATGTACCTGCCGCTGGCGGCCGTGATCGTCCTGGCGGTGCTCGGAGCGTTTCTGCTGGGAAACCGCCTGCTGGCCACCCGCCAGGACCTTCGTCCGTGGACAGGATGGGGACTGCTGGGGACCGTCACCTGCCTGGGGATGCTGCTGACCGTTCAGCGCAACAACGACTACCGGTCCGCGCTGGCGATCTGGCAGGACACGGTCGCGAAGTTCCCGGACAACCCGCGTTCCCACTACAATCTGGCGATGGCCCTGGCCGACGCGGGACGCACGGGGTACGCCATCGAACAGTACCGAGTGGCGATCCTGATCGCTCCCAATTACGCCAAGGCCCATAACAATCTGGGCAATCTACTGGCGCAGACCGGTGATTATCAGGGGGCCATCGCCCAGTATCGCGAGGCGTTGCGGTACAAGCCGGATTTCGAGGACGCGCAATACAACCTGACGATGGCGTTGCAGCAGCAGGCCGCCGCAGTCGCAACACCGGCCCAGGCTGCGCCCGTCAAGCAAGCGCCCCCGCAGGAACCGCCGGCTGCCGGGGCTTATTACCGGCTGGGGCTGATTGCGGAAAATGCGGGCAACGTCCAGCAGGCCATCCACTGGTACGAGCAGGCTTTGCAGATCAACCCCGACTTCCCGGAGGTCAACTACGACCTGGGCGTTGATCTCTATCAAACCGGCCAGAACCAGATGGCGATTGACCACCTGGAACAGGCGGTGCGGGCCAAGCCCGACTACGCCGAGGCGCACAGCGACCTGGCCATCATGCTGGCCCAGGCGGGCAGGATCGACGAGGCGATTGCGCATTTCACGACAGCGTTGCGGTTCAACCCGGATGACGCGGAAGCCCAGTACAACATGGCGCTTGTCCTGTCACATGCCGGCCGCCAGAAGGAAGCCATCCCGCATTACCGGGAAGCGCTGCGGATCAGGCCCGATTTCCCCGACGCCAGCAACGGCCTGCAACAAGCCGAGTCCCAAACGACGAACTGAACGGTAGTGTCCTAAATTGACCTCTGCACAGGCGCTGACGCAATTGGCTCGCGTAGGAGCGCCCTTCCGGGCGCGACATTGATTGGAATCGCGCCCAGAAGGGCGCTCCCACGAGTTTCGAAATTAGGACGCTACCAACTGAACGGCCCGGTTCGAAACGCCGTATCGGGCTGACGGAGCACGTAGATTGAGAAAGCGATCGCAGGGTAAAGTCGATTCTACTTGTTTGGGCAATAAGATCGGGCAGTTTAGGGGTGCAATTGCGGTGGAAAACGGACGAGGCTGGGACCCGTCCTTGAATGAGGCGCAGCATGAACTGGGATGAAATGTATCAGAAGGGCGAGATGCCCTGGGACCGGGGCGGGCCGGCGCCGGCGATGAAGCAGTATCTGGAGCGTCATGCGGTGCGCGGGCGGGCGCTGGTGCCGGGCTGCGGCCGGGGGCATGAGGTGGCGCTGGCGGTGGAGCACGGGCTGGATGCGACGGGGCTGGACATCGCGCCGACGGCGACGACGGAGGCGCGCGCGCTGTATCCGCATCTGGCGGAGCGGTTCGTGACGGGGAGTTTGTTTGATCCGCCGGAGGGAATGCGCGGCGCCTATGATGTGGTGCTGGAGCACACGTGCATGAGCGCGCTGCCTCCGGTGATGCGGGCTGACTACCGGCGCGGCATCGATCTGACACTGCGGCGCGGGGGTTTGCTGATCGGGGTGTGGTTCATCGAACCGGCGCTCGATCCGGGCGAGGAAGGGCCTCCCTACCCTTTCAGCGTGGCTGACCTGACGGCGCTCTTTGCGCAGGGCTACGAAATCGTGGATGATTATCTGCCGGACGTGGCCTTTGACGGGCGCGAGGGACGGGAGCGGGTACGCGTGCTGCGGCGCGTGGTGTGATGAGGCGGGACCGCGCGCCCGCCGGCCTGCAACAGGCCAAATCCCGGACGACGAACTGAACAACGCCGTCCGTTTAGGGCGTCGAGATGCTGATGCGGTAGAAGCGGTCCGGCGGCGTGGCGGTTGGATCGGTGATGGTCACGCGCGAGCCGTTCGTTGTAGGTCCGCCATAGCCGACCAACGGGGCCCAGACGGCGCCGGTCATGTTCGTGGTGAACTGGACCGTGTAGGTGCGGTTGCTTACCACCGGACTGAAGGACACGGCCGGCACGTTCGCCACGCCGGCGATGCCCAGCACAAACACCGACGCCGGGTTTGTCGGGTCGAGTCCGGCGACGTATTTGAACAGGTTGTTCTGGCCGGTGCCGTCGGCGTCACAACTCGCGCAGGCGTTGGACGCGCCGGGCGACCCGAAATACCTGATCTGCCAGGAATCCGGGATGCCGTCTCCGTTGCCGTCGAACGTGGCGTCGGCGTAGATCACGTGGGAAATATTGGTGGCGGTGTTGCCGGCGCTGTCCGTGGCCACGGTGGTAAGCACATTGGTGCCTCCGGTGAGCGCGGAAACGGCGGCCTGCCAACTGGCGTATCCGTTGGTGCTGGCGGCGGAAGCGGCGTTGACGGCCACGCTGAACACCGTCGAGGTCGATAACGCGGTCCCGGTGACGGAAACCGTGGCGCTGGTCGTGACCGACTCGTCGGCCGGGGTCAGGACGTTCAAGCACAACGGCTGCACCGTGAGCGTGGCCGGGCTGGACGTCATCGTGCCGCAGGAACTGAGCACGCAGACGTCATACGAACCGGCGTCCGCGCCGCCCGCGCCGGAAATCTGCAAGGTCGCGGTGTCGGCCCCGGCGATATTGCCGCCGTTGGTCAGCACTCCCGCGCCCAGGTTGCTGCCGTTCAGCCAGGTCCCGGCGCACGCGCCGGCGGAGGAATAATCCGACGCGTCGTCATAGAGGCAGTTCACGGTCACGTTATTGAAGAAGAAATCCTGGCAGGCCGTGCCGCCCGCGCCGGAGTTCCGGTAATAGAGCCGCAATTGCGTGATCGCGCTGCCGCTGTTGCCGGTGAGCATCCGGCCCTGGAACGGGAAGACCTGCCCGTCCTGCAACCGGGTCACGTTGAGATTATAGACGTCGGCGCCGGCCAGGGTGAACACGAGTTGGAGTCCGCCGCTGGTGAAACCGATGCCCGAATTGTTTTGCAGCGGACTGGAGTCGTTGATCGAGTAGTCGCTGTCGCCTCCATTGAAATAGAACTCGAACCGGGCGTTGCCGGAGGCGTCGCGCAAACTGAACAGCGCTTCCGTGCCGGCGCCGGCGCTGGACATGCTGGCGGGGTTCTGATAGGCGATGCTCACGCTTTGTCCGGCGGCCAGGGCGGGGAAATCGCGGGTCACTTCCGCCGACGCGCCGCTGTTGGCGTAGACGCCGAACGCCTGGCCCGCGGTGTCGATTCCCGGGTCGACGCCGCCCGGCTGGCAGGCGCGGGAGTCTCCCACGTAAAACCCGTTGCTGCCGGTGCAGGTGGCCGGGGAGAACGTCCACTGATTGCCGCTGCCCCAGCCCGCGTTGAGTTTGCGCCACATATAGGTCAACAGGCTCGGGCCGGTGGCGGTGATGGTGAAACTGGCGGACGAGCCGGGACAAACCGTCTGGCTGACGGGTTGTCCGGAAAGCGGATTGGCGAACACGACAAGTTGATTGGCGACGAACTGTTGCTGGCCGGGAATCCCGCCGTCGATGGGGCGGTTCAACACCAGCGCGCCGCCGCGGTTGTCCGAGCCGGCCATGGTGCTGGCGCCGCCGCCGTCCAGGTCCAGGCCGTTCCAGGCCCCGAACAACGTCAGCCAGTTGGCGGTCTCGGCATACGTCGCGCCGTCGCTCCAGCCGGGTTGATCGCCGTCGATGACCAGCAGGATGAGGTAGCGGTTGTTCTGCGAAAGGCCGACGGCGGTGCGCGCGTCCACAGTGGTGGCCGGCGCGTAACCGGGATCAACGGCATAGAGGCCGTTGGTCAGCAACAGCACGTCGCCTCCGATGGCCGTGACGATGCCGGTGGTGTCGTAGACATTGTTGGTGGTCAGGTCGAACGAGGCCGCGTTGTTCGTCCCGATGCGCAGGATGGCCGAACCGGTCCCGGAACTGACCGCGGCCGATACGAGCTGGCCCTGGGAGATGGCCAGGCCCGAGACGGTCTTGCACTCCGACGTGGTGGCGCAACAGGGGGTGAAAAAGCCGGCGTTGATCGCCACTTTGGCGCCTGAAGCGGCCAGAAACCGGCTGGTTTGCTGGCTGAGGGTTTCGGAGCAACTTCCGCTCTTGGGAGTCGTGGACACCGAGATCCCGGGCGCCTGCAGATCAATTTGGATGGCGTAGACCCGTTGCGTGTGGGGTCCATCGCTGTAGCCGGTGGCGTATTGGACGCCTTTATAGAGGGGCGACCATGCGCCTGTTGTATTGGTCCCCCTGACGGACGCTGTGGCCATGGCCGACAGCAACATCAAGAGGGTGAATTTCCAAGAGATAGACTGCGGAAGACCCATGCGCATTTTTACCCTGCCACGAAATATAGCAAAATCCGGGGGGGATGCCAAGCCAATTTCACCGGTCAGGGCGGCCAGGCGGCATTTGCGGCGCTTGCGGGCCGGCCTTCACAGCTTTTCAACGTCCGCCGGATTTCCATGCCCTGCCCAGGACCAGCAAGGTCTCGTGCTGGAGCGCCTTTTCGATCAGGGGAAACACGGTGCGCTCCTCGTCGTTGAAATGGGCCCGGCAGGCGTCCAGGGCCTTCTTGAACCGGGACCGGGCCTCTTCGAGGTCCTTGATCTTCTCCACTTCTTGCAGGAGAACATCGATTTCCTGGTGGTCGTGGTACAGACGGATGAGTTCGTTGCGCTGCTTCAGGATGTGGTCGAAGGCGATGTAGGCGAGGTCCTTTTCAGTTTCACCATGGTTGTGGAGCAGCGCTTCCAGCAAACGGCACAGCCGCGCGCATTCGTCCATTGTCGTGATGCCGGGCAAGGCGCGTTCAATCTCGTTGAACACGGCCGAGAACACGCGGTGCTCCGCCACCAGGCCCTCGATGATGGTCATGACGGATAAAGCTTACTGCGCGTGACCAAAAAGTCAAACCGCGCGGCCCGGCCGGGCATGAAGAAACTATTGCTACCAGACGTTGTGCGTTTCAACCCTGGCGTGACGCGGCTTCTTTGTCCCCGCCGCGCGCGGCCGGCGGTTGGTGAAGTGGCCCATGCGCTTCAGGACGTGGGAGCCGACATTGCAGTCCCCGAAATTGACCGCCACAGCGCATTGCTGGGGACGGTAGTGTTTGGGACAATGGCGGGCCCGGCCTGAGCACTCACAGAATCGTCTCGCGGCAAGATAGAAGCAAAGGAAACGGACCACCCGGTCAGCCAGCACGGCGAGAACGGCGATTCCCACCAATTTAAGGACGTGACCGGTGGTGAGCAGGAGGAAGAAAAACGCGCCGACACCGGCCAGCATCACGGCCAATTCCATGAACTTCAACACCGGCATGTTGTTTCCAAATGACTGCGGCGCCTTGGCAGCCTTGAGCTCGCAGACGTGGATGACTCCATTGCCCGCCAGAAACAACCCAACTGGAACAACTTGTGAGATCATTAAGTACCGACCCGCTAAGGTTTTAGGTTAGCAGGAAACGCGGGTAAATGCCAGCAAAAAATCAACCACGCAGGCCGGGAAGCCTTCCCCCGCCTGCCTGCGAGGGGGGTTCCCGGCATCTGCGTTGGAGCGCCGATCTCTTTTTGGTCCCTCGCCGGGTCCTGCCCGGCAATGGGCGATCAAGCCTTGGCGTCGCCCATGCGGAACAGGGCGTAAACGCCCGCAGCCAGGACTCCTCCCAGCAGCACCAGCACCACGAAAAGCATATTGCCTTGCTTGCGCTTCATGATGTCGAGCAAAACCAGCAGGGCAAACAGGAAGTGGCTGGCGACCGCCATCCAGTACAGGCATCGCAAAATCCGCATCGAATGCCAGAGGACGCTTTCCATCCCTTCCGTCAATACGACTTTCAGGCGGACCGGTTCCCGTCCCCCTCCGCTCGATTCCGCAACAGGGGCCTGTGCGTAAACCAGCCCGGAACCCGAGCCGAGAATAACAAGCGTCAGTACCAACAACAGCAGCCGCAGTGAACGATTCGTCATGGAAGCCCTCCCTTTTTACGCAGCATAGGGATCGCCGGTTGCCAAATCCAGCCCAAAAGACGCCCCCTTCCCTCTCCCGCGCCAATACCGCCGCACACGCCAGGATTATGTCACCGAGGGTTGCTGACGCGCTCTAAGGCCCGAGGCGGATGCGGTAGAACCGGGGAGGATTGTTCGTGGCGCCGCCGGGATCGACGTAGTTCGTGATTGAATAACCCGTCCCGGGGATGGCGATGACCGGGCTGGCGTCGGTGAAGTCGTCGGTGTAACTGCCGCCGGCGCTGGGGGCGGATTGGACGACGTAACTCTTTCCGCCAACTGTCGTCCAGCCGACCTGCACGTTAATGCCCGTTGTCGTCACGGAAATGATGCGCAAGGACGTTGCGCTGTTGGTCGGGTTGATGCCCGCCAGGAATTTCTGCAGATTGGTGAAACCGTCGCCGTCGAAGTCGACGCCGGGCGCCGCTGCGGAGTTGGTGGTGCTGCCGAAGTACAGCACCTGCCAGGCTTGGAACGGTGTCAGCCCGGTGATCGCCAGGGTGTAAGCCTGGCTGCCGGCGCAACCATTGGTGTCCGTCGTGGTGACGGTGAACGTCCAGTTGCTGGAGACCGTCGGGACGCCGGAGACGAGGCCGCCGGGGCTGAGGGACAGGCCCGGCGGCAGATTACCGGCGGTGACATTGAATGTGTACGGCCCGGCGCCGCCGCTGGCGCTGATCGGCTGGCTGTAGTTCACCGCGTTCGTGCCGGCGGGCAGGGACAAGGTGGTGATGGCGGGGTTCTGATTGACCGTCACGGTGGCGGACAGGGAACTGACGATGCCGCAACTGTTGGTGATGCAGACGTCATAAACACCGCCGCCGGGATAACTGAGCGCCGGGGTCGTGTAACTGGCGTTGTCCGCGGCCCCGCTGATCGGGCTGTTGCCCAGGTCGCCCGTCCAGTTTGTGTAATTGGCGGCGTTGTCGTCGTAACAGCCGTATCGCAGGCTGTTGAAGAACGCGTCGCGCCGGGGATTGTTCGCGTCGTTGGGCACCTGGTAATTGTACAGATGCACGTCATTGATCACCGTGCCCGGTGTGCCCGTCAACGTGCCGCTGATGGTCACGGGCAGCGGACTAACATTGCCGACGCCATACGTGTCGTCGCCCACGGGACTGACGGTGAGAAAATAATGGTCGGCATCGGTCAACGTGAACTCCAGATGCACGCCTTGCGTGGTGTACGGAACGCCGCTGTCGCGCTGGACGCTGGCGGCATCGTCAATCGTGAAATCCGACTGGCCGCCGATGAATTGGAAGGCGAACCGGGCGGTCGGCCCGTTGTGCAGTTCAAATCCCACTTTGCCGGGACTCGGAATATCGCCGACGTCCATGTCGATCGCGAACGTCTGGCCAACCGCCAGGGACGGGTTGAGCGCGCGGTCCGCGCGCGCCACGAAGCCGCCGCTGGCATACAGACCCCAGGATTTGCCCGCGGTATCGATGTCGCCGTCGTTGCCCGGGTCGCCGGTGTAGCCGTTGGCAGTGGACGTTCCGAGGTATTCGCCGCAGACGGTGGCCGTGCCGGAATTGCTGAAGACCCAGGCGTTGCCCCATCCTGAGCCGAGCTTGCGCCAGACGTAGTGCAACGGCGCCGCGCCGCCGGCCGTGACAGTGAACGTCGCCGCCGACCCGTTGCAGACCGCCTGGCCGGCGGGTCCGGCCGTGATCATCGGGCATGTCGCCACGTTTTTGATGATTTCGATGCCGCTGGATTTGGGTTGATCAATCACGGGGGTGTACTGGACCGTGATTTGGCCGTTGCTGGCGGCCGTGGCGGTGAAGGACTGGATTGTCGCGGTGAACTTGGCGCCGGTGACGGCGAAGATGTCGAAATTCGTCAGGACCGGTGCGCCGTTGATGGCGACGTTGAACACGCGCTCGCCGGGTCCGCTCCAGTAGATTTCCGCGAAATGGAGCCGCACGGTGCAGCTCGCGCCGGGATCGAGTCCGCCGAACGTGTAGGTGAAACTGCCCCAGCGTTCGGTCTGGTAAACCGCCTGAGGCGCGGGGTCCACCAGCCCGTTGGTGATGATGGCCGCGATGGTCGACGAATTCGAGCCGCCGGAAACGTAGGCGTCGGCCGTGAATTGGCCCGCCGCGCCGCCGCCGGAGTCCACCGCGAGAGCGAACGCGCCCGGCTGGGCGATGACCTCGGTGGTATTGGCGCTTTCGCCGAGGGGACTGACCGCCGAGACGACGTAATAGTAGGTCGCATCGGTGACCACACCGGTATCGGTATAGCTGGCGCCGGAGGGACTGGCGATGGTGGTGTAGGGTCCGCCGCTGACTGTGGAACGTTTCACATTGTAGCTGGTGGCGCCCGGGGAAGCGGTCCAGGTGAGGGCCACCTGGGCGTTACCGGGACTGACGATCAATCCCGCCGGCACTCCCGGCAGCGCGAGCCAGACGACCGTGTCGGTGACGGTCTGGCTGTTTTGCGTGCCGATGGCGATGACGGTGTTGGTGCCGCCGGTTAATGTTTGGCCCGGCCAATCGAAGATGTGGTTGGTGCTGGTGAGCGAGCCCAGGCTTGCGCCGTTGATGTTTAGTTGGACGCTGGCGCAATTGGCGTAGACTTTGACCTCAACGGTGGTGTTGGTGCGCGGGGTGAACCGGCGGCTGGTGATGTAGACCAGGGCGTTGGTCGTCCAGTTGGCCTTGTACCAGTAGAACGCGTCCTTGCGCGTCTGGCGGTCGTAGGTCATCAGGCCCTTGTCGTTGCGGCCGGGGGTGTCGCCTTCATCGCGGCTGTCGGAAGCGAAATCGAACATGGTCCAGACGCTCTTGATCCACAGGTACGGCCGCGCCTGCGCCTGTTGCCAGGTCGATTCGTGCAGGAGGTCCTCATATTCCTCGTAATGCGGGACGCCGGGACTGTTGACGTTGCTGGGGGTGGGCGGATTCTGCAGGTGCTGGTAGATGCTGCCGCCCGCGCCGTATTCCGTCAATCCCATCACGCGGCTGCCGAGCGTGCCGTGGGTGCTGTCGGCCCAGCCGCCAAACTGGCCGTAGGTGCCGTTGTACCACCCGTAGTACTCGTTGTAGGCGATCAGATCGGTGATCTCGTGGATGCCGGCGTTGATGGACACGCCCGCGTACGCCGCGGCGGTGGTCATCCGGGTCGGGTCCAGCGAATGCGCCAGCGTGTTCAACTGGGTCACGAGCGATTGTGTGTTCGCATCGTCGGTCTGCAGTTCGTTGAACAGGCTCCAGACGATGATGGATGGATGGTTGAAGTTCTGGTGGATGGCCTCCTGGAGTTGCTGCTGGACGTTGTTGAAGAAATTCGAATCGACGGTGATGGAGTTGATCAGCGGAATCTCGCTCCAGACGATGATCCCGTTCTCGTCGCAAAGGTCGTAGATCAGATGCGAATGCGGGTAATGCGTCAGCCGCAGCGACGTCGCCCCCAGTTCCGCGACCAGGCTGATGTCCTGGGTCTGGTCCGCGTCGCTGATGGCCCAGCCTTCGTTGAGGCGGTCCTGGTGCATGCCGACGCCGTGGAGGTCCAGGTACTGGCCGTTGAGGAAAAAGCCGTTGGTCGGGTCGAAGCGCATGAAGCGCAACCCGAGCGGCTGTTGGACGAGGTCGTTGACTGACACGCCGTCGCTGACCGTGACGTAGGCCTGGTACAGATACGGGTCCGCCCGCCCGTTCCACAGATGCGGGTTGGCGAGGATGGCCGTCTGGACGACCGCCTGGGTGCTGCCGGCGGCAAGAAGCTGGTTGGTGGTCAGGGTGGCCACCACGTTGTTTGTCGCGTCGACGATCACGGCGGTGACCGTGATGTTCGAGCTGCCGGCGGCGTCATTGCGCAACTTCGCGGTGACTTGTATCGTGGCCGCGGTGGCGCTGACACTGGATTGCTGGAGATAAACGCCGGAAGAACCGTAATCGAGCGGTGTCACATGCAGCTTGTCCAGCACGAGGAGATGGACGGTGCGGTACAGGCCGCCAAAGAAGGTATAGTCGGCCGACAACGGCGGGATGTCGGCATTGTACGCGTTGTTCACCTTCACGGCGATGACGTTGTCCGCGCCGGCGTTAATGGCGGACGTGACGTCGTAGGTGAACGCCGAATAGCCGCCCTGGTGCTCCCCGATGAACGTGCCGTTGACGTAGACATCGGCTACGAGGTTCGCGCCTTCAAACTCCAGGAAAAACTCCCGGCCGGCATCCGCGCCGGGGACGGTATAATGACGGCGATACCAGCCAATCCCCTGGTAATAGGTGTTATTGCCGTCCTGGCCATCGAGATTGTTCCAGGTATGGGGCACGGAGACAGTCGTCCAGGCGGAATCGTCGAATCCGGGATTTTGCGCGCCCGCAACGTCGGCGCGGAAGAACTGCCAGGGGCTGTTCAGATTAATGTCTGACCGATTGCTGGCAGGGGGAACGTAAGGGGCTGCTTGCACGACGCTCCCGCAGAGCATGCCCAGAACCAGCCCCCGAAGACATTTCCCAAACCGCTCCCTCGTCCCGCAGGCAGCCATGAACCAGACTGTGATCATAACCTTGATTCTATTGATCGGAAATCCTGGCTTTCAAATCGATGACGGTGGAGGTCCCGTGATCATCGGGGAACATCTCCTTGTACTCCGCCGTGTCTCTCAAGCTGGCGAAGTCCGGATCCTTGGCGACAGCATTCAAATAGATGTGTTGGGCATTGTCGTTTTCCAGGCAAATACGCAGGTGACGCAGGGCCTGGTCCGGCTGGTCCAGCAGGGCATAGGCGCAGGCCAGGTTGTATTGAACCTCCTGGTTTTGCTCATCCTTTTCCATGGCTGTGCCCAGTTTCTCAACCGCTTTTCTCAGCAACTCACGATCATTGGTCAGCTTGCCATAATCCACCAGCCCAGCCCCCCAGCGCGCATCCAATTCGGGCAGGTTGGCAACCGACTCCACTTTGGAGGCGGCGTCGAATTGGCGATCAGCGGCCTCGTACCACGCTCGTTTTCCCGGCTCATCCTCGGTGTTCCGCGCAAGCAGCAACAGGCAGATCCCGATGTCCTGCTGCAACCGCGCGCGTTCACCCGTGTAGGTCGCCGACTCCAGCCCGCTTTCCAACACCGTCTTGGCCTGGCGAAGCTCCGCCTGCCGCGCGCCCGCCGCCGCCTCAAGCGAGCTTTCCGCCATCAGCATCGCTCCCCACTCGCGAAACAAGGCGGACTGAACACCGGTGCATCGCGCCGCCAGTGCAAACCGCTCCTTCGCTGCCTGGACAAGATCGCGATGCTGGGACGACGCACCGCTGAGCCGCGCCCATCGATAATAACAATGGGCCGCCAACGCCTGCGCGCGATAGAAATCAGGCCGCAGTTTGAGGGCCAGATCGCACTGCGCGACCGCATTGCTGAAATTCACCGCTGATTCCTGTGACGATTTCGAACTTTCGGCCCGCTTCTGGAACTCAAAGGCCGCTTGATAGCTTTTCTCCGAGCCCGTCACAAACGCGTCCGGCTGACCCTGCGCCATTAAAGAAGACGTCACAACAACGCAAATAACCGACTCGAGAACCGCCCGTCCGGTCCATCTCAGCACTTGTCTGATGGTCATCGTCATGTCTTCCGCACAATACCGTCCGCCGCACCGCAATCGACACGTCCTCCGGTGAAGGAAGTGCATCGGATCCTCCTTCCAACCCTCCCGGTTTCAGTCGCAGATCTAGCTGCGGCACAACGCTCTAGAACTATGCGAAAGGACTTTCGGGACTGTCGGTGGATTCACTTCTAAAAAGAATTAATTGCTCTTCTACAATACCTCTGAGATCGATATTTGTCCAGTGGGCCACACCCACACCGGTCCGCTCTGGGAGTTGTGATCAAGAGGGAAACTTGTTGCTGTGCACCCCTTCGCGGTGTGTTCCTGGACGCAGGCCCTTGACCTACGGCACAAGCCGCACCCGATAGAACCGCGAGGGAGCGTTGGTGGCCCCGCCAACGTCCACGTAGTTCGTGTTGACACCGCCAAGGCCGGGCAGAATCGTCAGCGACGACGGAATATCGGCGAAATTATTCGTCGCGTAACTTCCATTCGCCGTGCCGGCCGTTACCTGCACCTCATTCGTGGTGCCGCCGTTGCCTGTCCAGGCGATCGTAATGTTACCGCCTTGCCGCTTGATCGCCGTGATGACCAGAGGCACGGGCGGCGCGCTTACCGTGACGGTGGCGCTGCCCAATGATGTGCCCGTGCAGTTGGCATCGGAGACCGCTGTGACCGTGTACACTGTCGTCGAACCAGGCGTAACAGTGCGGATCGCCGGACTGCTGGCATTGGTTGTGATCACACCGTCCGACCAGGTGACGTACCAGAGGGGTGCGCCAGTCAGGACAGCCTGGATTATGGCAGAGCCGCCCGTGATGATATTCGTGTCGCCGCTCACCGTGGCAGTGGGCAACGCATTGACCGCGACCGTGCCCGAACCGCTGTTGGCGCAGCCCGTGGTGCCGTCTGTGACCGTGACCGTATAGGTGGTCGTCGAGCCAGGCGAAACGTCGATTGACACCGTGGTCGCGCCGCCCGGGCTCCAGAGGTAGCTCGGGCTGGCCGCACTGGTGGTCGCCGTCAAGGTGACGGAGCCGCCATTGCAGATGGTGGCCGAGTTGACACTGACTGACGGCAACGGATTGACCGTGACCGTGCCCGAACCGCTGTTGGCGCAACCCGTGGTGCCGTCCGTGACCATGACCGTATAGGCGGTCGTCGAGCCAGGCGAAACGTCGATTGACACCGTGGTCGCGCCGCCCGGGCTCCAGAGGTAGCTCGGACTGGCCGCACTGGTGGTCGCCGTCAAGGTGGCGGTGCCGCCATTGCAAATGGTGGCCGAGTTGACACTGACCGTCGGTAACGGATTGACCGTGACCGTGGCGCTGCCGTTCATGGTCGCGGAGCAGCCCGAGGCCGTGTTGACCGCCACCACCGTGTAGTTGCCCGCCGCCGTCTGATTGTCAAAAGACAGCGCACCGCCCGTGCCGGGCGCCGCCGAGCCTGTGTTGACGTTGTTCAGCTGCAACTGGTAATTCACACCCGCCTGCGATCCATCCAGGCCGACCACCACTCCACCACCACCGGCACAGTACGCGCCGCCGCCGGTTACATTAAATGCCGTCGGGCTGGCGTTCATGTTCAGGGTCGCGGCGGTTGATTCCATCGCGCCATACGGGTCGTAAACGATGACGCTGTAAACGGAACCGGAATCCGCGCCGCTGACACCGGAGAGATTCAATGTCGCTGTAGCCGATCCTGAGATGCTTCCGCCGTCGGTGAGCGGTCCCTCGCCCAGATTGCTGCCGTTGGTCCAGGTGGTTGAGCCGCACGCGCCGCTGGTATAATTGCCGGCCACGTCGCTGTAGCCGCCCACTTCCTGGACGTTGAAGAAGAAGTCCTGGCAGGCCGTGCCGCCCGTGTTGCTGTCGCGGTCGAAGAACCGCAATTGCGTGATCGAATTGCCCGACGTGCCCTTCAACGTGCCCGAATACGTATAATTGGCCGCACTGGCAAGGTTGGATACCTGCAGACTGTAGGCGTCCGTGCCCGTCAACGTGAACACCAGTTGCAGCCCGTTCATCGTGTACGGAATCCCCGAGTTCTGCCCGCTAACGGAACTGTCGCTGATCGTGTAAATGGTGTCGCCACCGTTGAAGTAGAACTCGAATCGTGCATTGCCGCTGGCGTCATTCAACCCGAACAACGCGATCGATCCCGCCCCCGCCGTCGACATGTCCCGCGGGTTCTGGTAATCCACGATCACGCTCTGCCCAATCTGCAACGCGCTGAAATTCCTCGACGCCTGCGCCGAATTGCCGTTGGCCGAGTAGATCCCATACGCCGGATTGCCGATGCCGGGGCTGACGCCGCCGCAGGCCGTCGGATCGCCCACGTAATAACCGTCGTTGGGACCGCTGCAGGCCGCCGGACTAAACGTCCAGGCGTTGCCCGTACCCCAACCCACGCCGTTCTTGCGCCACGCATAGCTCAGCGGCGCCGTGCCGGCCGCCGTCACTGTAAAGCTCGCCGTGGACCCGCTGCACACCGTCGTCGCCGCCGGCTGGCCGGTGATCGACACAACCGTGCCGACCGTGATCGACGTGGTCAGGGTGTTCGCGCAACCGTCCGCATCCGTGGCCGTCACGGTAAAGGTCGACGTGCCCGCCGCTGACGGCGCGCCGCTGATCACACCACCGGTGTTCATCGTCAAGCCCGTCGGCAGACTGCCGCTGCTGACGCTGAAGCTGTACGGAGCCGTCCCGTTGCTGGCGCCGATAATGTTGTTGGTCGAACTGTACGCCACGCCCGTCAATCCAAACGGCAACCCGCTGTTGTTGACTGCCAACACAGAAACCGTGATCGCCGGACAGTTGAACGTCAGATTGTAGGTCTGAGCACCGGTGCAACTGTCCGCATCCGTCGCCGTGATCTGGAAGGTGTACGTGCCCGAGGCCGTCGGCGTGCCGCTGATCACACCCGTGCTCGAGTTCAACGACAGGCCCGTCGGCAAGCCGCCGCCGGTCTCGGCATAGCTGTAAGAAGCCGTCCCGCCGCTGGCCGTGGCCGTCTGGCTGTAGGCCGTGCCCACTGTGCCGCCGCTCAGCGAGGCCAGCGAGATCGCCGGGCAACTAATGGTGACGTTGTAGCTGGCGCTCAGTCCCATGCAACTGTCCGCGTCGGTGGCCTTCAACTGGAAGGTGTACGTGCCCGAGGCCGCCGGGGTGCCGCTGATCACACCCGTACTGGAGTTCAACGACAGGCCCGTCGGTAGACTGCCGGTGTTGATCGTGTAGTTGTACCCGCCCGCGCCGCTGCCGCTGGCGCTGATTGTCTGCGAATAACTCGAGCCCGCCGTGCCGTTCGGCATCGAGCCGGACACCGTGATCGTCGGGCAAGTGAAGGTCAGATTGTAGGTCTGGCTGCCGGTGCAGCCATCCGCATCGGTGGCTGTCACCTGGAAGGTGTACGTGCCCGCCGCCGTCGGCGTGCCTGAGATCAACCCCGTTGATGTATTCAAGGCCAAACCGGTCGGCAAGCCGCCGCCGGTCTCGGCGTAGCTGTAAGAAACCGTCCCACCACTGGCCGTGGCCGTCTGGCTGTAAGCCGTGCCCACCGTGCCGCCGCTCAGCGAGGCCAGCGAGATCGCCGGGCAACTAATGGTGACATTGTAGGTGGCGCTCAGGCCCATGCAACTGTCCGCATCGGTGGCCTTCAACTGGAAAGTATACGTGCCGGACGCCGTTGGCGTACCGCTGATCAGGCCCGTACTCGAGTTCAACGACAGACCCGTCGGCAGACTGCCCGTGTTGATCGTATAGTTGTACCCGCCCACGCCGCTGCCGCTGGCTGTGACCGTCTGTGAATAACTCGATCCCGCCGTACCGTTTGGCATCGAGCCGGACACAGTGATCGTCGGGCAAGTGAAGGTCAGGTTGTAGGTCTGGCTGCCGGTGCAACCGTCCGCATCGGTGGCCGTTACCTGGAAGGTGTATGTGCCTGCCGCCGTCGGCGTCCCTGAGACCAGCCCCGTCGATGTATTCAGGGCCAGGCCGGCTGGCAAGCTGCCGCTGGTCCTGGCATAGCTGTACGAAGCCGTCCCGCCGCTGGCCGTGGCCGTCTGGTTGTACCCTGTACCCACTGTGCCGCCGCTCAGTGCCGCCAGCGAGATCGCCGGGCAGTTCATCGCCAGGTTGTACGTCTGGCTGCCCGTGCAAGCCGTGGCCGTGTCGGTCGCCAACACTGTGAACGTGTATGTCCCGGACGCCGTCGGCGTACCGCTGACTTGACCAGTCGTGTTCAATGTCAGCCCCGTCGGCAAACTGCCGCTGGACAAGCTGAATGTATACGGACCTGTGCCGCCGCTGGCCGTGGCCGTCTGAGCGTAGGCCGTACCCGCCGTCCCAGCCATCAGCGACGACAGCGTGATCGTCGGACAACTCGTTTCAGTCACCGAATAGCCCCGGCTGCCGGTGCAGCCCTGCGCATCGGTCGCCATGACTGTAAAGGTCGCCGCGCCGGAACCCCCGCTGTAGGTCCCGGAGATCACGCCGCTGGCGGAGTTCAACGTCAATCCGCCCGGCAGCGCCCCCGCGCTCAACGTGAATGTGTACGGCGACGTGCCGCCGCCACCGCTGATCGTCTGGTCATACGCCACACCGGCATTCAACCCCGGCAGCGTGCCCGGTGATACCGAGATCAGCGCGCAAACCGTAACGCTGTATTGCTGGCTGCCCGTGCAATTGTTGGCATCCGTCAGCTGCACCGTGAACGTCGAGACCCCACCCGCCGACGGCGTGCCGCTGATCACGCCGCCCGTGCTCAAGCTCAACCCGCCAGGCAAACTGCCCCCGCTCAAGCTGTAGGTGAACGGGCTCGTGCCGTTGCCGGTGGTGATGGTCTGACTGTAGGCAGTGCCCGCCACGCCTCCCGGCAGCGTCCCCGGCCCCAGCGTCAGCGTGACGCATCCCAGGAACGTGGTGGTCGAATGCAACCCCAGGACGTACACGTCCATCACATTCGAATTCGTCACCAGGAACGTCGATGACTGCCCGTAATACGTGGCGTTGGAAGCCGCGGGAGCGTTGTAGACACGGCCGTAAATCAGCGTGCCGTTGGCCGGCGTGGGATAAAACGAGCTGAAGAACTTGCCGCTGTTGGTCTGGCAGGCGGTGATTCCGTCTCCAACATAGCTGACATCCAGAATGGTGTCCCCACCCGTGGACGCGCCATTGCGCGTGGGTGGATGGGCTACGCCGCCGGTGCCGACACTGAGGATCTGCACCAGGCAGCCATTGGCAAAGTGCCCGCAGCCGGCGACGCTATTGGTGTTATTGCCGGGTAAGATCAGCCCGGTGTGATCCTGAATGGAAGAACTGGAATAGAAATACTGCGGGTAGAACTGCGCCGATGCAGTCTGCACCATCATCAACAGACCAATGGCGGCCACAACGAGTGGAGCGATACCGGCTTTACCCATAAACGTGCGACCAAGGCTGCGTCAGACCCCGCAGACCCATTGAAAAAGAGAAGCTCACCCCAACTGTTTGAATAATTTATTATAGATGAAAAAGAGGCCAACCACAAGTCTCTTCGCCAGGAATTGCTTGGTTTCTGTTGCGCCGAATGCACCACAACGCCTATGCCCTCCGGGGTGGCGGCGGCCGCCAACATCCGGGCCAACACCTCTCCGGCAACCAGCGACGATATTGGCAGTGATTCCTGTGAGGCGGACCGCTGACACGAGCATGGCAATTCGCGGGCCAACGCCTTAGAATCGGCTTGTCAGCCCTGTCACAGGTGATACTGTGAGTGGTCGTCCGACTGGATGGTCTGCGATAGTCGCCGGCGAACGGGTCCTGCGGAAAAGAGCCGGTTGATTCCCTGATGAAACGAAAGCGCATAGACAAAGTTCGTCCTGTAAAGTCGGGCGCCCGCCAAGATTCACCCGGCAAATCCTCCAGTGCCAGGGGAGCGAGTCAGCACGACTCACGAGAGCGCCTTTTCTTCACGCTCTTCACTGTTGGTTTGTTTGCTCTCGCGACAGCCCTTCATTTCTGGAACATCGGCTCCGCCCCTCCCGGGTTCTACGCTGACGAGAGCTCCCACGGTTACAACGCCTACTGCATTGCTGAGACGGGCGCTGATGAGTACGCCGTTCAGCATCCAATCTTCTTTCAAAGCTTTGGCGAATTCAAGGATCCGGTCCTGATTTACTCGATTGTTCCCTTCGTAAAACTTTTTGGGCTCGAAAAATGGGCCACCCGCCTGCCGACCGCTTTGTTTCTCATGGCAAGTTGCGTTGTGTTTGCTTTCTTGGTGCAGGAACACTGCCACAACAAGTGGCTTTCAGTAGCGGCTGCCTTTTGCTTTTCCCTCCTTCCGTGGCTGTTCGCGGCGAGCCGGGCGACGACCCCCTATACCGCCATGTTGTTCGGGATGACGATGGGCTGGCTGTTCATCCTCCTGTCGATCAGGAGACAATCGCATGCCTGTGCGATTGGGGCCGGCGTGGCTTGGGCGTTTGCGATGTACGCTTACTCCATCGGGCGTCCAATGACAGTGTTGCTCCTGGTCTGCTTCGGGATAACGCACCTCAGCGTGCTACGAAAGAGATGGAAATTGGTCTTGCTGTTCCTCTGCGGTTATACCGGCGCTTTGCTGCCCATGATCATCAGCGTGGCTCGCACACCCCAAGTTCTCACCAATCGCTTTTCCTCACTCTGGACTGATCAGGCGAGCGAGCCAAGCGCTCTCGGGATTTTGACCAATCTCCTGTCCCGGTATCCGGACTATTTCAGCCCCGCGTTCCTGTTCCTGAAGGGCGACCAGAACCTGCGCCAGCACACGGGGCATGGTGGCGAACTGTTTGTTTTCCTCGCTCCCCTGATTCTCGCGGGTCTGTACTGTCTGGTGCGGTTCGCCAGGAGCCAGCCCGGCTACCGTTTCATCGGTCTGGGGCTGTTACTCTATCCGTTGGCCGCCGCGCTGACGCCCGACCAGATGCACAGCGGCCGGTGCGTCAACGGCGCCATCTTCTGGATGTTGACGGCGGCGATCGGAGCGGATTTCCTGTGGCGGCAGCGCGGGATTGGACGAACGATCCTGTTGGCAGCCTGCTGTGTCGGGTTGGTCGAAATGGGCTGGTACTTGAACGATTATTTCGGCCCCTACCAGGCGCGCAGCCGGGTGGCATTTAGTGCGAGCCTGACCGAAGTACTGGCGGATTGCTTCCGGCTGCTTGGCACCAATGAGACCTTGTATGTTTCGCCGACGGGCTGCGTCGTATCGCCCGTACTTCCGGACATGTCCTTCAAGCCCCTCGCCTACATGAACCTTCTGTTCTTTGGAAAGGTCGATCCCCGCGTCTATCAGAAGTACGGGATACCTGAAGAGCGGATCTCTCCTTATACCGGCGTCTTTCCGAGGCCGGGTCTGCTCCTGCGCTGCAACGTCAAACTCTTCCAACCCGATCTGTTCGGTCCAACCACCCATGTGAGCACGAGGAATGGCAGGCCCATGGTGCTCCCGAATGACGAACCAATTCCCGGCAGCGCGCAACTGGTTGAGACAAAGCCCTTCTCTCAGACAGTTTGGTATGAGGTGTTCAGGATCACGACAAACACAGACGAAACGACGAGTTCCCTGCCCCCTCCAAACAACGCAGCGCAAACCCCGAGCATAGACCTGACTTCCCCTCGTTGATACAACGCACCCGCCCCGGCAGCACGCCACTATCGTGGCGCAGCAGTTGAAAACGGGAGGTCGCCCCTCAAAAAGCTTCCCGGCATCACTTTTTGAATCTCCGCGAGATTCGCCGATGGAAGGTATCCACAGCCACTGGGATGCGTTTTGGCACACGCGCCCAAGCGGGCCTCGTCAGGATGCGTCGCAAACGAAAGCACTGCCGTTCTATGGCATCGTGACGCTGACTCGATAGAAGATGTTGGGGCTATTCGGCGGGCTCGGATCGGCCAAGATCAAGCTCGAATCCGCGGTGAGCGGCCCCGTCGAGGTGATATTTGTCCATGTGGTCGATGGCGTCAAACTCGTGGAACGTTGCAACGTGTAGATCCGGCCAACGTGCCCCATGATGGCCACCTGACTGTTGGACACAACCAAGCTGCCCGTCGCAAACACGTCGTTCGGATTCAACGGATTGACGTTGGCAATCAAGTCCGTGTAATACGTCTGTCCCTTGCCATCCAACGTCGTCATCAGATTGTATCCCAAAGGCATGGTGGTCGCCTTTAAACCAAGAACAGAAACATCCATCGTCGGATATGTATTTGTCACCGTGAATGTCGCCGACTGTCCCCAATACGTCGCGTTGGAGAGCGCGGGGGCATTGAACACGCGAGCGTAGATTTTGGTGCCGTCTGTTGGCGCGTTGGACAGTTGGCTGAAGAATTCGCCGCTGTTGGTCTGGCAGGCAGTGATCCCGTCCCCGACATAACTGACACCCAGGATGGTGTCCCCGCCACTGGGCGTGCCGTCGAGGTTCGGCAGGTGCGAAACATTATTGCTGCCAACACTGAGAATTTCCACCAGGCAGCCATCGGCAAAGTGCCCGCAACTCCCCACGCTATTGGTGTTGTTACCGGGCAACAGGATCCCGTTTTCATCCCGGACTGGGACGCTTGTAACAAAAGGCTGGGGACTAAACGCCGACGCGTTTTGTATAAGAACCAACAAAACGGCAGACACAACGGATGCTACGCTCATCTTCATGGCAACCAAATCCCTCTTGCCCTACTGATCCCAGCAAGCTCTATGCCTTGGATGTCTTCCAGAGCTTCTTTTTGTAGAACCAACTGATTGCCAGGAACCCGAGCCCGTAGACGAACAGCGAAGAAGGTTCGGGAACTACGATGAAATTCGCCGGCAGATTGGCGTATGGGCTGGTTGATGGGGCAAAATCCAGGCTCGCCTGGTTAAACACATCGCCAACCGGCAGCGTGTAGATCGACGAGTTCCCATACCACTGGGCCCCCGCCGCGGTCGTCGCGTCAAAAAACCGCACGTACACGTTGCTGTAGCCACCCCAGGTCGAATCGTAGGTGATCGGGTAGACATCGATGAAGCCCTGGTTGGGGTTGGCGGGCATGCCCAGCCCAATGTGCCCGCTAAACAACACAATATCGCCCCCGGCAGCGTTGCCGAACTGGTCAGGCGCATTGACCGCGTCGTTGGGCGTCAGGATCAACTGCACCAGATCGCCCGAACTGAGGTCGCCCAGCAAGGGCGTGCTATTGTCGTTATCCAGGATCGGGTTGGTATTGTAGAGTTCCAGGTCGATGACTGTGGCACGCGCCGCCCTCGCCGCCACGCTCAATGCAATACCAATTGCCAATACGATTGTTAATGTTCTTTTCATGGTCCCTGTAGTGGTACGTTATACGGTACTGGGTTGGTCCAACTGAAGTTGTTGGACCGACTGAGTCGATTGATCAGGAATGATGCGCCCGGCTGCAGGTTGTTGGTTGCCGTACTGCCGCTGGTCGTGGTCCACACGTGGGTTGAGGTGTTGTAATACACCTTGATATCGAACTGCCCGGTCGCCGCATCCCAGAACAGCAGACTGTCAGCTGAGGCCGCATGGGTTGCGCCGGTAAGTCCAGTAGCCAGTCCGCTGTTGGCCAGCGTGACCGGTGTCGGATACGCCGAACTGCTAAACGTGTAGCCGCTGTTCTGCACCGACTGGGACTGCTGACTGGTGGGCACAAAACCCGTGATGTAGAGCGTCTTGGTCCCTGAACCATGCGGGATGTTTACCAACATGCCCTTGGTGGGATCCAGCACCGTGCTGTTGGCGTGCCCGCCGCTGTCCAATTCAATCCATTCAACGTCCCCATACTGGCTGCCGTTATCCAGCCAGTACGACATGCTGCTCGGGAACGACTGGCCGGTCTGGTCCCAGATGTTGACTGTGGTGGCCAAGCCGGGGAAGCCTGACGGCAAGTCATTGGTACCCAGGACCGACAGCAATGTGCTCGTGCCCGGCGTTGACCACTGGGAGATGTAATTCGGCCCTTCCGCCAGCAGCAACCTCTGGGCGCCCGCGATCTCGATAGTCGCCACGTCGCTGGTATGTCCCGCGATTGTCACGCGGTAGAACCTCTGGGTGATGCTGTGGATATCATCCGTGAGAGATGTGGAGTTGCCCGCCGGCGCAACGTTGGAAGCGATCTTGACCCACGCCGGCGTCCCAGCCGCTCCGTTGGTGAACGCTCCGCTCAAGGCATACACGTCGTAGTCGCGCACAGCCGTGGTCCCATCCTGCCTCGAATTCCAGGTGTATGTCAGGATGCCACTCGCGGTGCTGACGACGTTTGTCAGATCCAAGGCGGTGGTCGGATCGGTCGGATCCACACCCGCCAGATAGCTCTGCAGCAGCGTCATCCCATTCGCACCAACCGTACTGGATGGTGTGCTGGCTGTGTAGGGGGAATGCTGCGTCTTCCATTGATCCGGCACGCCGCTGGAATCAACCGTCAGCACCCGGACCGTCGTCGTGGAAGGCGTGATCGCCGGGCAACCATTGGCCGTCACGCTGACCGTATAGGTGTAGTCGCTGTACGGCGAGCTGGCGGTCAAGGTCGGCGTCATCGGGTTCTGGGATGACGAGCTGAAGCTGTTCGGTCCGGTCCAGCTATAAGAACCGCCCGCGACCGTGGTCGCATACAGTTGCACCGAATTTCCGGCGAAGATGTTGTAGGCTCCATTGTAGTACTGGCCGGCGTTGCTGGCTGTAACAGTCGGCGCAGCCGTCACGGTGACAACCGCGCTGCCCGTCATGTCACCAGACTGTGCGGCGCAGCCGTTGTTATCCGTCAATGCCGTCACCGTGTAGGTCGTCGTGGACGACGGGCTCACACTGCGGCTGTCCGGACTCGAAGAGACTCCGGAATCGACATGGCCATCCGACCAGGTCACGGTCCACGGACTGGCGCCGGTCAGCGCTGCCTGGATCGTCGTGGAATTACCCTGGCAGATTGTGGCCGTCCCGCTCACGACGGCAGTCGGCCTCGAATTGACTGTCACCACTGCGCTGCCGGTCAGGTCACCGGCCTGGGCAGTGCAATTGGCATCCGTCAAGGCAGTCACCGTATACGTCGTGGTGGAAGACGGACTGACCGAGCGAGTCGCCGGACTGCTGGAGACGCCGTTCTGATGAGTGCCATCCGACCAGGTCACGTTCCACGGACCAGTGCCGGTCAGCGCTGCCTGGATCGTCGTGGAACTGCTCTGGCAGATTGTGGCCGTCCCACTCACCACGGCCGTCGGCCGGGCGTTGACCGTCAACGGAGCCCAGACCGAGTTGCTCGATCCGCAGGAGTTGTAGACCACCACATCGTAGTTCGTTGCGTCGACGCTGGTTACACCGGAGATTTGCAGCTGGGCTGTATCGGCCCCCGAGATGCTTCCACCGTTGGACAGAGCGCCCTCGCCCCTGTCGGAGCCGGTGATCCAATCGACCGAAGGCAGACCCGGCGTGTAATTCGAGGCATCGTCGTTCTTGGTGCCATAGCTCATGTTATTGAAGAACAGGTTGCCGTTCCCATCGGTATAGGTGTTGTACCCGGCATAGAACAGGCGAACACGATCAATCGAGCTGCCGGCAGTCCCGCCCAACGTGCCGCTGAAGGTGGCTACTGTGCTGTTGTCGTACCGTGTGATCGTCACCGTATAACTGTCCGTGCCGGTCAACGTCAGCTTGATGTTGATGCCCGTGCGGGTCCAGCCGATGCCGGAATCGTACGGAGCCGAATGGTGATCGTCGATTGTGTAATCGGACTGGCCGCCGATGAAGTAGACCTCGAACCGGTTGTTGTTGTTGGCGGTGTTCTGCAAGCCAAAACCGACCGTGGCATGGTTGCCGCCGGAGTAGTTCACATCGCCATTGTCCATGTCGATGTTGAAGGTCTGACCGACCGCCAACGATCCGCCCAGCGGACGCAGCGCTTCGGTCGTGGTGGTGTCCTTGTTGTACAGACCCCACGCCTCGCCCGACGTGTCGATGTCGTTGCCCCCGTTCGATCCGCTCGTGCCATTGTTGTTATGCGTCGAGGTCGTGATCAGGAACCCGCTGTTGGCGCTGGGCGCCGTCAGCGTCCAGGCGCCACCCCAGCCCGTGTTCTGTTTGCGCCAGGCATAGCTCAGAGGCGACGAACCGGAGGCCGTCACGGTAAAGGTGGCCGTCGAACCGCTGCAAACCGTTTGCGCCCCGGGCTGACCGCCGGCTGAGATCGACGGAGGCGCGCAGACAGAGATGTTGTAGGTCTGGGAGCCCGTGCATCCGACGTTGTCGGTCACGGCCACCGCAAAGGTGTAACTGCCGGCCAGTGTCGGTGTGCCGGAGACCACGCCGGACGTGGACAACGTCAAGCCGGTCGGCAACGTGCCCGAACTCTTCGCATAACTGTACGGGGCCGTGCCGCCGCTGGTCGTGATCGTCTCCGTATAGGCAACACCGGTCGTCGCTCCCGGCAGCGTCGAAGGCGCCACCGTGATCGACGAGCAGGCAATCACCAGGGAGTATGCCTTGCTGGCCGTGCAGCTATACGTGTCGGTGGCCAACACCGTGAACGCATAGGTCCCGTTCACTGTCGGTGTTCCGGACACCACGCCGCCGGTCGATAACGTCAAACCTGAAGGCAGCGTCCCGGCGCTGATGGTGAACGTGTACGGGCTTCCGCCGCCACTGGCGCTGATCGTCTGCGCGTACGTCAAGCCCACCGTCCCGCTGGTCAGCGGGCTGCCCGGCGAGATCGAGATCGTGCCGCAGGTGATTGTCACCCCGAACGTCTTGGTGCCATAACACGCCGAGGCGTTGTCCGCCGCGCTCACCGTGAACGTATACGTGCCGGTCGCCGTCGGCGTTCCCGATACCAAACCGCTGCTGGAATTGATCGTCAAGCCGGTCGGCAAGCTGCCGCTGCTGATCGTCCAGGTGTACGAGCCCGACCCGCCACTGGCCGACAACGCCTGGCTGTAGGACGCATTGCCCACAGTCGAATTGGCCAGGTTGCCGGAAACCGTCACTGCCGCGCAGTTCTGGATCTGGACCGAGTACGTCTGGCTGCCCGTGCAGTTGTTGGCATCGGTGGCCAGCACCGCGAACGTGTAGGTGCCCACCACAGTCGGCGTGCCGCTGACAACGCCGCCGGTCGACAATGTCAGACCCGTCGGCAGACTGCCGCTGTTCAGGCTATAGGAGTACGGACTCTGCCCGCCTGTCGCCGTGACCGTCTGGTCGTAGGAAACTCCCAGCGTCCCGTTCGCCAGGCTGGCTGTCAAACTGATCGTCGCGCAGTTCACCGTCAGGGTGTAATTCGAACTTGTCGAGCAGCTGTTGTTCGCTGACAGCGATACTGTGAACGTCGAGACACCAGGTGTCGTCGGCGTGCCGGAAACCACGCCCGAGGACGAACCAATCGTCAGGCCGCCGGGCAAGCTGCCGCTGCTGATCGTGAATGTATACGGTGTCGTGCCACCCGAGGCGCTGATCGTCTGGCTAAACGCCGTGCCGACTGTTGCCGGCCCCAGAGGCGCAATCGTCGTGATGCTCGGCGTCTGATTGACCGTCAACGTCGCGGCGCTGGCGATGACCGCGCCGCAGGAGTTGTAGACAACCGCATCGTACTGGCTGCCACTGTCCGTCGGATAAACCGTGGCCGGCGTCGTGTAACTGGCGCTGGTCGCGCCGGAGATCGGTCCCTGACCGTTGTTGGATCCGCCGATCCACGTCGTCGTACCGCAGCCGCCGCCCACATAGTTGTCGGCATTGTCATCATAGCCGCCCACAAGGATGCTATTGAAGAAGAAGTCCTGGCAAGCCGTCCCACCGGTCCCGCTATTGCGCAGATAGAACCGCAATTTCGCGATCCCGGCTCCTGCCGTGCCACCGAGCGTACGGCTCGTGAACGTATAAACCGCCCCATTCACCTTGCGAGTCACTGTCAGGTTGTAGGTGTCGACGCCCGTCAGGCTCAAGACCAGATGCAAACCGCCCGCCGTGTAGGGGATGCCCGAATCAATCCCGCCCGCTGAATCGTTGAGTGTGTAGTCGGTGTCGCCGCCGTTAAAGTAGAACTGGACGCGGTTGTTCCCGCTCGCATCTTGCAGGGCAAACAACGCAATCGTCCCGGCACCCGACGATGACATATCGCGCGGGTTCGCGTAATCAACGGCGACGATCTGCCCCACAGTCAGAGCGGTGAACGTACGGGTCGCCTGCGCGCTATCGCCGCTGTTGGCGTAGATCGCGAATGACCTGTTGCTGCTGGTGTCGATTCCCGGTGAAACGCCCGTGCAACCAAGGGAACTGCCCTCGTAGTAACCCGATGTGCCGCTGCAAGCCTTGTCAAACTGCCACTGATTCGAACCGCCCCAACCCGAGCCGCGTTTCCGCCAGGCATAGGACGGCGAGCCAGAGGCCGTGACCGTGAACGTCGCGGATGAACCGCTGCAGACCGTCTGGTTCACCGGCTGACCCGAGATCACCGGCGCCGAGCACACGGAGACATTGTAGGTTTGCGATCCCGAGCAGCTGTCGCTGTCGGTCGCCGTAATCGTAAACGTGTACGAGCCGGACGCCGTCGGTGTGCCGCTGATCGCGCCGCCGGTCGACAACGTCAGGCCGGTTGGCAGACCGCTGCCCACACTGAACGTGTAACCACCCGACCCGCCGGAAGCGCTCACCGTTTCGCCATACTGATACGCCACACCCACCGTGCCGCCAGGCAGCGTCCCCGGCGACACACTGATCACCGGGCAAGCGAAGGTCAGATTGTACGTCTGGCTGCCCGTGCAACCATGGGCGTCCGTGGCCGTGATGGCAAACGTGTAGGTGCCCGAGGCAGTGGGCGTGCCGCTGACCTGGCCATTGGAGCTGTTCAAGGCCAGGCCTGTCGGCAGGCTGCCGGAGGTCTTGGCATAGCTGTACGGGCTGGTGCCGCCGCTGGCGGTGACAGTCTGCGCGTAGGCGCTGTTGACCGTGCCACCCGTCAGCGAGGTCAAGCTGATCGCCGGGCAGTTCATCGTCAGATTATACGTCTGGCTGCCGGTGCAACCAGCCGTGGCGGCGCCATCGTCCGTCGCCAGGATTGTAAACGTGTACGTCCCGGACGCCGTCGGCGTGCCGCTGACCAACCCGCTCGACGAGTTCAACGTCAGCCCCGTCGGCAGGCTGCCGCTCAATATCGAATACGTATAAGGACCCGTGCCGCCGCTGGCCGTGGCAGTCTGGCTGTAGGCGCTGGCCACAGTTCCCGCGCTCAACGAACTCAGCGAGATTGCCGGACAAGTCGCCACAGTGATTTGATATTGCTGGCTGCCGGTGCAACTGTTGCCATCCGTCGCCGTCACCGTGAACGTAGACGTACCGTTGACCGAACTGGTCCCCGAGATCATCCCGCCCGTGCTCAACGTCAGCCCGGTCGGCAAGCTGCCCGAGCTCAGGCTGAACGTGAACGCGCCCGTGCCGCCGCTGGCGGAAACCGTCTGGTTGTAACTTGTCCCGTTATTGGCCGTCGGCAGTGTGGTCGTTGTCCCGGTGTGCGGCGATACCGTGATCGTGCCGCAACTGATCGTAATGCTCAGGCTCTTGCCGCCGGTGCACAGCGTACTGCTGCTGTCCGTCGCCGTGACCGTAAAGGTCGAAGTGCCCGTCGCCGTCGGCGTGCCGGTGATCGCACCGCTGGTGTTCATCGTCAAGCCCGTCGGCAGACTGCCGCTGGTGATGCTGAAGCTGTACGGCGTGGTCCCGCCCGTGGCGGCGACCGTCTGGCTGTAAGCCGTGCCCGCCGTGCCACCAGGCAACGACGCCGTGCTGATGGTCGGACTGGTGTTCACCGTCAATGTCCCCGTGCTCGACTTGACTGCTCCGTAGGCGTTATAGGCAAACACGCTGTAGATGGAACCGCTGTCCGCCGAGCTTACACCGGCAATCTGCAGAGTGGCGCTGGTCGCCCCCGAGATGCTGCCGCCGTTGCTTAACGGTCCCTGGCCCACCACATTCGCACCGTTGGTCCAGGTGGTTGAGCCGCACGCGCCGCTGGTATAGTTGCCGGCCACGTCGCTGTAGCCGCCCACTTCCTGGACGTTGAAGAAGAAGTCCTGGCAGGCCGTCCCGCCCGTGTTGCTGTCGCGGTCGAAGAACCGCAATTGCGTGATCGAGTGGCCCGCCGTGCCCTTCAACGTGCCCGAATACGTATAATTGGCCGCGCTGGCAAGGTTGGATACCTGCAGACTGTAGGCGTCCGTGCCCGTCAACGTGAACACCAGTTGCAGCCCGTTCGGGGTGTACGGAATCCCCGAGTTCTGCCCGCTAACGGAACTGTCGCTGATCGTGTAAATGGTGTCGCCACCGTTGAAGTAGAACTCGAATCGTGCATTGCCGCTGGCGTCATTCAACCCGAACAACGCGATCGATCCCGCCCCCGCCGTCGACATGTCCCGCGGGTTCTGGTAATCCACGATCACGCTCTGCCCAATCTGCAACGCGCTGAAATTCCTCGACGCCTGCGCCGAATTGCCGTTGGCCGAGTAGATCCCATACGCCGGATTGCCGATGCCGGGGCTGATGCCGCCGCAGGCCGTCGGATCGCCCACGTAATAACCGTCGTTGGGACCGCTGCAGGCCGCCGGACTAAACGTCCAGGCGTTGCCCGTACCCCAACCCACGCCGTTCTTGCGCCACGCATAGCTCAGCGGCGCCGTGCCGGCCGCCGTCACTGTAAAGCTCGCCGTGGACCCGCTGCACACCGTCGTCGCCGCCGGCTGGCCGGTGATCGACACAACCGTGCCGACCGTGATCGACGTGGTCAGGGTGTTCGCGCAACCGTCCGCATCCGTGGCCGTCACGGTAAAGGTCGACGTGCCCGCCGCTGACGGCGCGCCGCTGATCACACCACCGGTGTTCATCGTCAAACCCGTCGGCAGACTGCCGCTGCTGACGCTGAAGCTGTACGGAGCCGTCCCGTTGCTGGCGCCGATAATGTTGTTGGTCGAACTGTACGCCACGCCCGTCAATCCAAACGGCAACCCGCTGTTGTTGACTGCCAACACAGAAACCGTGATCGCCGGACAGCTGATGGTGACGTTGTAGGTCGAACTCAGGCCCGAGCAGCTGTCCGCATCGGTGGCCTTCAACTGGAAGGTGTACGTGCCCGAGGCCGTCGGCGTGCCGCTGACCACACCCGTGCTCGAGTTCAACGACAGGCCCGTCGGCAGACTGCCGGTGTTGATCGTGTAGTTGTACCCGCCCACGCCGCTGCCGCTGGCGCTGATCGTCTGCGAGTAGGCCGTGCCCGCCGTGCCGTTCGGCATCGAGCCGGACACCGTGATCGTCGGGCAAGAGAAGGTCAGATTGTAGGTCTGCGCACCCGTGCAACCGTGCGCATCCGTGGCCGTCACCTGGAAGGTGTATGTGCCTGCCGCCGTCGGCGTGCCCGAGACCAGCCCCGTCGATGTATTCAAGGCCAAACCGGTCGGCAAGCTGCCGCTGGTCTTGGCATAGCTGTACGAAGCCGTCCCGCCGCTGGCCGTGGCCGTCTGGCTGTAGGCCGTGCCGACCGTGCCGTTGGGCAGCGAGGCCAGCGAGATCGCCGGGCAATTGAACGTCAGGTTATAGGTCTGACTGCCGGTGCAACCAGACGTGGCGACACCGTTGTCCGTCGCCAATATCGTAAACGTGTACGTCCCGGAAGCCGTCGGTGTGCCGCTGACCAGACCCGTCGAGGTGCTCAAGGCAAGGCCGGTCGGCAGACTGCCGCTCAACACACTGTACGTATAAGGACCCGTCCCGCCGCTGGCCGTGGCCGTCTGGCTGTAGGCCGTGCCCACCGTGCCGCCGGTCAGCGAAGCCAGCGAGATCGCCGGACAAGTCGCGACAGTGATCTGATATTGCTGGCTGCCGGCGCAACTGTTGCCATCCGTCGCCGTCACCGTGAACGTGGACGTCCCGTTGACCGTGGCGGTCCCCGAGATCACGCCACTGGTCGTGTTCAACGTCAGCCCGGTCGGCAGCGTGCCGGAACTCAGGCTGAAGGTGTACGCGCCCGTGCCGCCGCTGGCGGAAACCGTCTGGTTGTACGATTGACCGTTGTTGGCCGTCGGCAGGACCGTCGTAGACCCTGTCGTCGGCGACACCGTGATCGTCGCGCACGTGATCGAGATGCTCAGGCTCTTGGTGGCCGTGCAGCTCGTCGAACTGCTGTCAGTCACCTGCACCGTAAAGGTCGACGTGCCCGAGGCCGTCGGTGTGCCGGTGATATGACCGCTGGTGTTCAACGTCAAGCCGGCCGGCAGACTGCCGCTGCTGATGCTGAAGCTGTACGGCGTGGTCCCGCTCGTCGCCGCCACCGTCTGGCTGTAGGCCGCGCTCGTCGTGCCGCCAGGCAACGATGTCGTGCTGATCGTCGGGCTGGTGTTGACTGACAGCGAGGCGGTAGTGGACTGCACCAATCCGTAGCCGGTGAAGGCCACCACGTCATAAATGTCGCCGCTGCTGCCCGTGGAGGTCGCGTAGCTGGCGCTGGTCGCCCCGGAGATCGGCGCATCGCCACCGTTGTTGCCGTTAGCCCACGTCGTGCCGCTGTAAGGCGCATTGGTGGCGTTGTCCGTGTAGCCGCCCGCGTCGATATTGTTCACGAAGAAGTCCTGGCAGGCCGTGCCGCCGCCGCCGGTATTGCGGTAGAACAACCGGATCTGCGAGATCGAGTTGCCCGTCGTGCCTTCCAGGGTGCGATTATAGAACGTGTACACAACACCGTTGTTCAGGTTCGACGCGCTCAGGTTATACGTGTTGGCCGCCGTCAGTGTGAAGACAAGGTGCAAGCCGCCGGAGCTGTAAGGAATACCTGTTGTGCCGGGGGCGGCCAGCGGATTGTTGTCGTTGATCGCATACTGACCCTCACCACCGTTAAACCAGAACTCGAACCGGGCCACGCCGCTGCTGTCACGCAGCGCGAAGATCGCTTTCGTGCCGGCGCCGGAGGAGGACATGTCACGCGGATTCTGGTAGTCGATGGCCACGCTCTGGCCAACGGCCAGCGGACCAAAATTACGGACTGCTTCCTCCGATGATCCGGAATTGGCATAGAGGCCGAAGGCCGTGCCGATGCCGGGGGTAACGCCGCCGCAGCCTGTGGAGTTGTTGGCGCTGACGTAGGTGCCCTGCGTCCCGCTGTTGTTGGCCGGGTTCAACTGCCACGCGTTGCTCGCTCCCCAGCCGCCGTTCGTGCGCTTGCGCCAGGTATAACTCAACGGCGTCGAGCCGGAGGCCGTGACGGTGAACGTCGCGGTCGAACCGCTGCAGATCGTTTGGGCCAAAGGCTGGCCGGTAATCGACGACTGTGAGAACACCGTGATCGAGAAGCTCTGGCTGCCCGCGCAACTGTCCGCATCGGTGGCCGTCAGCGTGAACGCCGACGTCCCCGCCGCGGTCGGCGTGCCGCTGATCACACCGAGTGTGCTCATCGTCAAGCCGGTGGGCAACGTGCCGTTGGCCAGGCTATAGGTGTACGGAGCGGTGCCGCCGCTGGCCAACACGTTGTTGTTGGTCGGGCTGTAGGCCACGTTCACAATACCGAACGGCAGCGACGAGTTGTTCGCCGAGGCGTAGGTAATCGTGATCGCCGGGCAGTTGAATGCCAGGTTGTAGGTCTGAACGCCTGTGCAGCTGTCCGCATCGGTCGCCGTTATCTGGAAGGTGTACGTGCCCGAGGCCGTCGGCGTGCCACTGATCACACCCGTAACCGAGTTCAACGCCAGACCCGTCGGCAAGCTGCCGCTGGTCTTGGTGTAGTTGTACGCAGCCGTCCCGCCGCTGGCCGTGACCGTCTGGCTGTAGGCCGTGCCCACCGTGCCCGCGGTCAGCGAACTCAGCGCGATCGCCGGACAGTTAAAGGTCAGACTGTAAGCCCGGCTGCCCGTGCAATTGTCTGAATCCGTCGCCGTCACGGTGAACGCATACGTGCCCGACGCCGTCGGTGTGCCACTGAGCACACCCGTAACCGAGTTCAACGCCAGACCCGTCGGCAGACTGCCCGTCTTGGTGTAGTTGTACGAACCAATCCCGCCACTGGCCGTGACCGTCTGGCTGTAGGCCGTGCCCACCGTGCCCGCGGTCAGCGAAGTCAGCGAGATCGTCGGGCAGTTGAACGTCAAATTATAGGTCTGACTGCCGGTGCAACCGGACGTGGCGACACCATTGTCCGTCGCCAGGATTGTAAACGTGTACGTTCCGGAAGCCGAAGGTGTGCCGCTGACCTGGCCATTCGACGTATTCAAGGCCAAACCGGTCGGCAGACTGCCACTGAACAGACTGTACGTGTACGGGCCCGTCCCGCCGCTGGCCGTGGCCGTCTGGGCGTAGGCCGTGCCCACCGTGCCGCCGGTCAACGAAGCCAGCGAGATCGCCGGGCAGGTCGCCACGGTGATCTGATATTGCTGGGCACCGGTGCAACTGTTGCCATCCGTCGCCGTCACCGTGAATGTGGATGTCCCGTTGACCGAACTGGTCCCCGAGATCACACCGCCTGTGCTCAATGTCAACCCGGTCGGCAAGCTGCCGGAGGTCAGACTGAACGAGTACCCGCCCGTGCCGCCGCTGGCGGAAATCGTCTGATTGTAAGACGTCCCATTATTGGCCGTCGGCAGCGTGGTCGTCGACCCTGTCGTCGGCGTTACCGTGATCGTCGCGCAACTGATCGCGATGCTCAGGCCCTGGACGCCCGTGCAACTCGTGGCGCTGCTGTCAGTCACCGTCACCGAGAAGGCTGAAGTGCCCGCTGTTGTCGGTGTGCCAGTGATATGACCGCTGGTATTCATCGTCAACCCGGCCGGCAGACTGCCTGCGGTAATGCTGAAGCTGTACGGCGTGGTCCCGCTCGTCGCGGCGATCGTCTGGCTGTAGGCCGTGCTGGTCGTGCCGGCAGGCAAGGACGCCGTGCTGATCGTCGGACTGGTGTTCACCGTCAATACGCCGGTGGCGCTTGAGGTGACATAGCCGACGGTGTTGTAAACAACCACATCATAGGTCCCCGCGCTCGCGCTGGTGACGTTGCCGACTGACAACTGGGCAGTGGTCGCGCCCGCAATCGTCGAGCCGTTGGCCAGAGGAGATTGGCCGAACGTATCCGTGGCTCCCGAGGTCCACGAGCCGCCGTAATTGCCGGCGTTATCATCCGCGCCCGGCCCAACGACCATGTTGTTGAAGTAAATGTTGCTGGAAGAACCACCGTCGATGTTCCACAGATATATTCTCTTGATTCCGCCACTACCGCCAGTCAGGAGCGTACCGGTGATCGTGTTGGTTGCGGTGTAGGATCCACCACCGCTGGCCCACTTATAAATCGTGCAGGAATACGTGGTGGCACTGGTCAGCGTGATCACAACATGAAGACCGCGGGCATCCTTGCTTATACCCGTGTCCGTGGAGGGACTCGCGTTATCGTGGATTGTCCAGTCGGTTTGGACGCCAATATACTGAAATTCCAGATAGGCAGTGCCGCTGGAGTCCGTCAGGCCGAAGCCAACCTTGCCGCCGGTAACCCATGCCGTGTCGGAACGACCCTGCAGATCGATGCTGAACGATTGGCCCGTGACCAAGCCCGTGCCCGGCGCCGCGACCGTCGTCGGGAAACTGCGATACGCCACCGATTGATCGACGGAGCTGCCGCCGTAAGCGTACATTTGCCACAGGGAACTGCCAATGTCGGACGGGCCCGCGCCGCCGACACTCGTTGCAATGAACTGTCCGGAACCGCCGCCGCCGGTCGAACCATCGGTGATATTCCAGGAACTTCCCCAACCGTTCCCGCGTTTGCGCCATGCGTAGGACAACGGCGCTGTGCCGCTGGCCGTCACGGTAAACGTCGCGGTCGAACCACTACAAACCGTTGTAGCCAATGGCTGGCCGGTGATCGACGGCGCCGAAACAGGCGTCACCGTGTACGACTTCGTGGCGCTACAACCACTGCTGTCCGTTGCCGTGATGGTGAACGACTGCGACGTCGAGGACGTCGGCGTACCGCTCACCACGCCGGTCGCGCTGTTCAGCGTCAAGCCCGCCGGCAAACTGCCGGAAGTGAGGGCAAAGGTGTACGACCCATTGGCGCCGCTGGCGCTGATGGTCTGGCTGCCATACGATGTGCCAACCGTTCCGTTCGGCAGGCTGGACGGGGAAACCGTGATCGTCGGGCAGGCCGGGCTCACAGTGAATGCTTTCGCGCCTGTGCAACCGCTCGTGTCTGTCGCCGTGATTGTAAAGGATTGCGAGGCGTTCGATGTCGGCGTGCCGGAGATCACACCCGTCGCCGAATTAATCGACAAGCCCGCCGGCAAACTGCCGCTGCTGACGGTAAAGTTGTACGACCCATTGGCGCCGCTGGCCTGGATGGTCTGGCTCCCATACGACGTGCCAACCGTTCCGTTCGGCAACGACGATGTGGTGATCGTCACTCCCGGACAGGCGGCCTGGAGGGTGTACGCCTGGGTTCCGAGACAGCCGCCGGAGTCAGTGGCCGTGATTGTAAAGGATTGCGAGGTGTGAGAGGTCGGTGTACCCGAAATCACACCGCTGGTGTTCATGGTCAACCCCGACGGCAAACTGCCACTGCTGACAGTAAAGGTGTACGGACCTGAACCGCCGCTGGCAGAGATGGTCTGGCTGCCATAAGCCGAGCCGACCGTCAGGGCCGGCAGACTGGACGGCGAAAGGGCAACAATACCGGAGCACGCCTCGGTGATTGTAAACTGCTTGGTTCCAGTGCAATGCGTCGAGCTGTTGTCCTGGGCCTGGACCGTAAATGTGTAGGTCTGTGCAGTGCCCGAGTACGTGCCGGAAATGACACCGGTGCTGGAATTAATCGTCAAGCTGGTCGGCAAACTGCCGGAACTGATGCTGAACGTGTACGGCGTCGTGCCGCCGGTGGCGGCTACTGTCTGACTATAAGAATTGCCAATTGTCCCGTTGGGCAAACTGCTCGTGCTGATAGATGGATTGGCGTTAACGCCCAGGGCCACTCGAGACGAAGTCTGCGGGGTGCCGCAAGCGTCCGTGATGACGCAATCAAAGCCCGCACTCGCTACGGCGGCATCGCCCGACGCCGCGCTTGAAATCGACAGGGTAGCCGTTGTGACTCCGGCGTAGGTCGAACCGTTGCCGGTCGAGCCATTGGAAATAGCAGTCCCATTCTTGCGCCATTGGTAAGTCGGCGAATCACCAGCGCTGATGGTGACGGTGAAACTGGCCGTGCTGCCCGCGCAAACCGTCTGCGCCGACGGCTGCGTGCCGATCGTGAGCGTATCGGGGCAGGTAATGCTCATGTTGTTGAAAAACAAATCGAAGGAGCCGCCCGAACCGCCGCCGGAATTATACAGAATGACCTGGGTGATCGCCTGGCCGCCGCTTTCGGGAATCGTGTTCTGCGAGGTGTAGGTGTGACTGGCGCTGCCGGAAGTGTTGGGCTGGAAAATTTTGACCGTATATTGCGTGGTGCTGCCCGATTCGGTCGTCATCGTGAACTGGACCCGCAAACCGCCGGACGTATAACCCTGGTCGCACTGGGCCACATTCTGGGCGCTGCTCGTGTTGTTCGTCGAGTAGTCGGAGCTGTTACCGATAAACTTGAAACTGAAAACGTCCTGGCCGCTGTTGTTCTGCAGTGAGAACCCGTTGATGCCGTTGTTGCCGGTGTTGCCGACGCCGCCGTTGTCCATGTCGATCGAGAACGTCTGGCCTACTTGCAGCGCCGAACTGCCGTTGGCGCTCGTAAACGTGCGCGTGGCGTGCGCTGAATTGCCACTCGTGGAGAAACCACCGGCATACATACCCCAGGCGACGGCACTGCTACAGGGGACGCCAGGACTGCTATGGCCGGCCGTCGTGGCGGAGTTGCCGGTGTAGAAGCCGGCACCGCCCGTCGTCGTCTGGGTCCAGGCATTGAAACCGGACCCGCCGTTATCACCGGCGGCCCAGGTGCCGGAACTGTAGGCCGCATTACAGGCATTATCGCTGGCGGCGGCCGCCGCGCGCGCCTGTGGCGCTGACGCCACGAGAAAAGCCAACGTCAGAGCCAAACAACCAATCGCGATTCGTAGTGGTTTCATGCTTGTACCCGTTGGGTGAAATCGGTGTGAGTTGCTTGAAGGACAGTGGCTGGTGGATTTCACGTGCGCTTCTCCATGATCGTAAATGGTTCAGCTGTGATCGGCACTCGCGATGCCAAAACACAACTCTCCCCTGCTAAACATACCGACTGACTAATGCTGAAGAAAAAAACTTTCCCGCAACTCAAGCTTCTTACCTCTGATTAGGGCTACACCTTACCTCACCTGCCGCGCAACCTAGTGGTTTTTTTGTACAAATGCAAGGGGAAAATGCAATCGATTGGCAGAGAATACTGGAGCTAAAACGCAAGTGATTGCGGCACAACGTGAAAGACGGACTCATAACTGTAATAAAACGGTTTATTCCAGCGCATATAAAACGGTTCATTTTACCCTAAAAAGCGTGAATCATCCCATTTATTTGAAACGCTTTATGTCTGAAAGCGACGACACTGTACGGCAAAAACATCCATCTGTCACTTTCGATCATTTCACCATCAAGAGGGCAATTTGCGTTCCAATATTATTGAACGCTTTCCAAATTTTGTTGTCAGAAATGTTTGGCAATGTTGTTTCCCGCTTACGGATTCTGAGGAGAAATCGCGGGAGCGGATTCGTGGTAAGAACGGCCCTCGCGATAAAGTTCAAGCCGTGACGAGATCTCGCCGGCCAAACCTGAGTGCCCTTCGGAGCGCGCAAGGTCGATTGCCTTCTGTGCATTGGTGATCGCCTGGGGAAATTCATTTGCCGCCGCGTACGCCACCGCGAGTGTATCCAGATAACCGGGATCATTGCCCGCGGCCAATTCGCTGGCTCGCGTCGCCAACTGGATTGCCTGCTCATGCTCCTGCGAAGTCGAACTTTCACTCGTGGCCAGCAGCCAGGCCAGATTGTTATACGCGTTGGCATAATCGGGTTTCAGGCGCAGGGCTTCCCTGTACTGCGCCATCGCCTCGCGCGGTTTTCCGCTTCCGGCGTAAAGCAGGCCCACATTATAATGAGCGATGGCGTTGTCCGGCTGCAGGCGCAGGGCCTGCTCGTACTGCGCAATCGCTTCCGCCGCCCGGCCCGCCTTACCCAGGGCATCCGCCAGACTGATGTGGGCGTCAACGTCATCCGGCCTGAGTCGCAGCGCCTGCTCGTACTGCGCAATGACATCTTCAGGTTTGCCTGCTTGCAGCAGGGCGCTGCTGAGGTGGGACGACGCCTCCGGATAACCCGGCTTGATCCGCAGCGCCTGCTCATACTGTCCGATCGCTTCCTGCGTCCTGCCGGCTTTTTCGAGAGCAATCCCCAGATAGTAATCCGCTTCAGCGAAATCAGGGGCAAGTCGCAGCGCCTCCTTGTACTGCACAATGGCATCTTCAGGCCTGCCCGCTTGCAGCAGGGCGCTGCCGAGGTTGAAGCGCGCCTCCGGGTAGTCCGGTTGAATGCGAATGGCCTGCTGGTAGTGGGCAATCGCCTCCTGAATCCGACCTGTTTGTTGGAAGGCGTTGGCGAGGTTGTTGTGCGCCTTGGCGTAGTCAGGTTGGATGCGCAGCGCCTCCTCATACTGCGCAATGGCCTCTTCGGTCTTCCCTGCGCGCTGCAGGGCGTTGCCCAGATTGTAGTGCCCCTCCGAGAAATCCGGCCAGATCCGCAGCGCGTCCTCAAAATGCCCGATTGCTTCCTGTACCCTGCCCTGATCGAGCACGGCATGTCCCAGGTTGTAGTGCGCGATCCACGCCGACGGGTTGTGAAGCAGATTGTCTTCGAACAATGTTTCCTGATTCTGGAACACCAGACAGCGCTGCCAGCTCAAGCCACCCATTATAATCACCACCACCGCCGAGACCGGACCAACAACCCGCTGCCCTCCCCGATGCAAGCGCGACCCAAGCGCCACGGCGCCGGCTGCCGCCAGCGCGGCAACCCCCGCTATCGAATAATACTGCCAATGGTCCGCCACCATTGAATATTCGATAAAATCCCTGGTCGAAGAACCCCAGCACCGGGAACAGCATCACCACAAAATACCCCAACCCAAACAACAAAGGCCGGCCCCAACCGTTGCGCTTCCACCACAGAAGCGCAAACGTTACCGCCAACGCAATCCCCGGCAGCAATCCACTCCAACCCCACGCTCGCCGGGATTCCACTGGGGATAGATCAGGCAAAGATCCAGCGGCAGGACCGCTTTGGAGAGATAAAACCAAGGCGCCAAACCAGCCACCGCCAGACGCGAAAACAATCCACCGGCCCGGATCACCCGTCCGTTCAGAACCCGATGATACTGAAACCAGACAGTCGCCAATCCCAGGAGAATGGACAGGGCAAAAAACGGCGCAAGACGCCACCAGTCCCTGCCCCGCAGCCTGCCATGCAACCACCAGAGGCATCCCACCAGCACAACAGGCAGCATCACCACCGCCGTTTTGCTCAGCAGCGCCAGTAGAAACGCCGCCAACGAAAGGCCGTACCAACACCCTCCGTCCTCCTCATCAAATCGCAGGTACCACAGAATCGACAACGCAAAAAACAAGCAGCGACAGCGTGTTCTTCTGTTCGCTGATCCAGGCCACGGTGGAGACGTTTACCGGATGCACCGCGAACAACAGCGCCGCCAGCCAGGCGCCTGGGATTCTCAGGCGCCGCAGCACCATCCAGATCAGCAGGACATTGAAAGCGTGCAACAGAAGATTGACCGCGTGCCATCCCCCCGCGCTCTTTCCCCACAACCGCCACTGCAGCCACCAGATCGTCGATGTGAGCGGGTAGTAATCCGAGGCTTCCGTCGTAAACCAAAACCGATACAGCCCGTCGCGCGCCTGGACCATCCGGTTGTCCTTAGTCAGCGAAGCGTCATCCCAGATGAATCCGCCACGCAACACAGGCAGGTAAGTGACAAACGTCACCAGCAAAATCAGTCCTGCCTGCAGACCAATGTGTTTCCAGGATTCCTTCATGGGTGCCGGCGTTCAGCGTATCAATCCGCACAGGAAAGATCAAAACTACTCATCGTGCCGCAGGCCGGCAAGCTCAGCGTCACGGGTTGCGGGGACTCTGTGCGTTCGCCAATTCGTGGTACGCCCGGCCGGCCCGATACAGCTCCAGACGGGACCCAATCTGCCCGGCCAATTCAGTTTGCCCGCCCGAACGGGCCAGTTCGATGGCCTTCTGCGCGTTGGTCTCCGCCTCGCCAAATCGCCCCGCCGCCGCGTACGCCACCGCGAGTGTATCCAGATAGCCAGCATCCTGGCCCGCTGCCAATTCGCTGGCCCGCCCCGCCAACTGGATGGCTTGCTCGCGGTCTTGCTCCGTCGAGCCTTCAGTCGTGGCCAACAGCCACGCCAGATTGTTGTCCGCGTTGGCGTAATCAGGCTTTAGGCGCAGGGCCTGCCTGTACTGCTCCATCGCCTCGCTTAGTTTCCCGTCTCCGGCGTAGAGCAGGCCCACATTATAATGCGCAATGGCGTTGTCCGGCTGCAGGCGTAGCGCCTGCTCATACTGCGCAATCGCTTCCGTCACCCTGCCCGTTTTGCCCAGCGCATCCGCCAGCCTGATCTGCGCCTCGACGGAGTCAGGAGCAAGGCGCAACACTTGCTCGTAGTGTCCAATCGCCTCGTTGAGCTTGCCCTGCTCCACCAGCGCATTACCCAGATTGTAGTGTGCCTTGGCGTAATCCGGATCGATCCGTAGCGCCTCCTCGCACTGGCTAATCGCATCCTGAACTCGACCGATTTGCAGGAAAATGCTGCCGAGGTTATTGTGCGCCATGGCGTAGTCCGGCCGGAGCCGTAGCGCCTCTCGATACTGCGCAACGGCATCTTCACGCTTACCTGTTTGCAGCAGGGCGTCGCCGAGGTTGTTATGCACCTCGGCGTAGTCCGGATTGATCCGCAGCGCTTCCTTGTAGTGAGCAATGGCCTCTTCAGGCTTGCCCCCTTGTAGCAGGACGTTGCCAAGGTTGTAGTGTGCTTCGAAGTAATCCGGCTGAATACGAATGGCCTGCTCGTAGTGGCTGATGGCCTCCTTTACCCTGCCCGCCTTTTCAAGGGCCTTCCCCAAGTTGGTATGCGCTTCCGGGGCGTCCGGCTTGATCCGCAGGGCCTCCTCGAAATACTCGATTCCTTCCTGCATCCTGCCCTCTTCGATCAGGGCACGCGCCAGGTCGTTATTTGCCACCCAGCACTGGGGATTCCTGGCAATCGTGTCACGCCACAACGTCTCCTCATTCTTAAACACCCGGCAATGCTGCCAGCTGAGCGTGCCGAACACGACCAGCACGGGCACAGCCACCGCCGTCCGCGCCACACGGTTCCGCACGGCCACCGTCACCCCGGCCGCCCCCAGCGCTATCAGCCCCATGCTGCCGAGATACGCAAAGTGATCGGCCACATACGAGTAATGCATGAAGTACAGGTTGAAAAACGCCGGCACAGGCGCCACCATCCCCACATAGAACAGCAGGGCCACAAACGGCCCCTTGCCCCAACGCCGGCGCAGCAACCAAAACACCAGCAGCACCCCTGCACTCGCCGCAGGAAACAAATATTGCCACCACACCGCCGCGTTGATCTGCCAGCGCGGGTACACAAACATCAGCGGATTCGGCCAGACTAGCTTGCCCGCATAGAACCACACCACCCGCCCCGCCACCAGGCATCGCTCCACCAGCGTCATCTGCCACTCCGTCCCCTGCGCCCCCACGTAATGCTTCTCCACCCACGTCGTCAACAATCCCAGCGGCACCGCCGCCAGAAAAAACGGCGCCACCGCCCAGGCTTCCTCCGCTTTCACTCGCCCCCGCTTCCACCACAGCACCACCAGAATGACAATCGGCAACGATACCGTCGACGTCTTGCCCAACAGCGCCAACAAAAACAACAGCAACGCCAAACTGTAGAACCCCCACCGCCAGCGCCGCCGTTCGAGAAAATCCAGGTAGGCCAGCAACGCGCCCAGGAAGAACAGACCGGAAAGCACATTCTTCAGTTCCGTCACCCAGGCCACCGATTCGACTTGCAGCGGATGCACCGCAAAGATCAGCCCCGCCAGCCACGCCCCGGGAACAGACAACCGGCTCAGCAGCAGGCCCAGCAGGATCGCGCTTAGCGCGTGCAGCAGGATGTTCACCGCATGGTAGCCAACAGGCCGCAAACCCCACAGGTGGTATTCCGTCCAAAACACCGTATACGTCAGTGGATAGTACTGAAACGAAGCGCCTGGCTCCAGCCACGTCTGCTTCAGCCCTTCCGCCGTCTGGAGCAAGCGGTTATCCGTCACATTCTGATGGTCATCCCAGACAAACCCGGCATGCAACGCGGGCATGTAGGCAAGAAACGTCACCAGCAGGATCAGCCCCGCCCGCAAACCAATCTGTTGCCAGGATTGCCTCATGGGTGGGGCGCACTCTGCGCAGTCCCAGCCTCGTGGTAAGCACGGCCGGCCCGATACAGCTCCAGCCGGGACCCAATCTGCCCGGCCAATTCAGTTTGCCCGCCGGTACGGGCCAGTTCGATGGCCTTCTGCGCGTTGGTCTCCGCCTCGCCAAATCGCCCCGCCGCCGCGTAGGCCACCGCCAGCGTATCCAGATAACCAGCATCCTGGCCCGCTGCCAATTCGCTGGCCCGCTTCGCCAACTGGATGGCCTGCTCGCGGTCTTGCTCCGTCGAGCCTTCAGCCGTGGCCAACAGCCACGCCAGATTGTTGTCCGCGTTGGCGTAATCAGGCTTCAAGCGCAGGGCTTGCCGGTACTGCTCCATCGCCTCGCTTAGTTTCCCGTCTCCGGCGTAGAGCAGGCCCACATTATAATGCGCAATGGCGTTGTCCGGCTGCAGGCGCAACGCCTGCTCGTACTGCGCAATCGCTTCCGTCACCCGGCCCGTTTTGCCCAAGGCATCCGCCAGCCTGATCCGCGCCTCGACGGAGTCAGGAGCAATGCGCAACACTTGCTCATAGTGTCCAATCGCCTCGTTGAGCCTGCCTGCCTCTACCAAGGCATTGCCCAGATTGTAGTGCGCCTTGGCGTAATCCGGACTGATCTGCAAAGACTTCTCGTACTGTGCAATGGCATCTTCAGGCTTGCCTGCTTGCAGCAGCGCGTTGCCCAGGTTGCCGTACGCCTCGAAGTAATCCGGCTGAATGCGAATGGCCTGCTCGTAGTGGTGAATCGCCTCTTGAATCTGACCTGTTTGCAGGAAGACGTTGCCGAGGTTGTTGTGCGCCTTCGGGTAGTCCGGCTGGAGCCGCAACGCTTCCTCATACTGCGCAATGGCATCTTCAGGTTTGCCCGCTCGCTGCAGGGCGTTGCCGAGGTTGTTATGCGTCTCAGCGTCGTCCGGACTGAGCCGTAGCGCCTCTTTATACTGCGCAATGGCATCTTCAGGCTTACCCGCCAGCAGCAGAATGGCGTTGCCCAGGTTGAAGTGCGCCTGCGGGCAATCAGGCCAGATCCGCAGCGCGTCCTCAAGATGCTTGACTCCTTCCTGCACCCTGCCCTGTTCGATCAAAACAAGCCCCAGGTTATTGTATGCCTCCGCGTAGTCAGGCTTGAGCTGTAGCGCGGCCTGATACTGCGCAATGGCATCCTGAAGCTGGCCCGCTAGATGCAGGCCGTTGCCCAGGTTGTAGTGCGCCATCCAGCACTGGGGATTCCTGGCAATCGTGTCACGCCACAACGTCTCCTCATTCCGGAACACCCGGCAATGCTGCCAGCTCAGCGTGCCGAACACGACCAGCGCGGGCACAGCAACCGCCATCCGCGCCACCCGGTTCCGCACTCCCACCGTCACCCCGGCCGCCCCCAACGCTATCAGCCCCATACTACCGAGATATGGGAAGTGATCAGAGACGTAGGAGAAATGCATGAAGTACAGGTTGAAAAACGCCGGCACAGGCGCCACCATCCCCACATAGAACAGCAGGGCCACAAACGGCCCCTTGCCCCAACGCCGGCGCAGCAACCAAAACACCAGCAGCACCCCTGCACTCGCCGCAGGAAACAAATATTGCCACCACACCGCCGCGTTGATCTGCCAGCGCGGGTACACAAACATCAGCGGATTCGGCCAGACTAGCTTGCCCGCATAGAACCACACCACCCGCCCCGCCACCAGGCATCGCTCCACCAGCGTCATCTGCCACTCCGTCCCCTGCGCCCCCACGTAATGCTTCTCCACCCACGTCGTCAACAATCCCAGCGGCACCGCCGCCAGAAAAAACGGCGCCACAGCCCAGACTTCCTCCGCTTTCACACGCCCCCGCTTCCACCACAGCACCACCAGGATGACAATCGGCAACGATACCGTCGACGTCTTGCCCAACAACGCCAACAGAAACAACAGCAGCGCCAAACTGTAGAACCCCCACCGCCAGCGCCGCCGTTCGAGAAAATCCAGGTAGGCCAGCAACGCGCCCAGGAAGAACAAACAGGAAAGCACATTCTTCAGTTCCGTCACCCAGGCCACCGATTCGACTTGCAGCGGATGCACCGCAAAGATCAGCCCCGCCAGCCACGCCCCGGGAACAGACAACCGGCTCAACAGCAGGCCCAGCAGGATCGCGCTCAGTGCGTGCAGCAGGATGTTCACCACATGGTAGCCAACAGGCCGCAAACCCCACAGGTGGTATTCCGTCCAAAACACCGTATACGTCAGTGGATAGTATTGATAGGACGCGTGGGGATCAATCCAGATTTCCTTTAACCCCTTCAGCGTGCGCAACGCCGGGTTGGCCACGATGTTCGGGCCGTCGTCCCAGACGAACCCATCGCGCAAGGCGGGCGTGTAGGCGACAAAGGTCACCAGCAAAATCAGGGCCGCCCGCAGACCAATGTGTTTCCAGGATTCCGTCATGGAGGCTCGCGCTCACCGTATCAATCCGCGCCGAAAAGATCAAAAGATACTCGCCAAAATCGAACAGCTTGCATCGCAGTTCAGCAAGCCCTGCCGCTAGTGCTCTTTGGCCGCCGCTTGCTCCAAGGCCGCGTGTGCTTCAGGATAGTCAGGCCTGATTCGCAACGCCTCTTGAAAGTGCGCGGCCGCTTCCTGGAATCTGCCCGTTTGCGTGAGGACAAGACCTAAATCGTACTGCAACTCAGCGTCATTCGGCCTGAGCCGCAACGCTTCTTGAAACTGCCGAATCGCATCGTCCACCCGGCTCATCCGGACCAGCATGATCCCCAGGTCGCTGTGTGCTTCCGCATAATCAGGCTTGATTCGAATCGCCTGCTCATAGTGTCCAATCGCTTCCTGGTTCCTGCCTGCCTGCATCAAAGCGTTCCCCAGGTTGTTGTGCGCTTCCGCATAGTCAGGCTTGATCCGAATCGCCTGCTCATAATGTCCGATTGCTTCCTGGTTCCTGCCTGCCTGCATCAGAGCGTTCCCCAGGTTGTTATGCACCTCGGCATCGTCCGGCCTGATCCGCAGCGCCTCCTGGTAATGTCCGATCGCTTCCTGAATGTTGCCCGCCTGCAGCAGCGCGTTCCCCAGGTTGTTCTGCACCCCGGAGTCGTCCGGCCTGATCCGCAGCGCCTGTTCATAATGTCCGATTGCCTCGTTGAGCTTCCCCACCCGTACCAGGGCAATTCCCAGATTGTGGTGCGCCTCGGCATCATCCGGGCTGATCCGCAGCGCCTCCTGGTAATGTCCGATCGCTTCCTGAACGTTGCCCACTTGCAGCAGCGCGTTCCCCAGGTTGTTCTGCACCTCGGCGTCGTCCGGACTGAGCCGCAGCGCTTCCTCATACTGCGCAATGGCCTCTTCAGGTTTACCCGTACGCAGCAGGGCATTGCCAAGGTCGTTATGCGCGCCGGCATCGTCGGGCCTGATCCGCAACGCCTCCTGGTAGTGTCCGATCGCTTCCTGAACGTTGCCCGCCTGCAGCAGCGCGTTCCCCAGGTTGTTGTGCGCTTCCGGGTAGTCCGGCCTGATCCGCAGCGCCTCCTGATAGTGTCCGATCGCTTCCTGAATGTTGCCCGCTTGCGCAAGCGAGAATCCCAGACCGTTGTGCGCGACGAAGTTGCCGGACGTGGCGGCCAAGGCGTGACGAAACAGCGTCACCGAGTCCTTCCAGTACCGGAGTTGGAAGCACGTCATCACTGCGCAGGCACAGATGGCCAGTGTGGCCGCGGCGCCAACGGCAACCCGCCCATACGGCTTCCATCTCTCCGCCTCGGACACGCTCCAGGTGAGACCGATGAAGATGCCGATCAGCGGAACGTAGGTGTAACGGTCCGCCATTGATTGCAGTCCGACCTGCACCAGGCCGATCACCGGGACAAGCGTGACCAGATACCAGAGCCAGCCCATCGTCACGTACGGACGGCGTTTCGCGCAATACACCGCAAAAGCCGACAGGCAAACCAACGCCAAGACCGCCCCCGCGACATTCGCCGGGGGAAGATCCCGTGAGAATGGGTAGACGACCGCCAGATTCCTGGGCCAAACGGTCTTGCCGAGATACCGGACGTAAGAGAGGACCGCATTGGCCGCCCGAAGCCCCAGCGGCATCTCTTTGATGGTGCGCATCGCTCCGCCGCCCCTCTGCACCCAGTACGTGACCACGCTCGACCCGATCGCCAGCCCGAACAACGGCAGCTTCTCCAACACCAGCCGCTTCGGATCGGCCACCGCAAATCCATCACGGGCCGGCCCCACCCAGCGTGTGCGTCCCAGCGGCCAGTAATCCAGCAGCAACAAGACGCACGGCAGGCTCACCAGCATCGGCTTGCTCATCAAACCCAGCGCAAACAACACCACCACCGCCAGGTACCTCCCGCCGCCGGGCCGTTCGGCGTAACGGACGTACGCCCCCATCGTCAGCAACCAGAAACACGTGCTCAGCACATCCTTGCGCTCGGAGATCCAGGCGACCGATTCCACCCGCAACGGATGCAACGCGAATAACGCGGTGACGCACAGACTGCGCCAGGGCGCGCCGGTCATGCGTTTCAGAACAGCGAACAACAGCAACATGTTGGCGACGTGGAACAGGACGTTGACGAGATGGTGGGCGCCCGGGTTCAAACCGAAGAGCTGGCAGTCGAGCATGTGCGACAGCCACGTCAGCGGGAACCAGTTGCTATCGTGGTTTGTCGTAAACGCCCAACGAATCCCCTGCCACGTCAAACCGTGCTGCACAGGAGGGTTATTTGCGACATAGACCGTATCGTCGAAATTGATGAACCCGAAGCCCGAGACCCGCCAGTAAACAGCCGCCGTGACCACCGCCACGACGACAGCCACGAGCCAGGACTTGCGATTGGATGGCGAGTTGTTCACTGGTTGACCCGGCTCTTCGCGGCGGCATGTTGATCAAGCGCAGTCACGGCGGCGCAGTGTAGCAATCGCGTCAACGATGGGCAATAACGCGTGCGCCTCAGTTGGCCGGCCCATGGCTTGATTGAGCCGCCTGGGCCCGCGCGCGCTGCAACCCGGCGCTTGCTTCGGCATAGTCCGGCTGGATGCGCAACGCCTCCTCGTAGTGCTCGATGGCCTCCGACGCCCTGCCCGTAAAGAGGAGAAGCTCCGCCATGTTCTTTTGCCCCACGGCGTAGTTCGGTTTGAGTCGCGTGGCGGCCTGTAATTGCGCGATGGCCTCCTCCATTTTGCCCTGGTGAACAAGCACAGCCGCCAAATTGTTGTGGGCCTCGGCCAGGTTGGGATTCAGCCGCACCGCTTCCTCCAACTGCGGCAACGCTTCCTCGTACCTGCCGGCCTTGATGAGCACGTCGCCCAGGTTGTTGTGCGCCTCGAAGTACTCGGGACAAATCCGCAGCGCCTGTTCGTTGTTCCAAATCGCGCCCTGAATCTCGTTGGCGTTTTCAAGGGCAAACCCCAGGTTCAAATGCGCGCGCGGATTGTTCGGGCACGCATCAACCGTGTGCTGCCAGATCGCAATGTCCGAACTGTAATCACGGTTGCGTTGGATCGTCAGGGCCATCAGCGTTCCCGCCGCCGCCAGACAGACGGCGGCCCCCACCGGCGCCTTGAATTTCTCCCGCGCCTCGAACAGGCGTCCGCCATACAAGAACGCCGCCAGCACAGCCGCCACGATCACGGCCGCCAGCGACAGATACATCCGGTGCTCGACCACGATGTCCGCAATCGGCATGACCGTGGAGGTCGGCCCAAGAATCAGGAAGAACCATGCCCCGAGAAATCCGAGGGCGGGCCGGCGCGTCCACAGGTACACGGTCAGCCCCAGCAAGGCGCCAATGGCGATCATCCCCGGCAGGCCGTCCGCAAATTTCCAGGCCAGCGGCCAGCCGAAATCCCACCCATAATCCAGGCACAACGGGTGCGGCCAGACGGACAAACGAAGATAGTGCAAAATCACACCGGGCTGCGTCTGTGCGTAGACGCGGGGCGTATCCAACCTGTAGTCGAACCCCGCATTGGGGTTGAGCCCCTGCGTCTCGCCAACGCCGTTGGCCATCTCCACCGGCAGCAACAGCCAGGTCATGGCCAGGCCCAGGTACAATCCCCATCGCCGTTGCAGCGTCTCCCGCCAGGAATCAGCCAGAAACGCCCGGTCATACAGCAACATCACCAGGGGCGCGGTGACCATGACCTGTTTGCAGGCCATCCCCAGCGCACAACCGGCCACAGCCCCCGCCTGCCACCACCCGCCGCGCGACGACTCACTGCTGCGCACCAGGCAATACACGGTGAATAAATAGAACACGCCCATCAGTGATTCCGCCCGCTGGATGGTATAGGTCACGCTCTCGGTTTGCAGGGGATGGACCAGCCAGAGCAACGCCGTGATGCCGGCCACCCAGGGAGCCGCGTCCTGCCAGGCGGAACGCAACCGTCTCGTGAGCAACGTCCGCCGCACCACCCCGTACAAGGTGAGCGCCGCCAGGATGTGGACGATGACGTTAAACAGGTGATAACCCCACGGGTTGAGTCCGCCCAGGGCATAGTTGATCGCGAGAGATAAAATGACCACGGGCCGGGAGCTGTGAGTCAGTATTTCCCACGGCGCCGCGAGCTGGCGGACCAGTGGATTGCTGACGATCTGCATTCCGTCATCGAAGATGAAGGGGGCCTGGTAGATGTTGTAATAGGCCAGAAATCCCGCCGCGATTAAAAGGCCCGGGATGAGCTTCTGTGTTTTCATTGGCTCCCAAGGTGTGAGCGGTAGACCGCCAACTGGGCCTGGATTTGGCCGGCCAGTTGGACCTGACCGTTCGATTGGGCGACGTCCTCCGCCTTCCGGGCCGCGTCAGCGGCATCGCCAAAACGCTCCGACGCCGCGTAGGCCATTGCCAGTGTGTTCAAGTAGACGGCGACATGATTTCCCGTGAGTTCACAGGCCCGTTGCGCCAACGCCACTGCCTGCGCCGGGTCGCCGCCTTTCGCCGGCGGAAGCGTCGCGAGCAGCCAGGCCAGGTTGACTTGCGCCTGCGTAAAATCCTGCTTGAGTTGCACCGCCAACTGGTACTGATGCAGCGCCTCTTCGCTCCTGCCCAACTGGAACAAAGCCGACCCGAGATTGTAGTGCGCCTCCGCGTAGCCGGGCGCCGGTTGCAGCGCCAGTTCAAATTGCCGAACGGCGTCTTCCGGTTTATTCGCCGAAAGCAACGCCAGCCCGAGATTGTAATGCGCGTTGACGGAATCGGGATCGATCCGTAATGCCTGTCCGTATTGGCCGATGGCATCCTGGATCCGGCCCGCGTGCAGCAGCACGTTGCCCAAATTGTTGTGCGCATCGGCGGAGCCGGGCTCGACCCGCGCCACGTTCTCCAAATGCCCGATTGCCTCCTGGACTTCACCCGCTCTGTCGAGCGCCACCCCCAGGTTGTTTTCCGCCTCGACGTAACCGGGATCGATCCGCAAGGCCTGCTTGTAATGCTCAATCGCCTCCGGGACCCTGCCCGCCTGCTCCAGGGCGCGTCCGAGATTGCTCTGGGCCTGGGCAAAATCGGGCCTGACCCTCAGGGCCTGTTCAATCTGGTCAATGGCGCCCTGAGCATTGCCCGCTTTGAACAACAGCACCCCCAGCGAGTTGCGCGCATCCGCGTAATCCGGCGCGATCCTCACCGCATTCTCCACGTGCGTGATCCCGTCCTGAAGCAAACCCGCCTTGTCCAGCGCAACCCCCAGGTTCAACTGGGCACGGGGATTTTCGGGACGCCGCGCGACGGTGTCCCGCCAGATCGTCAACTCCGACCGGTAGTCCGCATTGCGTTGGCTGGTGAAAAAGGCCAGCAACGCCACCACCGCCGCGCCCGCTCCCCAGGCAAGCGCGCGACCCGGGCCGCGCCGTGAATCCGGCAGGCGTTCCACCAGTGTAAATGCGCCGGCCGCCACCAGGACGATCACTGCCGCCAGCGGCAGGTACATGCGATGTTCGAACGCCGGATCGGCAATCGGCATGATGCTCGACGTCGGCGCAAGAATGAGGAAAAACCACACACCCAAAAACCCCGGCGCCGGATGGCGCACCCACGCCCATACCGTTGCCGCCAGCAATCCGGCAACCACAATCAATCCAGGCAAAATCTCGAACACGGTCCGCGCCGCCGGCCAGCCGTAATCAAGGCACAACGGATAGGGACAGAACGACAGCCACAGATAATGCAGGATCACACCCGCTTGCGTCAGCGCGTACTCGATCGGTCCGATCCCCTTGAATCCAAACCCGGCGCTCGAATGCAATCCCGGCAGTTCCGATGGCGAACTGGCCATCAGCGCGGGGATCAACAACCACGTCGCCGCCAGCGCGGCGTACAATCCCCGCCGCCGCCGCAGCGCCTCACGCCAGCTTCCGGCAAGAAACACCCGGTCATACAACAGCACCACCAGCGGCGCGGTGACCATGACCTGCTTGCTCGCCATCCCCAGCGCGCAACTTGCCACAGCCGCGATCTTCCACCCCATCGCCCGCGGAGCACTGTGAGCGCGGATGACACAGTACAGCGTCAGCAGATAAAACAATCCCATCAGGGATTCGCCCCGCTGGACCGTGTAAGTGACGGCCTCCGTCTGCAACGGATGCACGAGCCAAACGGCGGCAACCGCTCCCGCCAGCCACGAGGCAACCTGGCCAAACCGCGGGCGCAACAAATCGCAGGCAAACGTCCGCCGCACAATCCCGTACAGGACCAGCCCCGCCAGAATGTGAATACCGATGTTGAGCGCGTGATACCCCCACGGATCAAGCCCGCCCAGGGCGTAGTTCAACGCGAAGGAAAACTCCACCACCGGACGCGAACTGTGCAGGAAGAGCGCCCCCGGCGGCCAGAGATGGCGGATGCGAAGATTGTCGACAATGAACAACTGGTCGTCAAAAATGAATGGCCCCTGCAGACCGGTGGAATACGCCAAAAACCCTAAAACGATCAAAAACCCCGGGATGAACTTCTGCGATTTCATTACCCCCTACGGTGCGAGCCGGCGTTTGTGTTAGTCCCAAGCTCCTGCGGATGTTGCACCAGCCCCCCGAGTTTGTCCATCCCGGATGGAGGCACTTCCGAACTGTAGCGGCGCTTTGCCGCCCTGCCCCCTCGGCCTCTCCTGTTGTCGAGTATGAGCGCCGGGCGGTAGTGTCCCAATTTGAATTGGCAGTCTTTAAACGACGGCTTCAATTGCTTGATCAGGTCATAAAACCCTATGCACTGAACGCCAACCCCAACGCATACGTAAGGTCATTGACCGAAATAGTCGGCGAAGGCTTTTTTCGCCTCGTCTATCGCAATCGCAAAACCCAAGCTTTGAAATCCCTCCTCTTTCACCTTTTGACTATTAATTCCAATCACCTGTCCCACCATATTGAGGAGAGGCCCGCCGCTGTTGCCAGGGTTGATCGCAGCATCGGTCTGTATGTATTGAACCTGCAAATTGGAATTAGCCAAGCTCGGCAGCGACCTAATAGAGCTTACAATTCCTTTTGTAACAGTTTGCTGCAACACCCCAGTTGCGAGGGGCGCAGGGGCACCGATTGCGAGGACGCCCTCACCGACATTCACATTTGCAATGCTACCGAGGGGCAAAAACGGAAGACCTTGAGCATCCACTTTCAGCAGCGCCAGATCCTTTGCAAAAAGCATATCTACGACCGTGGCAAAGAACACCTTTCCCCCGCCCATTTCGATTTTGATGTCCTCGGAGCCTCTCACAACGTGCGCATTCGTTAAAATATAGCCGTTGCCAGAGATTATGAACCCGCTCCCAGTACTCGCTGCGGTTCTTATAACGACTACGGCGGGTGAGGCCATTTTGACGACTTGCTCAGCATCGAGCACCTTTGAGACGCGCGGATTCGTAGACGTTTCGACTGCTGCCTCGCTTGTTTGATTGGAATGATTTTCATCCACGGCAGAACGATCGTCTTCCACGGCACGCTGCACTATAATCGTGTCCTTTGCCGTGTATTCGATGACGAGGGGATTCCAACTGTCTAAGACACTCTCTAGCTGCCCAAATTCATCTGGCAACCTCACCTGAGGTTCAGCCGTCTCTTTGCAAATCCGGTCTGGTTTCAGCGGTGAATTCGCAGCTAAAGCGCCGGTTGCGTCCTTCTCACTCAGTAAACGGTCTATTTCCTCTGGAACTGAGGTCAAGCCCAATTGGTGGATAATATTCGTGGCTGTCGAGAGGATCGATTGAGAGGGCAACCCTTTCAGAAACTTGTAGGCGAGCAACTGCTCGCGGGCGTCTTCTGGCAGTCCCGCTGCAACGCTGTCACGGGCGCGATAGAGGGGCAGCCGACCGATAATATCGCAGATCGTTCCTGCGAATTCGGCGAACTTTTGCCTCCGAAACTCTGTAAGAACTCGTTCGCTTTCTGTTTCGTCAACAGAAGAATCTGTCAGGCCATTTACATCGTCGGGAGCGGCCCCCTGTATCGCACTTCTTGTAACGCTTCCCGTTGTCTCGAACTCTTTTTGGAGCAAAAGAAATCGCTCTTTTACGTCGGTGAGAGAATATGAAGCACGGATTCTCAGGGCGAAGTTGAAATCCGTCCTTTTGTACTGGTATTCCTCGTAAACAGGGACCTCCCGGTAGCGCGGAGTTTCCGCTAGCTCCGAAGCAATGTCATTCGCTCTTCGTCTGGCGCTTCCGAGGGCAATTCCAGTGAAAATATTTGGGGTTGCCGCATACGCGTTTCCGGCAGACTGAAGGTTCTCATTGGCTTGCTGGTACAGAACGACTAGAGAATCATAATCGGGATTCGGCACCTGCTGTTTACCTGCCAAGCGTTTTGAATATCCGATGATGTCATCAATGCGATTATCACGGCCGCCGCACCTTCGGCTGTTCCCGTGAAGCGTAGTGTCGTGCCTGCTGCGGTTTCAAATGACCCTACTGTACCCCATGAGCCGGGGCTTTGGCTTTTGCAGGAACAGGATGGCGTGCGCCAGATGGTCAAACTGAAGCCGCAGAGCAGCGGCCATTCAAGCGGTTGGAACAAGAAATCTCGCGCAACGCTCTACGGTGCGTCAGCCATTCTCGAAATTACAACTGCTGTACCGGCCTTCTTCTATTACGAGCAAGCAGGGGGGGCGTCCGGTAGTGGTACGTTTTCAGGCCAATAAAATCAGGGGTGAGTTAAACATCGAGAAAAACACGCCAAACGCCTAAAAGCCCGATTTTCCAGAACCGGGTGTATAAGCGGCGGTGTGAAGTCAGATATTATAACAGCGCGCCACGGATGTACGGTCGCGCCTTCATTGCCCACCAAACAACCAAACAGGCTCGCCGTCAGAGTTGGTCGAAAGTTGGAACCTGAAAGTCTCTTCGATCTGCCGGGGGTAAAAGCTCGGCCTGTAGCTGACGGTAATAATAGCGCTTCCAGCAACAAAGGGCACGCCAACAATGGTGATTGGCATCCACATGTCAATCGACGTTTTTCTGTGGGAATCAAGTGCCGCGACAAAACCCCTGTGTGTTCCTATGTTTTCTAATCCACCACCATTTGAAGTAACCATTCTAGGAAACTGGGTGCCCCACTGGATGGAGTAAATCGTGAAGGGGCTTTCATTCTCTAGGACGAAGGTGGTTTTGAACGGGTTTGTTCGATCTAAAGACGCAGCGGGGCTAACAGAAATCTTTGGCAGAAATGAATAAACGGCAGAAAGAATACCGAGAATTACACCGAAGGCCACAATGGCCGTCCACACCCCCTTCGGAACAGATTGATACCACTCGTTTTTCTGTCCTGTTGTGGAGGTGGCTGCGCCTGTACTTGATAACGCCGGCGGTGGGCGCACTATCTGTGCTGGCGGTTGTGTGGATAATTTACGCCGCTTGTATTTACCTTTGCTCAAGGAAGTAGGGCTACCACTTCCTCTATACTCCAAACATGGTCTGAAATGCCAGCCTCCATTGCCGGGGTCACGCGCAAAGTCTGGTGAATCCGGCAGAAATTGTAATGCATGTAGTGCAGCGCAATTGCCGCTTCATGGTTCTCAATCTTCTTTGAAAAGGCGTTTGTCAGCCGGGTGAACCGGCGCATACTCATGCGCATTGTGAGGTTCTGGCGCTCGGTGTAGCTGGTTGAAACGTGTTCAAACTCTGGCCGACCTGTAATGACCGTTTTGCGCGCTCCCATGCACTGTGCGGGGCTGTACCGAACCTCCGAGCCTTCGGGAGCCTTGCCGTAAATCTTTATCAGTTGCGCGAAATCAATCTCAGCGCCGAAGGCATCTTCAACGGCGTTGAGATACGCGGCGTGTCCATCGGTTGTGAGTTGAACGCGATGCGCCAACCGGCCCTTGAGATCGTGCATGAAGTGATAGGCCGCGCCACCGTCGCGAGTACCAACAAACCAGCAAGGAACAAGCTTGGTATCCGCATCCAAGGCAACCCACGTCCACACATCGCCCCACCCTTGGCATTTCTTTTCGGCGGACGTGTTCTTTTCCTTCGCCCCCACGAACGACCAAATTTCGTCGCATTGGACGCGCTTGCACGTCAGGTTGCGAAACGTCTTGTCTTGATATGCAGAGCAGGCCGCGCCCAACAGACTCAATAGCCGCATTACAGCGCCACGATGCACGCCAGTCATTCGCGTGATGGCGCGGAGCGAGTTGCCCTCGACCAGTGCGGCAACCACTTGGACTTGTTTCTCTTTACTGAGCTTGTTCATAGTGCAACTCTAATACTTAATGCTTGAGCGGTCAAGCACAAAAGCAGTCAAAGTTTGTTTGAGTGTTTAGCTTGGGTTTTAACGCCTTTGTGCCGTTGACATTGCGTCGGCGAAATGATATATTCGCCCGCAGTGAGAAGACCGCCGGGGGCCTGACTCCGCACCATGCGGAGGGGACATCCCGGCCTTATGGTCCTCTTACGACGCCGGCTCACCCTCACGGGTGGGCCGGTTCTGCTTTACGGCCTTGCAGCCGTAAATTTCCAACGATGACCGTCTTTTCGTCCTTGAATAGCGCCCCGGTCGGATAGTGCCGCAAGGGCCTTCGCAAGCGATATACGGTAGTTCTCGCCGTTAAATTGAAATCCGTGAGCCTGCATATAGGAAACAGCTTCGTTGATCGTGATGCCGCCGTTGGTTCCAATGGCGTTGACTGTTTGCAGTGCTGCCAAGATCATCTTTTGGCCCTTGAGGTTTAAATCGCTCTCACCAAGGGAAAGGAATTTCTGCGCTTCTGCATCGATCTCATCGAGCAGTTTAACTTTGGCGCGCAGCTCCTCAATCTCCGCTTCCTTCGTTTTGATTTGCACAAGGTAGCGGCCCTTCAGCAATGTCAGTCTGTCTTGAGACGATTCCATATAATTAACTCGCTCGCAAAATAAACCGTCTAACCCAGAATGTCAACCCTCGACGAGAAGATTTTTTCGGTCATATAAGCCAGAAATGGCTTGGGGTCGGAATGGGTGTTTAACTAAATCTGGCTGAGTTTAAAGTAGTTTAAACTACTTTACACTCATTTAATTGCTAGCCATTGCGCTTCAGCCACTTAGCCCTTGCGGCCTTGCGGGCAATCTCGATTCGGCGGGTCTTGGACAGGGCTGCGGCACGCGCCGGGCCGCCCTTTTGGCCGCCCAATCGGCCCAATGCTACAGCAGCGGGGTTCTTCTCTGGCTGACTGATTTCCGGGGCCGGAATAGGTTGCCCTGTGGATTGCGCCACAATGCGAGCCGCAATCTGGTTTAGATCAGGTTTTGGCTGCTTCCTTGACCGCTTAGGCATGCTGGCAACATGCCACAACCCCGGCCCGGATGGAAGCGGAATCCGCCAGACACCATTTCAAAACGTACCACTACCGGGCGTCCACTACAACTGCTGACGATCTTATTCTTGCCAGAATGGAAGTCCGGGCTGAAAAAAATGACAGACGCTTGGCCGTAGGTAAAATGGGCTTCTTTGGCGACCAGAAGAGCGGTCTTGATCCGAGAGCCTTTATTGCAGTGAAGGTTGATAAGATCAGTGACGGAATCTCCAGCATCCAGCCTGTCGAAAACATGCCACCAGGACAGTACTGCTTCATCGACAGACACGACGCTACACGTGAAGCATTCAAGAACAGGGAAGTTGAGCTTTACGATTTCGGCGTGAAGAAGTAGCTCCTTCGCAAGCCTAGAGCGAATAATCTGGCGCGTCCGGCATGGGGTACCCTCCCTGGAGGGAGGGCGGAGCCCGGCCGCAGACAGGCTACCGGCTTCAACAACAAGGACGCCTTTCAGCGCATTCCGCCACGTCGCCTCAAGGCCGGTCCTGATTCCCGGGATCGCCGATCCGCATCCGCGCCTGGCGCAAGGCCGAGCGCGCTTCGGGGTAGTCAGGCCTCATTCGCAACGCCTCTTCGAAATGCGGGATGGCTTCCTGATACCGTTTCGCCTGTAACAGGACGACACCGAGGTTGAACTGCGTCTCCGGTTGGGCGGGATTGGTCCGCAAGGCCTCTTCAAACTGCTGGATCGCCTCCTCCGGCCGGCCGGTCTGGGCCAGCATGATCGCCCAGTCGTTGCGGGCCTCGGCGTAGTCCGGCTTGAGCTGCACCGCCTGCTCCAGGTGACTCAATGCTTCGTTGACCTTTCCCGCTTGAAAGAGATCGACGCCCAGGTTGTAGTGCGCTTCCGGGTAATCCGTCCTGATTTGCAGCGCTTGCTGATAACGCTCAATCGCCTCCTGCGGCCGGTCCGCCTTGTCCAGCGCCAGCCCCAGGTTGTACCGCAGGGTGGCGTCCTCGGGCTTGTCCCGCACCGCTTGCTCCAGGCTTTCAATGGATTGCCGGTCACGCCCGGCCAACTGCAGCGCACGATCAAGATTTGACCGCGCCACCGCGTCATCAGGATCGACCCGCAGCGCCTCCTGGCAATCCCGGATCGCTTCGGGAGCGTTGCCGGCAATGACCAGAAGCCCGCCCAGTTCCCGCAGGGTCGGTCCCCAGTGGGGATTGATGCGAAGCGCCTGCTGGTAATGGCTGATCGCATCCTGCAGATCACCGAGCCGATACAACACGCTTCCGAGGTTGTCGTGGGCCTCCACGTAGTCCGGCCAAAGGCGCACCGCCTGTTCGTACTGCTGTTTGGCCGCGGGCAAATCGCCCGTTTGTCCGAGCACAACGCCCAGGTTATAATGAGCGCGCGGATTGTTGGGGCATTTGCTCACCGTGTCCTGCCAAATCGAATGTTCGGAGGCGTAATCGAGGTTGCGCCGGATGGTCAACCCGATCAGCAACAGGACAGTGGATCCACCCAGCGCGATGGCAAGCCCCCGGCCTGGTCCTTGCCGTTTGCCCAGCAACCGCTTTCCCAGCCAGAACGTTCCAAGAACGACGGCCGTCGCCACAGGCGCCAAGGACAAATACATCCGGTGTTCCACCACCAAGTCGGCAATCGGCACGAAGCTCGATGTCGGGGCCAGGGGGATGAAACACGCCGCCCCAAGAAATCCCAGCGCAGGACTGCGCCGCCAGGCCCAAATCGTGACCGCCAGCAATCCCCCCATCACAAGCAATGCCGGCGCCGCTTCCGCCACCGTGTGTGCCACCGGAAAACCAAAATGATAGCCGTAATCAAAACACAGATGCTCAGGCCAGACGGCAAGCCACAGGTAATGCAGAACGACTCCGGGCTGCGTCAGCGCGTACTGCAAGGGGGTAATCGCCTTGTAACCAAACCCAGCCGTGGGTTGCCAGCCCGCGACCTCCCATTTTCCCCTCTCCATCAGAATGGCAGCGAGCACCCAGGTTGCCGCCAGGCCTGTGTAGACCTTCCATCGGCGAATAATGGCCTCCCCCCAAAATCCCGCCAAAAACGCCCGATCATACAAAAGAACAGTCACCGGAATGGTGACCATGTCCAGCTTGCTGGCCATCCCAAGGACGCCGCTGGCCACCGCTCCGATCTGCCACCACACATTGCGTGGCGATCCGGAACTGCGGATGACGCAATACAATGTCAGCAGATAAAACAACCCCATCATGGATTGGGCGCGCTGAATCGTGTAGGTCACACTTTCGGTTTGCAGGGGATGAACCAGCCAGATCGCCGCCACCAGCCCGGCCAGCCACGGCGCCGGTCCGCCCCAACGCGATCGCAGGGTTCCTGAGAGCAGCGTGCGACGCACCACCCCATACAAGGTCAGCGCCGCCAGAATGTGAATGCACACATTGAACAGGTGATAACCCCAGGGGTTGAGTCCGCCCAAGGCGTAGTTCAGCATCAGCGATAATTGCACCAGCGGACGCGAACTGTGAGTCAGGATCCGCCACGCCGCCCCGAGTTGACGGATCGATGGATTGTTGACGATGTTGAACGCGTCATCGAAGATGAAGGGGGCCTGATAGATGTTGCAATAGGCCAGGAATCCTGCCGCGATCAAAAGGCCCGGGATGAGTTTCTGCGTTTTCATTGCCACCCAGGATGCGCCTGAGTTGTTGGCGCGAGTGTCCGCCAAGACGAACCCGTTTTCAAGGTTTGAACGCCGTCCAGCGCCGCGTTCAGGGCCGCGGAGGGTCTGAGTATCCGCTGGCCGCGGATGAGGGAATCAGATACCTTGTCGGACTGTTGAAAACGCAGAAGCTGATTCCCTTGTTGGTGATCGCGACGGGGCTTTTCGCCTACCACAACAGCTTTCGCGATGCATTCATCTTCGATGATATCGATCATATCGTCGACAATCCCGCCATTCGTCAACTGGGCGCGGCGTGGCAGATCCTGACTCACAGTTCGCGGCCTGTGGTCAGCCTGTCGCTGGCGGTCAACTATGCCTTGGGCGGACTCAACCCCTGGGGCTATCACCTGTTCAATGTGTGCATTCACATTCTGGCGGCGCTGACGATGTACGGGGTGGTGCGGCGCACATTCGGTACGGAACCGTTGCGGGCGAAGTGGGGCGGCGCGGCGCCGTGGCTGGCGGCGGTGATCGCCTGCATCTGGGTCGCGCATCCGTTGCAGACCGAGAGTGTGACCTACATCATCCAGCGCGGCGAGTCGTTGATGGGATTGTTTTATCTGCTGACGTTGTACTGCGTGATCCGCAGTTCCAACTCGGCGCACAAGGTTGGGTGGGAAGCGGCTGCGGTGGCCAGTTGTGTGCTGGGCATGGGCAGCAAAGAGGTCATGATCACCGCGCCGGTGGTGGCGTTGTTGTATGACCGGGCGTTTTTGGCGGGGTCCTGGCGCGAGATCGTCAAGCGGCGCTGGGGGCTGTACGCGGGCATGGCGGCCAGTTGGTTGCTGCTGCCGATGCTGGCGGGCAACGGTATTCTGGAGGTGCCCGACTGGCGGCAACCGACCGCGGGATTTGGTTTCAAGGGGATTCCGCCGCAACTCTACGCGCTGACACAAGCGGGAGTCATTGTCCATTACCTGCGGCTGGCGTTCTGGCCGTCTCGATTGTGTTTTGATTACGGCTGGGGCTACGGCTGGCCGGTGGCGCAAACCGCGATGCAGGTGTTGCCGCAGATGCTCGTCGTCGTTGCACTATTGGCCACGACGGTGTGGGCCTGGCGGCGGCGGCCGGCGCTGGGGTTTCTGGGAGTGTGGTTTTTCTGCATCCTGGCGTTGACATCCAGTGTGATACCAATTGCCGACGTGGCGGTTGAACACCGGATGTATTTACCGCTGGCAGCGGTGGTGACGTTGGCGGTGGCCGGCGTGTTTTTGATTGGCAAGCGTTTGGCAGGCGCGCGCCGGATGCTCGGCACGGTGCTCGGATGGGTCGCGGGCACGGCGGTGGTCCTGCCGTTGTCGCTGTTGACGATTCAACGGAACGCCGATTATCGATCGGAGTACTCAATCTGGCGGGACACAGTCGAGAAATGCCCCGAGAATCCCCGCGCGCACAATAATCTGGGGTTGATCCTGTTGGAGGAGGGCAACCTCAAGGAGGCGCGCCCGCAGTTTGAAGAGGCGTTGCGCCTGAAGCCTGACTATGGCACGGCGCATAGCAACCTGGGAGTTGTTCTGTCGCAATCCGGCCAGTATCCGGAGGCCATCAAACAGTTGGAGCTGGCGGTGCAAATCAAGCCGGACGACGGCAAGATGCAGTACAACCTCGGGGCGCTGTTGCTCGAAGCGGGCAGGCCGCAAGAGGCTGTCGTGCACCTGCAGGAAGCGTTGCGGGTGTACCCCCAATTGGCGCCGGCCCACTTCTCTCTCGGGCTTGCCCTGGACCAAGCGGGCCGTGTGCAGGAGGCGATCGGTCACTACCGTCAAGCGTTGCGGATCATGCCGGACGATGCGGAGGCGCACTACAACCTGGGTGTTGACCTGTTTCAAAAAGGCCTGGCCCCGGAAGCGATAGAACACCTGGAACAGGCGATCCGAATCAAGCCTGACTACGCCGAGGCGCACAGCGACCTGGGGATCATGCTGGCCCAGGCAGGCAAGGTGGAGGAGGCGATGGCGCATTTCCAGGAAGCGCTGCGGATCAAGCCGAATGACGCCGTGTCGCAGTACAACCTGGGTGTTGTTCTGGCACAAGCCGGCAAGATCCAGGAAGCGATTCAGCACCTTGAGTTGGCGCTGCAAATCAGGCCTGACTATCCTGAAGCACACGCTGCGTTGGAGCAGGAACGGTCGCGCGCGAGCAATGCCGAAAATCAGCACCGGCCTTAACGGAGCGATTCCCGCCACCGGCAAGGTCGGGACCGGGCCATCACGGACCATGCGGGCCCGCGAGATCAGGGGGAAGGAACATACGCGCGCCCGGCGCGGTACAGATCGAGCCGCGCCCCGACGGCGCCGACCAACTGTGTCTGTCCGGCGATTCGGGCCAATTCCACCGCCTTTTGGGCAGTGGGAACCGCTTCGTTGAACAGGCCGGCAGCGGCATAAGCGGCGGCCAGCGTGTCGAGGTAGGCCGGCACACGGTTCTCGGTGATCGCGCAGACCTGGTGCGCCAAAGCAAGCGCCCGGTTCGGGTCTCCGCCTTCCTGCTGCGGCAGCGTCGCCAGCAGCCAGGCAAGATTGTTCTGCGCTTCCGCAAAGTCCGCTTTAATCCGCAGCGCCTGTTCGTAATGCCCGATGGCCTCCTTGCGCCTGCCGAGTTGGGCCAGGGCGATCCCCCAATTGTTTTCCGCCTCCGCGAAGTTGGGATCGATCCTCAGCGCTTGCTGGTACCGCTCGACGGCCTCTTCGAACCTGCCCGCCTGGGCCAGGGCAATCCCCAAGTCATTCTGCGCGTCGACAAAGTTGGGGTCGATCCGCACTGCTTCCTCGTACTGCCTGATGGCATCATCAAGTTTGCCGACTTGCAGGTACGCGTCACCCAATTCGTCGTGCGCCCGGGCATAGTCGGGGTTGATCTGCAGCGTCGTCTCGTAATGGCGGATCGCGTCCTGGATCCTGCCTGCCTGCTCCAACGCAAGCGCCATGTCGTAGTGTGCCAGGGCATAATTCGGATCGATGCGCACCGCCTCCTCGTAATGCCGGATTGCCTCCAGGGGCTGATTGGCCTGCAAGAGCGCATTGCCGAAGTTGCAATGGGCCCGGGCATAATCGGGTTCGATGCGCAGCGCCTCCTGGTAATGCGGGATCGCTTCCTGTATCCTGCCGGCTTGCAACAGGGCGTTGCCCAGGTTGCAGTGCGCCTCGGCATAATCGGGATTGGCCCGCACCGCCTGCTCGTACTGCGCTATCCCCTCGTTGATCTTGCCTGATTGCACACAGGCATTGCCCAACCCGAAATGGGCCTCGGCCAAATCAGGCCGGATACTGAGCGCTTGCCTGTATTGGTCAATCGCCTCCCCGACACGATCCATGCGCAGCAGCGCATTGCCCAGGTTATTGTGGGCGCGCGGGTTGTTGGGACACTTTTGGGCGGTGTCCAGCCAGATGGCAAATGGCGAGCGGAAATCGACGTTGCGTTGGATCGTCAGGCTGGCCAGCAGAACGATTGCCACTCCCGCTGTCCCCCAGTCGAACACTTGGTTGGGCACTGGCCGACTGCCCCACAGGCGTTTCCCAAGTGCAAAACAGCCCATCACCAGCAGCACCACTACCGCCGCCAGCGGCAGATACATGCGATGCTCAACCACCACGTCGGCAATCGGGATAACGCTGGATGTTGGCGCCAGAATAAGAAAGAACCACACGCCGGGAAATCCCAGCGCCGGGTGTCGCCGCAACGCCCACACCGTCCCGGCCAACAGGCCGCCGAGCACAACCAGTCCCGGCAACAGTTCTCCGGCAGTCCGCGGCACGGGCCAGCCGTAGTTCCAGCCGTAATCAAAACACAGCGGTCGGGGCCACAGCGCCAGCCGGAGATAATGCAGGATCACGCTTGGCTGGCTCAGCGCATACTGTGGCCAAGGCAGGCCTTGGGACCCAAATCCAGCGGTCTGCCTCCATTCCCATTGGGCATGGGCAAGCAGCATCGGCAACAGCAACCATGTGGCGGCCGAGCCCGCGTACACCAACCACCGCCGTTGCGCCACCTCGCGCCACGATTTGGACAGGAACACCCGGTCATACAACGCCACCACCACCGGCGCGGTGACCATGATCGGTTTACTGGCCATCCCCAGCGCGCAACTGGCCACCGCCGCCACAGACCACCAGGCGCGACGCGAGGAGTCGCGGCTCCGAATCACGCAGTACAGCATCAGCAGGTAAAACAATCCCATCATGGACTCGCCCCGCTGGATTGTGTACGTCACACTTTCCGTTTGGAGCGGATGCACCAGCCAGATCGCGGCCGTTACCGCCGCCAACCACCGCGACGAGGCGCCCCACTTCGCCTTCAACCGCTCGGCAAGCAATGTCCGCCGCACCACTCCATAAAGGGTCAGCGCCGCCAGGATGTGAATGCACACATTGAACAGGTGATAGCCCCAGGGGTTGAGTTGTCCGAATGCGTAGTTGACGGCCAGTGACAGATGCACCAGGGGACGCGAACTGTGCTTCAGGATCTCCCACGGAGGCCAGAGTTGGTGGATGCGCGGGTTCTCGACAATGTGGTTCCAGTCATCGAAAACGAAGGAATTCTGGAAGCAGTTCCAGTAGGCGCAGAAACCAAGGGCGGCGATTAACCACGGAATGGCCCGCCGGGCTTTCATAGTAAGACAAGCTGTTCAAGGTTACCGCACGATAATCGATCACGTTAAACGATGCAGGGAATCCTCTGGACGCCTGCTGTATCGTGCAACCTCGTTCGTACACTCAATCGTTCCAACAGCGTCGTGGCTGACCTCGGTCGTCCTTCTAATACCGGCATGGCCGCCCGTCAAGACTTTTGAAGGCTTCAAGGGCCGCCCGTGGCCCGGCCTTGGGGTGAGGGGGACAGGAGATGGTCCAGCCCGGCCCGCGCCTCCGCGTAGTCCGGCTTGACGCGAAGAGCCTCCTCGTATTGCGCCTTCGCCTCCTCGATCCGGCCCACTTGGGACAACGCGTACGCCAGGTTATTGTGTGCCTCGGCCAAATCGGGCTTGATGCGGACGGCCTGCTGCCAGTGCCCGATCGCCTCCTGAATTTTTCCCTGCTGCGCCAGGACGATTCCCAAATTGTTATGCGCCTCGGCGTAGTCAGGCTTGATCTTCAGGGCCAGTTCCCAGTGTGCAATCGCGTCGTCCACCTTTCCCACCTGGACGAACGCATATCCCAAATTGTACTGGCCCTCGGCCAACCCGGGCTTGATCTTCACGGCCCGCTCCAAATAGCCGATGGCATCCGCGGGCCTGCCGGTGATGGAAAGCACATGCCCCAAGTTGTTCAAGGCATCGACATAGTTGGTATTGATTTGCACCGCCTGCTGGTACTGCTGAATGGCCTCCGGAAACCTGTTCACCCGCTCCAGCATCACCCCGAAATTATAGCGGGCCTCCGCGAAATCCGGCTTGATGCGCACCGCCTCCTCATACTGCTCGATCGAGCCCTGAAGATCGTTCGCGTGTTCCAGGGCAAGCCCCAGATTGTAATGCGCCCGGGGATTGATGGGACACTTTTCAACCGTGTCCCGCCAGATCGTAAGCTCCGAGGTGTAATCGCTGTTGCGCTGGATCGTCAGCCAGACCAGTGCGCCCACCACCGCTCCGCCCAGCGACCAGACCAACACCCGGCCGAATGTCTTCTGCAAGCCGACCGTTTGATCCACGATCCGATACCCCACGAGCACGCCCAGCGCGGCCACGGCAGCCAGCGACAAGTACACGCGATGTTCCACCACCACGTCCGCAATCGGCATAATGCTCGACGTCGGCGCCAGGATGAGGAAGAACCATGCCCCCAGAAAACCCCAGGCGGGTTTGCGCACCAAAGCCCAGGCCGTTGCCGCCAGCAGTCCGCCGAAAATCACCAGCTCCAGCCACACATCGGACACTGCATTGGCCACCGGCCAGCCGAACCCACATCCGCGATCAAAACACAGGGCGTCGGGCCACAGCGCCAGGCGCAGGTAATGCAGGACCACGCCCGGCTGCGTCAGCGCGTACTCGACGGGAGTGATCTCTTTGTAGGAGAACCCCGCGCTGGGTTTGGTGAAATCAGGAACGTCCGGAGCCGGATTCATCACCAGCACGGCCAGCAGCAACCAACTGGCCGCCAGGCCTGCGTACAATCCCCACCGCCGTTGCAGCACCGCGCGCCAGCTACCCGCAAGAAACACCCGGTCGTAAAGCGCCACAATCAGAGGCGCCGTCACAATCACCTCTTTGCTGGCCGCCCCCAGGAAACAACTGGCAAGCGCGCCGGCCTTCCACCAGACCGCCCGCGGCGAGCCGTCGCAGCGGATCACACAGTACAACGTCAGCAGATAGAACAATCCCATCAGCGATTCGCCTCGCTGGATGGTGTAGGTCACGCTCTCGGTTTGCAGCGGATGCACCAGCCAGATTGCCGCCACCAGCGCCGCCAGCCACGGCGCCGGCCCCGCCCACTTCGAGCGCAAGGCGGGTGTCAGCAACGTCCGCCGCACAATCCCGTACAGCGCCAGGGCGGCAAGAATGTGGATGAGGAGATTGAACAGGTGATAGCCCCAGGGGTTGAGGCCCCCCAGTGCGTAGTTGATCGCCAGCGACAGATGCACCAGCGGGCGCGAACTGTGCGTGAGAATCCCCCACGGGGGCCAGAGCTGCCGGATGCGTTCGTACCGGACAATGTGCGGTCCGTCATCGAAGATGAACGCGTTCTGAAACATGTTGTGGTAGGCCAACAGTCCCGCCAAAACCAAAAAGAGCGGAATAAACCTCTGGGTCTTCATGAATGTTGTGAATACGGACGCCCGGAACGGTACAACTCCACGCGCGTCTCGATCTGGCTGGCAAACTGGGTCAGGCCCGCGGTGCGCGCCAGATCGAGCGCTTGTTGAGCTGTGGGAATTGCCTCACTGAAACGACCCTGGGCGGCGTAGGCAATGGCCAGCGTGTCCAGGTCGGCCGCCACTCGATTGCCCGTCAGCGCACAGGCGCGTTGCGCCAGGGACAAAGCTTCACCGGCATCGCCGCCCTGCGCCGGGGGAAGCGTTGCGAGAACAAACGCCAGGTTATTCATGGCCAGGGCATACTCCGGCTTGATCTGCAGCGCCTGTCGATAATGGGTGATCGCCTCGGGAATGCGCCCGCTGCGCGCGAGGTCATACCCGAGGTTGTTGTGCGCCTCAACCAAATTCGGATTGTACCGCAGCGCCTGCTCGTAGTGTCGGACCGCGTCTTCGATCTTGCCGGCTTGCGACGACGCAATCCCCAGGTTGGCATGGACCTCGGCATAGTCGGGCTTGATCCGCAACGCTTCCTCCCAAAGTGGCACAGCCTCCTGGAGGCTGCCCGCCTTCCAAAAGGCATTCCCCAAGTTGAACAGCGCGAGGGGATTGTTTGGGCACTTGTCGACAGTGTCCTGCCAAATCGCAAGCTCCGAACGGTAATCGAGGTTGCGCTGCATTGTGAGACAGGTCAGGAAACAGATCACGACTCCGGCTGCTCCCCACCCAAACATCGGCCTGAAGTTGCCTGGCTGATTCAAGAAACGCTTCCCGAGGGCGTAAGCGCCAATGACCATCCCCACGGCCACCGCGGCCAGCGATAAGTACATCCGGTGTTCAAAGACCAAACCGACGATCGGAATGAAACTGGAAGTCGGCGCCAGAATGATCAAGAACCACGCCCCGAGAAACCCGAGGGCCGGCTTCCGTCGAAGGACCCAGACCGTGGCAGCCGCCAAGCCGCCCAGGACAAGCAACTCCGGCCACACGTCCGCGGCTGTCTGCGCCACCGGCCAACCGTAAATCGAACCGTAATCCAGGCACAACGGATACGGCCAGAATGCCAGGCGCAGATAGTGAAGGATCACTCCCGGCTGCGTCAGCGCGTACTGAAATGGTGTGATCCCCTTGAACCCGAAACCGGCAGTCGGCTGCCACCCCGACACCTGCCCTTTTGCCCCCACGCCCATCAGCAGAGGCAGCAACAGCCATGTGGCCGCCAAGCCCACGTACAATGCCCATCGCCGTTGAATGATCTCGCGCCACGACCGCGCGAGGAAAACCCGGTCAAACAGCAGGACGACCACGGGCGCCGTGACCATCACCTCTTTACTCGCCATCCCCAGCGCGCAGGCAAGCACCGCACCGGTCATCCACCCAATGTCCCGGGACGGCTCACAGCCACGAATCACACAGTAAAGCGTCAACAGATAGAACAGGCCCATCAAGGACTCGGCGCGCTGAATCGTGTAGGTCACACTCTCGGTTTGCAGTGGATGCACCAGCCAAATCAAGGCGGCCACAGCGGCCAGCCATACCGCGGCAACCGCTTCGCAACTGGATCGCAGCGGCTCCGAAAGTAAGATGCGCCGCACCACTCCATAGAGAGTCAGCGCCGCCAGAATGTGGATGGCAACATTGAATGCGTGATACCCCCACGGGTTTAATCCACCGAGGGCGTAGTTCATTGCCAGCGAAAGGTCCACCAAGGGGCGGGAACTGCCGGCGAGAATCCCCCACGGGGGCCAGAGATGGCGGATGCGGGGATTCTCCACAATTTGCGGCAGGTCGTCGAAGATGAACGGGTTTTGAAAAATATTGTGATAGGCCGCCAGCCCGGCGGCAACCAGCAAGAGCGGAATGGACTTTTGCCCCTTCATGGATGTTGCGTGTAAGGGCGACCGGCGCGGTACAATTCGAGGCGGGAAGCAATTGCGCCGGCAAACTGGGCCTGTCCGGCGGCGCGCGCCACCTCGATTGCTTTTTGGGCTGTGGGAATCGCCTCGCTGAAACGGCCAACGGCGGCGTCGGCAATGGCCAGCGTGTCGAGGTTGGCCGCCACTCGGTTGCCCGTCAGCGCACAGGCGCGTTGCGCCAGGGACAAGCCCTCGTTCGCATCGCCCCCCTGTGCCGGAGGCAGAGTGGCCAGAAGAAGGGCCAGATTGTTCGCGGCCTGCGCATAATCCGGTTTGCTCTCCAGCGCCAGCCGGTAGTGAACAATCGCGTCCTGCACCCGGCCGATGCGCGCCAGATCGTACCCGAGATTGTTATGCGCCTCGGCCAGGTCCGGCTTGATTTGCAACGCCTGCCCGTAAAGGCGGATCGCCTCTCCGATCCTGCCCGCCTGTGACGAGGCAATGCCCAGATTATTGTACGCTTCAGCGTAGTCGGGCTTGACCCGCAACGCCTGCTCCCAGTGCTCGGTGGCCTCTTGAATTCGGCCTTCCTGGGCCAGGGCATTGCCGAGGTTATAATGCGCCTCCGCCAGACCGGGCCGGAGACGCAAGGCTTCCTGCAAATAGTTGATCGCCTCCTGTGGCTTGCCCGCTTGCAGGAGAAGATTGCCCAGGTTGTTGTGCGGTTCGGGATAGTCGGGCCAGATCTGCATCGCTTGCTGATACTCCGCAGCCGCGTTCCGGCAGATCGCCCGCGTGCTCCAAGGTAACGCCATAATTATAATGAGCGCGCGGGTTGCCCGGACATTTTTGGGCGGTGTCTCCCCAGATCGCCTGCTCGGAGCGGTAATCATAATTGCGCCGTGCCGTAAGACCGGTCAGCACCAGCACGACGGCACCGCTCACTCCCCAGGCAAATGCGCGGAACCGCCCCGGCTGCCGGCCCCAAAGATGTTTCCCCAGCGAATACGCGCCCAGCACCGCAGGCACGATAACCGCCGCCAATGACAAATACATGCGATGCTCGAAAACGACGTCAGCAATGGGCACAACACTGGATGTGGGCGACAAAATAATGAAAAACCATGCTCCGAGAAATCCTACAACAGGGTGACGAAACCACGCCCACATGACGGCCGCCAGCAATCCGAGGACGACGATCAGTTGCGGTAATACCTCCCCCACCGACAGCGCCAGCGGCCAACCAATGCCCCATCCATAATCCAGGCATAACCGATCAGGCCACACCGCCAGACGCAAATAATGCAAAACCACACCGGCCTGTGTCAGTCCATACTCAATCGGCGTGATTCCCTTGTAGGAGAATCCAGCGCTCGGCGCCCAATCCGACAAAGACCCGCCCTCCAGTTGCCCTCTGGCCATCAACACCGGCACCAGCAACCACGTGGCCGCCAAGCCTGCGTACAGACCCCAGCGCCGCTGCAGCACCTCGCGCCACGTCTTTGCCAGAAACACGCGGTCATACAGCAGCACCACGACCGGGGCGGTGACGATGACCTCTTTGCTGGCCATCCCCAGTACACAACTGACAATCGCCGCCGCATGCCATCCCATCCCCCGCGCCGATTCGCTGCCGCGAATCACGCAGTACAGCGTCAGCAGATAAAACAATCCCATCAACGATTCGCCGCGCTGCACCGTATAAGTCACTGCCCCGGTCTGCAACGGATGCAGCATCCAGATCACGGCAATGACGGCCGCCAGCCAGGTGGACGACGCGCCCCATCTGGACCGCAGAGGTTGCGAAAGCAACGTCCTGCGCACAACACCATACAACGCCAGCGCCGCCAGGATGTGGATGATGATGCTGAGTAAGTGATAACCCCAGGGGTTGAGTCCGCCGAGGGCGTAGTTCAACGCCAGGGAAAGATGCAGCACGGGACGCGAACTGTGCGCGAGGATATCCCATGGAGGCCACAGATGCCGAATATGCTCGTTCTCCACGATGTGCCAGCGGTCATCAAAAATGAACGGGGCGTTGAGACAGTTGAAATACGCCAGCATCCCGGCGGCCGCCAGAATCAGGGGGATAAGCTTCTGTGCCTTCACAGAAACCGGAGCCTAGCGGAAGCTGCGGGCGACAGCCAGCCCAAACCCGAACCTGATGAATTTCCAGATCGCCTCGTTTCCACCTTGCCTCGTAGCGGCTAAAACGGTAAAAAGAACCCGCTCTAGGGTATCAGGCACGATCATGTCCACTCAAATTAACTGTTCCTTCCCTTCTGGTTTGCGGTGATATCTCCCGGCACCATCAGCTTGAGCGTGGTCATGCCCGCCTACAACGAGGAGGGCGCGATTGCGGACGCCGTCGCGGAACTGCAACAGTGGGTGCTGGGCACGGTCCCGAACGCCGAGTTGATTGTCGTTGATGACGGCAGCCGGGACCACACCGGCTCAATTCTCGATGAACTGGCGGCGAAAGAGCCCCGGCTGCGCGTGGTGCATCAGCCCAACGCCGGCCATGGGGCTGCCTTGCGCGCCGGACTGGACCTGGCAACCGGCGAGTATGTGTTCTTGTTGGACAGCGACCGGCAAATTCCGCTGGACGCATTCCCCAAACTTTGGGAGGCAGCCCAGGGCCGTGACGGCGCCTTTGGCATTCGCTGGCCCCGGCGCGACCCGGTGTTTCGCCTGATCCTCACCCGCTTTGTCCGGCTGCTCCTGTGTGTGTTCCTGGGCGTTCGTCTGCGTGACGCGAATTGCCCCTTCAAGATCGTCCGCAGATCTGTCTGGCTGCAAGCGCGCGATCTCATGTCCCCGGACACGATTACTCCCTCGCTCTTTTTGGCCGTCTACATGTCCCGGCAACACAAGGACATTATCCAACAACCAGTGCCCCACCGCATTCGCAGCACGGGGGTCGTTTCCATCCGCCGGTGGAAACTGATCAAGACCTGCGCCCGGGCATTTGGTCAGCTCCTGGAGTTCCGGGCAAAAATCAGATGAGACAATTGGGACCGCCGGGTTCCAGCACCCTGCTTCATCGTCACAAGACAGCGTTTGCCGATTTCAACGGAGAGATATGGAAGACGTCGTAATTATTGGCGCCGGATGGACGGGGGCGGTGCTGGCCTACTCCTTCGCGGAACTGCAAAAGAGGCGCGTGCTCGTTGTGGAGCGCCACCCTTTCGTGGCCGGCCACAGTCATGATTATCTGGATGAGAACGGCATTCGGGTCCAGAAATTTGGCGCGCACATCTTTCACACCAACGACGAGGAAGTGTGGTCATTCGTCAACCGGTTCTCTGAATTCAACGACTACGTCCACTACGTCAAGACACGATTTCGCGGGGAACTCTACGACTGGCCGATCACTCTGGACACCATCCAGCGGGTCTACGGCCGCAGCCTGACGGCGGAACAGGCCCAGGAACTTTTGCGCGAAGAAGGCCGCGAAGGCATCGTTGAGGATCCCGCCCAGGACAATTTCGAGAAGACGATGATCCGCCAGGTCGGGCGCCGGCTCTACGAGATGTTCATTAAAAACTACACGGAAAAAATGTGGCAGCAGCCGGCCGGACAGCTTTCCACCGAACTGGGGTTTCGCGTGCCGCTGCGGCTGGACAATGACACGCGGCTGTTCAAGGAACGCAATCAGGGCATTCCCAGCGGCGGCTATACGGAACTGATCCGCAGAATGTTGGACCACGAGAAAATTCGCCTCGAATTGTCCACCGACTATCGCGACGGACTGCCGCCCTGCCGCCTGCTCATCTGCACCGCGCCTATTGACGCGTTCTATCAGCATCGCTTCGGCCGGTTGGAATACCGCGGAATGCGCTTCGAGTTCGTGACCAAACCGGGCACGGCATTTGACGGGTATGGGACGTTGAACACACCGGACGAACCCGACGTGCTCCGGGTCGAGGAACATAAGAAATATTCCGCCCAGACAATGCCGGTGACAACCCTCGGCTACAATTATCCGGTGGACGGATGTGACGAACCGTTCTACCCCATCCCCACCTCCGTCCAAAAACAACGGGCCCAGGCCTACCGCGATCTGGCGGCCAGGGAACGCGATATTGTCTTTGCCGGACGCCTGGGCCAGTATAAATACATCGATCAACACGTGGCGATCCGTGAGGCCATTGACCTGTTTCGCCAATTGACGGGACCATGACGATACGGCCCGCCAACAAGAGGGAGCGCAACTGATGCCGGACGCATTGATTCTTACCTGGAGGAGCGGCAAATGATTCTTGTCATCGGCGGCGCGGGCTACATCGGCTCGCACATGGTCAAATGCCTTCTGCAGCACGGCGAAGACGTGCTGGTGATGGACAATCTGGAAAAGGGCCATCGACGCGCGGTGCTCGGAGGCAAGCTGGTGGTGGCCGACCTGCGGCGCCGGGAAGACCTGGACCAGATCTTCCAGCAACATGACGTGGAATGCGTCATGCACTTCGCCGCCTACGCCTCCGTCGGCGACTCGGTGCGCAACCCGTCCACCTACTACGAGAACAACGTGGTCGGCTGTTATACGCTGCTGGAAGCCATGCGGGCGCACCACATCGACAAATTGATCTTCTCCTCATCGGCGGCGGTGTACGGGGAACCGCTCACCATCCCCATTCCTGAAGATCATCCGAAAAACCCCACCAATCCCTACGGCGAAACCAAATGGGTCATGGAAAAAATGTTGCAGTGGTACGGCGCCGCCTACGGCATCCGCTCCTTTTCCATGCGCTACTTCAACGCCGCCGGGGCCGACCCGGACGGGCAGATTGGCGAAGATCATCAGCCGGAGGAGCACTTGATTCCGGTTGTCCTGCTGGCCGCGCTCGGACAGCGGGCCAAAGTGAACATCTTCGGCGGCGATTGGGAAACACCGGACGGCACCTGCCTCCGGGATTTCGTCCACGTCGCTGACCTCGCGGAGGCGCATTATTTGGCGATCAACGCCCTGCGCAAGGGGGCAAAGACCACCGCCTATAACCTGGGAAACGGCCAGGGGTTCTCCGTCAAAGAGGTAATCCAGGCGGTCCAACAAGTGACCGGCCACACGGTCCTGACCGAAACCAGCCCGCGCCGCCCCGGCGACCCCGCCCGGCTCGTTGCCGGCTCGGACCGCATCAAACTGGACCTCGGCTGGAAACCAAAGTATCCGCAACTGGAAGTCATCATCCAACACGCCTGGAAATGGCGCAAGACGATGCCGGGCGGGTATTCAAAGTGAGGCGTCTGTTCGATCCGGCCTCAGCCGCACGATGAGCAAACGAAAACAACTGCGGCAGCGTCTTCGGCCTGCCCCGTCGGCGTCGGCGCCGCAGCGAACCTCCGTAACCTCCTGGCCATGGGTTGTGCTTACAGCGCTGGTCGTCCTGATAGCCGTGGCGCGGATGTACACCTACAACGAACCGTTCGAGCGCGACCTGACGGGCTATTCCGTCGTTGCCCATGAAGTGCTCAACGGCAAGAGTCTTTACACCGACGTCTGGGACCACAAACCGCCGGCGATCTATATCACGTATGCGATTGCCCAAGTCATCTGCGGATACGGCAACGCCAGCCTCTATCTGATGACTGTCTTGTCAGCGGTACTCACCTTGATCGGCGTCTACATCGCCGCCTCAGCGGTCCGGGACCGTCAATCAGACGGCTTGTGGGCGGCTGCATGCTGGGCGGTTGTCAGCGGAGACATGGTGCTCCAGGGAAACCAGGCCAACGTTGAAGTCTTTCTCAACACCTCGATGATGGGGGGATTGGCGCTGTTTCTGCATGGCCGGCAGCGTGGCTGGAAATGGTGGCACACGGCGGGCATCGGAGCCCTCTTTGCCTGGGCGACCCTGTATAAACAGATCGCCATCGCTCCGGTGATTTTTCTGATGGGCTTGCATCTGGCGGTTCCGCCGCCATCTGTATCCTCCCGCAAGAAAGCCTTTCTCCAGGGCCTCGCCGTCGGCGGAATCATTACCGCGTTCTGGCTGGCGACGTTCGGCTACTTCCTGCTGCGCGGGCATTTCGCGGCCTTTTACGACTGTGTTTTTACGTACAACCGGGCCTACAGTGGATCCCTGAGTCAAGCGCTCCTCGGCCTGGAGCGATTCGATCTGTTGGTGCCGTCCTATGTCCAAAATATCATCCCCCTCTACGCGGCCGTGGGCGTCTTGCTTCTGCTGATGTGGAAGAAGCCTCTGGTAAATCTGGTCGCGCTGTGGTTGTTTCTGGCCGGCGCGCTGATCGCCCTCGCGCTGCCTGGAAAATTCTGGCCGCACTATTACCAGCTGTTGGTGCCGATTCTCTGCGTTATGGCCGGGGTCGCGATCGGTGAATTGCGGCGATTTGCCGGGCGAATTCCCCGATATTGTTCGCCCATCTTCGGCGGCCTACTGCTGACGCTCTTGTTGGGTTATCAAGTGCCGCAATATCTCGTGGATGCCCAGGAGTGGTCTCACCGCAAGTACGGCGGGATTTTTATTTCGACAAAAAACCTGGCAACAGAACTCGACGAGATGCTGCAACCCGGGGAAACGTTCTATGAATTCGGGGCGGAAACAGGGCTTTATTTCTATGCGCGCCGCAGCCCGCCCACCAGCGTGTTTTTCTATTATCCGCTTTTCGTGCCGGGATTTGACCAGCGGCTTTCCGAACTCACGGTCAAACAACTCGACGCCGCGCCGCCGGAATTGATTATCGTTAATCGAGCCGACATGGGGATCAAGGAAAGCGCCGCCAACATCACGCTGCCGAGGCATCCGGTGTTGGACTGGATCGCGGCGCGTTATACGCCAAGTCCAGTGCGGCCCTATCGCGGGCCGTTCCTGCTGTGTGTGCGCAAGGGCGGGGCCCTCGAGGCGCGGTTGCTTTCCCAGACGCACTAGCGCCCCCTGCGTCGGGCGGTTTTCACCACCAGACCAGAAGCAATGTTAGTTTGCGCAAGAGATAAAACAGCGGATTAAACACCGACGCCGCCAGCCGGCCCAGTCCTCCCTGCGAAACCTGGCCGAAATCGATGGCGTGACCGGTGTGAAGCAACAGTTCCCGGTCTCCGACCTTTCGTATGGCCTGGACTTTGCGGCGTTTGTTCATAATGGACTTCCAGTGGGCCGGAATCCACCAGTACGCTTTGAATTTGTTGGAGAAATTCCGGCGATCCCGGGCCAACACAAATCCCCACGTCACCACCTCGGCCAGCAGCAAGGAGGGCAGCAAGACCAACAGAGTCGGCCACTTCAGGTTCTTGAGCAGCATCACGTAACGGTTGCGCTCCTGGTAGAACACCTTGCGTGGTCCGAAGCGCAGTGTGTAATCGTGATACACGACGCTGTGCGGTTGATAGATCGTTCGCCACCCCAACAACCGGGCCTGGAGTCCCAGGTCGGTTTCCTCCAGATAGGCAAAGAGGTCCTCATCAAACCCGCCAATCTGCTCGAAAATCCCGCGGCGGATCGCGAAGGCGGCCCCGGAGATGACATCGACCTCTTCCGTCTGGCTAAAGGAATCGCGCGGAGCGCCCAGGCCGCGGCAGAGAGTCAGGCCCGTCAAATGAATCGAGTTTCCACAGGTGTTGATCTTGTCCGGCTGGGACATCAGCAGGATCTTGGAAGTCACCAGTCCCACGGTGGGATCTTTCAACGGCTCGAGCAAGGGGCTCAACCAATCTTTTTCAACCGACATGTCCGGATTGAGAAAGACGAGAATGGAGGAGCGGGCCAATTTGACGGCCCGATTGCTGCCGGCCGGGAATCCCAGGTCCTGCCCGTTTTCCAGCACCCTGACTTGGGGATAGTGTTGGTTGATGAAGTCCAGGCTGCCGTCCTGCGATCCATTGTCCGAGATGATCAACTCGAAGTCCCCGTTGCTGGCAAACAGCGACGGCAAATAGACCTCCAGGCGGTGCTTCTCGTTGTAGTTGACCGTAATCACGCTGGCCGCGGGACGGTCCGTGCCGGTGGATGTTGTTGCCTGTGTCTGCATCCCGCGCTCCTGACCAGGCCCTACGGCTCAGGGGTGACCCGTTGCGGGTGGATGGGTTCCCGCGGCACGTTCTCGACATCCATGACCATGGCCTGCAGGAGCAGTTGAATGCCGAGGATGAGCGGCAACACGGCAATCATCACCGTGCCCGTCGGCGTGGCCACGCCCGCATGCGCGGAAAGCCACCAATGGTAGCTGCCCCAATACGCCCCGAAGCAGCTTGCCAGCAGTCCCGCCACAAAAAACAGCGAGGCCGCCGTGAAGTCGCGCACAAAATACTGCAACACCATCCGCCGCAGAAACCCGCGCAGGAGCAGAGGCGGAAATTCCATCAGCGCACGCCCTTCGGACAAGTGGCTCACCTTGTCCCCGTAACACGCCGGCACGTACACGTCCCGCACTACGGCCCGGTTTAACCCCAGTTCCAGCAACATGCTGTTCTCAAAAAAGAACCGCGGATGAATGTGCGATACATCCAGCAGCGGCAGCGTCGCGGAATGGATCGCCACGTAGCCGTTGGTCGGATCAAAAATCGGCCAGTATCCGGAAGCCAGCTTGGCCATGAAGGAAAGTCCAATGTTGCCAATGCGTCGCAACCAAGGCATCTCCGCAAGCGCGCGCACGTGGAGAAACCGATTCGCTTTCACGTAATCAGCCGATTCCCGCCAGATCGGATCAATCAACGCCGGCAGCGCGCCGGGATCCATCTGCCCATCGGCATCCATCTTGACCAGGACGTTTGCGCCAAGTTCAATGCCCTTGTTCCATCCACTGAGCGTTGCCGCCCCGACCCCCTGGTTCTGCGTATGCCGAATCACCACCAAGCGGGAATCGTTGAACTGACTGGCCGCCGTGAAGGTCGCATCCGTCGACGCATCATCCACCACCACAATATGATCAATCCATGGAGGAATGCGGGCCAGCACGCCTTGAATTCGACTTTCCTCGCAAAACGACGGGATAATGACGGCTGTCCGCAGGTTTTTGTACATAGGACGATGTCTTTCGTAAACGAATTCCGCGAAAAAACAAAGTTAAAAAACCATTTTGCAGGACGGCTCTTCACCCGGAATTGGCAACACCCTTATGGCGCGTGTCCAGCGCGATACGACTGCAGACGCGTCTCGATCTGGCCAGCCAACTGAGCCTGCCCCAGGGAGCGTGCCAGTTCGAGGGCTTTTTGACTGGTGACGATGGCGTCGGCGGACCGGCCGGCGGCGGACTCGGCAACAGAAAGGATGTCGAGATAGGCCGGCACGCGATTGCTGGTAAGATCGCAGGCTTGCTGCGCCAGCGTCACCGCCCGTCCGGGGTCCCCGCCTTGTGCCTGCGGCAGGGTGGCCAGCAGCCATGCGAGATAGATCCTGGGTTCCGCATAGGTGGGTCTCAGCCGCATGGCCTGCTCCAATTGGCCGATCGCATCGTGTGATTGCCCGACTTGCGAAAGGGCGTATCCCAGATTGTAGTGCGCCTCCGGCAAATCAGGCCGGAGCAACAACGCCTGTTCGTATTGGGCCATGGCATCCTTGAGCCTGCCCGCCTGCTGCAGGACAGTCCCGAGATTGACGTGGGCTTCCGTATAATCGGGCCGGATCCGCAGTGCCTCCTCATACTGGGCAATGGCCTCCTGGGCCCTGCCCGCCTGCGAGAAGGCATTGCCGAGATTATAGTGCGCCACAGGCAAATCCGGCTTGAGGCGGATCGCCTGCTCCAAATGCGTGATGGCATCCTGGCCCCTCCCCACCTGCAGCAGCGCATTGCCCAGATTACAGTGCGCCTCGACAAAGTCCGGGCTGACAAGCAACGCCTGTTCCAAATGCTCGACCGCTTCGGGAAAACGCCCCAACCCAATCAGGGCCTGGCCGAGGTTGTTTTGTGCCTCATCATAATCGGGCTTGATCCGCACCGCCTGCTCGTACTCTTGAAATGCTTCGGGAAATCTGCCCGCTTGCTCCAGGGCAACTCCCAGGTTGTAGTGGGCCCGCGGGTTGCCCGGGCTCTTGCCAACCGTATCCTGCCAGATGCCGAGCTCCGAGCGGTAATCGAAATTGCGTTGGATGGTCAAAAACGCAAGCAAGACCACCGCCACCCCGCCCACGCCCCATCCCAGCGTCCGGCCCTGCGCGCACCGCGCGCCGGACAGCTTCAGTTGCAGCGCAAACACTCCCGCCACCACGAGCGTGACCACGGCGGCCAGAGATAAGTACATGCGGTGCTCGAACACGAGGTCGGCAATCGGCACGACGCTGGAGGTCGGCGCCAGAATCAGAAAAAACCACGCCCCCAGAAACCCCAGCGCCGGCTTGCGCCACCACGCGTAGACCATCGCCGCGAATAATCCACCCACCACAACAAGACCCGGCAGCGCTTCCCCCACCGTCCGTGCCACCGGCCAGCCAAACCCCCAACCATAGTCCAAACACAACGGGCTCGGCCAGAAGGCCAGCCGCAAGTAATGAAGAATAACGCTCGGTTGCGTCAATGCATACTGCAGCGGTGTGAATCCTTTGTAGGCGAAACCGGCCGTGGGATGCCACCTCGCCGCGACGGGCGTCCTCGGCATCAGCACCGGCAGCAGCAACCACGTGGCCGCCAAGCCCGCGTACAGGCCCCAGCGCCGCTGCAACACCTCGCGCCACGTCTTTGCCAGAAACACGCGGTCATACAGCAGCACCACGACCGGGGCGGTGACCATGACCTCTTTGCTGGCCATTCCCAGCAGGCAACTGCAAACCGCGGCCGCATTCCACCCCATGCCCCGCGTCGATCCGCTGCCGCGAATCACACAGTACAGCGTCAGCAAATAAAACAATCCCATCAACGACTCGGCCCGCTGGACCGTGTAGGTCACGCTTTCCGTTTGCAACGGATGCACCACCCAGATCAACGCAACGGTCCCCGCCAGCCATGCCGACGACGCGCCCCAGGGAGACCGGGGCCCGGCCAAAAGAAATGTCCGCCGCAGGATGCCGTATAGCACCAGCGCGGCGAGGATGTGAATGGCGATATTGGCCGCGTGATATCCCCACGGATTGAGCCCGCCCATCGCGTAGTTCAGTGCCAGCGAGAAATCCATCAGGGGACGCGAACTGCGAGCGAGAATTTCCCCGGGACGGGAGAGTTGTCGGATCAACGGATTTTCAAGAATGCTCCAGTGGTCGTCAAAGACGAATGAATCGCTCAACGCATTGCCATAGGCCAGCAGTCCTGCAGCAATCACCAGCAACGGGATGAGTTTCTTTGCCTTCACCGCCCCAAAACGTATCCGGAAGCGCCCTCCACGGCCAGCCCAAACCGGCGCAGGCCCGCCCCGGATCGCCATCGCCGCAATCCCTCCTTGAGTCCGCTCCCAATTCCCGGCCGCAGGCAGACTTTGCGATTGCAAATCGGGTCACGGGATGTAGTCTCAACGTCAGTCTTTCGATCAAAGGTTTTTGAACGCAGAGGCGCTTATGAACACCGCTATTCCGGCCCATGGCAGACTCATCTCGCTCGCGTCGCTTCTTCTTTTTTGCTTCGCGTTGCGCTGCCTTGCCGCCGACAAGCCGACCGTCCTCGTCGTCGCTTATGATGGAAGCCATATTTTTTACATCCAGGGCGACGAGCTTGCCGAGATTGAAGAAGTTCCCAAAGGCACTGAGCTCACCATTGAGAGCATGTCAGGCGAACGCTGTTTTGTGACGTACAAAGGCAGGCCGGCCTACATCCGGAGACAGTTCCTGGTCACCAGGGAAGAGTTCCTGGCCTCTGAGCGGGCGGCAAAGGGCTTGATCGAGTATGAGGGGCAGTGGGTGACACCTGAAGACAGGAAAGCAACGATTCAATCAAACCTTTTTGCAGCCGTCGCCAAGGGGGATTCAGACAAACTCGCCGGGACACTCAAGACCGATCCATCCCTCATCAACGCGACAAACAGCGAAGGCGAATCGCTGCTCCAGTTCGCGATCACCAGACAGAACGAAAAGATTGCACGAGTCCTGTTGGAGAACAGGGCCGGCATCGACGTCCCAGGCAAGGGCGGGATCACGGCCCTGGACATCGCCGCCGGCAATGGGAGCACGAACTGCATCAATCTGCTTCTGGCAAAAGGGGCCGATGTGAATTCCAAAGCCGAAAGCGGCGCCACCCCCCTGCTCACGGCCGTCGCCGCCGACCATATCGAGGCCGTCACACTGCTGCTGCGACATGGCGCCCGTCTCGACGTCGCGGACGCCAACGGGTATACCGCCTCGCAGCTGGCGGTAAAGCTGGGCGAACCCGCGATCGCCGATCTGTTGCACAAGGAAGAAGCCAGCAACCAGTTGGCGCGAGTGGAAGCAGCGAAGCAACAAGCGGCGCAGGCAAGTAAAGCCGACGAAAAACAGCAACTGGACGCGGCCGTCGCACGCTGGCCGATGGTCCGCGGATACGGCAGCAGCAGACAGGAATTCCAGAATCAGGTGACAGGCATGACGAAAGCCCAACTGTTGGACTATTATGGCAGGCCGGACTCGATCCAACGGTCCGGCACTTCAATCGAACGATGGTCCTACAGCCGGCTGACCTACGATCCGACGACGGGGAAACGTGATGACATGACCCAAGTCACGTTCGAGGACGGAACAGTCACGGGCGTCTTCTTTTACTGACCGCAGCCCGTCATTCATCCTGCTTTGGCGCCGCTAGTGGTGCGCACGATAAGCCGCCAACTGCGCCTCAATCTGGCCGGCCAACTGCGTTTGTCCGGCGGAACGAGCCAGATCAATCGCCTTCTGGGCCGTGTCCGCAGCATCGCCAAATCGATTCGCCGCGGCATAGGCAATCGCCAGAGTGTTCAGATAGGTGGCGTTGCCATTGGCGGTCAACTCACAGGCGTGCTTGGCGAGTGTCACGGCCCGGGCGGGATCGCCACCCTGCGCCGGCGGGAGCGCCGCCAACACCCAGGCCAGATTGCTTAGCGCTCCCACATCATCCGGGGAAATTCGCAGCGCCTCCTCAAAATGCGCAACGGCCTCCGGCACCTTGCCCGCTTGAAACAGCACCACCCCCAGGTTGTAATGCGCCTCCTCATAGTCCGGCTTAAGCCGCAGGGCCTCCCGGTAATGGCTGATCGCCTCCGGCAGGTTGCCCGTCCGCGCCAGGGCGCTCGCCCAATTGAAATGCGCCTGGGATAAATCGGGATTGAATCGCACCGCTTGCTCAAAGTGCGAGATCGCCTCCGGCGTCCTGCCCTCCTGCAAAAGCACGAGACCAAGGTTGCTGTGCGCCTCGGCGTAGTCCGGTTTGAGGCGCAAGGCTTCTTCGTAATGGCTGATTGCCTCCGGTGTCCTTCCTGTCTGCTCGAGGGCAATGGCCAGATTGTAGTGCGACTCGGCGTAGTCGGGCCTGATCCGCAACGCCTCCTCGTAATGACCAATGGCCTCCGCGACCCTTCCTGCCTGCATCAGGGCCAACCCCAGGTTGTTGTGCGCGTCGACCAGAGACGGGTTCAAGGAAAGCGCTTCGTTGAAATGAGAGATCGCGTCGGCAACCTTGCCGGTCTGCGCCAGGATCAACCCCATGTTGCAGTTTGCCTCCGGATAGTTGGGCTTGATCCGCAGGGCTTGCTGGACCAGAGGAAGCGCTTCCTGGTACTTCTTCTCCGCGATCAGGAGGTTTCCCAGCGCGTTATAGGCGCGCGGATTGTTGGGGCACTTCGCCGCTGTGTCCTGCCAAATCGCGAACTCCGAGCGGTAGTCCCGGTTGCGTTGGAACGTCAGCCCCGCCAGCGGCACCACCACGGCTGCCGTCACCACCCCTCCAAGCACTTGGCGAAGTTGTCGCCGTGCGCCCAGTAATCGTTCCCCCAACCTGTAGACAAAGACAACCGCCAACACAATCACCGCCGCCAGAGACAAGTACATGCGGTGCTCAAAAACCAAATCGGCAATCGGAACAAAACTCGAAGTCGGCGCCAGGATGATGAAAAACCACGCACCGACGAACGCGAGCGCCGGCTTGCGCCGCCAGGCCCACACGGCGGCCGCCGCCAATCCGCCCACAATCAGCAAACCCGGCAACGCCTCCGAAATCGTCCGCGCCACCGGCCAGCCGTACCCCCACCCATAATCCAGGCACAACGGATACGGCCAGAACACCAGACGCAGGTAGTGAAGAATCACGCCGCCCTGAGTCAACAAGTAGTCCTCCGGCGTGATGCCTTTATAGCCAAACCCGGCGGTCGGCTGCCAGCCCGGCACTTCCGCCGGCCCATTGGCCATCAGCACCGGCACCAACAACAACGTGGCGGCCAGCCCCGCATATAACATCCCGCGCCGTTGCATGACTTCCCGCCACGACCGCGCCAGAAACACCCGGTCATACAACAGCACCACCACCGGCGCCGTTGCGATGACTTCTTTGCTGGCAATTCCCAGAACGCAACTGAGCACAGCCCCCGCGATCCACCAACGCGCCAGCGGCGACCCGTTGCTGCGAATCGCACAGTACAGCGTCAGCAGGTAAAACAATCCCATCAGACATTCGCCGCGTTGGATGACGTAGGTCACAGCCTCCGTCTGCAGCGGATGCACCACCCAGATCAAGGCAACGGCCGCCGCCAGCCACGCAGATGCTCCGGCCCAGCGGGACCGCAGCGGTTCCGACAGAAACGTCCGGTGCACCACGCCGTACAACACGAGCGCCGCCAGCAAATGGATGACGAGGTTAAACGCATGATAGCCCCAGGGATTGAGAGCGCCCAAGGCATAGTTCAGCGCCAGCGAAAGATGCACGACGGGCCGCGAACTGTGCGTCAGGATCTCCCAGGGCGGCCAGAGTTGGCGAATGTGAGGATTATCAACGATGTGCCAGCGGTCATCAAAAACAAAGACATCGTGAAAGCTGTTCGAGTACGCTCCCAGTCCCGCGGCAACCACCAGCAATGGAATGAACCTCTGCGCTTTCACCAGATAAACAGGCTATGCGAAATCACCACGGGCAGCCAGCAAGAACTTCCGGCTCCGCCCCGGTGATATTGCTGGCATCACCAAACCGGACAGTGTAAGTAACGGCCTGACGCATGTTGATCCTGGCCATCGATTTGGGCACCACCGGCAATCGCGCCATCGTCTTCGACCGCGAGACACGCGTGGTCGCCTCCAGTTACCGCGAATTCCGCCAGCTCTTCCCCCAGCCCGGCTGGGTCGAGCATGATCCCGCTGAAATCTGGGAAAGCACGCGCACCGTGATCGCCGAGGCCGTCGCCCAGGTGGACGCGAGCCGGATCGCGGCGGTCGGCGTCACCAACCAGCGCGAGACGGTGGTGTGCTGGGACCCGAAGACGGGCCAACCACTGCATAACGCCATCGTCTGGCAGGACCGGCGCACCGCCGACCGTTGCGCTGAACTGAGACGCGACGGCGCGGCGGTGGGCGTCCGCCATCGCACCGGTCTGGTCTGCGATCCCTATTTCTCGGCCACGAAAATGGAGTGGCTCCTCAAACACGTCCCGGCTACCCGCCGGGGCATCTTCGGGACAGTTGACTCGTGGATCGTCTGGAAACTCACCGGCGGCCGCGTCCACGCCACCGACACCAGTAACGCCTCGCGCACGATGCTGTTCAATCTCCGCGAACGCGCCTGGGACGATTCGCTGTTGAAACTGTTCGGCGTGCCCCGGGAGATGCTGCCCGAACCGCGCCCCAGTTCCGGCAGCTTCGGAGTGCTGGATCCCGATCTGTTCGGGTTCTCCGCGGAAATCGGCGGCGTGGTCGGCGACCAGCAGGGAGCAATGTTTGCGCAGGGCTGTTACGGACCGGGCATCATCAAGAATACCTACGGCACCGGATTGTTCCTGATGGTCAACACGGGCGACCAACCACGCGAGTCCCAGCATCTGCTCTCCACGATCGCCTGGCAGATCGGCGACCGCACGGAGTACGCGCTGGAAGGCAGCGTGTTCGTCGGCGGAGCGGCCATTCAATGGCTGCGCGACCAGTTGCAGATCGTCGCCACCTCCGCCGAGACGGAAACGCTGGCCGCCGGGTTGTCGTCCAATGACGGCGTCTATTTCGTCCCCGCGCTGACCGGATTGGGCGCGCCCTACTGGGACGCCGCGGCGCGCGGGACGATCATCGGCCTGACGCGCGCCACCAGCAAAGCGCATCTGGTCCGCGCCACGCTGGAGGCGATTGCCTATCAGACGCGCGACATGGTGGACACGATGTGCGCCGAACTCGGCGCGCCGCTGCGCAACCTGCAGGTGGACGGCGGCGCCTGCGCCAACAACTTCCTGATGCAGTTCCAGGCCGACATGCTCGGCGTGCCCGTCGAACGGCCCATGGTAATCGAAACGACCGCGCTGGGCGCAGCGGGACTGGCGGGACTGCATGCCGGGGCGTGGTCGAGTCCCTCTGATTTCCTGGCCCATCGCCGCATCGAGCGCGTGTTCAAACCGTCGATGGCCGAAGCGTTGCGGGAGAGTTTGTACGCGAAATGGAAGGAAGCCGTGGCGCGCACGCGCGGCTGGGCGGCGTAGCGCCGGACAGTCTCACTCGCCACTTGCAATTTGAGTCGTTCTCAAATAGTTTGCGTCCAACCTGCAGGAGGAAACGATTAACACTATGATGCGTACTTCGAATCCGGCGCTTGGCACCAATGCCTTTGACGTTACGGACGTGACCGCGGAGAAGATGACGTTGACGGGCACGGTCAACAAGACCGGGCTGCTATTGCTGATTTTGCTGGCCACCACGGTGTGGAGCTGGAGCACGGGCAATCCACTGTTGATTGGCGTCGGCCTGATCGGAGGATTCATCGTGGCGCTGGTGACGATTTTCAAGAAGCAATGGGCGCCAATCACCGCGCCGCTGTACGCGGCGCTGGAAGGGCTGCTCATCGGCGGGATCTCCAGCGCGTTCGAAGCGCAATATCCCGGCGTGGTGTTGCAGGCGGTAATGCTGACCTTCGGCACGCTGGCCGCGTTGCTGGCGGCCTATTCGACCGGCCTGATCAAGGCCTCGCAAAACTTCAAACTCGGCGTCGTCGCCGCCACGGGCGGGATCGCGATCTTCTATCTCGTTTCGATGGTCCTGGGCTTTTTCCACATCAACATGCCGCTGATTTACGGCAACGGAGCGGTGTCCATCGGCTTCAGCGTGATCGTTGTGATCGTTGCCGCGCTGAACTTGATCCTCGATTTCGACTTCATCGCGACCAGCGCCGGCCAGGGCGCGCCGAAATACATGGAATGGTACGCGGCGTTCGGCCTGATGGTCACGCTCGTCTGGCTCTACCTCGAAATCCTCCGCCTGCTTTCCAAACTGCGCAACCGCCGGTCGTAAACGAAGACCGGTCCGCCACGCGCGCGGGCCGCTTACGGCAGGGTGACCTGGATGCGGTAGAATTCCTGCGGCGGAGCCGCGTTGGTGTCGGTGACGGTGAGTTGGTTGCCGTTGGTTTGCGGGCCGGGATAGAGACCGCCCGCCAGCGTTGACCAGACGCCGGAGACAAGGCTGGTGGTGAATTGCGGTGTGTAGGCCAGGCCGGGCACCGCGGGACCGAACGTCAGGGCGGGCGGGTTGGTCACGCCGGCGATGCTGAGCAGGAACACAGAGGCCGGGTTGGTCGGATCGAGCCGCGCGACGTATTTGAACAGGTTGTTCTGTCCCGTCCCATCTGCGTCGCAGGTGGCGCATGACTGGCTGCCGGTGGTGGCGCCGCTGCCGAAGTACTGTTGCCGCCACCAATCCATGATTCCATCCCCCACGCTGTCGGGCAACGAGACGTCGAATGTCAGCGTGACCAGGTTGTCCATGTCAAACACGTTCGTCCCGCCCTGGATCGTCACGGCGCCGGAGTAATCGCCCGGCGGCGTCGCCAGGTTGATCAACACGGAAAAGACCACGTCGGAATAAGTCTGCCCGGCCGTCAACACGCCGGGAACGTTGGCGAAGAACGCGTTCGTGCCGGCCCCGAGATAGTTGGTGGCCGCGCCGTTGAAGCTGATCTGGAGATTGTTGAAGTAGAGGTTGTCCGTCAGGTTCGTGTTGCTGAACCTGCCGGTGAAGACGGCCTCGTAATTGCCGTTGCCCGGCTGCGTCGCGGGCGTCAGCGCAAACACCACGTTCGTGTTCGCCCGCGCGACGCACGGCAGCAGCGCCAGGGCGAAGAAGAGGGAGGGAAGTTTGGCGCGCATGGTGTGTGTCCGTCAATGGCCGACGGCGAAGAGAATGGCGTTGTTGATCGCGTACACGGTGCCGTCCACGCCGATGAGTGTCGGCGTGTAAGCCTCGCCGAGGCCGCTCGTGAGCGTCATCGTTTGCGACAAGGTGTTGGAGGTCAGGTCCCAGCGGTAGAGCCTGCCGTCCTCGTTGTTGGCCAGCACGGATTTGGTGGCCGGGTCGACTACGGCCGAATTGATGCACCACTCGTGCACGGCGTTGGGGAACGAGTTGGTAAACTGCGCATCGGGCGTGGGCCCGGCGATGGTGATGACTTCCTGCATCACGGTCGCGCCGTTGATGGGAGACACCATGCTGTTGCGCGGGTCGAGGATGGCGATTTTGTTCACGCCGTTGCCCCCGGCGAAATAATCGGCGTAATTGTTATACTTCGTCATCAGCAAATACGGCGAACTGCCGCAATACGAGGCGACCAGCGAAGCGGGCACGACGGACGCCGTATCGTCCCAGCCAAAGGAACCCGGAATGCCGGCCTGGGTGAGCGCGCCGTTGAAATGCAGCAGCCAGCCGCGATCATGGTTCTCGCAGCACGGGTTTTCCAGCACGCCGTAATACACATCGCCGTCCGGGCCGACCGTCGGAGAGCCTGTCCCGTCATCGGGTACGACGGCGTCATTGCCGGGGTTGAGCACGTCTTTCAGAAGGACCTTGGCCTGCAGCGTGAGCATCCGGCTGTCCAGGGCGAGCAGGTAGCCATAGCCGTAGTCGCCGCTGTTGACGGACACGTAGACCGTCTTGTGATCGACACTCAACGCCGGGGCGCAGTTTTGCGTCACTTTGTTGATGCCGGCGTCGCCGGTCACTGTCGTGGCGAAGACCCAGGAGCCCGTCCCGCTAGCATCGATCCGCGCCAGACCGCCCTGGAGATTGAGCGGGTTGGAGCCGGTGACCTCGAACCCGAAGAAGATGTTTCCGTAGCGGTCCGAGGTGATCGGCGTGTCGATGAACACGTTGCTCAGGTACGCATTGGTGTTGGCGGTGTAGTTGGCCATCCCATAAAACGCGATCTGCCCGGTCGGGCCACTGCTGGCGTCAGGGGAATCGCGAAAGTAAACCGTCCCGCCGCCGCCGGGATAGTAGAGGCGGTTCTGCGGTGTGAGCACGCCCGAGAAACTCGGCGTCCAGTTGTGCGGAGGCAGGACGTAGTCGGTGGATTGCACCCAGTTGGTCGCGCAGGTGGCGCCGGCCAGCGAGACCATGTTGAATCCGCCCGAAGCGCCGGTCTTGACCGGCACGATGACGGAGTTGGAACGCGTGATCAGCGGCGTGCCGTAGTGGATCAACAGTTCGCTGCCGGAATACTGCGGATCAAGATCGACCGGTGTCTGCCAGAGAATGCGCCCCAGGGGCTGTGAGTTAATCGGCGAAAGGCAGTCGTGCTGCGCATCGCGACCATAACCGCTCCACGGAAACCGAATGCTTTGCGCCGGCGCGCTGCCCGCGGCCAGCAGCCCGGCCATCATCGCCGCCAGCCAACAGAAGCCGCGTCCGCGAAAGATTCGTTCAAACAAGCGACCGTTCACGTTTCCCTCACCTGCCCCGTTCCCACGCGTCACACGCCGGAACGAGCAGTCTCACGTATCGGGTAACGTATACGCGGTCGCCTTGCAGGGCAAGTGGAATCGGGCCGGCGCGCCGTCACAATCCGGCCCAAAGCAGCAATCTCTCTCAGGCCGTCTGAAACAGCCGTTGCCCGATGAACTCGCCTTGCGCAATCCCGCCCGGACAAGCGAACAGTCCGCCCCCGGTGTGTGTCACGAACTGGTTCAACAGGTCCTGCTTCGACATCCTGTCGAAGATCTTGATGAACCCCGTCCGCGGATCGCGCTGGTAGCAGACGAAGAACAGGCCTGCGTCGTACTCCAGTTCCTGCTGCCAGGGACGCCAGCGCTCACCCACCATATTCAACCCATCGTTATAGGAATACGGCCGGCGCAGGATGCGCGCGCCGTCATTGTTCGCAGCCACGGCAAGGCGGAGGTGTGAGTTTTCCGGGATCAGCAGTTTGCCGTCCTTGTCCCGGGCGTTCAGATCCGGCTGATCGAACTCGTTCCCGGCACCCAGCGGCGCCCCGGACTGTTTGCGGCGGCCGATGGTCTGTTCCTGAATCTCCACCTTCGTCTGGTCCCAGTGTTCGAGCGCCATGCGCACCCGGCGGGCGACCAGATAACTGCCGCCGCGCATCCACTCCGGTCCTTCGCCGCCCACCCAGACGAACTGCGCAAGCTGCCGGGGATCATCCACCGACGGGTTGCTTGTCCCGTCCTTGAACCCCATCAGGTTGCGCGGGGTTTCCCGGGCGCCGAAGTTGGGGATGAAGCCAGTCTGCGCCCAGCGCACTTGCGCCGCGCCTTCGGCCAGCCGCGCCAGTTGCCGCACGGCATGGAACGCGACCTGCGGATCATCCGCGCACGCCTGCACCGAGAGATCGCCGCCGACGCGCGCCTCGACGTATTGCTCGCCGTTGAATCGGGGCAAATCAACGAGCGCCTCCGGCCGCCGCGACGCCAGGCCGAACCGGTCCTTGCCCTCCTGGACGAACAGTCCCGCCCCAAACCCAAACGTCACCGTCAACCGCGCCGGCGGCAAACCCACCGTATCGCCCGAATCCGGTCCGAGGGTGGACGCTTCATCCCTTCCAAGCGTGTCCAAAGTCTGACCGCCGGCCATTTTGGCGGAGGCGGCAGTCCACGCGCGAAGGATGCCGGTGACATCATCCCGTTTGGTGGTGTCCAAGTCAAACGCGGCAAAGTAGCTGTGCCCCTGCTGCGGCGTCACGATGCCGCCCTGATGCGCGCCAAAGAACGGTTCCCTGGCGTTCCGACTGCCCTCGGGCGACGGGCCGGCAGTTTCCCGGATTGCCGCCATGGCTTCGGTCGCGCCACGCACGGCGAAGCCCGCACCGACAGCGGCCGCGAATCCACAGGCCCTGGCAAGAAATCCACGCCGGGACAAGGAGGGTTTCGGCTCGTCTTGTTCGTTCATACGAACGTTTTCACGGATCGATACTGTCGGAATGGCGCGCGTTTCGCAACCGCAATCATGATACTCCTTTGCCGGGCCGCCTGGGGATTGTACAATGCGCGCATGACCAACGGACCAGCGCCCGATCAACTCCCCGCCCCGCAACACCGGCGCCGGCCCCGTTATGCAGGGAAGAACCCCCGCCGCTTCGAGGAGAAGTATAAGGAACGCAATCCCGAACTCTACCCCGACGCCGTCGCCAAAGTACTCGCCTCCGGCAAAACCCCCGCCGGCACGCACCGCCCCATCATGGTCGCGGAAATCCTCGACGTGCTGAAGCCGCAGCCGGGCGAAATCGCGGTGGACGGCACGCTGGGCTACGGCGGTCATGCGCGGGAGATCCTTCCCCTGATCCAGCCGGGCGGACGCCTGATCGGACTGGACGTTGATCCACTCGAACTGCCAAAAGCCGAAGCGCGCCTGCGCGCACTCGGCTTCGGCCCGGAGACGTTCACCGCCCATCGCAGCAACTTCGCCGGCCTGTTGAAGATCCTCGCCACGGAACAGTTGCCCGGCGCGGACATGGTGCTGGCCGATCTCGGCGTGTCCTCGATGCAGCTCGACGACCCGCAACGCGGGTTCTCGATCAAGTTCGCCGGCCCGCTCGACATGCGGATGAACCCGCGCCGCGGCCAGCCCGTCTCGGCGCTGCTGCAACACATCAATGCCGAGTCATTGGCGGTTCTGTTGACGGAGAACGCCGATGAACCGCACGCGGAGCCGATTGCCGCCGGCTTGGCGGGCAGGACGTACGCGACCACGGTCGAACTGGCCGATGCCGTCCGCCGTTTGCTGCCCGGCTCGGTCCTCGATGAGAACCGGGATGATTCCGTCCGGCGCGTCTTCCAGGCGTTGCGCGTTGCGGTGAACGAGGAGTTCTCCGCGCTGGACACCTTCCTGCGTTATCTCCCTTCGTGCCTGAATCCCGGCGGACGCGCCGCGATCCTGACGTTCCACTCCGGCGAGGACCGCCGGGTGAAGAAAGCGTTCGAAGCCGGCCTGCGTGACGGGTTGTACGCCGACATCGCCCACGAAGTCATCCGCCCCAGCCCCGCCGAACGCCACGACAACCCGCGTTCCGCTTCCGCCAAACTGCGCTGGGCAACGACAAAGGCAGCGTGACCGGTTAATGCCCGGCCATGGCCAGGCCGGCGATCCAGCCTGTTGTCCAGGCCGATTGGAAGTTGAACCCGCCGGTGATGCCGTCGATGTCGAGCAGTTCGCCGGCAAAGTAGAGGCCGGGACAGAGCCGGCTTTCCATCGTCTTGAAGTTCACTTCGCTTAACCGCACGCCGCCGCAGGTGACGAACTCCTCCTTGTTCATCGTCTTGCCGGTCACCTGGAATTCCGTGCGGACCAGTTGCCGGTCGAGGCCGTGATGGGCGGCCCGCGAGAGCGCGGACCAGCGCGTGTCACGTCCCACGCCCGCGGCGATGACCAGTTGTTCCCACAACCGGGCCGGCAACGGGGCAATTGGCGTGTTGGTCACCAGCCGGGCCGGCTGACGGCCGCGACGCCAGCGGAACTCCTCGCCGATCTCTTCCGGGCCGAGGTTGGGCAGCCAGTTCACTTGCAGCGGGAACTTGTAGTCCCGTGCGTGCAATTCGCGCGCGCCCCAGGCCGATAGCCGCAGCACCACCGGCCCGCTCAGGCCCGCGTGCGTCACCAGCAACGCGCCACGCTCCCGCAGTTCCGTGCCCGGCACGGACAGTTCCGCCGACTCGACGGTAATGCCCGCCAACTCTTGCAGCCACGGCGTCTCGATGTGGAAGGTGAACAGCGACGGCACGGGCTGTTCCAGCGTGTGACCCAGCGAGACCGCCAGTTCGCCGCCTGAAATCGTGCGGCAACCGCCGGTGGCCAGCAACACGCGGTCCGCATTCATGCTCTCTCCGTTGGTGAGCACCAGTTCAAACCCGCCGGCGCCGCGCCGGGCGATGTGTTGCACGCCGCAATGGGCGACCAGTTTCACGCCCGCCGCCGTGGCGGCGTTGACGAGGCAATCGATGATTGTCTGCGACGTATTGCTCAGCGGGAAGATCCGGCCGTCGCATTCGGTGTTGAGTTTCACGCCGCGCGCGGCAAACCACGCCACCGTGTCGCGCGCCTGGAACCGCTGGAACGGGCCGATCAGTTCCTGTTCGCCGCGCGGGTAACGCGTCGCGAAGTCCCGCGCATCGAAACAGGCGTGCGTCACGTTGCAGCGGCCGCCGCCGGAGACGCGGACCTTGGCAAGGAACTCGGCGCCCTTTTCCAGCACCGTCACTTCGGTTCCCGGCAGCGTTTCGGCGCAGGTGATGGCCGCGAAGAACCCGGCGGCCCCGCCGCCGACCACCACGACCCGCCGCGGTCCGCTGGAGCTTTCCGTCATGCCCGTCCCGACCGCAAGGTCTGTTCGAGTTGCTGGAGGTCTTTGGGAAGCGCGGCGGTCCACGTCATCCGGCTGCCCGGTTTGTCGGGATGTTCCAGGCCGAGCACCTCGGCGTGCAATGCCTGGCGGGGGAAATCGATGCGGGGCGGACGGGGCGCGGTATTGTGGTACTTCGGGTGATACGTCCGGTCGCCGACCAACGGCAGTCCCGCGTGGGCGGCCTGGGCGCGGATCTGGTGTTTGCGTCCGGTCTCCAACCGGAGCCGCAGTTTGGTGACGACTTCCCGGCCGCCTGCCAGGGGGAACTCGGCGATCACCTCGTAGTGCGTGATCGCTTGCGCTGCCTCGTCCTTGGCGTTGGCGGCTTCCGCCTCGCTGATGACGAGCTGGCGCAGGTCATCCTCGCCGGGTTTCAGCCAGTTGCGCCACGTGCCGGAGGGTTGAGGGGGCCGGCCTTCGACGTAGGCGACGTATTCCCGTTTCATGGTGTGGACCTTCAATTGATCGATGAGCTTCTGGCGCGCGGAGGGATTCATCGCCATGCAGAACACGCCGCTGGTGTACTGGTCGAGCCGATGCACGGGAAGCGGTTCCAGCCGGCGATAGGCCGGCGGCAACGAACGGCCCTGGCCGGGCAGTCCGCGGTCCTGCGCGCGCAGTTTGCCGGCGAGGAAGTCGGCCAGGATGCTGAGCGCCGAGAGATCGCAATTGTCCGCCGGCACGGAGATCAGGCCGGGGCCCTTGTTCACGACGGCCAGGGCGGTGTCGAGATAAAGCATCGTGACGCGCGGATGGATCTTCCAACCGCCCGGCCCGCAATCCAGCGCCGTGGCCTGGCGTCCCAGCAACTCCAGCGCGCCGAGCGGATCGGGCATCGCGTGGTTCGGCTGGCGGATGATCACGCCGTTGACGCTGACGCGTCCGGCGAGGATCCATTGTTTGGCGCGTTTCTTCGGCGTGTCGGGATGCCGGGCGAGCAACCAATCCAACAATGGTCGCGTCTGTTTCGCACTGTGTTCAGCCGTCATATTGATTGCCCGCCAGGAGACCGTCAGGGGGAGGAAGACAGCTCCAGTTCGCGGAGTTTCGGCCCCATCAGGCCGCCGAGATAGTTGCCGGCCCGGAACACGATGAACCCGAACCCGGCGACGACGAGCACCAGGACGATGAACGCCCAGAGGTGGCCCGATTCGAAACGCTTGAGCGAGGGCGCGTAGGCCACGAGTCCGAACAGCGCAGCCAGGATGATCACGGCGTCCACGCTCGCGCGCTGCCAGTAACTGCCGCCCAAATGCAGCCACATCCCGAATTCATCGAACGTCAGCGCCATCGCGATCCCGTACGCCAGCGCGGCGATCTCCGCCTCGCGTCCCTCGGGCCGGCCGAACAGCAGATACCCGCTCACCGACGCCAGCAGGAAGATGCCGTAGTTGAGATGATGCACGTGCGTGCCGTTCAGGAAGAAGTAGAAGTTCGGGATGCAGTTGGACATGATCAGCAGCACGAACGACCGCGAGATGATGAACGTCACCACGAAACTGAACAGCGTCCTCCGGGCAAGCCGGTCGGACGTTTCTTTGGGCATGGCGGATCGGGGACTCACAGGGAGCGAGAGTGGCCGACAACGGTCAGAATTTCAACGATGAATCGATCTGGAACCCCAATGACTGTCCGCCGTCCAGTCCGAACGGGACCGCATTGGGGTCGGTGGCGCCAAACTTGTTCTCGCTGAAACCGGAGACGCCCAACTGCCACCAGTCCTTCAGACTATAGCTGGCCTTGAGCACTTCCGTGCGGCTGTCGGACAACGTCATGCTCCGGTTCGAGTCTGCAATCGCCTGCCAGGACGGGTCCATGGTCATCAGTTTGCGTTTGTAAGCCAGCCGCCATTGGCCCTGCTTGTCGGCCTTGCCGAACCCGACTTCGGCAATCGCGCCGTGCATCTCATCCAACGTCAACGGCGAACTCCACACCCCAAACATCTGGTAATCCTCCATCGGCGTGTTCACGTAATCGCCGCCCAACGTCAACACCGACGGCGTGCCGAGAAACGGCCTGTCCGAAAGCGGCTTCGTCAGCCCCCCGCCGCTGACGGCTGTGTCCGCCGTCCCAGTCTCCATGGTTTGGGCCCGCAAAGCCAGGCCAGCCCCCAGCCAGATCGCTCCGGCCACCATTAATATATTCAACGTCTTCATTCCCAACGCCATATTACCCTACAACCGATCATCAAACAGGTCAATTCGCCCCCCGCCCAAAAACAATTAAGGCCGTATTAGGTCGTATTAGGCCGTATTGGCCTGGATCGGTGGTCAAGGCCAAGTCGTGTGGAGGGCGAGCCTCCCGGCGAGCCGCGCCGCCCTCCCTCTTCATTGGCTATTTTTGACCAACCATCGGCCCTCCCCGTCAAATTTTATGGTTTGACTAGGTTTGACTAGCCTTGACTAGGTCGGACTAGGTTTGACTGGGCTGGATTTGTCTGACTATCGGCCCTCTCACCACTCCGGCCACTGACATTTTGTCAAAGATCACTTAAACGGCTCGCGGCAGCCTGGCCACAGCCAGACCTATGCCTACGGCATATATCATTCTGTCCGCACCGTAGCACATTTCCCCCATCCCCGCTAGTGCAGGCTGGGAAACTTAGGTAGAACGGACAGATCGGTCGATATCCGCTTTGGGCCGGGTCACCTGCCCCAACCGTCCGCTGCATCTTCTTTTGCAGCCGCAAGGATTGGCCCCTACCCCTGGCTGCCACTGCGTAGAATGTGATAAGCCTTCTTTGGTTGGCGTTTAATCGCGGCCAGGAGGATGCGGGGGCAGAATCGGGCGAGCGCGACCAGGTCCAGCAAGATGCGTTTTCGATCTCCTCTCCTCCATCCGGACGTCAGATCGTTGAAGAATTTTCCGCCAAAGTGGGCGCGCCAGGATTGCAGGCCTTCTTTGTATGCTTGACGATAGGATGCGTCGTTCTGCGCGTAAGACCATTGGGAGCAAATGACGGCCAGGCCCGAAGTCAGCATTAACCGGCTGTTGCGCGAATAGCCGGCGGAGTGCTGGCGGTATTCGGCAATGACTTGCTCGTGGCGGCCTATCGCGCCGTGCCTGGCGCAGCGAAGCAGCAGTTCGTAGTCCTCGCAGCCGGGAAACGATTTGTCGAATCCGCCCACCTGTTCCAGGATTGTTCGCCGGAACATCACCGTGGCGATCATCGCGATAAAATTGCGGCCCCGAAGCAGCGCGCTGTAAGCGTCGCCGGCGGGCCGGCAGGGAGGGGAACCGGAAATGCGCCGGCCCTTCTCGTCGATGTAGGCGTAAGAACCATAAACAAACACATTGTCCGGGTGTGCATCCAGAAAGTCGGCGCCGGCCTGGAGCGCGTTGGGCAAAAGCCGGTCATCGGCGTCCAGGAACACGACGCAGGCCCCGTGACTGTGATGAAACCCGGCGTTGCGGGCGGCGGCCAGTCCTTGATTTGGTTGCCTCAGGCAGATGACACCGTCGAAGGCGGCGGCCACCTCGTGGGTATTGTCGGTTGAACCGTCATCGACGACGATAGTTTCACAGTCCGGGTATCGCTGGGCAAGAACGCTGTCGATCGCTTCTTTCAGGAAACGCGCCTGATTGTAGCACGGGATGATGACTGAAACAGTTGCCATAAGACGGGCGTCCCGCCACTACTCCATGCTGACGGAGCGGCGGGAATCTTTTTTAGCGGCGTGGTGGGATTTGTTGTCGAGCATCCGCGCTTTGGCGCGGCGGCTGCGGCGGCGTTTTTGGCGGCGGATTTTTTCGATGCGGGAACGTTCGGCGTCGACGTGGCCCTTCTTCATGAACTCGATCTTGTCGAGCAGGAGGCGGCGGGCGAGGAACCGGTTCAGGCCTTGCTGGCGGGTGTCCTGGCATTTGACGCGCAGGCCGGTGGGCCGGTGCAGCAAGACCACGCAGGTGGAGGTCTTGTTGACGTTCTGGCCGCCGTGGCCGCCGGAGCGGACGAAGGTCTCTTCAATGTCGGTCTCGCGCACACCGAGCGCGGCCATGCGCTGCGCCAGTTGCGTCTCCTTATCCGGGCCGACGGGGAACACGCTCATGGCGAGGAGCGTAGCGGGTTTCACCGGGAAAAGCAATCGGGGGGCACCGGCAGTGCCCACCGGGTTGGAGCGACCGCCGTCCCGGCGGCGGGGCTGGCAGAAGCGTCCGGGACGGACGCCACTACAACAAACTGACCCATGACCCACCGGCGGCTTTGGGGGTTTTCCCCTGAGATTTGGCATTGATTCTGCGGCAAAATGGGGGAATACTGATTCGTTGTATCCTACCAGTCGCTGTTGACGGGCAGTACAAGGAGGAAGTTAAACAACCAAGAGGTGCGGTATGAAGATGTTGAAACTGTGTTGGGGACTCATTTTGTTCGGTGCGTTGGTGCTGGTCGTGCAATTGGCCGATACACCCACCGATTCTCCCGGGGCGAAATTTCAGCGGTTGCCCGACGCCAATTTGCGGACGATGGCCGAGGTGGAATGGGCGGCGGGCCGGCCCGAGGCGGCGTTGTTGCTGCTGGATTATGTGATCAAGAACGATCTGCCGGACAAGGACATGGCGGCCGATACGCGCCAGAAGATCTTCACCCAATTGGCCGGAGAGAATACGCCTGTCACCCGCATCGAAGCCACCGGTTGGGCCGCGACCGTGGCCGGGGGCAACGCGTTCGAGAGCCTGGCGGGCAGCACCGTGGCGGATGCCGTGCTCTACGGCGAGATCGCCGACCAGTCGCGGCAGGGCGCGCTGGAAGACGCCCAGGATGATTTCATTGGCGCGCTGAACGGGGTGCGCGGGATGAGCGAGGTGTTCCCGCCCGCCGAAGGCGCGATCACGCTGGCCAAAGCGGCCAAACGCGCGGGGGCGATGAACGAGTCGCTCACGCGTCAATTGCGCCAGACGTTGAGCCTGATGCAGGCCGACCCGAAATCGGCGCTGGCGGTGGAGAAGTTCAAGGACAATTTCATGCCGATGTTCGAACTGGCCCGGCGTTGCCGCACCTGGGGCGAGTTCCAGACGTTGCTGGTGCAGGCCAGCAGCGCGGACCAAATGAAGGTGTTGACCAAGATGGTTTCGCCCGCGTCGGCTGCGGAACGGTTCAGCCAGGTGCTCGCCGTCGCCTCCCGCGAAGGACCGGAGACGGCCGCGGCCTGCATCGATCATGTGATGCGCCAGGGACTGGTCGGGCTGGAGTCGTTGTACGCCGCGATCAGCAAGGGAACGGCGGGACTGAAATTTGTGGTGGAGAATCCGGCGTTCGCACCGCAGAGCCTTGGCCAGCCGGGGAAAGGACCCCACTCGTTGCTGGGGAATTTGCAGGAACGCTATCAGGCGCTGAAATTCCAGTACGGGATGGGCGTGGAGGTGGCGAAATATTTGGTCGTGTCCCTTCTCTGCTGTTTGTTGATGCTGGTGGTGGTGCCCGGCAAGTATCTGGAGAAACTCGTGGCCCGTCCCGGCAGCACGATTGTGTATGGGCCGGTACATTATCTTCTTTCCGCGCTGGCGGTGGGGATCGTGTTCAGCATTTTGGTTTATATGATGTCGCTGGCCGTCCGGCCTCCGGCGCCGCCGCCTTTGACGGCCGCGCCGAATGCGATGATCGGCGGCGAAGCGGGTGCCGCGCCGACGGTGGGCCAGCGGGCGGACAGCGCGTTTCTTTCCGGCACGGTGGTGTTGCTGTCGCTGGCGATCCACGCGATTGTCTGGTTTTATGTGCGCGGCAAGATCCGGCAGGTGGAGGACGATGAGAGCGCGGAGGCGTCGCTGCGGTTGCGGCGGCTGGACAACCTGGATATTTTCCTCGATCTGCCGCTGTTCACCGGGCTGGCGTTGACGGTGGTGGCGTTCATCCTGATCACGCTGGACGCGGGCATGAGCCGGCATTTTGCCTACACGTCCACGGTGGTCGGCATCCTGTCGTCGGTGTCGCTGCGGATCAGGTATCTGTATCCGTTGAAGGAGCGTTTGATCCACGTCAAATAACACCGGGGACACCCATGAAGCCGTCCATCTTAGTCGTGATACTTGATTTCCTGGTGTGCTCGCTGTTGCTGTTCGTCATCGGCACGGGCGGCAGCCAGACACGGTTTGCCACGTCCACGCCGCCGGCGCCGGCGTCCGCCGCCGTGCACGAGGAGTTCTCGCAGGCGGCGATCCAGGAGCAGCAGGACGATTGGAACCGGGATTACGAACAGCAGACGCTGCTGGCCCAGCTCCATTCGCAGAAGACCGAAAACGAGCAGCTCCGCGCCCAGTTGACCACGACCAGCGCGACGCTGGCCGAACGGGAATCGAACTTGAAAGCGGTATCCGAGGAAAAGGCGCAGGTCGAGCAGGCCAAGGCGCAGACGGAACAGGCTTTGTCGACCGTGGCGTCGCAAGTGACCCGGCTCAGCGCCGAGCGCGAGAAATTGCAGCAGGAAGGCGAAGCCGCCAAAGAGAGCCTGGCCAAACTCCAGACGGAGATGACCGGTTTGCAGTCGCAGCAGACGAAGCTGCAGCAGGAACACGCGGAGCTCGAGCAGCACGCGCAGCAGTTGGGCCAGACAGTGGCCAGCCAGCAGGCGACGATCAGCACGCTCAGCGAACAGGTGCGCGCCTCGCAGGAACGGGCCGAAGCGCAGCTCACCGACATCGCCCAGGGCCAGCAGCAGATGGGCTCCACGCTGGACCAATTGAACACGTTTACACGCACCCTGCCGGCGGCCATCCAGAAAAGCGTCAGCGGCGTCCATGATGACCAGTTGGCGATGCAACAGAACTTTGCGGCCCTGGCGCAAAACGTGAAGGATTTGCAGGCGGAACTGAGTCCCGAAGACCGCGCGCGCCTGATGAAGGCCGTCACCGACGTGGCCAAGGGCCAGCAGCGCATCCAGTCGCGGCTGGACGATTTGATCGCCAGCGGGCAAACCAATCAGATCGGGCAGATCGACCAGAGCCTGGATTCCATCCAGGCCGGCCAGGACGCGTTGCGTCAGCAGACCGCGCAGCTTGGCGACCAGATCGAGGCGATCAAGGCCCACGGGCCCGGGCCGTACAAGGCCGTCCGGGGCGCGCGCATCCAGTTGGCGGTGGCGATCGTCCGGCGTGACGAAGCCAGCACGTCGAGCGTGCGGTTCAAGGCCTCGGCTTTTCCCCCGGTCGTCAATATCGGCGGGCGCGCGTTCATCGTCGCCAGTGATCAGACGCTGGGGCTGACCTGGTGGGCGTTGCCGTCCGACAACAGCGGGGAGGAAAAACTGACCGAACTGCGTTACACCGTCAGCCGCGCCGGCGACGTTCCGTGGTCGGCCGCGCTGACCGCGCCCGCTTGCGCGTTGCGCGGCAACCCGCACGTCGTGAGCATCGAAGTGGAGCATCCCGCGCCGGGATTGAGCACGATGGAATTGGCCGGACCCGACGCGGTGCTGCAGACCGACCTGACCAAGCTGCACGTGTTCAAGAGCACGGCGGCTGGACTGAGTTTCGAGGTGGACGCTTCGCCGGACATGGCCGATGCGCGTTATCTGACGGTCAAGAACCAGTTGCGCGGCGTGGCCTCCTGGTTTGAGAACCCGGCGTATCGCCCCGAAGCCGGCGATTACATGGTGACAGCCGACGGCAAACTGGTCGGCATCATGATCAGCCGCGAACGATGTTTTGTGCTCAGCCCGGAGAACGTGCTGAATTGCGCCCTGAGCATTCCGCTGGCGGACGCGGACCAATTCCAGCGGGCCGCCCAGCAATTCCGCAAACTCAAGTAGCCGGGCCGTTTTTCACGTGACCATGGCGCACGCGGAATTTTTGCAGGAAGAACACCGCGACGAACAGCAGAAACACGTTTAGCACAATGCCCGGTCCCGGCGGCACGTCCGTGGCGTTGGACAACACCATCCCGGCCACCGTCCCGGCCACGGCGGCCGCGATTGACAGCGCCACGATCATCGCCAGGCTCCTGGCGGAAATCGTCCCAATCGCCCCCGGCAGGATCAACATCGCCGTCACCAGCAATGCGCCGACCACCTTGATCGACAGCACCACCGTGGCGGCCACGACCAGCAGCAGGCCGTAGCGCAACAGCGTGGTCGGCACGCCCGATGCCTGCGCCAGTTCCTCGTCGAACGTCCACGCGCCCAGCCAGCGCCAACTGGCCAGGCATCCCAGCCCGATCACCCCCGTCAACCCCAACAACAGCTGGCACTCCAGCGTATTGACCGCCAGGATGCTGCCGAACAGGAAATCCTCCAGGTTGGCCGTGTATTTGTGCCGCCAGGAAAGCATCACGATGCCCAGCGCAAAGGCGGCGACAAAACACGCGCCGACCGCCGTGTCCGCATGCAGCCGTTCTTCCGACGAAAAATACGCGATGGCCAGCCCGACCCCGCAGGTGAACACAAAACTGGTGAGATAGCTGGCCAGCCCCGGCGTCGGCCCGGTCTCGAACAGCAGCAACCCCGCCGCCAGTCCGCCGATGGAGGCGTGCGCCAGTCCGTCCGCCGAAAACGACAGCCGCCGCAGCACGACAAATGGCGAGAGTATCCCGCAGGCCGCGCTCATCAACAAACCGGCCACGAGCGCGCGCTCGAGGAAACCGTAATGCCAGAACGAATCGAGTTGAAGGGCCCCGGCGATCATGGAGCGCGTCCCGCCATCGTCCTGCCCGTGTACCTCACGATCCCCGCCACAATCGCCCGGGCCAGCACCTCGCGATATTGGGGCGTCAGGATTTTGTCTTCCTCGTCGTAATTGCTGAGAAATCCGCCCTCAACCAGGATGGCCGGACAAGAGGCGTAACGCAGCACGTAGAAGCGCGCGCGCCGCACACCGCGATCGTTGGCGTGGGTGGCGTCCAACAGGGATTTCTGGACGCATTGCGCCAGCCAGGCATTTTGTTCGTCAAACCGGTTGTTGGCCACCGCGTCGTCGTCGCCGGCGGTCTCCCGTTCGCCCTCGAAGGCCGGGTGGGCGGTGGTCGGCGCGCCGGCGGGCGGGACGCAATACGTCTCAATGCCGTCGGCCGATCCTCCCGAATTGAAATGGATGCTCACGTAGAGATCGGCGTGGTCGGATTTGCATAATTCAACCCGCTGGTCCAGCGGCGTGGTGACGTCGCCGGTCCGCGTCATCAACACGCGCAGGCCGACGGCGGGGGAAAGCGCGCGTTCCACCCTCCGGGCGACGTCCAGTGTCATGTCCTTTTCGCGGCTGCGCGCGCCGTGGGTGCCTTCGTCGCGGCCGCCGTGGCCGGGATCGATGAGAACGGTGCACGTGGCCGGCAGCGGATGCACGCCTCCGCGGCGCAGGACGGGATCGACTGTCTTGAGCACGTCCAGCGGCGTCAACCAGAGTTCGCCGCGCGCCGCCAGCACCGGACTGCTCAACCAATGTTCCACCCCGCCCAGCTCGATTTCACGGTCGTCGGGTTTCAGGGACAGGCTGGCCAGGGGCGTTTGGTACTCGACCTGGCCGTCCCTGTCGCGAACGCCGCGTCCCAGGTGATAGTAAGAGGCCAGATCGCCCACCATGACGTACAATCGTCCGGCGAGCCGGTGCGATTTCAGTGTGGTCATCTGGGCCAGCGCCACCGCGTTCAACGCGGCGACGAGGCCGAACAGGATCAAGGCTCTGCAAAGGGAACGCTTCAATGGGAATGTCTCCTGTGGGCCGAGGCGTCGTAGTTCTCCAGTTCGCACCGATAGGCTTCGTGGACGATCTCGTCGGTCAATTCGTGGGCCGCCCCGTGCCAATGCAACGCCACGCACACGCAGGCAATCCGGTCCGCGTACTCGGCGATCAGCGGAATATCGTGGCTGACCAGCAAAATGGCGATCCCCTGGCGGGCCAGGTCGCGCAGGATGGAACAAATCTGGTCCTGGCCCCGCATGTCCACACCCGCGGTCGGTTCATCGATCAACAACACTTTCGGGCCATCCATCAACGCCCGCGCCACCAGCGCGCGCCGTTGCTGGCCGCCGGACAACACGGCAAACGGCGTGTCGCCCTCCGTTTCCAGGCCGACCCGTTGCAACATCGTCACGGCCTGCTCGCGCAGTTGCCGTCCGCGCGCGCCGTAGAGGGGCCAGGCGCCTTTGCTGCCTTGCATCACGATTTCCAGCGTGCGGAGCGGGTAATTGCGGTCGGTGACGCTGCGCTGCGGCACGTAGCCGATGGCAGGTTTGCCGCCGGTCACCGGATCATGCCAGGCGACGTGGCCGCTGGTCGGCGCGAGGATGCCAAGGATCACCCGCAGCAATGACGTCTTGCCTCCTCCATTCGGCCCGATCAATCCCATAAACTCGGCTGTCTTCAATTCCAGGTTGATGTCCCGCAAAATGCACCGTTGCGACAACGTCAGGCCCACGTGGTTGACCGACAACAGCGGTTGCCCGGTGGCGACGGCGGTGGATTGTTCAGGCTGGGGTGTTGGCGTGTTCATTCAGGGAACCGTGCCGAGACTGTCGCGCAGCACCTCGATGTTGCGGCGTTGTCTTTCCAAATAGGTGGCCTTCGGGGCCTCGGGAAAAATGGTTTCGCACGGATCGAGCTTGGCGACGCTGCCGCCCACTTCCGCGGCGATGATCTGGGCCGCGCGATCGGAAAGTTCTGGCTCGGCAAAGATCACGTGCTGGTTGAGCCGGCGCATCGTGTCCACCAACGCCCGCAGATAAGCCGCTGACGGTTCCTTGCCCGGAAATTCCTCGATCACACCGGCGACCTGCAGGCCGTACCGGCCGAACAAGTAACCAAACGCGCCGTGAAACGTGACCACCTCCCGCTGTTTGAAGTGCGCCGCGGCAAACTTGTATCGCCTGTCCAGCCCGTTGAGCTTGCCGAGATAGGCGTCCCGGCGCGCTTCGATGGCGGCGCGGCGTTCGGGCGCAATCCCGACCAGTTGCGTGGCCAGTCGCTTGACGATTTCCTGGGCCAGCACCGGGTCGAGCCAGACGTGCGGGTCGATCTCGTCGGGATTGACGCGGGTGGAGTTATCGGCCAACTCGCTCATCAGCGCCTTGCCCATCGGATGCGTGGGCAATCCTTCGCCAAGATGGACGACGCGGGTCTTGTGCTCCGCCGCCGCCAACTTCTCCACCCAGCCATCCATCCCCAACCCCAACAGCACGACGAGATCGGCGTCAGCCACCGACCGCGCGGCGGCGGGTGTGGCCTCCATTTCGTGTGGATCAGCGCCGGGCGGCACGAGGCACACCACCCGGACGTCCGGGCCGCCGATCGCGCGCGCAAAATCATACAAGGGGAAAAAACTCGCGACCACCAGCGGCGGGCTATTGGTGGGGACTGACTGCCCGTGGCAGCCGGCGGCGAGCGTGAACAACAGAACAATGACAATACAGGCGCGTCTCATCTGAATTCCTCCGTGATGCACGTCTCTACGTTTTCGCCTCCAGCGGCGCCGTGACCGCGTCTTCTTCAAACCGCAGCAACCGGGCGCTGTTGAAGAGGACGAAGAACGCGCCCAGCTCGTGGATGAACGCCGCCAGGATCGGACTGACCCATCCCAGGCTGCTGGCAATAATCGCCAGGACAATGAACACAAACCCGGCCAGCAAATTCATATGGATGATCTGCAACGTGCGGCGCGACAACGCCAGCAGCACCGGCAACCGCCCGATGTCGTCGGTCATCAACGCCGCGTCGGCGGTCTGGATCGCCACATCGCTGCCCAGCGCGCCCATGGCCACGCTCAAATCGCCCGCCGCCAGCGCGGGCGCGTCGTTGATGCCGTCACCGATCACCAGGACGCGGCGGCCTTGCGCCTTCAATTCGTTGACCACTTCCAATTTATGTTGCGGCAGGCATTCGGCGCGGACCTCGGGAATGCCCAGGCTGGCCGCGACGGTCTCGGCCACGTTCTGGCGGTCGCCGGTAAGCATGATCAGGCGCTGGATGCCAAGCCGCCCGAGTTGCGCCGCCAAGCCGCCGGCTTCGGTGCGAACGCGGTCGCTCAAATGGATGACCCCCGCCCATTGTCCGTTGACGGCCAGATGCAGCACGCTCAGGTTATGCGCCTCCCGCAGGCTGTTGTCGGCCGCCACGCCGCGCGAGGCCAGCCACGAGGCGCGGCCGATGAGCACGTCCCGTCCGCTGAGATGGGCGGACACACCGTGGCCGTGCGCTTCCTGGACCTGGGTCGGTTCCTGCAACGTCAATTGGCGGTGGCGCGCCTCGGCCACCAGGGCGCGGGCCACGGGGTGCGAGGAATGGCTCTCCGCGCTGGCGGCCAGCACGAGCAATTCCTGTTCGCTCAGGCCGCCGGCCGGTTCGAGCCGTTCCACCCGCAATTGGCCGGTGGTCAACGTGCCGGTCTTGTCGAAAACGACCGTGTCGATCGAGGCCGCCTGTTCCAAAAATCGGACGCTCTTGATGAGGATGCCCAGCCGCGAGGAACACGCCAGCGCCGCGATCATCGCCGCCGGACTGGCCAGTACGAACGCGCAGGGAATGCTGACGATGATCACCGAGATGGCGCGCGTGGCGTCGCGGGTGAAGAACAACACAAACCCGCCTATGATCAGGATCAACGGTGTGTAGTAGCGGGCATATTCCTCCGTCAGCCGCATGATCGGCGCGCGGGAGGTTTGCGCTTCCTCCACAATGTGGCGGACGCGCCCCAGGACCGTTTGGTCGCCGGTCTTGGTGACCTCGACCTCGATGGAGCCGGTCAGATTCGACGTGCCGGCGAACACTTCATCGCCGGATTCCGCCTCGACGGGGATGGATTCGCCGGTGATCGTCGCCTGATTGATGGTGGAATGGCCGCTGATCACGCGCCCGTCCGCCGGCACCGTGTCACCCGGCCGCACGCGCACGCGGTCGCCGCGCGCGAGCTGGTCGGAATCGATTTCCTCCTCGACGCCGTTGCGCAGCCGGCGTGCCCGGACCTTGGAAAGTTTCGCCAGCCGGTCCAGCGCCTCTTGCGCGCCGAGCATGGTGCGTTCTTCCAGGACCTGGCCGATAACGAGGATGATCGCCACCACGCCGCCGGTGACGTATTGGCCGATGGCGAAACAGGCGACCACGGCCAGCGTGATGAACTGGTCCATGTAAAACTTCGTGGCGGCAAAGCCTTCGGATTTCAGCCCCCGAATGGCGTCCCAGAGCACCGGCGTGGCGACGATCAAGGTGCCGATCATCGCCCAGACAGTGGCCAGGTCCTGCTGGTCGGGACGCAGGACGCGGACCAGGCCGTCGACGCACAGGCACAGCGCGCCGAGCAACACCAGGCCGAGGCGGAACCGGAGCGTGGAGTCGTCGCCGTGATGGCAGCAGGCGTCGTCGATCAAATGATGGTGCGGCTTGTGCGCCTGCGCTTCGTGCGCGTGTTCGTGCGCCGCGTGCGGATGGGCCGCGTGGGGTGGTTGCGCCGAAGTCGTCATTGTTGTTCCCGTTCTATCAGGGGCGCGCCACCCGGCTGGATATTGTAACTGGGCTGGAGAAACAACCGCAAATCGCCGCCCCTGGGCGGCAGGACCGTCACGGACTGCAGGTGATGCAAAATCGTCTCCATCGCGTCGGCATACAAGCGCGCGCGCATCAGTTGCGGCGCGGTCTTGTATTGCTGGTCGATCGTCTCAAACGCCGCCGCCTCGCCGGTCGCCCGGGCCGTCAGGTCCTGCGCGAATGAATCGGCTTCCTGTTTGACGCGGTAGGCCTCGGCTTCGGCGCCGGGCAATTCGGAGGCGCGGTAGCTGTTGGCTTGTTCAATCAGCGTGCGCGACTCCACGCGGGCGCTGACGACGTCTTCAAAGGCCGGCAACACCTGCTGCGCGGGAGTGATCTCCCGCACCTCAAAGGCCAGCAACTGGATGCCGAGTCCCAGCCGGTCGATCTGCGCCTGCGCGACATGCAGCGATTCCGCCCGCAATTCCTCAAGCCCGGAGGCGAGCACATCGTCCACTTTCATCTGCGCGATGACTCCGGTGGCGGCCTGGTACAGGGCCGCTTCGAGCAGCGCCTCCTGGTTCGTCGCGCTCAGCGCGTAGGCAATCGGATCGGCCACTTGATAGCGCGCGGAGAACCGGGCCCGGATAATGTTGGCGTCGCCGGTCAGCGTGTAGCCGTCGCGGACCGGGTGCAGGGTGGGGCCGGTGGCTTCTTCGGGCGTCGAGGCCCAGGCGTCGAGTTGGATTTCCTGGACGCTGCGCGTGGGCACCTTGACCACTTCATCGATGGGTTGCGGCAGGGCCAGCAACAGGCCCGACGTGTGCAGCCCGGGCTGCAGTTTCCCGAAGCGCAACACAAACGCAGTCTCATTCGGCCCGACCACCGTCACGCCCGACGCGAGATAAATCAACACGAGCAGCAGCAGGCCCCAGCGCAGGAGCCTGACGCTGGACTGCATCGCCTGCAGCACCGCGGCGGGGCCGAATCCGAGGTCGCGTTGGGGGCCGGGTCCGGTCATCTCATTCATCCTTGGAGGGGGCGCGCAACAGATCGAACGGCGGCGTCCCGGTGTCCAGCACGATCGTCGTGTTGGTGGCGGTGATCTGTTTGAGTGCGTCGAGTTCCCGCAAAAATCGGTACAACAACGGGTCCTTCTCGTCCGCCGCTGCATAGATGCGCGCGGCGTCGGCTTCAGCTTTGCCCCGGGTCTCTTCGGCGTACTTGCGCGCTTCGGCCAGGATCCCGATCTTGTCCGCGTCGGTCTTCGCGCGGACCTGGTCGGCTTCCTGTTGGCCCTCCGCGCGATATTGCGCGGCGAACTGCGCCCGTTCGGCCCGCATCCGCTCGAAGACGAACTCGGTATTGGCCTCGGGCAGCGTCAGCCGTTTGATGCCGACCTGTTCGATGGCAATGCCGAAGGATTGTTTGGCCTGCTGGGCCACCATCGTGGTAATGGCATTTTCGATCTCGGGGATTTTGACCTCGTCGCGGTTGGTGGAGACCAACTGGCTGAAGTCATAGCCGCCGAGCACGGTGTTGCGGGCGCTGGTGAGCAGGCCGTCGAGCTTGTTGCGCGCGTTTTCCGCGCTGCCGAGGGACTGGAGGAATTTGAGCGGATCATCGATGCGCCAGGCGGCGTAGACGGGGATGATGACGTTGCGCTTGTCGCGTGTGAGCGCCTCGGAAATGCGGCCGTCATAGAATTCGAGCCGCGCGTCGAACCGGTTGACGGTCTCGATGGGCCAGGGCCATTTGCCGTAGAGCCCGGGTTCGAGCAGCACGCGCATCGGCCTGCCGAACCGGGTGAGCACGACGCGCTCGTTCTGGCGGACCTGGAACGTCAGCATGACGAACAACAGCAGCGCGCCGACCAGTGCGCCGATGAAACTGCGGATGATGATGGGTGTTTTCATGAAATGGACAAAGGGGTTACGGCGGCACCAGTCCTCCCTGGCTGCGCAGGTCGAGATAGAACTGGTCGTTGGTGGTCACCGCGTGCGTCACCACCACTTTCTGCGGTTTGGCCAGCGCCTGCTCCAGGGTTTCCAGCCGCAACCGCAGGCGAAACAGATTCGTGTCCGCCGCGTCCGCCGCCGCCAGCGCCAGGAACCGGGACGACTCGCCCTCGGCCACGGCGGTCCGCTGTTTGAACATCGCGTCGGCCTCCGTCTGCAGCCGGTTGGCTTCCTGCGCTGCCTCCGCCATGGTTTGGACGCGATAGGCGTCGGCTTCGTGAAGGTAGGCCAGCTTTTGCTCCTCGGCGCTGACCACGTCCTGGAACGCGGGGGCCACCGGCACGGGCGGATGAATGTCTTTCAAGCCGACAAACACGATCTCCAGGCCCAGATGCATCCGGTCCACTTGCTGTTGCAGCGCGCGTTTCAAGGCCTCGCTGATGTCCTGGCGTTCGACGGTCATCACGCGGAAACTGTCCCGCCCTTCTGTCACCGCCAGCAGTTGCCGGTAGGCGAGGCTGATCAATGCTTCGCGCGCGTCCGTGGTGGTTTCCAGATAGGCCAGCGGATCGCGGATGCGGTAATAAATCGGCACGCTGATGGAGATCAATTCCTCGCCGTTGCCGACCAGCAGGTTCTGGTCGCCTTCATAATGGACTTCCGTCCATAACACCGGCCCGCCCAGGTCGCGCTCAAAGCCCAGGGAGATTTGCTCGATCCGTTCCGTGGGCACGATCTCGATCTTTTCCGCCGGCCATGGCCAGGTGACGTACAAGCCTGGTCCGAGCGCCGGCTCCAGGTACCGGCCCCAGCGCACGCGCACGCCGTGGCTTTGCAGGGGCACGGCGGTAAAACTGGTCGACAGCCAGGCCAGGAGGATTCCCGCCAGGATCACCGGCTCAATCGTCTGGCGCAGGAACTTGGGCACCCAGGCCTCGCCCACTTTCACGCCAAAAGAGGTTTCGGTATGGTGAATCAATGCGTCCAGGGGATTGCCCCGGCGCAGGAGCGCCTCCAGCACCAGGCCGCCGCCAAGAGGAGGCATGTCCTTCACCAGCGAGCGCGGCTGAAACACTGCCATCCCGGCCCGGATCCCCGCATCGATCATCAAGAGCACCGTCGCCACCCCGATCACCCGTCCTACCCACAACCCGATGTCACGGCCGCCATATAAAAAGAGAAACAGACAGCCGGCGCTGATCAGGCAGATCCAAAATCCCACTTGCGCCAGATGCAACGGCGCGTTCAGCACCCGCGCGTCCTGCTGCGCCTGGACGTAGGACACGTAGCGGGACAAAAAATACAGGGCGAAGGCCATTCCGAGAAACAGGATGCCCGCCAGTTCGATGATGGCGGAGTTGTCGGCGGGCAACGGGGCTTTCATCCGCAAACTTCCCTGCAGCACGCCGAGCACCAGCAGGATGCCGCCCAGCAAACAGGCCGCCTGCCCCTTTTGCTGAAACCACGGCAACGCAGGCTCGCGCTGGATCCGCGGATCACTCCCGCCGGCCCCCGCGCCGGCCGTGTCGGTTTCGCGCAGGTCGGAGAGTTGGAACCGGAAGAAGAGAAAATGGATCAGCGCCACCAGCGCGCCCCAGGCCAGGAAACAGGCCGCGTTCCAGAGCAGGCCCGATTCCAGATTGGCGGCCATGAACCCCGCCGCGATGGTCGATCCGCCGAACACGCCCAGCAGCCACAACGACGCGGTCCCCCGGCGCCGCGCCGCGTCCACCGCGCTGACGGAGCGCACCGGGGCGGGACCAGCCTCCGGCCGTGGATTGATCACCGGCATGGGGCCACCTTGCCGGCGTGCCGACGGGCTGTGCGGACTGCCTGAATCATCGTTTTTGAGTCAACCATGGGTTTTGTCAAGCGACGTCGTTTATGTTGCCCTAGGGGGCGGCGTTTGTCCATCCCCGGCGCAACAAGGAGATTTCGAATGTATCAATCTAGAACGCATACCCAATGGAGCCGAAAAAGCCGCGGCGCATGCCGTTTTGGGCGGCATTGACGCCCACGCCGGTGCCGGAGCGCAATTCGTAGATGTTGTCAGTGACATTCACCACGTCCAAGCGCGCTTTCAGCGTTCGTTTGCCGCCCAGTTTGACCCCTTGCTCGACCCCCATGTTCACCGTGTAGTAATCGGGAACGGTGCCGCCGTTGGGGATGGTCACTCCGTTGACCGCCGCGTCCTGCCGCAAGCCGCTGCCGTAAATCGCGTCCAGGTACATCCGCGTGCTGCCGCGGGTTTCGTTCCAGACATAGGACGCGCCAAACGAGCCGCTCACGGTCTGGTCATGATCAAGGTGGATCCAATGATTCTTGACGTACGCCAGATCGTTGGTGTTGAAGAGGAACTGCGCCGAACTCCAGTCTTCACCCTGGGCAACCGACCAGGCGATGTTGGCGTAGGTGGAGAACCCGTTGGTGGTGTAACTGGCGGTAAACTCCGTGCCGTATACCCGGCCCCTGGCGTAGTTGAACGCCGAGAGGATCAGTGTCTGCCCGAACAATCCGTCGTCGAGTTGGTTCTTCGCATATTTGTAGTAGCCGTCCACACCCACTTGCAGGCCGGGAATAAGTTTCTGCGTGATCCCGGCATCGAAATAATTCGCGCGCTCGGCTTTGACGCCGCTGTCGAGGTTCGTCTGGGAAGCGTTGGACGTGCCGTTGAAGGCGTTGACATTGCCGGCGGGCACGTTTTCCACCGGCGGCGGCGTGAAGTAGCGCGCGTAGCCAATGTGCAGCGTGGTGAAGTCGGTGGCTTTGTAGATCAGGTTGACGCGCGGGCTGAGCTGGTTTTCGTCGTCAAACGAGGAGGAAAAAACGTCGAAGCGCGCGCCGTAATTGAGGGTGAGTTTCTGCATGAGTTTCCATTCGTCCTGCAAATAGACGCCGGCAAATATTCCGTGCAGCGTCTCGTTCTGCTGGATCGGAAATGCCGGCCCGGTCGGGTTTCCGGCGCTGTTCACGGGAAAGACCGTCGTGGCCGAATTGGCGTCAACCGTCTCGTCCAGCACCATCATGCCGGCGCGCAAGGTGTGCTGCTCGTTGAGAATGTAACTGCCGTCGGCCTGCAGCCCCCCGGAGTAAAGCGTCCGCTGGACGTCGCTGGCGACCCCGTTGAAGAAGAGGTTGCCCGTCGGATCGGGAATGAAATGCACGCGGCTGTCCCGGCCGAATCCGGCAACCTGAAAACTCAGGTCGTCGAGTGATTTTTGGTAGGCGACGACACCGTAGTAATTTTGTTCGTCCTGGTTCTCATTCAGGTTGACCGAATTGAAACTGCCCGCCACCCAATTGGTGCCGTTGGGCGAGACGCCGGCCGGCTGACCCGGCGCGTTGGGGACCTGATAATCGCTGTGCGAGGCGCTGCCCATCACGGTCAGGCGGCTCGTGTCGTCCAGGGTGTAGGACGCATCCATGAATGTCTTGAATTGGTCCGTGGTGTCGTGGATCGGCGTCGCGCTGGGCGTGGGATTTTCGATGCCGATGCCGTTGTGATCATAGCTGCCGTCGATGAAAATATTGAGGTTGCTCCGGGAACCACCGTATTCAAAACTCGGCCGCACCGTGTCGTAGCTGCCGCCGTAGATGTCCGCTTCCCCGCCAGGTTCCTCGCCGGTCTTGGTGTGAATGTCCACCACTCCCGCCGTGCGGAAACCGTACTGGGCCGGCAACGAGCCGGTGATAAAATCCAGGCTCTCCACAAATCGCGGATCGAGTTCCACCCCAAACCCCGTGATGCCTTCCGGCAAGAGCACGTCGTTGATGCGGTACTGTAAATTCGCGTGCTCGCCGCGCACGTGCAAGTCCCCGTTGACCGCCGAATCCTGCGCCACGCCCGGCGCGCGCAGGATCACCTGGTTGAATGGCGCGTTGTCGCCCTGCGACTGCGAGGCGATTTGCTCGCTGTCCATCGAATACGCCGTCGCCCCCAACTGCGGCAGGATCTGGCTGCGCGCCTGGTCCAACTTGCCGTACACCGTCACGTTGGGCAGCTGAGTGGCGTTGGTGGAGACGCCCGCATTCATCGGCGGCTGGTTCGCGACCGTTGGCGCTTCGCCCGCGCGCGCCTGACTGAACGCGCAGGCGAGCAGGCTGAAAATGATGATCGCGCCAATTTTGGAGGAGGAGGGGCGAGGCTGTTTCTTTAACTTCATATTAATGCAACTATGTTGCAATAACAAGCCGGGGGTGTCAATACGGAATTTCTGCGCCTGTGTGACGGGGCCGGAAGCTCAGCGCCGCGCCGTCAGCGGGGGCGGTCCGCGCGTTTCTGGCAATCGGGGCAGAGGCCGAAAAACTCCAGGCTGTGGGAGACGGCGCGGTAACCTTTGCGCAGCACCGCCTGCTCCAGTTTCTCCACCGCGCAATGGTCGAGCACTTCGGTGCGGCGGCAGCGGCGGCAGATGACGTGATGATGGTGGTGGCCTTCGCCGCTGAATTCGTACCGCCAGGAACCGTCCCCAAAATCGCACCGGCGCACCAGCCCGATCTTTTCAAAGGCGGCCAGGCAACGGTACACGGTGACCCGGTCGACGCCGCCCCGGCGGACCCGCTGATGGATTTCGTCGATGGTAAACGGCCCGTGCTCGCCGGTGAGCAACGCCAGGATGACCTTGCGGGGGGTGGTGACGCGGAGACGTCTGGCGCGCAGCACTTCCAGGGCATTGTCCTGGCGCGCTTGTTTTGATTGGCGGGGCATGGTTCGTTTCATTTTAATTCAAAATTGATGACCTGCTCGGCTTCTGCTCCGACCGGGACCCCCGCCGTCCTGTCCGGTTCCACCCTCCAGCGCCGCACCGTGCGCATGGCGGCCTGGTCGAGCAGGACGTGGCCGGACGATTGTTTGACCGCCACGTCGGAAACGTTGCCGTGCGCGTCGATCATCACCCGCAGCACCACGGTGCCCTGCTGTTTCATTTCCTGCGCCTCCGGGGGATACTCGGGCTTCGGACAAAAGAGGCAGGCCATGTCGCCGACCATCCCCCACCCGTGTCCCGATCCGTGGCCGCCGCCGTGGCCTGTGCCGGTCCCGCTCGCGCCGGTGGCGCCGCCGGATCCAGGTCCGCCCCCGCCCGTTGATGGACCGGCGGGAACCAGCGTTGCCGTTTGCACCACAACATTCGTGGGCGCCTGTTTCGTTTCCTGGGGCGGCGGAAACGGCAGCGGCTGCGCCTGCAGCGTCGGATCGGGCAACGCCAATTCATCCACCTTGAAATTTTCCACGGGCGGCACGACCACGGGCGGCGGAGGCGGCGGGGGCGGAGGAAGCGGCGCGGCCGGTTTGACCGCCTCTTCGCCGGGCAGACCGTTCATCAAACTCACTTCAACAGGTCCGCCCTCGCCCGCGTCGCCGATGGTGTGCGGCCTCAGGAAGCCCGGGCCGCCCCTGGTCAAGATCAGCGCATGGATCGCGACGGCGGCCAACAGACTGGCCAGCCGGACAAATCCACCGTTGTCTTTGCGCTGCGCCATGACATCTCAACTGCCGGCCGGTGATTTGGGTTTTTCCTCGCGTTTGGTATTGATGGCGATTTTGGTGATGCCCACTGCGCGGGCCGCGTCGAGGACCGCCACGACCTTGCCGAACACGACGTTTTCGTCGCCGTTGATGAACACCTTGGGATCGGCCACGGTTTTCTTGAGATCTTCGAGATAGACGCGGACTTTGGCCGGGTCGATTTTCTCCTTGTTGTAAAACACGTCGCCCTGCTCGGTGATGGAGATCATCACGTAATCCTTCGTGTCCTGCGCCGTGCTGGTGACGGCGGACGGCAGGTGCACCGGCACGCCGAGGTTGGTGATCATTCGCAGCGAGACCATCAGGAACGTCGCCAGCAGGAAAAACATGATGTCGATCAGCGGGATGATCTCGATGCGTGCCCGTTTGCGCGCGACCGGGGAGGGTATAATCATCGCCTCGCCTCCTTTAATGGGCCGGACGCCCGCCGGGCTGCGCCGCCTCGGGCAGTTTCACCGAACCATGGCCGGCCACGAGCAGTTCCAGTTGCGAACCGGCGTCCTGGATTTCGTTGCGGGCTTCCTCCAGGCGGGAGTTGAGGTAATTGAACGGGATCAACGCGGTGATGGCGATGGCCAGGCCGAACGCCGTGGCAATCAACGCCTCGGCAATGCCGCCGGTGATCGCCACCGGACTGCCCAATTCCTGCGCGCCGAGAAGCCCGAAAGCGCGGATCAAGCCGGTGACCGTCCCGAGCAACCCCAGCAAAGGCGCCAGCGTGATGATCGTGTCCAGCACCGGCAGACCGCGATTGAACCGCTGCAATTCCTGGCCGGCGGCCCGCATAAACGCGTTGGTCAACGACTTCTCGCGATGGCCCAGGGCGTAGACCAGCACTCGGGCGATGTAATCGCGGCTGCCCTGCCCCGCCGCAATGGCCTGCGCGATCCGTCCGTGCTCCACTTCGGTGAGCATGTGCTCGACCACGTCCGGATCGCGGTGCGATTTCTCCCGCAGCTGGAAAGCGATGCGTTCGATGACCGTGGCCAGGGCCAGGACCGACGTCACAAGCAACGGCCACATGATCGGGCCGCCGCGATGAAAAAGTTCAAGCATGATGAGGCTCCTCGTATGGATGCAAAGACCTTGGCACAGCCCCGGCCTGCGGTTCAAGCCCGGTTTGCTTCCCTTATATCGCAACTATGTTGCAATATAGAGCAGGGCTTGTCAATCCCGCATGAGAGGATGGCGGCGCACCAGCTTACTGTAGCGGCGGTTTGCCGCCCTGCCCCCTAGGCCTCTCCTGCCGTCGGGTATGACCGCCGAATTCGGCTGTATCTTAATTTGAATCGGGATGCCCCTTTACAGCCATAAATGCTCCATGAACTTCTAATCGCACGACAAAGACAAAAACATTTAGGGATTGGGCTTAATACCAACCTGCAACGAAATCGAGTTGGTGGGTAGTTTGGGATTTGCCTGTCCAGAGATAACAAAGCCCGCGTCTCGGATAATTCCGCCGACAAGGCCAGCGTAATCGGGCGAAAGTTGGTCGTGTGCGGACAACACAAGCCCCTTCGGCTGCTCTCCGAAAATCATAGTGTATCCAAGATTAACGCGCCACCCTGCATCCTCAAATACCTTCTTGAACTGGTTGGCAAGTCCGATGGACTCTTCGTCGCCCGTCAGGGCCATGATCTGGATACTTGCGCCTGAAAAAGGGCGCAATCTTTCGACAAGGGATTTTTGCCGTTCATATGGAATTTGGCGGGGAACCACAATCTCTTTGGCGTTATCCAGGGCATACTTATTTTGTGCTGATTCGGCTCTCACTTGCGCCAAGTCATGTGTTGCTGCGTCGTACTTGGCATTAACCGAGTCCAGTTGTTTCGACAGTTTGGAATACCTACTATCGGCTGTTTTGCTGTCCAAGCGCAGCCCCAAAATTCCAAAGGCAGCTTCAAGACAAAAGGCTACTGCGGCAGTCAATTCAACCAACGCCCGCCGTCGAGACGCGGCATTTCTGAAATCCAGAATCGCCAGTATGAGGCAAATGAGGCACGCAACCCCGCCGGAAATCGCGGCGACATAGTAGGCCAATGTAGAGGTCACGCGGACGATTTTCCGCCGTTTGCCACAAAAAGCAACGCCTTCCGTACCCCGGTACTGGTATATTTTGGCGACTTTAGGCCTCCTGTTGTCATCTCTGAAGGCGCGCTTTCTCAACACCTCTCGCTCGTTGTGAACGGGGCATGAACGGGGTCAACTCTCCACAAGTGACGCATTGGATATTGAAGCGTGTCGTGTGGATAGTTGACCCATATTCCTGTAGTTCCGTACGACACGGAAGAGACCCCTCGACAAGCTCGGGGTGACAACTTCTCCTACCAGCGCGCACTCTGGCCCTGCTGTCATCTCTGAAGGAGCGCTTTCTCAACGCCTCTCGCTCGTGGTTCTCCGGGTCGTTCCCTGTCATGCCGAGCTTGTCGAGGCATCTCTGTCGTCGCTTCGCGTACGAACCTTGCTTCCTCGCTGCCAATCCTCGCTCAGGTCGCGCCACGTCGGATTTGTTGCCTGGATCAGGACAATCTTCTTCTCTCGCCGCCACCTTTTGATCTGCTTTTCGCGGGCTATAGCGTCCCGAATGTTTTCGTAGACCTCGAAATACACCAGCCGGGCGATATTGTACTTCTTGGTGAATCCCGGGACCCTCTTCTCCCGGTGCTCAAAGATGCGGCGCTGCAAATCGTTGGTCACGCCAACGTAGAGGACGCACGATTTACTGGCGAGGATGTACACGTAATATTGCTTCACGCGCCCAACTCTCCTAACAACGTCATGCCGAGCTTGTCGAGGCATCTCTGTCGTTCCGTACGACACGGAAGAGACCCCTCGACAAGCTCGGGGTGACAACTCTTCTTACCAGCGCCCCCTGGCCCTGCTAATTGGAAGCGATAGACTGCCGACGGGCTTTATCCGGAAGACCAGGGCCGGCCAACATTTACGCGGCGATCATTGCGTCCCGCACACCTTCAACGAGTTCTTCCAGATGAAATGGCTTTTCGATGCATCGGTGAAGGCCTTTGGCGAAGAGCGGGGCCGCCACACGGTCCCCGTAAAAACCCGTCATCAGAATCGCCCGCACTTGAGGATTGATCCGTTGCAAATGGTCAAACAGCGCTTCCCCGTTCATGCCGGGCATTTTGAAATCGGAAACCACCACTTTGATTTTCCGCCAGTGTTCCTGGTAGAAACTGAGGGCCGTGGCCGGCAGTGAGGCGGTTTCCACGGCGAAGCCTTCCCGCTCAAGTTCCATCTTGACGAGTTCCAGCATTCCGCTCTCGTCATCGACGGCGAGAATCCAATCCTGTGGACACCTCTGACCCGAGTCCATGCGTCAACAATGGCGCAATCATCATGCCAGCAAACAGGCCAGGTTAAATCAAGGGAAAATAGGTGGTGGGCCAATTTGTTGTAGTGGCGTCCGTCCCGGACGCTCCTGCCATCCCCGCCGCCGGGACGGCGGCCGCTACAACCCGGCGGGCGCCGCCGCCAACAGTTCATATCACATGTCAGTTTTGAAACTGACCTACTACCGAACAATGCCTCTCCGTCACTTCACCAGCGTCCAGCGGCTGTCCGGGTTGTACCGGGTCATGGCGGAGGCGATCTGGGCGGTCTTTTCGCCGAGGTTGCGCTGGTAGACTTTGCCTTGCTGGTTGACGATGAAGGTCATGATGCCGGACTGGCCCCAGCGTTCGGGCCAGGCGACGAGGGCGAACCCGGCGATCATGTTGCCGTTGATGATGTAATTGTATCTGCCGCCGGGCGCGGCCGGGCCTTGGGCGGTGAGGATCTTGAAAAAGTAGCCATGATACGGATGGCGCCCGGTGCCGTTGGGGTGTTGTCCGTAACCTTCCGCGTGCGCTTCGGCCACGAGCGGCCCGAACGGGCTGGGTTCCTCGCCCGGCGCGGATTCCCAGTACAGGCCGTCCTTTTTCCCGGGCGTGCTCTTGAATTGTTGGGCGTATTTCAGGACATCGCTGCCGTCGCGGTCCTGGCCGGCGTATTGGCGCTGGGCCTGGACGTAGGCGCGGCAGACGCTGATGGCGTTGATCTCGCCTTCGCCGATGTGGCGGTTGATGATTTCCTCCTTGCCCGCGTCGGTGTCAAAGAACCACTGGCCGTCCTTCCTGACCAGCGGGATCGGGAACGGCCAGCTCTGCGCGCCGATGTTCAGGATGATTTTGTCATCGCCTTCATGGACGGGACTGCAGAGCTGTCCCATGGCTTTGGTAAACGACTCGAAATTGGCGGCATCCTGCACTTCGTCGCCGGTCAGCACATCGTGGATGCCGGGGCCGAAAATCTCATGCAACGCGGCTTTGTCCTTGGCCCTGGCGGCTTCGAGCAAGGCTTTGGTGGCCTCCTCGGGTGTGGCGAACCGGCGTTGCGCGGCGGCGGCGGGCTGTTCCCCGGCCCGCAGTTGCGGCGCCAAAAACACGCAGACCGTCACGACGAACAAGGCCGTGAGCCTGGATGAAAGAAACTGGAATCGATTTAAATTTTTCATAGGCCCTTCTCGTACGATTTCAATGCGCTTACCTCCGACCACGGCCTTCCGAACCACGGTCTTCCGAGCCGCCGCCTGATGAACCACGGCTTTCCGAGCCGCGTTCGCTGTACGATCGTTCTTCCCCGCCGCCGCGCACGCTGAATCCACCGGAGGGAGGGGCCGCCTGCCTGGCCGGCGCCTCGCGCACGGGCGCGGGACGTGAGATGACCACTGCCGGCTGGCTGACGGTATGACGGCTGATGTTCCCTTGGTTGCTGTACACGCGAATCGAACTGCCCCGGTTATCATTCCCTCCGAACGCGCCGCCTCGCACGACCGGTGGGGTCGAAGGCGCGGGCACGGAACGACGCGCCCCGGCGCCCCGTCCGGCGGGCGCGCCCGGCATGGTCCGTGGACGCGGCAGGACGCCGCCCGGCCAGTTGAATCCCTGTCCCGGATGCGGGCGGTGCGGGTCCGGCTGCCACGGGCGGCCGGAACCAAAATCGTGGCGCCAGCCCCGATGCCAGTCACCCACCCAAATGCCGTGATGATGCCAGTCGCAATCGTAACCGAGCCATATGCCCACCGGCCATCCCACGCCAAACGTCACCAGCGGACCGTCCGTTGGAGGTTCGTAGTACACTTCGTCGGGGTCGTACTCCGGCACGTATATCGCATCGGGCTGCGCCGGCATGATGCTGATTTCGCCGTCGTCCACCGCCACCTCCTGCTGGGGCGTGTCCGTGAGGTTGCCTTGCGCCTTGGCCTCGCCCCGCAGATGCTGGACGGAATCCATCACGTCCTGTTGCTGGTTGATAAACGCGGAACCGACCGCCCTGGTCCAATCGATGTTTTGGTCCATCCACTCCAGCACGTCCGGGTAATGCGCCAGCGATTTGACACTGTCGTCCCAGGGCTGGTTGGGGATTTGCGCCGGATCGCCGTTGGCCTCCAGGTAACGCGCCGCCAGCATGACGTCGGACGGCACGCTGGCCGCGGGCAGAATCAAGGCGATGAGCGGGTCGGGATAGAGGGCGATGGGCGCCAACAACTGGTCAAGTTCATCCGGGGAAAGCGCTGCGGCGGACGGCGGCGGCGGCACGGGCGCCTGCGCGTCGAGCGGACCGGCCAGACACAGGCCCAGCAAAATGTAAAAGCAGACTCTCATGACATTCGTCACACCGGAAACCGCGACTCAGCATCGTACTGCTTTGGTTGTCGCACAAGTAAAATCTGGTCGTGGATCAATCTGTTGTAGCGGCGTCCGTCCCCGACGCTCCTGGCATCCCCGCCGCCGGGACGGCGGCCGCTACAACCCGACGGGGCCGCTGTTAACTCATATCCCGTGGCAGTTTCGAAACTGACCCACTACCTAAAATCTCCGATGCTCCATCCGCGGTTTTCGGCTTGTTTTGGACGGTAAACCGGTTTAATCTTGGCGGAATGAAGCGGCCCACGAAGGTCCTTGTTCTGGTTCTCTTGCTCTGTCTGCCCAGGGTTTCCAAAGCCACCAGCGTGGGCAACGTCGTTTCCTGGTTCAGCAACTCGCTCGATGAACTGACGTTCACCTGCCAGACCGCCGTGGTGAAGCTGGACATTGTGGACGCGAACATCGCCCAGGTGCGCATGGAGCCAACCGGTCTGGCGTTTAACACCAATGCTTCGTTCACCGTCGTCGAGCAATGGACGCCGCCGCCGATTTCCGTCACCGACAGCTCCAATCTCACGACGATCACCACGGCGGGGATGAGCGTGGAGGTGTCCAAGTCGCCGTTTCACCTGACGTTTCTGAATGCCGGCGGGACAGTCCTGCTCACGGACACGAACACGACGGGGCTGGCGTTCACCGACAGCCGGTCGACGTCGAACCGGACGGCCCTGTTCTCCATGCCGGCCAACGAACAATATTACGGCCTCGGCCTGATCCTCGGGTATCCGTTCAGCTATCGCGGCCAATCGCGCACACTCTACAACGCGCGCGACGGTTTCCAGTCGGGGGACATGACGGCCATGGCGGTGCCGTTGGTTGTCTCGTCGAAAGGCTACGGCGTCTTCTTCGATAACACCTACTCGCAGGCGTGGAACTTCACGCTCTCCAGCGACACTGAATGGGAAAACGTGCTCAGCGCCGGCGAACTGAATTACTATTTCATCGCCGGCAACAGCGCCGCGGACACTCTGGGCCGGTACACGCAGATGACGGGCCGCGCCCTGCTGCCGCCGCGCTGGGCGCTGGGCTACATCCAGTCACGGTACGGTTACACCAATTGGTGGGACATGTTTACGGCGGACGCCGCGTTTCGGTCCAACGATTTGCCGTGTGACGCGTTGGTGCTGGACCTGTATTGGTATGGGCAACCGGACCAGATGGGCGGGTTGACGTGGGACACGACGCATTTTCCCAATCCCACCAGCAACCTGACCGCCCTGGCCAACAACGGGTTCAAGGTCATGAACATCCAGGAGGAATACATCAACAATGCCAATGCGCCGGCACTGGCGAATTTCAACGCGGCCGCCACGCAGCATTACCTGGTGTCCACCAATCCCGGCATGACCTCGCCCAGCATCCAGGAGAATTCCGGCTTTTATGATTCAGCCGGCTATTTCGATTTTTCCAACCCCGCCGCGCGCGCCTGGTGGTTCAGCAAAATCCTCGCGTACACCACCAACGGCATCGCGGCGCATTGGACCGACCTCGGCGAGCCGGAACAGGACACGACGACGGATTATCTCTACAACGGCCATCGCGAGGCGGAGATCCACAACGTTTACAGCCTGCTCTGGCACCAGGCATTGGCCGAAGGTTACGCCACGAACCTGCCCAACCAGCGGCTCTACATCCTCAGCCGGTCAGGGTTCGCCGGCGACCAGCGTTTCGGCGCGGGCCATTGGACGAACGATACCGGCTCGGACTGGCCGACGCTGGCGGCCCATCCCAACGCGCTCTGTGATTACATGTTCTCGGGCCTGAGTTATTTCGGCAGCGACATCGGCGGGTTCTCGGGCACGCCGACGGATGAATTGTACACCCGCTGGTTCCAATTCGGCGCGTTCTGCCCGATCTTTCGCGCGCACGGTGTGGACTCCAAACCGACCGCGCCGTACCAATTCGATTTGTACGTGCAGGACGACTGCCGCAACATGCTCAAGTTGCGTTACCGGTTGCTCCCGTACATTTATTCCACCGCGCGGGCCATCGTCGACACCGGCCTGCCCCTGTGCCGCCCGCTGGCGCTAGCCTATCCCAACGATTCCAACGTGCTGACCACCGGCACCGAATATATGTTCGGCCCGAACATCCTCGTCGCCCCCGTCACCACCCAGGGGGCCACCACGGAAAACATCTACCTGCCCGCCGGCAACTGGATCGACCACTGGAGCGGCAAGGCGCTGGCCGGCCCGAGGACGGTGGCCAACTATCCCGCTCCCATCTTGTGGATTCCCGTATTTTATCAGGACAACTCGATCATCCCCCTCGGGCCCTACGTCGCTTCGAGCCAGTTCGACGACGGCAGCCAGCGGGCGTTGCGGATCTACTGCAGCACGAACGCCTCCTGCACCCTCTACGACGACGACGGCGCTTCCAACGGCTATCGTTCCAATGAGATGGCGACCACCACGATCAATGCTTCCTTTTCCAACAACGTCACCACCGTCGCCATCGGCGGCGCCGCGGGCGTTTACACGAACCAGCCCGGCCAGCGGACGTGGGGACTGGAGATTTATTGCACCAACGCCGTCCGCACCGTCCAGGCCGACGGTGTGTTGCTGACCAACGTGCCCGGCGCCGCCGAGCTGGCGGCCGCCAACTCGGGCTATTACCTGGACGGCGCGCAAGACCTGTTGCGCATCAAACTGCCGCCCGCGCCAATCACCCAGCCGCACACCGTCACGGCCTGGCTCAACCCGCTCGCGCCGCCCGCGTACGAAGCGCGGATCAATTGCGGCGGCCGCCCTTATCTCGACCAGAGCGGCGCGATGTGGACCGCCGACCAGCCCTATAGCGCCGGTTCCTTCGGGTTTAGCGGCGGCAGCAGCAACATCATTCCCAACGCGATCGCCGGGACCGGCGACCCGGTCCTCTACCAAAGCGAGCATAATGGCACGGCCTTCAGTTACCGGTTCGATTGCCCGAACGGACAGTACGAAATCCAGTTACTCGATGCGGAGACCTACTGGCACGCGGCGGGCCAGCGACTGTTCAACCTCTCCATCAACGGCGCGCAGGTGCTCTCCAACTTCGACATCTTCGCCGCCTCCGGCGGATCGAACACGGCGATCACCGTGATGTTTACCAATACGGTGACCACAGGCGAAATCCTCATGCAGTTCCAGGGCGTCGCGACGCTCTTCGACACGAACGCGCGCGCCTCCGGCATCCGCGTGCGCAAGATCGCCGACGCCGACAGCGACGCCGACGGCATCCCCGATTGGTGGACGCAAGCCTATTTCGGGCATCCGACCGGCCAGTCAAACGACTTGTCGCTGGCCACCGACGACGCCGACGGCGATGGCATGGACAACCTCGAGAAATACCTGGCGGGCGTCAACCCGCTGGATTCCAGCACCTCGTTCCTCATTACCGGCACCGGCATTGACGAGAGCAACGACGTGGTCGTGACGTTCAACAGCGTGAACGGCGAGGTCTATTGTCTCCAGCAAACGGACGATCTGATCAGCGGTGTGTGGACGAATATCGAGACCAACCTCATCGGCCCGGGCGGGATCATGTCCGCGATCGACCCCGGCGCCGGCGGCGTGACGCAGAGTTTCTATCGCATGGCCGCCATGCCCTCGCCCTAGAGCCGCACCGCCTCGCGCACGGCACGCTGCCCGGCGAACTGTTCCAGCCGGCGCCAATCCTTTTTCAGCCGCGCCTGGAATGCCGTCCGACGTTCACCGAGATGTTCGGCCAGGCGGCGCGGCGGCGACGGCCCTTCGTGCGCGATGCGCGCCAGACCGACGTCGATGTCGTGGATCTTCCCCAGCGATCGCTCGACGGCATGGATGCGGCGGGTCAACTTGTCCACGGGCGGTCCCAGCACCGGGGAAAAGAACTCGCCGAGATAGCGCGCCTTCCGCAGCGCGATGCGGAGCCGGTGCAAATCATCGGGCGACTCCGAATCGCGCAGGCCGGCCAGTTTGAGCGCGCGGCGCAGGTCTTTGCGCAGGGCGCGGCGCGCGAGTTTTTTCAGGGACCCCTCCGGCCCGGTCGTGATGGCCCGCGGCAATTGAATGCGCAGCAGGCGGCCCGCGCGTGCGCGCAAGGCGGCGAACGCCGGCCCGCCCAGATGACGGCAGACAGTCGCCAATTCCAGCAACCGATGTTCCTGCTGGTGCTGGATGAATCCACGCCAGCGCGGGCTGCGCGCCAGGTCCCGCCGGACGTCGCCCTTGGTCAGAAACTCCATCCACACGTCCAGGTCCCGCGCCTGTCCCAGGGCGTTGTTGAGCTGGCCGAACGCGCGGTTGATCTGTTTCGCGGAGGTATCGCGCAGCGGCCCGCGAAAAGCGCGGAGCACCGTGCGCAGGCGGCGAATGGCCACGCGGATGTCGTGCAACGGCCGGCCGCTCTCGCCTTTCAGCGCGCCGTTTACGTTGAGGACGACAATCTTGAACTGGCGCGACAGCAGCCGCCTGGCCGCCTCCAACGCGTGAAGGTCCGGGCCAATCAACGCCGCCGGCGGGGCCTTCGTCCGCGGAGCAGCCGCCAGTTGAATCTGCTCCGGGAACATCGCCCGCCACAGGTCCGCTTTTTGCCCGGCGCGTTCGAGGTTGTACGGAAAGTGCGGCGAGCGGACGATGACGCGGACGCCGTGTTTCAGGTGTTGGACGCGCACGATGCTGGCATCCTGGAGGTGGCCGAAGTCCAGGCCGTCGGCAATGCGCAACAAGGCGCCCAGGCGCGCGGCGCGACCGGGATCGGGCAGCCGATCGACCGGCGGCAGGGTCCGGGTCAATCGCCAGTCGCCCGCGTGAAACAACATCACCGAGGCGACGACGGCGCGGTCCTCGTCGGAGAACCCTTGCAACCCCTCGCGCAACACGATCTCCGCGCCCCGCTCGCGGTGGCGGCGCGGGTTGACGCTGTAGGCAATATCATGCAGCAAGGCGGCGGCTTCGAGCACGGCGCGGTCGCGCGTGGTCCAGGCGAACCGTTCGCGTGTCTCGTCAAAGAGCCGCAGCGCCAGGGCGGTGACGTGTTCGGTGTGAATGTCTTCGTTGCGATACTTCCGGCAAAAGTCTTCGATGGACGATTGGGCAGCGCTGGAGGGACCGTCGCGCATGGCTCAGGCCGTCGATGTTTTGGCGGGAAGTTCCGGCTGGAAATCCATGTACAGGTTCTTCTGCGCCCGCTGTGCCGCTTCGCGCGCCTGGCGGTAAAACATTTCCTGGGAACGGACCGCCTTGCCGGGACTGGCCGGCTTGAGCCGCTCGTAGCTGCCGTCGGGCAGCAGGCGGCGTCCTTTGACGTTGTCCTGCAAACAAGTCTCCAGAATGCCGATCAGCCGGGCCTGGCAGGCCGGTTCGTCCACCGGCACCAACAGCTCGACGCGCCGGTCGAGATTGCGCGGCATCCAGTCGGCGCTGGAAATGAACACCAGCGGTTCGCCGCCGTGATGGAAATAGAAAACACGGCTGTGCTCCAGGCACCGGTCAATCACACTGGTCACCCGGATGTTCTCGCTCAGGCCCGCCACGCCCGGACGCAGACAGCAAATTCCGCGAATGCTCAGGTCAACCTTCACGCCCGCCTGTGACGCGCGATACAACGCTTCGATCATCTCCTGGTGCACCAGGGCGTTGAGCTTGGCGATGATCCGCGCTTCCTGGCCCTGTTTGCGCCGTTCAATTTCGCTCTCGATCAACGCCAGCAGGCGCGGTCGCAACCCGTGCGGCGCGGCTTCGAGTTTGCGATACTGGATCGGTTGCGAATAACCGGTGATGGCGTAGAAGAACGCCGTGGCATCGGCCGCCAGGTCGTCGTCACACGTCATCAGGCCCACGTCGCTGTACAGCGTGGCGGTCACTTCGTTGTAGTTGCCCGTGGCGAAATGGCAGTAGCGCCGCACGCCCGCGGGTTCGCGCCGGACGATGATGCAGACCTTGGCGTGCACCTTGAGCCATTTCAGGCCGTAAATGACCTGCGCGCCCGCCTGCTCCAGCGCCTGCGCCCACTCGATGTTGCGCGCCTCGTCGAACCGCGCCTTGAGTTCGACCAGAGCGGTGACCTGTTTGCCGCGCAACGCCGCCCGCGCCAGCGCCGCGACGATCCGGCTGTTCTCGTTGGTGCGATACAAAATCTGTTTGATCGCCAGCACGCCCGGATCATCGGCTGCCTGCTCGATCAAACGGACCACCGGCTCGAAGCTCTCGAACGGATGAAACAGCAGGATGTCCTTCCGGGCAATCAACTCAAACATCGACACGCCGGGCGGTACTTCGGGCGACGATTGCGGCGGCCAGGGCGCGTCCTTGAGTTTGTCGAAGCCCGGCAGCTTGCCGAACGCCCGGTAGGCCGAAAGATCGACCGGCCCGGGCGCGCGGTAAATCTGGTCGCCGGAAATCTTCAGCGCGGCGCGCAGGAACGCCAGGCTGATGTTGGAGACGGTCTCATCCACCTCCAGGCGCACGCAGGAACTGCGTTTGCGGGCGTTGAGCACTTCCCGCATTTGCGCCAGCAGATCTCCCGCCTGGTCCTCGCGCACGGCCATGTCCGCGTTGCGCGTCAGGCGCAGCGGCAGGCACTCGACGACGGTTTCGCCCGGGAAAAACCGGTCGACAAACGCGCAGATCACGTCTTCCACCGTCACGTAGGCGTAGCCTTCCGTCTCGGGCAGCGGGATGAAACGGGCCAGCGAACGTGGAACGCGCAACGCCGCGAACCGGTGCTTGCGCGGTGCGTCCGGCGACGGCTTGAGACGCACCAGCAGATGCAACAACAGGCCGGTCAGCAGCGGGAACGTGGCCGGCGATTCAATCGCAACCGGCGTGAGCACGGGATAAATGTCGTGCTCGAAAATCCGTTCGATATGCTCGCGCTGGCCCGCCGTCAGCGCCTCGCAGCGGACACGTTGGATGCCCGCCGACGCCAGCGCCGGTTCGAGTTCCCGCAGCAGGCACGTGTACTGGTCGTCCACCAGCCGGCGCGTGCGCCGGCCGATTTCCGCCAGTTGCTGCGCCGCGCCCAGGCCGTCCGGGCTGGAGCTGGGTTTGCCTTCCGCGAGCAGTTGTTGCAGGCCGCCGACGCGGACCATGAAAAACTCGTCGAGATTGGAATTGCTGATCGCCAGGTACTTCGCGCGTTCGATCAGCGGCACGGACGGGTCCCGGGCTTCCTCCAGCACGCGGGCATTGAACTCCATCCAGCTCAACTCGCGGTTCAACAACGGCAGCGCGGGCCTAGCCACGGGACGTCACCTCGTCATCGGTCAGCGCGCTGCGCAACAGCACCTTCATGCCGAAGATTTGCTCGAACAAGTTGGCCTTTTCCTTCAACGCCAGTTGTTCCAGGGTGAGGTCGGTGGCGTCGTTGACGGTGATGACGAAGCTGTCCGTTTCCCGCGAGAAACTCATGTGCCGGACCTGCTGGGAATGCCGGCGTTCCAGCGCGTCCGCCACCCGCAGGATGGCCGCCAGTTTGGACACGACCAGCCGGCTGTCGCGGTCCAGCACCGTGTATTCGAGATGATACGGCCGCGGCGCGGCGCGGCGGTGGTAGCGCGCCACCAGCGCGATCAGCGTGATGTCCTTGCGGCTCAGGCCGAACAAATCGCTGTTGAGGATGATGTACATGGAATGCTTGTGATGGCTGCGGTCGCTGATGAACGTGCCCACTTCGTGCAACAGCCCGGCGATGCGCAACACCAGCGCGTAGCGTTCGTCCAGGCCGTGCTCCGGCTGCAGTTCGCGGAACAGCCGCACACTCAGGTCGGCCACGTGCAGCGCGTGCGCCGGGTCCACATTGAACCGGTTGGCCAGCGTCATCGCCGCGTGCACCGCCTGTTCGGCAAATTCAAACGTCCACGCGCCGCGCACGGCCAGTTCCTTGAGCAACCCGTCCCGCATCGACGCGCGGCTGACGAGGATCTCTTTCACCTGAAACGCCCGGGCCAGATGCTCGTAGGCCAACAAGGCCGGGCCGATGGTCTCGGCCTCCTGATAGGGAATGCGATGCTTGCGCACCAGTTCGTCCACCGGCACGGGCACGAGCCGCTCCACCAGTTTGCAAAACGTGTCGAGATCGATCCGGCAAACGTTGTCCTTCTCCCACTGCGGCGCGATCAACGACGCCGCAAACCGCGCGTCGCCGGAAACCGCGACCAGATACGGCGCCTGCTTCACCGGGGCGCTGACCAGGACCTGGTCGATCGTGCGTTTGATGTGCTGGTCCAGGATCGCGCGGATCCTGCCGGCCGGGGCCCGGTTCGTTTCCAGCGTCTCGCGCATGCGCAACGACCCGAGCCGGTAGGCGCCCGCAAAAGCCACGCGTCCTTCCCGCACGAAAATCACGTCCGTGCCCCCGCCGCCGACTTCGACGATCGCCGCGTCGTTCTTTTTCAGATTGGCGTCGGATTCGAACAGGTCGTGGACGGCGATGTAGGTCAGCCGGTTTTCCTCCGCGCCCTCGATGGCCTCGACGTTGATCCGGGTGGCCGTGTAGATGCGGTCGATGAACGTGTCGCGGTTCTCGGCCTCGCGCACCGCGCTGGTGGCCACCGCGCGGACCTGGTCTTCGCCGGTGATGCCGTATTCCTTCATCACGCGGCCGAAGGAATGGAGGATCTTGACGCAGTCCTCAATCGAGGCCGGGCGAATGTAGCCCAGGGTGAATGTGTCCTTGCCCAGATGCACGCCGTGCTGGAGCGACTCGAGCGAACGCACGATCCCGCCCGCCCCGACTTCGGCGATGCGCAACCGGATGGCGGTCGAGCCAATGTCGATGACCGCCACGGGCCTGACGGCGCTTGCGTCGGGGGCTGGCGGCGAATCCGGTTTCAAGGTAATTTGTCCCGTTGCTTTTTCCAAACGAACCTCAGGTAATGGTCCGGAGAAATGACGGCTGCCCGCTTCTCCGGGAACGGAATGCTATCCCTCGCGGCCGATGAATTCAAGACCGTGAATGTTACGTTCGCCCAGGCGGGCAACGGCGCGGCGTCAGGCGCAGAGCAACATGTTGGCGATCTTCATCCGGACGGTGTCTTCCAGATAGTCCATCGTGAACGGTTTGGTGACGTAATCAACCGCCCCGAGTTCCACCGCCTGCTCGATGGACTCAAAATCGCTGGCGCCGGTGACCATGATGGTCTTGGTGAACGGGCTGAGCGTGCGGGCCTTCTTCAAAATGTCGAACCCGGTCTGTTTCGCTTTCAGGTTCAGGTCGAGCAGCATGCCTTCCGGCTGCTCCTTCTCGAGCAACGACAGCGCCGCCGCCACCGTGGTGGCCACGAGGACCTCGCAGGACATGTGGTCTTCGAAATAGTCCTTGAGCATCTTGCAAATCATCGCTTCGTCGTCGGCAATCAGCAGTTTCATCTCCGTCTCCTCCTTGGTTTCCCCGCGGTCAGGCCGCCTGCTCCAACAATTGTTCCTTGATCAGTTTCCGGTACGACCGGTCCTCGCGGTCTGCTTCCTTCAATCCCAGCCGGCGCGCCAGCGACGCAATCCGGTCCCGCGGCCCCTCGATCTCCACAAACCATCCGCAATGGGGAATGTGATCGAGACACACAATGCAGCCATCGAGTTTGTATTCCTGGCGGATCTTGCTGTAGGTCTCGCAGACCCTGAAATTCAACAGTTCCAGGATGCGCTTGGCCGGTTCGTAATCCACCCGGGTCTCCACTTCCATCCGTTTCTTATGGAGACCGCCCTGGCGCGGCCCCTTCAACGTCAGCACCGCCTTCTTGTCCTCGCCGTGCCGGCGCAACCGCAGTTTGCGCCCCTGCTTCTGCAACATCCGGTCGATGTCGAACAATTCGTTGCGTTCGAAGCCGTGGGATTTCTTGCGCGCGCCCAGCCGCACGAGTTTCTTGCGGACGGGATCAAAACTCCTCACCCGGTATTTCTGTTCCGTCTCGATGCTGTTCCGGGCAACATGCTTCTCGAACTGGCTCGTCAGATAACGTTCGATCTTTCGTTTAGCCATGGCCAATGCCGCTCAGCGTTGTTTTTGGTTGGAACGCGGGAATGAGGACACACCAATGGCGCCATCCGAGACGCGGGAGTTCCCCAACTCACGCACTGCAACCTCCTTGTTGGGCGCAACTTATAGCAACCCACCCCCGGCCTTGTCAAGCCCCGCGCGCTTAGCCTGCCCGGAAGAGCTGGCCCATTTTTTTGCCGAGAACTTTGCTGGCGAAAAACAGGCTGGCGGCCAGCAGCGTCATGCCGAGGATGCCCATGGCGCTGGCCAGACCGGGCGCGTCGGCTTCGATCCGGCCCATCAAAGCCAGGATCGCCTTGGTGATGGGGTAATAATGTTCCTTCATCGCCAGCATCAGGCTGTCGCTCACCTCGAGCATGGCATAGCTGAACGTCAGCAGCGTTCCGGCGATCAAGTTCGCCATCATCAGCGGGACGGTGATCTTGCGCAACGTCCGAAACGCCGACGCGCCGAGGTTCAACGACGCTTCTTCCAGCGTGACGCTCGTTTGCTGGAACCCGGCGTAGGTCGACCGCACGATGTAGGGCAGCCGGCGCACGGAATAGGCCGCCACCAGCAACAGCGTCGGGTTCTCGCGCGGGTTGAGCCAGTGTTGCGGGACGTTGAATCCGCCGAGATAACCGAACGCCAGCACCAATCCCGGCAATGCCAGCGGCAACATCGCCAGCGTGTCCAGCACGCTCGCGCCGGGGATTTTTTTGCGCGTCAGCACATACGCGATCATCACCCCCAGCACCAGGTCCACCACCGCGCTCAGGGACGAATACAACACGCTGTTGCGAATGCTCGACGCCGTCAATTGATACTGGAAAATGCCGGCATAGTGGCGCCACGAAGTCTCCGACGGCAGCACGGTGAAAAACCATCGTTCCGCAATCGATTCCAGCGCGACGCTGAGGTGCGGCAGCAATGCCACACCCGCGACCACCGCCACGCCCAGGTAAATCGCCGCCGCCCGCCAGCCCGTCACCGGCCGTTCCGCCCCGCCCGTGTGCCCGCGCGCCAGCATTTCATAGCGTTTGCCGGCCAGCAGTTTCTTCGACAAGACGAACAGCGCCAGCGTCACCAGCAACACGGCGCAGACGAGCACGTAGCCCATCGGGTTGGTCCCGATATCCGTGATCCGGTCGAAAATCTGCACCGACACGACGCGATTGAACCCGAACATCAGAGGCGTGCCCAGGTCCGTCAGCGCCCAGATGAACACGATGATCGCGCCGGCGAAATACCCGGGCAACACCAGCGGCAACGTTACCGTGCGAAACAGCCGGACCGGACCCGCGCCGAGATTTTGCGCGGCATCGCGCAGGGTCGGATCGACGTTGGCCATCGCAGCGCAGAGGTTGAGGAACAAAATCGGATAGAGGTTCAGCGTCTGCAAAATCACCACGCCCCAGAATCCGCCGCCGCCCAGCCAATCGACGGGATGATGGATGTTCACCATGCCCAACCGGTCGAGCAACAGGTTCACCGAACCGTACCGGGCGAACAATTGGCGCATCCCGATGGCGCCAACAAACGGCGGCATGATCATCGGCGCCAGCAGCAGCGCGCTCAAGGCCGTTTGGCCCCGGAACTGGTAGCGCGTGAACACGTGCGCCAGCGGCAGCGCCAGCAGGGTCGTCAATACCGTGACGATCAACCCGAGCAGGACGCTGTTGAACATCGACCGCAAGACCAGCGGGTTTTGGAACAGCAGTTCGAAATATTCCAGTGTCACCTTGTGCTCCACCACGACCGCGCCGCGCAGGATGAAGCCCATGGGATACAACAGGAACACCCCGAAGAACCCGGCCAGCAGGACCAGGAAGCCGATCGTCGCGGGAGTGAATTGTCGGCGGTCAATCATGGCGGGAGCAGGACAACGTCTTGTGGTTTCACCAGAACGGACAACGTCTGCCCCGGTTCGTGGACGGCTTCCGGGTTGCGTTCGAGCCCTTTCCACAACGCGCCCTGCGCCAGGCGCAGGGTGTACTGTTCCACTTTGCCCAAATACGAGACGCTCTCGATCACGCCGTCAAACCGGTTTGCCGGGGGGTCGCCCGCCAGCCAGAGCGATTCGGGACGGACCATACAGACGACCGGCTGTCCTGTTGCCGGCGCGCAACCATTGTTTGCGCAGATCAATTCCCCCTCGGCCGTCTTCACCCGCACCTGGCTGGCGCTGACATCTTGAACAACGCCCTCGATGAAATTGGCTTCGCCCATGAAGCCCGCCACGAACCGGCCGGCGGGCGCGCGATACAAGTCGCGCGGCGAACCGGCCTGTTCCAGCCTGCCCTCGCGCATCACCGCGATCCGGTCGGCCAGCGAGAGCGCTTCCTCCTGGTCATGCGTCACGTAGATCGTGGTGATGCCCGTTTCGGCGTGGATGCGTTTGATCTCCTCGCGCATCTCCAACCGCAACGCGGCGTCCAAATTCGACAACGGCTCGTCCAGTAGCAATACATCGGGTTTGACCACCAACGCGCGGGCCAGCGCGATGCGCTGTTGTTGGCCGCCGGAAAGTTGATTGGGCGTGCGCGCCGCAAACGGCGCCATCTGCACCACGCCCAGCGCCTCCCGCACGCGCCGGTTCTTCTCCTCGCCGGAAACGCGCCGCACGTCCAGCCCGTATGCGACGTTCTCGAACACCGTCATGTGCGGCCAGAGGGCGTAATTCTGGAACACCATGCCCGTGTTGCGTTTGTTCGGCGGCACATCGTTGACGATTTTTTCGCCAAACCGGATCACACCGGCGTCGGGAAAATAAAAGCCCGCCAGCATCCGCAATACGGTGGTCTTGCCGCATCCGCTCGGCCCGAGCAGGAAAAACAGTTCGCCGTCGCCCACCTCAAACGACATATCCTGGACGACCGTGACCGGCCCGAACCGTTTGCTGACCTGTTCCAGGGAAACCTTCATGGCCGATCACCCGCCAGCGCCAAAAATTCCCGGCGCGCCTCGCGCTGCCATTGGATCTCCTGGCGAAAACGAAACGACGGATCGCGCCATTGTCCTGCCGCCAACGCCAGTGCGTCGGCTTCGCTGAGCGGCGGCGCACAGAACCGGCGCACACTGGCCGGGTCAAGCCCGGCCCGCTCGATGTGTTTCCAGGCCGCCACCAGTTCCGGATGGACGTCGATGATTGTCGCACCGAACAGGCTGTTGAGGATACCCCAGCGGTTCGACCCCTTCTTCGGGTCGTACTCAAACGACATCCGCTGGGCAAACGGATTGATCGGCACCAGGGTCACGGAATGATACCGGTCGTACATGTCCGGCAGAATGCTCATCCGTTCAATCGAAAACTTGTCCGCGCCGCCCGACTGGCCGCGCGGCACCATCAACAATTTCTGGCCCGGCTCAGAAATCGCGAATTCGATGAACCGTTCCGCCACCGTCCGGTTGGGCGCGCCGCGCAGCAGCGCGATGGCGTCGGGATTGACCACCTCGCAGTCGCCCGGCAAGACGAACCCGGCGTTCTCGGGTCCCGCGTAAGCGATTTGCGTGAACGCATAGAAATCGATCGTCAGCCCGTAGGCCGTGTTGCCGGTGGTCACGTCCTTGGCCGTGGTGGTGGACGCGCGGTCGAACCCGCGGCACTTGGCCGCCAGCATCCGCATGATCCCCCAGCCCTCGTCCCAGCCGTAACGTTGCAGGATCAATTCGTAGACCATGTGCGTGCTCCCGCTGTCGCGCGGATCACCGGAGCCGACCGAACCGACGGGGGCCTGTTCCGCCAGCGCCCGCCAGGTGTCCAGACGCGGCCAGCCGTTCAAGTCCAGCACCCGTTTATTGTAGAGAATGCCGAAACTGGAAAGCGCCACGCCAAACCAGCGGAATTGCGGATCATAGATTGGCACGCCGCTGATGCTTTTGGGGATCCGCTTGAGCACCGCCGGCGGCGGCTGATACGGCTGCAACAGGTCCTGCTTCGCCAAACTGTAAAACGGATCGATTCCGCCCCCGAAAAACAGGTCAATCCCGATCCCCTCCGGCCGCTGCTTGAACTCGCTGACTACGAACTGCAAATCATCGCTCGTCCCCCCCAGGTCCCGCCAATCGACCTCCACTTCCTCCCCGAACTTCGCCTCATACCACACCGAAAACGCCCGCGCGAACTCAACCCGCATCCCCTCCCAATGCGGCGAAATAATCACCAACCGCTCCGCCCCCAACACCGCGCCCGCCCAGCCCGTCAACAGCAAAACTAGCGAAGCCGTTTTCCCATATCGTCTTCGCCGTTGATTCATCGTCCCCATTTCGCGCCGTTCTTACCCCAACCCCCGCCCCCAAGCAACCACCTAGTTCTCCGCTCAAGCCTGCCACGACAGTGCCCACCCTCCAAATCAACGTTGACGGAACAACGAGGATGATGAATGGTCAGACGTGAGCTCATTCCCTGCATGAGTCCGGCCGATTCCAGCGCGGTGGCCGCGCCGCCCGCGGGGCCGGGCGAAACCGTGAAGCGATTGTTGCCGTGGCTGGTCGCCGTGGCCTTCTTCATGGAATCGCTCGACACGACGATCCTCAACACCGCCGTCCCCGCCATCGCCAACGCGCTCGGTGTCGCCCCGCTCAGCATGAAAGCCGTGCTGTCAAGTTACACGTTGAGCCTGGCCGTGTTCATCCCGATCAGCGGCTGGATGGCCGACCGCTTTGGCACGCGCCGGGTGTTCTCGTCGGCGATCGGCCTGTTCACCCTCGGATCGTTTCTCTGCGGTATCTCCAGCAACATCCACGTCCTGGTCGCCTGCCGCATCCTGCAAGGCTGCGGCGGGGCCATGATGGTACCCGTGGGCCGGCTCACGCTGGTGCGGACCTTCCCCAAATCGGAACTCATCCGCGCGATGAGTTTCGTGGCCATCCCCGGCCTGATTGGCCCGATGCTCGGGCCTGTCGCCGGCGGTTTCATCGTGGGCTACTTTCATTGGCGCGTCATCTTTTTCGTCAACCTGCCGATTGGCCTGCTCGGCTTGTATCTGGTCTTTCGCCATCTGCCGGACTATTACGAACCCACCCATCCGCTCGACGTTACCGGTCTGGTCCTCTTCGGCTCCGGCGTCGCATTGCTGTCCTATGTGCTGGAAGTGTTCGGCGAACACACGCTGAGCGGGTTCACTATCCTGGGATTACTGGCGATCTCCGCCGTGCTGCTCACCGCTTACGGACTGAAAGCGGCGCGCACCGAGTTTCCGTTGCTGCGGCTGGCCTTGTTTCGCATCCGGACCTTTCGCGCGGCTGTCAACGGCAACTATTTCACCCGCTTGGGCGTCGGCGGAATCCCCTTCCTCTTTCCGCTGCTCTACCAGGTCGGCCTGGGATTCACGCCGATCCAATCCGGCCTGCTGATGATGCCCCAGGCGCTGGCCGCGATGAGCCTGAAAATGACCATGCCGGCCATTCTGCGGCGGTTCGGCTACCGCTTCGTATTGATTTCCAACACCGTGATCATCGGCCTGCTGATTGTCCTGTTCGCGACCATCGGCCCCGGCACACCGGTCTGGCTCATCGTCGCGCAGGTCTTTGTCTTCGGCTTCTTCACCTCGCTGCAATATACGAGCATGAACACGCTGGTCTACGCCGACGTCACCGAGGAACAAACCAGCAGCGCCAGCACCATCGCCAGCACCATGCAGCAGATGTCGATCAGCTTCGGCGTCGCCACCGCCTCCCTGGCCACCGCCTTCTTCGTCCCCGACCGCTTCCACACCAGCGCCCCGCAAATGATCCACGGCATCCACCAAGCCTTCCTCTGCCTCGGCGCCCTCACCGTCCTCTCCACCCTCGTCTTCAGCGAATTGAAAAAAGAAGACGGCGACACCGTCAGCCTCCACCACGTCCTCCACCATCACGGGTGACAGTCAGCACAATGCAAACAGAAGGTTGGCAAATGTCCAGGATCGGCTTGCCAGCACCGATCAACGTGGTATCATTACTGCTTGACTGACTGGACGCTCCGCGAGGGTCGCGGAGGCGCGTGTTATCAGGGAAATGTCGGTTGAAACACTGGGTGTGGCCCGTGGGTCTGACTCTACGGCAAAAAGTGGCGGCGGCAACTCTTGCAGGCCTGGCCTGGGCTGGCGGCGTTTCGGCGCAGACAAATAGCTGGCTGGGCGGCAGCGGTGGCTGGCAGACGACCAACCTGTGGAGCCTCAACCAGACGCCTTCGTCCAACCAGAACATCGTTGTCACCAACACCGGCACGTTCACCGTCACCATCGACGACACTACCGCCTCGAATTTTCCCGGCACGCTGGCGATCTCAAATCTGACAGCCTCCGGCACCGCCGGCACAAGCACGCTGCTGCTGACCAACCGCCCGACCAGCACCGTCCCGATCCTGCTGACGATTGCCAACAATGCCGTGATCGGCCCCGGCTCGGTCTTGAACGCCGTTGACACCAGCGCGGGCCAACTCGGCATCTCCGTGCAGGCCTCCAGTTTCACGATTGACGGCTCGGTCTTGTGCGAGGGCAACGCGGATCTTTAGACGGGGGGAACCCTGAGTATGGGAGTACAAGCTGGGGCGAACAGCCTTTGGCAGATCGCCGGCGGCAGCAACTCGGTGGCCAATATCAATATCGGCGTGAACTCAGGAAGCAGCGGGAGCTTGTTCATATCCAACGGTGTGGTCATCGCGGCCAATCTCTCCGACTCGGATGGCGGCGTGGGGAACGTGACAGTGGCCGGAGGCAAGCTGGTCATTGGCACCTATCTGCTCGCGGGGTATTTGGGAGCCACAGGGGCAGTTTGGCAGACGGGCGGGGAAATCGATGTCCTGGGGAAAATGATGCTGTTAACCGAGTCAGGTATCGTCCCCTATGATGGTCAGATCGTCTGTTCCGGAGGTGTGCTGAATGCCACGGAGGTCGATATCGGCCACAATACAGACCCGAATGAATCGTCCGGCACGCTCATGTGGAACATCGCGGGAGGGACCAGCACTGTCAGCAGCGCCGTTTATGTCGTGGGCAGTGGCCCACAAAGCGGCTTGGTCAATGTCAGCGGAGGCCGATTGCAGACAGCCCTGCTGGAACTCGGCTACGGTGAACCGGGCGGGTCAGTCACAATTTCCGGAGGCCAAATCCAGGTGACGAGCCGGATGGACGTCGGCGTTGTCCCCGGCACGGCGAGCGTGATCAACGTCACCGGAGGCAATCTGGAACTGGCCAGCATCTCTTCTCCTGGAAGCGAATTCCCCGGGTTCATTGGTTCCGCCAGCGGGGGCCAGGCCGGCATTGGCCAGGTCAACGTCTCCTCGGGCAGTTTCACGGGCAATTTCATTGAAGTGGGCGCGGCGCCTGGCTCCGTCGGCACCCTGAACGTTTCGGGAGGACTGGTGGACGGTTCGACGGGCACTTTCGGCTTTGGAACAACGTTGCTCGTAGGCGAGGCAGGCGCCACCGGCGCGGTCAGCTATACCGGTGGCAATCTGAATTTAAAGTCGATCACCGTTGGCGATGCCGGGTTTGGCAGTTTGTCGGTCTCGTCCAATGCGAATTTCAAACCACTGGGCATGAGGGTCGGCAATCAAAATGGCGGGGTGGGCCTGGCAACTTTTCAAGGAGGCACGTTGTCGGCTTTTGGCCCTGTGACACGGCAAATGGGCGATTTGGAGATCGGCCTGCAAGCCGGCAGCACGGGCGCCGTGTGGGTGAGTAATGGAGCGTTGCAGGCCGGTACAGGTTGTTCGCTGGACAACAATGCCGCTGCGATCGGCGAACTGGGCAGTGGACGATTGACCGCGACCAATTCGTGGATCGTGCTTACCAGTCCATCCATCGGCGTCCAAGGCACGCTGCAGTGCGTCAATTCGCAGGTGTTTATCGAGAATGGCGGTTGCGCAGCCATCAACAACAATGTGATGCTCTTCGTCACCTCGACGGGCACATTCGACTCGATGCTGCAGAACAATGCCACCCTTGTCGCCAACGGCAGCACGCTCGAGTTCCAGCAGCCGGTCAACAACAGCGGCTGGATCATCGCCACCAACGGCTGGCTGCTGTTCCAATCTTCCGTCACCAACTCCGGCGCGATCATGCTGGGACCCGACCAGTTCCGCGTCACTTCCGTCACGGCCACGGGCAGCGACGCGGCGATCACCTGGCAGGCGTTTGGCGGCAATGACTATCGCGTCCAGGCCGGCGCCAACCTCGTGGGCGGGTTCAGCGACATCAGCACCGACATCGTCGCCACCGGCAACGGCCCGGTCGTGACCAACTTCATCGACCACGGCGCGCTGACCAATTCCACCCGCCGCTTCTATCGGGTCCGTCAGATTCCGTAATTAGGGCACATTTGGCCCCCGGCCTTATTGCTCCGATGGAATCCTTCCATCGACCGGCCATTTTGCGGTTTGATGGAGCCGTCAATTGATTTGCGCGGTGAAAGGACTTGTCCGTGGTGCTCGTTCGCAAAACGTGGTAAATTCATGACAGGAGCGATGCGGATGAAGACGGAGCATGCGGCGGCGCGCGGTCCCGCACCTCACAAGATCGAGGTCAACCTGCGGGAGATCAGCCAGTTGTTCAATTCGATGGACCCGTCGCCGTTCCAGGAAAAGGACCTCGACCAGGACGCGGAGGAATTCATCGTCAGTTGGGCCCGGGAGTATCCCCGCGATGAACCGGTCACCCTGCTGATCCACGTCAACCAGCCCATCGAAGGGACCGAGCAGGCGGCGCTGGTCAAACAGGCCGTGCAAAATTATTTCGCCTACCGCGCCAACCTGAAGCGGCTGGAATTCAAACGCCTGATGCGACAGGGCCGCACCAGCCTGATCATCGGCGTGGCGTTTCTCATGGTCTGTCTGTCAATCAGCGGATTGCTTGGCCGCGTGACGACGGGGTTTCTCCGGAGCATCAGCCACGAAGGCCTGTTCATCATGGGCTGGGTGGCGATGTGGCGGCCCCTGGAGATCTTTCTCTACGAATGGTGGCCCGTGCGCCGGCTCGGCCTGACCTACGAGAAACTCAGCCGGATGGACGTCCAGGTGCACACGCAAAAATGATCCGCCGGGCCGCCCTTACGCGGCGCTCTCGGCCAGACGCCCCTGGTAATCGTGGGCCATCAGCGCCTCGATCAACTCATCGAGGTCGCCTTCCAAAATCGCCGGAAGGTTCTGGATCGTCAGATTGATGCGGTGGTCGGTGACGCGGTTTTGGGGGAAATTGTAGGTGCGGATTTTCTCGGACCGGTCGGCGGTGCCGATCTGGCTCTTGCGGGCGGCGCTCATCCGGGCTTCTTCCTCTTCCTGCTTGTGGGCCAGCAAACGCGAACGCAGGACGCGGAGGGCCTTGGCCTTGTTCTTGATCTGGGAACGTTCGTCGGCGCAACGGACGATCAGGCCGCTGGGTTTGTGGTTGATCTGCACGGCGCTGTCGGTGGTGTTCACGCCCTGGCCGCCGGGGCCGCTGGCGCGGCAGACGGTGATTTCCATGTCCTCGGGCCGCAGCTGCACGTCCACTTCCTCGGCTTCGGGTAGCACGGCGACGCTGGCGGTGCTGGTGTGGATGCGGCCCTGGGCTTCGGTCGCCGGAACGCGCTGGACGCGGTGCACACCGCTTTCGTAACGCATCTTCTTGTAAATGTCCTGGCCCAACAGCGAGAAGACGATTTCCTTGAACCCGCCGCGTTCGCTGCCGCTGCTGTCCATCAATTCGATCTTCCACCCCTGCGCGTCGGCGTAGCGGCTGTACATGCGGAACAGGTCGGCCGCGAACAACGCCGCTTCCTCGCCGCCCGTGCCGGCGCGGATTTCGATGATCGAATTGCGGGAATCATTCGGGTCGGGCGGCACCAGGCCGATCTGCACCTCGCGGGAAACCGTCTCCAATTCCTTGCGCAACGCCTCCAGCTCGGCCTTCGCCAGCTCGGCCATCTCGGGGTCGGTTCCCTTGGCCAATTGCTCGTTCTCGACGATCTGGCGCTGGACCGTTTCCCAGCGCGCCTGGTCGTCGAGCAGTTTCTTGATGCGCTGGAGTTCGCGCGCCAGATCGCCCGCGCGGCGCTGGTCGGCATAGACCGCCGGATTGGCCAGTTCGGCTTCCAATTCGGCGCCGCGCCGGCGGAATTTCTCGATATGAGGGAGGACGTTCATGGCACAAAAAGAAAGATTCGGCTGAGGAAAATCTCTTCCCGCCGAATCTTTCCGGAAAACCAGCTACTTCTTTTTCGCGTAACGCTTCTGGAACCGTTCCACCCGGCCCGCCGTATCGACGTACTTCTGCGTGCCGGTGAAGAAAGGATGACAAGCCGAGCAAATGCCAATGCGCATGTCCTTGCGGGTCGAGCGGGTCTTGAAGACATGCCCGCACGCGCAGTGAATGATCGCGTCCACGTATTCTGGATGTATTTTCTCTTTCATCGCTGAGAGCCGGTCAAAGTAGCGGAAGTCGACGCGGGTTGCAAGAGGAATCTGCGAGGCACCGCCGGGGGGCGTCTAGTAGCAGATTGTTGGGAGGCGGGGCAGGGTTCTAATCTGCCATTCCCGGCTCCTAGGAAGCGCTGACAAAACTGGGCCGAAAGCAGACCGAAAATGAGGGCGTCCTAATTTGAAATTCGCACAACACACGGAGGTCAAGGCCGCAATGCGCCGCTCGTCTCCAAATCGCCGAGAACCCGCAACACCGCTCGGTTATCTGCGGTCGTGCCCAACAAGCTTTTCAAAATCGGTATGGATAATTCGGCCGGGAGAACAAACCAAACGGGGTGTTGAAAGAGCTTTGGATAACCCGCGTCATTTTGGTTTCCATTCCAACGCATACCGAGACACGTTCTGGAATCGTGACCATCATCCCACGTACCCCATGCGATGGCAAAGCCGTCGCGGTCATATAGAATCTGATCAACCGGAAATTTCCTCTGATTAACTTGAGTGGGCTCTGGCATATATCTCCTTTCGCTTACTTGTGGTGCTGTCGTTGCGGCATTTTCTATCTACGAACAATCGCGCTCGCAATCGGAGTATGATATGGCAGTTTGATACCGGATGCAATCCCACCAGCAATTGGGTAGTGTTCTAATTTGAGCGTTTTCCCGCCGGTGCCAATGTAGCCGCACCCTTTAGGGTGCGCAGATTGGGCCGACAGCGCAGGCTAAAGCCTGCGGCTACAGAAAATGATCCGAAATCGGGACACTACCGCTCCGAGCAGGGCATTGACCTTCTTGCCCTTCGACGTATTATATGGGCGTCTTGAGGGCCATTGCGAAGAAACTGGATGAGAAGCTGAAAAGCTGGCGGCCGGCCACCGCTCGTGAAGTGGAGAGGCGGGTTGAAGAACTCATCCAATTGGCCGATCAGGACGGACTCGATCTGCTGCGTTCCCGGCGGGCCGAGCAAGAGGTCCTGGACATTCTCGATGAGCCGAAAGCCAGGTGAAGTCTGGCTTGCCGCCGTGCTTAAGAGTTCCTAACACAATCCGGGGTCGTGGAGGGCCACGCTCCCGCGTGGCCGCCAATGCCGTCAAAACGACACGGTCGCGCTGGAGCGCGACCCTCCAAGCACAGTTTTGTTAGACGCTCTAAGCTGCGCGTCTAGAACCCCAGGGCCAGCTTGAGCCAGCGCATGTCTTCCTGGTGGAGTTGCTGGATGAGGGCCAGGGGCTGGCGGGTGGGCTGGAGTTGGGGGTCGTCGATCAGGGCGGCGATTTCGTCGACGATGTGTTGCTGGACGGATTGGGCCAGGTCGAGGATTTCGGACAGGGTTTCCTCCTTCAACTGCATCGAAAAACGCGGGCTGGGGACGTCGGTGGGGCGGCCGCCGAGGGAACGGATGACGTTGGTCAGGTTGACGCAACTGACGCTGCAATCCTTGCGGACGCGCCGGATCATTTCAAGGCGACCGGGGTCGTCGCAGCGGGATTCGGCGCGGCGCAGGACGCGCACGCAGGCCCATTCGTCGGCCAGCACCTCGTTCAACTTGTCAACCAGCCCGGCCATATCGGTGTCCCAAATCCGTGAAAGACCTCTTGTAGCCGCAGGCTTTAGCCTGCGCTGGCCAGTATTCGCGCACCCTGAAGGGTGCGGCTACATGCCTCCCGACAGACACGCCCCTGATGAAGAGATCACCGGCCATGATTGCCTCGCCGATACAGGTCCAGCCAGTAGAACGCGTTGATGATCAGGGCGTGATTGATCTCGCCGGATTGGATCATCGACGGGATCCGCGCCAGCGGCACGAGGCGCACGTGGATGTCTTCGGCGTCGTCCAGTGACGGTTCGGCGACTTTGCGGCAGTTGGTGGCCAGGACGTAATCGAGTTGGTTGTTCTGGATCGCGGGATTGGGATAAACCGTACCCAGCGGCACGATCGTTTCGGCCTGGTAACCGGTTTCCTCCAGCAACTCGCGCCGGGCGCATTCCAAGGCGGTCTCGCCTTCGTCCATCAAGCCGCCGGGGGTTTCCAACTGCACCGTCCGCGTGCCGTGTCGCCATTGCTCCACGAGAACCACCTCGTCGTTGGCGGTAAGCGGCACCATGTTGAGCCAGCGGGGGTTTTCGATGACGTACATGTCGTGCGACCGGCCCGTGCGCGGATTGACGGTGACGTCCATGCGCACCTTGAAAATGCGACAGTCAGCGACCTGCTCGGAACGCACGACCTTCCAGGGCCGGATCACTCCCATCGGCTATTTCCCGGCTTGCTTGGCCATGTCGTCCAACGCGCTGCCGAACTTGTCCGCCGGCAGATACCCCTCAATCGAGGAAAGCTTCGTCCCGTCCGCTTTGAGAAAGGCGATGTACGGGTAGCCGCGCAACCCGAATGTGCCGGCCAGTTGGGCCCCTTTTTGGACCTTTTCGGGATTGAGTTTGAGCGGGACAAAACTCTTGGCGATCTTGGCCTGCACGTCGGCATTGGAGTAAACGTCCCGGTCGAGTTTCTTGCACCAGCCGCACCAATCGGTGTACATGTCGAGCAAGACCAGTTTGTTCGAGGCTTTGGCGGTCGCCAGGGCCTTGTCGTAGTCGTGTTCCCACACCAGGTCGGCCGCGTGAACGCCGGTGGCCAGCAGGACCATCGCCATCATCGTGATATATCGCTTCATGTTGTTCCTTCTCAATGCGCGCTGAGCGCCGCCTCGTTTGGTTTCTCCGCGGGGACGGGCGGCGGATCGATCCATTTGTCGTGCTCCTTGATCAGCGCGATCAACTCATCGACTGCCTGCTCCTCGGGAATATGCTGTTTCACCTGCGTTTTCCCGACCCACAACGAAATCCTGCCCGGCGCGGTGCCGACGTAACCAAAATCGGCGTCCGCCATTTCGCCGGGCCCGTTGACAATGCAACCCATCACGGCAATTTTCACGCCCTTCAAGTGCGCCGTGCGCGATTTGATCCGGGCCGTCACCGTCTGCAGGTCGAACAACGTCCGCCCGCAGCTCGGGCAGGCCACGTAATCGGTCTTGAACGTGCGCGAACCCGCCGCCTGTAAAATGTTGTACGCCAGCTTGACCGCCTTGAGCAGGTCGTCCTCGCCGGTGACCTCCACCGCGTCGCCGATGCCGTCGCACAACAGCGCGCCGATGTGCGTGCCGGCCGTGATCAACGCCCCCTGCTGCGCGTGGTGCGCCGCCTGCGCGCTGACCCGGTCGCGGACCAGGACCGGCAACACCAGCCCGCGCGCGTCAAACACCGCCGCCACGATCCGGTAAGCGCCGATGAGGTCCAACCCGTCCGCTTTGCCGACGGCCAGCACAACCTGCTGGTCGCGGTGGTTGGCCAGCGTGTCCGCCAGCTTTTCGCAGACGGCGGCGAATTCCCCGGGTGACCCGGCCTCGATGTCGAATTGGACAGTGAGTTTGGCTGCGTCGTTCAACAGGGCGGTCACGTCTTCCTTGCCGTTGAACGGCACATTGATCTTCTCGGCCACGTCGAACACCGGCAACGTCAGTTCCGCGCTGTCAAGTTTCACGGCAATCGGCGTATGGATGTGACGCCGGCGCAATTCGGGTTTGAGCGCCGCGATCTTGCCGATGTCGGCCATCGTCTTCACGGTAAATTGCAACACCTCGGCAAACGTGTCCGGCTCGGCCGTCGTGATCCGCTGGACCTGGCCAATCGTCACCGTCACCGGCACGGGCAATTCTACACGGGGCGGATGTTCACGGCCCAGGCGCAGGCGCAGGTCGCCGATGAAATATTCCGGTGTCGGACGTCGCGTGTAGGTGAACGGGTCGCGTTTTTCCGTGACGTTGATCACGGGCCGCTGCGGCAGTTTGTTGGTCCGTTGCAGTTCCCAGAGCGCGTTGTATTTGCCGACCAGTTCCCGGCAAACGGGGATTTCGTGGACGCTGTCTTCCGTCAGCGACACGCGCACCGTGTCGCCGATGCCGTCTTCCAACAGCGCGCCGATGCCGATGGCGGACTTGATCCGGCCGTCCTCGCCTTCCCCGGCCTCGGTCACGCCGAGGTGCAGCGGATAATTCCAATCCGGCCCGAGTTCGTTCATCCGGGCGACCAGCAAGCGGTAGGCCTCGATCATCACCTTCGGGTTGCTGGCCTTCATCGAGAGGATGATCTCGTGATAATTGTTGCTGGCGGCAGATCCGGACGAATTCCAGCGCGCTCTCGACCATGCCCAGCGGCGTGTCGCCGTAGCGGTTCATGATGCGGTCGGACAACGAACCGTGGTTGGTGCCCATGCGGATCGCGCGGCCCAGCTCCTTGCATTTGAGCACCAGCGGCGTGAACGCCTTTTCCAGCCGCTCCAGTTCGTCGGCGTACTGGTCGTCGCTGTACTCGCGGGTGGCGAATTTCTTGCGGTCGGCGTAATTGCCGGGATTGATCCGGACTTTTTCGCACCACAACGCCGCTTCCATCGCGGCGGCGGGGACGAAATGGATGTCGGCCACGATGGGGGTCTGCAGCCCGCGCTGGCGGAGAGCGGCGACGATGTTCTTGAGGTTTTTGGAGTCGTTGATCGACGGCGCGGTGATCCGCAGGATTTCGCAGCCGGCCTCGATGATCGGCACCGCTTCCTTGACGCAGGCCTCGGTGTTCATCGTGTCGCTGATGAGCATCGTCTGCACCCGGACCGGGTTGTCGCCGCCGACGCCGACGCTGCCCACCTTGACCTCGCGGGTGACGCGACGCCGCCAGAAAAACGGATTTTCGCAGTAGTTCATGGCTGGTTCGATTCGCTTGCGGGCGCGGGCCCGTTGGTTGACGACTGGCCGCCCAGATGGAACCGGCCGATGGTCAGGCGCTGGATGTCGAAAAATGTCACGTACAGCATGAACATGATCAGCAGGGCCGCAAACGCCATCGACGTGGCCTGCACCAGCCGCGCGTTCAGCGGTTTGCGGCGGACGCCTTCAATCAGGGACAAGGCGATATGGCCGCCGTCGAGCACCGGCAGGGGCAGCAAATTGATGATGGCCAGGTTGATGTTCAGCAGCACGGCGAACCACAAGCCGCGGGTCAGGCCGCCGTGGACGATCTCGTACCACCAGCCGCCCGCGATGCCCACCGGCCCGCTCAGGCTGCGCGCGCCGATGCCGGTCTGCTTCGAATGCGCCAGCGCATAGACCGTGTCGGCCATCAACCCGAAAATGTCGCGAAATTGTTTGATCGGCGTCGGCCCCGGTTTGATCATCTCGTATTCCAGCTCGTCGGCCAGCCGCACGCCCATGCGCCCGACTTTCTCGTGCGGGTCCAATTGCGGCACCACGACGATCGTCGTCACCTTGCCGTCCCGCATCACTTTGACGTCGGTGGGTTTGTCGGTCTCCTTGCCGACCAGGTCGCGCAATTCCTCTTCGCTGGACACCGGCACACCGTCGACGGCCAGGAACTTGTCACCCGGCAGGATCCCGGCGTGTTCCGCGGGCGAATCCGGCAGGATCTCCATCGCGTAGGGCCGGCCTTCCGGGTAAAGATTGATCGTCTTCAGGCCGAAGGTCGGGTTCATCTCCGTCTCCAGCAAAAACGGGACCCGCAACCCGTCGCGCAGGATGACGATGTTCACGCTCGGCTCGCGGCTGATCGCCACCGCGCGCTGCAGGTCCATCCAGGTCTTCACTTCGCGGTCGTTGACCTGGACGATATGGTCGCCGGGACGGATCCCCAATTGTTCCTCGCGGCTGTTCGGTTCCACCCAGCCGACGGTCGATGGATTGATCGGCACCGACAGGCCAAAGCCCCAGACAATCGAGGCCAGCAGCAGGGCCAGCAGCACATTCATCACCGGCCCGGCCAGGGCGACGAGGATCTTCGATTGGGGCGAGGCGGGCGGCAACTCGTCGGCGGGCGTTTCCGGTTTGCCCTCCAGCGTTTCCATCGGGGACATCTGCGGCAGCTTGACGTAGCCGCCGAAGGGGAACAACGAGACGCGGTATTCAATGCCGTCCTTGGTGTAACCCCAGATGCGCGGGCCGAACCCGATGGAGAACTGTTCCACCTTCATCCCGCGGTGTTTGGCGACGAGGAAATGGCCCAGTTCGTGGATGAAAATCGTCAACCCAAAGAAGAACATCACCAGCAGCCCTGGATAGATGACCGTCCAAATAAAATGAATCACTGCGTCAAATGACACGTTCCGCTTCCTTTCTTGCCCAAAGGTCCGCCTCCAGTATAGCATCCAACGAAGGCGATGCAACCCAGGAGGCCCCGGCGTGGCCGCCCCTCTGGTGCGCTCCCATCACCTTTTCCACCGTCTCGGGGATGCGCAAAAATCCAATGGCCCCGTCCACAAACCGCGCCACGGCCACTTCGTTGGCGGCGTTGAACACCGCCGGCATCGTGCCGCCCAGCCGCCCGGCCTCGTGCGCCAGCCGCAACGACGGGAACCGTTCGTGATCGGGCTGCTCGAACGTCAGCGTCCCTATTTTCGCGAAATCCGTCGGGGGCATCGAATTCGGCAGCCGCCGCGGCCCGGTCAACGCGTACTGGATCGGGTAACGCATGTCCGGCACGCTGAGCTGCGCCAGGACCGAGCCGTCGAGAAATTCCACCATCGAATGCACCACGCTCTGCGGATGGATCACCACGTCGACGCGATCGATTTCCACGTCGAACAGCCAGCGCGCCTCGATCATTTCCAAGCCCTTGTTGAACATCGTGGCCGAGTCGATGGTGATCTTCGGTCCCATGTTCCAGCTCGGGTGCTTCAACGCCTGCGCCACGGTGATGCCCGCGAAATTTTCCTTCGGTGTCCGCCGGAACGGCCCGCCGGAGGCCGTCAGGATCAACCGTTTCACGTCCGCCGGGTCGCGTCCTTCGAGGCATTGGAAAATCGCGCTGTGCTCGCTGTCCACCGGCAGGACCCGGACGCCGTGTTTGCGGGCTTCGCTCATGACCAGTTCGCCGGCCATCACCAGGATTTCCTTGGACGCGACCGCCAAATCTTTTCCGGCGCGGATCGCCGCCAGCGCGGGTTCCAGGCCGGCGGTGCCGACGATGGCCACCAGCACGATGTCCGCTTCGGGCATCGTCGCCAGCTCGATCAATCCGCTCTCGCCCGCGTACACCGGAATGCTGCCGCCCAGGCGGCGTTTGAGTTCGGACGCCTTGTCGCGGTTGGTCATCGCCACGGCCAGCGGCTTGAATTGGTGGATGGATTTCTCCAGGGCATCGATGTTTTCGCGGGCCGCCATGCCGATGATGCGCACGTGGTCGGGCAGATCGGCGGCCACCTTCTGGGTGCTCACGCCAATCGATCCGGTGGAGCCGAGCAGAACGATGTTCTTGGGTTTCATACCCGCAACACCAGTCTCAGATACACATAGAGCACCGGCGCGGTGAACAACAGGCTGTCCACCAGGTCCAGCGCGCCGCCGTGGCCCGGCAGCCAGTTGCTCGAATCCTTTACGCCCGCCTCGCGTTTGATCAACGATTCCGCCAGGTCGCCCACCACCGCCGCCGCGCCGAGCAGGATGCCCAGGGCCAGCGCATCGGACAGCGACATGCCGTCCGCCTCCAATGGTTGACGCAGAAACTGCAGGCACATCAGGCTGCCGCCCACGGCGAAGACCATGCCGCCGATGGTGCCTTCCCATGTCTTGTTCGGACTGATGCGCGGGATCATTTTATGCCGGCCGATGGTCGTGCCGACCAGGTACGCGCCGATGTCCGTGAATTTCGTGACCACCACCAGATACATCACCAGGAACCGGCCGTTTTGCGGGACGAAATTGATGCGGGTGATGAAATTGCCCAGCCACGCCACATAGATCAGGCCAAACAATGTCACCGCCATCGTCTCGATGCCCCGCGTGTTGAGCTTGTCCGGGAACTGCCGCATGAACACACCCAGGGCGAACAACAACAGGATGAAAATATCGAAGTCATACGAGAGCGCCGCGGAATCGGTCGATGAATGGAACCGTTGCAGGCCGAACACGAACCAGCTGCCGGAAATCAGGCGCCACCGTGGCGATGACGCCCCAGACCTTGAACGTCTTCAACCCCTTGGCTTCGCAGATCTCGTAAAATTCCCACACGGCCCGGGCGACCACGAGGTTCAGGAACATGTACAACCCCGTCGGCGGCAGCCAGAAGATCACCGCCAGCATGATCCCCCAGAGCACGAGGGAACTGATCAGCCGCCAGCGAAACCCCGTGCGCTTCTTCGGCGCGGCCACGGGCGGGACGGTGACGGTGGGCGAGTCGGCGCTCATTGGCTGTCACCCGGGCTGACGAGACCAAACCGGCGGTTGCGCCTGCCGTAGTCCTCCAGCGCTTTCATCAGTTCGGCCCGGCGGAAATCGGGCCAGAGCGTCTCCGTGACGTAAATCTCGGCGTAGGAAATCTGCCACAACAGAAAATTGCTTACGCGCATCTCGCCGCTGGTGCGAACCAGCAAGTCCGGGTCGGGAATGCCGCGCGTGTACAGGTGCTGCGCAATCGACCTTTTCATCGATGTCGGCCACTTCCATCCGCCCCGCCTTGATTTCCCGCGCCAGCGACCGCATCGCATCCACGATCTCCGCCCGGCCGCCATAGCTCAACGCCAGCACGAGGGTCAGCCCCGTGTTCTGGCGGAGCGCTTCGATGCTGCGGGTGAGCTGGCGTTGCGCCGTTTGCGGCAACTCGTGCAACCGCCCGATCGCGGCCAGCCGGACGTTGTTCTTGTTCAGTTCCGGAATCTCCTGTTTCAGGTAGAACTCCAGCAAGTGCATCAACGCCGTCACTTCCAGTTTCGGCCGGTTCCAGTTCTCGATGGAAAACGCGTACAACGTCAGGTATTCGATGCCCAGTTCTCCGCAGACCCGCACCACTTCGCGCACGCTTTCCGCGCCGGCGCGATGCCCCTCGATGCGCGGCGATCCGCGCTGTTTCGCCCAACGCCCGTTGCCATCCATGATGATGGCCACGTGGCGGGGAAGGGTTTTGAGGGCAGCCGTCATGTGTTTGCCGCCGCGAAATGTTTTCGCGGCAGGGGAGACCGCGAATGAGATTCGCGGCTGCAACGGCAAAAGTCCGTCTTCACAGCGTGATCGTCTCCTCGCGCCGGGCGCCCACCGAAACGATGCCGAGCTTTGCGCCGCTGAGTTGGGCGAGCTTCTGCAGGTAGACGCGCGCGCGTTTGGGCAATTGATCGAACTCGCGGGCCTGTTTCGTCGACGTCTGCCAGCCATCGAATTCCTGGTAGATCGGCGTGCAGCGCCGCAACACCGCCAGATCGTTGGGCACGGTCTCGTAGACGTTGCGGCCGGCCTTGTAACCGACGCAGACCTTGATCTTCGGCAGTTCATCGAGCACGTCGAGCTTGGTCACGGCCAGTTCGTCGATGCCGTTGAGCATCACCGAATAGCGCGTCGCCACCGCGTCAAACCATCCGCACCGGCGCGGCCGCCCCGTGGTCGCGCCAAATTCGCGCCCCGTTTCGCGCAGCATCGCGCCCTGGGCGTCGCGCAGTTCCGTCGTGAACGGCCCTTCGCCCACGCGGGTCGTGTAGGCTTTCATCACGCCGACCACCTTGTCGATGCGGTGCGGCGGGATGCCGCCGCCGGTGCACGCGCCGCCGGCGGTCGCGTTGGAACTGGTCACGAAGGGATACGTTCCGTAATCGATGTCCAGCAGCGTGCCCTGCGCTCCTTCGAAAAGGATGTTCTTGCCGTCGCGCATCGCGCGGTTCAACAGCATGACCGTATCGGTGATGTGCGGACGGAGTTTGCGTCCGCATGCCAGGTAGTCACGTTCATCGTCGGCCGCAGCTCAGCGGTTTCGCGCCGAACGCCTTGAAAATTTCGTTGTTCTCCCGGACCTTCCGACGCAGCTTTTCGGAGAACCGTTCCGGCGACAAGCAGATCAATCACGCGCAACCCCGTCCGCGCCACCTTGTCGGCGTAGGCCGGCCCGATCCCGCGTTTGGTGGTGCCGATCTTGCCCTTTCCCTTCTGTTCTTCGCGGATCTCATCGAGCAGGTGTGATACGGGAACACCAGGTGCGCCGTCTCGCTGACGTACAGATTGCCGTCAATCGCGATCCCGCGTTTGCGCAGGTGCTCGATCTCCTCCCAGCAGCGCGAGCGGGATCGACCACGACGCCGTTGCCGATCACGCTGACCTTGCCCGGATGCAGAATGCCCGAGGGAATGAGGTGCAGCACGTATTTGTGTTCGCCGACCTCGACGGTGTGGCCGGCGTTGTTGCCGCCCTGGTAACGCACCACCAAGTCAGCCTGCTCGGTCAACACATCAATGATCTTGCCCTTGCCTTCATCGCCCCACTGGGCGCCCACTAGAACTGTCGTAGCCATAATCAGCCGTTCACCATAGCCGAAGCGCGAACCCGCTGGCAAGAGACAAGAGTGGGCGCGAACAGGCCTGCCGGAAAGGGTTGAAAACGAAACAATTGCTGAATTTCTGCGCAGTCCCGGGACCGCGGCCGCTCCTGCTCAGATCGTGATGGTCGTGCCGTCGAATTTGGTGAGGGTGAAACTGATGTCGGCTTCGTTGTAGCAGGGCTTGGCTTCCGTGAGCATGTTGATGGCGATGGCTTCGCCGAGCTGGAGCGATTCCCAATAGTCGCTCCGGTAATGGATGCCCGCCGCGTTGCGGCCCAAGGCAATGTTCGCGGCGACCTTGTTCAGTTCGTTGCCCACCGTCAACGCCGGGCCGCTGTAGGCGTTCAACGTCGTGCCGTCGGCGCTCGGGACAACAGGGTTCGGGATCACAAACGTCTCGTCAAACCACGCCTTGAGGATCGTCACGCACGCGCCGGCCACCGTGCCATGGCCCTGGCCGTAGGACGGATGCGTCGGACAACCTTCGGGAAACGCCTGCGGCAACAAATACGTGCCGTTGGCCGTGAACGTTCGCGCCACGCCGTCGGAATTGAGCAGCTCGGCGTTGACCGGATAAGTCGCCGCGGCGGTAATCGTGTTGTGCACCAGTCCGCCAAACGCCTCGGGCCGCAGCCGCCGATGCACGAACCATTTCTGGTACCACACCGCCTTGAGCGCCCGCGTCGCCGCCTCGGTGACCAGCGTTAGAATGTGCGGCACGCCAAATGTACCGAAACCGCTCTGCGTCGCCGAGTTCACATAGGGATTGCCCGCATCCAGCGACGCGGTGGTCGGAAATGGATTGCGCGAGGTCGTGGTCGCGTTGATGCCGAGCAGGATCAGGCAGGAGGTCAAATACGCCTGGTAGAGCGCGTCCATGTGCACCCACTCCGCCATGTCGCGCAGGTTGCGGACGAAACGCGGGGTCGGATCAAGATTGTACGCGCCGGGCTTGAAGCCGTTCTGCACGTTCAGCCATGAAGAAAAATCAGTCAGGTAATCATGCCGCCGGGCACGGTGTAAATCATTTGCGGGACGTAGAGCGCGCCCAAGGGAACGTCCAGCCAGAGAAATTGCGAGATGAACGGCCCGACCAGTAATT
>CAWFPN010000017.1:0-7141 GCA_963817685.1 uncultured Verrucomicrobiae bacterium | reverse complement strand
TCGGTATTTCATTCTATCGTATCTTTCTTCAGTTAATTGTTAGTGCAGCCCTAACAATATTCAACTCTCGTGAACATCATTTTTCAAAACAACAATTACGGCAATTATTTTTAATTCCGTATTTGTCTGCAGGAGTTTCAGCGTTAATTGCAGTTTCATTTTTTACACCACATTCAAGTGACACTTTTATAGAGGCATTAAATTTCCCAATGTTCTTCCCAATGCTACTGATACCAAAATATTTACGAAAATCTGATGAAAATCTTTATAAGGGAACAAGCGATTTGGATGAATCTTTTTTAACTAAACACCAAATGAATTTTATTTTCTATGGAGTAATTATATTCACAGTTTTCTGTTGCACAATGGGACGAGGAATACGTTTTTGATTGATCGCGAGTGGCCTCACCAGCCGCTCAAGCTGAAGAAAGCAGCCGTCGACGATTTTGCACGCGCGAAACAACCAGTTCCTATCGAACGGGGCATATCACGCGCGGACTGGTTACCGTCGCTACGGTCCGCTCGGGCGCGCAAAACAAATTCACTTATACTATCGGGAAAAAACTATGAACCAACTTACGTCATTTATTGTCCTGCTATTCTGTTTGGGATGTTGCTTTCTTTCGGCATGCCAATTCTCTCAATACACCACCGTCACCACTACCAAACTTGAAGACAACATGTGGGTATTGGAAGCTTCCGATAAAACGGACATGTTCTTAGTAGAAGGGACACAAAAAGCACTTCTGATAGATACCGGAACGAAAATTAAAGATCTCGATACTATCGTCAGTCATCTTACTCAAAAGCCTCTGATGGTCGTGATTACCCATGCACACGGCGATCATGCCGGCAATATCAATTATTTTCCTGAGATATGGATGCACCCTGCCGATACGGTCATATTACAAAAAGGGTACACTGGTAAAATTCATTTTGTAAAAGACGGAGATATTTTTGATTTGGGTGGAGCACAAATTGAAGTAAGCCACATGCCTGCTCATACTCCGGGTTCTATTGTTCTGCTCGACCGAAAAGCAGGGAACTGCTATTCGGGCGATGCATTCGGTTCGAATCATGTCTGGCTGCAACTGAAGCCGCTTGCTCCGATGCAAACCTATGTCAATTCATGCCTCAAGATGGAAAAGCTGATGGATAGCGGAATCACAAAAATTTATTGCGGCCATTATTATTTCGTGAAGAAGCCATTTGATAAATCGTACATCACGGCAATGCGACAATTGGCCGAAGCCCTGATCAACGGTACTGCCCCCGAAGCCAAACCGTACTCTCCTAAAGTAGGCTGTGCTAATCCGATGTTCGTCACAAACGGCCCTGCTACCATCGTGTTCGATCCGGACTATCTAAAACAAAAGAAAGAATAAAATTTTTAGTGGAACCGAGTTTCAAAACGAAGTATTGAGTGCTGGTATGATTCAAGTGTTTTCGTTTGATTTGCAAATGGTTTGTCCAAAAAGGAGTTCGAATGAAGGCAAAGAGAGGTAATAGCTTAAAGTTTGATTAATTTATTTTCTCATCGAATGTACTAATCATTTAATCCCTTTCCATTGAGAATTCGCTGCAAACATTTTTCAACCCTTGACTCCCGGGTTTTGGATTGTTTGGGTTGAGAAAAATAAAAAATATATCCTCTTTGTCGTCCCGGCGTCAAAGCATAAAAAGCAGTTTTCAAGGCAGGGATTCCATCTAATTGATGTTGAAATTCTTCAGGAAGGATGTATTCCGAAGTCTTTTTAAATCTCACTTCCAAACCGGCTTTTTCTACTTCGATGGCTTCATAAATATAGGTTTTCAGGATGGTTCTCATCTTAACGATTTCCCGAACATTGGTGAACCGAATCTGGCGTGCCGCCTGCACATTCTTCGTTTGTTGGATGAGAATACCATCGGCATCATTTAACAAAGCACCTTTGAAAAACAAAAGCGCGCAGTATTCTTTAAATACATGTAGTAAAACTATATTACGTTCCTGATACGTGTAGCAAGGACAACCCCACTTCAATTCTTCGGTCAGCGGACACTCAAGAACGATCGTTCTCAATTTTTCCAGTTCTTCCTGCCACTTTTTAGCTTTATTAAAATAGAAATCAACCTTTGGGTTCATTCTACTTTTTGTCATGGTATGTTATTTTAATTTGCTTACGATGTCTTGAATTCGGTTGTGTGCCATGTTAATCCCCGGCCCCATCCCTATTTTTAGCACCTGGTCTCTGTGTGCAACCGATTCATAGATTACGTGCATTGTGAGTTTGCTGGTGTTGTCGGTTAATCGTTCAAATTCATAGAACTCAAGCTGGACGCCAAAAGGGGTATTCTCCATTTCAAATGTCCGTGTGATTTTCCGGTTCGCGCTGAACTCATGGATCACGCCATTGGCCCGAAATACCACATTTCCTTTAGCATCGGTTGTTTCAAATCGGTAGCTGCCGTGCTTCGTGCTTTCGAGTTTCAACACTTTCGTTCCCATCCACTGCTCAACAAGGTCGGGCTCTACATACGCTTTAAAAAGCAATTCCAACGGCAAATCAAATCCCCTTGTTATCATTAATTCTTGTTTGCCGTCTTCGGCATTGATCTTTGTTTTTTGTTCCATACTATCCTTCTATTTTTTTGATTTGTATTGTTTCATTATGGTTTCCAATTTATTAAACCTATCATCCCACAGTTTGCGGAACGGTTCAATAAAACCCGCTATTTCTTTTATCTTCTGGGGATTTAAGTGATAGTATATTTCTCTGCCTTTTTGCTCTTGTTCAAGCAATTCGCACTCGGTGAGTATTTGCAGGTGTTTTGACACTGTCGGTCTTGCCGTGTCAAAGTTCGAGGCTATTGCACCTGCCGTCATGGTTTGTGAAGCTACCAACAGAAGGATAGCCCTTCTTGTCGGGTCTGCTATGGCCTGGAAAACATCTCTTCGTAGATTCATTGTGTAGTCATTTGACTACAAATATATGTATAGTTGTTTTACGACGCAAGTGTTTTTTAAGATTTTTTACCTGACGTTTTTGTGCCTCGTTAGCTGGAAGTCTGAATAATAGTCAGCCGCAATTTTTCTATACGTCAGCGAAGGACTCTCCCGCGAAAGTCGGTTGAGAGATGTTGTGCTGTTGAAGTTTGGTGGTGTCTGCCAAATAGCGAAGCGTCAGCGGAAGCCCACTGATAATTTTACACGCGCGAAATGGCTACCGCCGCTGCGGTCCGTTAGGGCGCAGCTCAATTTTGTGTTTTCGAAATTACGGACGACAGCGGCTGGCAACTGAATTAGAAGAACGGTATATTTGACCATTAATTATATTAGCCCAAAACAAGGCAGGTAATTGTCTATCCCGGAGAAGGCGAATATTGAGGTGGTAGAATGTCCAAGTTTGCCGGGACGCGACAGCCAAAGCAAAAAAGGAAGAAGCCATCACGAACATCCGTGAGGCAATTGAAGGATATATTAAGCTATTGCAGGAAGATCATCGACCAGTTCTTCCTGAACGATTCGAAACTCGTTGCGGCAGTACGAGCGGCCTTCCCCGAATTTCGGGGAGTTATCGCGTAAAAGCTCTCTCTGTCCTAAAACGCCAGCATGGTAGCCACATGATTCTTCGGCGAAATGGTCCGTTCGCGCAGCTTGTTGTCCCCGATCATCATGAATTAGATGGAGAAACTCCACAGGCTATCATATGACAGGCAAACACTAGCGTAAAAGAATTCACAAAACTTTTGTAGCCCACTCTTGCTGCACGTATCACCAGAAGCACGCCGTTGACTCTCACCAAAAGGAGTCATTATCAGTGGAGGCGTAAACCAATAAAAAATTTTATAGTTTGTTCACTTAAGTTTAATCGAAGCTGCGCCCTAATCAGTCGCTCGAGGAAACGGAAATTGCCGTCGGTGATTTAATGCGTGCGAAATAATCAATTACAATCGAACGGGATATACCATGCGCTGAATGACTACCGTCGCTCCGGTTCGTTAGACGAGCATATACATCATTCATCAGGAGACTCATATGTATAAACACTTCAATAGGATCCTATTCTTAGCTTTGGTTTCAATGATAGTTTCGTTTTCTTCTCACGCTCAATCTTCAGATAGTGCTTCTCTTAAAGACGGTACTTGGGCTCTCGACTTCGGAATTGCTGGAAACTTTACCCTCACATCATTTCAAGGGTCCACATTCGGAGCCTTATATCGAATTTCTGAAAAGAATGCTATTCGAGGCGGAATAACAATAAATGGCAGTACTAACGATGGAACAACCTCAAATTCGGGCTCGATCGCAGATACCAGCGATGGGTCCGCTCCGGGAAGTAATTCAACGAAATCGGCAACAGTATCTTTTGTCGTCCAATACTTGTGGTATATGAATCCAAACAGTCCTGTTCATTTCTTTACTGGACTTGGTCCATTAGTTTCATACAGTTATTCAAAATATTCCACAGATAATCCTTATCTTTATAGTCTAAATAATAACGGGAGTAATCAAGGGTATTGGGTGAATGATGCATATGGTTCAAGTTCTACACAATGGGGAGCCGGCGGATCGGGTGTTGTCGGTGTTGAATGGTTTGCATGTCGATGGTTATCCTTGCATGCAGATTACAGCGAGAGCATTCAGTATCGATGGGGGTCGAATTCATCGAATCAGGACTGGTCTTCTTCGACATACCCAAATTATGTTTCCTCTCAAACTAATAGTTCAGGGACGAGCAAAGGATGGACACTAAGTAGTCCTGGTGTTGCATTTGGCCTAAATATATTTTTGTGAGCATGTCCGCTTGACCAGTCGCTCGCGTGGCGCTTTACGCCATGGCGCCTTTGGCGCCCATTAAAGAAAGCAGCCATCGATAATTTTGCACGCGCGAAATAAATAGCTGCTATTGGATTGAACATGCCTCGCGCGGACGGGCGACCGTGCCAACGCAATTTCCGCCGCAGGTTATCCGCGGTTCGTTAGGCGCTGTAAATAATGGATCCAAAATTAAAATGTGTGATAACAGAATTGGCTTTTCCGATTCATTCTTCTGTACCTTTGACAAAAGGAGCTTCAAAGTGAAAAGACATTTTTTTTTCATATGCATAATTATTTTACTTATATCAACAGGTGGTCTTTGTCAGTCGATAACTACGGGTGTGAAAGTCGGGCTCAATAGCGCGACCACCGGCGGCACAGATGGAAGTAGCCAATCGATCACCTCTTTTAACGCAGGAATGTTCGCTACATTCGACGTTACTGGCTTGCTTGCACTTCAATCTGAGCTACTTTACACTATGAAAGGATATAAAGCGAGCTATCCAGTACCGGAGGTAATAGGACCCATTCCATTTGGTTCTGGTATTGTGACCGCGAAGATTTCATATTTAGAGATTCCGGTGCTCCTAAAGCTAAACACTTCTTCACTCAGAACCATCAGGCCAAATATATTTGCTGGTCCTGAAGTTGCTTTCAAGCTTAGCAGTAAAGCGATAAGCGGATCGCCATCAAGCGAACAGGATCTGCAGAACGTTAACTCAACGGATTTCGGGATTATCGTCGGTGCAGGGATAAATATTAATTTACCGATTACAACGCTTATGGTCGATCTTCGATATGATATTGGTATGAGAGTCCTAAACTCATCACCCAATCCACCTGATAGTAAGAACAGAGTCTTAACATTAAATGCGGGAATCGAAATCTAACCGTCACCGGAGCTTAGCTGCGGTCCGTTAGTTGTCATGTAATCTCTGTATAATTAGAATAGCACAATGAAACATTCTATTTATCTATTATTAACATTTATAATGATTGGCTATGCAAAAGAACCGCCCATATATCACGACTACCCCATAACTGCTACGAGCATTAAGAATGTGGAGTTAATCGATAGTTTCTGGTTACCCAAAATCAGAATAATTCAGGATATCACTATTCGGTACGCATTCGACAAGTGCTATAAGGAAGGCCGTATGGAAAATTTCCTTATAGCAGGTGGAAAGAATAAGGGCAAAGTGCACGGAAAGATGCCTTTCGATGATACCGACCTTTATAAAATTATAGAAGGTGCGTCCTATTCCCTGATTAGCAAGCCAAATCCTGTCCTAGATGCGTACCTCGATTCAATCATTGCCATTATTAAAATTGGGCAGGAACCCGATGGGTATATTACAACCTGGTTTACTATTGATCGGCTCAATCCTCCCGCCCCTTGGGTTAAACCGTCTAAAACCCGGTGGGAGAATGAAATCAGCAGCCACGAATTATATAACAGCGGTCACTTATTCGAAGCTGCATGTGCGCATTATTTAGCCACAAGCAAAAGAACTTTTCTCGACATTGCTCTTAAGAATGCCGATTTATTGGTGGCTAATTTTGGTCCCGGCAAATTACATAACCCGCCTGGACATCAGATTGTCGAAACAGGATTAATTAAACTTTACCGAATTACCGGCAACACCAAGTATCTGGAACTCGCAAAGTTTTATCTCGACCAGAGAGGAGATTCAACCTCTCATAAATTATACGGCCCTTACAATCAGGATCATTTACCCGTTACGCAACAGGAAGAAGTAGTCGGCCATGCTGTGAGAGGCGTATATATGTACGCCGGCATGACTGATATTGCAGCTATGTATCGCGATTCGGCCTACCTCAACGCCGTGAGGAAATTGTGGGAGAATATGGTAAACAAAAAAATGTACCTTACCGGCGGTATAGGTTCCAGGCATGAAGGTGAAGCCTTCGGGGATAACTACGAATTACCAAATCTCACAGCTTACAACGAAACGTGCGCTGCCATCGGAAGTGTATATTGGAACCAGCGGCTGTTTTTGTTGAGCGGTGATTCAAAATATTATGATATCATCGAAAGAACATTATACAATGGTCTTATTGCGGGAATATCTGTAGATGGAAACAAATTCTTTTACCCCAACCCAATGGAATCTGATGGCGAATATGCTTTCAATATGGGTTCCTGCACCCGCCAGCCATGGTTCGATTGTTCTTGCTGCCCTACCAATTTAATTCGCTTTGTGCCTTCGATTCCCGGACTTGTGTACGCCACTCATATGGATAGTTTATATATCAATCTCTTCATGTCGAATAAGGCACACATTTCGATAAATGGAACTACGGTAGAGATCGTTCAAA
>CAWFPN010000016.1:0-10961 GCA_963817685.1 uncultured Verrucomicrobiae bacterium | reverse complement strand
TTGGTTGTGCGTGCTCGAGTTCAAATACGTATTGCTACCCCGCCACCGCCGTCAACGCCGCCAGCGCCGCCAGCATCACCACCACCGCGATCAACACCCCCACCCACCCGCCCTGCTCGCCCGCCTTCGCCAGATACGCCGGAATCGACATCGCCATCGTCTGCGCCGACTGCTGCTGCGACTGCGTGCTGGCCTGCTTGTCCGCCTGGCTCATCATCACCTTGCTCAGGATGTACTGGATCGCCATCTGGATCAGCCCCTTGATCACCTCCATCAAAAACTGCCGGAACGCCTGCCGCGCGTTGCCCGTGTGCGTGATCCAATCGGTGAAAATCTTCGTCGACGTGCTCGCAAACTGCTTCATCGTCGTCGTCTCAAACTCGTCCACCTGCTTCTGCAACGACCCCCAACTCTGCGACAACGCCTGGAACTGCGTTTCCGCCTGCGCCACCCCCGTGTTCGACGCCGATGGCCCCGTCGCCGAGCATCTTGCGCCAGCGCTCAACCGTGTCGGCAAACTCACGCATGTTCTGATCAGCCGTCGTGTCGAACATGATGTCCCCGGCCACATCAGTGCCAGGCCGGCCGCAACGTTTGTTGCTACCTGGCTGATCTGCTTAAGTTGATTGGTCATCTCCTGGGCATCCGCCTGCCCCTGAGTCGTGACCTTGACGGTGATTTCAGCGATGTTTTTATCAGCCATATTTATCTTGCCTTATGGGCTGTTATCGGTGCATACTTGCATTCACAACCATGGCACTGATCAAATGTCCTGATTGTTCGACTGAAGTCTCTACCGAGGCGCGGTCCTGTCCCAAGTGCGGACGGCCGTTCATCAAACCAGATATGATGGAAGTTGTTGGATTGTTTACGATCATGTTACCTGCCCTGTACGACTGGGCGCGGGAAAGCGCCATCTGGGAGGTGCTCGATTGGGCGATCGTTGGCCTCTGCGGCACCGCAATTCTCAACCAGTTTCTGAAACCCGAGAATCGCGTCACCATCACCAAATTCCGAGATTGGATAAAGAGCTTCATCCGTAGGCCCTTGCCACCCCGCCTTATTGTGTTGCTGGTTGTCTGCTTCCTGGCAGAGCTTGTTAAGGGACTCATCATGAAGCACCTTTCATCGCCATAGCTTGCCAGCCGCGCGCTTTTCAACGACACGCATAGCGTATTATGGACTTCAGCCATATCGTCGGCAGCCGTGTTTTTGCCTGTTTTTGGGGTCAAAAAGGCCCTTTTAACGGCCCGGACGGCAAAATATTTGGTGCTTGTTTGTGCAGTGGAAAACGGTTGCAGTAGCTTGCACCGGCCGGCTCGGCGATTTTTCCTTGCCCTATGAGCGGCCCTGAGTAGAATTTCCCCCGTGAGTTCAAACACCATGGAAAGCGTCCCATGCCGCGGGTGCAAGAACGTGGTTCCCAAGGGCGAAAAAGCTTGTTCGTACTGCGGAACGCTTGTCAAACCGTTCTCCATCATGTCGGTCGTCAGGCTCTTCATGGTCATTCTCGCCGTGTACGCTGTCGCTTGGTACCTGATCGGAAAATACTTTTTCGATTACTGACGCTCGCCCAGCCGTCAGTTGGCCACGTGGATCCCCTGGCCCAGAAATCCGGCCAGCAGTTCCTGCCCGGCATCCGGCTGCTCCGGTCTGCCTTCAATGGCGTTGTGGATGTCATCGCAATATTTCTTCCAGTCCTTCGGCTTGGTCACCCACGGCAGCCCGATGTAAAACGCCGCCTCGACCAGCCCGTGCTCCCAGTTCTTGAATGCCGCCACAAACGTTTCCTCGATCTCGTAGTCCGTCAGCTCGTCGACCCGGTGGCCTCTTTGCCGGAGGAACTCGAGGGCATCGCTGACAACCACGACTGCAGGTTGGCCAGCGCCACCCCGAGGATTTTTTTTTGCAGGGTCGGGGAATGATTGAGGGACAACGCCTGCTCCACCACGTCAAACGCGCTGTCCTGCGTCAACGTTTGGCGGAAAGCACCGAGGGATTCACCCGCAACCGGTAGCCGTGCCGTCAGGCTTCACCTGGTCGACCTGCTGGTCGACCGCAGCAAGAACAACAATCGACTTCGGCGGTTTCCCCGCCGCCTGTAACTCCACCAACCGCCCGATCAACAGCGCGGCCTTGATGACTCGTTCCCGCGCATTCGTAGTAGCTGTCTCAGCCATGATGGATAATCTCCTGGATCGAAAAACATGGGTTGATAAAGAAAGTTTGCATTTGAGGTAAGCTTGTGATATTTTTCACTAAGTCGATTTGCTTTGTTATTAGTTCGGTGATCGCGGGTAGTGCCCTGGATATGAAGAACTTGAAGCAAGGCCACGAAAAACCTCTCCCCGACCCGGCGATCTGCCGGACCCAGTATTTGGGTCGTGTGGTCGATCTGAGCGAATGTCTGGTGCACAAGCCCGATCGATGCTCGTACGCCCTGCGATTTGGCGAGGGCGTTTTTTGCCGGCATCCTGACTGCCGCAGCTTCGATAAATCGCTCAAGACCTGACTCCGCCCTTCCCTATCGATATACCTGGATACGCCCCGCCCAGCCAGAGAAAGGCCGCGTGCGCCAGGCTGATCCCAATCACCACCAGGCCCGCGCGCGTCGTCTTGCTGCCAAGCGTCTCGGCCACGGCGAGGTCATTGTCCGGCGGGAGCTGGTCCTGCTGCGCGACCCAGGACTCGGTCCTCTTCAGACCGACGGAAAGCGCCAGGCGGGTGATCGCATTCATCGGCTCAGCCCTCCCGCCGGCGCGGCGCAAACGGGTTGCGCGCCTTCTCGCCCGCCGCGCATCGTGTCATTCAGTTTCGCGTTCATGCGTCCTTCCTTTTTTTTGGACGGCGTTTTTTACACCCGTCCTTCATTGCGGGGGCAGACTACGGGAGAAGCGCGGAAGCGCGTTAGTTCACTTTGGACAGATTGGACAAATTGGACAAAAATCTGAAACTGTCCAAAGTAACCGTTTTGTCCAAAGTAAACGGTCGGGTTTTTCGTGAAAAACGGACGGAGGGAATCAGGGATGGTTGAGTGACGGAAGAAATGTTCCGGCTGGTTTACGCCGGCGGGTGGGTCGCGCGCGCCCGCGCGTCAGTCAACCCAGGTGCTCAAGTGCAGGACGAAATCTTCGAAGCCGGCCTGCCAGCGTTCGCTGTCCTGGGCGAGGCGTTCCTGCGCGCTCTTCAGGCTGTCGCCGCCATAGCGGACGTCCTGCAGATAGCCGCGGAACCCGCTCTGCACGGAGGGATCGCGATTCGAGTAAAGGAGGTAATAGACAAACGCCCAGCTGATCGGGTAGTTGGCGCTCGGGTTGGCATAGAACGCCGCCGGGTCCATCCGCACCAGTTGCGACAGCGACGGCGCCTGCCGGCTGTTGATCAACCTCTGCGCTTCGACCAGCTTGCTGCGGTTGATCTGGCCGACGTGGAAGGTCGAGCCGGTGAAGTAGCTCGTTTCGAAATATTGCGCCAGGCCTTCATTGAGCCAGACCGGGATCTGCCCGCCCAGCTCGTATGCGATGAACTGGTGAAAGCCTTCATGCGCCAGCGTCGCCCACACGTTCGCGCCGCGGTAGACGACGAGTTCGCAGGAGCGGTTGCCCCCGGCGTCCGTTTTCCACTGGCAGTAGCCGGCCAGCCACGGGTGCGGCATGCTCCAGGCATTGCTGGCGTACCGGTGAAAGTCCGCGATGTTGTCGAAGACGATGACGCGCGCGGCCGCCTTGGACGTCTGACTGTTGAAATACTGCTCGTAGTGGCGCAGCATCTCGTTCATGAACAGATTGACTTCGTACGCCATCTGGTGGCCGCCCTGGGCGAGCACCTGGTAGCGTCCCTCGTCCACGCTCGCAAAATCGGCCACCGAAACGCCGGAATCATCCTCGGCCCGCCCCGCAGGCGCAGCCGCCAGCACCAGCACCGCCAGAAGCATCCACCGTTTCATGCAGGCAGCCTAGCGGAATCCACCGATGACTTCCAGCACAACGGGGAAGAGTTGTGTTTGGCGGTCCGGTACCCTATCATTGCTCCGGACGCGATCGGGAAGGCTCTCAACCATCTATATAATAGAGGAGAAGACTGGTATGCAGGAATCAGCGCTGATTTTTCTTGGATTGCTCATTGTGGCCATCGTGAATTTTCTCGGATTGCGGGAGATCAACAAGACGTTGCAGCAACCCCGGAAGTGACTGCGGCCAAAGAGGCATGAACCGTCAGCCGGGCGGCGGGGAGTTTGCCGTCAAGGGATGGGCTGGGGCGGCGACGTTTCGACGGCGCGAGGTCCTGTCAACTGGACCTCCTTGAGCCGTTGCCCGGTCGCGCTGTCTTCCACCCAGACGTCGTAGGGAATGGCGGACCCGCCCTGGCGGCTGTCGGCGACCCGGACCACATAGCGCCGGCCGGCTTCGGCCCGAAACGGGACGTCCCCCGCGTGCCTGTCCCCCGTGATGTCGGTCAGATGGATCCCCAACAGGTGGTCCCCGGGCAGGATGAACACCGCGGATTGCGGGGGATCGAACTTGTGGTCATCGACAAAATCAATCCGCGTCCCATACATCAGGAATCCGGAACCCGTGACCGTGGCCACTTCCGACGCGGGCCGCTTTCCTCCTGAATAGGCCTGCGTCGAGCATCCCCACGCCAGGGCGCCCAACACCACCACCAGCCACATGGTTTGATCATTCACGCGCATGCACCCGTCTCTGTGGGGGACTCATACCAGATTCCCGCGACCGTTCCAATCTTTAAAGGCCCCGCGGCACCCACCGTTCCAGGGGCGGGCGGGGTCTTAGGCATCGACGGAACGCGCGTCGCGGAACGCGCACACGGATGCCGCTTTGATGAGGCGTTTGCCCTGCAGCGGCGTCGCCCAACGCCATTCCAGATGGCCCATGTCGCACAACCAGTTCACCGTCGTCCTCGAGAGCTTGAGCAGCGCGCAGGTCTGACGCACCGTCATCTCGTTGGCCAGTTCCCTCGGCCTGACGATGGCGCTGCCGTCGGGCATGCGGAACAACTCAAAGAAACCGGGCAGCAACAGCGTTTCCGTGCCGCCGCGTCCCCGGGCCTTATTTTTTTCCAACTGTCTCACGAAAGATTCGATCCTCGATCAACCCCAACTTCACCCTGGCTCGAATCTCTCCCGGTCTGCTCGCCCTCACCGTAAGAAGCGCGCATTCTGTAACAAAATTGTTGCCAACTGCAAGCCATAGTTGCACTTTTCTTGACATTCATATGAAGCATGAACATTGACTTTTTTCGCCGTGTCCAACGTATGTTTCCCCTTGGAAATCAGGCATTCGGAGATAGATTGAGCGATGACCGGAATGAAACCGCGGAAGAGACAACAACGCCGCCGGCCAACGGCGCGCGAGCCGCTCTGCACGGAACTGCACAGGAGACAAAGAGGGCGCACCCTGCAGGAGTTGCGTGACGCCCTCGCCCACGCCGGTTGCGCCGTCAGCCCGCAGACCGTCGCCAAATGGCTGCAGGGCAGCCACCGTCCCGGCCGCTCCACGCGGCCCCTGCTGGCCGTCGCCCTGGAACGCATCTGACCCCGGCCGGCGCCCGCCCTCTTTTGCTTGCCTTCGCCCATACATGTGCTAAGGTTATTCCCATTGCATAGCCCTGTCAACAATAATCAATGAAAGGTGCATAATATGAGGAATGTGTTTACGGCCAACTTCCGGATGTTGATGACGGCGGGCGACTGGAACCAGACCGAGGCCGCCCGGCAGTGGGGGATCAGCCAGAGCCTGGTGAGCCGCTACATCAGCGGCGTCACCAAACCGCCCCGCAAAAGCGTCGAGTCCATCGCTTACCGCCTGGGCGTACCGGTGGCCTCGCTGCTGAAGGAACCGCTGACGCTCGGGCAAGCACGCCGGTTGCTGCGGCGGAAACCGCGCTCGGCGGCGCCGGCGCTTCCGCCTCTCGGCCCGGACGATCCATACTTTGTCTGGATGCACGGCCTCAGACGCCGCTGGAAAAACCTCCGCCCCAGGGACCGCAAACCCCTGGCCACCCCCCTGCGCGCCATTTTCGCCAACGATTACGCGAAGGTGGTGGCGTGGTTGAATGAGCGATGAGGTCGCTGTACGTCGCGCTGCTGCGGATGCGCGGGCGCGTCGTCGCGCGCGCTAGGAACTGACCGGCGTCGCGCTTTCGGAAGCGGCGGCGATGCTCTCCCATTCGCGGGTGAGCTTGGCCAGATCGTCGGTGACGTGGGCCAGGTCGCGGTTGATGGCAACGGCTTTGCCGGCGCATTCGTAGGTGGCGGGGTCCTCGAGTTGGGCGGTCAATTCGCGCTGCCTGGTTTCCAGAGAGGCGATGCCGGCCTCGAGGGCGGCCACCCGTTGCTGGTGGAGTTTGCGGGCCTGGGAACGGGCCTGGCGTTCCTCGGCTTCCTGGCGTTTGCGTTCGCGGTCCTTTTCCCGGGACCGGGGTTCCGTTTTCGCGGGCGCAGCCGGGGCAGACGAGGCGGGCGCGCCGGCGATCAGGGCGCCGCGTTCGGAAACAGCGCGGGATTTGTCGAGGTAGTATTGGTAATCGCCGCAGTAGGCGGTGAGCTGGCCGGCATTGATGTGCAGGACGCTGGTGGCCAGGGCGCGGATGAAATGGACGTCGTGGCTGATAAAAATCAGCGTGCCCTCGAACTGCCGTAGCGCGCCGATGAGGGCGTCGATACTCGGCATATCAAGGTGCGTCGTCGGTTCGTCCATCAGCAGCAGGTTGGGCGGGTTTAACAACAGTTTTACCAGTGCCAGGCGGCTTTTTTCGCCGCCGCTGAGGACGTTGACGGGTTTGAACACGTCGTCACCGCGAAACAGAAACGAGCCGAGCACGGTGCGCACGGTTTGTTCGGGCAACCGCTGCGGCGTGTCCAGCGCTTCCTCCAGCACGGTGCGGTCGGCCTGCAGCATCTCAACCCGGTACTGCGCGTAGTAGCCGACGTTGACGTTCAGGCCGACCTCGCGTTTGCCCTTCTGAAATTCCACAACGCCGGCGAGGATCTTGAGCAGGGTGGATTTGCCCGCGCCGTTCGGGCCGACAAGCACGGTGCGCTGGCCGCGTTCGGCGGCAAAATCGAGTCCCCGATACACCGCTGTCTCGCCGTAGGAGTGGTCGACTCCCGTAAGCGTGATGACCCGCAGACCGCTGCGGGGCGGCTGGGGGAATTTGAAATGGATGGTGCGCTCGGCGGCCTGGGGCGCCTCGATTTTTTCCATGCGCTCGATTTGTTTGAGCTTGGCCTGGGCCTGCGAGGCCTTGCTGGCCTTGGCTCGGAACCGGTCGGCGAATTGTTGCAGCGAATCGATCTGTTTCTGCTGGTTTTTGTAGGCGGCCAGTTGCTGCTCGGCGCGCGCGGCGCGCTGGACGAGATACTCATCGTAGTTGCCGCGATAACGCTGCAGTTCGCCGCGTTCGATGGAGAGCACCGTCTGGCAGAGCGCGTTGAGAAACGCGCGATCGTGCGAGACGACGAGGATGCCCCCGCGGTACTGGTATTGCAGGTATTCCTGGAACCAGCCGAGTGTTTCGAGATCGAGATGGTTCGTCGGTTCATCCAGCAACAGCAGGTCCGGCTCTTGCACGAGCAGCCGCGCCAGGTGCGCGCGCATCACCCAGCCGCCGCTCAACGCCTTCGCCGGCCGCTGGAAATCCGCCTGGCGAAAGGCCAGGCCGTGCAACATCTGTTTGGCTTTCGGCTCGAGTTCGGGCATCCCGTCGGTGGCCAGGTGCAGCACCGTCTCGTCGCCCGCCGGCGCGGTTTCCTGCGGGAGGAAGCCAAAGGTGGCGTGGCGTTCGCGGATGACCGAGCCGTCATCGGGTTCGATCTCGCCGAGGATCAGGGAAAAGAGCGTGGATTTGCCCGCGCCGTTGGGGCCGACCAGGCCGATGCGGTCGGAGCGGTTGACCTGGAGCGTAACGTCACTGAACAACGTGCGTTCCCCGTAGGCCTTGCTGACTTGTGATAATGCGAGCATGAACCGTCTACCATACTGTTGTCCTGCACCGTGCGCAAGCTTGCGTCGAGCCTGAAGCGAAAAGGAATCGTTAAGGATGACGCTTTTTTGCTCGACAGATGGTGGTTAGAAAGGTTAAGGGTAAAGCGGTTTACAAGGAAAGTGATGGTCGGATCGAAATGTCGCTTCAAGGATGCGGCATTTCAGAGTCGCAGGCTGTGCGAAGGAATTTTGAGGACAATGAAGCTGCTCATGATGGCGCTTATGGCACGGTATGGTGTGGCGATCCCTTTTACCGGGTGGGGGACCTTCATTCGCGGGGATGACTTTTACGATGGCGGGACCGCCATCAGCAACGGCAATCGGTGTGTCTTCGACGGCAATGCGGCAGCAACCGTCGATTACTTCCATTGGTTCACCCTGTTCAACAACGAATCATCCGTCCATTGATAATTTAAGAGCGCAGTCGCGCTTCCCTGGTTGATAACAGAACGAACTAACCCGCGTTCACAACCGGATGAAGGGTCCTTGCGACTGCGCTCTTTTTCTTTTCCGGCAGGCCCGGCCGGTCAGGGCCAGATGCACTTGTTGAATTGCTCGTCGCCGGAAAGTTTCTCCAGTACGGCCCGGACCACGGCGCGCGCCACGTCGCCGTTTTGGATCCCGGCAAAAGCGGCCGGCGGGAAGGTTTGCGATCCCCGGACGACTTTGGAAAAGGTGATGGAACCGCCGGCGGCGTCGATGATCTGCACCCGGATGCTGACGCTGGCTTCCGCTTTCTCCATGACTTCCCCATCGTCCACGACGCGCCCGGATGTGTTGCGCACGTCGAGAACGGTCCCGGTGACGATGGTCTGCGCGCCCGCCTTCGTCCCCAGTTTCCTGGCTTTCTCCAGACTGTCCAGGCGCGAGAATCCAGGATCGAGAAGGGCGGCGTCCACCAGCTGGGGATCGACGACGCGTACGCCGGGGAATTTCCGGAGCATCTCTTCGAGGACGGCACGCGGCGTTTCGGCATAGCGGTCGATGGGACTGGACCTTTTCGGCGGGACGGAATCGGCGCCCGGCGCAGCCCAGTCCCGCGCCAGCGCCTGGACGCCCGAGAGGTTCTCAAACGGGGCTACGAGGACGAGGCGGGATGCTTCCGCCGCCCGGACCGTGTCCGGAGTTGTCCACCACGCGCCGAGCAGCAACGAGCCGGCGAGTACGAACACCCGCATGTGGATCGGTTGAAAACGCAATGAAGATGGCCGGGTCATTGTGATGTCTGAGACGGCAAGACCCTACCCCTTTCCTAAGCCGGGTTTCGAGCCAAAAAGATGGGCAACAGGGGGTTGGGATGATGTGACGACGGGTGTGGGAACAGGCCAAAAGACCTGGAAATACGGCGTGCAAATTGCTCCAAAATGCGCTAAGTTACTGGCATCTGTGCCTGACGATGGTTGTGCACAGGCCAGTGTGTTCGGCCTGCCGTCCTGCGTTGAGTCGCAAGGGGGTTGGGGCGTAAATGGAAATGTAAGTAAGGACGGAGTTTGTTTTGAATTGGGGTTTCAGGGTTGCGCAAACATGTCGGGCGCGGGCAACAGTCGCCGTCGCTCTGTTGTGCTTGTTCGCCGTTGTTCTGGGCGGGTCGGTCCCCGTGATTGCGTCACAGTTTTACGTATCGCCCACCGGCAGCGCTGGCGGCGACGGCAGCATCAACAATCCCTGGGACGTTTACACCGCGTTCAACCAGCCTGCTTCCGTCCAGCCCGGCGACACGCTCTGGCTGCGCGGCGGGATTTATATGCCCGAAGATCCTTCCTGGCCGGCCATTCAATGTTATCTTCAGGGCACGGCCAGCGCGCCGATCATCGTCCGCAGCTATCCCGGCGAACGCGCCATTTTCCAGGAAGTGCCCTACCCGCAATACACCGGCGCCTACGATCAATACTGCCTCTATATGGACAGCGGCGGGTACGTTTGGTTCTGGGACTTCGAGTTGCGCAGCACCAACACCACGCGGTGTACCAGCGTGACGGGTTCCGATCCAGCTCCCACGGATTTGCCGATTCCCAATAGTTGCGAGATTCAGGCCCCGGGCGTCAAGCTGATCAACATGGTCATCCACGATTGCCGGGGCGGCGTGGGCATGTTCGCCAGCGCAGTCAACGCCGAAATCTACGGCTGTCTTATTTATAATAATGGCTGGGACGCGCCTGATCGCGGCCACGGCCACGGCATTTATGTGCAGAACCAAAACGGCCTGATGGTCATGTCCGATAACATCGTTTTCAACCAGTTCGGCCTGGGCATCCACGGGTACACCGTCGGCAGTTATGAGCAGAATTATCTCGTCGAGAACAACGCCATCTTCAACAACGGCGCCATCGGCCAGTACCCGGACAGCGACGTCGGCGAACAGATCCTTTTCGGCAACGTGTCGATCTCCAACCTCAACATCATCAGCAATTACATCTACCAGCCCTTTGGCGTCTACAGTTCGCTGCTCCAGCTTGATTATGGCCTGGTGAACAACACCACCGGCGTGGTGGCCGATAACTACATCGCCGGCGGCTGCACCGAGGGCCAGTACGCCATCTACGCCAACAATTACCAGTCGATGATCGTCACCGCCAACACCGTCTACGCCAACGGTTACATGCTCGACATGCTCAACAACGCTTCCTCGAAGTCCGACTACAACGCCTACTACGGCACCAGCGGAAACAACTTCAATGACGACTCCGGCGCCTACACCCTGTCCGGCTGGCAGTCCGCCACGGGCTACGATCTGCACAGCACCTACAATCTCAACGTCACGCCGCCCAACCGGATCATTGTCAACCCGAACGCGTACCAGCCCAAACGCGCCAACATCATCGTCTACAACTGGGCCGGCTCCAACGCTGTCAACGTCAATGTCAGCAACGTGCTCAGTCCGGGTGACAATTTTGAAGTAATGAACGCGCAAAACTGGTTTGGCGCGCCCGTGCTGGTAGGCACGTACACCGGCAG
>CAWFPN010000015.1:0-11417 GCA_963817685.1 uncultured Verrucomicrobiae bacterium | reverse complement strand
TCCTGGTCGCTGATGCTCTGGAGCTGGTCCAGATAATCATCCAATGTTTCGCGGGTCGTGGTGCACAACTCGGAGAGGCGCTGGGCCTGGACCTGCTCGCGTTCAAGCGTCACCAGGGCGCGGGAGAGATTGTCGATCATCTCCGTTTTGCCGCGGGCGTACTCCTCCTGTTTGCGGCGCAGTTCCTCGATGTCGGTTTTCTGGCGTTCCAAATCGTCCTGCTGGCGGCGCAACGTCAACAACTGTTCGCGCGCCTGTTCGAGTTTCCACTCCAGTTCCTCTTTGTGAACGGGTGTTTCGACGACAGAAAGGCCAATGCCGTTGCCCGATTCGGGCAGAACGGTGGCGGCAAGACTTCCCCCTTGTTTCATAGTAAGAACCTCCTTGTTCTTGCCGTAAATCATAGCAGGACAACCCCAAATGTAAAGACCAGAGAGACAAAAAATGGAGAAATCGAACGCCGGGGGCTACATCTCCAGCGATTCGACGCGGCGCAGGGCAAGAGTCATCGGCACGCTGGTGGCGGCCAGGCTGACCAGGGAGACGAAGATCCAGGAACCGACAATGGCCCAGGAATATTGTTCCGGACTGAACCCGGCGCCGGTGGATTGCAGGTAAAACGGCAGCGCTTCGGCGCCGATGACCAGGATAATGTAGGCCAGGCTCATCACAAAACAAAACGTGCCGCCAAACCCGGAAACGATCTTGGCCGGATTGTCGTCGCGGCGGTTGGCCGTGGAGCCGGACCCGAAATTGGGGAACAGCGTGCCGATGCCGACGGCGATGCCGCACAGGCCGAAACTGATCAGCACCACCGTCGCGCCGAACAACAGCGTCAGCCACGCCGGCACGTGCAGCATCCAGCTGGAGACCAGCATCAACGTCAGTGTGATCGCCACGGAACCGAAACTGCTCAGCCAGAATTTCTCCAGCACCACCCGTTTCAATCCGTACGGCACCATCCCGACCACCCAGAGCCGTTTGCCTTCGAGGCTGAACTGCGGGAAGACGAACCGGGTGGTCAACGTCGCCAGCGTCATGCTCGACGCGCCAAGGTTGAGGAAGGACACGAACGTGGCCCAGAATTCGTTGCTCCAATCGTAGGCCACGTTGCGCAGGTTCAGCACGTACACGCCGAGCAACCCGAAGAAGATGACGAACTGGCTCCATTGCGAAGTGTCCCGCCAGAAGGTGCGGATGTCCTTGACCATCAGCGCGCGCGTCGCCGGATGGACGCGCGGCAGGCAATCGAACAAACGGTCCAGCCAGGCCGTGTGCGGGTGCGCCGGCGATTGATCCAGCAGCGGCAGGCCGGCGGAAAAACCGCCCTGGCTGTGGTTGCGCGACCAGCCGTCGTAGAACAGTCGCGCGCTGGTGTTGACGCACACCAGCATCGCCATCAGCGCGTTGCTGGCCAGCACGAGAAAAAAGAACGTGCCCTGCCAGGCCAGGCCATCCCCCCAGGCGATCACGCCGGAAGCCACCCAGTAGCTCGGCAACAGCGGCTGCAGCGAGGCGCGGCTGTTGTGCAGCAGCCCTTCCAATACCACCAGCATCTGGCCGGTCTGCAGCTTGGCGGCTTCGACCGGTTTCAGCACGACCGCCACCAGGACGATCAACACCGTCCCGATCCCGAACAGCGCCCACTTGAACACGCGCCGATGCAGATAACGCGTCACCAGCATGATCACCAGCGACCCGAGCGCGGCGGGAATCACCGCAAACGGCAGCAACAACAAAAACACCTTCAGGTAAAACCACGGCGTCACGTGCCGCGCCACGCCGTAGGCCGCCATCAACGGCGCGGAGAGAAACACAAACGCCCAACTGGCCAGCACCGCCGTCTCGGCCAGTTTCCAGCGGAACACGTCCGCCTGCGGCACCGGCAGCGTCAGCATCCACTGCGTTTCCTGGCTCTTGAAGAACGCGGAGTAGCCGATGATCATGTTCGAAAACACCAGCATCACGAACAGGAACGCGAAGAACAAATACAGCATCCGGTCCATCAACACCAGGCCCAGCCCGTAGAGGTTTTCCAGTTTGACAAAACCCATGTGAAACACAATGTAGGCCGTCACCCAATAGCCCAGCACGAACAGCGCGATCACGCCGACCATCAGGCTGGACTCCTGCCGCAACGACGCGACGCGCCGGCGCACCATGTGCCCGTTGGCTTCCATCAATAACCGGAAAAACGTGCGCGTGTTCATGACGGTCCGGCGGCCGGTTCCTCCTGCTGCTGTTCCTCGCTGGTCAGCGCCAGAAACGCGTCCTCCAGCGCGCCCACTTCGCCGCTGGCCTCGCGCAATTCCCCCATCGTGCCCGCCGCGATCAGCCGGCCCCGGTTGAGAATGCCGATGCGGTCGGCCAGTTCCTCGGCGATGTGCAGGATGTGGGTCGAGAGAAACACCGTCGTCCCCGCCCGCGACCGGGCTTTGAGCACGTCTTTCACCACCCGGGCACTGCGCGGGTCCAGGCCGACCATCGGCTCGTCGATGATGATCACCTTCGGGTCATGCAGCAACGCGGAGGCGATCACCACCCGCTGGCGCGTCCCGTGGGAAAGGGTCTCAATCAACTGCCCGCGCGTTTCGGTCAAATCGAACACGTCGAACAGTTTCTCCCCGGTGCGCATCACCTCGGCGCGTTCCATGCCGTAGAGCTGGCCGACCAGCAGCATGAACTCCATCGGCTCGAGCTTGTCGTACAGGAACGGCAGGTCGGGCACGTAGCTGATCAGCTTGCGGGCTTCGATCGGATCGTCCTGGATGTCGTGGCCGCCAATCAAGGCGCGTCCCGACGTCGGTTTGAGCAGTCCCGTGAGCAACTTGATCGTGGTGGTCTTGCCCGCGGCGTTGGGGCCGAGAAAGGCGAAGAACTCCCCGGGGGCAATGGTGAGGTTCAAGTCGTTGACCGCGGTCAGCGCCCCGAATTGCTTGGTGAGATGTTCAGTCTGGATCATGATGGAATCATTGCGCGTGAACTGGTTGACGGCGTGTGCGGATGGGCAGCGCGGTGTTCAACCCATCGATCAATTCGGAGCGCATGGACAACCCGGCCGACGTATCGACCAGCAGCACGTCGCCCTGTTCGTCCACCCAAATCCTGGCCCACATCGTGTCGCTGAGCCTGGATTCAATCCGATAACCCCGTTGGTTGAATTCGGCGATCGGGAGTTTGCCGTAGCAACCCGTGGTCCTCACCGGAGGACTCGCGGGCCCTTTCGCCGGCCCATCGGCGTGGCCGCCCGCCGCCCCCAAACCGGTCAGCAACGCGGCATTGGCCAGCGCGGGCAGTCCGACGGCATCGGCCAATCCGCCCCCTGCCGCCCCGTGATTGAGGTCCAGCTGCCGGTCCTCGCGCAACCCGTCGGCGTCATAGGTGAGGTGCACTTTCCCGGTCTGCAGGTTCCCGTCCACGTTCAGGTGCGCGGCCCCCAACGCCGCCCAGAGGCTGAATTCCCGGACCTGATAGCGCGCATCGCATTTGCCTTTGGCCAGCAGGTTGAACGGCGTCTGCTTATCATAGAACGGCAGATCGAAAATCTTCACGTCAGCCTGCGCCGTGTACGCGGCCGCGGCGGCCGGATTGCTCCCCGGCGAGGTCACGGGCGTAATGTCGAGCGTGCAGGTGCCGATGTGTTGTTTCTGGTAGTAGACGTTCAGCCGCGTTGGTTCCGCGTTGGAGAAGATCCGGTGCATGATGCGTTCCACGGGCACCTTCTCGAATTGCGCGGGCTCGGGGAAAAATTCCACGCGCACCAGCGCGGCCATCATGACCGCCCAGAACGCCACCACAAAACTCGAAAACAGTTTGCTCGCCATGTTCCCGTCACGCTACGGAATCGTTAATGGTTGCCCGATCTTCAACTGGTCCTTGCTCGCCAGACAGCCGCGGTTGGCTTCATAAATTTTCTCCCACCCCGACCGCGTGCCGTAAAACCGCAGCGCCAGCGACTGTAATGTGTCGCCCTTCTGGACAACGTACGTCCTGGACGACGGCGGCACGGCGGGAGCGGCTGCCGCCGGCGTCCCGGCAACCGGAACAACGGCAGGCGCCGGCGCGGCGACAATCGTTTCCGCCGGCCGGGTGGCCTGCGCTTGCTCCAATTCCGCCACTTTTGCCTTCAGCGTCATATTATCCTGCATCAAGGCCGCATTTTCGCTCTGTAACCTGCTCAATTCAGTCGGATCAGCCGCCGTCTGAGGCAGTTTCGCCGCAAGCGTCAATTTGGCCCGCTCGATATAATCCTGCACCACCTGCCGCTTGTCCGAATTTGGCTGCAGTTCCAAGTACTTGCGATAGTGATAGATGGCCGCAATCGGGTCACCCAGCTTCTCATCATAAAGCAATCCCAGTTCCAAGTGGGCCTGTGCGGATTGGGGATTTGCCTCCAGGGCCTTCTCGTAGAATCCCGCCGCAGCCTGATAATCCTGCGACTCGTCAGCTGTTTTGGCCTTTTGATAGTAGGGATTGCTCTCCTGTTGAGCATCATCGGTTGACGTGGTCTGGCTGCAACCCATTGCCAGCAGGCCTAAAGCGATGACGGCCAATCCGCCGCGCCAGCGGGCGGCAGACTTCCTTTTAAAAAACCGCGGGATCAACGAAGCGTTCTGCATTTCTCCTTGTCCAACTCCCTCCCGTGAGGCCATGAAAAATAACACAGTCGCAACAAAATGACAATCGCGCCAATGGCCGGGACACCCGCTTTTTTGCCGCTTGACGCTTCCGGCACCAGCCACTAAGATTCGCCCGAATTTTCGCCAAAACGTGGTGCCACAAGGAGGAGTATAAGTTATGGCCGAAGCCTATTGCGTGAAGTGCAAAGCGAAGAAGGAAATGGCAAACGCGCAGGAAGTAAAAATGAAGAATGGCCGCCCCGCGATGCAGGGCGTTTGCCCCGATTGCGGCACCAAATTGTTCCGCATCATGGGCGGCGGCGAAAAGAAGTAGGACGCGGCCCGGGTCGGCCGTGCCGAGATTGACTGGGGCGTACCAGGCCCCCTCGCGAGCTGGCGTGCTGGCGGGGGTGGTTTTTCTTAACCGGCAGATTTTCAAAACGACAGCTTAACCGAATGAATGCCAGCAACGATCAATTGGCCTACGTACTGATTAATCCGTACACGATTTTTAAATCGCGCACCGGGGGCGTCATCGCGCGCCTGTTTACCCGCACCGCGCTGGACCTGGTGGCGGCCCGCATGTTCGCGCCCAGCCGCGAATTGGTGGAAAAATACGCTGAGATCTCTGTCTCCGAGGAGGACCCGCAGGACCGCAAAATCCAGGAACAGATCCGCCAGTACATCCTGGACAACTATTCTCCCGACCCCAAGACCGGCCAGCGCCGCCGGGTGATGATGCTGGTCTTCCGCGGCGAGGATGCCGTCAAGAAAGTCCGCAAGGCCGTCGGCCACATCCAGCCGGAAAAAGGCATGTCGGGCGAGACCATCCGCGACACGTACGGCGATTACGTCGTCGGCCTCGATGGCCAGGTCAAATATTTCGAGCCGGCCGTCCTCGCGGCGCCCACGCCGGAAGAAGCGGAAATCAAACTCAAATTGTGGGCCAAATATTCCAGCGACGGCGGCTTCCTCGCCAACGTCGTGGCCTACCCCAAGGACGTGAAAATCGAGCGCACCCTCGTGCTGCTCAAGCCCGATAACTTCCGGTTCCCCAGCGGCCGCCCCGGCAACATCATCGACATGCTCTCCCGCGCCGGTCTCTACATCATTTCCATCAAGGTCCACCGCATGAGCGTGGCCGAGGCGGAGGAGTTTTACGGCCCCGTGCGCCTGGTGCTGCGGGAAAAACTGCGCGACATCTCCGGCCAGCGCTCCCGCATCGCCCTCGAAAAGGAATTCGGCTTCGCCGTCCCCCCCGACGTGGAACACAAGCTCGGCGAACTCATGGGCCTGCTCTTCGCCGAGGAACAATTCGATTTGATCGTCCAGTTCATGACCGGCCGCAAGCCGAACTGCTCGGAACCGGCGAAAACCCAGCCCGGCCAGGAAAAAATTCTCGCGGTCGTTTATGAAGGCCCCGACGCCGTGACCAAGATCCGTTCCGTCCTCGGGCCGACCGACCCGCGCAAGGCCGCGCCGGGCACGATCCGCCGCGAACTGGGCCAGGACATCATGGTCAACGCCGCCCACGCCAGCGATTCGGCCGACAACGCCAGCCGCGAAATGGAAATCATCAAGATCCAGGCGGACAGTCTCAAGCCGCTGGTCGAAGAATTCTATAACTGCAAGCTGTAACCCCCTTCACCGGCGCATCTCAACGACTCTTAACGAGGAACATCACATGCAACAACTCGCTCAACGGGCCACCACCCTCACCCCTTCCCTGACGCTCGCCATCGATGCCAAGGCCAAAAAAATGAAGGCCGAAGGCATCGACGTCTGCGGCTTCGGCGCGGGCGAACCGGATTTCGACACGCCGCAATATATTAAAGACGCCGCCATCCAGGCGCTGACCGGCGGGTTCACGAAGTACACGCCCTCCTCCGGCATCCCGGAACTGCGCGCGGCCATCGCCGAGAAACTCAAGAACGACAACGGCCTCGACTACAAGCCGTCCCAGGTCATCGTCAATTGCGGCGCGAAACATTCCTGCTACAACGTGATCATCGCCACCTGCCAGGCGGGCGACGAAGTGATCATTCCCGCGCCGTACTGGTTGAGCTATCCGGAAATGGTCAAGCTCGCCGACGCCACCCCGGTGATCGTGCCGACCAGCGAAGCCAACGGGTTCAAGATCACCCCGGACCAGTTCCGCGACGCGATGACGCCGGCCACCAAACTGCTGATCCTCAATTCCCCCGGCAATCCCGACGGGCTCTGTCTATACCCGGGAGGAATTGCAGGCGCTGGCGGAAGTCGCGCTCGAGGAAGACATCCTGATGTTGTCGGACGAGATTTACGAAAAAATCACCTACGACGGTACCGCCCACGTCAGCCTCGCCTCCCTCGGCCAGGAAGTCTACGACCTGACCATCACCGTCAACGGCTTCAGCAAAGCCTACTGCGATGACCGGCTGGCGGCTGGGCTACATCGCCGCGCCGGAACCGATCGCCGCGGCGATCGACTCGATCCAGTCGCACTCGACCTCGAACCCGACCAGCTTCGCGCAAAAGGGCGCGCTCGCGGGATTGAAGGGCGATCAATCGTTCATCGGCGAGATGGTCAAGGCGTTCAGCGGAACGCCGCGCCTACATGTACGACCGGCTGACCAAGCATCCCCGGCATCACCTGCGTGAAACCGATGGGCGCGTTCTACATGCTGCCGAATATTTCCAGGCTCGGCCTGAATTCCACCACCTTCTGCGGCAAACTGCTCGAAGAGCAGAAGGTCGCCGCCGTGCCCGGCATCGCGTTCGGCACCGACGCACACATCCGCCTGAGCTACGCCTGCTCGATGGAAAATATCCAGAAGGGCCTGGACCGCATCGAAGCCTTCTGCGCAACCTTGAAGTAGCCGTTGTCGACCGGGTCACCTGACCCGGCGGCCCCGCGTAAACATCATGAAAATCGCTCTCATCGGCCTGCCGCAAGTCGGCAAAAAAACCGTCTTTTCCCTGCTGACCGGCATGGGCCTCGACCAGTTGCTGGCCCGCGGCGCGCGAATACCACGTTGGCGCCGTCAAGGTCGCCGACCCTCGCGTGGACAAACTCACCGCGATGTATAATCCGAAAAAGACCAAACACGCCGAGATCGAGTGCACGCTCGCCCCCGCCCCGCCCCACGAACCCAAGCCGCGCGAGCAATGGCTCAACAAGCTCAAGGACATGGACGCGTTCTGCCACATCGTCCGCGCCTTCGACGATCCCGCTGTGTTTCACGCCAAAGGCACCGTCGACGCCGCTGCGCGACATCGATGCGATGAATCTGGAACTGGCCGATCAGCGACCTGAGCCTGATCGAGACGCGGCTGAACCGCATCGCGCAGGACCAGAAGAAGAAATTCGACCAGGAACGCGCCGACGAAGCCGCGCTTGCTGGAAAAACTCAAGCCGCACCTCGAAGCCGGCAAATCCCTTCGCGAGTATCCCTGGCACGAAGGCGAGGAAAAGAGAACTGCGGTCCCTGCAATTTCTCACCGTCAAAGGCATCGTCACCGCCCTCAACCTCGGCGAAAAGAATTTCCCCGACGCCGCGCTCGTCGAAGCCGCCAAAGCCAAGATCACCGGCCCGCGCTCGGAAGTCCCCGAGCTCTGCGCCAAAATCGAAGTCGAAGTCGCCCAGATCGAAAGTCCCGCCGAACGCGCCGAATTCCTCGCCGCGCTCGGCATCACCGAGCCCGCGATCCACGTGCTGACCCGCCTGCTCTACAAAGCGCTCGGCTACATCTCCTTTTTCACCACCGGCGAAGACGAAGTCCGCGCCTGGACGATCCGCGCCGGCGCCACCGCCGTCGAAGCCGCCTACGCCATCCATTCCGACATCGCCCGCGGCTTCATCCGCGCCGAAGTGATGAAGTACGGCGAACTGACCACCGCCGCCGACACCGGCCACACCGCCGAAGTGAAGCTCAAAGAAACCGGCAAACTCCACCTCAAAGGCAAAGACTACATCGTCGAAGACGGCGACATCGTCCACATCCGCCATAGCGGCTAGAGCCACAGATGCACACAGATGGCCACGGATAAACGTCGGCCACGAATCCACACGAATGGACACGGATGTTCAGAAAAACTCCGGCTCTGAATGCTGTCATGCTGAGCTTGTCGAAGCATCTCTGTCGTTTTGACGTTAGCTCGGCCACGTTCCCTCATTGAAATCACAATCTGTGATCTCAAAGACTGCCTGCAAATCCCCGACCATCGCATCTGTAGGCCGGGTCACCTGACCCGGCGCGGGTCAGGTCCCTTTAGATCCTCTGGTAGGAGCGGCAATCCTGCCGCAACTCCGCAGAGACGGCGACATCGTCCACATGCGGCATAGCGGGTATTCAAGATGCCATTTTGGAATCTTGAACGAAGGTATTCCTTCGGCTCGGCCAGCGTAAGCCGAAACGCGAACTCGATCTTTAAGCTTCCAAATTGGAACCTTAAAGAGTCGTACTCGTCGCGGGTGATCTGAAACATGAAATCCGCTGGGTAGCGGGTGTTCGGATCGTCGCCACTGGTGATGCCGGCGCCAGCCTACTCCAGCAGCGGCTTCAGCACGGGCATCATCGCTTCCGCCCAGCGCTCGTAGGCGGGGGCTGAAAGATGCAGCGTGTCGGGGAAGAGTTCCCGGGGCAGCGTTCCATCCGCATTCAGAAAGGTGCTGGCGAGATCGAGATACTGGACCATCTTGCCGTCATCCAGCAAGCGGATGCCGGCATTGAGTTCGTTCACTTCCTTGCGGAACCTCGTATCGGGCTGCTCATCACGCGGCAGCACCGCCAATAAGAGGATCCTTGTCTTCGGCAATCTGGCCCGGATCTCCTGCACAATCATTTGCACGCCTTCCGCCGCGTCCTTGCCGGTGTGTCCCATGTTGCCAATGTTGTTTGTGCCGATCAGAAGAACAAGCACCTTGGGATGGATGCCGTCGAGTTCCCCGTTCGCAATCCGCCAGAGAACCTGGCCCGTTTCATCACCGCCGATTCCAAGATTCAGCGGCTTGTAACGGCTGAAGGAATGTTCCCAGGCATCACAACCCTCCGTCAGCCAGCCTGCCGTGATGGAGTCGCCCAAAAACACCAACTGGGTATCGCGCAGCGCGGCTTTGCGCGACAACAAACGTTCGTGCTCCGCCAGCCAGTCAGCCTTCGAAAGCCATTCCTTATCTTGTGGCTGCGCAACACAGGGATTGGACAATGGTGCACTCATGACTTGTTTGACCGCGCCGCCGGGAACATTGGTATCCGCCTGACACGCGACTGCCAGGATCACCGGCAGCACGGCATATCGCGCAATTCCTGAAATGGCCTTGATCATCGCGGGCCAGGCAGTTTCATTGATCGGCATCTTATCTCCTCTCGCACCGCAATCAAGCCTTTGCGCGACCCGAGTTCGCACTTTGGCCGGATCACGCGCAGCGATCAATCGACAGTTCCACCTGAATATGCTACCGTACGGGTCAGTATGATATATGCGGCAAGTATAAGTCCGGTGACAGCCGGAGCCTCTTCCGCCTTCGCCAAGGCTTCGGCCTGCGCCGGGCCTTCCGCCTGCGCCAAGGCTCCGGCGGACACGACGGCGGATTGGCCCGCCTTCGCAAAAGGTGCGACCGGCAAGCCCCTCTCCACCAACGCCTTACACGGCCAGTCAAACCTAGTCAAACCTAGTCCAACCATAAATTTTTGCGAGGATCAGCAATCCGTGCATCTACCACAGCATTAACACCTTACGAGACATCTCATGGCTAAAACGAAAATCGGACTGATGGGATGCGGGACGGTAGCCGATTACGGCCATCTGCCCGCGATCAAGGCGGTCGAATCGCTCGAACTCACCTCCCTGTTCGATCCCGATGAAAAGCGCCTGCGCGCGGCACAAACCAAGTTCGGCGTCCCGCAGGCGTTCACGGACAGCGAAGCGTTCTTCGCCTCAGGCATCGATGCCGTCGTGGTCGCCTCACCGGCGGGCGTCCATCTCCAAAACGTCCTGGATGCGGCGCGCCACGGCAAGCATGTCCTCTGCGAAAAGCCGCTGGCGCTGACCGAAGCCGATTCGCAACGGATGATTGACGCCATGCGCGAGGCCGGGCTGATGTTGTTCACGGCTTTCGTGTATCGGTTCAGTCCGGCCGCGCTGGACATCAAACGACTCATCGCCGGCGGCGCCGTCGGCCAGGCGCGCTCGTTGCGCCTCATTTACATCTGGAACTGCCATGGCAAATTCGAGACCGATTCGTCCGGCAAACGGACCATCCAAAAGCGCCGCGAAGACCGCATGCTCGAAGGCGGGCCGATGATGGATTGCGGCGTCCATCAAATCGATCTCGCCCGGTGGTGGCTCGGCTCGGAGGTCGAGCACAAGCACGCCCACGCCGCCTGGGTGGACGATTACAGCGCGCCCGACCACATGTATCTGCACCTCGATCACGCCAGCGGCGCGCACACGACCGTCGAGATCAGCTATTCCTATGGCCACACCGTCGCGGAACCGCTGGCCCGGTTCACCTACGAAATCATCGGCACCGAAGGCGTGATCCTCTACGACCGTGAGAACGAGCTTTTCGAACTGCGCAACGCCGCCGGCACGCAACGCTTCGCGTGGCACGACGAGAAGAATTTCGCCGGGATGTACGCCGCGTTCGCCCGCGCGCTGGAAACCCGAGAAGAAAGCGACCTGCCCACGGGCGAGGACGGCCTGATCGCCCTGCGTATCGCCCGCGAAGCGACGGAGCAGGCGATGCGGGAGCGAGTCAAATGATCCCAACAACGGCGGCTTGGGCCAAGCCGCCCTACCTACGACATGCCGTT
>CAWFPN010000014.1:0-26585 GCA_963817685.1 uncultured Verrucomicrobiae bacterium | reverse complement strand
GGCGATCAACGCTTTCGTCGCGCAGACCTGGAAGAAAGCGACGACGGGGACGTGGCGGCAGGACCCGGCCTTGTCGGGCGGCGGCGAGGCCTACGACAGCGGCGCGCACGTGTTCAACGCCATGCTCTATCTGTCGAACGCGCGTCCGGCGGAGGTGTTTGCCTGGATGGACAATCGCGGCGCGCCCGTCGACATCATCGCAACCGCGTCGGTCCGCTATACCAACGGGGCCATCGGCACGGCGACGATCAACGGTGATTCGGTGGTGACGTGGGACGAGGGAATCCGCGTTGCATTCACGCGCGGCGAAGTGCAGACGGGCATCCATGGTCATCGGTTGCAGCAATGGGACGCCGACAGCAAACCCGTGCGGTATCCGCCCGTTGCGCCTGTGGCTTCCCTGCAGCAACGGTTCATCGACTGCATCCTGGGCCGCACGGAAGATCCCAGCCCGGCAGTCTGGGGGTTGCGCCAGGCCCTGTTGATGGAAGCGTTGTATGAGTCCGCGCGCACCGGGCAGGCGGTAAAACTGAAGGCGGAATAGACGAAAGGCGCCTGCGATGTTCCCGCCGCCTTGCGTTGACTGCGCCGGCGGTGTTTGCTAGCCTTTGTCCGTGGCTGAAACGCTGGTCATCAACGAGATTTTTCACAGCATCCAGGGCGAGTCCTCGTATGCGGGCTTGCCGTGTGTGTTTGTGCGGCTGACCGCCTGCAATCTGCGCTGTGCTTGGTGCGACACGCCGTACTCGTTCAACGAAGGCAAACCAATGGCCCTCGGCGAAGTGATCGTCAAGGTGCTGGAATACAATTGTCCCCTCGTCGAAATCACCGGCGGCGAGCCCCTGCTGCAGCCGAACGTCTTTCCGTTGATGGCGAGGCTGTGCGACCTTGGCAAGCGGGTGTTGCTGGAAACCAGCGGCTCGATCGACATGTCCCCGGTCGATCCCCGCGTGGTGAAGATCATGGACCTGAAATGTCCGGGCAGCGGCGAATGCGGCAGGAACTGCTACGACAATATCCGTCTGCTCGATAAGAAGGACGAAGTGAAATTCGTCATCGCTGACCGCGCCGACTATGATTGGGCCAGACAGATGATGACGGAACATCAGTTGGCGGGCATCTGCACGGTCTTGTTTTCACCCGTGTGGAACACGTTGCCGCTCAAAACGCTGGCGGATTGGGTTATGGCGGATCGGCTGCCCGTGCGCCTGCAAACGCAACTGCACAAACACATTTGGGGCGCCGACGCCCGAGGAGTGTAACACCATGTCCCTGCGCATCATCGTCAAACCCCAGCAAATACAGACCTGGATCACCGAACGCAACGGCACGCCGGCGCGCAAACGCGGGACGGAAAACGACCTGCGCATTCTCTTCGGCGAGTCGGACCCCGACTACGAACCGATCACGTTTGGCGAACTGTTCGAGGTGATGAAGTTCCATCATTTCGTCATGCTGGTTGACCAGGAAGCGGGCAAGACGCAGCACAAGATTTTTCCACACTCCTGATGGCCGGTGACGCGCTACCGCGGCTGCAGACCAAGGTCCCCGGGCCAAAATCCCGCGCCCTTGCCCGCCAGTTGCGCCGCTACGAATCCCGCAACGTCACCTTCCTCTCCGACCGCTGGCCGATCTTCTGGAAACGCGCTGCCGGGGCGAATGTCTGGGACGTTGACGGTAATCGTTACATTGATTTGACGGCCGGATTTTGCGTCGCCGGCGTCGGCCACACCAACCCGCGCGTGGTCGCCGCGCTGAAGAAACAGGCCGGCACCCTTCTCCACGCCATGGGCGACGTCCACCCGAACGAGTTGAAGCTGCATCTGGCGCGCGAACTGGTTGCGCTGACCTTTGGTCGTTGGTCACACTCGGAAGGCCGCGTCATTTTCACCAACATGGGCGCCGAAGCCGTCGAGACCGCGCTCAAGTCCGCTGCCATCCACACCAAACGGCCCGGCGTCATCGCGTTCGAGGGCGCGTACCATGGGTTGACCTACGGCGCGCTGGACACGACGTGGCGCGCGGATTTTCGGACGCCATTTACGAAGCAGCTGGGCCACTTTACCGCGCACGTTCCGTACGGCACGATCCCACAGGTCGATCATATCGAGAACTATGGCGCCGTCCTGGTTGAACCGATCCAGGGTCGAGGCGGCATTGTTGTCCCGCCGGACGATTTCCTTCCGAAACTGCGCGCATTTTGCGACGAGCACAACCTGGTGCTGATCATCGACGAAATCTACGCGGGCTTTTGCCGCACCGGCCGATGGTTTGCCTGCGAACATTGGGGCGTGGTGCCGGACGTCGTCTGCGTGGGCAAATCGCTCACCGGCGGCCTGCCGCTGGCCGCGTGCGTCGGGCGCGCCGACATCATGGATAGCTGGCCGGAATCGACCGGCGAAGCCATTCACACCAGCACGTTTCTGGGCAACCCGATGGGATGCGCCGCCGCGCTGGCCGCCATTGCCGAGATGAAACGCCTGAAACTGGATTCCCGCAGCCGCTCCTTGGGAGATGGCTTCAAGGCGAAGCTCGCGCGCATCGGCAAGGTGCGCGGCAAAGGCCTGATGCTCGGCCTCGAAGTGGGCAATGCCGCCCTGCTCGCCGAAAAACTCCTCCCCCGCGGTATCATCGCCATCCCCGAAGGCAATCGCGGCGAAATCCTCGGCCTGACGCCGCCCCTGGTCATCACGAAACGGCAGCTTGATTACTGTGCGGATGTCCTGAAGGAAGTCCTGTAGGAGCGCGCTTCCGGGCCCAGCGCCTCGGGTTTGACAATCCCCTTCATCGGCGTCATCATGGATTTGCTGTTTACGGCAAACCAGCATGAAAAAAACCGGGCTCCAGTTGCAGCAATCTGTTCTGTCGTTGATTGAACGCGGCGTCGAGCGGCCTTTGGCCGACGCGCAGTTCAATGAACTTGCCTTGGCCGTGTTTGCATTCCAATTCGAATCCAACGGCGTCTATAACGCTTATTGCGAGCAGCAACAACGGACACCGGCGACCGTGAAACAGTGGCAGGAGATTCCCGCCGTGCCGACCCGGTCGTTCAAGGATGTCTCGCTGGCGTGCTTTCCTCTCAACGAAGCCGTCGCGGAATTTCACACGAGCGGCACGAGCCGGGCCAAATCGGGCAAACATTACTTTCAGACGCTGGCTCTTTACGAGGCGGCCATCCGGCCAAACTTTCAAGCGCACCTGCTGCCCGACGGTGCGCGGTTGCCGATGCTCGCGTTGACGCCTTCTCCTGAAGAATCGCCGCACTCTTCGCTGGCGCACATGATGGGCGTCGTGATGAAGCAGTTCGGCGCGCCGGACAGCGCGTTCTATGTCGAGGGCGAAGACCTGCTCGCGCAGAAACTGGTCCACGACCTCGTCGAATTGCAATGGGCGCATCAGCCTGTGTTTCTGCTGGGGACCGCCTTTGCGTTTGTTCATCTGTTCGAGTGCTGCGCGAAGAACGACATGCGGCTGGATATGGCCCAAGGCAGCCGCGTGATGGAAACGGGCGGGTTCAAGGGCCGTTCGCGCCAGATGCCCCGGGCGGAGTTGTGCGGGTTGTTCAAGCAGTTCCTCGGCATTTCCCCGGCGCGGATTGTCAATGAATACGGGATGACGGAGTTGAGCACGCAGTTCTACGACCAGACGCTTCGCGCGGGCCAACGGACCGACACGAAGGCCGTCCCGCCCTGGGCGCGCGTGCGAATCATTGATCCTCAGACTGGCAGGGAGGCTGCTCATGGTGAGCGTGGGATGATTCGAGTCTTGGATTTGGCCAATTTATGGAGTATAATGTGTGTACAGACGGAAGATTTGGGCGTCGCAAACGCCAACAGCTTTGACATCTTGGGACGGGCGGCAGATGCCGAAGTTCGGGGCTGCTCGCTCAACGCGGAAGCGCTTTCCCTGAAATGAACGCCACGGTCGAGCAGATCAACGAAGCCATTCATCGCACGCGAGAAGCTCGCGAACGCGTGGCGCAGCATCGCAGTACGGAAGCCATCATCAGTGCGCTGGTGCAGACCGCCAAGAACTGGCAGGAGCCGACCAGCCCCTGGCGTTTGCGCGCCATCGAGCAGGCGCCGGCCGTCACCGGTTTCTCCGAGCCGATGGTGCGCGAGGCGATTGATCTGACCTATGGCGCGATCACCTACGAGGCCCTCGGCGAAATGCTCGACCGTGAATTGGGCAGCCGGCGGGTCCTGGACGAATTCTGCCTGCGCGGCCGGGCCCAGACCAAGGCCGTCGGCCCGCGGCTGATCGCGCATTTCCTGGCGGGCAACGTGCCGTCGCCGGGCATCATCAGCATTTGCTGCGGCCTGCTGCTGAAGGCCGGCAACCTGGTGCGAATGTCGCAACGCGATACGGTGTTCCCCGCCCTGTTCGTCGACTCGTTGCGCGAGGTGGACGCGGAACTGGCGGATTGCGTTGCGCCGCTGGAGTGGGCGCGACAGGAGCTCACGTTGACCCAGACCGCGCTGGCCGGGGCGGATGCGGTGGTGGCCTACGGCGACGATCACACCATTTCCGCGTTGCGACAGATCGCGCCGGACGGCGTACCGTTTGTTGGCTACGGCCATAAGATCAGTTTCGGCGTGATCGCCAAGGAGGCGATGAGCGCGGAGAACCTGCCGGCACTGGCCGAGGCCGCGGCGTTTGATGTCTCGATTTACGACCAGCAAGGGTGTTTGTCGCCGCACATGTTTTATGTGGAGGAGCGCGGCGAACTCGGGCCGCGCAAGTTTGCGGCGGCATTGGCCGAAGCGATGGCGGCCTACCAGACGCGGGTGCCGCGCGGACCGCTCTCCGTGGAGGAGGCCGCCGGGGTTTCCCAAATCCGGTCGGCCTATGAATTTCGCGGGGCGGCGGACCGGCGGGTGGCGGTCTGGACCAGCAAGACCCCCAATGAATGGACGGTGATCTACGAGGACGACCCGTCCTTCGCGCCCTCGTGCCTGAACCGCACGGTCTTTGTCAAACCGACGGACGGCCTGAAACGGGTGCTGGATTCGATCCATCGGTACGCGCCAAGCATTTCCACCGTGGGCATGGCCCCGATGAACGAGCGCGTGATGGGGTTTGCCTCTGAACTCGCCCGGATGGGCGTTTGCCGGGTTTGTCCCATCGGCCAGATGCAGCGGCCGCCGTTGTCCTGGCACCACGATGGCCGGCCCAACCTCGCCGACCTGGTGCGCTGGACCGATCTGGGTTAAAGGGCCAACTACTCTTCCTCGCCGGGCTTGATCCGAGATGCGGTGGGCTTGCGTGCCGCGGACAGCGTGAGGAAATTCTGCAGGATCTGTTTCCCGTTCTCCGTCAAAATCGATTCCGGATGGAACTGGACGCCCCAGATGGGGAACTCCGTGTGCCGCACGCCCATCACTTCGCCTTCCGGTTTGGTCTCGGCGATGATCCGCAGGGTGGCCGGCATCGTGTCGCGCTTGATCAGCAACGAGTGATACCGCGTTGCCGTGAACGGATTCGGCATCCCGGCGAACAACGGATCGCCGTCGTGGTAGATCAGCGACGTTTTGCCGTGCATCAGCCGTTCCGCCCGGACCACTTCGCCGCCGAACACGTGCCCGACGCATTGGTGGCCGAGGCAAACGCCCAGTGTCGGGACCGTGGGACCGAACGTCCGGATGATCTCGTTGGACAAGCCCGCTTCCCTCGGCGAACAGGGCCCTGGGGAAATCAGGATCCGTTCCGGCTGGAGGCGGCGGATCTGGTCGAGATTGATCTCGTCGTTGCGGAAGATTCGCATCTCGACGCCCAACTCGCCGAAATACTGCACGAGGTTGTACGTAAAACTGTCGTAGTTGTCGATGATCAGCAACATAAGCTGTGAGCGGGTAACCTAAGCCAATTTCCTTCGGCGACCAAGTGAAAAACTGAAGACCCATTTTGCGCTTGCGACGCCCGCCCGCCTGGGTCATTTTACAGCCATGGATCAAGTGCCACCATTTCTGCATCCGCCGCCCGCGGCCCCGCCAGCGCCACCGCCACAGACCCGCCGCACCGGCTGGATTGTTTACGCGGTGATCGCGACGTTTTTCCTGTTTCTCAGCATCCTGGCGAATTTCGCGTTCTTTTCCATGGCCTTCGGTTGCGCGAACGGCGGAGCGGATGGGTTTGACGGACGGCGCGCCAAATTCGAAGAGCAGTTCCTCCAGGGCGATACGGACGCGCGCAACAAGATCGCCGTGATTTATCTGTCGGGCGTGATCTCGGAACGGTTGGACGGCCCCAGCGGCGAGGAAGGCATGGTCGAGTCGATCAAGGACCAGCTTGACCAGGCCCTCGACGACAAGCGCGTCAAGGCGATCATCCTGCGCATCAATTCGCCCGGCGGCGAAGTCGTGGCCTCCGACGAGATTTACCGGGCGGTCGTCGCGGCGCGCCTCCAGAAACCCGTCGTGGCCAGCATGGAAACGATGGGCGCCTCGGGCGCGTATTACGCCGCGATGGGCGCGACGTATGTCATGGCCAATGATTTGACCCTGACCGGCAGCATCGGCGTCATCCTGCAAAGCTTTACGTTCTCCGGCCTGATGGACAAGGTGGGCGTGCGCTCGTACACCTTCAAATCGGGAGTGTACAAGGACCTCCTGAATCCCGCGCGCGAACCGACCGCCGCCGAGTCGAACATGGTCCAGACGCTGATCATGGAAGTCTACGACAAGTTCGTCGGCATCGTCGCCAAGGAACGCACGCGCGCCGGCGAGCCGATGACGGTGGAGGAACTGAAAACAGGGCTGGCCGACGGACGCGTCCTTTCCGGCAAACAGGCGAAGGCGGCGGGGTTTGTTGACGGTCTCGGCTATTTCGATGATGCGGTGGACAAGGCCAAGGAGCTGGCCGGCATCCAAAAAGCGAAAGTCGTCCGGTACGCGTCGCCGTTTTCGCTGAGAAATGTCTTCCGGCTGCTCGGCCAGAACGATCACACGAAGATCGAAGTCGAGCTTTCGCCGGCGTCGCTGAAGCTCGAGAACGGCAAGCTCTATTTCCTGCCGGCGGACATGTTCCAGTAAACCCCGGCGGCTACGGTTTCTCCGGTTTGTCCAGGTTGTCAACTTTCCCGCCCCAGGAGATGACCGTGGCTTTGCCCTTCTCGGCCTCGGCCATCGCCTTGTCGCCCGCTTTCATGTAGTACATCGACAGGCTGGTGTGCGCCAGCATGTCGTTGGGATTGAGCTCGACCGAGCGCTTGCCGGCCTCGACGGCCTCCTGGATTTTCCCCGCGCGCAAGTAGGCCATCCCCAAAGCGTGCCAGGCATCGAAATAAGCGGGGTCCAGTTCCACCGCCCGGCGATAACAGGCGATGGCCTTGTCGTACTCGGCCATGGCGAATTCCGCCATGCCTTCGTCGTAGAATTCTTCCTTCGTCATATCATTGACCCGGCTTCTGCATCAGTTCCAGGATCGTGCTGACGAGTCCGCCGATGGTGTGGATCTTCGCTTCCGCCGCGATTTCCAAATGACGCGCTTGGGCGGCCTGCGTGGTCTGCGGGCCGATGCTGACGAAGCGCATCGCGGGAAACTGTTTGCGCAAGGCCGGCACATCGATCAATTCGCAAAAATTCACGGCCGTGGAAGAACTCGTAAAAGTCACCAGGTCCGCCCCGTCGCTCAACAGCCGGGCGCGATGGCCGTTGCGGTCTTCCGTGTCCGGCACCGTCTGATACGCCTCCAAATCATCCACAATTGCCCCGAACTCCTCCAGCCCGCGCGCCAACCGTTCGTCGGCCAGGTCGCCGCGGGGCAACAGGAATTTCAGGTTCTCGCAGCTCACCGATTTGCGGAACTCGGCCAGCAACGCTTCGCTGGTAAACTCCGCCGGCTGCAGGTCGACCGCCAGATGCAGGTCGGTCAGCTTCTGCGTGGTCACCGTCCCCACCGCCGCGATCTTGACCAAGCCCAATTCGCGGACGTCCGGATGGGCCTGGAAGAATTCACGGAAAAAAGCGTCGACGCCGTTGGGACTGGTGAACACCAGCCAATCGTACATGCCGATGGATTTGACCGCTTCGCGCAGCGGGGCGATCTTTTTCGGTGGTTTAACTGAAATCGTCGGGATCTCCAGCACGTCCGCGCCAAGCTCGGCCAGCATCCGGACAAGTTCGCTGGCCTGTTCCCGGCTGCGGGTGACGACGATCCGTTTGCCGAACAGCGGCCGGCGTTCGAACCAGTTAAGCTGGTCGCGCAAGAGCGCCACCTCGCCGATCACGGTCACCGCCGGCGGCTTGAACTGCGCCCGTTCGGCGACTTCGCTGATCGTGGCCATCGTGCCCTGGATGGTTTGCTGTTGGCCGGTGGTCCCCCAGCGCACCATCGCCACCGGAGTCTCCGGCGGACAACCATGTGAAATCAATTCGGCGCTGATCTTGCCGATCCGTTCCACCCCCATCAAAATCACCCGTGTGCCGAAAAATGTCGCCACCTGTTTCCAATCGATGGCCGTTTCCGCCTTGTCGGGGTCCTCGTGGCCGGTGACCACCATGAAGGCTGAGGCGAAATCGCGGTGCGTCACCGGAATGCCCGCATAGGCCGGCGCGGCAATCGACGAACTGATGCCAGGGACGATTTCGAAGCCGATCCCCGCCTTCAACAACTCCTGCGCCTCCTCGCCGCCGCGTCCAAACACAAACGGGTCGCCCCCCTTCAGCCGCGTGACGATCTTCCCCTCCCCCGCCTTGGCCACCAGCAACGCATTCGTTTCATCCTGCGTGAGCGTGTGCTTCTTCGAGGTCTTCCCCGCAAAAATCAATTCCACATCCGGCCGTGCATAGCGCAACAGCGATGGATTGACCAGATTGTCATACAAAATCACGTCCGCCTTCTGGATGCATTCCACCGCTTTCATCGTGACCAGCCCCGGATCACCCGGCCCCGCCCCCACCAAATAGACTTTCCCAGTCAGTTTCATCGCCCCTCAGGCTATCCCAACCCCGCACCCCGGCCAAGCGCAGAATTTGGCCACAGATGCACACGGATGGGGACAGATGCCGGCAAACCGGGTCAGAGCGGTGTCTCCCGCCTTGCGCGGTATACGCAATAACGGAAGATGTTGTCGTGCAATCGCTTCGGGAAGATCAGTTTGGCCGGAAGTGGTCATTTTGTGAAAAATTCATGGTTTGACTAGGTCGGACTAGGTTTGACTAGGTCGGACTAGGTTTGACTAGGTCGAACTAGGTTTGACCCGGCCTCCGGGCGACGGACCCTCACTACAGAGGCACAGAGGACACGAAGTTGGAGGGTCGCGCTCCAGCACGACCGCGTCGTTTTAGCCAAGGCAGCGGCCACGCGGGAGCGTGGCCCTCCAACTGAAGGCCGGCAAAGCCCTCGCCCCGCCGCAACAGCCGCCCCTGCTGCCGGGCGTATGCTTTCGGCATATATCATGCTGCCCGTACAGTAGCACATTCCCGCCATCCTGCAATAGTTCAGACCGGTTTCGTTGATTTGCGTCCGCTGACTGGACAATTCACGGGCGCACGGTATATAAATCGCCGATGCCCTTGAACTTCGAATGGGATGAACGAAAGGCATCTAGCAACTTCGCGAAACACGGAGTGAGTTTTGAGGAAGCGGCGGCTGTATTTACCGACCCACTGTCGTTGACAATCCCCGATCCATCCCACTCGGTAGGTGAAGAGCGATTCGTCATCCTAGGCCAGTCACATCGGAACCGCTTGGTGGTTGTGATTTTCACTGAAAGAAGCGATATTATTCGCGTAATTAGCGCCCGGCGCGCGACAGGAACAGAACGCCAAATGTATGAAGAAGAAATCTAGCAAGCCGAAGCCCGACGATCTGCGGTCAGAGTATGACTTTCGCGGTGGCGTGCGGGGCAAGTATTTCCACCGTTTCGCACGAGGCAGCAATGTGGTGGTGCTAGAGCCTGACGTGGCAAAGATTTTCACCGACTCCAAATCGGTCAACCGCTCCCTCCGCCGCCTGGCAGCCAAACGCTCCCCGTCCATGGTGCGCGAAAAACCGGCGAAGAAATACAGAAGCTAGGGTGCAACATCTTAGCCGCGAACACGGCTGGCAATTAGATGAATGGAGTTGATCGTTTATTCACTCGACTATCCAACTATCCAGCCTGCCGGGAAGATGCAGTTCCCACTTCAAGAAAAACTCTGCAGCCTCTCTAGCTAGGCCAAATTCCTTCTTCGAATCTTCGGCCATAACATGAAGGTCGTATACAGATGGTCTGCGGCTGTGACAAATGAACCTGGATGAGGAAACTCTCTGAATAACAGTCCCTTCGTATACCAGTTCGCCGGGTTTGTGGTCGGGTAAGATCCTGGGAAACCACTCTTCCCGCTCGATCAGCGCTGAAAGATGATCGAGCACTTCCGAATAGCGAAGCCTCTCGTTAGGCCAAAGGCCTTTCTCTTTGCGCTCCTCAACACTTAAGTGTCCGCCGCGCAGAAGGAACGTGAGAATGTCCGGCGGCATCTTCATGTCACACGATCACCTGCTTGGCAACCCTCTGTCCTAATTCCAGCGGGTCGGTGGCGGGGCCTATTGCCTCGGCTTTGGAGAAATCTTTGCCGTCGGGGGCGAATTTGGCGCCGACCAATTTCATTTGAGGGCCGGTGATGGTGGCGTGGGCGGCGTAGGGGACTTGGCAGCCGCCGCCGAGGGCGCGCAGGAAGACGCGTTCGGCTTCGGCGCAGGCGAGGGTGTCGGCGTCATTGATTTTTGCGAGGATTTCCTGCGTTTCGCGGTCGCTGGAACGGACTTCGCAGGCGATGATGCCTTGGGCGACGGCGGGGATCATGATGTCGATTTCCAGGCGCTGCCAGTGGAGGGTCTTGGATTGTTCCCAGAGGCCGAGGCGTTTGAGGCCGGCGGTGGCCAGGATCAGGCCGTCCAGCGTGGAGGTTTTCTCGGTCAATTTCTTCAGGCGTGTGCCGACGTTGCCGCGGATTTCCTCGATTTGCAGGTCGGGACGGCGGGCCAGTAATTGGGCTTTGCGCCGGATGCTGCTGGTGGCTACTCGCGCGCCTTGGGGGAGATCGTCCAACGAAGCGAACCGCCGGGACACGAACGCATCGAGAGCGTCTTCGCGGGCAGGGACGGCGCCGATGGTCAGGCCGTCGGGCAGCATGGTCGGCAGGTCTTTCATGCTGTGGACGGCGAGATGGATTTCGCCTTTAAGGAGTTGCTCCTCGATTTCTTTGGTAAAGAGGCCTTTGCCGCCCCCTGCTGTGAGTGAGAGGTTCTTAAATTGGTCGCCGCTGGTTTTGATGATCTTCGCGTCAACGCCGAGACTGGGGTATTCGTGGACGAGCAGGCCGCGAATGATCTCCACCTGGGCCAGGGCCAGGGGGCTGCCGCGTGTGCCGATGATCAGGGAATTCATCATGCGTGTGTGTGGGCTGGCCGGGGTGTTGGCAGGCCGTTGGGGCCGCCGTGGTAACGCTGTTCCAGCGCCGGCCGGTTGTGTTCGAACCAGTCGGCCAGCCGCGTCACGTGTTCCGTGAGCAACGCCCGGCAGGCGGCGACCTCGCGTTCGCGGGCGGCGACGTTTTTGCGGGCGATCTGCTGGAGATCGTCGATGTCGTACAGGTAAACGTTCTCCATCTCGCCGCAGGAGCGTTCGATGTCGCGCGGCACGGCGATGTCGATCAGGAACAGCGGGCGCTGGCGGCGCAGTTTCATCAGCGGCACGAGTTTTTCCCGGGTGACAATCGGGTGCGGCGCGGCGGTCGAGCTGATGACGATATCGACCGCCGAAAATTCCTCCGGCCATTGCTCGAACGAAATGGCGCGTCCGCCCAACTGGCTTGCCAGCGCCTCGGCCCGTTCATGGGTTCGGCTGCAGACCAGGATCGTTCCCGCGCCCCGGCTGCGCAACGCTTTGGCGGTGGCTTCGCTCATTTCGCCTGCGCCGATGACCATCACGGTGCGCGACGCCAGGTCGCGAAAAATCTGCCCGGCAAGGTCGACCGCCACGGAACCGACGGAGGTCGATCCCCGCGTGATGGCGGTGGCGGAGCGGACGTGTTTGGCGGTGGCAAAGGATTTTTGGAACAGGCGGTTCAATGCCATGCCGGTCGCGCCGGCCTGTTGCGCGGCCAGATAAGCGTCTTTGACCTGGCCGAGGATTTCCGTCTCGCCCAGCACCATCGAATCCAGGCCGCAGGTCACTTCCATCAAATGCTGGATGCAGGCCCGGTCGCGCAACTCGTACAGATGCGGGTCAACTGATTCCGCCAGCTTGTGATGTTCATGCAGGTATTGGCGGATGGCGGCGCCGGCCTTGGCGGCGTCGGCCGTCAACGTATAGATTTCGACCCGGTTGCAGGTGGAAAGGATTGCCGCTTCGTGCACCGGGGCGGCCCCGAGCAACCGGCAGGTCGCCTCCCCCAGCAGCGTTTTGGGAAACGCCATGCGTTCGCGCACTTCCACGGGAGCGGTGCGATGATTCAGGCCGATGGTGAAAAGGTTCATGGCGCGCCGGGATGGACATCGGACAACAAACTGACGCCCCAGAACGTCACCAGCATGAACGCGAACGACATCATGGAGACCAGCGCGATCTTGCGTCCGCGCAGCGACCAGATCATCCGTGCCGCCAGCACGCCCGCGTAGAGCAGCCAGACGGTGATCGCCCAGGCGATTTTGGGCCGGGTCCAATGGCCGACGATCTGATACGAGATGAACCCGCCGATCATCCCGACGGTCAGCATGCCGAAACCGAGCACGATCAGGCGGAACGTGATCACGTCCAATTGCTCGATTGACGGCAACAGCAGGAACGACGCGCTCAACTTGCGGTTCTTCAACTGCCGTTCCTGAAGCAGATACATCGCGCCGGTCACGAACCCCAGGGCGAACGCCCCGTAGGCCAGGATCGCGATGGCGGCGTGGAATTCCACCCAGGGACTGGCGGAGAGTTGCCCGGGATGCGGCACGTCAATATGCGCCAGCAGCGCCGCCAGGCAGATCACCAGCACCAACGGCGCGGTAAACGCCCCGAGAAATGACACGCGGTAGGATGACCCGATCAGCAGATAAAACAGCACGGCCGCCCAGGCAATGAACGCCTGGGTCTCAAACAGGTTCGTCAACGGACACCGGCCTTCCGCCTGGCCGCGCATAAACAGGAACACCGTGTGAAAAGCGAAGCCGCAGACCATGACGATCTGGTTCAAGTGCTGCAGGCTGGACAATGTCCCCTTCGCCTTCAGCCGCCAGATCGTCAGCAGCACGCTCGCTGCGTAGAACGCCAGGGCCAGCCACAGGTAGGAGCGGTCGCTCATGGGTCAGCTCGTCCGTTTCAACAGCCGTTTCAGGGAACGGCGGTAGATTGCCTTCCGTTTGCCGGCGGAAGTGACGCGGGTCGACAATGTTTTGCGAATGGTCGCCATGTTGCTCGCGACGGCAGCATATCTGCCGTCGAGAAATTGTTCAAGCCCGCGCCGGATCTGCCTGGCCAGCGCCGGACTGGCCCCGCCCGTGGAAATCGCCACGGTCAATTGCCCCTGTCGCACGACGGAGGGCACGATGAAATTCCCCGCGTCCGGCGGGGCCGCACAGTTGACAAGCAGCCTGCGCCTTTTTGCCTCGGTGCAGACGCGGTGGTTGACCCCCTGGTCGTCGGTCGCGGCGATGACAAGCCGCGCGCCGCGCAAATCGCCTGCCCGATAGCGTCGTCGCACCCAGCGGATTTTCCCGGAGCGCGCCAGCGTGCGCAACGGCGCTGGCGCTTCGGGGCTGATGACGGTGATGTCAGCTCCGGCGGCCAGCAGGGAGCGGATTTTGCGTAGCGCGACCTGGCCGCCGCCGATGACGGTGGCGGGTTCGCCGGCCAGGTTGAGGAAGAGCGGGTAACGCATGCTGGAAAAAGCGGTTTTGGAAGGGCCGTAAGCCAGATTCTGTTCTAGATAGCCATTTGTCTAATGCGACCTGTACCCGCTGCTCAAATGACGCGGGCAGCGTCTTGCAGCCTATTTGGTCTTGCTCCAGATGGGGTTTGCCGTGCCTCCGCCATCACTGACGAAGCGGTGAGCTCTTACCTCGCCGTTTCACCCTTACCCGGCTCCGGAAGCTGACAGGAACCGGGCGGTTTGTTTTCTGTGGCGCTGTCCGTCCTCCCGAAGTTAAATCGGGAGTCCCCCGCTTGCGAGGGGCATCTTGCCCTGTGGAGTCTGGACTTTCCTCCCCCTGGACGAATCCAGGGCAGCGGCTATCCGCCCTTCCAAATTTGAAATTAAAAATCAAACAACGGCGACCGGTGCCGCCCGACTCACTCCGGCTGCCAGTATAAGAGACGGGCGCAGTAATCGCAACTGGTGAGTTCGGTGCCGTTCTTGGCGTTGTGCATCAGTTGCGGGGGGATATTCAGGTGGCAGCCACCGCAGTTGCCGTGCTGGACCGGCACGATCGCCACGTCGCCCTTGCTGCGCATCAACCGTTCATAGCGGGCCAGCGCGTCCGGGTCGACTTGCGCGGCCAATTTCTCCCGCTCGGCCCGCAATTCGGTGAATTCCTGTTCGATGAGCGCCGCGCGCTTCTTCAGGTCGGCCTTGGCGGCCTCGGCTTTGCCGGTAATTTCCTTAAGCGCCGCCTGTTCCTGTTTCAAGGCGGGCTGCAAGCGCTCGATTTGCTCCATGAATTCCAGCTCGCTGTCCTCGACGTGCTGGATCTCGTCCTCGGCCTTGGCGATTTCCTTCAGCAGGGCCTGGTATTCCGTGTTTGATTTGATCAGGGAAAGTTGCGTTCGGTACTTGGCGATCTGCGTCCGTTTCGACTCGGCGTCGATCTCCAGTTTCTTGCGTTCGGACTCGATTTTCTTCAGTTCCTGCCGGGCTGAATCCAGTTTGGACGTCTCGTCCTGCACGCCCTTTTCGACGGCGGCGGTTTCCACCGGGATGCGGGCCTGCTCGGCCTTCAATTGCGCGATGCGCCGGTCGCGGTCCTGGATCACCAAGAGTTGTTCGAGAATCTGAAGCATGATTTACCCTATTACGTCAGTCTAGCGATCGCAGGGGCGCGTGTCAATCGCTCCTCCCGCGGATTGATTTCTCCACGTACTTGGCCAGGATATCGGCCTCCAGATTAATCCGGTCGCCCTTGCGGCGCGCGGCGAGGTTTGTCACCTCGCGCGTGTGCGGAATGATCCAGACGCGAAACCAATCGCGCCCTACCGCCGCCACGGTCAGGCTGACACCGTCGATGGCGACCGAGCCCTTTTCGACGATGTATTTCATCAACAGTCGCGGTGTCTTGATTTCCAGCACGAAATCCTTGCCCACCTGTTCCCAGCGCCGCACGATGCCCGTGACGTCCACGTGGCCCTGCACAAAATGTCCATCCAACCGGCCGTCCGCCTTCAAGGGACGCTCCAGATTGACCAGCGCGCCGCGTGTCACCTGGCCGAGATTGGTGCGGCGCAACGTCTCGTTGAGGACGTCGAATTTCAGCAGGCCGCCGCGTTTGCCAACGACGGTCAGGCAGGTGCCGTTGACCGCGACGCTGTTTCCGACGCGCAGGCCGCGCAGGATGCTTTTGGCGCGAATGAACAATTCCGTGGACTTCAGGCCTTTGGAGACCCGCTCGGCGCGGCCGGCTTCTTCGACGATCCCGGTAAACATGGGACCACAACGATACAGACTGCGGCAAGCCATGTCCAGCGTCGCTTGCGAACAGGTCAAATTCGCTTCAGCAACCGCTTCACATCGGACGGCCTGACAAACCCGGGCGTTTCAGTCATCGCGTTGGCCGTGCCGCAGGCGATTCCCAGTCGCACAGTCTCGATGATTGGTTGCCCGCGCAACAACCCGCAGGCGATGCCGGCCAGCATCGCATCGCCCGAGCCGATGGCGTTCACGGCGTTGACGCGCGGTGGTTGGAGTTGCCGCGTTTTCCGGCCGTGACGCACAGATACGTTCCTGGCCCCGTCCGAAATCACAAACCATTCAACGCCCTCGCGGCCCAACGCAGGCACTGCCTTGAATTCGTCCCGATTGATCTTCACCAGAAACGGTTTTGCTCTCACGGCATTCAAGAGCTGTCGCGCTCGCGCATCGACAAGCGCGGGAACACCCGCCGCCTTTGCCCGGACTATCAACTGCCCATAAAAATCGTCGCCGCAACCGGGCGGCACCGTGCCCGTCAAGACCAGGACTGTTGCCTTGCGGATTTCCCTGGCAAACTGGTCCATCACGGCCCGCGCCTCGCCTCTGCTCAACGCGCCGGCCTCTTCCACCAACTCGGTCGCTGTGCCGTCGGCCAGCAACGTCTGGCAAATGCGCGTCTCTGCTTTCACCCGGACAATATGCGCATCGATGCGCTGCGCCTTGAGAGATCGACTCAATAACTCTCCGCGCCGGCCACCCGCGACGGTCAGCAACCGCACCGGCGCACCCAATTGCTGCGCCACGCGCGCCACATTGACGCCCTTGCCCGAGGCGATTTCGCTGACTCGTCTGGCCCGGTTCACCTTGCCGATCGCAAAGCTTCCAAATTCCAGGGTCCGCTGCCAGGCCGGCGAGAGTCCGACGACGAGAATCACGGCGCCACCGTCGCTTCCAGCAACATTTCCTCCGCACCGATGCGCCGCCATTGGCAATCCCGCAGTTTCACGGCCTGCTTCACCCGCGCCACGCCTTCCCCGCCCACGGCCGTCACTGCCCGCGCACCGCCGATGACAAGCGGCGCGTAAAAGAACATGACCTCGTCCACCAGCTTTGCATCAAATGCCGCGCCCAATAGTTCGCCGCCGCCCTCGATCAACACGCTGGTAATGTCCATCTTGCCCAGGGCCTTCAGCGTGCCGCGCAAATCACGCGACCGCGTCTGGACCACGCGAATGCCGCGCCCGGCCAGGACATCGCGCCAGCGTTTCGGCGATTGCCGGCTGGTTACCACGATGGTCCGCCCGCGAAACTTGTCCGTGAACACCCGTGCATCCAGCGGACACGTCCCTCGGGAATCCATCACGATCCGCAACGGTTGTCTTCCGCGTACGCCATGCCGCAGTGTCAATTGCGGATCATCACGGACGACCGTCCTTGCGCCGACCATGATTGCGTCCACCCGGCCGCGAAGCGCATGGGCTTCCCGTCGTGCCTGATCACTGGTGATCCATTTCGAATCGCCCGTGCGTGTGGCGATTTTGCCGTCGGCGCTCATCGCCGCCTTGGCGATGACGAATGGCATTCCGGTGGTGATCCATTTGTTGAAAGCGTCGTTCAGACGTGTGGCTTCTTCGGCAAACAAACCGCTTTCGACGCGAACGCCCGCGCGCTTGAGCAACTTCAGCCCGCGCCCCTTGTGCTTCGGGTTGGGATCGAGCGCCGCCGCCACAACATGTTTCACGCCCGCCTTGATGATTGCCTCCGTGCACGGCGGCGTCCGGCCCCAAGTGGAACAAGGTTCCAACGTCACGTACAACGTCGCCCCGCGCGCGTTGCCGCCGCGCAAGGCAAACACCTCCGCATGTGGCCCGCCTGCCTGCTTGTGAAAACCTTCGCCGATGACCCGCCCCGTGCGCACCAGCACCGCGCCGACCGCCGGGTTCGGGCTGGTCTTCCCCACCCCGCGCCGCGCCAGCGCCAGCGCCCGCCGCATGAATCGTTCGTCTTGGGACGTGAAAGGCATGGTCGGAAGAATAAAGAGAACGTCGGGTGAGAGCAAGCCCGGCTCGGCGGGAGCCTCGCCCTCCCCCGTCAGGCCGGTGAGGAGGACGGCGACGATTCCCCAAACAGCGCTTCGGCAAACTGTTTGGGGTCGAAGGGCTGCAAATCGTCGACTTGCTCGCCGAGACCGATGAATTTGACGGGCAGCTTTAATTCGCGGGAGATGGCGACAACGATGCCGCCTTTGGCGGTGCCGTCGAGTTTGGTGACGATCAGGCCCGTCACGCCAAGTGCCTGGTGAAATTCACGGGCCTGGGCCAGGGCGTTGGTGCCCGTGGTGCCGTCGAGCACCAGCAGGACTTCGTGGGGAGCGGCCGGCACGCGTTTCTGCAGCGAGCGATGCATCTTCTTCATCTCTTCCATCAGGTTCTTCTTTGTATGCAACCGGCCGGCGGTATCGATCAACAGATAATCAACGCCCCGCTTCGTGGCCGCCTCCAGCGCGTCAAAGGCGATCGCCGCCGAGTCGGCGCCGTACTGGCCGGCGATCACGTCGCAACCGACGCGTTTGCCCCAGATGGTAAGCTGTTCGATGGCGGCGGCGCGAAATGTGTCGCAGGCGGCGAGCAACACCGTGTTGCCCTGCCCTTTCAGCCAGTGCGCCAGTTTGGCCGTCGACGTGGTTTTGCCGGTGCCGTTCACCCCCGCCAGAAGAATCACGGTGGGCTTGGCGGGCGCTTTCACCAGGGCATGCGTGGCGCCGCCGAGTTCACGCTCGATCTCGGCACGGGCGATGGCAAAGACGTCGACATCGCCGGATTGTTTGGCGGTCTCGCGGGTCAGCTCGATGATTTTCGTCGCGGTGCCGACGCCGATGTCGCTGGCAATGAGCGCGGCTTCGAGTTCCTCCAGGGCGTCCGCGTCGAGCCGGGGCGCGCGGGTGACGATGCGCTTGATCTCGGTGGCCAGTTTCGCCGAGGTCTTGCGCAGGCCGTCACGGAATTTTTGGAAAAGGCTCATGCGGGTTTTGCTGCCCGTTCTTTCATCGCTTCCACGCGTTCGTAGGGCAATTTCACCGAACCGATCGACGCGTTTCCATTGGCGGCGCCGTGACAATCGCTGCCGCCGGTGGCGAGGATGTTCAAGCGTTCGGTGATGCGCAGGTAATGCTCCGAGCGGGAGGCCGTGTGGCGCGAGTGCCAGACTTCCAGGCCGTCCAATCCCTGCTGGACCATGACGGGAATATGTTTGTCCACGTTATTCAACCCCGGATGGGCCAGCACCGCGAGGCCGCCGGCGCGTTTGATGTGGCCGATGGTTTCGGCTGCGGTCATGCGATAGCGTTCGACGTAAGCGGGTTTGCCGCGCTTGAGAAACCGGTCGAACGCTTCTTCCGTGCTGCCGACGAAGCCGTGCTTGACCAGCGCCATCGCCACGTGCGGGCGGCCCAGTGTGCCATGGTCGGAACAGGCCAGCACGTCGTCGAACTGCAGCGCGACGCCGAGACTGTTCAGTTTGGCCACGAATTCCTCGACGCGTTGTTTGCGGACGCGTTTGGAATGTTCCAGTACGAGGCGCAGTGGCGGGTCCTGCCATGAGTCGGAAAAGAAATAACCGAGCAGGTGGATCTCCTGGCGTTCCACGCTGCAGGTGATTTCGGCGCCGGGAATGACTTCGATACCGTGCTTCGCGCCGGCCGCCAGCGCTTCAGGGATGGCGTCAAGTGTGTCATGGTCGGTCACCGCGATGGCCGCCAGATTCTCGCGGATGGCCGCCTGCACCAGCGCCTCCGGCGTGTAAGCGCCGTCGGAATAGCGCGTGTGCAAATGTAAATCGGCGTATTTCATGGCGAACTCGGCGCAGCTCTCACCGGGCGCCGGCCGCCGTCCGGGAGGGACGGGGAAGATCGGCCTTCAGTCGGTCCAGGATGCCGTTCACAAACGCGCCGGATTCGTGCGTGGAATATTTCTTGGCGATGTCCACGGCCTCGTTGATGCTCACCACGGGCGGGATGTCGTCGCGAAACAGCATCTCATAAATCGCCAGTCGTAAAATGTTCCGATCGACAGCGGCGATGCGTTGCAGCTCCCAGTGCTCGGTATACTTCTTGATCTTCTCATCGATGTCGGGGCGCTTTTCCACGCAACCGCGGATCAATTCCTCGGCAAACTTGCGCACCGCGTCGGAGACGTCGGACTGGGTCTGCCAGAACAGCGCCAGCGCCTCCTCGACGGTCCCGCCTCCGAGGTCGTGCTGGTAGAGAAATTGGGCCGCGAATTCGCGGGCCTGGCGGCGCGTGCCGGGCGACTTCAACGATTTTGCCATAACCTCGCCATTTCGATCGCCGTTTGCGCCGCTTCGCGCCCGCGATTGTATTGTTTGCCGAGGCACCGCACCCGGGCTTGTTTCAGCGTATTGGCCGTGACGATCCCGAACACGGTCGGCACACCCGTCTGGATGGCAATGGCCGTCAACCCGTTGGCCACCGCCCCGGCGATGTGGTCGGCGTGGCTGGTTTGTCCCTGGAGAATGACGCCCAACCCGATCACGCAGCCGCATTTCCCCGATTTGGCCAGCTTGGCGGCCGCGGCGCTGACCTCGAAACTTCCCGGCACGCGCAGCACGCGGATGTCGCGCGGATCGACTCCCGTCTTGGCCAGTGTATCCAGGCAATTGGCCAGCAGCGCGTCGGACAGTTCGCTGTAATAACGCGCGGCGGCGATGCCGAAGCGCAACCCGTGGGCGGATTTTTGGGGGGAATGTGTTTGTGCCCGCAACATGGCTAGAGCGCGTGCCCGAGTTTGTCCCGCTTGGTTTCGAGATACTTCGCGTTATGGGCGGTCGGCGTGGAGCGGATGGGAAGTTGTCCGACGATTTCCAGGCCAAAACCTTCGAGGCCGACGACCTTCTTGGGATTGTTCGTCAACAACCGGATCTTGCGCAACCCGAGATCGACCAGGATTTGCGCCCCCAACCCATACTCGCGCAGGTCGGCTTTGAACCCGAGCTTTTCGTTGGCCTCGACCGTATCGAGGCCTTTCTCCTGCAGGGCGTAGGCGTGGATCTTGTTGGCGAACCCGATCCCCCGGCCTTCCTGCCGCATATAAATGAGCACGCCTTCGCCTTCCTCGGCGATGCGCTTGAGCGCGTCCTGCAACTGCTGGCCGCAATCGCAGCGCAATGAACCGAACACGTCGCCCGTCAGGCATTCGCTGTGCACGCGCACCAGCACTCCGTCCTTGCCGCGGACGTCGCCCATCGACAAGGCCGCGTGATGCTGCCCGTCCACCAGCGAGCGGTACAGGTGCAGTTTGAACTCGCCAAACCGGGTCGGCATGGCGACCTCCTGCTCCTTGGCGACCAGTTTCTCGCGCATCCGCCGATACTCGATCAGGTCGCGGATCGTGCAAATGCGCAGCCCGAATTTTTTCTTGAACTCGAGCAACTCCGACAGCCGCGCCATCATGCCGTCTTCGTGCAGGATTTCGCAAATCACGGCCACCGGGGAAAGCCCGGCGATCTTGACCAGATCGATCGACGCTTCCGTGTGGCCCGCCCGCCGCAGCACCCCGCCTTCGCGGGCTTGCAGCGGGAAAATATGTCCGGGGGAAACCAGGTCCTCCGGCGTGGCATGGGCGTCCGCCAGCATCCGGACCGTCCGCGCGCGGTCGTAGGCGCTGATGCCCGTGGTGATACCGACCCGCGAGTCCACGCTGACCATGAAGTCCGTTTTGAAATTCTCGCGGTTCTCGGCCACCATCCGCCCGATGCCCAGGGACTTGAGCCGGGCTTCCGTGGTCGGCACGCAAATCAGTCCGCGCCCGTGGGTGGCCATGAAATTGACCGCATCGGGGGTGACTTTCTCCGCCGCCATGACAAGGTCGCCCTCATTTTCGCGGTCGGCGTCGTCGGTGACGACGATCATCCGGCCCTGGCGGATGTCCTCGACACAGTCCTCGATGGAATCAAATTGGAACCCGGGTGTATTCACGGCTTCTTTCATGAAATTTCACGTCCAGCTTAGCAGGTGGGCCGGAGGAAGGCAACCGCCGCCACATCAGTGCGCCACGTCGAAACGAATGCCTTTGACGTGCAGCAGCACGATCCAAAACCGGTAGAGTTCCAGCCGTTCGTTGATCCGTGCGTAGTTCTTGTCGACGAGGCTCCGCACGATCTCGTCCATCTCCGGGAAGCTCAAGCCGATCTTGTGGGAGAGATCGGGCAAATCGAGGACCGCGGTCAATCCCCATTTGCCGCGCAACGCACCGAGGAGGAATTTCACATCGTGTTTGCCCAGCCCCATCTTCTCGGCATGGGTCATCAAGTCCTGCGGGAAATCGAGCCAGTCAACCAACGATTGGGGGACCGATACGGGAAAATCCACCTTTCCCACGTACGTTTTCTCCTCCACCACCGCTTCCACGTGAACGGTCTCAGGCATGGACCCACTTTAACCAGTCCCGCCCGCCTCAGGCAACACCAAAGACCTTGGCAGTTCGGCGGACCGTTGCCGGGGCCAATTCCTAAATTGACACCCATGGCAGCGGCGGCGTAACGTAGCGCTCGCTTATGGCGAGTACTGAGGTTTTCAAACGCACACCCCTTTATGCCGCGCACGTGGAATCGGGCGCGAAAATGGTCCCGTTCGGCGGCTGGGAGATGCCCGTGCAATATACCGGCATCCTCGAAGAACACACGGCGGTGCGCGAGCGCGTGGGCTTGTTTGACGTCTCCCACATGGGCGAGGTGCTGCTGGCCGGCCCGCATGCCGAAACGTTCCTGAACCACCTGGTCACGAACGATGCGCGCAAGATCGCGGTCGGCCAGGCGCAGTATACGTTGATGTGCAACGAGCGCGGCGGCGTCATTGACGACCTGATCGTTTATCGCCTGGAACCGACGGTGTTTCTGCTGGTCATCAACGCGGCCAACATCGAAAAGGATTTCGTCTGGATGAACAGCCAGTCACAGGTGCCCGTGGTGCTCGAAAACGAGAGCGACCAGACCGGGATGCTGGCGTTGCAGGGGCCGAAGGCGGCGCAGTTGCTGCCCGACGCGGCCGCCGCCGTTCCTCATTTTCATGTTGCCAGGCAGACCGTGTTTGGCCGGCAATGCCATGTGGCGCGCACCGGGTATACCGGCGAGGACGGGTTCGAGATCCTCTGCGACGCGGCGGATGCCGTGCCGCTCTGGAATGAACTGCTCTCCCGCGGCGCTTCACTGGGCATCAAACCCTGCGGCCTGGGCGCGCGCGACACGTTGCGGCTGGAGATGTGTTATCCGCTCAACGGGAATGATATGAACGACAACACCACGCCGCTCGAGGCGGGCCTGGGCAAGTTTGTCTCGTTCGACAAAGGCGATTTCATCGGCCGGGCCGCCCTGGCCGAGCAGAAGGAAAAAGGCGTGCCGCGCAAACTGGTCGCGTTCAAGATGACCGGGAAATCGCCGCCGCCGCGTCCGCATTACTCGATCCAGGCACAGGGCCGCCCGGTCGGGGAAGTCACCAGCGGGACGCAATCGCCCACGCTGGGGATTGGCATCGGGATGGGCTATGTTGCGGCCGGCGCCTCGGACACAGGCTCGAAGATTGAGATTGAGATTCGCGGGAAAACCTATCCCGCTGTGATTGAGAAGAAACCATTGCTAAAAAGGGGTTAAATGAACGTTCCGAAGAATTTGAAGTACGCCAAGACGCACGAATGGGTCCGCGTGGAAGGCAACGTGGCGGTCGTGGGCATCACCGACCATGCCCAGGAGGAACTGACGGACGTCGTCTACGTCGAACCGCCCGCCGTCGGTTCCAACGTGGAGGCGACCAAGGAATGCGCGGTCGTCGAAAGCGTGAAGGCTGCCAGCGACATTTATTCTCCCGTGTCCGGCGAAGTCGTCGAGGCAAACGAGGAACTCAGCAGCACCCCCGAGTTGGTCAATGACGATCCCTACGGCAAGGGCTGGATTTTCAAGGTCAAACTCAGCGACCCGCCGGAACTGAATGAATTGCTCAGTCCCGACGATTACACCCACCACATCGGCGGATAGAGAGACGTGTTGATGCAGGTGTTGCAATGACGCAGCCATCGCCAGCGACCAGTCCGCAGACACCGTCCCTCCCCGGGGACGCGTTCGCGCGGCGTCACATCGGCCCCGGTCCCGAGGACGTGGCGGAGATGCTGGCGCTGATCGGTTGCCGCACGCTCGATGAATTGGTCGATGATGCCATTCCATCGCCCATCCGTTTGCGCGACCCGTTGCGCCTGTTGCCTCCCGCCGGTGAGTCCGAGACGCTGGCCGAACTGCGCGGGATCATGTCCCAGAACAAACTGAACCGCTCCTACATCGGCATGGGCTATTCCGATTGCGTCACTCCCGGCGTCATCCAGCGCAACATCCTGGAGAACCCCGGCTGGTACACCGCCTATACGCCCTACCAGGCCGAGATCGCGCAGGGACGGCTGGAAGCGCTGCTGAATTTCCAGCAGATGGTGATGGATTTGACGGCGATGGAAATCGCCAACGCGTCGCTGCTCGACGAAGCCACCGCCGCCGCCGAAGCCATGCACCTCTGCCACGCCGCGCGCGGCAGCGCCACGCGGAACGTCTTCTTCGTCTCCGACACGTGCCATCCGCAAACCATCGCCGTGATCCAGACGCGCGCGGAACCGCTTGGCATCAAGATCGTCGTCGGCGATCACCGCCGGTTTCAATGCGACGCCACAACCTTTGGCGTGTTGCTCCAATATCCGGCCACCGACGGCGCGATCCACGACTACGCCCCGTTCATCCGCCAGGCGCACGAACAAAAGGCGTTGGCCGCCGTCGCCACGGATTTGCTGGCGCTGACGTTGATCAAACCGCCGGGCGAGTTTGGCGCGGACGTGGTGGTCGGCAGTGCCCAGCGGTTCGGCGTGCCGATGGGTTACGGCGGCCCGCACGCGGCGTTTTTCGCCACACGCGATGAATTTAAACGGCAGATGCCCGGCCGCCTGGTGGGCGTGTCGCGTGATGCGCAGGGCCGGCCCGCGTTGCGTCTCGCCCTCCAGACGCGCGAGCAACATATCCGCCGCGACAAGGCGACCAGCAACATCTGCACGGCGCAGGTGCTTCTCGCCGTCATGGCCTCAATGTACGCGGTCTATCACGGGCCGGACGGGCTGAAACGCATTGCCCAACGGATCCACGCGCTCACCGCGAAACTGGCCGCGCGGGTTGACCGCGTCGGTGCCGGGCCGTTTTTCGACACGATCCGCTTTCGCTCCAGCGCCCAGCCGCCCGCGAACATCAATGTCCGGCGATTCAGTGACGGCACCATCGGCGTCAGCCTCGATGAAACCACCACCGAGGCGGACGTCGAAGAATTGGTCCGCTGTTTTGGCGGCAAGGGCGGTCCGGCGAACGATTCCTTTGGCGGTTTCGCCCGCACGAGCAAGTTCCTGGCGAAAAAGGTCTTTACCAGCTTCCACATCGAACACGAAATGCTGCGCTACATCAAACGCCTGGAAGCGCGCGACCTGTCGCTGACCACGTCGATGATTCCGCTGGGCTCGTGCACGATGAAATTGAACGCCACCTCCGAGATGTTGCCGGTCACCTGGCCCGAGGTGGGCAGACTGCACCCGTTCGCCCCGGCGGAACAGACCCGGGGCTATCAGATTGTGTTCAAGCAACTGGAGGCGTGGCTGGCCGAGGTCACCGGTTTTGCCGCCGTGTCGCTGCAGCCCAACGCGGGATCGCAAGGCGAGTACGCGGGGTTGCTGGTCATCCGCGAATACCACAAACGGCGCAACGAAGCGCACCGGAACGTTTGTCTCATCCCCGTTTCAGCCCACGGCACCAATCCGGCCAGTGCCGTGATGGCCGGCATGCACGTCGTGCCCGTCGGCTGCGATACCGACGGCAATATCGACATCAACGATCTGCGGGCCAAGGCGGAACAGCATGGAAAAGATCTCGCCGCGTTGATGGTCACCTACCCTTCCACGCACGGCGTGTTTGAGGTGGGCATCCAGGAAATTTGCAAGATCGTCCATCAAAACGGCGGACAGGTCTACATGGACGGCGCGAACCTGAATGCCCAAGTCGGTTTGTGCCGGCCCGGCGACATCGGCGCGGACGTGTGCCATCTTAATTTGCACAAGACCTTCTGCATCCCGCACGGCGGCGGCGGACCGGGAATGGGCCCGATTGGCGTCGCCAAACATCTTGCGCCGTATTTGCCGTCGCATCCCGTGGTAAAAACCGGCGGCGCGGAGGGAGTCGGCCCCGTATCAGCCGCCCCGTGGGGCAGCGCGAGCATCCTGGTGATTTCCTGGATGTACATCCGCCTGATGGGCGCGGACGGTTTGACGCAGGCCACCAAAATCGCGATCCTGAACGCCAACTACATCGCCAAACGGCTGGCCGCCTATTTCCCCACACTCTATCGCGGCCACGGCAACCGCGTCGCCCACGAGTGCATCCTGGATTTCCGCGAATGGAAAACGCGCACAGGCGTCGAAGTCGAGGACGTGGCCAAACGGCTGATGGATTACGGATTCCACGCGCCGACGATGTCCTGGCCGGTGCCGGGTACGTTGATGGTGGAGCCGACCGAAAGCGAATCCAAGGCCGAGTTGGACCGTTTCTGCCACGCGATGATTTCCATCTACGAAGAGATCGCCGCCATCGAGTCGGGCGATATGGACCGCCAGAACAATCCCCTCAAGAACGCGCCGCACACCGCGCGCAGCCTGATTTCCGACAAATGGGACCGCCCCTACACGCGCGATCAGGCCGCCTACCCCGCCCCCTGGACGCGCGAGCAAAAGTTCTGGCCGGCCGTCGGCCGCATCGACAACGTCTACGGCGACCGCAACCTCGTCTGCTCCTGCCTCCCTCTGGAAGCGTACGCGGCTGAGAGTTGAAGCGGTTGTCCACGGACTTGCCCCGAATCCGATTCCGGGTGACACGGATTTCCGCTGTAGGCCGGGTGACCTCACCCGGCGTTCTTGT
>CAWFPN010000013.1:0-214701 GCA_963817685.1 uncultured Verrucomicrobiae bacterium | reverse complement strand
GACGTATCGCTAGTTCACCGTCGTCGTCGATCCGGGCGCGCCCGTGCCGGGGGTCAACGTCGCCAGGGTCTGGCTGAATGGGACCGCCTGGCTTACCCGGCTCGTCAGGCCGGTGACCGTCACAGAGTAGACCCCGGCCGTGTTGAACGGGATGGTGATCATTGCGTTGCCGTTGCCGCTGACGTCGGCGGTGACGGTGTCGACCAAGTTGCTGCTGTAATAGATGTCCACCGTCTCACTCGGCGCGTACCGGTAGAAGTTCACCGTCGTCGTCGATCCGGGCGCGCCCGTGCCGGGGGTCAACGTCGCCAGGGTCTGGCTGAACGGGACCGCCTGGCTTACCTGGCTTGTCAGGCCGGTGACCGTCACAGAGTAGACCCCGGCCGTGTTGAACGGGATGGTGATCATTGCGTTGCCGTTGCCGCTGACGTCGGCGGTGACGGTGTCGACCAAGTTGCTGCTGTAATAGATGTCCACCGTCTCACTCGGCGCGTACCGGTAGAAGTTGACGGTCGTGCTCGATCCCGGTGCGCCGCTGCCGGGGGTCAACGTCGCCAGTGACTGGCTGAAATAAGCCGTCCCGTTCACCAGGCTTGTTTGGCCGGCAACAGTTACAGGGTACGCTCCGGTCGCGTTCGATGGGACTATGACGGTGACGCTGCCGGATCCGGTGGCGTCCGCGATAAAGGACGCGATGGGAGAACTGTTGTACGTGACGTTCACGAGTTCTCCGGCTGCGAAACCATAACCATGAATGGTGATCATCGATCCCGGCGGACCCGTGGGCGGGCTGAGGACCACCAGCGCCTGGTTCTGGTCAAACGGGGCCGTGGCGCTCAACTGGCTTGTTTGGCCGGTGACGGTGACAGGGTAGGTTCCGGGCGGGTTGTTGGTCGGGACCGTGAAAGCCACGCTGAAGTTTTCGGCGCTGTTGGCGGCACTGGAAGCGACCACGGCGCCGTTGTAAGTGACGGTCACGGATTCCCCCGCCTGATAGCCCTGTCCGCTGACGATATCCGCACTGCCCGGCGCTCCGGAAGTGGAGGTGAGGGAGATGCGGGGGGCGGCGACGCCGACGACGCGATAGAACAAGGTGGAACTTGAACCGGAGACCATCGGAACGACCATCGACATACTGTTGTTGGTCACCAGGACAAGTTGGAAATCGGTCCAATTATTGCCCGTCAGCGAATCGGCTTGTTGGACCCGGCAGGTGGCGCCAAGGGCCGCTCCTGACCACATCAGCACGCCGTTGCGAAACCCGGTGATCTCGATCTGCTGCGCCCGCGTCCGGGGAACGCCGGCCAGCAACACCAGCGCGATGAAGAAAGCATAAGATTTCCCGTTCATCCTGTACATCGAAAGTAACACGCAGACTAAACGCCTGCCTCTTCGCTTCTCCAACGGGGCGGAATAGAACAAAACATCGCCCGCAAGTCCAGTAAATTCAACCCCTTCAGGCCGACCCTGGCCCGGCAATGACGGGATGAATGGCTGTGACGTGCCTGGCCCTCTCTCACGGGTAGGAGATGCGGACACGGTAGAACTCGTTTGTTTTTGTCGCGGCCAGGTCGGTGACGGCGGCCTGGGTGGAGTTGGTGGTCGGGCCGCTGAAGGAGGCCAGGGTCGTGTAGACGCCGCCGTGGAGGTTGGTGTTGACCTGCACCACGTAGGTGCGGCCGGCGGCAATCGGGTTGTAGAGCAGGTTCTTCTGGGCCGGCTGGCCGGCGACGGGCGTGATCCTGAGAACGAAAATCGACGCGGGATTGGTGGGATCAAGTCCGGCCACGTACTTGAACAGGTTGTTCTGGCCCGTGCCGTCGGCATCGGCGTTCGGGAATGCGTTGGAGTTGTTCAGGCCGAAGTATTGGGCCTGCCACGAATCGGGGATGCCGTCGTTGGCGTAGAGGCCGTAGTCGTCGGGGAATGCGTCGAGCACCAGGAGTGTCGTATTGCTCGCCGTGCCGAGGTAGTAGCCGTTGATCGTCGATGAGGTGTTTTGGTAGACGTTGGTCGCGGCCGCCACGCCGGCGGCGCTGATGCCGCTGAAGGGGTACGGGATCCCCGAGCTGCTCCAGTCCACGTCACTGCCAGTGAGCGGCAACAGGGTGGAATCATCCAGGGTGGCGGTGGCGCTGAGCTGGGCGTTGCTGAATTCGCTGACGGGCGAAGGCATGGCGGTGATGACGATGCTGACGACTTCCGTAAGTTGGCCGATGTAGCCAGTCTTGTTGGTGTCGCCGGGCCCGCCGGTGGTGCCGCCGATGCCGCCGATGCTGTTATCCGTCGCGTAATTGGCGCTGGCGGCACGAAGTCCGCCGCCGTCGATGGTGCTGGTGGCGAAGACTGACGAGCACCAGGCGGCGAGCACAACGACCGCGAGTTTCAGAGGATTGATCTTCACGGCTTCACAAGCCCCCGTGATTCAGGTCATTGGCCACCGGTAACGGCTGGGCCCTTAATTGTTCCACCTGTTCACTGACTTTCTGCATTTTCGCCTCCAAGGCCGCGAGGCGGGAAGCGAGCGCGTCGTTTTGCTGTTGCAGCGCCTGAATCCTGGCGTCCTTGTCCTTCACCTGTTCTTCCAGCTTCTGGTTCAGACCCTGGATGGCGGCCAGTTCCACGCCGTCAAACTCCAGGGTGCTGATGCCTTTGTCGTCGCGGCCGGGATAGAACGCGGCTTTGAAGTCCTGGGCCATCGGGCCGATGTTGGGAACGTCACTGTCCTTTTCCCATTTGTAATTCCACCGCTCGATGGGAATGGCCGCCAGCTTGTCGAGCACCGCCACGGTGTCCACCGGCGCGAAATTCTTTTTCTGGTTGCGGTCGCAAATGGTTGTCCACGCGGATGCGCCCGCCGCGCACTTGACGCCCGCCACGCCGGCCCCGGTGTAAAACCAGACCCCGCCGGTGCACAAGGCCGCAAACGAGTGTGCTCCCTGGGATTGGGCCTGACGCGTTCCGTCTCCCCAGAGAAACGCGTTATTATCGGGGGCCGTGCCGCCTTGTCCCAACGCACAACTGTAGTTGCCCCCGGCTGTGTTGTTATATCCCGCCGCAAGACTGGCATAGCCTCCGGCCGTGTTGCCATATCCGCCGGGCACCGTGGCGTAGGAGTTATTGGCTTGGTTGCCCTGTCCGCCGCCTGCAGTGGAGTACTCGCCGCTGGCCTGATTTCCGCCGCCGCCGGGCACCGTCGCATCTCCGCCGCTGGCGGTGTTTTGGACACCACCGCCCACCGTGTCCCCGCTGCTAGAGGCGGTGTTGTAGGCGCCACCGGCAACGGTCGGGTAATAGTCGCCGGCGTTTAATATGCCGGCGGTGTTGCTAAGGCCGCCGCCCACGGTGGCAGCCGGACCGTTGGCGATGTTGCCTAGAGCATTATAGCCGTCGAACCCGCCGCCGCCGACAAATGATCCTGGCGTGTTGGCTTGGTTCCCCGAGCCGCCGGCCACCGTGGCAGCGTAGCCGCCGGCGATATTGTAAATACCGCCCCCCACCGTGGAGACAGGGCCGCTGGCAGTGTTGCCATGGAAATCGAGGCCATCGAACCCGCCGCCGCCCACAAATGATCCTGTCCCGGTGGCCTGGTTCAAATAGCCTCCGCCCACTGTGGAAGCCTCGCTCCCGGCAGTATTGCCCAGGGCGGCAGAGCCGGTGTCGCCTCCGCCGCCGCCCACAAATGATCCTGGCCCAGTGGCTCGGTTGCCCATGCCACCGCCCACCGTGGAAGCCGCGCCGCTGGCATAATTGCCGAGACTATTAACGCCGTCGTAGCCACCACCACCCACAAATGACCCCGGCCCGGCGGCATCATTGCCAAAGCCGCCCGCCACCGTGGCGCCGTCGGTATCGGCATGGTTTTGAAATCCGCCGCTGACCGTCCCATAATAGGTGGCGGTGACAAAGTTGTAAGAGCCGCCGGCGATGACGTCTGAGTCGCCGTAGGCGATGTTTTGCACTCCGCCACCCACTGTCGAAGCCGCGCCGAGCGCCTCATTGCCGCCGCTATAATAGCCATCGGAACCGCCGCCGCCGACAAATGATCCGTACCCGATCGCTTCGTTGCCCACGCCGCCGGCCACCGTGGCGTACTGGTTGCTGGCGCTGTTCTGAGCGCCGCCGCCGACGAATGAATCCTGGGCGCTGGCGGTATTATCCTGTCCTCCGGCGATGCTGGCGTACTCGCCATACAAGCTGTTGCCGGTGCCGATGTCGAGGTATTGGCCTTGGACAAAGGAGGAAGGGGAAATGCCGTCGGCGATGGCAGCGTGCAATGCATACCCGGCGGCGGCGAGGCGCTGGTCGGGCGCGAGTTGCTGGAAGCCGTGCGCGCCGTCGTTGAACCATACCCGCAAGTTCACGCTGCTGTTGGCAAATATCGACGCCGGGACAGTCGCCGTCATATTGGAAACTGTCGTGTCACCGAGCAGCACGGAATACAACCCCTTGGTCACCGTCAGCGATACCGCGCTGACCGTCTGACTGCCGCCAGCGCTGGTCCCGTCGTTGCTCCAATAGGTGTTGTAGACGATGTTGGCCGGCGGCGGATCGATGGTGATTGTCGGGCTGGTGTAGCCGGCCCCGTCCGCCGTCACTGTGATGTTTGTGACAATACCCCCGCCGATATACGCGACGGCGACGTCGACGAAGTTGGTCACGAGGCCCCGGCGCTTAGGCCAGGTCGAACAGCAGGACTTCGGCGTCCTTCGTGGCGGCGATTTCCAGGCGGGGCTCGTCGCTGACGGCCGCGCCGTCGCCGGCACGCAGGGATTGGCCGTTGAGCGTGACCGCGCCGCGCGCGACTTGCAGCCAGGCGTGACGGCCGGACTTGAGCGTGTGCACCACTTTCCCGCCGGACGGCAGCGCGCCCGCGTAGAGCGCGACGTCCTGATGGACCGTCACCGCGCCATCGCGTCCGTCCGGGGCGGCGATGAGGCGGAGCTTGCCCTTCAACGCGTCGCCGCCGACGAACTTCTGTTCGTAGCCCGGCTTCAATCCGTTCTTTTCCGGCAGGATCCAAATCTGCAGCAGATGCACCGGCTCGGTCTCGGAATGATTGTACTCGCTGTGCGTGATGCCCGCGCCGGCGGTGATGCGTTGCACTTCGCCGGGACGGATGACGCCCGTGGTGCCGAGGCTGTCCTTGTGTTCCAACGCGCCTTCGAGCACGTAGGTGATGATCTCCATGTTGCGGTGCGGATGCGTGCCGAACCCCTGGGACGGTTCCACCACGTCCTCGTTGATCACCCGCAGACTGCGAAATCCCATGTGCTCGGGGTCGTAGTAGTCCGCAAACGAAAATGTGAAATGCGTGTCCAGCCAGCCATGGTTGGCGTGCCCTCGTTCATCACTCGGTCTTACCTTAATCATATCCAATTCCTTTCAATCTCAATGTCATGGCATTGGATGCGATCATGGCGTGATGAGTTTCCGCAGCGGGAAGGCCTTCTCCAGAAGGGCGAGCAACCGGCGCTCGGCGGCGCGCATGCGGGCGCGTGGGCGAGGTTTGAGGTCGTCATGGCCGTGGAGGTGGAGGAGGCCGTGAATGATGTAGAGGGGCAGTTCGCGGGACGGGGTGGAACGAAATTGTTTGGCCTGCGATTGGGCATGTTCGACGGAGATGATCAACTCGCCGGCGCCGGCGCCGTAATCGAACGTGAGAATATCAGTCGGGCCTTCGACGTGATGGTATTGCGCATTGAGTTTGGCCATCGCCCCGTCGTCGACCAGCGCGATGCTCAGCGAACCACCGGTGACGCCCAGATCGGCAAGGACGTGGCGGGCGATTTTTTTCAGAAGCGGGGTGTTGATCTTGAGAAGCCGCTGACGATTGGTGACGGTCACGTCCAGGCGGCTTGGCCGGAGTTGCCCCGAAAACAACATCGGGACGTCTCGCAGACTCGGCTTCGCCCTCCCGACGGCGCCCAGCGGACGCGCGGGCGCGTTCATGCGGCGTTGGGTTTGCCGTTGCCGTTGGCGGCGGATTCCTGGCGGCGGCGTTCGCGTTCTTCCTTGAACCGGGAGTAGGCGCTGATGATTTTCTGGACCAGTTCGTGGCGCACGACGTCGGTCTCGTCGAAATAGACGAGTTCCAGGCCGGGGATGCCCTGGAGGATTTTTTGGATTTCGACCAGGCCGGACATTTTGTGGCCGGGCAGATCGACCTGGGTGACGTCGCCGGTGACGACCACCTTGGAATCGAATCCCATGCGGGTCAGGAACATCAGCATCTGTTCGCTGGTGGCGTTCTGGGCTTCGTCGAGGATCACGAACGCGTTGTTCAACGTGCGCCCGCGCATGAAAGCCAGCGGCGCGATTTCGATGACGCCCCGCTCGGTGTTGCGCTGGATTTCGTCCGGGTCCATCATGTCGTAGAGCGCGTCGTAGAGCGGGCGCAGGTAGGGCGAAATTTTTTCCTCGAGCGTGCCGGGCAGAAACCCGAGCGCTTCGCCGGCTTCCACCGCCGGGCGGCAGAGAATGATGCGGCCGACTTGTTCCTGGCGCAGGGCATTGACGGCCATGGCCATGGCCAGGTAGGTCTTGCCCGTGCCGGCGGGGCCGATGCCGATGACGATGTCGTTGTGGCGGATGGCCTCGATGTAGCGTTTCTGGCCGGCGGTCTTGGGGGAAACGGAGCGCTTGCGTTTGGAAACCTCGACGCGGTCGGCGTGATACTCCTGCATCCGCAAGGGTTCGCCCCGGGAAATGGTGCTGACGACGCGGCTGAACTCGGGCCGGCGGATGGATTCGCCGCGCACGACGGCCTGTTTCAATTCGGCGAACAGTGCCTTGGCCTTGTCGATGCCTTCCTGGTCGCCTTCGACATTGATCCAGTCTTCGCGGGCGGAGACTTTGACGCCGAGAAGGTCTTCGACCAGGCGCAGGTTTTTCGGTTCGTTCGCGTAGAGCGATTGCGCCAGCCGGGGATTATCGAAATGCAGGGTTTCGCTTCCCATGCTCAGCCAGGAAACAGTCTCTGGTTCATCGCCAACAGCATACCCCAACTCCCGCGCCTGTGCAATGGGAGCGCCCCGTTCACATCATTACTCCTGGGGAATGAAGAGCACCTGGTTCGCGAAAATCCGGTTCGGGTTCTTGATCTTGTCCTTGTTGGCGTGATAAATCCGGGGCCATTTCAAGGGGTTGCCGTAGACTTTGCCCGCGATGCGCCAGAGCGAATCGCCGCGTTTGACGACGTAACGGGTCGGTTTCTCCGCTTCCTCGATCTTGGGGGCCGGAGTTTCCTCGATGGCCGGGGCCTGCGCCACGGGCGGCAACGGCGTGACCTGCGCTTCGACCGGCGGCTCGGCCTCGGCGGGCGGTTTGCCGAAAATGTAGCCGCGATTGCCCCACTGGCCGCGGTCCACCCAGTAATGCTGCCGCCAGCTCGGATAATGGTCCTTCACCCAGTCCGCCCACTCCGGTTCCAGCGAGGGCTGCTCCTGGACCGTGTCCATCTGTTTGACAAATTCACTCTTCTGCGTCTCGCTGACGGGCTGCATGTTCTTTTGCGCCGTCGCGCAGCCGCTCAACACGCCGGCCGCCAGACACACACCGAAACTGGATATGAAAAACCTGTTGGAATACCTCATAAAATACTACGTCCTCCTTGCATTACACTGGTGCAGCGTATAACAGAAATTCTCGCGGCGCGTCAACGCTTTTTGCAGATTTTACTCCCGCCCGCCACGCGGCCGCCGCCATCCCGGCTATCGCCCCGGGTGGCGGTGTGTGCTATCATGGCCTATCATGAAAATCTTCCTGGCAGCTCTCCTGGCGGTCGCCGGGATTTCGCTCACGGTGACGGCAAGAGATTTGTCCGAATTCAAGACGGCGGACGAACTCTGGCGGTATATCGTGAAGATGCAGCAGGAAGGGCCCACGGAGATGCCCCAAACGCCGGAAGACCACAAGACCATCGCCAAACATTTCCTCGGCCAGCTCGACGCCGCACTGGCCGAGTTCTGCCTTCGCTACCCCGCCGACCCGCGCCGCTGGGAAGCCAAACTCGCCCGCGTCCGGTACGGCAACCTCCTGGCCTCCCTCGATGGACGCGACTACAATTTCGCCGCCGACGAGCCGGTGTTGAAGGAAGTCGCCGCCGCCGCCGATGCCACGCCCGAAATGAAAAGCCAGGCCGGCTCCACGCTGGTGATGATCCACATCGCCCCCCTGCTCCGGGCCTCCACCGTTTCCTCCGGCGCCGTCGCCGCCGTCGACGCCGAGTTGGCCGCGTTCGAGAAACAATTTCCCGACGACCCGGAACGGGAGCATTTGGAACTGGTGCGCGCGCAACTCTATGAAAAGACCGATCCGGCCAGGGCCGCCGTGTTGATGACGGGCCTGACCCGCAGCGGGAATGCCGACGTCGCCGACGAGGCGCAAGGCTACCTCGTCGCGCTGGACCTGGGCAAACAACCGCTCGACCTGAAATTCCCCGTCGTGGACGGCGCGCCCGTTGACCTGGCGAAATGGCGCGGCAAGGTCGTGCTGCTGGATTTCTGGGCCAGCTGGTGCGGCCCGTGCGTGATGTCCATCCCCGGAGTCGTCGCCACCTACAACAAATTCCACGGCCGCGGCTTCGAGGTCGTCGGCATCTCGCTCGACCACGACAAGGACAAACTGCTGGCGTTCGCCAAGGACAAGGGCATGGCCTGGCCGCAATATTTCGACGGCAAAGTCTGGGACAACGACATCGGCGCCCGGTTCCACGTCCACGCCATCCCCGCCATGTGGCTGGTGGACAAAAAAGGCTACGTCCGCCCGCTGGACGACAGCAGCCAGCTCCCCGCCCAGGTGGAAAAACTGCTGGCGGAGTGATCACGGCCCCCGAAAAAGAGCGGACGCGGTCCGCCTTCCGCCGGTTCCCCGCCTAATCCGGATCGAGATGGTGGGAAGTCGGCAGGGGCGCGGTGTAGCCGTGGGCGAAGACGTTGCAGACTTCGGGCTCGAGCAGCAAGGGCGGCGGGTTGTTGATGTCGCCCCGGGCGGGCAACATCGTGTCGACGGGCAAGCCGTCGTCGCGCAGGGCCTGGATGTAGCTGGCGGGATCGTCGGGTGATTCGATTTTCAGGTTCAGCGCGCGGGCAACGACCACGCAGAAGTCGTCCAGCGTGGCGCATTTGTCGGGTTGCCAGCCGCCCAGCGGTTCAATCGCCAGTTTGCCCAGTTCCGCCGCGTAGGCTTCGGGCGATTTCCCGACGTCCAGCCCGAGGTCCATCGCCCGCCCGAGCAACAAGGCCATCTGCCCCTGGTGCAAACACGTCTCTTCGTCGCGAACGGGGAATGACGGGGCCAGAGCGACAGGGACAGTCTGCGTGGCTGTTTGCGCGGACATGTCCACCCCCGCGGTATTCTCGGCGCGGTGTTTCTTGGGCTTGGCGGCGGGGCCAACGGAACAATTCTCCGCTTCGAGCGCGAGCTTTTCAGCCCGGGCGCACGCGAGGGCGACCCTGGAACCTTCGATCTCGATTTGGTCCGTGTCGTCCTCGTTCTCCAACTGCGGCAACCGGGCCGCGGCGGTCTGGGTCAGCTCCAACAGGCCCTGGATCTTGACGAGTTTCTCGGTGATGCAGTCCAGCCGGGTCGCCTGGTTGGAAGCGCCTTCCTGGAGACGCGCGACCTGTTCGATCAGCGACTGGATCAATTGGATGCACGTCGAGGCCTGGACCGAAGCGGCCTTGCCCGCGTCCTCGGTCGTCGGCGGCGCGTTGGTGTCGTCGGTGGCAACAAGCGTGTTGGTGTCCTCGGCGCGCGCGCCGGGGACGACCCAGGCCAGGACAACAATCGTGAAGACCGCACAATACCCGATGGACCGCATGCCCGGAGTGTACCGGCTCGCGTCAAAATCTCAAGCCGCGCGTTTGGTGGGTCGTGGGTCGATTTGTTGTAGCGGCGTCCGTCCCGGACGCTTCTGCCAGCCCCGCCGCCGGGACGGCGGCCGCTACAACCCGGCGGGCGCCGCCGCCAATAGTTCATATCGGATGGCTTTTCGAAACCGGCCCACTACCGTTTGTTGGTCTTTGTGCCGATTGAGGGAAAACGTCCGCCTGGTTGTCCAAGGAGGCGATGAGACAGACGGGGTTTTTCATTGAAAGGGCCGGAGGGCGTTCCTATACTGCGGGGTCACTCAGATGAAAGCACTCGTTTTCACCGCCGCTCTGTTGCTTGCCCTCGCGGGCCCGTCGCGGGCCGATGCCGGCGGGAGTTTTCCGTTCCGCGTCGGTGAAAAACTCACTTACCAGATTTTCTGGGGGCCGTTCGTCGCGGGCCGCGCCACGCTGGAAGTGCAGGACATCGAGCCGGTGGACGGGCATGATTGCTATCATTTGATCGCGCGGGCCTGGACCAGCGGGCTGGCCGACCTGTTGTTTCACGTCGACAGCACGACGGAAAGCTGGCTGGACGTGGACCAGTTGTTTTCCCGGCGCTACGCGGAGAACCGGGTGGAAGGCAAACGGACCCGGAGCAACGAGACGATCTACGATTACGACCACCACCAGACGATCAACACCAACCTCGTCAACGGCAAGGCCACCTGCCAGCAGCTCGATCAACCCGTCCAGGACGTCGTTTCCTCGCTCTATTACGTGCGCGTGCTGCAGTTGAAGCCGGACGTGACGAACAAGTTTGTGATCAACGCGGACGGGGCCAATTATATGATGACCATCACCCCCGACCTGCGCAAGTCGCTCTGGGTCCGCCCGCTCGGCGACGTGGAAGCCTTGCGCATCGAGCCGCAGCCCACGCTGAACATCGTCGCCGCCAACCACGGCCGGATGTGGTTCTGGCTCAGCGACGACGACGCCAAGATGCCGTTGCTGGTCTCCACCGACATGAAAATCGGCACCGCCAAGCTCGTGCTTTATAAAGTCGAATCGGACCCGCCCGCCCTGGGCCGCGCGACCACCCCCGCGCCTCCCATCGCGCTGTCGGCGGCCGATCCGTTTGTCACCGAACCGGGAACAGCCGTCGAGACCACCCGTTAGCATGGAATTTCCCCCACTTGATTTCGGCCGGATCCGCACTTACCCGCTGCGCGAGCGGGACAACAAAGTGCACCTCGACGAATTGGCCCGGGTCTGGCGCAAAGGCGGCAGCTTCGCGCAGTTCATCGATTCGCTGCCAAAAATCCTTGTCGGAAACGATTTCCGCACCATCGTCAACGATACCGTCGCCGCCGTGCGCACCAAACGCCCCGTGCTGGTGATGATGGGCGCGCATCCGATCAAGTGCGGACTGAATCCCATTTTTGTCGACCTGATGAAACGCGGTGTGATTTCCGCCGTCGCATTCAACGGCGCGGGCGCGATCCACGATTTTGAGCTGGCGTTGATCGGCGCGACCAGCGAGGACGTGCAGCGCGGATTCGACGACGGCAGTTTCGGCATGATCGATGAGACGGGCCGGTTGATGAACGCCGCCATGGCCGACGGTGTGAAGCAGGGCCTCGGCGCGGGCCGGGCGCTCGGCGAAGCCATTCTCAAAGGGCCGTTCGTGAAGAAGGAACTGAGCATCCTCCACGAAGGCGTGGTCAGCAACGTGCCGGTCACCGTCCACATCGCCGTCGGCACGGACATCATCCACCAGCATCCGACCACCGACGGCGCGGTGTTGGGCGAGGCGACCTACCTGGATTTCCAAAAATTCGCCTCCGTGGTCGCGCAGCTCGAGGGCGGCGTCGTGTTGAACATCGGCTCGGCGGTGATCATGCCGGAAGTGTTCCTCAAAGCGCTCACCATCGCGCGCAATCTCGGCCACAAAGTCGACCAGTTCACCACCGCCACGTTCGACATGATCCGCCATTATCGCCCCACGGAGAACGTCGTGCGCCGGCCCACGCACAAGGGCGGCCACGGCTACTACATCGTCGGCCACCACGAATTGCTCGTCCCGCTCTGGGCGGCGGCCGACCCTGGAACAACTGGCATGAAAATCGCCGACCTGCAGAAAATCCTCTCACAATTCCCGCACCAACCATCCTCGTCGTCGGCGACGTGATGCTCGACCATTTTCTCTGGGGCAAAGTCTCCCGCATCTCCCCCGAAGCGCCCGTGCCCGTCGTAGAGGTCACCCGCGAAGATTATTTCCCCGGCGGCGCCGCCAACGTCGCCCGCAACCTGCGCGCCCTCGGCGCCGCCGTCAATATCATGGGCGTGCTCGGCGAAGACGCCGCCGGCCAATCGTTGCGCGACGTGCTGGATAAACAAGGCGTCGAGACGAACGGCCTGGTGGTCGATTCCGCGCGGCCAACGACGGTGAAGACGCGCATCGTCGCGCACAACCAGCAAGTCGTGCGGTTCGATCGGGAAAAGACGGAGAAAATCCAGCCTCCCATCGCGGAGAAGCTGTTGAAACATTTCGAGTTGCAAGCCGGCCGCGTCGGCGCGGTGATTTTTGAGGACTACGCAAAGGCGTGCTATCGCAAAAGTTATTCGACGACATGCAGTCGATGGCCCACAAGCATCACACGCTGACCGCCGCCGACCCCAACCCGCGCAATCTGTTGCAATACTCCGGCCTGACCGCCATCACCCCCAACCGCTCCGAAGCGTTCGCCGCCGCCGGCGTGCTCCCCACCGAACCGGCCGACGAAGTTTTGCAGGACGAACCCCTGCTGCGCGTCGGCGGCATCCTGTTGCATAAATGGAAGCCGCAAAATCTGCTGATCACCCTCGGCGAACACGGCATGTGCCTGTTCCGCGCCGGCGAGCAACCTCATCACATCCCCACCGTCGCCCAGGAAGTCTTCGACGTCTCCGGCGCCGGCGACACCGCCATCGCCACCTTCGTCCTCGCCCTGGCCGCCGGGGCCACCCCAGTTGAGTCCGCCGAAATCGCCAACCACGCCTCCGGAGTGGTCGTCGGCAAAATCGGCACCGCCACCTGCACCCCCGAAGAACTCATCGAAAGCTTCTCCCGCAATAAGCGCGGATAGTGGCGAGTGGTTAGTGATTAGTGGCTAGTGAGGACCCGTCCCCACGTTGTCACCCCGAGTTGCGCCCGAAACAACACGGTCGCGTTTGCCGCAGACGACAGCGGCGTCTCGCGGACTCGGCTCCGCGGACTCGGCTTGTCGAAGGGTCTCTGTCGTCTCCGACCTGTAGGCCGGGTCACCCGACCCGGCGTTCTGGTCGTTGGTAGGGCGGCTTGGCCCAAGCCGCCGGAACCGCCACCCACCCCAAAGTAATCTCCTTCAACTTCCACTGGCGGAAACGTCCGAAATGTGAGATTGTCGCGCCAGCATGATATATGCATGGGGGATAGGCCTGGCGGCGAAGGACGCCAGAACGGAAGGCTTGTGCCCGGGCCGCGCGAGGCTACGGCGCGGCTCGGCTGGAGCCTCGCCCTCCCGACGGCTTCGTGATCTTCGTGCCTTCGTGGTGCCAGATGGCGATTTACGGAGAAGGAACGACCGGACGACAGAGATCCCTCGACAGGCTCGGGATGACATCGGGTCGGTCAAACCTAGTCAAACCCAGTCGCACCTAGTCAAACCTAGTCCAACCATAAATTTTCGGCGGGAAAACCCGGTAATCCCCGGAATCCGTGCAATCCGTGGATTTCCCCATCCGACTCAATACGGCCTAATACGACCTAATACGGCCTTGAATGTTTCCCGGCAGACCCAAATCTGGTCAAAAATCACCAAAATCATCAATTTCCTCCTCCCTAGCCACAAGCCACTAGTCACTAGCCACTACCCCCCTCCCTTGACTTGCCCAAACGCTTCGGCGATAGTTTGCGCCGCCATGACGGACAAAAAGCCACCGGTATTGATGGAGAAGATCGTCGCGCTGTGCAAACGGCGCGGGTTCGTGTTCCAGTCCTCGGAAATCTACGGCGGGATCAATGGATTTTGGGATTACGGCCCTTCAGGGGCGGAACTGAAACGCAATATCAAGGAAGCCTGGTGGAATGACATGGTCCGCAGCCGGACGGACGTGGTGGGCATCGACGGCTCGATCATCACCCACCCGCGCGTCTGGGAAGCCAGCGGCCACGTCGAATCGTTCACCGATCCGATGGTGGACTGCAAGAAATGCAAGGGCCGGTGGCGCGCCGACCAGTTGCCGGACACGAAATGTCCGGAGGGCGGCCCGCACGAGTACACCGAGGCGCGCAAGTTCAACCTGATGTTCAAGACCTACGTCGGCCCGGTCGAGGACACGGGCAGCGTCGCCTATCTGCGGCCGGAGACGGCGCAGGTCATTTTCGCGCAATTCCAGAACGTGCTCAGCGTGTCGCGCCAGAAAGTGCCGTTCGGCATCGCGCAGATCGGCAAGGCGTTCCGCAACGAAATCAATCCGCGCAATTTCACTTTCCGCTCGCGCGAGTTCGAGCAGATGGAACTGGAGTTTTTCATCAAGCCCGGCTACCGACGCCGACTGGCACAAGTACTGGGTCGAGGAACGGCTGAAATGGTACGAGTCCATCGGCCTGCCGGCGGCCAAGTTGAGCTGTTACACCTACGGCAAGGAGGAACTCGCCCATTACGCCAGCGCCTGCGTGGACGTGATGTTCGAATTCCCGTTCGGCGTGCAGGAACTCGAAGGCATCGCCGCGCGCGGCAATTTCGACCTGAGCCAGCACCAGCAGTTCTCCGGCAAATCGATGGAATACTTCGACGACGAGGCCAAGGAAAAGTTCATCCCGCACGTCGTCGAACCTTCCGCCGGCGTTGACCGCATCGCGCTGGCGCTGATCTGTTCCGCCTACGACGAGGAAACCATCGACGGACGACAAAGGCCAGACCGAGACACGCATCGTGATGCGGTTCGCCCCGCGCATCGCCCCGGTCAAAGTCGCCGTGTTCCCGCTGTTGCGCAACAAACCGCCGCTGGTCGAGAAGGCGAAGGAAGTCTTCAAACAATCTGCAGCCGCTATTTCACCACCGAATGGGACGACCGCGGCAACATCGGCAAACGCTACCGTTACCAGGACGAACAAGGCACGCCGTGGTGCGCCACCATCGATTTCGAAACGCTCGGCGAAAAAGGCCCCGAACTGCAGGACACCGTCACCTTGCGCGACCGCGACACGATGAAACAGGAGCGCGTAAAAATCGCCGACCTCGTGCCGCTGGTCTTGAAGCGGTTGCGGGGATGAATGTCTGTCTATTCGCAGACGCACAAGGGAACCAACATAGGCGGTTTTCGAAACCGCAGGACGATATGGTTGAGAAGATTCTAATGACCGTATTGGCGGTCATCATATTGGCGTTCTTCCTAACAATGGGCGCCTCCGGTCTTCTGAAGCCAGAAAGCGGAAAGCGAGGGGTTCCTCTGGCTGTCAGCATTATAATGTTCATCGTGTGCGCTACAGTTTATTTGGCGCTTGTGCTGAATGTACTGATCCCTGTTCTGCGACGTTGATGGCTGCGCCGTCGTGCCACCATAATAATGGATCCGCAATCAGCAGTTGCTCCGACGCGTCCGGTCGCTTATGGTAACAGTATGAGCGTGAACGAAATCAAGAAGGCGATTGAGCATCTGTCCGTTGAGGAGCGGCTGGAGTTGATGCAGTGGCTCAACCAGTCGCCTGATGACGAATGGGACCAGCAGATGAAGCGCGATGCGGCGGCTGGGAAGTTCGACAAGCTCGTCAAGGAAGCCGAAGTTGACTATCGGGAAGGTCGCACGACCGAGTTCCCGTGAAGTCCCGCGCCACCCCGAATTTTTGGGCATGTTTTCAGCAATTGCCCGCCTCCGTCCAGGAACTCGCCCGGAAGAAATTCGCACTCTGGAAAGATAATCCGCTTCATCCCTCACTGAAATTCAAACCCATTCGATCCCCGCTGTGGTCGGCGCGGGTGGGCGATCATTACCGGGCCGTTGGCCACTTTGCGGGGGACGTGTTTCTGTGGGAATGGATCGGCACGCATGAGCAGTACAACAAACGGTTCTCCTGAACTGGCGCCGCAAAAATCCTCTTGCGTATGGGCGTCGCTTTGGCTATTGTTCGCGGCTCGCAATTGAACGGAGTAAAACATCATGTCTCGACGCTGTGAAATTTGTGATAAGGGCCAGATCCGCGGCAACCGCATCCTGCGGCGCGGTCAGGCCAAGAAAAAGGGCGGTATCGGTCAGCACGTGACCGCCGTCACACCTCGGATTTTCTTTCCGAATCTGCAGGTGGCCCACGCCATCGTCAACGGCGTCCGCCGCCGGATCAAAGTCTGCGCCAACTGCATCAAGAGCGGCAGAGTCCAAAAAGCGGCATAGCCGGTTCCGTGCCTCCTTGGTGTCTTGGTGCCTTGGTGGTTTCTCGACGTCCTTAATTCACCACCAAGACACCAAGTCACCAAGAACGGCTCGAACTAGCTCGTCCTCACGTCCCGCACCTTCAACTGCACGGTTGTCTCGCCGCGAAACTCGTTCAACTCGGGACTAAAGGCGATGTCGAATGGGCCGGTCGGCAGTTCCCGTTCCCCTTCCCCGAACCAGATGGCTTCGACGTTCGTCCGCCCGTCGGTCACGGCGAACTTCAAATGGTCTTTGCCCACCACGCGCGCGGGGCTGCGCAACCGCACATTGGCGGTGGCGAAGACGGGGGACGGATTGTCCTGGCCGCATGGTTCGAGGCATTTGAGTTGTTCCAGGAACTCCACCGTCAATTCATCAAGGCCGACGAGCGCGTCAATGCGCACGCGCGGCTGTAAATCCTCCTCCTTCATCACGCCCGTCGCGTACTCATTGAGTGCGCGGCGCAACTCGGGAATCCTGTCCGCTTTGATGCTCAGGCCCGCTGCCATTTCGTGTCCGCCAAACCGTTCCAGCAACGGCGCGCAGGCCGCGAGGGCGGCGACGATGGAAAACCCGCTGATGCTCCGGCACGATCCCTTGCCCACGCCGTTCTCGATGCCGATGATCACGGCGGGCCGGTAGAACTCCTGCTGGATCCGCGAGGCCACGATGCCGATCACGCCGGGATGCCAGCCTTCCTGCGCCAGCACCAGGACACGGTCCGCCGACCCGCTCTGCTTGCCCGCCTGCACCAGCGCTTCCTCCAGGATGCGGCGCTCGATTTGCCGGCGTCCGGTGTTGTGGTCATCGAGCATCTTCGCCAGTTGCGCGGCGCGCGCGCCGTCTCCCGTCAACAGCAATTCCAGCGCGGCCAGCGCGTCGCCGATCCGACCCGCCGCGTTGAGCCGCGGGCCGAGGCGGAAACCGATGTGGTACGGACTCACTTCGTCAGGCACGTCGGCAATGTCCATCAACGCGCGCAACCCGGCCTTCTGCGTGTGCGGCAATCGTTCGAGGCCCGCTTTCACCAGGATGCGGTTCTCGCCGGTCAACGGCACAATGTCGGCCACGGTGCCCACGGCCACCAAATCCAGGTGATCGCGCAAATCGAGCGAGCGTTCCCAGGCCAGCCCCCGTTCGCGCGCGCGCTTCTGCAGCGCGTGCGCCAGCTTGAAGGCGACGCCGACGCTGGCCAGGGCGGCCCAGGGCTCGCTGGTGGGGTGAAGCCGCTTGGCATTGACCACGCCGACACACTCGGGCAGCGTCCCGGGCGGTTCATGGTGGTCGAGGACGATCACGTCCACGCCGCGCTTGTTCAACCCAGCGATCTCGCGGGCCGAACTGGTGCCGCAATCGACGGCGATGAGAAGTTGGGGGTTCTGTTCCTTCAGGCAACGGGCAATGCCGTCATCGGTCAGGCCGTAGCCTTCGTCCATGCGATGCGGGAGGAAGTAGCTCACTGTCGCGCCCGCTTGTTGCAGCACGCGCAGCAGCAGGGCGGTGGACGTCACGCCGTCGACGTCGTAGTCGCCGTAGATAACGATGCGCTCCTGCTTCTCGAGGGCGGCCAGGAGGCGGTCGACGGCCGGGGCCATGTCGGGCAGCGCGAAAGGATCGGTCAGCTGGCGCAGGGCCGGGTGGAGGAACCGCTCCGCCGACGGCGCGTCGCGCAGGCCCCGGTTGACGAGCGCCTGGGCCAGCGGCAGCGGCACGGACAATGCGCGCGCCAGTGTTTCGGTCAACGCCGGTTCGCTTGGAGCGATGACCCAGCGTTTGTTCACGGGACGGGCCGTCAGGCGCGGGCCGGCTGCGCGTTCTTCGCGGCGGCCTTGGCCCGGGCGCCTTCCTTGCGGTGATACCAGAGCACGCACGGGCTGGCGATGTAGATCGACGAGTACGTGCCGGTCAACACGCCGACCACGAAGCAGAAGGCGAAGTCATTGAGCACGCGCCCGCCAAACCCGTACAACGCCACCGAGCAGAGAAACACCGTGCCGGCGGTCAGGATCGTCCGCGACAGCGTCTCGTTGACGCTGCGGTTGATCAGGTCGAAATAGGTCAGCTTGCCGCCGGTCAGCTTCTTGTTTTCCCGGATCCGGTCGAACACGACGATCGTGTCGTTGATCGAGTAACCGATCAACGTCAGCACCGCGGCGACCACGGGCATGGAGAACGTGCGGTGCGGCCAGGGCCAGAGGCAGAACAACCCGACGGTCATCAGCACGTCGTGGATCAACGAAACCAGCGCGCCCAAGCCGTAGGAGAATTCGCCGAACCGGATGGCGATGTAGATCATGATGGCCAGCAGTGACGCGGCCACGGCCCAAAGCGCCTGCTTGAGCATCTCGCCGCCGACAATCGCGCCGACGTGTTCGGTGCTGAGCACCTTGAATTCCGCCGCCGGGAATTTCTGCTGGAGATGTCTCACCACGGCTTCCGTCTGGCCTTCCGGCAGGCGCAACGACAGGACGTCGGGCGTGCCGTGCTCGTACTGGATGTAGGCTTCCTTGAACCCGTTCTCCTCGAGGCTGTGGCGGATTTGGTCGGCATCGACCTGTTGCGCATACCCCAGCGTGGCGGTGTCGCCGCCCTTGAAATCGATCCCGTAGACTTCGCCGCGGCCGATATCCAGGCCGCCGCGATGCACGAAGGCGATCATGCCCGCCGCGATCAACAGCCAGGACAAGGCGAACGCGATGCGCCAAACACCGAGGAAATTGATCTTCTGCACTCGCTTGAACACATGCAGCATCTGGAACGATTTGAGCCAGCCCTTGCCGACCAGCCAGTCGAACACCGTCCGCGTGCCGAACACGCCGGAGAACAGGTTGGCCAGCAACCCGATGGCCAGCGTCACGCCGAAGCCCTTGACCGATCCCGAGCCCATGGCGATCAGGATCAACGCCGTCAGGATCGCCGTGAAATGGGCGTCAAAAATGACGAGGAACGCGCGTTTGTAGCCGGCGTCGATGGCCGCCCGCAACGATTTGTTGTTGGCCAGTTCCTCCCGCACGCGCTCGTAAATCAGCACGTTGGTGTCCACGGCCATGCCGATGCTCAGCACGATGCCCGCGATGCCGGGCAGCGTCAGCGTAAACTGGAACATGGCCAGCACGCCCAGCGTGATCAGAATGTTGAAGATCAACGCCAAGTCGGCAACCACGCCGGCCGCCATGTAGTAGACCACCATGAACACCACGACCGCCCCGGCCCCAATGGCCGCCGCGCGGAAACCGCTCTGGATCGAGTCCTTGCCCAGCGACGGATCGATGCCGCGCACTTCGAGCACTTTCACCGGCGCCTGCAGCGGGTTCTCCAGCACGCTGGCCAACCGTTGCGCCTCACTCAGGCTGAAACTGCCGGTGATCTGGCAGTTGCCGCCGGTGATGGCGTCCTGAATCACCGGGGCCGACTGTAATTCGCCGTCCAACACGATGCCCAGCATGCGGCCGACATTGGCGCCCGTGACGCGCCCGAAAATGGCCGCGCCTTCGTCGTTGAATTGCATCGCGATGTACGGGCGTCCGATCTGGTCGTATTGCACGTAGGCGCGCTCGACGTATTTGCCGGTCAACCCCTGCTCGGGGCGCAGTTTGACGTAATAGTTCTTCTTTTCCGTCCGGCCCTCGCGGGTCTCGATCGAGGTCAGATTGGTGTAGCCCAGCGGCGGTGTGAAGGTCGGGTCGCTGATGGCTTGGGCGACGAGTTCTTCATTCTTCGGATGCACCAGGCGAAATTCGAGGTAAGCGGTCTGGCCGATGGTGCGTTCGGCTTCCTCGCGCCGCTGTTCCTCCAGGCCCGGCAACTCCACCAGGATGCGGTCATCGCCCACGCGCTGCAGGACGGGTTCGGCCACGCCGAACTTGTCGATGCGCTTGCGCAGGACCTCGATGGCCTGTTGCACGGCGGCTCCGCGCCCCTGCGGGTCGATCTGTGAGACGTCCATCTTCAAGAGGAACGACGTGCCGCCTTTCAGGTCCAGCCCGAGCTTGATTTTGTAATAAGACAGGGCGAACACCGCCGCGACGGTGACGCCGAGGATAACCAAAAATTTCCAGGTCAACGATTTGTTCATGGCGACAAGAGACGATGAGGGTTGCTAGGTGGTGGTGCTGGCCGGTTCGGATTCAGTGGACTTTTGGAGCACGGTGCCGATGGCGCTTTTGGCGACTTCGATTTTGACGTTGTCGGCGATCTTCACCATCAGCGATTTATCCTTCACGTTGGTGACGATGCCGAAAATGCCGTTGGACATCAGGATTTTGTCGCCGGTCTTGATGTTCTTGATCATGGCCTCCTGCTCTTTGCGCTGCTTCGACTGGGGCCGGATCAGCAGGAAATAAAACATCACGCCCAGGATCGCGAACATGCCGAACATCTGGAGCAGTTGCCCCGTCGGGTTCGCCTCGGTGCCCGGAGGCGTCTGGGACGCCATTGCCAGCAATTCAATCAGTTTCATGTGTCTCCGTGTTCTCCGTATAACGCGCGATCAATTCTTCCTTGAACTCCACAAACACGCCCGCCGCAATCGCCGCGCGGACGCGCCGCATCAGGTCCACATACACGTGCAAATTGTGCCACGTCATCAGCCGCAACCCCAGGATCTCGTTGGCCCAAAACAGGTGCCGCACGTAGGCCCTGGTAAAATGCCGGCACGCATAACACGCGCACCCCTCCTCCAGCGGCCCAAAATCATCCCGGTACTGCGCGTTCTTGATCGCGTACGTGCCCGTCCCCGTAAACACCCGCCCGTTGCGCCCCGCCCGGGTCGGCAACACGCAATCAAACATGTCCACCCCCCGCCCGATCATCTCCAGCATCTGCGGCGGCGTCCCGACGCCCATCACGTAACGCGGACGGTCGGCCGGCAGATGCGGCGCGGTGGCTTCCACCTGCTGCAACATCTCTGCGGGCGGTTCGCCCACGCTGACGCCGCCGATCGCGTACCCGTCAAAATTCATCGCCACCAATTCACCGGCGCATTGGCGGCGCAAATCGGCGTAGCCACTTCCCTGCACGATTCCAAAGAGCAATTGGCCGTCGGCCCGCTTCACTTTCTGACAGCGAGCCGCCCACTTTAATGTCAGTTCCACGCATCTGCAAGCGTATTCTCGGTCGCATGGCCAGGGGGGACATTCGTCAAACGCCATCGCAATATCGCTGCCCAAAACGGTTTGCGCCTCCATCGCCTCCTTCGGCCCGAGAAAAAACGTCGCCCCATCCACGTGCGACTGGAATTCCACGCCGTCGTCGGTGATGCGCCGCAGTTTGGCAAGGGAAAACACCTGAAACCCCCCGCTGTCCGTCAGGATCGGCCCGTCCCAGCTCATGAACTTATGCAGCCCTCCCGCCTGCTGGATCAACGGCAGCCCCGGCCGGGTGATTAGATGATAGGTATTCCCCAAAATGATCTGCGCCCCCAGCCCGCGCAATTCCTCCGGCGTCATGCATTTCACCGTCCCCTGCGTCCCCACCGGCATGAAGACAGGCGTCTCCACCACCCCATGGGCGGTTAGGAGCCGCCCCGCGCGGGCGGAAGAGTTCTTATCTGACGCAATAATCTGAAAACAAGATTCCATGTTGTAGGCCGGGTGACCTCACCCGGCGGTCGTTGCCCGTATCCTTGTCATGCCCCGGCAGTTCCCACCCTGCGCGGTCGTTCATCGCTCCAATCGATTTCTCCCGCAAACGGCCAATCGTCCGCATCGGTTGCCAAGCCCGCACGCACCGGATTTTGCCGTATGTATTCCCACTTCTCGGACTCGCTCTCATCGCTGCGCAGCAGGTGATCAAAAAGGCTTTCTTGCCAGCGAAACTTGTCGTTCGCAACAAATGCCTTGAGGGCCTTGATCCACGCCCCGAGCGAGACTGCTTCAGGTGTTTGTATCACCAGCAGATGCAAGTGGTCGGGCATCAGCACATACCGCCCCGGCCACCACCCGTAACGATCAGGGCTGCCCAAAAGGAACGTGACGAGCCTGTCATGAATCTTTCCATTTGCAAGCACCGCGTGCCGACCCTGAACGCAAACCGTAAGAAAGTATTTGGGAAAACCGTCTCCTGTCCAAGCCCGATCAAGCCGGCGCAGCCGCTTGGGACGACGGGGAGCGCCGGGTGGGGTCACCCGGCCTACAGAGGGACGCGGATTCTGATCCATAAACCAAGGCTAACGGTGTCAGGAAACTGAATCAAGTCCACACACTGCCCGGCCTACTCTTGGATTCTTTCTATTGTCGACACCCATGTTGTAGGCCGGGTGACCCCACCCGGCGGTCGTTGGTTGATCCATCGCGCCAAGTCCGTCCAGACAACGACATCAAATTGTGCTATTGTGCCGATCAGAATGTGCCAATAACGGCACATCCAGCCCTGCGAGCGGGGGCTGCAAAATGTGAAAAAAAGGAGTGAGGATGACTTCGGCCGGGACACAGATAGGCAAAAGTTGCCGCATAGCGCGGAGTGACGGGCTCCAGTCAAACCTAGTCGCACCTAGTCCGACCTAGTCAAACCTAGTCCAACCTTAAATTTCTTAAATGAGACCCGGATAGCCACAGTTGCCAACCAGAATTTGGGTTGATTCAGGGGCTTTCGGCGTGTATAAACTCTATTTCCGGCAGTTCAGCGATATTTGAGCGATTTTATGGAAAAACGGACAGAAACGGCCGCCAAGAGCCAGGCTAAGACGCCCCCGCCGAAGGTCGAAGCGGTTGGGCAGGAACACGCTGCGATGCGGGGCGCTGATCTGGTGATCAAATGCCTCGAACTCGAAGGCGTGGAGGTGGTCTTTGGCTATCCGGGCGGGGCGAGCATGGAGTTACATCAGTCGCTGACCCGGTCGAAGCAGATCCGCACCATTTTACCCCGGCACGAACAGGGCGAAGCCTTCGCGGCGGAAGCCTATGCCCGCGCTTCGGGCAAGCCCGGCGTCTGCGTGGCCACCAGCGGCCCCGGCGCGACGAATCTGATCACGGGCATCGCCGACGCGTTCATGGATTCGGTCCCGGTGATCGCCATCACCGGCCAGGTCCCGCGCGCCATGATCGGCAAGGGCGCGTTCCAAGAAACCGACGTCTACGGCATGAGTTTGCCGGTGGTCAAACACAGTTATCTGGTGATGAACGTCGAGGACATCCCGCGCGTCATCAAGGAAGCGTTCCATATCGCGACCACGGGCCGGCCCGGCCCGGTCTGGATCGATATTCCCAAGGACGTCCAGCAGAGCAGCTGCCGGCCGGTGTTCCCGGACAAGGTCAATTTGCGCGGGTACAACCCGGACAAGAAAATCAGCGACATCGCCGTCCAGGAAATCGCCGGCCTCATCGAGAAGAGCGAGCGGCCGGTGATCTACGCGGGCGGCGGCATCATCACCGCCAACGCCAGCGCGGAACTGATCGCGTTCGCGGAGAAGACCGGGATTCCCATCGCGACGACGTTGATGGGCATCGGGGCCATCCCGTCCGATCATCCGCTTTCCTTGCGCTGGCTGGGGATGCACGGGACTGTGTACGCCAATTATGCGGTCGATAAATCCGACTTGTTGCTGGCGTTCGGCGTCCGGTTCGACGACCGCGTGACCGGCAAGGTCAGCGAATTCGCCAAGCACGGCACGATCGTGCACATCGACGTTGACCCGAGCGAGATCAACAAGAACAAGGTCGCGCATCTGCCGGTGGTCAGCGACATCAAATACGCCTTGCAGCAGCTCAACAAGGCCGTCAAAGGCAAGCCGTTCAAGGACTGGCACGCGCAGATCGATGAATGGAAGGCCAAGTATCCGTTCCGCTACCGCGTCACCGACGAGGTGTTGAAGTCGCAGTACGTCCGCGAGTTTCTCCACGGCGATGTCAACGAGATCATCATGCCGCAACACGCCATCGAGTTGCTCAGCGAGTTGACGAAGGGCGAGGCCATCATCACCACGGGCGTCGGCCAGCACCAGATGTGGGCCGGGCAGTACTATCATTTCAAGCATCCGCGGACCTTCCTGACCTCGGCGGGCCTGGGCGCGATGGGCTACGGCTATCCGGCCGCCATCGGCGCGAAGGTCGCCTGCCCCGACAAGGAAGTCATCGACATCGACGGCGACGGTTCGTTCGTGATGAACATCCAGGAATTGGCGACCGCGCACATCGAACGCATCGCCGCCAAGGCGCTGGTCATCAACAACCAGCACCTCGGCATGGTCGTGCAGTGGGAGGACAAGTTCTACCAGTCCAATCGCGGCCACACCTATTTGGGCGACCCGCAGAACCCGCACAAGGTCTACCCGGATTTCGTGGCGATTGCCAAGGGCTTCAATGTCCCCGCCGAACGCGTCACGCGCAAGAGCGAGTTGCGTCCGGCAATGGAACGCATGCTGGCGTCGAAGGAACCCTACGTCCTCGACGTCATCGTTCCGTACACCGAGCACGTGTTGCCGATGATCCCGGCCGGCAAGACCGTCAACGAGATCATCATCGAAAAAGACGAGACGCGGGAACTGGGCGACAACAAGGGCTTGTAAACCCCCGCGCCAGACCAACGGGTCGCCTGGCGCCGGGAGGATGTGTCCTTCGAAGGGCGAGTCCACATGCCAAAGCCTTTTATACTGACCGTTGACGACGATCCCGACGTGCTGCGCGCGGTGGAACGGGACCTGCGCCGGCAATACGGCAGCCGGTACCGGGTCATCGCCGCCGACTCCGGCAACGCCGCGCTGGAGGCAATCGGGCAGTTGAAGACCCGCAACGATCCCGTCGCCCTGTTCCTGGTGGACCAGCGCATGCCTGGTATGTCCGGCGTCGAATTCCTCGAAGCCGCCCTGCAGCTTTTCCCCGGCGCCAAACGCGCGTTGCTGACCGCCTATGCCGACACTGACGCCGCAATCCGGGCGATCAATTCGGTAAAGATCGACCATTACCTGATGAAACCGTGGGACCCGCCCGAGGAACGGCTGTACGGCGTCGTGGACGATTTGCTCGATGACTGGCAGGCGTCGTTTCGTCCGCCATTTGACGGCATCCGCATCGTGGGCCACCGTTGGTCGCCCCAGTCGAGCGACGTCAGGGATTTCCTGGCGCGGAACTTCATCCCCTATCAATGGTTGAACGCCGAGACCGACGAGGCGGCCCGCGAATTTATGCTCGCTTGTAAAACGGACGCGTCGCAGTTGCCGCTGGTGATCTTCCCGGACGGTTCGCATCTGACGCGGCCCGCCACCGGCGAGGTGGCGCGCCAGCTCGGCCTGAAGACCCGGGCGGAATTGCCGTTCTATGATCTGATCGTGCTCGGCGGCGGCCCGGCGGGCCTGGCGGCGGCTGTTTACGGGGCGGCGGACGGGTTGAAGACGTTGCTGATCGAACGTGAAGCGCCGGGCGGCCAGGCCGGGCGAAGTTCGCGCATCGAAAACTATCTCGGGTTTCCCTCCGGCCTGAGCGGCACGGACCTGGCGCGGCGGGCGGTCACGCAAGCCAAACGCTTCGGCGCGGAAATCCTGGCCCCGCAGGAAGCGGTCAAAGTCCGCGTGGAAGGTCCCACGCGCGTGGTGACGCTGGCCGACGGTTCCGAGATCGGCGCACACACGCTGTTGATCGCCACCGGGATCGCCTTCCGCAAAATCGACGCGCCCGGCGTGGAAGAATTGACCGGCGCGGGCGTTTACTACTACGCGCCGATGACCGAGGCGTTGTCTTACCGGGACATGGATATCTATATCGTGGGCGGGGCGAATTCGGCCGGACAGGCGGCCATGTACTTTTCCCAACATGCCCGGTCGGTGACGATGCTGGTGCGCGGCGCTTCGCTGTCGGCGGGCATGTCGCAATATCTCGAGGACCAAATCAAGGCCACGAAGAACATTTTTGTCCGGTTGCAGTCCGTGGTGGCAGCGGTGACCGGCAATGGGCGCTGTGAATCCCTCACGATCCGCAATACCGCCACGGGCGAAACCGGGACGGTCCCGGCCAACGCGTTATTCATTTACGCCGGCGCGGTGCCGCACACGGAGTGGCTGGCGGGCGTGGTGGAGTGCGACGCGAAGGGATACGTGCTTTCTGGGACGCATCTGTTGCGCGACGGGCGGCGGCCAAAGAACTGGACGCCGGACCGCGAACCGTTCTATCTCGAGACCAGTGTGCCGGGCATTTTTGTCGCCGGCGACGTGCGTCACCGCTCGGCCAAGGGCGTCACCTCCGGCGTCGGCGAAGGCGCGATGGCGGTCAAACTGATCCACGAGTATCTCAGCCAGAGTTGATGGAATGGACTCTCAAACGCTCAACATCGTCCGCCAGACGCCCCTGTTCGCCGGCCTGACGGACGACCAGCTTGATTGCATCAGGCCCGGAGAGATGGTCACCCTCGAGACCGGGCAGACGCTTTTCAAGGAAGCCGGGCCGGCCGATCATTTCTTCGTCCTCCTCGCAGGCGAATTGTCGGTGACCAAGATCTATGACAAGCAGGAGATCGTGATCGGGACCAGCAAGCCGGGCATGTTCATGGGGGAAATCTCACTGTTTCTGGACGCTCCGTGGGCGGCCACCGGTCGGGCCACGAAACACTCCCGTCTGTTTCGCCTGGACAAGGATAATTTCTGGCGGATGTTGAGCACCTGTCACTCGGTTGCCCAAAAAGTCTTCCGGACGGCGGCAACCAGGGTCAGGAACCTGGAGGGCTACTCGCAGCAGCGGGAGAAACTGATCTCGCTCGGCACGATGGCGGCGGGCCTGGCGCACGAATTGAACAATCCCGCCGGCGCCGCGCGCCGCGCTTCCGCCCATCTCCAGCAGAGCGTCCAGCAAACCCAAAAGGTCGTCTGCGCGCTCAGCAAGACGCTGACACCGGCTCATTGGAAGCATCTGGCGGATGGGTTGCAGGAGGCCCTCAAGCGCGCCGCCCAAATAGCCCCGCTGGCTTCCCTTGCGCGCAGCGACCGGGAGGAAACCCTGGCCGCCTGGCTGGCGCAGCAACAGGTGGCCGAAGGCTGGCAACTGGCGCCCGCGCTGGTAAACGCGGGCCTGGACGCGGACTGGCTGGCGGCGTTGATCAGTGGACTGCCACCCGGCTCAGCCGGCGCGGCGATTGGCTGGCTGGAATCCAACCTGATGCTCAAATCGTTGACGGCTGAATTGGAGCAGAGCACCGGACGGATCTCGGAACTCGTGAAGGCCGTGAAAGCCTATTCCTACATGGACCAGTCACCGATGCAGGAAGTGGACATCCACGAAGGCATCGAAAACACACTGGCGATCCTCGGACACAAACTGAAACGGGTCACCGTCGTGCGCGCCTTCGCCCCCGATCTTCCGAGGATCACGGCCTATGGGAGCGAACTCAACCAGGTCTGGACCAACCTCATCGACAACGCAGTGGGCGCCCTTAAAGGTTCCGGGACAATCACCGTCGGCACGCGCGTGGACAACGAAGCGATTGTCGTGGAGATCACCGACAACGGGCCCGGGATCCCGCCGGAGGTCCAGTCGCGGATCTTTGAGCCGTTCTTCACGACCAAAGGTGTTGGTGAAGGCACCGGCCTCGGGCTGGTGATTTGCCAGCGGATCGTCGCCGACCGCCACGGCGGCGAGATCGAATTCGAATCGCAACCCGGCAACACCACGTTCAAGGTGCGCCTGCCGATTCGAAACGCTGCCCGTCCCGACGACGCCTCGTCCCAGCCCGTCCCGGCGGCGTCCGAAGTCCCCCTCGTTTAGGGGTCCGGCCGAGCCACGGTCGGATCGTGTTCCAAAGCGCTACTGCAGGAACGCCACCAGTTCAGCGTTCACTTTCTCCGCATGGGTCCACGTCAGGCCGTGCGGGCCGCCTTCCACCACCACCAGGCGGGCGCCTTTGACGGCCTTCTGAGTGCGGGCCCCCGAGACGGCCAGCGGCACAATCCGGTCGGCATCGCCGTGAATGACCAGCGTGGGCACGGTGATCTTCGGCAGGTCCTTGCGGAAATCGGTCCCCCACGCCGGCACACAGTCGTACGTGCCCTTCGGCGACGCGCCGACGGCAACGTTCCAGTTGGCCTGGACGGCCTGGTTGCTGATTTGTTTGCCGCCGAGGACGTCGACGTTGTAGAAGTTCGCCAGAAACGCGGCCAGAAACGCCGGCCTGTCCGCCGCGATGGCCTGCTGGATGCCCTCGAACACACTGCCGTCCACTCCCTCCGGGTTGTCGGCCGTCTTCAGCAGAAATGGCGGGACCGAAGCGATGAAGACCGCCTTGCTCACGCGGTCCGATCCGTACTTGCCCAGATATCGCGCCACCTCACCGCCGCCCATCGAGAAACCAACGAGCGCGGCATCGCGCAGGTCGAGTTTCGTCATCAGCTTGTGCAGGTCCGCAGCAAACGTGTCGTAGTCGTAGCCCGTTGCCGGCTGGCTGGAACGGCCGAATCCCCGGCGATCATAGGTGATGACCCGATGACCCGCGGCCAGCAGGGCGGCAGTCTGTTTTTCCCAGGAAGCGCCGCTCAACGGCCAGCCGTGGATCAGCACGACAGGCGTGCCCGAGCCGTGGTCTTCGTAGTAGAGGTCGATGGGGGTGGAATTCTCCTGACCGACATTGATCCTGCTCATGGTGCTCCTCCTCCTGATGTTCTTTCAGTTGCCGCGCCGCTTTCGCGACCGGCATGCGCTCAATATTTGCACAGAATGCCGCCAATACAAGAGCGGACGATCGATGGCCTGATATCTTCGATGATCGTTCAGGATTTTGTGGCTGTGATGGCGACCAGCCGCTACAATCCGCCCATGACTCGACAGGAGCGGATTCGCAGCCTGGTGGTGCTCGTCGTTTTCGCCGCCGTTTTTCTGGCCCTCGCGGTCAACAGCTTCACGCGCACGTCCGCCACGTGGGATGAACCGCAGCATCTCACCACGGGTTACATGGCGTTGAAAGCGGCCGACTATCGGCTTGACCCCGAGCATCCGCCCTTCATCCGCATGTGGGCCGCGCTGCCGTTGCTCCTGCGGAACGACATCAAGCTGGAGACCCGGGTCATCGACAAAATCGACCCGCTCCAGTGGGTCGATTTCCTGCAATTCAAGTACGCCTACGTGTTCCTCTACAAGATGAACGATGCCGACCGCCTGCTTTATCCCGCGCGGTTCATGATTGCGCTGCTGGGCGTGCTGTTGGGGGTCCTGCTCTTTTGCTGGGCGCGCGAGTGGCTGGGCTTCTGGCCGGCCGTGGCCGCCCTGGCATGTTACACAATCGAACCCAACATCCTGGCCCATGCAACACTGGTGACCACGGACTTCGGCATCACCTGTTTCCTATTTGGCGGCGCCTACTTTCTGTGGCGCACCAGCCGGTGCTTAAGCGCGGGCAATCTCGCCGGTCTCGTCGCCATGTCCGCCCTGGCCGCCGTGAGCAAATACTCGGCTGTCGTGCTGGGGCCGATCGTCGTTGCGCTGCTGGCCATCCGCGCCTTGCGGGCGACGCCGTGGGAGTGCCGCCTGGGACGGTTCCAGGAGATCCGCACGCGCCTGGGAAGAATCGGCGCGGGCGCGGCCATTGTGGCGCTTGTCGCCGTCGCCTGTTGGAGCGCCATCTGGGCGGCGTATGGGTTCCGCTATTTGCCCAGCCCGGCGCCGGGATGGCATTACAATTTCCAGGCCAACGACATCCTGCGCGCGCGCACGCCGGCAATCGCAAGAGCAGTGGAGTGGATCGATGAGCGTCACCTGCTGCCGAATGCGTTCTCGGAAGGGTTCCTGCTCGGGCAATCGAAAGCGCAGGGACGCTCCACCTATCTGGCGGGCAAGTTCAGTGAGCGCGGTTGGTGGTATTTCTTTCCGGTAGCGTTTCTGATCAAGACGCCTGTCTCCTTGGTCGTGCTGTTGCTCGGCGGATTGTTCGTCTGCGCCGCGCGCTGGCGGGGGTTCCTGCGCAACGGCGTGTTTGTGTTGCTGCCCGCGGGCGTGTACCTGGCGGCGGCCATGACTTCCCACCTCAACATCGGGCTGCGCCATATCCTGCCCGTCTACCCCTTCGTGGTCCTGCTGGCCGGCCTGTGTGTGGCCGGGTTGATGGGAGTCAAATGGAAGGGCGCCATCGTGGCGCTGGTGGTATTGGGGGTGTTTTGGCTGTTTGAGTTCGCGCGTGTTTATCCGCACAACCTGGCGTTCTTCAACCAATTGATCGGCGGCCCGCAAAACGGCGGCAAGTATCTGGCCGATTCCAATCTCGATTGGGGGCAGGACCTCAAACCCCTCAAACGGTGGATGGACGAGAACGGCGTCACCCGGATCAATCTGGCGTACTTCGGCACCGCCGATCCGGCGTACTACGGGATTAGCTGCACCTACCTGCCCGGCTCGCCCTTCTTTGTCGATGACCAGATTGCCCTGCCTGAACTGCCCGGCTACGTCGCGGTCAGCACCACGGTCCTGGATGGCGTATATCTGGACCAGGCTGGCAGGGCGTTTTACAAGCCGTTGCTGGAGAAAGAACCGGTCGCCGTCATCGGCTATTCAATCCGCGTGTACTGGATGGACAACCGGTGGTGGTGAGGCCGGGACGGACTACTCGTCCTCTTCCGGCTGGCCGGCGAAACCTTCGCCGCCTTCTTCGTTCATGCGCTTGAGCACTTCCGTCATGTCCTCGACGGCGCCGAACACCTTTTGGGAGACGTAGATGGGGCTCTTCTGCAGCACGGCCAGCGCGATGCAATCACTGGGCCGCGCATCGATTTCCAGGATCTTCTTTCCCAGCTCGTTTTCCGCGTTGAGGATGAGCCGGGCGAAGTAGGTGCTGTTCTTCAAATCGTTGATCACCACACGCTCGACCCGCACGCCAAGCCCGGTGAAAATGTGGCCGATCAGATCGTGCGTCAGCGGGCGCTCCTTGGGGGTGTTGCGCAGAAACATGGTGATCGCAGCGCCGACGCTGTGATCGACGTAGATGACAAAGGTCTTTTCCTCGTTGCCGACGAAGACGGCGCACCCGTTGGCGGTGGGCAGGACCCCTTTGACTTGGACTTCAACCACGTCGTTTTTCACAGGGAACTACAATACCTTGTTTCCGGCGAAACGCAACCACGTGCCACGCGCTTAGAACAGCAAAATACCCGCCGCCACCACCGTTGTGTACAGGCCCTGCGCGTTGCCGACCGCCGTCTGCGTGCAGTTCATCGTGCGCACGATCTTGCCGCTGAGACGATACACTTCCTCCTTCTCGTCCCAACTCGCGTTCTCGTCAAACTCAATGCCCTGCGTCGACGCCAGCATCGAGGCGGCCAGTTCCTCGGCGAAATTACCCGCCTGCGTCTCGTTCTGCCCGTAAGAATACCATTCGCTCAGATACCCGTAGGCGTCTTCCTCCGCGGGCTGCGCCACGCCAATCGACGCGGCGATCAACCGGTGCGGCTCGTTGGTGGCCAGTCGCGCCGTCACCGCGAACGTGATCTGGCCCGGCTGGATCAACGGCTGGCCTTGTTTGCGTGAAATGATCTTGCAGCGCGGCGGCAGGATGCTCGACACATGCACCAGATTGCATTTCTCAATGCCCGCGTCGCGCAACGCCAACTCGAAGCTGCGCAACTCGTGCTTGTGCGTGCCCACGCCCTTGGTAAAGAAAATCTTGGCCGGAACAAAGTGCATAACTGTTTTTTCCTCGCTTGTTGCGCAAGACAGAAACAAATTTCTTGCAGCAATGCAAGAATTTCGTCATCGTGACCCGGCTGAATTGGCCAATGACATGAGCCGTCACCGACACAATACCGTCACCATCGGCCTGGTGCAGATGCGCTGCGTCGCCCAGCCGGGGAAAAACCTGGAGACCGCGCTCGCCCGGGTGACCGAGGCCGCGCGCCGCGGGGCGCAGATCGTCTGCCTTCCCGAGCTTTTCCGTTCGCTTTACTTTTGCCAGACCGAAGACCATGCGAATTTCAAGCTGGCCGAACCGGTCCCCGGCCCGACGACGGAAGCCCTGGCGAAACTGGCCCGCAAACTCCGGATCGTCCTTGTCGGCTCGGTCTTTGAGAAACGGCGCGCCGGCGTCTATCACAACACCGCCGTCGTGATCGACCAGGCCGGCAAACTCATCGGCAAATACCGCAAGATGCACATCCCCGACGACCCGCTCTATTACGAAAAGTTCTATTTCACCCCCGGCGATCTCGGGTTCCAGTCGTTTCACACGAAGCACGCCGAGATCGGCACGCTGGTCTGCTGGGACCAATGGTATCCCGAAGCCGCCCGCCTGACGGCGCTCAAGGGCGCACAGATCATTTTCTACCCGACCGCGATCGGCTGGCACCGGAGCGAGAAAAAGGAGTTCGGCAAGAAACAGTACGACGCCTGGGTCACCATCCAGCGCTCGCACGCGATTGCCAACGGCTGTTTCGTCGCCGCGCCCAACCGCGTCGGGCCGGAGGGCACGGTCGAGTTCTGGGGCGGATCGTTCATCTGCGATCCGTTCGGCGGGATCATCGCCCAGGCCGGTCATGGCAGGGAAGAAGTGCTGCTGGCAAAATGCGATCTCGATCTCGTCGAGCAGACCCGCCAGCACTGGCCGTTCCTGCGCGATCGCCGGATCGACGCCTATCACCAAATCACCGACCGTTTGATTGACTGATGGCACCGCCGAAAACGCCCCGCGAACTGGGCTACCGAATGCCCGCCGAATGGCACCCGCACGCCGCCACCTGGTTGAGCTGGCCCCGGCGCGAGGGCATCAGTTTCCCCGACCGCTACGACGAAGTGCTGCCGACGCTGGCGGAAATGGTCGGGGCGCTCGCGCCGCACGAGACGGTCAACATCAACGTGCTCAACGACACCGTCGAGGAACAGGCGCGCCGGGTGTTGACGCAACAGCGCGTGCCGCTCGATGACGTGCGGTTCCATCGCATTCCGACGAACGAACCGTGGTGCCGCGATCACGGCCCGATCTTCGTCGTGCGCGACGGCGGTCTGGCTGTCGTGGACTGGGGGTACAACGCCTGGGGCGGCAAGTATCCGCCGTTCGACCTCGACGACGCCGTGCCGCAGCACGTCGCCCGGCTGCTGGGCCTTCCCCTGTTCAGCCCCGGCATCGTAATGGAAGGCGGTTCCATCGACGTCAATGGCGCGGGCACGCTGTTGACCTCGGAAGCCTGCCTGCTCAATCCGAATCGCAACCCGCACCTTAACCAATCGCAGATCGAGCAGTACCTGAAGGATTATCTCGGCGTCACCCACATTCTCTGGCTTGGCGACGGGATCGTCGGCGACGACACCGACGGGCACATCGACGATCTCGCGCGGTTTGTGGACCCAACGACCGTGGTGACAGTGGTGGAAGAGGACCCGCAGGACGCCAACTACGGGATTCTCCAGGACAACTTGAAGCGGCTGCGCACGATGAAGGACCAAAACGGACGTCCCCTGCGCGTTGTCGAGTTGCCGATGCCGGGCGTTGTCGAGTACGACGGCCAGCGGTTGCCGGCCTGTTACGCGAACTTCTACATCGCCAACGACGTCGTCCTGCTGCCCGTGTACCGACACAAGAAGAACGACGACCGCGCCCGGCAAATCCTGCAAGAACTCTTCGCTGGCCGCAAAGTCCTGCCCATCGACAGCACCACCCTCATCTGGGGACTCGGCTCCTTCCACTGCCTGAGCCAGCAACAACCGGCAGTCTGACGCCGCGGGGTGGCTCGTTAGTAGTGGCAATCACAGCCTCCCAGTCGTAAATTGTCCGGCAGGGTAGCGACTCATGCCGACGCTTCGAAGTATTTCATCGGTCCTGGAAGGCAGCGCCTTCGAGGTGCAGGGAAATTATGTCATGATCGGAAGCGCGGCCGACAATACCGTCCGCCTCGAACACAACAGCGTGTCCGCGCACCACGCCATCCTCACCGTCAGTGACGGCGACTTCAAACTCTGGGACCTGCATTCCGCCGGAGGCATCAAGGTCAACGGAAAGCCGGTCGTGGTCGCCTACCTGCAGGATGGAGATCAACTCCTCCTGGGCGAGGTGGCACTGCGCTTCGAGGCGGGCAAGGACGGCAAGAGGGCAACCGCGCCACCAGCCGCCGTCGCGCCGCCTCCCGGCAAGCAAACTTCGGAAATCGTATCGAGCACCGGGTCGGCGACACTTTCCCGCGCACCACAACCGCCCAGCCCGCTGGAATTGCTGCAGACTGACCGCGCGCCGGCAGAAAGATCGACAACACCCGATGACGGGCCCCGTTTTGCACCCATCCCACCACACCCCGTCTCGTCGCCGGCCCCGGCTCCTGTGATTCCCTCCGCGCCACCGTCTACCTGGACCGTTCGAGACCGTCCCACAATCCAGGCGCCGCCACTGGCCCCGCTCGCGTCCGCCGATCCGCCAAACGCCGCCCTCTCCGGCAACGACCGGGAAGTGCCGCCCGTCAGGGCAAAAGGGATTGATACGGCAATGGCGCGACGGTTTGCCTGGGCGGGAATTTTTCTCGGCGGCATCGCTGTGTTCGTTTTTGGCTTTTCCCGGTCAGGCCATATCTTTAACTTCATCGGCCTGGTCATGATCGTGCTGGGCGCGGCGGCCCTGCTTGTCAATCTGCGCTTCGGCAACCTCATCGCCCCGCCGCGGAAAAAAGAGGAACCGGCCGCCCGGCGCTAACCGGCCCCGGCCATTTCCAGCAATTGCTTCCACCGCTGCGGACTGACCGGCACCACGCTCAACCGGCCCATGCGCACCAGGGCAAAGTCGGCAAAGTCCTTCCGGGACTTGATCGCGGAAAGCGGGACGGGCTTCTTCAACTCCTGCCGCGGTTGCAGATCGACCACCACCAGCCGGGGATCGTCCTGTTTCGGGTCGGGATAGGGATCATTGACGATCTCGGCGGTGCCGACAATTTGTTTCTCGTCACCGGTATGATAAATAAAGGCAAGGTCGCCCTTTTTCATCGTCCGCAGATGCTTCAACGCCAGCGCATTGGAAACGCCGTCCCACACCGCCCGTCCCGCCCGCGCCAAGTCCGCGTACGCATATGTGCCGGGTTCCGTCTTCAACAGCCAATAGTTCGGCATACGATTGATCCTCCCGAGGTCGACTGATGTTGCACCAAGCGCCCCGGTCTTTCAAGGAAGCTCCTCGCGCCTGGATTTGACAGGGGCGGGCGATATTGGCTATCCTGTGCGTGTCGTTGCGAGAAATCCAAATGTTGAAGGGGTAGTGGTCTATGGCCAAGCTGCACATTCTGTCGGAAACTTCCGTTGCCCAGACAATCGACTTGAAAGCCGACCTGATCTCCGTCGGGCGCACGGAGCAAAACGAAATCTGCATCGCGGACAAGAGCGTCTCCAAACGCCACGCCATGCTGGTGCGCGACGGCAACGAATATCAGTTGCACGATTTCAACGCGACCAACGGCACCTTCGTCGACGGCGAACGCATCATGGCCGTGAAACTTCACGACGGCGCGTCGATCCGGCTCGGGTTCGTGGAACTTCGCTATGAATCCGGCACCGCCAAGGCCGCGACCGCTCCGGTCCAGGCCCTGGCGCCGGAAGTGCTGGCTGCCCTGGGCGCGAAGGAACCGGCGGCCCCCAAGCTGCCGGGCGTCGAACGCCCCACTCTGACGAGCACGCCGCCGTCCAAACCGGCCATGGTGGCAGCGCCGGACACCGGCATGGTCCGCGCTCCCGACGAGGGACAGATGCGATCCGCCAAGAGCGGCTCACGCAGCCTCTCCGGGGAACCGGCGTCCGCCCAAGCGCCGAGCCTGTTGCAATCCAAACCGGCGACGTTCCAGCCAGGGTCAGCCAACAAGCCGGCATTGCGGACAGCGCCGTCCGTGCCCCCGCCGCAGCCGGTTGCTCCGGAACCCGTTCAGGAAAAAAAAGTCGAAATCAAACCCGCCGCTCCCGCCGGCGCGGAGATCCGCCTGCGGCCGCCCACCAGCGCGTCCGAACCCAGCGAGAAGAAGATCGCCCTCAAACCGGAACACGCCCCCCGGGAACGGCTCCATGCCGGGCCTGTGAAGAAGCACGAGTAGACGACGGTTCAGCCCGTCGCCACGTTTGCGGGGATGCCGTGGAATCGGGCACAAGCAGGCACTGCGTCAAGCATTCTTATTGGCTTGGAAGGCCTGAATTCACTGGACTTGCGGGCGATCTTTTGTTGTACTGCCCGCGGCGAGGCAGTGAGGTTGGCGTCACGACGCGTCTGCTCCCTTATTTCCCTCCAGAATCACAGGCCACACTGGCGTTTAGCGTATTACGCGGGTCGTATCGCAAAGCGGTTAGAGAACTCGCTACGTTACCCTTTTGCCCACACAACAAACCCGACGTTCGTGCCGTCATCAAAGGAATCCAACCATGAAGACCAGAATTTTCGTCCCCATCGCCCTTGGCTTTGCGCTGACACTCACCGCACATGCGCAAGCGCCGGGAGGCACTGTCACTGCGAGCCCGGAAAAGATCAGCCCCGCCGCCCTGCGGGAGATTCGGGGCCTTGAGGAGGAGAAGAAAGCGCGCACGCCTGCCCAGCGCAAGATGGATTCCAATCTGGTGTACGCCCACAAGAAACTCCTGACCGGAGCGGCATCCGCGGCGGCGCCGCATATGGAGTCGATGGTGAAGGTCGAGGCCGATGGCCGCGTGCTGGTGGATATCAGCGCGACGGTGTCCGATGACCTGCTCGCGTTCATCCGGAAAAAGGGAGGAGAAATCATCAGCAGTTTCGCCAAGTTCAAAGCGATCCGGGCCCTGGTGCCGCTCCCGGCGATCGAATCAATCGCCGGCCGTGCGGATGTCCGCTTTGTGGACAGCGCGCATGAGGCCGTGTACAACGCGAGCCATTTGGACGTCGAAGGCGACATTTGCCACGAGGCCAATCTGGCGCGGGCCGCTTTCGGGGTTGACGGAACGGGCGTTAAAGTGGGGGTCTTGTCCAACAGCGATGATAAGAACCCTCCGGCTGTGGCCAGCGGAGATCTTCCCAACAATATCATCACGCTGCCCGGCGAGAGCGGTTCGACCAACGACGACTCCGAGGGGACCGCCATGCTGGAGGTGGTCTACCGCCTGGCGCCGGGCGCGCAACTCTACTATGCAACCGGCGACGGCGGGGACGCCAACATGGCCAATAATATCCTCGCGCTGCAAGCAGCCGGCTGCAATATCATCGTCGATGATGTGACCTATCCTGACGAATCCCCCTTCCAGGATCAAGCCATCGCGCAGGCCGTCGACGCGGTTTCGGCCTCCAACGTCCTCTATTTTTCCTCCGCCGCAAATTCAGGCAACCTGACCACCAACTCTTCCAGTTGCTGGGAGGGCGATTTTTCCGATGGCGGGGCCGTGGACACCTCTATTTTCCCTAACCCGGGCAAGATGCACAATTTCGGCGGCGGCACGAACTATGAAACGGTCAGTATCGGACCTACCTCCACCAATAACGTCACCCTGTTCTGGTCCGATCCGCTGGGAGGCTCGGACAACGACTACGATCTCTTCATCCTGGACTCGAATGGCACCACGGTCCTGCGTTCCAGCACCAATCCGCAAACGGGTTCCCAAGACCCCTATGAATTCATCGGGACCCTCCTGAATGGCGAACGCATCGTCGTGGTGCAGAACACCGGCGCCGCCAACCGGTTCCTCCACTTGAATGTCTCTCGGACAGCGCTGTTGATCCAAACGGATGGCAACACCCTGGGTCACAATTCTTGCGGCGCTCCCAACGCCTTTAGCGTTGCCGCCACCCCCATCTACCGTTCCTACCCCAACCCTTTCACCGGCGGCGGCCAGAATCCGATTGAGGCGTTCAGTTCCGACGGGCCACGCAGGATCTTCTTCAACCCCGACGGCTCGGCGATTACTCCCGGCAATTTCTCTTCGACCGGCGGTTTGCTGCTGCCAAAACCGGACATTACCGCCGCCGATGGCGTGACGAACTCGATCTTTTTCGCTGCGTTTTACGGAACGTCCTGCGCGGCCCCGCACGCCGCCGCCATTGCCGCCTTGATCGAATCGTATGCCCCCGGTTATACCCCGGCCCAGGTCCGAGAGGTCCTTGAGAGCACGGCGCTGGTTATTGCGCCCCCCGTCCCGAACCGGGATTCGGGATACGGCATCGCCATGGCCTTCCAGGCCCTGGCCTCCATCGATCCTTGCACGCTGACCTGTCCGACGAACATCACGCAAAACAACGACTCAGGCCAGTGCGGAGCCACCGTGACGTACACGGCGCCTGGCACAGCCGGGTTCTGCAGCAGCGTGACGTGTTCTCCTTCTTCCGGCTCGGTCTTCCCGGTCGGCATCACCAGCGTGACCTGCACCAGCGTGACCGGAGTCACTTGCTCGTTCAATGTCACCGTGAAAGACGTTGAGCCGCCCACGATTACCTGCCCGGCAAACATCACGAGCAACACGACCCCTGACCTCTGTTCGGCCGTGGTGAACTGGCCGCCGCCGGCCATCCATGACAATTGTCTGGGCGCAACGGTTGCTTGCGTGCCTCCTTCGGGCAGCACGTTCGACAAGGGCACCAATCAGGTGGTCTGCACGGCAACGGACGCTTCGGGCAACACCAACAGTTGCGGCTTCGCCGTGATGGTGGTGGACAATCAACCGCCGTCGATTTCCTGCCCCACCAACATCGTCACCGGCTCCGACCCCGGCCAGTGCGGGGCCGTGGTGAACTGGGCGGCGCCTGCCGTCACCGACAATTGCCCGGGCGCAACAGTCGCTTGCGTGCCTCCTTCAGGCTCGCTCTTCTCGCAGGGCACGGCGAATGTCACTTGCACCGCCACGGACAGCTCGGGCAACCAGAAGAGCTGCTTTTTCACCGTCACTGTTACCCAGCCGGCCGTCTGCGGCATCGAAGCATCGGGCAGTCCGGGCGGGTTGACCATCTGCAAGGGCAGCACCGTGGTCCTCACCGCCGCCAACGGCATGAAAACATATCTCTGGCACGGCCCCGAGCAGGACGGCGCCACGGTGCGGACCATTGTCGTCAGCACCGCCGGCACCTACACCTGCACCCAGGCGCAATACTACGGCTCGACCAATTGCTGCAGCGTGACTGTGATCGTCAATCCGCCGCCGAATGCCACCATCACCGGCAACCTGGTCATCACCAATGGCCTGCCCACGACGCTTGTCGGGCCGAGTGGTTTGGCCAGCCAGTATTGGACCGGGCCGCAGAACAATGGCCTGGCCTCCCCGTCCAACACCGTCATCGACCCAGGCGTCTACACCTTGCATGTCAGCGACAGCAACGGCTGCCAAAACACCGGCTCCGTGACCGTGTTGAATCAAACACCAGCGCCCTGCAGCATCACCGCTTCGGGTGACGGCGTCTCGGTTGGCTCCGGCGGAGCGACCATCTGCCAGGGATTCACGGTGGTCCTGACCGGCGCCAACGGGATGTCCAGTTACCTCTGGAGCGGTCCCCAGGACAACGGCGCCACCGCCAAGTCCATCCGGGTCGGGAACCAGGGGACCTACACCGTGCAACAGATCGATGGCATGGGACTGACCAATTCCTGCAGCCTCTTCCTCACCGTCCACACGGCGCCGGCCGTGACCATCTACGGCATCAAGACGATCTGCCAGGGCACAAACACAACCTTGTCCGGTCCGTCGGGGATGACCCAGTATCTATGGCTTGGTCCGCAGAACAACGGGTTGACAGCGCCATCGAACACCGTAAGTTTCCCCGGCACCTACACGTTGACGGTCACGGACAGCAACGGCTGCCAGAACTCCGTCTCGGTCCCGGTCACCACCATTGTCTGCCCGTGATGAGAAGAAGCAAGATGTCGTGAGAAGCTGTTTTCCATGGTTGGTGTTGGCGGTGGTGCTTGGGATGAGTGCCACCGCCGGGGCGCAGACGGGCATCTCGCTGGCAGGCGGCAATGTCGTGCTCACCTTTCCGACCGCCTCCAACCTGCTGTACAGCGTGCAGCGAGAGAGCGTTCTTGCGTCAAACAACTGGAGCACCATCGCCAGCAACATCGTCGGCAGCGGCGGCGTCTGCACAAACATCGATGCGGGCGCGGCAACGGTTGCCTCGCGGTTCTATCGCGTGGGTTCCTTCAACCCGAACACCAATGGTACCGTGGTGGTTCTGGTCCAATTCACCGGGGGAGCGCCGGTCGTCAATTCGCTGGTCATTCTCAGTGACTCGAGCACCGGCCAGTACGGGTATACCGACACCAACGGCCAGATCATCTTTGCCAACGTCCCCGTCGGAAGCTTCACTGTCAAGGCCTACAGCCCGGATGACGGCAGTATTCTGGCCAATGGTTCGGGCACTGTTGCCGGCGCCGGCAGCATCGCCACCACCATTGTCACGATGCCGGGAACAGGATCCGTGGAGGTCTGGGTTGACTACGCCAGTTTCGATCCCGCTGTCTCAGCCCCGGTCTACATCGTCTCGGGGACATCGACCAACGGACCGGGATACACGGATTCGGCCGGTGGACTAACCGCCCTGGGGATCCCCTTGGGGAGTTTTACCGTCACCGTCTACAACCCCACCAACGCAACTTCCTCAGTGACCGGTTCCGGAAATCTCGCGACCAACGGCGCGTTCGCCACCCTCTATCTCAACTTGCCGTAAGGCCCTAGCCTCTCCTACGGGTTCGCATCAGGTCCTGCCATGGATTAGGCCTTGCGGCAGGTCAGAGATTCGCCGGCTTTCTTGTCCACGGCGGCTTCGATCTTGTCGCCTTCTTTGAAGCGGCCGGAGAGGATTTCCAGGGAGAGGGCGTCGAGGATTTTCTTCTGGATGACGCGTTTGAGCGGGCGAGCGCCGAAAATGGGGTCGTAGCCTTCGCGGGCGATGAGCTTTTTGGCTTCGGGGGAAAGAGTCAGCTTGATGCTCTGGTCGGACAGGCGTTTGTGGACGCGTTCCAGTTGGATGTCCACGATCCGGGTGATGTCCTCGATGCTCAGGCGATGGAAGACGATGATTTCGTCGACGCGATTGAGGAACTCCGGCCGGAAATGAGAGCGAAGGTCATCCAGCACGAGTTTGCGGACGGTGTCGGCATCGACGACTTCCTCGGCGAAATGGCGCGAGCCGATGTTGCTGGTCATGATCAGCACGGCGTTCTTGAAATCCACCAGGCGTCCCTGGCCGTCGGTGAGCCGGCCGTCGTCGAGGATTTGCAGCAGGACATTGAATACATCCGGGTGCGCCTTCTCAATTTCATCGAATAAGACGACGCAATACGGCCGGCGGCGGACCGCTTCGGTGAGCTGGCCGCCTTCCTCGTACCCGACGTAACCCGGCGGCGCGCCAACAAGCCGCGCGACGGTGTGTTTCTCCATGTATTCGCTCATGTCGATGCGCACCATGGCGTTCTCGTCGTCGAACAAAAATTCGGCCAGCGCGCGGGCCAGCTCCGTCTTGCCCACGCCGGTGGGACCAAGAAAGATGAACGAACCGATGGGCCGGTTCGGGTCCTGCAATCCGCTGCGCGCCCGGCGCACGGCGTTGGCCACGGCCAGAATCGCTTCGTCCTGGCCGACGACCCGCAGGCGAAGGCGGTCTTCCATGTGGACCAGCTTGTCGCGTTCGCCTTCGAGCAGCCGCGAGACGGGCACTCCTGTCCAGGCAGCGACCACTTCGGCGATGTCGTTCTCGGTCACTTCCTCGGTGAGCATTTTGGAAGTCTTCTGCAACTTCGCCAGTTTCTCGTCGACGGCCTTAAGTTTTTTCTCCAATTCAGGCAGCCGTCCGTATTGGATCTCGCTCGCCTTGCCCAGGTTCCCCTCGCGCTTGGCCCGTTCCATTTCCTCCCGGGAAATTTCGATGGCCGATTTGAGTGAACGCATCTCGTCCACGACCGATTTCTCGTTTTGCCACTGCGCCTTGAGAGATTTGTTCTGCTCCTGAAGATCGGCCAATTCCTTTTCGAGCTTCGCCAGCCGTTCCTTGCTGGGTTTGTCCGTCTCCTTTTTCAGCGCCGTGCGTTCGATCTCCAACTGCATGACGCGCCGCTCGATCTGGTCGATCTCCGCCGGCATCGAGTCCAGTTCGATGCGCAAGCCGCGAGGCCGCTTCGTCGATCAGATCGATGGCCTTGTCGGGCAGGAACCGGTCGGCGATGTAACGTTGCGACAACACCGCCGCCGCCACAAGCGCGCTGTCCTGGATGCGCACGCCGTGATGCACTTCGTAGCGTTCCTTCAACCCGCGCAAAATGGCGATGGTGTCCTCGACCGACGGTTCGCCGATCATGATGGGCTGGAACCGCCGCTCCAGGGCCGGGTCTTTCTCGATGTACTTGCGATATTCGTCCAGCGTCGTCGCGCCGATGGTGTGGAGTTCGCCGCGGGCCAGGGACGGTTTGAGCATGTTCGCCGCGTCCACCGGCGCGCCTTCGGCCTTGCCGGCGCCGACAACGGTATGCAACTCGTCGATGAACAAAATGATCTTGCCTTCGGAGGCGATCACTTCCTTCAGGAACGCCTTCAGCCGGTCTTCAAATTCCCCGCGATATTTCGCCCCGGCCAGCATCGAGCCGATGTCCATGGAGATCAGCCGCTTGTCTTTCAGGCCTTCGGGCACGTCGCCGCTGACGATGCGCCGGGCCAGGCCTTCGGCGATGGCCGTTTTGCCAACGCCGGGATCGCCGATGAGCACGGGATTGTTCTTGGTGCGCCGCGACAGCACCTGCATCACGCGGCGGATTTCCGTGTCGCGGCCAATCACCGGATCGAGCTTGCCCCGGCGCGCGTCGTCGGTGAGGTCGCGGCCATACTTGGTGAGCGCCTGGTATTTGTCCTCGGGATTCTGGTCGGTCACCTGGGCCGTGCCTCGCACCTCGCGCAACGCTTTGAGGATGGCGGCCGGGGTTACGCCGTACGGTTTGAGGATTTTCGTCGTCTCGGCGATGCCGAGCAGGAAATGTTCGGTGCTGACGAACTGGTCCTTGAGCTTGTCCGCCTGGGCCTGCGCGGCGTCGAGGGCGGTGCGCAAGACGCTGCTGAGCTGCGTTTCCGCCGCGCCGTGCACCTGCGAACGGCGGTTCAATTCATCGTCGAGTGCCTGCTGGATCGTGTCGGGGTTGGCGCCGAGTTTTTCCAGCAACGGCCGGACCAGGCCGTCGGGCTGTTCGATGAGCGCGGAGAGCAGATGTTCGCAGTCCACTTCATGATGGTGAAGTTTCTGCGCAATCTCCTGGGCAGATTGCAGCGCTTCCTGGGATTTGATGGTCAGTTTATCAAAGCGAATCATCGCCGGCTCACCTTGGCTGTCCTGACATTCCTGAAGATGCGGGAGGCCCTAGCGACTGTCAAGTGTGTCGCGCAACTCGGCGATCTGCCGTTCCAGTTCGCGGAATTTGACCGCCATTTGGGGCAGCCGCTGGAAGGCGGCATTGGAGCGTTTGAACTGGGTGTGCGACACGGCGGGGGCGCCGAGCATAAACGAGCCCGCCGGCACGTCCTTGGTGACGCCGGCCTGGGCCATGATGATCGATTTATCGCCGATGACCAGGTGTCCCGCGATGCCGACCTGGCCGGCGACGGTGACGTAATTGCCCAGGATCGTGCTGCCGGCCATGCCCACCAGCCCGCAGATGATGCAGTGCTCGCCGATGACGCAGTTGTGGCCGATCTGCACCAGGTTGTCGATCTTGGTGCCGCGGCCGATGCGTGTTTTGCCGAACCGGGCGCGGTCGATGGTCGTGTTCGCGCCGATCTCGACGTCGTCGCCGATCTCGATGCTGCCGAGTTGGGGAATTTTCTCGTGCTTGCCGTTGACCATTTCGTAACCAAACCCGTCGGCGCCCAGCACGACGCCGCTGTGGAAGATCGCGCGGTCCCCGACGGTGGTGCGTTCGCGCAGCGTGACGCGGGGATAGAACACGCAGTCGCTGCCGATCCGGGATTCGGCGCCGATGTAGCAGCCGGCGCCGATGACGGTGCGGTCGCCGATCACGGCCCCCGGTTCAATGACGGCAAAGGGCTGGACGGCGACGTCCTTGCCGAGTTTGGCCGAGGGGGCCACCGACGCCAGTTTGTCGATGCCCGGCGCCACGCGGACCGGCGGCGGGACGATCTGCTGCACCACCTTGGAGAAGGCGGCCACAGGATCGTCCACGCGCAAGAGAGTGCGTTCGGACTCCACCACCGCGTTCCGGGCGATGATGATAACGGAAGCGCGCGTGGTTTTGACGGCGGAAAGATACTTGGGGCTGCCGACGAACGTCAGGTCGCCGGGTTGCGCCTCACGAATGCCCGCCACACCCGTCACGCTCTCCTCGGCGTTACCCGAAAGCGTGGCGCCTACGATCCCTGCAATTTCACGCGCGGTGAGCTGCACGCCTAGTTCGAATCAGGTTTTGTCTCGGGCTTCGTGTCGTCGGCCTTCGGCGTTTCGCTGGTCTTGGGGGCGTTCTTATTCAGGATTTTGATGATGTCGTCGGTGATATCCATGGAATCCTGGGCGAAAACAATCGAGGGCGTGCCGTTGAGCGTATTGCCGGACTTGTCGAAGACCATGCTGTAATTGGCGTCGCGGGCTTCCTTGTTGATGACGTCCTTGATCTCGCTGAGGATCGTCTGGCGCATGCGCTGGGTTTGCTGGTCGAGGATCTGCTGGTGGCTGCGTTTGTATTCCTCGATGTCGCGCTGGGTCTTCTGGGTCTCGGCGAGCTTTTCCTGCACGGCCTTCTTCTTCTGCTCCTTGACATCCGCCGTGTATTCGGGTTTCTCGGCGTCGTCGCGGAGCTTGTTGAGTTCCTCGATCTGCTTCTTGTACTGGTCGATCATGTCGTCCTGTTCCTTGTTATAGGAATCGACCGTGTCCTTGAGCTTCGCGGTGGCGATCGGCGTCTTGTAATATTCGTTGAACACGCGGTTCAGGTCGATGGTGACATTCCGTCCCGAGGGGACCTGGGCGAGGGCCGACGCGCCCAACGCCAGCGTTCCGGCGGCAATCAATGCAATCAGGCTTGTTTTCATGTGTTATGTAAAAACCTCTCTTTCATGCTTCTGGGTTATAATGAACTGTACACTATCAGAACTGGTAGCCAACACTAAATTGAATCTTGCCCGTCTTGCCCGACTGCCTGTCGGTCTGGATGGGGTAGCCATAATCCAGCCGTAACGGGCCGATCGGCAGATTGAGCCGCACGCCCACGCCGGCATCGGACTTCAAACCGGTCAGACTGAGGTCATACGAATTCTTCTCCACTTCGCCAATATCAAAAAACATCGCTCCCCGGATGCGCTCCACAATGGGCACCGTGTATTCGGCGGTCGCATTCACAAACGTGTTGCCGCCGACCGGCTGGCCGTTCACGTCCTTCGGGCCGACCTGGCGGAAGTTGAAACCGCGCAACGTGTCCGCGCCTCCCAGGAAATAGCGGTCAAAGATCGGAATATCGTCCACCTTGACACGGCGGACAAACGGGCTTTGATCCTCGTCGACGACCGGGCCGCTGCCGTAGGTCTGGCCATAGGCCTGCGCCACACCGGCGGCCCCGAGCAGTTCCAACACGTGGCCGTCGAAGAACGGGAAAAACGACGTTGTTTTCGCGTTCAACTTGTAGATCGACACGTCCCCGCCCGCCGGACCGCCCACGAGTTCGCCCGACAATTCCGTGCGATTGCCATGGGTGGTCAGGAACACACTGTTGCGCGTGTCCGACGTCAAGGTCAACAGCACCGAACTGCGCAGCTTGTCGCCGCCCTGGGATTTCAATTCAAACGACGTGCCTGCCGATTGGTCCACATGTTCGCTGATGTCCTGAATGCCGTATTCGACCCCGCCCCGGAGGAAATCGTTCAACGCCTTCTCCAGGCGGAAGTCCACGCCCGTGCGGTTTTCGACGAACTGCGAGCTCAGGTAGCTGCTCGAATGATGGAACGCGTCGAACCCGAACAACAACTTCTGGTCGAGGAACCAGGGTTCCACAAACGACAACACGTAGTCCTGCCGCTTGAACCCGACCTGCGCGCGAATGCGCAGTTTCTCGCCGCCGCCGGTAAAGGTCGGCCAGTTGAACAAATCGAAATTGCCCTGGGTCAGTTCCACGAACCCGATCAGGCTGTCGACGGAACTGAAGCCCGCGCCGAAGGTCACCGTGCCGGTTTGTTTTTCTTCCACGTCGATCACCAAGTCCTTGTGGTTCGGCACCTGGGTCGGCTCGGGAACGGTGTCCACCTTGGAGAAGTAGTCCAGGTTGCGCAGGCGCTCGGCGCTGCGTTCCACGCGCACCGTGTCGTAGATGTCGCCGGGCGCGACGGCCAGCTCGCGGCGGATCACCTTGTCCTTCGTCTTGGTATTGCCGCGGATTTCGACTTTCTCGATGTAAGTGAGTTGGCCTTCGTGGATCGAGTACGCCAGGTCAATCCGTCCCGTGGCCACGTTCGGGTTGCGCGTTGACCGGACGGAAGTGTCGAGGTACCCGCGCGAGCCGTAGTAATCCTCGACGGCTTTGATGTCCTTCGACAATCCGTCGGGCGTGAACGTCTGGCCGGACTTCATCTTGAGCTGCTTCTGGATGTCCGGCAGGGGAAACAGCGTGTTGCCTTCAATCGTGACGTCGCCGACCTTGTAAAGATGGCCCTCAAACAAGTCGATGTGGATCACCATCCAGTGCGGGCCGCTCCGCACGATGTGCGTGCCGCGGATCTCCATGTCGATGTAGCCGGCGGAACGGTACGTGTCCTTGATCTTCTCGAGGTCGTCCCGGAACTGGTCGTCCTTGAGCACACCTGAGCCGGCCAGCCAGGACCCCCACCAGCGCCGCTTGGTCTTGATGATCTTGAGCAACCGGCCTGTGGCAAACGCCTGGTTGCCGGCAAACTCAATCTTCTGGACGAACACGCGGCTGCCCTCGGTGATCACGAACCGCAGCACCGCTTTTCCCGTGTCCTTGTCCACGTTGACCACGGGCTCGCACTTGGCGTCGGGGTACCCGGTCTTCTGATACAAGGCCTCGATCTTCTGCGCATCGGTATGGGCTTTTCGCTCGTCGAGGATGTCCCCCACCTTCTGCGTCAACTCGCGCTTCAGGCGGGCCTCCTTGTACGCCTTCTCGCCCTCAAACACGATCTCCTTGATCGTCGCCTTGCCCTGGACCTGGTAGACAATCTTCACGCCATCGGCCACTTCCTCTTCCAGGACGCGCACATCGTAAAAATAGCCCGTCCCGATGAGGTTGCGGACGTCCTGTTCGATCACGTCGCGCGAACGCGGCTTGCCGACGGCGGTCTGGACATTGGCCAGGACGATCGCCTTGTTGACGGTCTCAGGCCCGACGAAGCGGACTTCGATGGCCCGGACAACGGGCTCGCCCGCTTCTTCCTCCTGCCCCCAAAGCTGCTGCTGAACGAGAATGGTCGTCAGAACGACAAGGCCCCACAAGAGCCGCCTCATCCCTCGCTCCCCTCAAAATCGGGAGCATCTTCCGCGTCCACCTTGGCCGCGTTCTTGAAACGGGTGTACTTGTGTTCGAACGTCAGCGGGACGTCTCCTGTCGGTCCATTGCGCTGCTTGGCGATGATCAGCGTCGCCTTGCCCAGTTCGGCGTTCTTCTCGCCCTCATCCTCGGCATACACTTCCGGCCGCACCAGCAACCCGACCAAATCGGCGTCCTGCTCGATGGCGCCCGATTCGCGCAGGTCGGCCAGCTTCGGACGGCCTCCCTCGCGTTGCTCGGGCTGGCGGTTCAACTGGCTCAGGACAATGATCGGCACCTTGAGTTCCTTGGCCAGCGCCTTGACGCCGGCGGAAATGTCGGCAATCTCCACCTGGCGGCTCAGGTCCGACCGCCGCGACGGCGACCGCATCAACTGCAAATAATCGATCACCACCAACTGGATCCCGAACTGCGATTTCATCCGCCGGGCGCGCGCGCGCACCTGGTTGATCGTCAGGCCCGCCGAGTCATCGATGTACAACGGCGCTTTCATCAACTGGCTGGCCGCGGTGGTCAGCGGGTGAAAATCCTTCTCGCCCAAAAATCCGTCGCGCACGGCGTGCAGGTTCACCGCCGCCCGCGAGCAGAGCATGCGTTTGACCAGTTCCTCCGAGGACATTTCCAGGCTGAACACGCCGACCGGAACGTTCTGGTCGATGGCCACGTTTTCGGCGATGTTCATGGCCAGCGCCGTCTTGCCCATCGACGGACGGCCGGCGATGACGACCATGTTGCCGGGATGCAGGCCGGAGGTGAGCTTGTCCAGGTCGTGAAATCCCGTGGCGATGCCGGTGACCGCGCCGCGCTGGTCGTAGAGCCGCTCAATGCTGGCCATCGCGTCCTTGATCAGGTCGCGCACCGGCCGGGCGCCGATCGTGGCTTTCTCGGCGGTGATGTTGAAAATCTGCTGCTCGACCTCGTCCACCCAGGCCTTGACGTCGTCCTGCTGCTCGAACGACCTGGAGATGATGTCATGCGCCGCGCCGATCAACTGGCGCAGCAAATATTTCTCCCAGACGATGTCGATGTAATGCTCGACGTTGGACGCCGTCGGCACCTTCGTGACCAGGTCGGCCACATAGGCCGCGCCGCCGATTTCCTCGAGCTGCGCCTTGTCCTGCAACCGCTGCGTCAACGTCACCAGATCGACGGCCTGCAACGCGTCCTGCAGCGCGGCGATCTCGCGGAAAATCAACTGGTGGGCGGCGTAGTAGAAATGCCCTTCGTTCAGGCGCTCACGGGCCTGCGATCCGGCCTCGGCGGGGCTGAGCAACATCGCCCCCAGCACGGCGGCCTCGGCATCCAGGCTGTTGGGCAGCACGCGGTCCACCGCCAGCGCCGCCAGGGCCCTGCTGTTTCCCAACGGCGCCGCCTTGGAGCCTGTGGAAGCCCCATCCGATGCCAAAGTTTTGATGGAAGCCATGAGCCGTCCCCACGCGGCTATTTCTTCTTGGCGGCCTTTTTCTTGGGTTTGTCGGCGCTCTTCTCGGCGGCTGCTTCGCCCGTGGGCGCCGCCGCTTCACCGGCAACCACCCAGATCTTCACCTTCGTTGAAACTTCGGCGTGCAACTTCACGTCCACGTCATACACGCCCGTCGCGCGGATCGGATGCTCCAGCGCAATCTTCTTGCGGTCAACCTCAATCCCCTCCTGCCGCAACACGGCCGCGATGTCGGACGCCGTCACGGAGCCGTACAACTTCTCGTCCGGTCCGGCGGCGGCGGTGATGGTGAACGATTGCTTGGTCAATTTGGCGGAGATTTCGCCGGCCTGGGCCAGTTCCGCGGCGTGCAATTCATCGCGTTTCTGGCGCAGGCTTTCGACCCGGCGCAGGTTGGCGGCGGTGGCCGGCATGGCCAGCCCCCGGGGAAGAAGAAAATTCCGGGCGTAGCCGTCGGCAACGGTGACCGTCTCGCCTTCGGCGCCGAGTTTGTCCACGGCTGCGGTTAAAATAATCTGCGTGCTCATGATGCTCCGGTTCTAGCGCACCAGCAACATCGCGCGCGCCCTCTTGATCGCGGTGGCGAGCTGGCGTTGGTGTCTGGCGCAGTTGCCTGACAGCCGGCGGGGCAGGATCTTGCCGCGCTCGGTCATGAATTTCTTGAGCAGATCAGGCTGCTTGAAGTCGATGCTGATCTGGTCCTTGCAAAGCTTGCAGTCGCGCTTGATGATGATGTCGCGGTCGCGCTTTGGCCGTCGTACTTCCGTCTCTCGTTCTCTTGGCATAGCTTGGTCCGTTGGTTTCTTCCGGGGTTAAAATGGAATATTGTCGCCTTCGTCCGCCGGGGCCGGACTCTCTTCCTGTTCCCGCGCCGGCGCCGTGGCTGCCGGGCGTGCGCCTCGCGGCGCGCTGCGCTGCGGGCGATCGTCCGACGGCGGCGCCTGGTCGCTGACCTCGCCGCTGCCCTTGGGCGATCCGAGGAATTGGACCCGCTCCGCCACCACCTTCAGTTTGTTGCGTTTCTGGCCGGTTTCCTTGTCATCCCAACTGTCCAGTTTCAACCGGCCTTCAATAAACACCGGCCGGCCTTTGGACAGGTACTGGCCCACCGTCTCGGCCTGTCTGCCCCAAACATCGACGTCGACGAAAAGCACTTCCTCTTTTTCCTGGCCGTTCTCATCCCGCCAGGTGCGGTTCACGGCCAGCCCGATATTGGCGATGGCGGTGCCCTTCGGCGTGTACCGGACTTCGGGATCACGCGTCAGGTTCCCCATCAATAAAACTTTGTTATAGGCTGCCATGCTCCGCTCAGTAGTCTCGCGACCCGGTCGCTCCCGCCCCTGTTCCCGCTGCCGCTCCCGCCGTCTCCGGCCGCGGCTCGCGCGCCGGCATCTCCGGGATCGGCTCCGAGAACAACCAGCGAATAATGTCCGCTTCCAAATGGAACTTCGCATCCAATTCGTGGATCGCCTTGGGCGGGGCGTGGAAAATGTAGTTCACGTAATTGCCCGACGTCCGTTTGCGCGAAATGCGGGCAAACGGGCGCGGCCCCATCCGTTGCACCGTTTCCACGCGGCCACCGGCCTGTTCAATGGTCTTTTGGATGCGTTCAACGGTCTCCTTTTCCGCATCCTCTTTACCAGTCACTTCCAAAATAAACAATCCTTCGTATTTCTTCAAAACGACTCTCCTTTTTTCCGATTAAAACGATTCATGGCTGTCGCCAAACCTTCCTGCAAACAACAGTCAACGGCCTCTACGGCCTCTTCGATCGCCTCGCGGACGAGTTCGCGCTCGGCCGCGGAAAACTTTCCCAGCACGTGGTCCGTGATGTCCTCGCCGACCGCCCCGCTGCGGCCGATGCCGATGCGCAACCGGGCAAACTCCTCGTTGCCGCCGAGCGACTCAATGATCGAGCGCAGCCCGTTGTGACCGCCGCTGCCGCCCGATGCCCGCAACCGAATCTGCCCCAGCGCCAGGTCCGCGTCATCCACGATCACCAGCATCTCCGCCGGCTCGACCTTCAGCCAGTTCGCCAGCGCGCCCACCGAGGCGCCGCTGCGATTCATGAACGTCTGCGGCTTGACCAACACAACCTTGCCGCCGTCCAGCGTGAACTCGGCGACTTCCGCCGAAAACTTCCCTCGATTTCGCAAAGAACAACCGCGCTTGTCCGCCAGCCGGTCGACAACGGCAAACCCAACGTTGTGGCGCGTCCCGGCATACTCCCGGCCGGGGTTGCCCAGCCCGACGACCAGCTTTGTTCGGGCCGACACCGCGACGGGCCCCGGTTACTTCTTGCCTTCGGGCTTTCCGCCGGGGGCCTTGCCCGCGGCCGGCTTGGCTTCCGCCTTGCCCGCCGCCGGTTTGGCTTCGGCTTTGCCCGCCGCCGGTTTGGCTTCCGCCTTGCCTGCGGCCGGCTTGGCCTCGCCCTTGCCTTCCGCGGCCTCGCCTTCCACGCCTTCTTCCTTCTTCGCGCCAATGACTTCCGGCTCGGCTGCGCCTTCCACAGGCGCCGCGACCGCCACTTCTTCCGCGATCGGGGCCGCCACAATAAAGACCGTCTGCCCCTTGTCGTCCAGCAGCGTGACGCCCGCGGGGGCCGCGATGTCGCCGACGTGGATGCCCTCGCCGATCTCCATTTTCTCGACGTTGACCTCGATCACGTCCGGCAAATCCTTCGGCAAACATTCGACATGAAGCTCGCGCATGACGTGCTCGAGCACGCCGCCGCCGTTCTTCACGCCCGAGGGCTCGCCCACCGGCCGCACCGGCACCGCCGTGCGCAGCTTCTCCGTCGCGGACACCTCGTGGAAATCGACGTGCAGGATCGTGTCTTCAAAGGGATGATGCTGCACTTCCTGGATCAGCGCCAGGCGGTTGGCCGTCTTGCCGCCTTCGTCCACCAGCAAATCAACCAGCACGTTTTCGCCCGTGGCATGATGCAGGACCTTCTCCAGGTCGACCACCGCCACCGCGATGTTCAGCGGCTGCACTTTGGCCCCGTAAACCACGCCGGGAACGGCCCCGGTCGCGCGCAACCGTTTCACCTGTCCCCGGCCGGCCTCGGCCCGGGTCTTCGCTTTCAATTGTAATTGCTTCGCCATACAAATGTTCTCCTGAAAAACCTTCCTTAACTCTCGGCCCGCGCCCCGTTGATCTCGAACAACGAGGACACCGATTCCGAGTTGTGAATCCGCTGGATCGCCTCGCCCAGCAACGGCGCCACCGTCAACTCTGTCAGCTTGAACCCGCTGACCTTCGAGTGCGGCACCGTGTCAGTCGTGATCAATTCCTCCAGCGCCGACTTCTTCAACCGGTCCAGCGCGGCGCTGCCCAGCACGGCATGACTGACCGACGCGTACACTTTCTTCGCGCCCTTCTGCTTCAAAATCTCCGCGGCGCGTGTGATCGTCCCCGCCGTCTCCGTCAAATCGTCCACCAGCAACACATCGTGACCCTTCACCTCGCCGACCACGTTGAGCATTTCCACCTCGGACGCGCTCTTGCGTTTCTTGGCCACGATGGCCAGCGGCGCGTGAAACATGTTCGCGTAAGCGTTGACCATCTTCACGCCGCCGATGTCGGGCGAAACCACCACCAGGTTCGAAATCTTCTTCTGCTTGAAATATCTGTACATCACCGGCGCCGCGTACAAATGGTCCACCGGAATATCAAAAAACCCCATGATCTGCTGCGCGTGCAGATCCATCGTCAACACCCGGTTGGCCCCCGCCGCCACGATCAGGTTGGCCACCAGCTTGGCCGTGATCGGCACCCGCGGCTGGTCCTTGCGGTCCTGCCGCGCATAACCAAAGAACGGCACCACCGCCGTGATGCGCATCGCGCTCGCGCGCCGGCACGCATCGATCATGATCAACAACTCCATCAAATGCTCGTTGGCCGGCGGACACGTCGGCTGCACGATGAACACGTCGCGGCCGCGGATGTTCTCGTTGATCTTGACGAACGTTTCCTGGTCAGGAAACGCCGAGACCGACGCATCGCCCAATCGTACCCCGACATAGTCAGCGATCCGCTGCGCCAGAGGTCGGTTAGCATTTCCAGAGAAAATCTTCAATTCGCCAGACGACTCCACTTCAAAGGCCCTTCCCAGATCCATCAATGAAGGCCGCCATCCTACCAAGCGACCCCCAAAGCGAACCTTGGTTCTACTCGAACCCCCCCGGGATTTCAACCTGAATTTTACCCCCTGTTTTCCAGCCTCTCCCCCTTGCGCCCGCCCCCCTCCTATGCCATCTTGCCCCAATCCTCAACGAAAGGAAGGCTGGCCATGCCAAAAAGCATCAAGTGTCTCGATGTGGGCGTGCAGTGCGACTTCGAAGCGCGGGCGGAGACCGAGCCCGAACTCATGAAGAAGGTGGCCGAACACGCCAAAAACGCCCACGGCATCACCCAGATCCCCGCGGAGCTGTTGGCGAAAGTTAAAGCGGCGATCAAGAACGTGTAAATAGGCACTCGCGCCGTAGATCAAGTCGTTGGTAGCAACTGTCTTTTCATGTGGGTTGGAATTCTGGGGTTTTGAGCAGGTGATTGAGCAGGATGATGAGCTTGCGCATCACGGCCACCAGCGCCACCTTCGGCGCTTTGCCTGCGGCGCGCAGTCGTTGATAGAACTGCTTGAATCGAGGGTTGGAATAGGCCGCGACCAGGGCAGCCATGTACAATGCCCGCCGTGGCACGGCCCGGCCGCCTCCGATGAGCCGGTGGCCCCGACGAGGCCCACTGTCACGATTCAACGGCGCTACTCCGGCCAAGGCGGCTGCTTGCCGGCGATTGAGCGTGCCCAATTCCGGCATGCTGGCCAGCAACACGACAGCCGTAATGTGGCCCACACCGCCGACCTGACACAGCCGCGCTACCTTTTGGGCCAGCAGGGGCTGGGCTTGGACCAACTCGGCAATCCAGGTTTGGAGTTGTTGGAGCTGGCGATCCAGTCCCAGCAGATGACGACGCACCTGGCGGCGAAGCGCCGGGTGGACGGTGTGCTCCAAGCGGTTGTGTTCGGCTGTGCGCAACTGCTGGACTTGCTGGCGGCGCGCCACCAATTCGGCCAATTGACGTTGGGCCAGGCTGGCAACGGCCGTGGCCGAGGGCTGCAGCCGTTGACCGAACTCAGCCAGAACCTGCGCATCGATGCGGTCGGTTTTGGCCAACCGGCCTTGCGCGCGGGCGAAATCGCGGGCTTGGCGTGGATTGACGACACTGACGGGGATGGCCGCCTGCTGCAGCGCCACGACGGCAGCGCGTTCATAACCGCCGGTGGCTTCACAGACGACCTGGACCGGGCCGAGTGGGCGCAACCAGCGCAACAAGGCGCGATGGCCCTTGGCGTCATTGGGCAGGTGGCGGCGCTGCGTTTGGGCGGAGCCCAAGGCACACAGATCCAGCGTGGCTTTGGCAACATCCATTCCGACATAGACGAGGGGCGATGACATTGGTTAGACTCCTCCTTGCGATGCGAGCAGGTCGCGGCGCCCAGGGGGCCGGTGACCGCTCTGGCAACTGTTCGAGTTTAGCAACAGAAAGCGCGGACGGATCTGGCTACCAACGGGCAGGCGTGAACCGAACCGAGGGCGACTACGATCTCGTCCGCGCCGCGCCCTTGGGGGGCATGCCCCCCAAGGGCCGCTCTGCTGCTCCCACTCCTGTGGGAAACCAAAGGCGAGAATACCACCAATCGAAGATACAAGGGCGCTTTCGCCGAAAGCGCCGCGTCAAAGGTACGGACCAACACTTTAGCGCCGCGCTTTCCAGTAGTCCGGATCGCGGTGGAGAGGCATTACGGCGAGAATGTAAAGCCGATCCGGCTCGATGCTGTACAAGACGCCGTAAGGGAACCGGTGGACAAAGCAGCGCCGCACGTCATCATCGAGAACAGGCCACGCAGCCGGGTAATCCACCATGTTTTGGATGGCGGTGAAGACTTCGATGGAAAAATCCAGGCCGAGTCCGGCTTCGCACTCCTCATAGTAATCAATCGCGGCGTGGAACTCGGTTTCTGCTTCCGGGTGGAAGACAAAAGTCATTTGCCGAAACGCTTCCGGACCTTCTCGCGCACTTCCTCACCGGACACGGGAGTGACCCGTCCCGACCGCAATTCCGCGAGCCGGCGCTTGGCCACCGCCGCCCATTTCCCATCCGTCACGGCATCGGCAGGGTTCAGGGAACGCAACAGCGAGTCCACCACCAGAGCCCTCTCCTCAACCGGAAGGCTCTCCGCCTCGCGAATGATCGTTTTCACGTCGTGCATGACGGAAAAAACATATCACATTGCGTCAGTCTTGCCAACCGGCAAAAACCGGCAGATCGCGCGTCGCGCTCATCAGCCCATCGTCAACACAACGCGGAAACGGGCTTTGCCGCTGTGCATCTGTTCGTAGGCCTCTTTCACACGCGACAGCGGGTATTTCTCAATCATCGGATGCACGCCGGCCAGCGCGCTGAACTCCAAAGTGTCCTGCGAATCCCGCGCGGTGCCGGAATACCAGCCGGCCACGGAACGCCGGCCCAGGATCAAGCTAAGGACGTTCACGGTCAGCGGTTCCGACGGAGCGGCTGGGACCAGCAGCTTGCCGTTCACCGCCAAACCGTCCACCAACGCGGAAATCGCCTTCGCATTCGGGGCCGTGCCCAGGATCACGCGCGCGCCGCCGAGTTTCTGCAAAGCCGCCGCCGGATCGCCCGCGCCGGTATCTATATAATGATGCGCCCCGAGTTTGCGGGCCAGCGGTTCCTTGTCCGTGCCTCGTCCAATGGCCACCGTCTCAAATCCCATCTGCCTGCAATACTGGATCCCCAAATGACCCAGCCCGCCAATGCCGTGCACCGCCACCACGTCACCGGCCTGCGCGCCGCAATTTCTCAAGGCGTTGTAAACCGTCACGCCCGCGCACATGAACGGCCCGGCTTCTTCCGCCGGCAATTCATCAGGAATCGCCGCCACCGCCTCCGCCGGGGCGATCATATATTCGGCATAACCGCCATCGAAATTGATTCCGGTGACCTTGCGATTGATGCACATCCCAAAATCACCGCGCCGGCAATGTTCGCACACGAAACAATGGCCGCCATGCCAGCCCACCCCCACCCGCCGCCCCTTCTTCCAGGTGGTCACTCCGCCGCCGACCGCATCGACGCGTCCCGCCACCTCATGCCCCGGCACACGCGGATACTGCAACCCCGGCCACCCGCCGTTCTTGACGATCTCATCACTGTGACAAATCCCGCACGCCTCGACCTTGATCCGCACCTGATTCGGACCCGGCTCCGGCACGTCGCGCTGCACCAATTCCCAGTCCCCACCCGCCTTGCCAATCTGCGCCGCTGTCATTTTCATAGAAAGCCTCCTGAGTTCTCCAACCGCGCGCAATCTAGCAGCAGACCTCTTCCCGCTCAACTTTTCCGCTAGCATCAGTTAGGGAGGGCGAGGCTCCCGCCGAGCCGCCTGCGGAACGGCGCAACTGGCGACAAATCGCCCCCCCCGTACCAGAGAAAAAATGAGAATGAACTGGAAAACGTTTTTGCCAATCTCTGGAGCAGGCACAGCGTTACGAAAAACGCCTGCGCCCCCGGATGCCCCCTTAAGGTGTCTTTATTGCTTTTTTAAAAGATATAATGTATTTTTATGCGCTCAGGAGAAGCGCGTGCGGGTAATTACGTTGAAAGGTGGAGTAGCGGCTTCGGCACTGCTGGTCTTCTCGGCTTTCCTATGCGTCAGCGTACGGGCGCAACTGATGACGCCTATTAGTCAAGCCAGGACCAACCAGGCCGAATATTCGGTTCAATTCGCCTCGAACTTCGGCTCATTTAATAGTAATCTGTCGACCAACTGGGATGTTTATGTCACCGATGGGTACTACCGGTATCTGACGGCCAGCGCAGGCCAGCTTTCGGTGATTGGAGGTAGCTCCCTGGTGGCAACCGGCTCGGCCGCTTATGCTGGCTCTGGTGGTTACGGAAGCGGCGCCAGTTCGATTTTCAGTGTGACGTTCCAGATTAACAATCCCTGTACCTACACGCTGAATGGCGACGTGTCGGCCGAATTGGTGTCGGTTCAGGTTTCACTTACCGGCCCGGGAGGGACCATCTTACAAGCCGGCCAGTACATGGGTTCTCAGGCATTCCAGACGAATGGCATCCTGTTCAACGGACAATACACGCTGTCGGCCGCTGCTGCGGGTGGCGGCGATTCGGGGGGTAGCGGCTCGTATGGATTGGACATGGAATTCCAGCCCCTGCCGTTTCAAATCACCTCCGTAGCGGCACAGAGCAATAATGTTTTGCTGACGTGGACAACTACCGGCGGCTCGATCAACGTCGTGCAGGCTAGCAACGGCGACGCCAGCGGCAATTACTCCAACAATTACTTCAACCTCAGCCCGTTGCTGGTCATTCCGGGCAGCGGCGCCACCAACGCAAGCTACGTGGACGTAGGCGGGGCGACCAATTTCCCCTCGCGCTACTACCGCGTTGCCGTGGCCCCGGCCACGTTGTACACGGTGACCCCGGCCGAATTGGACTTTGGGCCGGTCCTCGGGTTTTCATCCGCGCAGCAGGCCTTTGTCGTGGCCAACAACGGCGTGCTCCCGATCAACAGCGGCCAGGCAACCGTGACCGGCGGACCGTTCAGCATCGTCAGCGGCAGCACGTTCACATTGGCCCCGGGCGGTTCGACCAACGTAGTGGTCCAGTTTGCGCCGACATCCGTCGGCGGATTCACCGATGCCGTGGTCTTCAGCACCGAGTTCGGGCCCGGCCCCACCAACGTCGTCACCGGCACCGGCTACGGCGCCCCCGTGGCATCGTTCAGCGCTTCGCCAACCAGCGGGACGGCGCCCCTCATCGTCATGTTTACGGATACTTCGACCGGCGTGATCAGCAACTGGTTCTGGAACTTCGGCGACGGCGCCACCACCAACGTTTCACCGGGCAGCATTACACACACTTACGCCGGCCTGGGCACGTACACCGTGAGCCTGACGGCCAGCGGCCCGGTGGGCGCAAGCACCCAGACCCAATCCAATCTCATCCTGGTCGCCACGCCCCCGCAAATATCCGTCAGCCCGTTGCTCCTGAATTTCGGCACCGTGATCGTCGGCCAGACCAGCACGGGAGTGTTTGATGTGATCAACACGGGTGGCCTGCCGCTGACCGGCACGGCCAGCGCGCCGCTGCCCTACTCGATCAGCTCCGGCAGCGCCTTCAACGTCGCCGGCGGCCAGACCGGCATTGTGACCGTGGTTTTCACTCCCTCAACGGCGGGCACGTTCAATACCAACATCCTGTTCACCAGCAACGGCGGCGCTTGGGATGGCCAGATGGCCGGCACCGGTGTCAGCCCCCTAGCCGCGCTGTTCAGCGCCTCGCCCACCAACGGCACGGCGGCGCTGACCGTGACCTTCGTCGACACTTCCACCGGCGCCATCAGCAACCGTTTCTGGAGTTTCGGCGACGGCAGCACCACCAACATCGCCTCGGCCGGCATTACCCACACTTATCTGCGCAGCGGCACCGACACCGTCACCCTTGTCGTCTCCGGCCCGCTGGGCGCCGGCACCAACACCCAGCCCAACCTCATCGTCGTTAACGCCCAGAACGCCTCCGACACCGCCGCCGACCCGGCCTACAACGGCGGCTGGACCAACGGCGCCAACGGCGGCTCGGGTTTCAGCCCCTGGGTGCTGACCGGTTCGACCACGGTGGGCGGCAACAACAACGGCTTCTTTGTGGGCTCATCGACCAACAACGCCTTCGTTACCTCCCCGGGCATCGACACTTCGGGCAGGTCCTGGGGCATCTACGCCAACAACGGCAACGACGCCACCGCCTATCGCGGCTTCAATTCTTCCTTGCTCGTCGGCGGCACCGTCAAGGTCGACATGGACAACGGCTTCATCGATTCGGGCAATGCCGACGGCTTCGTGCTGCGCAGCGGCAACGCCAACGCCGGCTACACCAACTACAACACCAACGCCCGCTTCGAATTCCTCTACATCGGCGCTTCGGCCAGCAACAGCTACCAGGTCGTCGACTCCTCCGGCCGCTACTACATCGGCGTGGGATTTACCGGCACCGGCCTGCATCTGGTCTTCACGCTGGGCAGCAACGACACCTACAGCCTGACGGTCATCGACAACGCCTCCAGCGCCACCGACACGGTGGTCAACGGCACCCTGCAGGCCGCCTCGCCCGATACCATCGACAGCATCGCCGTCTACGACCACAATGCCGGCGCCACCTCCACCAACGATTGCTTCTTCAATTCACTGAAAGTCACCAGCCCGTAAGGCGGGCGCGCGGCCGGCGGGTTGGGAACGTTTTTTTGCCGGCAAATTCAATCATTCAGCGGTCGAATACAGACACCCTAAACTAGCGCGGCCTGACCGCTCGCGGCATGCGCTCCCACGCTCCGAAACGCTCCAACGCGGCCTTCGTCCGCTTCGCGTCCCAGCGGCCGGGGATTTTTGCCTGGCATTTGGGGCAGGCGCCGGTGGCGGTGAGGTGGTAGTGGCGGACCTGGAAGCCGCGGCGTTCGATCAATAGCTCGTGGCAACTCGGGCAATAGGTGTTTTCCCAGTTGCCGGCGTGGCCGGGGAGGTTGCCGGCATAAACGAAGTTTAATCCGGCTTCCTTGCCGATCTCGCAGGCTTTGATCAGCGTTGGCGCGCCGGTGTAATCGTGGTCCTGCATTTTGTAGTCGGGATGGAAGGCCGTGCAGTGCCAGGGGATGTCTTTGGAGATGCCCGCGAGGAAGTTGGCGATCTGGCGCATTTCGGTTTCGCTGTCGTTGAAGCCGGGGATGAATAACGTGACGATTTCCAGCCAGAACCCCTTTTGATGAAGCTGCTCGATGGTCCTCAATACATTGTCGAGCTTGCCGCCGAGTTCGCGATAACGTTTGTCGTTAAAGCTCTTCAAATCAACCTTATAGAAATCGACCCAGGGTTTGATGTAGTCGAGCACTTCTTCGGTGCCGTTGCCGTTGGAAACATAGGAAGTGTATAGACCCTGGCGGCGCGCGGCGCGGAAGATTTCGACGGCCCATTCACTGGTGATCAGAGGTTCGTTATAGGTGCTGGTGACGGTGTCGGCGCCTTGTTCGAGGGCGACGCGGCAGAATTCCTGCGCGGTCATCGGGATGGGCGGCGCGGCGCTGCTCGGGTCGCGCAGGGCCTGGGAGGTGACCCAGTTCTGGCAATAACCGCAGTGCAGGTCGCAGCCGAGCATGCCGAAGCTCATGGCCAGGGTGCCGGGCAAAGCGTGGAAGAACGGTTTCTTCTCGATCGGATCACACTGGAGCGCGCCGAAATAGTCCCAGGGAACGTAGAGCGTGCCGCCGCGGTTGAACCGGACCCGGCAAATGCCGTCGTGTCCGTCGAGGACCAGGCAACGATGGCCGCAGGCGTAACAGCGCACTTTGTTTTCGGGCAGCCGCTCGTAGAGTGTGCCTTCTTTCGTCAGGCGCGAGAGCGCGTCGCCCAGTGTCTGCATCCGGGCTTTGTCGCGGACCTTTTGCTCGGGGCTTAAGGAGTCTGGCTTTGGCATGGATCAACGCTCCCTTGCTTGAAGTTAACATTGCGCCAGGGGGATTTCCAGCCCGTGACAGGCCCGGTCACTTTGGTCATTTCGGTCATTTTGGACAAAACCGGAAAAATGACCAAAGTAACCGAAATGAACGGATGGAATTTCGGATCGTTTTTAAAAATGATGGCACTATCGGGTCTTCGCCGGCTGATCGCCGATCTGGTAGACGAACAAGGTGTAGCCGATGCGATTGACCGGCTGCTGCCGGTTTCGCAGCCAGTCCCACTCGGGGCGCATGAGGGACGTGGCGGAAACGATCACGGTCCCGTTGGTGATGGCGCGGGCCTGCCCGGCTGTCACAGCCTGATGGGGGATGGCGTAATAATCGAGCGCCCGGGGCGGGCCGAAGTAGTCGATATACGCATTCGTATAGGCGTGTTCGTTTAGGAATTGCTTGAGATGTTTGGCGTCCTGTCCCCAATCAAGGTTGGAATCGACCAGGCGACTGTATCCGTTGGCGGGGCCGCCGGCGCATTCGTTGAAATACTCGAGGTAGTGCGGACCCGCCCGCACGGTCACCAGTAACAGCCACGCGCCGCACAACCAGCCGGCGACCCGGACCGGGCGCGGTTGGCGTGCGATCTGCGAGGCAGTGCCGACCGCCAGCAAGGGAACCATCGGCAGGAGATAGCGGACGCCGATGTTGACGCTGCCGGTCATGGCCAGGAGGAAGTACACCAGCGCCGCCAGCCAGGGCGTTGCCTGTTCGAAGGAGAAACGCCGCAGGCCGCTGGCCCAAAAGACCAGCCCGGCCAGCGTCAGCAAGAGCAACGGCAGCGGCGTTTTCAAAAAGAACGCCACGGGGAAGTAGTACCACCAGCCCGTCTGCCGCCATTCCCCGCACAGGAACGCTTTGTGCCCAAACGCGGCGTGCGCGATTTGCAGCGCCAGGCCTTTGAAGAAATCCGGCGGGACCAGGATGGGGCGCAACAGTTGAAACCACGCGGGCACGCCGATCCTGCCGGCTTGCTCGGCGGAGATGCGGGGGGCGGGAGACCAGAACGGAGCGTAGAGAAGGAGGACCAGAAAGGCCGCCGCCAGCACGATCACCGGGAGCCGTTTCCAAGCACGCCGCTCGTCGCGTTGCGTGAGCCAGTGGACAACGACGAGCACTAGAACAATGGGCGCGAGCACGAGCGCGGTGAATTTCATCAACAACGCGCAGCCGCACGCCAGCCCGCACATGATGGCGCGGCCGGTGGCCGGTTCTTTCAGGAACCGCGCGAATGTCCAGACCGACAGCAGAATTCCCAGCGTCACGCCCATATCGGTGAGCACCAGATGTCCGTAGGCCAGCGCCAGCGGATTGAACGTCCAGAGCGCCACACCGAACACAGCCGCAGCCGGTCCGCTCAGTTCGCGCAACCAGAGAAAAACAACCGCGCCGGTGATCAACGTCAGCAGCACCTGCATCCAGCGGCCCGCGGCCAGCAGTTTGTCGGCATCGTTGGCGCCGCCGTACACAAACGACTGCCCGAGGATATCGCCCTCCCAGTACGGCCAGAAATACCAGGTATCCGGCCCCCGCGAAAAGAGTTCCTTCACGGGCCGGGCCGGGCCCGACCACGATCGTGTGGACGAAAAACTGATACGGCGGTGCTCGAGCAATTCTTGCGCGTCCGGCGGGAGCGTGACGCCCATGAACCACAGCGGCGTCGCGGAAATCATCTTGGCCAGGGGCGGTTGCTCCGGGTCGAAGCTGAACCCGTAGCCGTGCAAATAACCGTAGCCCGTCGCCAGGAACAGCGGTTCGTCAACGGTCGCGGACTCCTGGCGGACCGGCGCCGCCATCAACGCCGCCATCAGCGCCAGCAGTGCACTCACCATGAGAATCGAGGCGGCTCTGTTCATGGGAGGGCCGGGAGACGATAGGGTTCGTGCCGTTCGTACAAGGCGAGCCGCGAGGCAATCTGCGCGGCAAACTGGCCATCGTTTTGCTCTTTGGCCAGGGCGATTGCGCGGCGGGCGGTGTCGGCGGCTTCATCGAAACAGCCCGCCTCTGCGTAGGCGGCGGCGAGCGTGTCCAGGCAATCGGGCTGCCGGTAGTCGGACTGCCGGCAAATACTCTCCGCCATTTGCATGGCCTCGACGCCATCGCGCAGTTTCGGATCGGGGCAGGTGGCCAGCATCCAGGCCAGCTCGCCGGCGGTGCCGGAGTCATGGGGATCACCCAGTTGTCCATACCGGAGTGTTTGGATGCCCTCCTCAAACCGGCCCTGGTCCACGAGCAGCACGCCCAGTTTGCGGTACGCATCGGCAAATCCCGGCCTGAGCGCGATGGCCTGGCGGAACTGTTCGATGGCCTCCTGCTGGTCACCGACGGAGACGAGCACGACCGCTAGATTGTAATGCACTTCGTAGAGGCCCGGCCGAAGCCGGATCGTGTACTGGTACTCGGGCACGGCTTCGTCGAGCCTGCCCAGCTTGACCAGCGTGTTGGCCAGACTCAGATGCCCCTCCCACAAACGCGGTTGCAGGCGCACGGCGGCCTGAAGATGTTCCGCCGCCGCTTCATAGTGGCCGGCCCGGAACAGCAGGTCTCCCATGTTGTTATGGGGCATGAAGGAGTCGGGATTTTCCGACAGTGTATCGGTCCATAACGCCAGGGAATCGTGGTACACTAGGCAATACGCCCGGCTGGTCCTGCCCAGCGCCGCAATCACCGCCACGGCAAGGGCCAACTGCACACGGCGTTCGCGCACGCAGGTCGCAACGCCCGCCACCAGCAGCGCGATCAACGCCGCGGCGGCGAGATATTGAAAGTGATCGGCCACGAAAGAAAACCGGAAATAAAAGACATCAATCAACCCCACTACCGGCAAGAGCAGCGCCACAAAACTGCCCAGCCCCAGAATGCCGCCACGCGCCCATGGTTGCCGGCGCGCCAGCAGCAGCGCAACCGCCACCAAAGCCGCCCCGGCCAGAGGGACCCAGCCGATTCGGGCGACATCCCAGCGGGGATAGATGAACATCAAGTCCCGGGGCAGGACGATCTTGCCCGCGTAAAACCAAAGATCAAGACCCGCCAGCCGCAACCGCTCGGCCATCGTCAGGGTCCATTCGTGCCCGATGCCTTCGATGTGCCGCTGTTGCTCGGCCACGGTCAGCAGCGACATCACCCCCGCCAACGCAAAAAACGGCAGGACGTCCCGAATGTCGCGCCAACCAAGCCGCCCGCGCTGCCACCACCCCGCCAGCAGCAGGACAACCGGCAGCGCCACCGTCGACGGTTTGCTCGCCAGGGCCGCCGCAAAGCACAACAAGGACAGCCCGTACAAACCGGCCCGGCCCCGGCGCCGGAATTTCGCCCAGCACAGCAGCGAGAGGAAAAAAAAGACCCCTGATTGCGTGTTCTTCATTTCCGTCACCCAGGCGACGGATTCGACAGTGACCGGATGCACCGCCCAAATCGCCGCCGCGGCGAACGCGCCGGGCACAGACCACTCCCGCAACAGAAAAAACAACAGGACCGCCGCCAGCGCGTGCAGGGCGATGTTGACCACGTGGTAAGGCATCGGACGCAGTCCCCATAGACGATGCTCGAGCCAAAAAGTGGTGAGCGTCAGCGGGTAGTACCGCGAGACCGCCAGGGACGACCAGATCCGAGCCAAGCCGTCGGACGCGGTCATGGCGGGATTTTTTGTGAGATGATCGTCGTCGTCCCAGATGAACCCGCCGTGCACGGCGGGCCAATGGACAAGCGCCGTCAGGACGATGAGACCGGTGACGGCCAGCAGCAGCTTCCAGCGGTTGATCGTCCCTGAGCCCGTTGTCTCGCCCTCGGTCACGATCAAGCGCCTATCGTTTCAAACTGACGCCCCGCCGGAGAAAAGTGGGCACATCAAGATCTTCGCCCTCATACAACGTCGGCTCGCTCTTGTCGAACCGGCCACGGCTGATTCCTTCCAGCGGCAGTGTTTCCTGCCTGGCTTTCGCCGCCTCCTTCTTCGAGGTGGAGGCTTTGGTGGAAACCGCCGGTTCCCCGGTCTCGGAGGACACGGCGGGAGCGGGCGCTTTGGCGTTGCGGAGGAAACCGGCCTCGCCAGGACGCGCCGCCGCCACAGGGCGTGGCGCAATGGGCTGCGCGGGGCGGCGCGGCAAAATGTTGGCCGTGGCGATCACGGTCACGCTGAGCCGGCCCTTGAATGTTTCATCGATCGCCGCGCCCATGATCACGTGCGCGCGGCTGGCCAACCGCGAGATCGGTTCCACCGCCTTCTGCACGTCGGTCAAGGTCAGATCGGGTCCGCCGAGGATGCTAATCAGCACGCCTTCGGCGCGCGCCAGCGTTTCCCCGCCGTCGAACAGGGGGCTTTCCAGCACGGCCTTGACCGCGTCGCGCGCCTTGTCGTCGCCCGCGCCTTCGCCGCAACTGAAAATGCCTTCGCTGTGTTTGGAGCCGAGTGTGGCGCGCAAGTCCGCGAAATCGAGGTTGATCAGCCCTTTGCGCGAGAGCAACTGCCAGATCGCCTGCACGCCGGTGGCGATGATCTCGTTGCCGCGCTTGAATGCGTCCAGCACCGTGGCGTGTTCCCCGACGACCTTGAAAAGTTTGTCGTTTTGAATGCAGATCACGGCGTCGGCGTGCGCTTTGAGTTGTTCGAGACCGGCCAGGGCCAATTGACGGCGGCGGTCGCCTTCGAACCCGAACGGCATCGACACAAACGCCAGCACGAGCGCCCCCTGCTCCTTGGCCAGCCGCGCCAGCACCGGGCTGGCCCCGGTCGCCGCGCCGCCGCCCAGTCCGGCGGCCAGAAAGACCACGTCGGTATGTTGAAAAATCGCTTCCAACCGTTCGGCGTCCTGCTGCGCCGCGCGCGCGCCGAGTTCGCAATCGCCGCCGGTGCCCAAACCGTGCGTGACGGACGAGCCGATCTGGATTTTCTCCGCGCCGGTGACGGCTTCCAGTGCCTGCAGGTCGGTATTGACCGCCACCAGTTCGACGCCCGCCAGCGGCTGGCCGGATTCGGTCGCGGCGGTGGAGATGTGGCTGACGGCATTGCAGCCTGCGCCGCCGACGCCAACAAGTTTCAGACGAATCACGCGATGGGGCATCTCAGTCCTCTTTTCAGTTGCCTCGGATTTATGGTCGGTTGCCGCCGCGCCGTCAGGCCCGTGGGCGGGGGCGGATTTGGGTGAATGATTGTGTTCCGAAGATGGAGTCTTGCGCGTGGCGGCCATACATTCCCCTTTCCGATTACATCAGTGTCCGGACTTTCTGCACGAGATTGTGCCAGGCCATGCCGACCTGGCGGAATCCCTTCGGCGGTTGATGGTTGTCGCGTTGCGACCCCAGCGCGTAACGGACCAGGCCGATCGCCGTGGAGTATTCCGGGCTTTCAATGGCCGAGGTCGGTCCGTTGACGGTCTGGCTGTGGCCGATGTGGACAGGGATACCGAAGATCTGCGTCGCCAGCGCTTCCAGTCCGCGCATCCGCGCGCAACCGCCGGTGATGAACACGCCCGCGCCGAGATAATCGAGCAGCTTGTGTTTCTCCAGTTCCTTTTTGACCAGCGTCAGCGTCTCCTCGACGCGCAAATTCATGATCCGGCAAAGCTGTTCCTTGGACACCTGGCGGTCGGGCAGGCCGACCTCGCGTTTGAGGGTGATCAATTCCTCCGGCACGGGCGATTCGCATGAACCGTGCTCGATCTTCAACTGGTCGGCGCGGTTCATGGGGATTTTCAAGCCGGTGGCGATGTCGTTGGTGATGTGGTCGCCGCCGACGGAGAGCACGCCGCTGTGCTGGATCGTGCCTTCCTGGTAAACGATGTAATCGGTCGTGCCGCCGCCCATGTCGATCACCACCGCGCCGAGCTGCTGGTGCTCGGTGGTCAACACCGCCAGGGCGGACGCGAAACCGCCGACCGCGATGTTTTGAACGTCCAGGGGCACTTGTTTGATGCATTTGATGGTGTTTTGCAGGCGTGTGCGGACGCCGTAGATCACGTGCACGTCGGCTTCCAGTTTCGCGCCGATCATACCCACGGGATTTTGGATGCCGTCGTGGCCGTCCACGAAGAAATGCTGGCGGATGGCGTGGATGACGACGTGGTCCATCGGGATGTTGACGGCCTTGGCGTTGAGCAGCACGTTGCGGACTTCCTCTTCACTGATCTCGCGGTCGTCGTTGGTGATGGCCACGCTGCCGCGGTTGTTAAAGGAACGGATGTGGCCGCCACTGACGGCGGCATAGACGTTGTGCACCTCCACGCCCGCGCTTTCCTCCGCATCGGCCACCGCGCGATGAATGGTTTGGACCGCCGCCTCCAAATCCACGATCTCGCCCTTGCGCACGCCGTCGGAAACGGCCTGTCCCACGCCGATGATCATGATGTTGCCATCGTCGAGCACTTCGCCGACCACGGCGCACACCTTGGAGGTGCCGACTTCAAGTCCTACGATGATCTTTTCTTTTTGTGCCATGAGCTGACCACCTTCCCTCTAATTGACAAACGTTGCGGGCACGCCGCGGTCCACCGTCAGGTCGACGGTCTGCACCAGTTTCTGCCGCTGCTGCGCCCAACTCAAAATCGCGCTCAACCGCCGCAACTGCCGCGGAAAATCCTTCACGTCAAATTTCACCACCGTGTGTTGCCGGGTGATCAGCGTCAATTGCTCCTTGCGGGACAGATCGATCTGCTCGACTTCCAGCATCGAGCCCGCCGCGACCTGCTCGATCCGGTCCAGCAACGCCAGGGCGCGGTAGACCTGCTCCGATTCCGCCGGCTTGCCCACGCGCACGTCGGCCAGCGTCACGCCCGTCAACAACGACAGTTGTCCCGGCGCCTGCGGCTGCAGGACGGTCCCGTCGGCCAGCCTGATCGGCTTCATCACCACGCCGGTGCGATCAATTAAAAAGATCGAATCGCCCTCGTCACGGCTCGGCACGCGCAGGCGCGCCACGGCGATGCGTTCGTCCACGTGGATGACGAGCTTCTGCGGCAGGACGCGCCGCACTTCCACGCGGCGCACCAGCGGGACCATTTCCAGGTTCCGCCGCACGTCGTCCAAATCCACCAGCAACAGGTTTTGTCCCGTGTGCACCCCGGCAAATTGAATGACCTGCTGCGGCGTCAATCCGCCGTCGTCCTCCACCACGATCTGGGCCAGGGTGAACCGCGGATTGTCAAACACGAGCTTGGTCGCGGCAAACCTCACGAACCGGTACAGACCATAGCAGGTCAGGGTGAACACCGCGGCGGCGGCCAGCATGGCCGCGATCCAGCGTGCGCGACGGCGCAGGCGCCCTTGCGTCTGCACCTTCACGTCCAGCAGGTATTCCGGGCGTTTCTTTTTTCGATTGCCAAGTTTCATCTGCGTCTCATGCCGCCGCGACCGCGACTTCGCGCCGCGCCAGCGCCATCTCGACCAGCCGCACACAGACGTCCTGCATGCTCAACCCCGCCGCCCGCGCCGCCTTGGGCAGCAGGCTGTTGGTGGTCAATCCGGGAATCGTATTCACTTCCAGCACGGACAGTTCGCCGGCGTCGCTCAACATCACGTCCACGCGCGAAACATCCCGGCAACCCAGGCACTGGTGCGCCCGCAACGCGACGTCCTGCACGCGCGCCGCCATCAAGCGGTCCAGTTGGGCCGGGCAGATTTCCTCGGCCTCACCGGGCGTGTATTTCGCCTGGTAATCAAAAAATTTGTGCTGCGTGCGGATCTCCACGACCGGCAGGGCCTTGTTGCCGAGGATGCCGACCGTCAGCTCGCGGCCGGACACGAACTCTTCCACGATCAATTTCCCGTCATACCGCCAGGCCTGTTCGCACGCCTGCTGCATCTCGGCGCGGGACTGCACGACCGCCACACCCACGCTGGAGCCTTGCCGGGCCGGCTTGACAACAAGCGGCGGTTGGATGGTGGCGGGCAGCGCCATTCCTTTTTCCAGCACGACGTAACCGGGCGTCGGGATGCCGGCAGCGGCGAACCGCGCCTTGGCCGCGGCCTTGTCGAACGCGCACGCGCTGGCCTCGGGGTCCGAGCCGGTGTAGGGCACACCCCGTTGTTCCATAATCCGCTGGACCTGGCCATCCTCGCCGAACGTGCCGTGCAACGCGATGAACGCCACGTCCACGTTGGCCGGCAGCCAGAAGTCCGCGCCCTGCACCGCCACTTCGCAGACTTGCGCGCCCGCGTTGAGCAGCGCCTGCACGACCACGCTGCCGGACTTCAGCGACACGTCGCGTTCCGCCGAAGGCCCGCCCATCAATACCGCCACGCGTAACCGTTTCATTTGTCGTTCCCCAGAATCATCACTTCCGTTTCAAGTTCAATCCCGCGCTCCTGCCGGGCACGCTCACGGATCATGCCGATCAGGGACAGGACGTCGGCGGCCGTCGCGCCGCCTTCGTTGACGATGAAATTGCCATGGACGTCCGACACGCGCGCGCCGCCGACGCTTTTGCCCTTCAGGCCGAGTTCCTCGATCAACTTGCCCGCCGGGATCGCTTCCGGGTTCTTGAAAATGCACCCGGCGCTCGGCTTGGCGGGCTGGCTTGACCAGCGTTTCTTCTCGAACGTCCGCAACCGTTCTTCAATGGCGGGCCGCGGCATCCTCTCTCCGCGCAAGACCGCCGACAACACCACATGGTTGGTGAAAATCGGGCAACTACGATAGCTGACGGGCAGACTGCCGGCGTCGGTATCGTAGATCTCGCCGGAAAAACTCACGTACCGCACCCAATCCACAATATCGAACGTCTGCCGGCCCATCGCGCCGGCATTCATGCGCAAGGCGCCGCCCAGCGAGCCGGGAATTCCTTCCAGGAACTCCAGGCCGCCCAATTCGTTCTTCTTGGCCAGATTGACAATCGTCTTGAGCCGCGCGCCGCCCCGGGCAATCAGCCGCTCGCCGTCCACTTCGACCCGGGTGAATTCTTCGCTGCCGAGTTGGACGACCACGCCGCGAATACCGCCATCGAGCACGAGGAGATTCGTCCCGCGCCCGACAATGGTCACGGGCACCTCGCGGACGTGGCAGTAATGGAGCAACCGCGCCAGGTCCCGCTCCTCCCAGGGTTCCACCCAGAATTGCGCCAGCCCCCCGACCTTGAGCGACGTGTGCCGCGCCATGGATTCGCTGGCGCGCACTTTGGACTTCTCCGACAGCACGACGCGCAAATCAGATTCTATGTCCATTGGTTGCCTCGTTTGGTTCAGGATGTTGGGGCCGGCCGGCGCGAGTTTTTCCGCGACCTGCTGGGCCACCTTGTAGATGTCACCCGCTCCCATCGTCATCACCAAGTCACCAGGCATGGCCTCCAACGACAATCTCTGGGCCAGTCTCTCAAAATCAGGTTCGTACACGACCGCGGTCTGTCCCGAGGCGAGGACGGCGTCCACAATCGTCGTTCCGCTGATGCCGTCGATCGGCTTTTCGCCGGCGGAGTAAATGTCCGCAAGAAACAGTTTGTCCACGCCCTGGAACGCTGTCGCAAATTCGTCCCGCAACGCCTGGGTGCGGGAATACCGGTGCGGCTGGAACGCGGCGATGATCCGCTTGAACCCCAGCGTGCGCGCGGCGGCGATGGTGGCGCGGATCTCTGTCGGATGATGGGCGTAATCGTCCACCACCACGATGCCGCCGCCGTCGAACCGGCGTTCGAAGCGCCGTTTGGCGCCGGTAAACAGCGCGAGGGCCTCGGCCACTTTCTCGAAGGGCACGCCCAACTGGTCGGCCACGGCGACGGTGGCCAGGGCGTTGACGACGTTCTGTTTGCCGGGAATGACCAATTCGATAAGGCCAATCCGCTGGTCGCGGCAGGCGACCGTGAAGCGGCTGCCGCGTGAGGTGGATTCGATGTCGAGCGCGCGGTAATCGGCGGACGCGGACAGGCCGAATGAAATTGCCGTGCGCAATGTCCGGGCCAGCGCGGCGCAGTTGGGGCAATCGGCGCAATAGAACACCGTCTTCAGCGTGCTGGACAGGAACCGTTCGAACACCGCCAGCAGTCCGTCCATCGTGCGGTGGAAGTCCATGTGCTCGGACTCGATGTTGAGGCAGACTGCGTATTCGGGAGTAAACCCGATCAGCGTGCCGTCGCTTTCATCCGCCTCGGCCACGAAATATTTGCCGCCGCCGATTTGCGCGTTGCCGCCGAGGATCGGGACGTGGGCGCCGACGCAATAGCTGGGCGCACTGTCGCTGCGGGTCAACGCGTAGGCGATCATCGACGTGGTCGTTGTTTTCCCGTGCGTGCCGGCGACGGCGATGTTGTTGCGATGGTTCATCACCGCTGTCAGCAGAGTGCCGCGGCGCACGCAGGGGATTTTCAATTCGGCCGCGGCCTGTAGTTCCTCGTTTTCGCCGTTGACGGCGGAGGTGTACACGACCAATTCCGTCTCAGGGGTGACGTGGTCGGCGGAGTGGCCGGTGAAGATTTTGCCGCCCAACTCCTTCAACCCCTTCGTCTCGCCGTTGGGCGCCAGGTCCGAGCCGGTTACGAGATGGCCGCGCTGGAGGAGGATTTTCGCCAGGCCGCTCATGCCGACGCCGCCGATGCCGACAAAATGCACACGGCGCGGTGCGTCGCCCAGAAATTCAATCAGTTGTTGTTTAGTGAGCATACTGTTCAATCAGGGCGGCGATGCGTTGTTCCGCGTCCGAAACGGTCAAGGCGCGCGTTGCCTCAGCCATCCGGGCGCGCTGGCTGTCGTCGCCCAACAAGCCGATGATCGCTTCGGAAAGACGTTCGCCCGCTGCACCGCGCGTGGAGGACAGTTGGACTTGCTCGACCAGTCGCGCCGCGCCGGCGCGCTCGAAGACACGGGCGTTGCAGAGTTGATGGTTGCCCGCCGCGTGAGGAAACGGGATCAGGACGGACGGCAACCCGAACGCGGCGATCTCAGTCAATGTGGCCGCACCCGAGCGGCCGACCACCATGTCCGCCGCGCTGTACGCCAATTCCATTTGATTGCAGAACCCCATCACTTTTGCCATCTGTCCATTTTCCTCATACGCCGCCCGCAGGAACGGCTCATCGCGCGTCCCGCTCAAATGCACAAACTGCGTCCGCTCCCTCCACTCATCGAGCCACGGCAACGCCCCTGCCATCGCTTCGTTGATCGCGTGGGCCCCCTGGCTGCCGCCCACCACCAACACCGTCAACCGATCTCGAGCGAGCCCCAGTTGCTCGTGCGCGCCGGCCACTTTGCCGCGCCGCAGCGCGGACCGAATCGGCGTCCCCGTCACCGTGACGGGTTTACGCCCAAAAAACCGCGCGCAATCTGCCATACCGACCGCCACCTGGTCGGCGAACCGGCCGACCCAGCGGTTGGCCCTGCCCGGCACGGCGTTGGATTCATGGATCAACGTCCGCGTCCGCCGCCACCGGGCCGCCAGCACGGCGGGAGCGGAGGTAAATCCGCCCATGCCCAACACGGCATCCGGTCCAAATTCATCGCACACGTCCGCGCAATGCCTGGTTGATTGCGCTAAACGGTAACAGAAGCGAATCAACTGGCGCGAACCGCCCAAGCCGATCGCGGAAACCGCCTGCACGCCGACCGTGGAAGGGCCGGAGGAAATCATCGATGCGGCTAAGGCTGTTTGATCGACCGCCTTGTCGGAAACCAGCAACCGGACCTGGTGCTGTCGCGAGGTCAGCGCCTCGGCCACCGCCAAGCCAGGAAACAGATGTCCCCCCGTTCCACCACAGGCGATTATCACTTTCATTCATCGCACCTTGTCCTCACGGCGTTGTTTACGTGACCTGCTCCCGGCGCGCGAAAAACTCCTGTTCGTCGCTGGGCGACACGGCTACGCCGTGCCGGAAAATGCTGAGTAAGACCCCGACCGCGATCAGGTTCATCATTAAATTTGAGCCGCCAAAACTGATGAACGGCAGCGGCAATCCCTTGGTGGGCAGCCAGGCGGTGACGACGCCGATGTTGATCAATGCCTGCATCGCGATCAGCAGCGAGACGCCCAGCCCGAGGTATTGCGCGTATAAATCCGAGGCCTTGAGGCTGATGCACACGCCACAAGCCACCAGCACCGCGAAACAAGCCAACACCGCCAGCGTCCCGATCAGCCCGAGTTCCTCGCCGATGATTGGGAAGATGAAGTCTGTGTGCGCTTCAGGCAGGTAAAACATCTTCTGCCGGCTGTTGCCCAGCCCCAGACCGTTGACCCCGCCCGAGCCGAACGCCAGGATCGCCTGCCAGACCTGGTAGCCCGGGCCTTTCTTGTACTTGTCCAGGTCCATAAACGCCATCAGCCGCGCCGCGCGCACAGGATTGTGGATCACCAAGGCGGCAAACCCAGCCAGCCCGCTGAGCACGGTCGGCACCAGGTAGCGCAGTCGCACGCCGGCCACGAACATCATGGCAAACGCCACCGAGGCCAGCAGCGCCGTCGAACCAAAGTCCGGTTCGGCCAGGACCAACAGGAGAAACACGCTGACGACGCCCATCGGCACGGCGAACCCGCGGTTGAACTGGTCGATGCGCCGCTTCTCCTTGGCCAGCCAGTGCGCCAGCCAGATCACCAGCGCCAATTTCGCGAACTCGGACGGTTGAAACCGCATGCCTCCGGCCCCCAGCCAGCGACGCGCGCCGCCAACTTTGATCCCGATATGTGGGACGAGGACGATCAGCAGCAGCACAGCCGAGATGACCAGCGGCGGCACGCTCACGCCGCGCAATTTCTGGTAGGGAATGCTGGCGGCGGCCGCGCAGCCCACGCCGCCAAACACCATCCAGGCCAGTTGCCGTTTCAACAGGTAATACGGATCGCCATAGCGGTCCCGCGCCTGGAGCGCGCTGGTGCTGAAGAGCATGACAACGCCCACTGTCAGGAGCACCAGCGTTGCCAGAAGCAGCGTGATGGCGACTTTGTTCACGGGACCTCGTTCTCTTTTGTTGCGTTATTTCACCAGGACAGACGGCTGCGCTGAAACAATCGGCGCCGCGACAGCGGGCGTGGCCGTCGTGCCTGCCGAAGCGGATGTCGCCGCCGGCGCGGGCTGTGCCGTGGGGATGACCAACCGCTGGCCCACGACGATGCGCTTGGCGTCCGAGATGTTGTTGGCCTTCATCAGGTCTTCCACCTTCACGCTGTACTTCTTGGCGATGGACGCGGGCGATTCACCGGCGTCGACGTAATGAACGGTCTGGCCGTTTTCGACGGCGGTGCCGGGCTCATGCCAGTCCGTGTACGACGCAGTCGCGATGCCGGCGTTGACCGTCGCCGGTTGCGGGCCGTTGTTGCTGGCCGTCGTCGTTGTGGCGGCGGGCGCGGCGGTGGGCGCGGACGGAATATGGAGTTTCTGGCCGACCTTGAGTGAATCGCTGCTGAGGCTGTTGGCCTGCTTCAACGCGGAGACGCTCAGGTTCTGCGCATGCGCGATCTTCCAGAGCGAGTCGCCTGATTTCACCACGTAGATCTGGGCGACATCGGCGCCTGCGGAAGCCTGGGTGGGGGCGGCAACGTCGCCGGTCGTGGCCGGCGTGGCGGAAGCCATCGTCGTGGTGGCGGTGTCGGCCTTGGCAAGCGCGGGGATCTGGAGCTTCTGGCCCACTTTCAGCGCGCTGGTCTTGGTGATGTTGTTGGCACGGGCCATGTCGCCGATGCTGATGCCTTGCGCCTTGGCGATCTTCCACAGCGAGTCACCCTTCTTGACGATATAGACGCGCGCGGTCACGGCCGGGGCGGGTGTCGTCACGGCGGCGGTTGTGGCGGGCATGGGGGCCGTTGTGGCCGCGGTGGTCGCCGGCGTTGTCGGGGTCAGGTTCTGGACGGCGGCGGAAGAATCGGCGGCCTGCGTCGCGGGAAGCGCGGGGGCATTGGCGACGCTTTCATCTCCGGCCGGGCTGGTGTTATCGGTCATGTCGGCGGCGGGGGCCTTCGAACGCGCGCAGCCTTCGAAGATGAAGATGCCTCCTATCACCAGGACATGGAGTGCAACGACGATGAGTACGACTTTTGATACTTTCATTTGATCCTTTCGTTCCTATTCGTTTTTTTGATTCGGTTGATTGCTGGTTTTGTTTTACGACGGCACTTCCGTGAAGCGGTTACTGCAAATCGAACACATGGCGTTTGAATTCCTCTCCGCGATGTTCATAGTTCTCAAACATGTCGAAGCTGGCGCAGGCGGGTGACAGCAACACCGTGTCGCCGCTGCCGGCACGGCTGGAAGCCAGACGCACCGCCTCGGCCATCGAAAACGCGCGCACGCACGGCACGGCGTTTTCCCAGGCCCGGCACATTTTGTCCTTGCGTCTCCCCGATGACCACCGCCAGTTTGACTTTTTCAGCAACCACCTCCTTTATTGTGGAAAAATCCAGGCCCTTGTCCCGTCCACCCGCAATCAACACCACGGGTCCGGTCATTGAACGCAACGCTTTCTCCACGGCATCTATATTGGTTGCTTTGGAATCGTTGATGTAAGTCACACGATTGACGTCGGCCACGAATTCGCACCGGTGCGGCTGGGGGCAATAGGAACAAATGGCCTCGCGCATCTGCGTGACGGTCAGTTTCATGGCCAGGCCCGTGGCCAGGGCGGCCAGGACGTTCTCGGCGTTGTGCTGCCCGCGCAGGTTCGTCTCGCCCATCCGCATCAGAATCCCGCGGCATTCGGGCAACCGGCACCAAATGGTCTGGCCGTCCGTCCAATCCAGCCAGAGGTCCGCTTCCTGGCCGTTGGCGCTGATCGTGATGAGCGTCGGCTTGATCTTGGCGCCGACGCGGCGCGCCCAGTCCAGCGCCTGCACGCTCATCACGGCGAAATCCTCCGCTCGCTGGTTCATAAAAATCCGCGCCTTGGCCGCCGCGTAGTCCATCGAGGGACGCGTGGCGGTCAAGATGATCCGGCGTGATGTTCAACCAGACCGCCACGTCGGGGCGGAACTGCTCGATCTTCTCCAACTGGAACGAACTGACCTCCAGCACCAGCGCGTCAAGCCCGGCGGTCTCGTCCACCGCGTCAGAAAACGCATGGCCGATGTTGCCGGCGGCCACGGCGCGTTTGCCGCAGCCGGCCAGCATCGCGGCGATCAGTTCGGTCGTCGTCGTCTTCCCGTTCGTGCCCGTGATGGCGACGATCGGGCAAAGGCAAAATCGGTACGCCAGTTCCAGTTCGCTGAGCACGCGGCGTCTGCTGGGTCACCAGTTCGCGCACGATCGGACGTTCCGGCGCGATGCCCGGGCTGAGCACCGCCAGATCAAAATGCGCGGAGGTGTCGAACTGGTTGCCCAATTCGACCCGCACGCCGAGTTCGGCGCAACCGATCGCCCGCTCCTGCAAAATTGTCGCCTTCGCCTTCATCGCGCACCACGACATGCGCGCCGTCGCGCTGTAACAGCGACGCCGCCGCCATCCCGCTGCGCCCCAAGCCCAGCACGACCACATCCTTGTCCTTCAACTCCATCGTCTGCATTTCTCGTTTACCTCAGTTTCAGCGTTGCCAGGCCCAGCAGCGCGAAGATCACCGACAACACCCAAAAGCGCGTGGTGACCTTGGTCTCCGACCAGCCGCGCAATTCGAAATGATGATGCAATGGCGCCATGGCGAAAATCCGTTTGCCGCGCAGCTTGAAGCTGGCGACCTGCAAGACCACCGAGGCGGCTTCCATTACGAAAATTCCGCCGACGATGACCAGCACCAGTTCCTGCTTGATCATCACCGCAATCGCGCCGATCAAGCCGCCAATCGCCAGCGAACCCGTGTCGCCCATGAACACCTGGGCGGGGTGGCAGTTGAACCAGAAAAATCCCAGGCTCGCGCCGATCAGCGCGGCGCAGACGACGGTCAGTTCGCCGGCGCCCGACGACATGCGGCACCTGCAGGTAAGCTGGAAATTCGGAAGTTGCCGGCGACGTAACACATCACGGCATAGGTCAGCGCCACGGTCAGCGTGCAGCCAATGGCCAGTCCGTCCAGCCCATCCGTCAGGTTCACGGCGTTGGAGGAGCCGACGATCACCACCACCACCAACAGCAATGTCCACAACCCCATGTCGGCGACCAGCGGCTGTTTCACGAATGGCACCATCAGTTTGCTGCGCGGTCTGCGCCAGTTGCGGGTCGAGCATCAAATAGCCGCCGACAAACAGCCCCAGCCCGATCTGAAAGAGAAACTTCGTCCGGGCGCGCATGCCCGCCGATTTCTGCGCGCGTGACCTTGGCGTAATCGTCGAGAAAGCCCACCGCGCCGAGCCAGATCAGAGTGGCCAGACAGAGCAGGACGAGATGGCTGGTCGGCCGCGCCCACAACAGCGTGGAATCCACCACGGCCCAGATGATGAGGATGCCGCCCATGGTCGGGCAGCCCGCCTTTTTGCCGTGCGTTTCCGTCAGCCCGCGCAGATCGTCCTCGCCGCGGATCGGCTGGCCGAGTTTCAATTCCGCCAGCTTGCGGATCATCCACGGCCCGGAGACGACACAAATGACCAGCGCCGTCACCGCCGCAAAAACGGCGCGAAACGTCGTGTACTGGAACACACGCAACGGCGAAAACCACGCCGTCAACTCGCTCAGATAGTAAAACATCTCCTCCTTGCACGACTGACACAGTTCGGCGCGGGCTTGTGCCCCCGCCGCCCCCACTGCCGCCGGGTCCTCCTCCTTTTCGGAGACCCGCGGCCACACTCACGTGCGCGGTCCTGGAGACCGGCGCACAACAAAACATCCAGGCAACTGCCTGCGCTAGAACGACTCCAAAATCTTTTCCAACTGCAACCGGCGCGATCCTTTGATCAGCACCATGTCGCCGTCCTGCACCAGCGACGTTAGCGATTCCGCTGCTTCGGCAGCGCTGCCCACGCGCAGCACCCGGTGCATTTCCATCCCGGCTTCAACGGCTGCTTCGGCGATCCATCCGCGCCGCCTGCCCAACGGTGACGAGCAGGGACAGGCCGCTGTTGGCCGCCATCGCCCCGATGTCGAGGTGCGCCTGTTGCGCGTGGTCGCCCAATTCCAGCATGTCGCCGAGCACGGCGATCTTGCGGCCGGCGCACGGTGTTTCGCGTACCGCGTGCAACGCGGCTTTCATCGACGGCATGTTGGCGTTGTAACAATCATTGATGAAACGGACCCCGCGGAGCACCACCTGCTCCATCCGCATCGCGGGATACTCCGACCGTCTCGAGTCCCTCGCGGATTTCATCGAGGTCCATGCCCTGCATGTACCCGACGGCGGCGGCCTGCAGCGCGTTGTAAATCTGATGGCGGCCCAGGGTCTTGAGCCGCACGATCAACGTCTTCACGTTTCTTGGCGATGTTGAGGCGGAATTTGACGTCGCCGTTGATTTTGATGTCGCTGGCGCGGATGTCGGCGAAATTGTCGATGCCGACCGTGATGACCGTGGCGCGGGTGCGGGCGCGCAATTCCTGGCACCATTTGTCGTCGGCGTTGAGCACGGCCAGGCCGTCGCCGTTGCGCGGCAGATATTCCAGCGGCGTGCCTTCCTCCCGGGCCACGCCGGCCTCGTCGCCGAGGAATTCCACGTGCGCCAGGCCGATGTTGGTGATCACGCCGATGTCGGGGTGCGTCAGTTCGGCCAGCACGCGCATTTCGCCGGGATGATTGGACCCCAGCTCGAACACGCCGAAATCATGGCTCTGGTCCAGCGAGAGCAGGCTCAGCGGCGTGCCGATGTGGTTGTTGTGGTTGGCGATGGTCTTGACCACGTTGAAGCGCTGGGATAGAACTGACGCAATCATTTCCTTCGTTGTGGTCTTGCCACTGGCCCCGCTGATGGCGATCACGCGGGTAGTGGGGGGCATCAGCCGGCGGTAGTTCGTTGCGAGTTTGTGCAATGCGGTGAGGGTGTCTTGCACTTGGAGAAGCGCCAAGGCACTAGGCGAGTTCATTGCACGGGTAGGATTCGAGACTACCGCCGCGGATGCCCCCCGACTGGCTGCATCCGAGATGAACGCATGTCCATCGAAGCGCGGGCCGCGCAGGGCGATGAAACAATCATCGCGTCCAAGCGCGCGCGTATCGATGCTAATGTGCTGCACCACCTGGTCCGGGTCGCCCCGCAACAGTGTGGCCTCGCACAAAACTGCCAAATCAACTAAGCGCACTGTTTCCACCTCGCTTGGATTTGGTTGAAATGTTCTTCCACAACCTGGCGGTCGTTGAACGGCACGACCGTGTCTGAAAATTCCTGGTAGGCCTCGTGGCCTTTGCCCGCGATCAACACCGAATCACCCGGACGCGCGATGGCCAGCGCGCGTTCGATGGCTTCGCGCCGGTCGAGGATCACCTGGCAGCGGCCCTTGGCGGCGGCCGGGAAACCGCGCTCGATTTGCGCCAGGATCTCCCGCGGGTCCTCGGTGCGCGGATTGTCGCTGGTGAGGATCGAAAAATCCGCCAGCTCGCAGCTGGTGCGGCCCATCGGCTCGCGTTTGCCCTTGTCGCGGTCGCCGCCGCAGCCGAACACGACGATCAAGCGGCCTTTCGTCAGCTCATTGACCGTCATCAACACGTTGCGCAACGCGTCTTCGGTGTGCGCGTAGTCGACGTACACGTGGAATTCCTCATTGACGGGCACCGGCTCGAGCCGGCCGTGGACGGGGCGCATGTGGGCCAGCGCCTGTTCGATGGTCGGCAGGTCGATCCCCAGGGAAAGACCGGCGCCGATGGCCGCCAGGGCATTGGACACGTTGTAGCGGCCGATCAACGGCAACGAGATCGGCATCGTGCCGCGCGGTGTGCGAACAACGAAGTACGTCCCATCCGCCGACACGCGGATGTCTTGAGCCCGGATGGCCGCGTCGCATGAGACGCCGTAGGTCAGTACGGCGTTTTCCCCACCCATGCGCGCGATCAACCGGCGCCCGTATTCGTTGTCCGCATTCAACACCGCGCGGCCGCGCTTGTGCATCGAGCCGAGCATCGTGAAGAGTGTGGCTTTGGCTTCAAAATAGTCTTCCAGCGTGCCGTGGTAATCCAGGTGGTCCTGGGAAAGATTGGTGAAAATCGCCACGTCAAAATCGACGCCGTCCACGCGATGCTGGTCGAGCGCGTGGGAACTGACTTCCATCGAGACCGCGCCGCAGCCGGCCCGCAGCATCTGATTCATCATTTCCTGGATCTCGACCGACTCCGGCGTCGTGCGCCAGGCGGGAATGATGCGCTGGCCGATCTCATATTGCACCGTGCCGAGCAGGCCGGCGGTGACGCCGGTGGCTTCCATGATCGCCTTGACCATGAAAGCGGTCGTAGTCTTGCCGTTGGTGCCGGTCACGCCGACGACTTTGAGCTGGTGCGACGGCCGGTTATAGAAACTGGCCGAGACCAGCGCCATGCAGCGGCGCGCGTCGGCGACGGTGATGCGCGTGGCCCGCGGGCTGTACCCGCACTTCTGCTCCAGTACGATGGCCGCCGCGCCCCGGTCGATCGCCGCGTCGACATAGCGGTGCCCGTCCGTGTGCTCACCGCGCACGGCAACGAACAGATTACCGGGCATGACACGCCGTGAATCATAGGTGATGCCCGTGATGTCCCTGTCCAGCGGGCCTTCCACGGCCAGCGGTTTTACCGTTTGAATGACATCAATCAATTTCATAGGCTCGCCACCTTCTTTGCGTCGGGACTTGTTTGGGGCGGGATGCCCAGGTATTCGGCAACTTTCTGGGCAACGGCGCTGAACACCGGCCCGGAGACCGAGCCGCCATAAAAGTCGCCGCCCTCGGGATCATCGAGGGAGACCAGGATCGAAATATCAGGATCGTAGGCCGGGAGATAGCCGATAAAGGACGAGTAATACTTGCGCACGTACTGCCCGTTCTCGATCTTTTGGGCGGTCCCCGTCTTGCCCGCCGCGTCATAGCCTTCGACGGCGGCCTTCGGCGCGGTGCCTTCGGTACTGACGACCTTGCGCAGGGCGGTCGTCATCAGCATGCTGGCGCGCGGAAGAACGCATTGGCCGACTTGCTGCGGCTGATACTGCACGATGACATGGCCGTCCTGGTCCACGACGCTGTGGACGATCAACGGCTTCATCAACCGCCCACCGTTGGCCACGGCGTTCATCGCCATCATCATCTGGATCGGCGTTACGGCGATTTCATGTCCCATCGGAATGCGCGTGATGGAAAGCTCGCTCCAGCGCTGCAGCGGATGGGCAATCCCCGAGACTTCACCAGGCAGGGCAATGCCCGTCTTGCGTCCAAATCCATAGCGGGTGATGTAGTCATAGAGCCGGGCCGGCCCCATCCGCAGGGCGACCTTGGCGGCCCCGATGTTGCTGGAGTGGAAGAGGATTTCCTCGACGCTGAGGATGCCGAACGGATGCGCGTCGTGCAGCATCCGTCCCGCGTACAGGAACGCGCCATTTTCGCAGTCGAACCGGTCCTCCAAACTCACAATCCCCTCATTGAGCGCGCCGGAGCAGACAACGATCTTGAAGGTCGAGCCGGGCTCCGCCACGTCGCTGATGCAGCGGTTACGGCGCGCGTCGGCGGGAGCGCTGGGGTCGTTCGGGTCGAAGGTCGGACGGCAACTCATCGCGAGGATTTCACCGGTCTTCGGCCGCGAGACGATGATCACGCCCGCCTGCGGTCTGTGCTCAATCATCGCCTTTTGCAACTCTGTTTCGGCGATGTTCTGGATGACCTGGTCGATGTTCAGGATGACGTTGTAGCCGTCGCGGGGCCCGATCTCTTCATCGCGCAACGCGCGGATTTCCCGGCCTTTGCGGTCGCGCTCGATGACTTCATAGCCGGCGATGCCCTGCAAATACTGTTCCATGGAATATTCAATGCCCTGGACACCCTTGTGTTCGGCGTCCACAAACCCCAGGACGTGGCTGGCCAGCGCGCCATTGGGGTACGAGCGCAAAAATTGGTCCTCAAAGACGATCCCCTTGAGTTTGAGATTGCGGATTTGCTGGGCCGTGTCTTCATCGACCTTGGTCTTCAAGCGGACGTAGTGGCCTTGTTCGCTGAGTTTGGCCACGAGCGTCGGCTCATCCATCTTCAACAAGGGCGAAAGCTCATGAGCGACGACCGTCGCCTGGGTGGCCGTGATGCCGGGATCGGCGCAAACGATGCGGACGGATTCGCTGTTGGCCAACAGATTACCGCTGGCATCGAGGATCTCTCCGCGCCGGCCCTGGCGGTGCACGACCTGCTCGCGATTGGCCATCGCTTCCGCGGCGAGCTCCTTGTGACGCAGCACGTGGAGCTCGAACAGGCGCACACCGAGGACGCTGAAGGTCAGGGACAACCCCACGACCACGATCAACGCCCTGGTCTTATGCGTCAGTCCACTCATCGTTGCGCCACCAACCTGTTGGCCGCATTGCGCGACTGCAGTTGGGCCTGCAGCACGGGCGGCGTGAATTTGATGTCCCACTCGGGGCCGGGCTCATAGAGCCGCACCATCTGCGTCTCGCGCGGCGAGACGAGGCCGAGGCTGTATTGCTGGCAGCGGGCCTCGAGAAAGGCGGGAGATTTCAATTGAGCGACCTGCGAAGCGAGCATGGCGTTGCGCTTCTCGGCGGCCAGCAGCGCTGACTCGCGTTTCTTGATCTCGTCACCGAGCCGGTAGATCTGGTTCTTTTGCCAGACGTAGCCGATGCCGACGCCGGCGATGCAGATACAGGTAAAGACTGATCTGGCTACCGTGCCCAACTGCAATGGCCCTCGCTTACGATTTCGTTTCATGCGTCTCAAATCTACGGGGGGCCGGCTGCCCGGCCCCCGGGGGTCCCCACCCCCCAAACTGACTGTTAAATCTTTTCCGCCACGCGCAACTTGGCGCTGCGAGCGCGTGGATTGTCACGGATCTCCTTCTCTTCCGGCGTGATCGGCTTGCGCGTGACGATGCGCAGCACTTCAGCACGGCCACAGGCGCAGCCCGCCAACTCCGGCGGGCAAATGCAGCCCCGCGCCTTGTCGGCAAAAAACTGTTTCACAATGCGGTCTTCCAGCGAATGAAAGGAGATGACGGCGATGCGCGCGCCGGACCGCAGGCGGCTGGTGGCGATCTCCAAGCCGCGCTTCAGGTTGTCCAATTCGTTGTTCACCTGGATCCGCAGGGCCTGGAAGACCCGCGTGGCGGGGTGCGTGCCAGTCCGTTTCGGGCCGGTCACACGCTCGACGAGACGGGCAAGCTGGGTCGTGGTTTCGAGGGGATGCTGGTCGCGGTCTTCGACGATCCTGCGGGCAATCGCGCGGGCACGCGGTTCTTCGCCGTACACACGGAAGATCCGGGCCAGTTCCTCGGCGCCGGCGGAGCGAAGAAGGTCTTTGGCGCTGGCCTCGATCTGGCGGCTCATCCGCATGTCCAGGTCGCCTTCGCGCTGGAAACTGAAGCCGCGGGACGGCTCATCGAACTGGCGTGAGCTTACGCCCAGGTCAAACACCACTCCATCCACTGCTGTGATCCCCAAACTCATCAACACTCTGTCCATCTCCACGTAACTGGCGCGGACTAATTGAACACGCGCCCCAAATTCACTGAGCCGCTCCCGACTGGCTGCGATGGCTTCATCGTCCCAGTCAAGCCCGACCAACTGTCCGTCCGGCACGCACGCGCGCAAAACCTCCGCTGCGTGACCTCCACCGCCGACGGTGCAGTCCACGTACATTCCGCGGCTTCGAGGCCGCAACTGGGTTACTACCTCCTTGAGTAGAACAGGCGTGTGGTAGGTCATTGAGAAGCCCGAACCGGCAAGAAATCGCCACCGACAATCCGATTCGGTACTTCCGAACCCTCCTCCACCGTCCCACCCGCTGGACCCTCCTGGTCCAGTGTCATCGCCTCACTTGACTGCGCCCGCCGCAAGTACCCACTCACGGGCGCGCAGCACGATGACTTCCGAGCATTCGGCCAACTACTTGTCCCAGACCGCCGCCCCACCAGGGGCGCGCCGGGGAACGATCACGTTTCACGTTCTGCGTCGCATAGCCGACGCCCGGATCAATCACATCCGCCGCCATTTCCGGCAACGAACCAGCCTGCCCTTCGATGATGAAACCGCCGCGCGAAGGCGCGATCGACTCCGTCCGCCGGGCCGCGCTGCTGGCCTGCCGCACCTGGCGGCCGTCCAGCTTCGGAAACGAATTCATCCGCGGCAGGCGAAAATGGCGGGATTCGTCACCCAGGTTGGTCAAACTTCTGTTCAGACTCAAAAAACCGTTTGTCCCCGCGTTACTCATCGTTCTGCCTCACAGTCCCAACTGCTTTGCCGCCTCCGAAAAATTCTGCATCGCGTTGCGGTCCACCTCGGCCCATCGCTCCGGCGACCAGATTTCAAACCGCGTCAACACCCCCACCAGGACGGCCTCCTTTTGGACGCCCGCATGCCTGAGCAACTCCTCCGTCAGCGCGATGCGCCCCTGCTTGTCGCAGGCGGTGCCATGGGCCCGGGAGGCAATCAACCGCAACACGTCGCGACGCTCGTATTCCCCAATCGAGATGTCATCGGCGCGCTCCAGCATCTTGTGCATCGCGGCGGCGGGCAACACGACCAGACAATTCTTCGGGTCGGGTAACAGGTAAAACTCCTGCGAGCCTCTCGCCGCGGCACTCCATTTTGCCGGTATCGCCACACGGTTCTTTTCGTCAACTGCATGACGAAAAGTCCCAACGAATACCGTCCTTGTTAACGCTTTAACCATGGGAGTCGTGATTCCTCCTTGAAAACCACCATTCCCCACAACGCCCCACTTTCTGCCACAACCCCTCACACGTGTCAACACCTATTGTGAGAAAAAGTTAACTTTCTTTTAAATCGCGCTAGCGCCCGTCCCGAGCAGTGGTATCAAACAGAAAAACAAGGGCCCGCCACACGCGATCACGCCAGCAGCGCTCGTTGTGTTCGCCGCCCTTGTCTTCGAAATACTGCAGGTCCTTCCCGGCTTCCCATCCCCGGGCCAGATACGCGTCGCGCACTTTGCGGGTCAACGCGGCCCCGTCCTTGACGGTGCCGGTATCGAGGTAGATCTTCAAATCCTGATGGTCTCGCTGCAACAAAAAGTCGACGAATAATTTTCCCTGGCGGTCCCTGAATTGAAACGCGCCGGACAGGCACGCGGCCTTGCCGAACGTCTCGTGAAGTTTGTGCGCCATCCACACCGAGACCAATCCACCCAGCGACGAGCCGAGCAACGCCGTATGCCGCCGGTCTTTTTTTGTCGGAAATTTCCGGTCCACGTAACGCTTCACAACGTCGCAGACATAGTTCGCGTATGGATGCTCGAAAATATCGTTGTAGGTTTTTCCCGGCGTGTATTCACGAAAGCGCGATTCGCTGTTGGGAATGCCGACGAGGATGACCGGCTCGATTTTTCCTTCGCGCACCACGTGATCGACGATCTGGTTCAGATACCAGCCGCCGTGGCCGAAGCAGGCATGCGGATCGTCCCAGATGTTTTGTCCGTCGTGGCAATAAAGCACCGGAAACCGGCGGCGATGGTCCTGCTCCGCCAGTTCCGGCAGGTAGACGTAAATCGGACGCGCGGCGAGCCGGCCGAAACGCGGTTGCACTTTGCCCGCGTCGATGACGTGAAAGCGTGAAGAGTCGGGAAGATGAATCATGCCTTTCTCGGAAACAACGGCGCGACTGTTCCACTCTTCGTGCCCGGCGGCAGGCCGCCCCAAACCAATTCGTCCGCCAACAACCCCACCTTGCCGTCCAGCCCCAGTTGTCCGCGGATCTGCGCGGCGCGCACCGGCATGAACGGCTGCACCGCCACGGCAATCAACCGCACGGACTCCCCCAGGTTGTACAACACCGAGTCCAGGCGCCCGGCTTTGTCGGGCGACTTGGCCAGTGTCCACGGGGCGGACTCTTCCACGTAACGATTGGCGCGGCTGACGAGCTTCCAGAGCTCCGCCAGCGCCTCGTTCAACACTAGCTCATCCATCCGCGCGCGATACGCCGCGACGGCCTTCTCCGCGGTCGCTCGCAACTCATCGTCCAGCGGCTCTGTCGCGCCGGGCTTGGGCACGGCGCCGCCCCGGTAGCGTCCTGTCATGGAAAGCGTGCGGTTGATCAGGTTGCCCAGGTCATTGGCCAGATCGGCGTTGTAGACCTTGGTGAATTTCGCTTCCGCGAAATCGCTGTCGTTGACGCCGAGCGGGCCGTTGCTGGCCAGAAAATACCGGAACGCGTCCAGGCCGAACTCGGCCACGTAACGGTCGATCTTTTCCAGGTCGACGAAGTTGCCCAGGCTCTTGCTCATCTTCTGGCCTTCGCTGATCCAGAAACCGTGCGCGTAGACCTGCCGCGGCAACGGCCGCTTCAACGCCAGCAGCAACGCCGGCCAGATGACGGCGTGAAACCAGAGGATGTCCTTGGCGATGAAATGGACGTTGGCCGGCCAGAACGCGCGCCGCTCGTCGGTGTCCACCGTGGACAGATAATTGAACAGCGCGTCGATCCAGACGTAAATCACGTGCTCTTCGCTGCCCGGCACCTTGATGCCCCATTCGCCCGCGCCCACGCGCGAGATGGGCACATCGTTGAGGCCGTCGCGGATGCGATTGATGACTTCGTTGCGCCGCGCGTCGGGGCGCACAAACGTCGGCTGTTCATCGAGGAGCTTCAACAGCGCGTCGCCGTACTTGCTCAGGCGAAAGAAATAATTTTTCTCCTGCTTGCGCACGAGAGGCTTGCCGTTGATGGGCGATTTGTAATCGCACTCCTTCGCCTTGTTCTCCGGCAGATATTCCTCCTGCCCCGCGTCGTACCAGCCCTCGTAGTCCCCGAAGTACACGTCGCCGGTCTTCAGGAGTTCGCCGACGTACTGCTGGACCTTGATCTTGTGCCGTTCCTGGCTGGTGCGGATGAAATCGTCGTTGCTGATGCCGAGTTTCTTGAAGGTTTCCTGGAAGGACTCCGCGTTCTGGTCCGCCCACTGCAACGGGCCCAGCCCGTGCTGCGCGGCCGACTCGACGACCTTGGCCGCATGCTCGTCAGTGCCCGTGAGGAAGAACACCTCGTCGCCACACAAGCCGATGATAACGCGCCACGATGTCCGCCATCGTCGTGGTGTACACGTGTCCGATGTGCGGCCGGTCGTTGACGTAATAGATCGGCGTCGTGATGTAAAATTTCATGGGCGCGGCATCATCGCAGGTTCGCGCAACCCAGTCAACGGTGTGACGGCCCGCCCGGGCCGCTATTTGTTGCCGAGCCGTTCGAGCAGCGTCACGATGGCGAGAATGCAGATCGCCTGGATGATGACGATCAGAGCCCCGGTCAGTTGCGCCCAGAGCAGCACGGTGGCGCCCAGGCCCAGCGTCAGCGCGATCAGGTAGATCAACGTTACCGCCCAGCTCTGCGGCAATCCCAATCGCACCAGGCGGTGCGAGAGATGGTTCACATCGCCGATGTAAACGGGCTGGCCGCGCTGCAACCGGATCCACATGACCATCACCAGGTCAAACAACGGCACCGCCAGCACCAGCAACGGGATCAACACCGGCAACACCGTCGGCTCTCCCTCCCGGTAGAACGTCCCCATCACTGGCAGCACCGCCAGCATGAACCCGACAAAATGGCTCCCCGCGTCTCCGAGGAAAATGCTGGCGGGCTTGAAATTATGCGGCAGAAATCCCACCAGGGCGCCCGCCAATGCCATCGCCATCAGGCAGACGAAATACTGGTGCTGGACTGCCGCCACGAACGCGAAAACCAGCGCGCACACCAGCCCGACGCCCGCGCACAAGCCGTCCATGTTATCGAGAAAGTTCATCGCATTGGTGATCGTCACGATCCACAATACCGTCAGCGCGAAGCTCGCGAGCCGGCTGTGCAGGAACAGCGAGATGTGCACGCCCGCCAGCGCCAGACCAGGGCGGCGATCACGCACTGCGCCAGCAATTTCGCGCGCGGTTTCAAGTCGTACTTATCGTCATACGCGCCCAGCGCCACCATCAACACGCCGCCCACCAGCAGCACCACCAGTTTCCGCCAGACGGAAAAAGCCCCGTCGATGTGCACGCGCAAGTCAGGCGCATCGACCAAAGGCAGATGCACCTTCGCCAGCACCGGCAGGACGATCAGGTAATGAAACAACAGGTTCGCGACAAACGCGCCGGCCACCGCAAACCCGCCCATCAACGGCATGGCTTCGGTGTGGATTTTCCGGTCGGAATCGGGCATGTCGATGAAGCCCCAGTTGTAGGACAGGCGCTTGCACAGCGGCGTCAACAACAGCGCCAGGACGAAACTCACGTCGAAGATGTAAAAATAAACCAGTAGCCAGTGCATGATCAGCCTGACGTTCGCGCGCGGGTAAGTCGGCGGTACAGCTCGTCAATTTTCTGCACCATCAGCGCCTCCGCAAACCGCTCCTTGACCAGTTCTCTTCCTCGAAGCCCCATTCTAGTGGCCAATGCCTTGTCCTGCAACAACCGAATCACCGCCTCCGCCAGCCCGCGCGCATCCTCCGCCCGCACCAGTAGCCCCGTCTCATCCTGCCGGCAAACCTCGCGCGCGCCGTCCACGTCGAAGGCCACCACCGGTTTGCCGCACGCCAGCGCCTGCGGCAACGTCCGCGGCAACCCTTCGCGCAACGACAAATGCACCAGCACATCCATCAACGCCATGTAACGCGGCATCTCGCCCGGCGGGACAAGCCCCACAAAGATAAACCGGTCCCGGATCCCCTGCCGCTCCAGCAACCGCTCGAATTTTTCCCGGTAAATCCCGTCGCCGACCAGCAGGAATTTCACGCGCGGCGCCGCCGCGATGATCCGCGGCGCTGCTTCAAACAAAAACTCGTGCCCTTTCAGCCGGAACAGCCGGGCCACTTTGCCCACCACCACGTCGGCCTCGGACAAGCCCAGCGACGCGCGCAACGCCGGGTCGGGCGTTGCCCGTAAAAACGCTTCCACGTCCATGCCGCTGTGGATCGTTTCGTATTGACCGGGCCGGCCGATGCCGGCGGCCAGATATCGCTCCGTCATCGCGTCGGCCACGGACACGAACTGCGTCGTCCACTGCCCCGCCACCTGTTCCGCATAACGGAAGAACCAGTTGCCGACGATATTCTGGTGGGGATGAAACGACGGGCCGTGGATGGTGTGGACGATGATCGGCACGCCCGCTCCCTTCGCCGCAAGCCGGCCGAGCAGTCCCGCTTTGCCGCTGTGCGTGTGGACGATCTCGTAGCGTTGCCGGGCAAACAACCGGGCCAGCGCCAGGCAGGCGCGCGCGTCACGCAGCGGATCGGGTGCGCGCCTTAATTCATCCACCACGGTGACCGGCACGCCCGCCTGGCGCGCCTGGTCGTACAAGGAGCCTTCCGGCCCCGTCTGTGGCCCGATCACCAGGTCCACGTCGTGGCCGAGTTTTCTCAAACCGACACAGGTGGCGACGGTGTTTTCCTGTGCCCCGCCGATGATCAAGCGGGTGATGACGTGACAGATTTTCATTTTGCTAGTTCAATTGATACACGAAGTTGTGGCCGGATTGATGCACCTGCGTCGCACGGTCCTTCAGCAGTCCGTTCAACATCCGCCAATCGATGCCGGACAGATACCCATAGTTCCTGGTCAACCGGGCCAGCTCCGAATTGTTCACATAAATCCAGCCAATGTCCCGGGAACGCAACGCGGCCGCCAACGACTCTTCAGAAGCCGCCTCCCGGTAGATCGCCGCGAACGGCTGTTGATCGAAGGCGGTGGCCCAAACGACCGGATTGCGGGCGTAATAAGCCCGGGACTCGCCCAGGTACAACACGCGGGCATCAGCGGGCAGATGCTCGTTCATCCAAAAGATCGGCTCCAACATTCCCCGGCCCATGCGCCGGGCAAACTCATCCCGCGGAAACTGTCCCAGCGCGTAACCCAGCAGGCTCATCCGCGGAGGAGATTGGTCGGGATTCTCGACGTCCACCAGCGCGTTCAACCCCATCGTCGCCAGCCCGGCCACCAGGACCAACCCGACCGCCGTCCGGCCCACCACGCGCCCCCATTTCCCCCACTCGATATTTTCCAGGGCATACGCGCCGGCCATCGCCGCCAGCGGACAGGCGGGAAGCAGAAAACGCCACGGCCGAAACGTCAGCGCAAACCAGCCCGCATACGCCATCACGAACAATCCTCCGGCGCGCCTGGCGGAGGCCGGTTTCTCACGCACCAACAGCAGCAGCGGCGCCGTCATCAATAATACCGGCACCGCATACGGTTCAGTGAACGAATAACGCCAGGCCAACAGGACAACCTGGGCCGCGTCGTCGAGGTGGAAACTCGGAGAGTGTTTTTGCGCAAACAAGGCCGCCTGTCCCGCGCTCCAGTACGACGAGTGAAACACTCCGTCCAGCAAGGGATAAATCGGATTGCCTGTAAGAAGGACAGCCTTCACGAGCCAGGGCAGCACAGCCAGGATACATACGAGAACGTATACCGCGATCCGCTTCGGCGGCACACGGACCGCCACCATATAGACCAGAATCGGGGCCAGCACCACCGCCGCCGCCGTCCACTTGGTCGCCAGCGCCGCTCCCGCCGCGATGGCCGACAGCCAAAGCCAGCCGCCGCCGGTCGGTTTCTCCCGGTAAACAAGCAGGCCGCCGAAAGCCAGGACGCCGAAAAACGTCGTCGCCAAATCGATCCGGGCCGTCTCGCTCAGGTCCTGCACATACGGCAGGCAATAAAACAGCGCCGCCGCGGTCAGCCCCACCCGCTTCGTCCACAACCGCGCCGCCAGTGCATATATCCCGGCGGCGGCCAGCACGCCGAACAAGGCATGCAGCAACTTGGCCGCGACATCCGAGCGCGTGATCAACCCCAGCAGGTACAGCATCTCCGTCAACTGCGGCAGGTTGGAATAAACATTGTGCGGCAAAAACGCGATGTGCCCGGCCTTGACGTATTCGGCCAGCGCGCCCAGGTGATACTCCAGTTCATCGTACTCAAACGGCGGCGCCAGCGCGCCCGGCAAATTCAACAACAGCGCCGCCAGCAAGCAGCACAGCATCAACATGTTCCAACCCGTCAGGCCGCCCCGCGACAGCGCCGGTTTGTGAAAGAATTTCCGCGGGGCAGGCAACAGCCAGCAGATCGCCCAGATAAACGCCCATCTCACCTGCGAAACGGAAAATGCGCCGATGACCAGCACCGTCACCGCCAACAGCCAGAACCCAGCTGCCAAGGCAAAGAGCGCGGACAACAGATTTTTTTCGGGAGCGACCCGGTCCACCGCGACCGCGCCCGCCGCAAACGCCGTGGCCGCCATCGCCAGCACGCAGCCCCCATCCAGCAGCCACGCGCGCCAGTACATTCCCGCCAGCGCGCCGGTGACGAAGTGCGCACTCGAAAGAAACCCCGCGAGTTGCAGCGGCGCCAGCCGGCCGCCGTAGTCAAACAGATACGCGACCGCCAGCACGATCACCCAGCCGGCCGCCAGCAGCCGCGCCAGACCGGGCGGAATTTGCACGGAGAGACGGTTTCGCGTTTCAGAGCGCATGCGCCGCGATTCTAACCGGTGCGCGGCAAACCGCAAGACAGCGAGTCAGGCCATTCCCCAAAAACCGCCAAAAGTTCACCCGGTCATTTTGGTCAAAACGGTTACTTCGGTCATTTTCACGGTTTTGACCAAACTGACCAAACTGTCCAAAGTAACCGGTCGGAAAATTGGGTAGTGGCTCGGTTTCGAAACAGCCATGGGATATGAACAGTTGGCGGTGCCCCCCATCGGGTTGTAGCGGCCGCCGTCCCGGCGGCGGGTCTGGCAGAAGCGTCCGGGCCTTCGCCCGCCGAAGCGGGCTACGGCCCGCGAAGGCGGGACGGACGCCACTACAACAAATTGACCACCACTACCCAAAACCGGCTGAAATTTAGGCAACCAACGTTCCATTGTCCGCTTCCTATGGGGGATTGCCTCCGGCCAGTCGCGCAAACACAATAAGACAATACCACGAACTGACCCCTTCGTTTACAAGGCCAGAACGGGGGTCAAAAGAAAGCCATGCATTCCAAGACCTGCACCATCGGAATTACGCCGCTGACCATATCCGATGATCTGTCCGTTATTATTGATGGCTGTGGCGACTTGCAATTGCCATAATGGTTGTGCACCAGGAGGAATTAGTAAATTCAGATCAAATACTACACCATAGGGTTCGAAAAGGCTGGCATGTAGCGCTTGTTCACCCCAACATGTTCCGACAATCGTGCCCGATTCGTTGATGTCAGTTGCCATGCTGTAGGTACTGCCCGACAACGGGGCAAGCTGCCTCACGGTACCGCCGGCATAGTGGAATCCGCTCCACGCCAATGGGTTAGTCTCGAAACTTGCCAGACCAACTATTTCCGATGCATTATTGATGGCGGTTGCTACTTGTAATAAACATGGACTTGGCCCAGAGGTTTTCAAAGAAGTTAGATCCAGCAAAGAGCCCGCTTGGTACAAGAAAGCCCGTCCGCCTGTATTGTAATTTGGCGAGTTGCCGCATCCGCCAACGGCTTGCCCTTTATCGTTGATTGCCATTGCGCTCCCTGCATTCATACCGGGCAAGTTACCAGGACGCACCGGATTCATGCCGTTCAAGCTGAGGTTAAAAAGGATAGGTTGTGATGTTTGGTCAAGAAATTTGGCGGAGCCAGCGATGATCCCTTGCCTATTGATCTTTCCACCGCAGGCGTTAATGGTGAATCCCGATGGAAAGACAATAGCGCCCACTGGATCATGAACAGCGTTTAGGACACCCGGAAAGCTGGATAGTGCGCCGTTTACAACAAGCCCGGGCTGATAGTAGCCACTCGCAGGCGAAGGCACATTCGGTGGATTCCATTGTTCTAAAAAGGCGATTTGGACCTGGCCCGCTGAGTTCTCGTTTACCCCTGACGCCCAGGAAGGGGAAATATTGAGTCCAAGGCCAGGCACCGGTCCAATAGGCCCACCCTTGGGGTACAAAAATGAAAACCACGTCTCATTTGGACCAAGTATTAGCAGGCCGACGACATTCCCGTCATCGTCAATATCCTTCGGATAAACAGAGGAAGTTGCGTTGTTCCATGGATAATTTGGGAATTTTGGAAACAGGGTACCTTCCCGCCCTCCACCGAGGTCAGTTATTTGGTACAAAGGTTGCAAGACAGTCACGCTGATCGCCGCCGATAGAGTGGGTTCCCCAGTGAGGGACAACGTAAATCCGGTCTGCACCGGACTGCTCGTCATCGGGGCGCTTGGGCTGGCAGTGAGGGTAAGAGTGCAGGGCACAGTACCGGCGAGCGCAATCCAGATTTTAGGAGACGCCGGCGAAAACGATGCCGTGACGCCACTCGGTAGTGGGGCGTACGGGTATATCGCCAAAACGGCAGGTTCCGGTTTCGAAGGAGTTGGGCCTCCATCCACCACTGGTCGTTGTGTCCATTGGATCTCAAAGGTGACAGTCGCCTTGCCTCCGGGATAAAGTGTTACGTTACCTGAAGACGTCATGTTTAAGGTTAAGTCAAGAGTGTTCATGGAATCTCCTGGTGTTGTCTTTTTTCGGGATATCAGTACCGACGTTTCCCATATTACCTACCTACCGGCCATCGCGCGCTAATTTGATTGACGACAATCAGATTAGATGTTTGAAAGGGGTCAGTTCGCGGTATTGTCGTACTTTGCCCAGGCGGCTCGATTACCAAAACAAAGGTGTCCGGCCGCGTAAACACGATCGCTCAATCGCACTAACTGCCCTCTTCGCTCGCTCTCCTGTGCAAGCATCAATGACCTCTCGAACAACGGCGACTCGTATAGCACAACCGCTTGTTCCTGTCTGTCAGGGTGTACCCTGATTTTCTTGTAGGGTTTTCCATTACACGTTGCGGGAGGATCGGAAAAGCGGAAAGGGGGCAGTTCGTGGTATTGTAATAGTTTGCCTGAGGCGCCTCGATCACCAAGACATGAGCAGCCAGGCGCGTAGACACAATACTGCAATATTAACCGACCCTTTGCGAAGAAGATACGCATGACGGGTCAGCACTAACAGAGCCGCCCGTGAATTTCAAGCGGTGGATGGCAGGGGTGGTTTCAGGCCTGTCACCCCGAGCTTGTCGAGGGGTCTCTTCCGTGCCGTGCAGAACGACAGAGATGCCTCGACAAGCTCGGCATGACCTTGCTGGGGACTTCAGAGCACCGGCACACCCATGCGGATGTGAAATGCCACGCCGCCCTTAGTCCTTCAGAAATGGCGTCAGGTCAATCGGCGGTGAGGCCGCCCCGTCTTTCAAGTTCTTGACGGACTGATCCAGCATCTTGCGCGTACGCGCCGGTATGGCGTCCGGCGAGACCAGCACTCGCGGTTCCAGCAGAAAACAGCCGTTGGAAAGCGCCTTGACGTGGTAATACTTCGTCTTGGCGTTCCGCAGGCTGATCCGCTTCTTGGCGTCGGCGGCCACGTCGTAGTCAGCGACCACGGTGATACCGCGGATTGGTTTCCGTCGCCGCATGGCAGGAGTTGGCATGCGGGTAATATAGTGGGAAATCCCACCCGCGTCAAGAGCGGTAAGGGGGTAGGGCGGGTTGGCCCAACCCGCCGAGATTGTTGTATTTGAACAACGCGGCGCGTTCGGCGAACGCGCCCTTGTATCTTCGATTGGTGGTATTCTCGCCTTTGGTTTCCCACAGGAGTGGGAGCAGCAGAGCGGCCCTTGGGGGGCATGCCCCCCAAGGGCGCGGCGCGGACGAGATCGTAGTCGCCCTCGGTTCGGTTCACGCCTGCCCGTTGGTAGCCAGATCCGTCCGCGCTTTCTGTTGCTAAACTCGAACAGTTGCCAGAGCGGTCACCGGCCCCCTGGGCGCCGCGACCTGCTCGCATCGCAAGGAGGAGTCTAACCAATGTCATCGCCCCTCGTCTATGTCGGAATGGATGTTGCCAAAGCCACGCTGGATCTGTGTGCCTTGGGCTCCGCCCAAACGCAGCGCCGCCACCTGCCCAATGACGCCAAGGGCCATCGCGCCTTGTTGCGCTGGTTGCGCCCACTCGGCCCGGTCCAGGTCGTCTGTGAAGCCACCGGCGGTTATGAACGCGCTGCCGTCGTGGCGCTGCAGCAGGCGGCCATCCCCGTCAGTGTCGTCAATCCACGCCAAGCCCGCGATTTCGCCCGCGCGCAAGGCCGGTTGGCCAAAACCGACCGCATCGATGCGCAGGTTCTGGCTGAGTTCGGTCAACGGCTGCAGCCCTCGGCCACGGCCGTTGCCAGCCTGGCCCAACGTCAATTGGCCGAATTGGTGGCGCGCCGCCAGCAAGTCCAGCAGTTGCGCACAGCCGAACACAACCGCTTGGAGCACACCGTCCACCCGGCGCTTCGCCGCCAGGTGCGTCGTCATCTGCTGGGACTGGATCGCCAGCTCCAACAACTCCAAACCTGGATTGCCGAGTTGGTCCAAGCCCAGCCCCTGCTGGCCCAAAAGGTAGCGCGGCTGTGTCAGGTCGGCGGTGTGGGCCACATTACGGCTGTCGTGTTGCTGGCCAGCATGCCGGAATTGGGCACGCTCAATCGCCGGCAAGCAGCCGCCTTGGCCGGAGTAGCGCCGTTGAATCGTGACAGTGGGCCTCGTCGGGGCCACCGGCTCATCGGAGGCGGCCGGGCCGTGCCACGGCGGGCATTGTACATGGCTGCCCTGGTCGCGGCCTATTCCAACCCTCGATTCAAGCAGTTCTATCAACGACTGCGCGCCGCAGGCAAAGCGCCGAAGGTGGCGCTGGTGGCCGTGATGCGCAAGCTCATCATCCTGCTCAATCACCTGCTCAAAACCCCAGAATTCCAACCCACATGAAAAGACAGTTGCTACCAACTACTCTTTCCGATAGCTATCCAGGACCCAATCGCTAGCAAGAGCGGCCGGGCGCATAGGCACAATCTGACACTGCGACGACGTGACTCCTTTAAGGCGAGATCGTCAAAAGGTTTTTCGGGACTCGGCGGTCATAGACCGCCGCTACAGTTTGGAAACTGATACATTACCCCTCAAAAACACCGGTTGACAGGCCGGACTGAATTCAGTACTGTATTCGGACCGAAAGGAACTTCGATTTGAAGGTTAAGGAAGACATTCGTCCAGTGACCTATCTGAAAGGCAACGCGGCGGATTTGTTGGCGCAAATCAACACCACGCATCGGCCGGTGATCATCACGCAAAACGGCGAGGCGCGGGCGGTGCTGCAGGACCCGGAAAGCTACGAGCAAATGCGGCGCGCCATTGGTTTGCTGAAGCTTGTCTCTCAAGGCGAAGAAGATGTCCGGGCGGAGCGGACGGTCTCCCGGAAGGCTTTATTTTCCAGCCTGCGCAAGACGTTGACGCCACGCCGGTCCTGACATGGCGTCGCCCCGCTCGTTCGCTGTGGAATTTGCCCTGGTCGCGCAACACGACCTGCAAGCCATTGTCGAATTTATCGCGACGGATGATCCGGTTGCCGCGGCCCGCGGCCTGGATCAGATCGAGTCGCGCACCGCGTCACTCCACCGGATGCCCGAACGCGGGCGGGTGGTGCCGGAGTTGGCGGCCGTTGGCATCCACAGCTACCGGGAGTTGGTGGTGGAACCTTGGCGCTTGGTTTACCGGATCGTCGGCAAGACTGTCTATGTGCTGGCGGTATTGGACGGTCGCCGAAACATCGAGGATGTCCTGCTGGACCGGCTCGTGCGTTGACCTCGAACTGGCCCCTTTTCTCAATACTGCGTGCTTCCTAATTGGGCGGTCCTCTGCTATATTAGAAGTCATGAGCACGGCGGAATTGGCGAAGGAACTAGCGGCGTTGCCGCCTGAGGAGCGTGCCGAGGTCTTGCGGGCCGCGTGTCACGATCTTGACCCGCAAAGCCGCAAAGCGGTGGAGCGGGTGTTGCGCCGTTTGGAAGAACCGGATGTCCCTGAAGATTTCTGGGAAGGGTTGGAGGAAGCCGAAGACGGACAGGCGATTCCAATGAAGGATGAACATTTCCAGAAGCCGCCCGCGTGAGCCGCTACCTCTATCACGCGACGCCGAAGTTCTGGCGCAGCTACCGCAAACTCACTCCCGCCCAATGCGAGTCCGTGTTCGCCTCCTGGAAGATTTTTCGGGAAGACCCTTTCGATCCGCGCCTGCGCACTCACAAGATTCAACGCCTGTCGGCAGCAGCGGGCCGCACCGTGTGAGCAGTGGAAGTTGAAGGCGACCTGCGCGTGGTGTTCACCTTGGAAGGAAACACCGTCCTGACGTTGGACATCGGCACGCACGCGATTTACAAGCCATGAACCGGGAGGCCGCGGCAAATCAATCACTTTGGCGGATTGGGCATCAAGAGGATGATTTTTCCTATGCCGCCGTTTTGGGCCAGCGCCTGGGCCTCAGCCGCATCGCGCAAGGGAAGGCGGCGGCCGATGGGCAGGACGAATTTGCCATCGCGCAGGTCGTCGGCAAATTCACGCACCTTTGATGGATCGGGTTTGGCGAACACGCGCGTGATTTTTACTGTCGGGTGCAACGCGGCTGTTCCGTCAGGCAATCCGGTGGCATAGCCGAACGAGCCTCCCGGCTTCAGCTTCGCCATCAGCTTTGCCGCCACTTCACCGCCGACAGTATCGGCAATGGCGTCCACCAAGCCGAGCTTGGCAATCGCTTCGTCGTCATCAATGGCCACCACGCCGGAAACGCCAAGGGCGCGAGCGTCCTCCAGTTGCTTCTTGCGAACGCCGGCAATCACCTGCGCACCCATCTTCTTCGCGGTATGCACCGCCGCGCGTCCCACGCTTCCCACGGCTCCCGTGACCAGGATCGTCTGGCCCTTCCGCAGTTGCGCCGCATGGCGGACCAGTTGGTCTCCCGTCAAGGCAACCAGCGGAATCGCCGCCGCATCCACCAGGTCCACCCCGTCCGGCAGGTGTGTCACGTCGGAATCGGGCACGGCCACCAGTTCGGCGTAGGTCGCATTCGACAGCGCCAGTATGCGCTCGCCGGGCTTGAAGTGTTTCACATTCGCGCCCACGGCGCGCACGACGCCGCTCACATCGCGGCCGAGAATCGCCGGAAACGACAACGGAAAAGCCTTCTGCATCGCACCCAACCGAAGCTTCCAGTCGATCGGATTCAGACTCGCGGCGGCCGCCGCAATCAACACCGTATCTCCGCCCACCTGGGGATCGGGAACGTTGTCTTCGAACTTCAGCTTTTCAGGACCGCCATACTCATGCAGGACGATTGCCTTCATCGCGTTTCTCCAGGAAAGGGGTTGGTTAATCGTATTGCCACATTTGGCTCAATGCAAGGTGGAGGAAACGATTTTGTGGCCGCGCACGAAGGCGTCGAAACTCATCGGCCTGCCTCCGGCTGGCTGGACTTCGAGGAGGCGGAGGGCGCCGTCGCCGGTGGCGACGACGTCGCCGGTGATCTGGCCGGGGCCGCCCGGCCGCGGGGAAGCGATGGCGGCCTTCCACACTTTCAGCAGGGCATCGTCCAGGAACGTGTAGGCGCCGGGCCAGGGGTCGAACGCGCGGACCTGGCGCTCGATCTGAGAGGCGGGTCTCCTCCAATCGATGCGCCCGTCTTCCTTCGTCAATTTCTTGGCATACGTTGCGAGGGCCTCGTCCTGTTTCCGCCGGGGCGCCTGGCCGGCGGCGAGCAACCGGATGGTTTCCACCAGCGTGGCCGCGCCCAGCACGGCCAGCCGGTCGTGCAGGACGGCGCTGGTGTCGTCCGGATGAATCGGTTCGGCGCGTTGCAGGATGATGTCGCCGGTGTCCATGTGCTCATCCATAAACATGGTCGTCACTCCCGTCTCCGGGTCGCCGTTGAGAATGGCGTACTGGATCGGCCCGGCGCCGCGCCAGCGCGGCAGCAGGGAGGTGTGGACGTTGATGCAGCCGCGCGGGGGAATCTCCAACACGGTTTTGGGAAGAATCTGGCCGTAGGCGACCACCACGATCACATCGGGCCGGGCGTCGCGAATCCGGTCCACAGCGGCTGCTTCCCGGATCTTCGCCGGCTGCTGCACGGGCAGGCCCAGTTTTTCGGCGGTGACCTTGACCGGCGGCGGCGTGGCCTTCAAATCGCGTCCCTTGGGACGGTCCGGTTGGGTGATGACGCCCACGATTTCGTGCTCCGCCAGGCCGGCCAGGGCGTCGAGGCATGGGCAGGCCAGCTCCGCGGTGCCCATGAAGATGATGCGCATGACGGGCCAGCACTAACAGAGCGGCCGGGGAATTTCAAGCGGCGGATGACTCGGGTAGTGTCCTAATTTCGGATCATTATTCTGTAGCCGCAGGCTTTAGCCTGCGCTGTCGGCCCAATCTGCGCAGCCTAAAGGGTGCGGCTACATTGGCACCGGCGGGAAAACGCTCAAATTAGGACACTACCATGACTCGCGGAGGCATAAAAATAAGCGAGGGGGCGCGGGCCCCCTCGCTTATTCACATCCTGCGCTGTCCGTGGAATCACAGACAACCGCGGGACTTATTCAAGCTCGTGACGGAACGACAGGTGACCGAGCGGAATGAGCACCGTGTTGGTCGTTCCTGTATGGACATAATCCAGCACGCCGAGGAAATGCCCCTGGCCGGCACGCAACACGTCCTTGACCTTGCCATCCGGATCGAGATTAGCAACGTCCCGGTCATCAAACAGGGCGTCGTCCGGGTCCTTGTCCAGGTTGATTTCGACGGCCGTGGGACAGCCGTTGGTGCCCAGGTGCAGCCTGCCGGCGACAGTAATCAGACCATTGGACAGAATATTGCCAACACCCGCTGTGACGAATTCCGCCACAAAGCGCTCTTCATTGGTCGGCCCGACATGCAATCCCTTCACCGCCTGGCGCTCGACAATATCGAAGCTCGTGCTCGTGGCGATGACAGCAATATTGCTGGAAACCGATTTATCGAACACGTCCAGATGGGCCACGGTGGACGCGCAATCGATGTCCATCGCGAACACCTGGTTGCTGTTCGGGTTGGCGCCCAGCGCCAGGGCCACCAGATTCGATCCATCCCACAAGTGCTCGGTATATTGCAGAGGATCGGTCCCTTGCCTGACAATCTCGAACGCCGATGTCGTCCGGAAGGTATGCACCGGACCGGTTGCGTACACTCTCGCCGCGGCGGCCGCGGCGATCATCGCGCAGACAGCCATCCATTTCTTTCCATTCATTTGATCACCTGTTTTCCCTTGTTGTTTGCCCGGCTGTTTGTTGTCTCGCGTCCGGGACCCCGCCGGGCCTGCCCCGTCTTTTCGGGGGCGTTCGATCCCAAACTGCTGCACCCATCCAGTCTAAACACCCGGATTACAGAAAGGTTGCGCAGAACCTTCGCCAAAGCAAGCGCGCCCGGCCTTCCGCCGGAAAACCCGCTGCGTTTTTGGCTAGACAAACCGCGCGGAATGGGAATAGTCGATCAACGCGCCCCTGGAAAAACAGACGGGCGGAAATTGCCCTGGATAGGCAAGATGCGAAAGAGAGTTTGATGATGAAGAAGGTGAATCTGTTTGCCGTTGTCCTCGCTGTCCTGACCGCTGTCGCCGCCACGAGGTCGGATGCCCAGTGTACGTTCACACTGGATTCCCTGACCGCGCATTTCACCACGGCCGGCGGTTCGAGCAACGTGGATGTGACGGCCAGCGACCCCAGTTGTTCCTGGCAGGCCATCAGCTACAGCCCCTTCGTGACGATCACCTCCACCCAGGATTTCACCGGCAACGGCACGGTCAGCTACACCGTTACCGACAACACCAATCTGGTCGGGTTTACCAGCACCCTGGTCATCGCCGGCCAGACCTACCTGATCGTCCAGGACGCTTTCTTCGTCTCCCACGGGACCTACTACGGCGTCGCGGTCCCGACCAACGCGCCGTCCCAGACCGGCTCGGGCCCGATCAAGCTCAAGCTCAGCACTGGAGGCACGTTTACATCGACCCTGATGCTCGGCGGGGTGGCCACCACCTTCAAAGGACGGTTCGATGGGGCGGGCAATTACTCCACCAACAGCCTCTCGCGCCCGAAACTCAGCCCGCTGCAGCTCAGCCTGCAACTGGACCTGTTCAACGGGGCGGACGCGATCACGGGGATGGTTTCCGACGGCTCGGTCACGTCCGCGGTTTTTGCCGCCGTCTCAGCGAGTGATCGCACCAATCATTGTCCCGTGGAAGGGCAATACACATTCGTGCTGGCCCCCGCCAACACCAACGATACGACCGTGCCGCAGGGCTATGGGTACGGCCTGTTGACGGTCCGCAGGAACGGCAGCGCCAGCATGCAGGGAATGCTTGGCGACGGGACCATGATCAGAGGCAACCTGCCCGTCTCGCTCGACGACACCTGGCCGCTGTACAATCCACTCTACAAGAAAAACCTCGGCTCCTGCATCGGCCTGGTCCTGCTGGCCACCAACACCGGTTTCGATACAGGGGTGGATTGGATCAAACCGGCCCAGGCGACCGACCATCTCTACCCCACGGGGTTTGTCACCAGCGTCACCTTGACCGGAGCAACGTTCGTCTCCGGTTTCGTTCCCATCGGGTCGAACACCGTGACACTGGGCGGCGGTAATCTGGTGAGCAATCTCGTGAAGACGGTGAGCATCGATTCGAACGCTGTCGTCACCGTGCTCGACCCCGGCAGCGACAGGCTGACGCTGGCTTTCTTCCCGTCCAGCGGCTTTTTCAACGGCTCCTTCGTCGATCCCGCCGCCGGCAAAATGCGCCAGTTTGCCGGGCAACTCGTGGATACCAACCACTTTGGCGCGGGCACCTTCCTCGGGACCACCCAGAGCGGGTTCGTGGTCCTCCAGCCCGTCCCCTGACGGGCGCGCCTCCCGGCTGCGGCACGGGTTTATTGACCGACGCTGGCGTTGACCGGTTTGCCCTGCGTCGTCAGCGTCGCCGTGCGGACAATCACGGGAATGTTCGTCACGCCAATAAAGACGTTGGTGACGATGATGGAATTGGTGACGATCTTGGACATGTTCGTCATGATGATGTCATTGGTCACCGAGAGGTTGGTGATGGCCGTCAGAAAAGTGGTATCCAGCAAGCCGATCATTTTGGCGTTGAAGGTCTTCACCGCGCCGTTGCTGTCCAGCATGGACTTGCCATCCAGGATCAAACTGCCGCCGAGCAACCCATTGGTGGGAGTGCCGGCCGGCAGGACTGTCATCTCGGAGATCGTTTCCGTGTTCGACGGGCTGTCGGCGCCATTGGTGTCCTGATAGAGTTGCTGCAGGGGACCGATTTGGGCGATCGTCGCCAGATTGCTCGACGCAATCGTATCGTAGACGATCAACACCGAGGTGTTCGTCAAAGGACTCGACGCATACGCCAGCACCTCGTTGGCCGGCACCTTGGTCAACAGCGGTTGTCCCAAGGCCAGGTTGATGAGGTCCTGGCTGAGAATGAGCACCGAATGAATCGTTCCGTTGGTGCCGAGCTGGAACTGTATCGCCCCCTGGATCGTCACCTGCGCCCGCAGAACATCACTGGTGATCCCGTGGGCCGAGACCACCGCGCCGAACAACAGCATGCCGCTTGCAATCCATGATTTCATCTTTATCGCCCCGGGAAAACCGGGGCCTCCATATTCGTCGTTTAACTGCACCGCTTCGCGTCCGTGGCCGCCCGGGCGGCGGGCGGTTTACTCTGGCGCCGCGCGTCGGTCCGCCCCAGGACAGCGCCGAAAATGGCGTGCGCCACCTCAATCGGCTTCTGGAACGCGTCAATCTCCACCCGGATACCGGGCGCGTAATGCTCGATCACCGGCCTGGATTCCTCATCGTAGACCCGCAGCCGTTCGCGAATGGTCTCTTCATTGGCGTCGTCGAGGCGGTTCTCCTTCAAGGCGCGGGACTTTAACCGCCGCACGATCTCGTCGCGGTTGGCCAGGGAACGCAGCACGATCAGCCGGATGACTTCGATGTGGTCATCCAGCATCTTCGCCTGCGGAACGCTGCGCGGGATGCCGTCCAGCACCAGGATGTCACTCTCCGGTTTCAGCGAGCCGGTATGCACCAGCTTGTCGATGTGCTCGTGCCACAATTGAATGGTCAAATCATCCGGCACCAGTTTGCCCTGGCTGGAATACTTCAGGAACAGTTTCCCGATCTCGCTGTTCAAATCGATCGAGCGAAACACTTCGCCGCAGGCGATGTGGACAAACCCGGGCAGGACGCCGAGCATCCGGCCCTGGGTGCCCTTGCCGCTGCCGGGGGCGCCGAAGAGCAAAATGGCCTGGATCTTCTTTGTCATCACGTCTCCCCCCGCTCGTTGAGCAACTGGTACCAATTGTTCCGCCGATGCGGCTCGTAACCGATTTCGGTGATCAGCCGCCTCATCGTTTCCTCGTTGATGCAAAACGTCGTCCCCGCCTGAGACACGACGTTTTCCTCCATCATCACACTGCCAAAATCGTTCGCGCCGTACTGCAGCGCGATCTGCCCGATCTGCGGGCCTTGCGTGACCCAACTTGACTGCACATTGTCGAAATTATCGAGGAAAATCCGCGCCAGCGCCTGGGTCCGCAAATACTCGTGCGCGCCCGCCGGCCGCACTTTCAACCGCGTGTGCTCGGCCTGGAACGTCCAGCAAATGAACGCCGTAAACCCGTGCGTGCGGTCCTGCAACTCCCGCAGCCGGCCCAGGTGCTCGATGCGGTCTTCCACGGTCTCGATGTGGCCGAACATCATCGTCGCCGACGAGTTCAACCCCAGCCCGTGCGCGATCTCCATCACCCGCAACCAGTCGTCGCTCTTGCACTTCAGCGGCGCGATCCGGTTGCGGACGCGGTCCACCAGGATTTCGCCGCCGCCGCCGGGGATCGAGCCCAGCCCCGCTTCCTTGAACCGGCGCACCACTTCCTCCAGCGGCATCTTGAAGACTTCGGCGAAATGACAGAACTCCGGGGGCGAAAATCCGTGGATGTTGACCTGCGGGAAGTTTTCCCTGATGTAGCGCAGCAGGTCCAGGTAATAGTCGATGCCCAGCTTGGGATGATGGCCGCCCTGCATCAGGATTTGCACGCCGCCGATCGCCGTCAATTCCCGGATCTTGTCGCCCACCTGCTCGCGCGTCAGCACGTAGGAATCGTCGTCCCGTTCCTCGCGCATGAACGCGCAGAAGGTGCAATAGACGTTGCAGACGTTCGTGTAATTGATGTTGCGGTCGATGATGTAGGTGACCTGTTTGCTCCGGCCGCTTGCGCCGCCGCACCGCGTCGGCCAGCGCGCCGATCTCCGGCAGCGTCAACGCGCGGTACAGGCGCCCCGCTTCCTCCGGCGTGATGCGTTCGCCGTCGAGCACCTTTTCCTGGATCAAATCAACCGACGTATCGTAGATCATGGCACTGTTCGACCAAGTTCAAATTCCTTCAAGTACTGCTGAAATCGCTTGAGTCCCCTGTTTCTCCGCCTCGCCCAAGTCAAACCACACGTGGCGCGTGTAGTATTCGCGCAGAAACTGAGGGCTGGCCTCGGTCGCATCCTGCACGATCTGGTCAATGTGCGCAAGCCCGGCGGCTTTCGCCCCGCGCAGCAAGGCCGCCACCGGCCCGGCTTCCACGCCGCGCTGCAGCGCCCAGGCCGCAAACACAAACGGCAGCCCCGTCAGCTCCATCCAGGCCGCGCCCAGGTCCCAGACCGGCTGCGCGCCGTTGCGTGTGGCGTACCAAATCGCCTCGTCGCCGATCAACATCATCGCCTCGTGCTCGCTCAACTTCGCGCCGGCCGGGCGCGGGTAAAACTCCGGCTCGATGTGATAGCCGATCTTCAACAAGACGCGCAACAGCCAGACCGACGTGCGCGAGGCGGGTCGACCGCCATGCGTTTCAGCTTCTCAATCGGCGCGCGATGCGCCAGGAACACGCTGGCCACCGCCCCGCGCGAGGCGATGGCGATGCCGTCGATCAAATCGTATTGGTCGTGCCGCAACACCTCGGCCACCGGCACGAGCCCGGCGTCGAATTGGTTGCGGTGCATCAAATCCGCCAGACGCGACGGAGTGCAGAGCATGACCTGGTCTTCAATCCCGTAAATCAACGGACGCGCGTTCAGGTACGGTACGCAGCCAATTCTCGGAGAGGTCGCGCCGCTCACGCCTTCCCTCCCTCATTGCTCGCGCCCGCCAACATTCCCTGGGAGGGCGAGGCTCCCGCCGAGCCGCTACGGACGGCCAAAGGCTCGGCGGGAGCCTCGCCCTCCCGGTCGCGCTTCGCGGCCGCCACAGGCTTGTACAAACTGTCCCGCTGCACCGGCTCGCGGCCCGCTTCGCGGATCGCCGATTACCAGTTCCTCGCGCGCCATCTGTTGCGGCGTGGTGGCGCCGGCCATGTGATAAATTTTTTCCTCGATGATCGTGCCGTCCATGTCATCGACGCCATAACTCAACGAGACCTGGGCCAGTTTCAGGCCCATCAAAATCCAGTACGCCTTGATATGGTCCACGTTGTCGAGATAGATGCGCGCGATGGCCAGCGTCTTGAGCATGTCGTAGCCGCTCGGCCCCGGCAGGTGCGAAAGCTTGTTGTTCTCCGGATGAAACGCCAGCGGCACGAACGCGGTGAACCCGCCCGTCTCGTCCTGCAAGGCGCGCAGCCGCCGCAAGTGGTCGACGCGATGATGGTCTTTCTCGACGTGGCCGATCAGCATCGTGCAGGTCGAACGTCCGCCCAACTTGTGCCAGGTGCGATGCACGTCGAGCCATTCCTCGGCCGATTCTTTGGCGTGACAAATCACCCCGCGCACTTCCGGGTCGAAAATCTCCGCGCCGCCTCCGGTGAGCGAACCCACCCCCGCTTCGCGCAAGGCCGCCAGCGTTTCCGGCACGCTGCGTTTGCCGACCCATGACAGATGCAGGATTTCGATGGCGGTGAAGGCTTTCAGGTGCAGGTGCGGATCGAGCGCTTTCAGCGAACGCAGCATTTCGATGTAGTATTCCCATTTCCACGACGGATGCAGTCCGCCGACGATGTGGATTTCGGTGATGCCGAGCTTAAGCGCTTCGCGGGCTTTGTCCACCATCTCGGCGATGGTGTATTCGTACGCGCCCGCGTCGCGCCGGCGGCGGTAGAACGAGCAGAAATCGCAATCGAGGATGCAGATGTTGGAGTAATTGATGTGGCGGTTGAGAATGTAGTAGGCGACGTTGCCGTTCTTGCGTTCGCGCACCAGATTGGCCATCGCGCCGATCGCCGACAGGTCCGTCGAACGAAACAGCCGCAGGCAATCGTCTTCGCCGATCCGTTGACCCGCCTCGACCCGCCCGTAAATATCGTATAATTCGGACCGCTTCAGAAGATTGTTCATCGCATCACGACACTCGACACCACCGCCGCCAACAACACCATGCTGATGGCCGCATTCATCCGGAAAAACGCCACATTCAGGCTGACCGGGTCCCGATTCCTCGCCACCCAGTGTTCCACCAGCAGGCAGGTGAAAATGATCACAAGCCCGACGTAGTATGGCAGTTGCATCCCGGAAATCAACCCGAAACCCAGTAGCGCCAGCACCATCAACGCATGCGCCAGCCGCGCAAACCGCAGGCTTCCCGCAATCCCCCAGCGCACCGGCAGCGACCGCAGACCCGCCTCCCGGTCAAAGTCGTAATCCTGGGTGGAATAAATGATGTCGAACCCCACCAACCAGAACACCACCGCCACCGCCAGCAGAAACGGCGGCCAGTCGAACGTCCCCCGCACCGCCAGCCAAGCCCCCAACGGCGCCAGCGCCAGCGCCACTCCCAAAAAGAAATGCGAGAAATCCGTGAACCGCTTCGTCAACGAATAAAACCCCACCACCCCCAGCGCCACCGGCGAAAGCCGGAAACAAAGCGGATTAATGAACCAACTCACCGCCACCAACCCCACCGCACTCAGGCACACAAGCACCCAGGCACTTCCCAACTGCATCTGCCCGCTTGGCAAATGCCTGGCAGAGGTCCGCGGATTCGCCGCGTCAAATTTCCGGTCCGCAATCCGGTTAAACCCCATCGCCGCCGTCCGCGCGCAAACCATCGCCGCCAAAATCAGCAGAAACACCCGCCCCCCCGGCCACCCCCGCTCCTCTCGCGCCGCCACCGCCATACTCGCCAGCGCAAACGGCAGCGCAAAGACGGTGTGCGAGAAGCGAACGAATTCAAAATATTTCCGGATCGACATACTTGATTGCGCAGCTTCTTAACACAGGACCCTCTCCCCCCTCAATGCTGTTGAAAAGAATCCGTCGCCGCTCCCCCGCCAGCGACGTTGACACACGCCAAGATGATCTCTACGCTGTGCCCGCAGGTGGACTTTTCTTTTAAAAGCTGAACCTTGTCCTAATAAAATTATTAGTCGACTCCGAGCGCGTCTATGAAGATTACATCTCGCTATTCTGATATTCCCGAAGTGACGATTGATGAGTCGAAGATTCCGGCTGAGGTTCTTCCCCTTCTCCCGTTGGCGAAAGAGTGGAGCATCGGTGACGATGCCGAGCTCGCCGCCTATATCGCGGAGGCTTCGGAAGAAAAGAGGCGGCAGTTTTTTGAGGCATTCCGTCCGCATTTCACGGCGCTTGCCAAGTGGCATCAAGGCTTGGCCCGCCTTGTACCTCAACCTGACGAGCTTGTCCTTTTTGACATGGCCGCAAACGCGGCTGCGACAGTTGGCAGGACGCTATGAACTTCGCGGATTCGGCGCACATCGAATCAAAATCAGGCTCACGGCAACGCGGCCAGATCGCCGTCGGCTATAAATTGTCCCATTGCTCTGGAGAAATGTCCGCTTGCTGAAGAATGCGTTTTGTCAGCGACCAGTCAATATCGCCGAGGTGGGGATTTGGAATGGTCAGCCGAACGCCTGCTTTGACCATGAACGGGTGCTTTCCCTTCTGAAACGGTCCCTCCCAACCGAGCGCGCGAAGCCGCCGGATCAATTCGGCGCGCTTAATCGGCTTCGGCACGGGCCGGCTCCCTGCGATTCAGGTCGATCCCATCGATCACAGGCAATGGATGGCCCATTTGCAATCCGAGGAGGAGCCAGTCTTCGAGCGTGCTCTGCAACTCCTCCCGGCATTCCTCCACACTCGCCGCTTCCGCCCAGCAACCTTTGCAATCGGGAATGCTGCCGTAAATCCGTCCGGTCTCCATCAACTCGTAATGCGCGTGACGCATCGCCTGTGCAATGTAATCCGAGATCATGGGTTTATTTTACCGTAAACACTTGCCAAACGCAAACCATCGCTGGCATCGTTTCAGTGCATCGCGCTGGCTTCGGGCAAGATTGCAGGCTTCATTCGCTGTGATATTATTCGGAAATGCAAGGACGGAGCTATGCGATCATTGGGACGGGGGCGCTGGGCGGGTTTTATGGGGCGCGGCTGCAGCGGGCGGGCTGCGAGGTGCATTTTCTTCTCCACAGCGATTTCGACTACGTGAAGCAGCACGGGTTGGTCTGCGAATCCAAGGACGGCGATTTCACCTTGCCCCGCGTCAATGCCTACCGCGACGCGCGCGACATGCCGCGCTGCGACGTGGTCTGCGTCACTCTTAAGACCACGCACAATCATTTACTGCCGCAGTTGCTCCCGCCTGTCGTGAAGGACGACGGCGCGGTGCTGGTGATGCAGAACGGCCTGGGCGTGGAAGAGGACGTGGCGAAGATCGTCGGAGCGGAACGCGTGTTGGGCGGGCTCTGTTTCCTTTGCTCGAACAAGGTCGGGCCGGGCCATATCCGGCACATCGATTACGGCATGGTGGCGCTGGGCGAACTCTCCCGACGCGGCGTCAGCGAACGGATGCGCGGCATCGGCGAGGATTTTCAGCGGGCGGGCATTCCCATCCAGCTCGCCGAGGATTTGGCCGCGGTCCGCTGGCAAAAACTTGTCTGGAATATTCCCTACAACGGCTTGTCGGTCATTCTCAACGCGGACACAGCCGCCTTGATGGCCGCCCCGCACACGCACCAGCTCGTCGAGGCGATCATGCGGGAGGTCGTCGCCGCCGGGCGCGCTTGCGGGGCCGATCCTGGCGAGGAAATCATCCCGAGAATGCTGGAACACACGGAAAAGATGACTCCATACCGCACCAGCATGAAGATCGATTACGACGAGCGCCATCCGATGGAAGTCGAGACCATGTTCGGCAATCCCCTGCGCGCCGCCCAACGCGCCGGCGCGCCGTCGCCGCTGATCGAGACGATGTACCGGGAATTGAAATTCCTGGACGGGCGCAATACCGGCCGCTGACCGGCCGCGCGGGCCTTCAGTTGGTGGAACAAACCGGCGCCGCGAGCGGCGGCATGCCCATGTCCAGCATCTTGCGGACTTCAATGGCCAGGGTTGAAAGCGGAAACGGCTTTTGCAGGAAACGCGTGCCGGGATTGAGCGCGTCGCTGCGGATGACGGTGCGGTCGGTGTACCCCGACGTAAAAATGACGCGGGTCTGCGGGGAAACGGAACGCAGCCAGTAGGCCAACTCCTTGCCGCCCATCTCGGGCATGACGACGTCGGTGAGCAACAGATCGATTTGTTTGCACCCGTGCCGCTTGGCCAGGTCCATCGCCTCGCTGCCGTCCGCCGCTTCGAGGACGCTGTAGCCGAGTTCGCGCAGCGACGTGGCCACGAGTTCGCGGATCGCCGTTTCATCTTCCGCCAGGAGAATGGTCTCATTTCCGCGCGCCGGCGCCGCTTCCAGCTTCGGCGTCGCAACGATTTCCACTTCCTCCGGGACGGCCGGCAGGTAAATCTTGAAGGTCGTGCCGCGGCCTTCCTCGGTGTAGACACTGATGTGGCCGCCGCTCTGCTTGACGATGCCGTAACAGGTGGCCAGGCCCAGGCCGGTGCCTTTGCCCACCGGCTTGGTGGTGAAGAACGGCTCGAAGAGCCGCGCCTTGACCGACGGCGTCATGCCGCACCCCGTATCGGAGACGGCCAGCAGGATGTAATCGCCCGCGCATAATTCGGGGCAGCGGGCGACCGAGTTTTCATCAATGCGGATCTGGGCGGTCTCAATGGTCAGCGTCCCGCCGCTGCGCATGGCGTCGCGCGCGTTGACGGCGAGGTTCAGGATTACCTGCTCAAGCTGGCCGGGGTCGGCCTTGATGAAGGGCAACTGCTCGGTCAGGGCGGTGACCAGCTTGATGTCTTCGCTGATCAACCGCTGGAGCATCTTGCTCATGTCCTGCACCACGGCATTGAGATTGAGTATCTTGGGCTGGAGCACCTGTTTGCGGCTGAAGACGAGCAACTGCCGGCACAAGGCAGCGGCGCGCCGGATGTTCTTGTCGATTTCGTTGACCCAGCGCCGCGAGAGATCGTCGGACGCGCGTTGCTGGACCAGTTCGACGTAACCGAAAACGGCCGTGAGGATGTTGTTGAAATCGTGCGCGACGCCGCCCGCCAGGTGTCCGGCGGCCTCCATCTTCTGCGACTGGCGCAATTGTTCCTCCACGCGTTTGCGCCGCGTGATGTCCTCGACAAATCCCTCGTAGTAAATCACCCGCCCGCTGTCGTCGTGCACCGCGCGGGCGTGCTCGGAAATCCACAGGACGGTGCCGTCCTTGCGGCGCACCTGGTATTCGAGCCCGCGCACTTCGCCTTTGGTCTCCATGAGCTGCTTGAATTCCAGCCGCACGGCCGGGTCAACGTACACCCCCTGGGAAATGTCCGTCACACTTTCGATCAACTCCGCGGGCGACTCGTATCCGTACATGTGCGCGAGGGCCGGATTGGCCAACAGGTAGCGGCCATCGGGGGTCGATTGGAAAATGCCTTCGACGGCGTTGTACACAATACTCTCGTACCGCTCCAGCGACGAGGGTAACTCGCCGGGCGTTGTGCTCCCGATCATCTGGTGGCCACGGTCGTTCATAAAAAACTGGACGGCATGTGAATAGCAACCGCCACGCCAGACGGGAGTTAGGGAATTCTTGGGTCGATGACGATTCAGTTTGTTCCAGCCAGGGCAGGCAGCCAAGAGTGGCAAACAAGCCAAACCATCTCCGCAACATGCTTGGCACAAGGAAGTTGCGCATTTCAACTAGCGCCGACAGGAGTAGAAACTCAATCCCCGCTTTGCCAGCGTTTGGCAAGCTTGTGGTCGATCCCGAGATGGTCGAGCACGCGCGCAACAATCGTGTCCACCAATTCCGTGATCGTTTTCGGCTTGCTGTAGAATGATGGACTGGCTGGAATGATCGTGGCGCCCGCCTCGGTCAACGTGACCAGATTGCGCAGATGGATCAAATTGTAAGGCGCTTCGCGCGGCACCAGGATCAGCTTGCGCCGCTCCTTTAAGAACACGTCCGCCGCCCGCGCGATGGTGCTGTCAGACACGCCGTGCGCGATCCGGCCGACCATGCCCATTGACGCGGGAATCACCACCATCGCGTCAACCTTCGCCGAGCCGCTCACGAACGGCACGAACATCGAATCATTCTCGTCGTACTGGATGACCTCCCTGGCCACCTTCAATTCGCCCTTGGGCAATTCGAGCTGCCCCACCTCGCGCGCGTGCTTCGTCGTGATCAGGGAAACCCGGTGCTTCTTCGCGTCGAGATTGTCGAGCAACCGTTGCGTGTACATCGCCCCGCTGGCGCCGGTCATGGCCACGACGATCTTCATCACGCTTTCACCGCCTCCGCCGCCGCGCGCAATGTCTGCTCGATGTCCGCCTCCGTGTGCGCCAACGAGAGGAAACCAACCTCGAATTGCGACGGCGCAAAATAAACGCCCCGTTCCAGCATCGCGTGGAACCAGCGCGCGTACCGTTTCGTATCGCTTGTCTTCGCGCTGGCGTAGTCCACCACTTCACGCTCGGTGAAAAACGTGCAGAACAACGAACCGATCCGCACATGCTGTGCTTTGACGATCTTCTTCATCTCATCGCCTAACGCCGCGCCCAGTCTTTCCAACTTTTCATACGTGCCCGCCTGGAACAGTTCCTCCAGCGTCGCCACGCCCGCCGCCATCGCCAGCGGATTTCCCGACAACGTCCCCGCCTGGTACACCGGCCCGTCCGGCGCGAGCAACGCCATCACGTCCGCCCGGCCGCCAAACGCGCCGCAGGGCAGCCCGCCGCCAATGATCTTGCCGAGCGTCGTCAGGTCGGCGCTGATGCCGGTCAATTCCTGCGCGCCGCCGCGCGCCACGCGAAACCCGCTGATCACTTCGTCGAAAATCAACAACGCGCCCGCGTCCCGTGTAACCTGCCGCAGTTTCTCCAGAAATTCCAGCCGCAGCGGGATCAATCCCATGTTGGCCGGGACGGGCTCGATGATGGCGCAGGCAATCTCGCGCCAATTCACGCTTCCCAGCGCGGCCACATCGTTCAGCGGCAACGTCAGCGTGTGCCGCGCAAAATCGGCGGGCACACCCGCGCTGTCCGGCACGTCGAACGTCGCTCCGCCCGAGCCGGCCTTCACCAGCAGCGAATCGGAGTGCCCGTGATAGCAGCCGTCGAATTTCACGATCTTGTCGCGTTTGGTGAACCCGCGCGCCAGCCGGATCGCCGACATTGTGGCTTCTGTGCCGGAATTGACGAAGCGGACCTTCTTGATCGATGGAATACTTTCACAGACCAGTTGCGCCAGGCGGATTTCGCGCGGGTGCGGCGTGCCGAAACTTGTGCCGTCGCGCGCCGCCTCCTGCACCGCCCGCACCACCTTCGGATGCGCGTGCCCGAGGATCATCGGCCCCCACGAGCAGACGTAATCGATGTACTCATTGCCGTCCACGTCCCACAACCGCGATCCCTTTGCCCGCTGCGTGAAGAACGGCGTGCCGCCCACACCGCGAAACGCGCGCACCGGCGAGTTCACGCCGCCCGGCAACCGTTCCAGCGCCTCCACCCAGAGTTTCTCCGAATAATCGTGCTTCAACGTCATGACAACCTAGGGCAGAAACGAGCAGACATATTCGCAGATGCCCTGTTTGACCTCGATATCGAACCCGGATTTTGCCGGGACCTCGAACACCTGATTGGCGCCGTACTCCTTCCACTGCGTTTGCCCGTCGAGCTTGACCCGGCAATCGCCCGCGACGATCTCCATGCGTTCGGCGGCGTTGGTGCCGAAATGGAACGAGCCGGGATAGATCAGACCGATCGTCTTTTTGCTGCCGTCGGCAAACAGCACGGAGTGGCTGACGACCTTGCCGTCGAAATAGACATTGGCTTTGGTGACCACCGTGACATGGGCAAACTGCTGGGGAATCGTTGACATGCAATCCTGTTAGCCCGACCGCGCCGGAAACGCAAGCGAATCGTGGGGGCAGTCGTTTTCCCGTCGTTCATGGTCGTGTCGTTGGTAGCAACTGTCTTTTCATGTGGGTTGGAATTCTGGGGTTTTGAGCAGGTGATTGAGCAGGATGATGAGCTTGCGCATCACGGCCACCAGCGCCACCTTCGGCGCTTTGCCTGCCGCCAGCAGCCGATGGTAGAAGACCTTGAAACGCGGGTTGGAAAAGGCGGCAACCAAGCCAGCCATGTACAGCGCCCGCCGCGCGTTGGCCCGGCCGCCTCCGATGAGCCGGTGGCCGCGACGAGGCCCACTGTCACGATTCAACGGCGCTACTCCGGCCAAGGCGGCGGCTTGCCGGCGATTGAGCGTGCCCAATTCCGGCATGCTGGCCAGCAACGCGACAGCTGTGATGTGGCCCACACCGCCGACCTGACACAGCCGCGCTACCTTTTGGCTCAGCAGGGGCTCGGACTGGACCAACTCCCGGATCCAGGTTTGGAGTTGTTCGAGCTGCCGATCCAGTCCCAGCAGATGACGACGCACCTGGCGGCGAAGCGCCGGGTGGACGGTGTGCTCCAAGCGGTTGTGTTCGGCTGTGCGCAACTGCTGGACTTGCTGGCGGCGCGCCACCAATTCGGCCAATTGACGTTGGGCCAGGCTGGCAACGGCCGTGGCCGAAGGCTGCAGCCGTTGACCGAACTCAGCCAGAACCCGCGCATCGATGCGGTCGGTTTTGGCCAACCGGCCTTGCGCGCGGGCGAAATCGCGGGCCTGGCGCGGATTGACGACACTGACGGGGATGGCCGCCTGCTGCAGCGCCACGACGGCAGCGCGTTCATAACCGCCGGTGGCTTCACAGACGACCTGGACCTGGCCGAAGGGGCGCAACCAGCGCAACAGGGCGCGATGGCCCTTGGCATCATTGGGCAGCTGGCGGTGCTGCGCTTGGGCGGAGCCCACGGCACACAGATCCAGCGTGGCTTTGGCAACATCCATTCCGACATAGACGAGGGGCGATGACATTGGTTAGACTCCTCCTTGCGATGCGAGCAGGTCGCGGCGCCCAGGGGGCCGATGACCGCTCTGGCAACTGTTCGAGTTTAGCAACAGAAAGCGCGGACGGATCTGGCTACCAACGGGCAGGCGCAAACCGAACCGAGGGCGACTACGATCTCGTCCGCGCCGCGCCCTTGGGGGGCATGCCCCCCAAGGGCCGCTCTGCTGCTCCCACTCCCGTGGGAAACCAAAGGCGAGAATACCACCAATCGAAGATACAAGGGCGGCTTGGCTCAAGCCGCCGCGCCGTTCCCGTCTCCTCACCCAACAGCGGCGCGTTCGGCGAACGCGCCCTACCAACAGCAGACATGCCGTGCTATTATGTCCGACATCATGCCCGAACCAATCGTCCAGGTGGAACATCTGGGAAAGGAATTCGACGGCACCGTCGCCGTCGCCGATATTTCCTTCCATGTCGACCGCGGCGAGATCGTCGGCCTGCTCGGCGCTAACGGCGCGGGCAAGACCACCACCATCCAGATCCTGCTCGGCCTGACCACCGCCACCACCGGCACGGTGAAAATCTTCGGCGAAGATTTCGAGCGCCACCAGGTCGAGATCCTCCAGCGCTGCAATTTTTCCTCCGCCTACACCGGCCTGCCGTCCAACCTCAAGGTCTGGGAAAACATGCTGATCTTCGCCCAGCTCTACGGCGTGAAAGACTGGCGGGCGCGCACGGACGAATTGCTGGCGCTGTTCGAGATTTCCCATCTCAAGAAAAAGATCACCGGCAACCTTTCCTCCGGCGAATCGACCCGGGTCAACCTCTGCAAATCGCTATTGAACCAGCCCGAATTGCTCCTGCTGGACGAACCGACCGCCAGCCTCGACCCCGACATTGCCGACAAGGTGCGAAAACTCCTGCGCCGCATCCAGCGCGAACGCGGCACGACGATGATTTACACCAGCCACAACATGCGCGACGTCGAAGAAGTCTGCGACCGCGTGCTCTTCATGCACAAAGGCCGCATCATCGCCGAAGGCACGCCCCAGCAGGTCGTCGACAAGTTTCAGCAGAAATCCCTCGAAGACGTCTTCATCAGCGTCGCCCGCGGCGGCGACGTGTTGGCGGCGGAAACCGAGGCCAAAGCATGAAGTTTCCATGTTCCATCGTCGTTGGTAGGGCGGCTTGGCCCAAGCCGCCGAGATTTGCGCGTTCACAGCAGCGGCGCGTTCGGCGAACGCGCCCTACCAACGACTGGGAAGCGGCGTGCCTGCCGCTGTGGGAGGTCGCATGAACCCCCGCCGCATCGGCGCGCTGGTCTTGCGCTACACCTTTCTCTACACCCGCAGCCTGCCCCGCGTGGCGGAGATGTTTTTCTGGCCCGTGATGGACCTGCTGGTCTGGGGATTCATCACCATGTACTTGATGCGCCTGCAAAACCGGCTGCCCGCCACGGTGACGTTCCTGATGGGCTCGATGATTTTCTGGGACATCCTTTACCGCGCGCAACAAGCGGTGACGATCTCGTTTTTGGAAGACATCTGGGCGCGCAATCTCCTGAACATCTTCGTCGCCCCGATCCGCATGAGTGAATTCATCGCCGCCACCTACGTCGTCGGCTTCGTGAAAATCCTCATCACCGTCGCCGTCCTGGCCAGCCTGGCCGGCCTGTTCTATTCCTGGAACCTCTTCCAAATGGGCTTCGCCCTCATCCCCCTCTTCGCCAATCTTCTCTTAATGGGCTGGGCCGTCGGCATGGTCACCACCGCCCTGATCATGCGCTGGGGTCAATCCGCCGAAGCCCTCGCCTGGGGCATCCCCTTCTTAATCCAACCCATCTGCGCCGTCTTCTACCCCCTCAACGTCCTCCCCAAATGGCTTCAACCCATCTCCCTCTGCATCCCCGCCACCCACGTCTTCGAAGGCATGCGCCAGGTCCTAAGGGGCGAAGGCCTCTCGATGAATCATTTGGCATGGGCCTTCGCCCTAAACGTGGTTTACCTAATCGCCGGCACCGCCTTCTTCCGCTACATGTTCCAAGTCGCCCGCAAAAAAGGCCTCCTGGCAAAATTGGGGACGCAGTAGTCTCGGCAGCCAGAGCACCTTTTGAGGTGCCAATTTGGCACCTCAAACGCGATGTCGCAAAACGCTTTGACCTCGCAAATTGCGAGGTCAAAGATTGGGCGTTGCGGGAGACGGCACCTCCCCTAAGAAGAATCCGCCGTCCGGCTAAGAAGAGGCAACGGCTTTAAGGATCTCCGCATAAAGCGCCGTATCTACATCGCGAAGTGTCGAGGATAAAACGGCAACGCCGTTTTCCCAATCCTCGGCAGATTCCAATGTAATTTCAAAGGAACTTACCGTCTCAAGCTTGTGCTGATATTCCTTTGACAAAGAAGAGGCTCCCGGCGGAAGAACATGGAAGGCAACTTTCAGGTCGATTAATCGCCAGTCCACAGTCGCGCCCGTTATTACATGGCGCTCCAGATTCAGACTCTCTGGAGTCAACTGACACTGTTTCTTCAACCAGCTAACACATGGAACCGCATGAGTCGCAGCACTCCACCGACGCAATTCGATCTCGGGCGGCTTAGTATACTCGTAAGATTTTCCGAGTTCAGTTTCAATCTTCTGATGAATTCCGTGTGTACAGCGCTTCGCGACCTTCGTGCCTCTGTGGTGAGAATCCGATGCCTGAAGGTCCAATTTGCCTTCGCCAAGGCTTCGGCGGACAGGCCTAGTCAAACCCAGTCGCACCTAGTCAAACCTAGTCCAACCTTCAATTTTTCCAGACGAGCGGCGGGGTTGGGCCAATTTGGCTCAATTTGCCCTTGCATGGGCTTCGACCTATTACGGCCTAATACGACCTAATACGGCCTTAAATGTTCTTTGAATTAGCGGGCTACAGCAGGATAAGATGCTGGAGCGTAGGCGCATACGACGAAAACGACCGGCGCGTTCGGCGAACGCGCCCTACCGTACGACACAGCAACTACTCGACGTAGCGTTGGGCGATGGGGACGCGGCGGCCGATGCCGAAGGCTTTGGTGGTGACGCGGAGGCTGGGGGGGGCTTGTTTCCTCTTATACTCGTTGAGGTCGATCTTGCGGACGATGTCGCGTACGAGTTTTTCGTCGAGTTTGGTCTCGGCGATGATCTCGGCGGCGCTTTTGCTTTCTTCGACGTATTTCTTGAGGACAACGTCGAGGACCTCGTAAGGGGGAAGCGTGTCCTGGTCGGTCTGGTTGGGACGCAGCTCGGCCGAGGGGGGTTTGGTGAGCGAAGCTTCGGGGATGACGGGCTTTGTCCTATTAATGTACTTCGCGAGTTTGTAGACCATCGTCTTGGGCACGTCGGCGAGGACGGCGAGGCCGCCGGCCATGTCGCCATAAAGGGTGCAGTAACCAACGGCCAGTTCGCTCTTGTTGCCGGTGGTGAGAAGCATGTGCCCGAACTTATTGGACAAGGCCATCAGCATCGTGCCGCGGATGCGGGCCTGGAGGTTTTCCTCAGTGGAATCCTCGGGCAAACCCTTGAAGACTTCCTTGAACGCGCCTTTGTAGACCTGGTAGGCGTCCTGGATGGGAATGACTTCCCAGCGGATGCCGAGGTTCTTGGCCAGGTCGCGCGCGTCGTCCATACTGCCTTTCGAGGAGTACTGCGAGGGCATCGATACGCCCATCACGTTCTCAGGGCCGAGCGCGGCGACGGCCAGGCAGGCGGTGACGGCGGAATCGATCCCGCCGCTGAGGCCGAGGACGGCGGACTTGAAGCCGCATTTCTGGGTGTAATCGCGCAGGCCGAGCACGAGGGCTTCGTGCAGGGCTTCGATGGGATCGAGCGGCTTGAACGGGAGCGGGTTGCCCGGTTTGTCCAGGTCCACGATGAGCAGGTCTTCCTGGAAGGCCTTGGCTTCGGCCAGCAGGTTGCCCTGGCCGTCGAAGACCATGCTGTTGCCGTCGAAGACCAGTTCGTCGTTGCCGCCGACGGCGTTGCAGTAGGCCAGCGGGACTTTGTACCGCTGCGCTGCGGCGCGCAGCATTTCGAACCGGGTCTCTTCCTTGCCGACATTATAGGGCGAGGCGGAGATGTTCAGCAGGATCTCCACGCCCTGTTCCTGGTGCATCAGGTCCGCAATCGGGTCGCGCCGGTACAGGCGCACCGACCAGAAATCCTGCGCGTTCCACATGTCCTCGCAAATCGTCAGCGCCAGCGTGTGCGCGTCCAACTCGATCACGGCGTTGGCATCGGCCGGCTGGAAATAGCGGTCCTCGTCGAACACGTCATAGGTCGGCAGCAACGTCTTGTAGCGTTTGGCCACGATCTTGCCGTTGCGCATCAGCGCCGCCGCGTTGAAGTACTCCTTGCCGGGCCGCAGCGAATTGATGTCCACATACCCGGCCACGAGCACGGCGTTGCCGGTTTTGGCGGCGAGATCGCTGCGCGCTTTCAGGTTGTCCTCGACAAAGCGGTGTTTGGCCAGCAGATCGCGGGGCGGATAACCGGTGATGGCCAGTTCGGGCGCGAGCACCACGTCGGCCCCGGCGGCGGCGGCGCGATTGTAGAATTCGAGGATTTTCGCGCAATTCCCGCGCAAATCGCCGACGGTGGTATTGATTTGGGCCAGCGCCAGTTTCATCGCGCAGCCAATCTAAGCCTTCGCGGCAGGTGCGGCAACCCAAAACCCCGCGTCTGCCGGCGTCGGGAAGCCCTTTTGGGCTCCCAAGCGCTTGACTTGCGTTTTGGGGGAAAGAGGCCTATGTTTGGCGCAGGTATAGGACTCCGCACACGATGGCCAAGAACTTGACCAATCATTTGCCCCAGAGTTTCGCGTATCTGGGGTTTCATTCGTCCGCGCCGCACACGGCCTGGACACCGAACACGGATGTGTATGAGACGGCCGATTCCCTCGTTGTGAAGATGGAGATCGCGGGCATTGAGAGGGAAGACCTGGAGATCACCCTCAGCGATCGTCTCCTGTTGGTCCGTGGACAACGCAAAGACCCCTGCCGGCAACGCGAGCAGCGGTGTGTGTTCCGGCAGATGGAAGTGGATTATGGCTATTTTGAGCGGCGCATCGTCATCCCGCGTTCGGTTGATGGGAGCCGCGTTCGGGCGCAGTTCCGCAATGGATTCCTGCAGATCGAACTGCCCAAGTCGTCGCAGTCCGAACATACAACGGTCACCGTCATCATCGAGCAGGCTGATTAGGGCCCCGGGGCCCGCGCCTGCCGTCGCGCAGCCGGTCAGGGAGGGATGCGGCGGCGTTGCACCAACCAGTTGATTGGACGATTCGACAATCGATGGCTGAGATCATACAAGACAAGATGCCGGGCCCGGAAAGCGTCAAGGGCGTTCCCGACATGCCGAGCATTCCCTCCCGGCTGCCGATCCTGCCCTTGAGCGACGTGGTGGTCTTCCCGCACATGGTGGTGCCGCTGCTGGTCACCAGCGCCTCCTCAGTCCGGCTGATCGACGACGTGGTCGGCGGCGACCGCCTCGTGGGCGTTGCGCTGCAAAAAGACCCGAACATCGAGCACCCGCTGCTGGAAAACCTGCACGACTTCGGCTGCATCGTCCGCGTGGTCCGCATGCTGAAATTCCCCGACGACAGCGTCCGCGTGCTGATCCAGGGCGTGAAACGCATGCGCATCCTCCGCCCGAAGACGGAGACACCCTATCCCATCGCGGAAATTGAGCCCATGGAAGACATCGTCACCCAGGGCCTCGAACTGGCCGCCTTGACCCGCAACGCCACCACCCAATTCCAGGAAGTGATCGGCCTGTCCCCGACCCTGCCCGAGGACCTGAAAATCACCCTGCTCAACCTGGACGACCCGGCCAAGCTCTCCGATTTGATCGCCGCCTACATCAACCTCACCCTAGAGGAAAAACAGGACCTGCTGGAGACGCTCGACGTGCGCGTGCGCCTCAGTGTGCTTGGCGCGCTGTTGAACCGCGAACTCGAAGTGCTGCATCTCGGCAGCGAAATCCAGACCAAGGTCACCCAGGCGTTGAGCAAGACCCAGCGCGACTATTTCCTGCGCGAACAACTCAAAGCCATCCAGAAGGAACTCGGCGAAGGCGGCGAACACGGCACGGAAGTCAAGGAACTGCGCGACAAAATCGACAAGGCGCAGATGCCGCCCGACGTGAAAAAGATCGCCATCAAGGAAGTCGAGCGCCTGGAAACCATGTCCCCGGCCTCGGCCGAGTACACCGTCGTGCGCACCTACCTTGACTGGCTGATCGGGCTGCCCTGGTCGAAATCCACCGAGGACAAACTCGACATCGCCCGCGCCAAACGCATCCTCGACGAGGACCATTACGATTTGGAACAGGTCAAGAAACGCATTCTCGAATACCTCAGCGTGCTCAAGCTCAAGAGCAACGGCAACCCATCGGCGATCGGCAAGGCGCCGATCCTCTGCTTTGTCGGCCCGCCCGGCGTCGGCAAAACCTCCCTGGGCCGCAGCGTCGCCCGCGCGCTGGGCCGGAAGTTTCTGCGGATCTCGCTGGGCGGCGTGCGCGACGAGGCGGAAATCCGCGGCCACCGTCGCACCTACATCGGCGCGTTGCCCGGCCGCATCATCCAGAGCCTGCGCCGCGTCGAGAGCAACAACCCCGTGTTCATGCTCGACGAGATCGACAAAGTCGGCAGCGATTTTCGCGGCGACCCAAGTTCGGCCCTGCTGGAGGTGCTCGATCCGCAGCAGAACAACAGTTTCTCGGACCACTACCTGGAAGTGCCGTTCGATTTGTCCCGAGTCATGTTCATCACCACCGCCAACCTGCTGGAGCCGATTCCGCCGGCGCTGCGCGACCGCATGGAAGTGATCAACCTGCCGGGCTACACCGAGCACGAGAAAATCCATATCGCCACCAAATATCTCATCCCGCGCCAGCTCGAAGAGCACGGGCTGAAGAAGAACCAGTTGACGTTCAGCCCGCCCGCCCTGGCGGCCATCATCCGCGATCACACCCGCGAAGCGGGCGTGCGCAACCTGGAACGCCAGATCGCCACCATTTGCCGGCGCACCGCGCGCCGCCTGGTGGAACGCAAGGCCACCGCGGTCTCCGTCACCCCAAAAAACCTCAAGGACTTCCTCGGGCCGCCGGAATTCTTCCACGACGTCGTCGAACGCGCGACCGATCCCGGCGTGGCCATCGGCCTGGCCTGGACCGCGGCGGGCGGCGACATCCTGTTCATCGAGGCCACCCAGATGCCCGGCCGGGGAAACCTGATCCTGACCGGTTCGCTCGGCGACGTGATGCGCGAGAGCGCCCAGGCTGCCCTGAGCTACGTCCGCTCGCACACCAAACAGTTGAAGATCGAGCCGAAGAGCCTTGAAAAGACCGACATCCACATCCACGTCCCCGCCGGCGCGATTCCCAAGGACGGGCCGTCGGCGGGCGTAACGATGGCCATGGCGCTGGCCTCGCTGTTGACGCGGCGGCCCATCAAGTCCGCCCTGGCGATGACCGGCGAGATCACTTTGCGCGGCAAAATCCTGCCGGTGGGCGGCATCAAGGAAAAGGTGCTGGCCGCAGCGCGTTCCGGCATCAAGACCGTCGTCCTGCCCGAACAAAACCGCAAAGACCTGGCCGACGTCCCCGCCGAGATCCGCAAGAAGATGAAGTTCCGCCTCGTCAAAACCATCGCCGACACCCTGCAAGCCGCGCTGTAACAACACCGCAAGAGACAAACAAGGTCCACGTTCTCCCCACAGCTCGCGAGAAAAAGGTGTAGAATTCTTTTGTATGCCTATCCATCATAGCGATGGCTACGCAGAGATCGGGACTCGCACAAACTTTTCCGACCCGGGTTACATCGCGGTTTGGCTCCTGCGAGATCGCATACCTGGCGATGCTGATCTCCGGGCAGCGGTCGGTGACAAGTGGATTGATGGCCTAATCGGCTAGGTGCATCAGGCATCGTCGTCGGACGGGAAGTGCAGCCACGATTGGGCCAAAAAACGGACATTTATATTGAGGCCACTCCCCGAGCGGAATGTGGCGCTTCAGCGTCGCCTGTGACGGTTGTCATTGAAGTCAAAGGGTGTTGGCATGCGGAAGTGCGTGATGCTGTTGAGACGCAGTTAGTAAAGGAGTATTTGGAGCCCAACGGCCTTTCTCACGGAATCTACCTCGTTGGGTGGTTCGTATGCGCCTCCTGGAAAAAACCAAAATCGCATCTTCATGCGAAAACGCGCGAAGAGGCCTGTAAAGAGGTCAAGGCACTGACTGTCCAATTTGACGGCAAGAAAACACCCGAATGCGTAACGGGCTTTGTCCTCGATTGTAGCTACCCTGCCTGAGAGCCGTTGGAGGACGGAGCGGCGAATTGGCGTGACATGGGGGGAATTGGGCCGTATTGTGGGCGATTACTTGAAAGGGTCTCTTTATCATGGCGTTTAGTAAGCTCGGTTTATCGGAGCCAGTCCTGCGCGGCGTGCAGGCCATGGGCTATGTCGATCCCACGCCCATTCAATTGCGGGCGATCCCCGTCATTCTCTCCGGCAAAGACCTGATCGGCTCGGCGCAGACCGGCACGGGCAAAACGGCGGCGTTCGCGCTGCCGATCATCACCATGCTCAAGTCGCACGGCGGCTGCCGTTGTCTGGTGCTGGAACCCACACGCGAGTTGGCGGCGCAGGTGGAAACGGCGTTCCACGATTACGGGCGGTTCACCGATCTGCGCACCTCGGTGGTGTTTGGCGGCGTCGGTTACGGCAATCAGCGCCAGGAATTGAGCCGGGGCGCGGACGTGGTGGTGGCGACCCCGGGACGGTTGCTGGATTTATTGGGGCAGAACACGCTGCACTTGCGCGACGTCCAGATCCTGGTGCTGGACGAAGTGGACCGGATGCTGGACATGGGCTTCATCCCGCAGGTCAGAAAGATTGTCGAGCGCGTCCCGAAACAACGGCAGACCCTGCTGTTCTCCGCGACGGTGCCGGGAGAAATCGAGCGGCTGGCGTCCTGGGTCCTGCACAACCCCGAGAAAATCGAGATCGGCGAACGGCGTTCGCCGGCGTCGACGGTGACGCATGCATTTTATCCCGTGGCGGCGACGCAGAAATTCACCCTGTTGCTGGAATTGCTGCAGCGGACCAATTACGAAAGCGTGCTGATTTTCTCCCGCACCAAGCACGGCGCCGACAAGATCGCCCGCCGGCTGAAGACGGCCAACCACGCTGTGGCGGTGCTGCATTCCAACCGCACCCAGCGCGAACGCGTGGAAGCGCTGGAAGGATTCAAGTCCGGCAAGTACGAAGTGATGGTGGCCACGGACATTGCCGCGCGCGGCATCGACGTGGAAGGTGTGACGCACGTGATCAATTACGACGTCCCGCAGCATCCCGAGGATTACGTGCACCGCATTGGCCGCACGGGCCGGGCCCAGAAGGTCGGCGACGCGTTCACCCTGGTGACCGCCGAAGAGAACGAACACGTCCAGGCCATCGAGCGGTTCATCGGGCAGAAAGTGCCCCGGCTGAAGCTGGAGAATTTCAATTACGCGGCCACCGCGATGTTCAACGAGGCGGCCATGGCGGCCTCCAGCCGCCGCAGCGTCGCCACCGTCCGCATGGCGCACGGCTACTCGTTCTCCCCGCGCCGCCGCCGCTAACCGCTTGGCGTTTTCCCCCTCTGCTGCTATTCTGCGGCGGGGAGGCATGGTATGGACGACAAGGAGATGGAAGCCAGGCTGGCGCAGCTGGCCGGCGAATTGAAGCGGCTCCAGGCCGAAGCGGCCAGGACGAGCGAACTGTCCGCGCGCGAAACCGAGAGGCGCCGGGAAACGTTTGCGGCGATCAAGGCCGGGATTCTGATTCCGGCGGTGGAGCATTTCCGCGACATGCTCGGCCACCAGGGAATCGCCTCCACCACCGAACGGGACTCGCCGCTGCCCGACAGCGTGAAGCTTTCGATCGGGGTGCATCATCTGACGTTTGCCACGCGCGCTGATTACTCGGAAATCATCTGCACGACCAACATCCTTCGCTCCATTCCTGGTCACCACCCCAAGGCCGTCGAGGCGTGGCCGCTGGAGTCCGTCACCCAGGAAACGATCAAGACGGCGATTTTTGCGTTCGTGGAAGAAGCCCTCAAACCGGCTTGAGGAACACCTGTCCGCCCGGATGGGCAAGGGAGTTGCTCTTGAAGCGTCCGGCAACGTGATGAATACTTCCCGTTTTACCAGGATCGCGGCGGTCATCCTGGCCGCCTGGTTGTGGACGGGCCCGTGCGGGGCCGATCCGGAAGATGCCGCCGCGCCCCAGGCGCCCGACGCGCCTCTGGTCCAGAAGACGTTTGCGCAACTGAGCGAACGCAGCGTGTCGCGCATCGGCCAGCGCGCCCTGGCGATGACCTCCGTCAACTGGGAGCACAGTGAATCGGAGCACTTCATCTTTCACACGGAGGCCGGGTTCTCGACGCCCCAACTGGCCAATGCGGCCGAGCAATATTACGCCGCCATCAAGAGCGACCTCGGCATCACGGAGGATTCGTTCGAGCGCAAGTCGCACATCTACGTGTTTCTGAACGAACCGGCCTGGAGACAATTCGCCACCTCGGTCAACGTCGAGGGATGGACCGGCGGTTTTTGCACGGGGCGTGAGTTGTTCTTCCAGACCCGCGCGCATTTCCGGTTCCAGGGCACAACGCTGGCGCACGAGATGACCCATCTGGCGCTCTATCGGTTTGTCGGGGGCGATATTCCGCTCTGGTTGAACGAGGGCTTCGCCGAATTCGAATCCACCCGGCTGGTCCGCAATTATCTCAAACGGCGGTCTTACCGCGAAAGCAACCTGTCGCCGCCGGTCGCACCGGATGATTATGTGCCGCTGGATGCCCTGACCGGCGCGGTGGATTACCCGTCCGGGACGGAGCAGGTGAAAGCCTTCTATGCCGAATCACAACGGCTCGTCACCCTGTTGTATGACCAGGGCGGCGGCATGCCCCGTCTGCTGCAATTCATGAAACGCCAAAGCGATGGGCTGAACTTCGAGACGGCGGCCCGCGAGGTCTACAGCGCGCAATTCAGGGACAGCGAGTCTTTCGAGAAGAAATTCTCCGCCTTCGCCACGAGGCAGTGAGCCTCGCAACGGTCAGGCGCGACAGGCTTGCCTTGCGGGCGGCAGGCCGTTATCATCCCGCCCAACCAACAGGAGGCGCCACTATGTATTCAATCGTTGGAATCGTCATTCTGGTGTTGGACATTCTCGCCATCCTCGACTGCATCAAGAGCGGCAAGGAGCCGGGACAAAAGCTCCTCTGGATCCTGCTGATCCTGATCCTGCCCCCGTGGGGTTGGTCCTCTACTACCTGCTCGGCAAAGGCAAGAGCGCCTGATCAGGGGCGCCTGTCAATACGGAGATGGCCGGGCGACGTTGAGTGGTGAAGCGGCCTTCTTCGCCCGGCGCAGCAGCGCTGTGACGACGCGGGTGGGCCAATAGCGCGCCAGTACGATCAGATCCAGCAGCATCTGTTTCAAGTCCGCACCCGATCTCACATCGTTGATGAGTTTCTTGCCAAAGTGGTCGCGCCAGGTTTGCAGCCCCTCTTTGTACGCTTGACGGTGGAATTCGTTTCCTTTGACGTGAGGCCATTGCGAGCGAAGGATGGCCAATCCGGCCGTCAAATTCAGCCGGTTATTGCACGAAAGACTGGCGGGATGCTGCCGGTATTCGGCCACGCATTGATCGTGGTGGCCAATGGCGCCCACTCTGGCGCAGCGAAGAAAGTAGGCGTAATCCTCACACCGGGGAAACGATGTGTCGAATGCCCCGACTGTCTCGAATGTCGTGCGCCGGAACATAACGGCGCCCATCATCACGATAAAATTGCGCCCGCGCAACAGGGCGCTGTAGGCATCGCCCTTGGGCCGGGCGGGAGGCGCGCCGGGAAGACGCCGGCCATTTTCGTCGATGTAGACATACGGACCGTAGACGAACAGGGCATCGGGATGCGCGTCGAGAAAGCCGGTGCCGGCGGCAAGGGCCTGCGGCAGCAGACGATCATCCGCATCGAGAAAGACAATGTAGTCCCCGCGACTGTGATGGAATCCGGCATTGCGGGCGGCGCCGGCCCCTTGCTGTTGTTGTCTGAGGCAAATGACTCCCGCGAACGAGGCGGCGACGGCGCTGGTCTCGTCCGTTGAGCCGTCATCGACAACGATGATCTCGCAATTCGGACAGTCCTGCGTGCGCACACTCTGGATGGCTTCCCCGAGATAACGTCCCTGATTATAGCAGGGTATGATGACCGAGATGATTGGCTTAATACCGGAATTCATGGCCTTTTCCCTCGCAAAATAAGCGAATTCCGTACCAAAGCAATGTCGACGGACATGGCGAAAAAGCCGGCCAGTCGGCCTCGCGTCGAGGAACAAACGCCGTCCAATTGTCCAGGCACGGCTGCTGCTTAAGTCCATGCGACTCAAGGCTTGAACCTCTCAATCCAGACAAAGGTCGAACCGGGAAAATGCGAAGAATCGAGACCCATATTGCCGTGCTGGGAGCGGGCATCGCCGGCGTGCAGGCGGCGTGCGAACTGGCCAAGCACCAGGCTGATTTCGTTGTCGTCGAGGGCCAGGACCGGATCGGCGGGCTGGTCCAGACCAAGCAACACAGGCAATGGTCGTACGATTCCGGCGTAAAAGCCCTCTACAGCAAACACACCGCTGTGATGGACTATTGGCGCTCGCTGCCGGTCAAGTATTGCGAACACGATCGCCAGGTCCGGGTCCATCACTGCAGCCATGACGGGGCCGAAGGCATCGATATTGAGTACCCCTTCGAGAACGGCATCGGCCAGTTGCCGCTGGAGGACAAACTCGCCTGCGTCCTGGGTTACATCGAAGCCCATCGCACGGCCCGGCCCGTGGATAACTTCCTGGAGTGGGTCCACCATCGCCTGGGCCAGGGCATCGCCGAACAGTTCATGCTCCCTTACAACCGAAAGATCTGGGATTGTCCGCTGGAAGAGATCAGCCTCGGGTTGGTCTCGGGTAAAATCGATCCGGCGCCGGTGGACGAAATCATCCGCGTGGCCCTCGGGGCAAAAATCGTCGGACGTAAATACCAGGCCCGGTTCCTCTATCCACGCGCCGGCATCGGCCGCATGATCGAGGCGATGGCCGAACCGGTCCGCCACCGTTTCCTGCTGGAGTTTCCTGTCGCGCGGATTTGCGCCCTGCCGGATTCCTACGAACTGCACAGCGCCGCGGGCGACGTGGTGCGCTGCAAAGCCATCCTTTCGACCATGCCCCTGCCGCTGCTGGGCGCGCGGATCGAGCCCGGGAACTGGCCCCGGCCCGCCTGGCGCCACAACAATACTCGGTTCTACGTCATCTGTTTGAACCAGGCCCCGCCGCATTCGCTCCACTGGCATTTCTTTGCGGCGTCCCGATTCCCCTTTTACCGGCTGACCTACATGCACAACTTCTCCGACCGGTTTGCCCCGTGCATCGTCGCGGAGGTGACGGAGCGCGGCCAGCCCGATGAGCGCGCCGACGTCGTCGCCAGCCTCGAACGCATCGGCGTGCGCCGCGAATGGATGGAGGACATCCTGGTCGAGCGCCTGGCGTTCACCTATCCCATTCCCACCCTCGTGTCGGACAGGGAAAAGGCGCAGGTCATCCGGTTTTACGAAGCGCGCCACATCTATCCCTTGGGTCGGGCGGGTGCCTGGGAGTACAGCAACGTCGATGGCGTCATCCTCCAGGTCTGGAACAAGATTCCCGCGATCCTTGCCAACGAAGGTCCTGGCTGAGATGGACCGCCCCGTTCTTCCGCGCATCGATCCCGTGCCCGATCACGTCCGGCGGCCCCTGTGGTCGGTGATGATCACCACCTACAACCGCGTGGAGTTCCTGGCCGCGACCCTGAAGGGCGTCCTCGACCAGGCGCCGGGGCGGGAGACGATGCAGATTGAAGTGGTGGACAACTCCTCCACCGGCGCGGTGGAGAACTTCGTCCGTCAGATCGCCGGCCCGCGCATTCACGTGCAGCGCTTCCAGGCCCGCATGAGCCTGTCCGCCGCAATGACGTTGTGTCTGCAACGCGCCCAGGGGCACTATGTCCACGTCCTGCACGACGACGACGCGGTGCGTCCGGGTTTCTACGCCAAACTGCAGGACGGTCTGGCGCAGGACGCGCGGATCGGGGCCGCCTTTTGCCGGCATGTCTTCATTGACGAGCGCGACCGCGAGGTCAAGGTCTCGCACCAGGAACGCGGGAGCGCCGGCGTGCTCGACGGCTGGCTGGAACAACTCGCGATTTCAAACCGCATCCAAATGCCGTCGATCGTGGTCAAGCGCGCGGCGTATGAGACGCTGGGCGGGTTCTGCGGCGCGCTGCGTCATACGGCGGATTGGGAGATGTGGCGCCGGATCGCCTCGCGCTACGCCTTCTGGTATGAGCCGGAAGTGCTGGCGATGTACCGGGTCCATCCCGGTTCGGATACTTCGCAGTTGCAACGCTCGGGCGGCGATATTGCCGACGTGCGCAAGTCGCTGGCGATCGCGCGGCATTACCTGCCGGCCGAAAAGCAGGCCGAGTGGTCGTCCAAGGCCCGCGCTTATTGGGCGCAATTTGCGGTCAAGACGGCCCGGCAGATGTTGGCACGAGGTGATTACCCGGCCGCCGCCAACCAGATCCTCCAGGCGCTCCGCACCGATCCGGCGAGCCTCAAGCCCGCGCTACGCCTGCTCAAGGCGCATTTCACGGCCGCTCACCACAGCAAGTCCGAAGAGAAGTAGGTCCCGCCGGGTTGGGGATTGTACTTCAACAAAGCGCGGGCCTTCTCGGTGCTCAACAGGCATTCATTGCCGGTGGTGTGGTTGGGCACGTCCGGCCATTGTTTGGCCAGAAACTCCTGGATGTTCACGGTCCTCTCGTCCACGACACGGTCGGCCAGATTGAAGACGTCGTAGCCCGTCCCCCACTCCGTTTCCAGGGCGGCGACAAACCCGGCCACGGTATTCTCGACCGACGTGCTGATGTAGAAATTGCCCTTCCAACGCGAGCGCAGCCCGGGATACTCCAGCCGCAACGAGATCGCCTGGGTCCCGCCCGGTTGACCGCAGGCCCGCGCCAGGTAATCCTCGAACTCCCGTTTCAGCCAGCCATACATGTTCTGCCCGTCCGCCGGCGTCGGGCAGTAGTTCGTCTCCAGGATCGGGAACTGGTCGATGCGCACCGGTTTGTTGATGCCGTACACTTGCGCGGAAGACGCAAAGATGAACCGGGGCACACCCGCGGCGCGGGCCGCTTCAAAGACATTGATGGCCGCCTCGTAGTTGATCCGCCGGTAGTCGCTCTCGCCGGCGCCCGGCACCTTGGGATGCGGCAACGCAGCCAGGTGAATGACCGCCGCGCTGCCCTTGAAGCGGTCGGCCAGGCGGCTGCGCAACTCGAAGATGTCGTCCCACGAAGGGCGCACCAAACCGGCCTTCATCAACGCGCCATCGGCCCGCAGCAACCCCCGCCGCAGCCGGCGCGAGATCGCCCGGCTGACGCGTCCGGTGGCGGTCCCCAGATAGTACCGGCCCATCAGATCGGCCAGCAACCCGCGCCGCTTGTCGAAGACGTCCAGCTGATACCCGCACCGCCGCAGGCCGGGCTGCAGCACGCGTCCGACGTAACCATTCCCACCTGTGATCGTCAGCCTCTTTGTCGTCATCCGCCCTTTCCTGATTTGTCGCGCGGCCCTTGAACGTTCCGGGCCATTCCGTCCGACGAGCGGGCATCGTATCACCTCTGACGACGACGGCAAGCCGGTTTGACGGCAACCGGATTCGGCCGATCAGGGAGACCCCGAGGTCAAAGAGGATGGCGCCGCCGCAACCCCTGCTTCGCCGGCAGGCGCATAGGTGTCAGGCCGTCATCCAGCGCTTACCAACCGCAACGCGAATGATTCGCCGTTACCAGGGCTTTCGTCCTGTCCGCCGGCGTCATCGCGCCGGCCTGCACGAATCCGGCGGACACGGTCGAGATGCAACGCAGATAGTCCCGGTGGCTCTTCCATCCCCCACCGGAGACGGGGCCCTCACACGGACAAAGATCATCGACCGTGCAACCAACCGTGGTGACGACCGATGCGCTGATCACCACGTGATTCAGACCCCAGCGCTCGTCCGTGCCCGGATCCACCTGGGAGGAGGAAAACGCCAAACTGATGGCCGGGCTGCTGTCGGCCATTGTGTACGTAAGATGATACGTCGTATCACCCGCATCGAAGGTCTGTCCGCAAAACCCGTAGATGAAATGGAACCCCAGCGAGTTTGACGCCACGCAGCCTGTTCGCTGCACAAAGTCGCTGCCCGGATACATGCCGGGGAAATCCTGGTCGCGATCGCCCGGCGAGCAGTTCGGGACATTGCTGAAGGTTGTGTGCAGAAGATTGGTGCCGCCGGCGACGGTCAAATCCCAGATGTCCGGGCCTGGACCGGAGCCGTGGCCGTCCCAGGAACCGATGATGTAGAGATCGAACGACACCGTGAGGCTGGCATGCGCGGGAAGATTGCTTAACGTGAGGACCGCCGATTCATTGTCGTACTGGCCCAAAAAGGGGATGTTGCCAATCGGCGTGACGTCGGTATTCGTCAACGACCACTCCGGCCCCACCGCGGAGTCGAAACTGTTGGAGTAAACGACGACGTCGGCTGCCCTGGCCAGGCCCGCTGCGGCAACCAGCATTAGCAGACAGACCAGCGTTGTTTGTACCTGTCTCATGTTCCACTCGCCTTTCCGTTCGCCCGTGCCTCGCCCATGGAAGATGGCGACCCCAACGGGATTCGAACCCGTGTTACCAGGATGAAAACCTGGTGTCCTAGGCCGGGCTAGACGATGGGGTCGCTGGAAATTGCGCTCGCCAGAACCCCGTGACTATAGCGGAACGGCCTGGATTGGCAAGCCACAGATGCACACAGATTTTCACAGATAGGAGTCTCTGGCCCGAGCATCCGTGAACATCTGTGTGTATCTGTGGCCGAACAAATGGTCAGACGGCCAGGATTTCCTTTTCCTTATGGGCCAGGACCGTGTCGATTTCCTTAACGTACTCGTCGGTCTTGTTCTGGACCTCCTTTTCGGCGTGCTTGAGTTCGTCCTCGGTGATCTTGCCTTCCTTCTGCAATTTCTTGGCTTGATCGATGCCGTGCCGGCGTTCGTTGCGGATGGCGACGCGGCCGTCTTCGGCGAGTTTCTTGACGACCTTGTCGAGTTCCTTGCGCCGTTCCTGGTCGAGCTGCGGGATCGGGATGCGGATGATCTTGCCGTCGACGACCGGGTTGATGCCCAACTCGGATTTCTGGATGGCCTTGTCGATGGCCTGGACCAGCGTGGCGTCCCAGGGCTGCACCACGATCAGGCGCGGTTCGGGCGTGGAAATGCCCGCCACTTCCTTCAACCGCATGTGGGTGCTGTAGGCTTCCACCTGGATGTTTTCCACCAGGGAGGTCGATGCCTTGCCTGTGCGGACGCTGGCAAACTCGTTCTGAACGACCTCCAAGGTCTTCATCATCTTTTCTTCCATCGTATCAAGGACTTCTTGTAAGGTCATGCCCGGCAGATTAGAAACACCGGCGGCAGCGTTCAAGGAAAAAGCGCCATGGCAAACCCGGCCACTTTGTTGATCGACGCGGACGACACGCTCTGGGAGAACAACATCTACTTCGAGCGCGTCGTCGCCGCGTTCATCGCCAGGCTCGGCGCGCGCCGCATCCCGGAACCCCGCGCCCAGGAAACGCTCTGGCACACCGAACAGCGCAACATCAAGATCGCCGGCTACGGCAGCCGCGCGTTCTGCCTCTCGCTGCGCGAAGTCGCCCGGGAATTGGGCGCGGACGATCTGGAGGGGTGGATCGGGGAACAGGAGACGGCCCTGTTCAACCATCCCATCGAGTTCATGCCCGGTGTGCGCGAAACGCTGCCGCTGTTGCAGGCCAAACACCGGCTGGTCCTGCTCACCAAAGGCCACGAGGAAGAACAACTCGCCAAACTCCACCGCTCCGGCCTGAGAAAATTCTTCCACGCCATCGAAGTCGTTTTCGAAAAATCCGTCGAGACCTACCGCGACATCGTCACCAAACACCATCTGCTCCCGCACGACACCTGGATGATCGGCAATTCCCCGCGTTCGGACATCAACCCCGCCAAAGCCGCCGGCCTGCGCACCGTCTTCATCCCCTACCACACCACCTGGCAACACGAGATCGAAGAGATCGCCCCCAACGGCGAAACGCTGATGCTGGACAGCTTCGCCCAGCTCGCCGACCACTTCGGCTGAGCCCCACAAAGCCCTCATCCAACTGACAATTTGTCTGAATTTAGCCATTTGTTTGTCAAGTTTAACAATTTAAGGCCGTATTAGGTCGTATTAGGCCGTATTGACCCGGATTGGGAGATCCACGGATTACACGGATTTCAGGAAAAATGAAGGTTGGACTAGGTTTGACTAGGTGCGACTTGGTTTGACTGGGTCGGACTAGGCTGCTTCCGGATGGTTGGAGGGTCGCGCTCCCGCGCGACCGCGTCGTATCTGTCCCATCAGCGTCCACGCTGGAGCGTGGCCCTCCAAAAGGGGGTTGGCGAGGCCCTTGCGCCGTCGCAAAAGCGGCTTTGGCCGCCCTCGGACATATACCCTCTGCATATCTCATTTCGCTACACTAGCACATTTTCGCCAACCTGCAAGCGTCCAGACCAGGCAAATCAGTCAAATCGGGCTTTTACGCCATCCACATACGCTTTCCGAGTTGTATTCGGGACCGAAACGGCGGATATTAGGTTTTATGACCGCAAAGGCTGAACGCATCAAATCGGAGCTGGCCGCCCTGACGACCGAAGACCGCGCCGAACTCGCCCGGTTTCTCATCCAATCGCTGGACGAGGGAGAAGATCAGGGCGTCGAAGAGGCCTGGGACGAGGAACTGAAACGTCGCGCCGTGGAGATTGAGAGCGGCCGCGTCACGGGCGAACCCGCCGAGAACGTTTTGCGCGAACTGCGCGCGAAATATTCGTGAAGCCCGTCATTGTCCATCCGCAGGCGAAAGCCGAGTTGGACGCCGCCATCGCCTACTACGAATCCAAAGTGCCAGGACTCGGTTTGGATTTTCTTGCGCGTGTCGAACAGGCAATCCTGAAAATCCAGCAACATCCGAGAACGTGGCCACCTCATTCCCTCCGACCGACGCCCCTCCGGTGAACTCATGATACATAGCACTACTATGTATCGTCTGGCGATACATCGGTCGGTCGCGGCCTTTAGGGTAAATGAAGCGTCGGGTTTGAGGGGATGGACGACCCGCGCTTGGCAAGCGCGGCTACAACGGCGGGGGGACTGCTGCGCCGGCTCCACTTCGAATTCCCGAGAGCGGCTTTTGAAACCTTTCTTTTTTGCGCGCATCAGTTAGCGCATGGGCTTTGGCGGGGTCGCTGTCGAGGCCTGGGGGATTTACTGAGCGAGAGAAAAACTATTTCACGGGAGAGAGACAATGAATACGGGGAAACTTTCGGACAAAGTGGCTGTGGTTACGGGGGCGTCGAAGGGGATTGGGGCTTCGATTGCGAAACATCTGGCACAGGAAGGGGCGGCGGTGGTGGTCAACTACTCCACCAGCAAGGAGGGGGCGGACCGGGTGGTCGCGGAGATTACCAGCAAGGGCGGCAAGGCGATTGCCGTGCAGGGCAATGTGTCGAAGCGCGAGGACGTAGAACGCCTCTTTTCAGAGACGAAGAAGGAATTCGGACAGGTTGATATCCTGGTCAACAATGCGGGGGTCTATGAGATGTCGCCCCTGGAAGGCGTGACGGAAGCGCATTTCCACAAACAGTTCGACGTGAACGTTCTTGGCCCCATTCTGGCGACGCAGGAGGCGGTCAAGTTTTTCAATCCCGAAGGCGGCAGCATCGTCAATATCAGCTCGATGGCCAGCACGCTGACTCCGGCCAATATGTCGGTCTACAGCGCCACCAAGGCGGCGCTCGACGCTGTCACCAAAACGCTGGCCAAGGAACTGGGGCCGCGCAAGATCCGCGTCAACGCCATCAATCCCGGCATGGTGCTGACCGAAGGCGTGCGCGCCGGCGGTTTTGATACGAGCGATTTCCGCAAGCAAATCGAAGCGCAGACCCCACTGGGCCGCATCGGAGAGCCGCAGGACATCGCGCAAGCCGCGGTGTTCCTTGCTTCTTCGGATGCTGCATGGATCAGCGGCGAAACGTTGCTGATCGCAGGCGGCTACCGCTAAGGGGAAGCGGCGACCCGCCACCTCAATCCTCCACCAGTCCATCGCCCCATTTTTCTCTTCTCGGCGATTTGACAGGCGCGAAGAGTGGTTGCATGCTGGGCCAGGTGCGCCCGGGTTGGCGTCCGGGCGCGGAGAACGGAAACTTCTAACACGAGGAGACGGCGATGAATAAGCGAGGCGTATCTCCCTTGATGGAACGGGTGAAACATAACGGCGAACCGGCGACGGATTTCAGCAGTCGGGCGATTGGGGAACTGACCGGGGCGCTGAATCCCCTGCTGGCCGATGTGTTCGCGCTGTATTTGAAGACGAAGAATTTTCACTGGCACATGGCGGGGCCGCATTTCCGGGATTATCATTTGCTGCTCGACGAGCAGGCGGAGCAGATTTTCGGGATGACCGACGACGTCGCGGAGCGGGCGCGCAAGATCGGCGGGACGACGCTGCGGTCCATCGGCGACATCTCCCGGCGCCAGCGTTTGAAGGACAACGACAGGGAATCGGTGGCGGCCCGGGACATGTTGACGGAGCTGCGGGACGATAACCGGCATCTGGTGCGGGAGCTGCGCGCCGCGCACGAGGTCTGCGAGCGGCACAACGACGTCGCCACGGCCAGCCTGATCGAGAACTGGATCGATGAGACCGAGCGGCGCGTCTGGTTCCTGTCGGAGACCGTGCGCGATCTATAAGTTTTGCCCGGAGAAAGCGTCTGATGCCGACGATCCAGGTTGCGGTGCAACGGTACAGTGTGATTTCTTCCAGGCCGTTCGAGAGCGTGGTCGCCCGGCTGACGGTGTCGATCGGGCATCCGGACATGGTGGCGTTTCCGCGGGACTTGGCGGCGGCGAAGAGTTTTGCGGAATTGGAACGAGTCGTTCACAGGGCGGTGGGGGCGTCCGGGTTGATGGAATTCGCCCGGTTCGATATCGGCGAGGTGTTGCGCAAGGAAAGCGGGGCGGAAACACCGCGCATTTTGCGCTTGGTGATCGGTAATCCGCTGATCATGAAACAGATGGCCGCGCATGTGCCGGATGCCGCGTCGTATGCGCCGGTGACGGTGCTGGTCGATGAGCGCGCGGACGGGGTGCATGTGTCCTACGACCGGATGGCGGGCTATCTGGCCCCGTATGGAAACGCGGAAGCCCTCAAGGTGGCGCAGGAGTTGGACGCCAAGATCGAGGCCTTGCTGGCGACAGCCGCCCTTTGATGGTCCGAAACGGTGGGACGTTCGGGCAGGGACCGCTACTGGCCGGGCGGGGCGCTGAAGAATTTGGTCCAGTCCACGGCCGTGTCCCGGTAGACCTTGTCCACTCCCATGATCAACTGGTTGATCTGGGTTTCGTCGGTGTAGCCCATTTGTTTGGCGAGTTTGGCGATCTGCTCGTTGCGGTCCATGGTGGTCAGCTGGATGATTTTGCCCTGCAGCGGCAGCGCGTCGCGCAAGTCCGCCTGCCGCTCGGCCGGGTCGGAGGCCGCGGCGATTTTTTTGCGAAGATCGTCCAGCGAGACGAGCGATTGGCGCAGTTGCTGGATCAAGGCGAGATTGTCGGGATCCGGTTCGTCTTTGCCGCGTTGGTCCAGCCGTTGGAGCGCCTGGTGCAGCGCCAGGTCGTATTTCATTTGCGATTCGATGCGCGCCTGCGTTGCGGCCGATGGGTTCGCGGGGGAAACGGCGGCCACGTCATTGGAGGCGGCGGCGCTGCCGGGAGACTCGGGCCGGGCGGCGCCGTGGAAGGTCGCCGTCCCCAGAACGCGGTCCTGTTTCAGTTGGTCGATCTGCTGTTCCAACCCGGCCTGGGCCTGCAGGTCGCTTTCGTGCTGGAGACGAAGCACTTCCAGTTCGCGGGCCGAAACGCCCAGTTCCACCAGGCTCACGGAGACGGCCGCCAGCAGCAGGACGGTCCAGCACCAGGGATTCAGCAACAGGCGAATGGCGGAGTTTTGTTTCATACCGGCGGGCGCAAGCCTACGCAAGAGCGCGGCGCGCGGTCAACACGCATCCCGTTCGCTCGTGTAAGTATTTACTTACAGCGCGTGTCAGTGGGCGACTGACACGGACCTTTCATCCCTGTGAGCTGTGGCCGCCGGTGATGTAGTGTTCGAGTTCGCGGATGGTGAATTCGCGGTCGGAGATGACGGCTTTGACGATGTCGCCGATGGAGACCAGGCCGGCCAGGCGGCCGTTGTCCATCACGGGCAGATGGCGGGTGCGATGCTGGGTCATCAGGGCCATGCAATTTTCAATCGTGTCATCGGGGCCGACGTAGAGCACGTCGGTGGTCATCAACTCGCCGACGGTGCTGGTCCTGGAGGTCTTGCCTTTGAGGACAACTTTGCGGGCGTAATCGCGTTCCGTGAAGATGCCGACGAGCTGCGAGGCTTCCAGTACCAGGACGGCCCCGCAATTTTTGGCGGCCATCAACTCCAGCGCCTGGTAGACGGTGGCTTGGGGCGTGACCGACCAAAGCTGTCCGCCTTTTTCCTGCAGCAATTGCCTGACGGTATACATAGTAGGGGCTCCTTCCCTAGCGACTCTCGCGACAATTTAATCCCAAGGCGTCTCACAACGCAAGCAGAAGGAAAACAAGTAGTGGGTCGGTTTCGAAACTGCCAGGGGATATGAACTCTTGGCAGCGGCGCCCGTCGGGTTGTAGCGGCCGCCGTCCCGGCGGCGGGGCTGACAAAAGCGTCCGAGACGGACGCCGCTACAACAAATTGACCCACTACCGAAAAACAACGGTCAGCAGTTAATCGCTGACCAGGGTGCCGATGGCTTCGCCGAGGATGACGCGCTTGATATTGCCGCGTTTGAACAGATCGAAGACAATGATCGGGATCTGGTTGTCCATGCACAGCGAGAACGCGGTGGAATCCATCACGTTCAGGCGGTTCTTGAGCGCGTCAAAGTACTTCAACCGCTTGTAGCGTTTGGCGGTCGGGACCTTTTTCGGGTCGGCGGTGTACACGCCGTCCACCGTGGTGGCCTTCAACAGCACGTCCGCGCCGATCTCGCTGGCGCGCAGGGCGGCGGTGGTGTCGGTGGAAAAATACGGGCTGCCGGTGCCGGCGGCGAAAATGACGACGCGCCCCTTTTCCAGGTGGCGCATGGCGCGGCGGCGGATGAACGGTTCGGCCACGGAGCGCATTTCGATGGCGGATTGGACGCGGGTGTGGACGCCGGTTTTTTCCAGGGCGTCCTGCAGGGCCAGGGCGTTGATCACCGTGCCGAGCATGCCCATGTAATCGCCGGTGGTGCGGTCCAGGCCGTGTTTGCTGCCGGCGACGCCGCGGAAGATGTTGCCGCCGCCGATGACGATGGCCAGCTCGATCTTGAGCTCCTTGATCTCCTTGATTTCCTGCGCGATGGCCTTGCAGGTCTCGGGGGAGATGCCGTGCTCGCGGCTGCCCAAGAGCGATTCCCCGCTCAACTTCAACATCACGCGCCGATATTTCGGTGTGGATGTCTTGCTCATGGCGCGGGCCGCTCAGGCGGCGGGCGGTTGCGTGGCGCCGAGTTCCTCGCCCAATTGCCAGCGGACGAACCGGCGGATGACGATGTTTTCGCCGAGTTGCGCGATCTTTTGCGGTGACGTGTTCCTTGATCGTGATCTCGGTGTTCTTCACGAAGGGCTGTTCCAGCAGGCAGACCACGGAGAAAAACTTCTCCAGCTTGCCCTGGACGATCTTTTCGACGGCCTGGGGCGGCTTGTCCTTGACCTGGGCGCGGTAGACTTCCTTTTCCCGCTCCAGGATGGCGGCCGGCACGTCCTCGCGTTTGACGTAGCTGGGGTTGGCGGCGGCGATTTGCTGGGTGATGTCCGTGACGAAGGCGATAAAGCCTTCGTTGCGCGCGACGAAATCGGTCTCGCAATTCACTTCCACCAGCACGCCGAGTTTGCTGCCGTGATGAATGTAGCTGGCGATGCGCCCTTCATTGGCGGCCCGGCTGGCTTTTTTGTTCGCCACGTTGATGCCCTTCTTGCGCAGGATCACCTCGGCCTCGTCGAGGTTGCCTTTGGCTTCCACCAGGGCCTGTTTGCAATCCATCATGCCCGCGCCGGTCTTTTCGCGCAGGGCCTTTACCAGTTTGGGGTCGATATCCATGGTTGTCGCGCTCATCTTGCTTTCTGTGTCAATAACGGTTCGAAAAATGTCAGGCGCTGGCCGCCGGTTGTACGGCAGCCGGCTCCGGCACGGGCAGTTCCGCAGGGACCAGGACCGGTTCCGGCGCGGCCGGGGCCGCTTCGACGGCCGGCGGCGGCGGCAATTTCGTGCCCAGCTCGCCCTGCGCTTCCCCGATCGTCTCCGCGATGACGGAGGTGATCAGCTTGATCGCGCGGATCGCGTCATCGTTGCCGGCGATGGGATAGGTGACCTGGTCGGGGTCGCAATTGGTGTCCACCAGGGCGATGATCGGGATCTTCAGGCGCTGCGCTTCGTGCAGCGCGATTTGCTCGCGCAAAATGTCCACCACAAACAAGGCGGCGGGCGGCCGCTCCATGTTGACGATGCCGTCCAGGTTGCGGTGCAGTTTGTTCTGCTCGCGCTTGAGGAAAGCGACTTCCTTCTTCGGCATGTGCGCGGCTTCGGCCGATTCCAGCATCCGGTCGATTTCCTTCATGCGCCCGACGCTTTTGCGAATGGTGCGTAAATTGGTGAGGGTGCCGCCCAGCCAGCGGTCGACGCAATAGGGCATGCCGTGGGCCAGGGCCGCGGCCTTCATTTCCTGTTGCGCCTGTTTCTTGGTGCCGACGAAGAGGATGCTGCCGCCGTTGATGACGGTGTCGTGGAGGAACCCGCAGGCGACTTCGATCTGGGTGAGCGTCTTGTTCAGATCAACGATGTGGATGCCGTTGCGCTCGGCGAAAATGTATTTTTTCATCTTGGGGTTCCAGCGCTTGGTCTGGTGACCGAAATGAACCCCTGCTTCCATCAATTGTACGACTGATACGTTGGCCAATGTGTCCTCCACTGTTTCATCCCGCGTTGCTCCGGCGTACCGGGCCTGCGGAACATCCCGTCACTGCGGACTGGATTCTGATTAGTTGTTATTATGTCCCGCTCGCGCGGAACGGTTCGGCCTGCGCACTGCTGTCTGTGGGCAGGGTCTTTCACAATGACCCAGCCAGGGCCCTTTGGCAAGAGGAAAAGATCAGCGGGAACTGACCCCAGCGCTACCGGATGACGCCGTCAGGCGAGCTCACATCCGGCAGGAAATGGCGGGCTTCGGTGTCGTCCCAGGAGAATAGCACGAAACCGGGCGCGCCGAGACGGCGGGTAAGGTCCAGTTCCGCGCGCAGGCCGGCCATCTGCTCGAATTTATAGCTGCCAATGCCCACGACCACCTTGTTGCGGTCGCCGGCCCAGCGCTGCTGGTTCATCACGCGGGACTCGAAATCGCGCAGGTCGGGCGTGTAGGTCATCGTGCACACGTAATCCAGCCAGCCGCTGTCCAGCCACAGTTTCCAGTCCTGTGCGCGGTCCTGCCGTCCCCGCTCCAAATCATGGAACACCGCCGCGGACAACGTCAGCCCGGGTCGCAACCGCCGCGCCAGCGAAGTCAGGTCGCGCACGGAATCGTTGATCACCTCGCGCCGCCATTCATAGAACTGGTCCGTCAATGGCCCGCCCTGCACGTCCTCGGGCCATCGCCGCACGCGCCGGCCCTCGTACATCTCAAAGGCGCGCCGGCAATGATCGCAGAAGCAGCTCGGTTCCTCGAAGAAGCGGATATAATCGAACTGCAGGCCGTCGAACGGATACCGGGTCAGGATTTCCCGCACTTCCTCTTCGATCTGGGCGCGATTGACGGGTTGGGAGGGACAAAGCCAGGTGTAGCCGTTTTGCAGCGCCGGGCGACCGTCGGGACTGCGCATCACGCGGTCGGCCCGGACCATGCGACGCTGGAATTCAGCGGGGGCCTTGAACATGAACATCGTGATCAGCTTGGCGTGCACCGCGATCCCGCGCCGATGCGCCAGCTCGATGCCCCGCTGCCAATCCTGCGCCGACATCGCCGACACGTCCGGCAACACCCGGCTGTCGGGATAAAACGCCGCGCCGCCGGAGGCGAAATTGACGTACATCGTGTTGTACCCCGCCCGCTGCAGTTCCGCCGTGGCTTTGTCCCAATCCAGCCGCGACGGGTCGCTCACCCACACACCGCGCACTTCCCCCGCCCGCTTCGGCGCGGGTGGATAGGCGGGCGGATACGCCTGGGCGGTCGGGCGCGTGGTTTGGAACGTGCAGGAATTGGCCAACAGCACAAGGCCGACGGCCACCAGGGCGCGAAAAGAAACCTTCCCCAACGTCTTCATCTTCCTCCTTGAATCGACAGGCCAATATAGTCAGGCCGCCCGGAGTTGCCAAACGAAATGTTTGCTGTTACAAAACTTCCGGCATGCTGCGCAAACTCACCATCCTCGGCCCCGGCCTCCTCGGCGGTTCCATCGGCTTGGCCGCCAAGCACCGCAAGACAGCCCAACGCGTCGCCCTCTGGGCCCGCCGGCCAGAGGCCGCCGACGAAGCATTAAAACTCGGCGCGGCGGATGAAGCGACCACCGACCTCGCCAAAGCCGTCGCCGACGCCGACCTCGTCGTGCTGGCCACGCCCATCGGGGCGATGCGTCCGCTGGCGGAACAGCTCAAACCCTCGCTGGCCGACGGTTGCGTCGTGACCGACGTCGGCAGCGTCAAATACGCCGTCGTCACCGACCTCTCCCATCTGCTCTCCGGCAAAGCCCGGTTCGTCGGGTCGCACCCGATGGCCGGTTCGGAACAATCCGGCATCGAAGCCGCCCGGCGCGACCTCTTTGACGGCGCGGTCTGCATCGTCACCCCGCGCGAGGACACCGACAAGGCCGCGCTGCAGATCGTCCACGATTTCTGGAAATCGCTCGGCGGCAACGTCCGCTCGCTCGCCCCGCAGGAACACGACGAAATCGTCGCCCGCATCAGCCATCTGCCCCACGTCGTCGCCGCCACGGTCGTCAACGTGGTCTGCAACGACGGCGCGCACCCGCTGAATTTCGTCGGCCCCGGGTTCAAGGATTTCACCCGCATCGCCGGCGGCCCGGCCGAGATGTGGACGGAAATTTGTCTCGAAAACCGCCAGGAAATCGCCCGCGCGCTGGAACAGTTGATCGAGGACCTCGGCAAAACCCGCGCCGCCCTGGAAAACGCCGACGCCGTCGAACTGCGCGCGATGCTGAAGCGCGCCAAACATTTCCGGGACGAACTGAAATTCAGGGCATGAACGACAACACTTTGAACCGGGCCGTGGGAGGGCGAGGCTCCCGCCGAGCCGCCGCATCGATCAAACGGCTCGGCGGGAGCCTCGCCCTCCCTTACAACCTTTCTTGTGACGCAAAATGAAGCCCCTGCCCGATCCATACCCCATCGAGCCGCTGGCCAAGCCGCCCAACTGCACCATCACCGTCCCTGGATCAAAAAGCATCACCAACCGCGCCCTGATCCTTGCCGCGCTGGCGGACGGCAAATGCACGTTGCGCGGCGCGCTCTGGGCCGATGACACGCAGGTGATGGTGGATTCTCTTCGGAAACTCGGCTTCGAAGTGAACGTCGAGCCTGATCCAGCAGAGGAATGCAACCGGACGATCACGGTGGTCGGTCGCGGAGGTGAGATTCCCGCCAAGAAGGCTGATTTGTACGTCGGCAATGCCGGCACAGCGGGGCGATTTCTCACCGCACTGGTCTGCCTCGGCCAGGGCGACTACACGATTCGCGGCGACCCGCGCATGCACGAGCGGCCGATGAAAGATTTATTCGACGCGCTGCGCGGCGTGGGCGTGGAAATCGAGTCCCCCAACAACCGGTTACCCGCGACGGTCCACGCCAAAAAATTGAGCGGCGGGTCGGTCGCGGTGAATCTGTCGGAAAGCACCCAGTTCGCCAGCGCGTTGGTGTTGATCGGAGATTATGCACGGCTTGACCTGAGCCACGTCAATGTCGAGGTGCAGGACCCCGGTTATGTTGAAATGACCGAGAGGATGACGACCCAATCGTTTACGGACTACTCCATCGAGCCGGACATGTCGAGCGCTTCGTATTTCACGGCGGCAGGCTGGATCACGAATGGACACGTGCAAGTCGCGCGATGGCCGCAAAATTCGCTACAGATCGATGGCCAGTTCGGCAACTACCTGCCTCCGCCGCCCACCGTGTCGCGCGCGCGCGATCTCGGAGACAGCGCGATGACGCTGGCCGTGTGCGCGTTGTTCGGGAAACAACCCGTGCACCTGGTCCAGGCAACGCGCATGCGTGCGCAGGAGACGGACCGGATCCACGCGATGGTCACGGAGTTGCAGCGCGTGGGAGCCAAGGCGGAGGAGCACGAGGACGGCTGGATTGTCTGGCCCGCGAAGAAAGGCCAATTGCACGGGGCGGATATCGAAACGTACAACGATCACCGCATGGCGATGTGTTTCGCCGTGTTGGGATTGAAAGTTCCAGGGATTCGGATTAAGAATCCTGGCTGCGTGAGCAAAACGTTTCCGAACTTTTTCGAAAAGCTGGAGTTGTTACGCCGATGACGGGGAAACCAGGACAGAACAAGGCCATCGTTGTCGCGGTGGACGGGCCGGCGGCCAGCGGCAAGAGCACGGTGTCGCGGGCGGTGGCCAAACAACTCGGCTTTAACTACGTCGATACCGGCTCGATGTACCGGGCGATCACTTGGAAGGCGCTGCAGGAAGGGATCGACGTCGAGGACACGGGGGCGTTGCTCTATCTGTTGCATTCGATCAAAATCGATTTCGAAATGATCGACGGCCAGGCAAAAATCCTCATCGACGGCGTCAATCCCGGCGACGCGATCCGCGTTCCCAAAGTGACGGACAAGGTTTCCACCGTGGCCGCCGTGCCGGAAGTCCGCCACCTGCTCGTGCAACACCAGCGCTCGCTCACCCGGTTCGGCAGCCTGGTCATGGAAGGCCGCGACATCGGCACGGTCGTGTTCCCCGATACACCCTACAAATTTTACCTCGAAGCCCGGCCCGAAGTGCGCGCGCAACGCCGCACCCGCGACCTGGAAGCCATGAAAATCCCCGCCACCCAGGAAGGCGTCGCCCAATCCATCCAGCGCCGCGACATGAAAGACTCGGGCCGCAGCACGTCACCCTTGCAAATCGCCCTCGGCGCGACCGTGGTCGAAAACTCCGGGCTGACAGTCGATGAAACCGCCAAAAAAATCATCGAGCACATCCAACGGCAGGACGCGGCGCGCGGCGGCGCGGGCGCTTCTTAAACAACCATGCATCCCTGGTACCGGTTCTGCCGTTTTTTGTTTCGCGTCTACTTCCGCGTCTATCATCGCGGCCGGGTCTACCATGCCCGGCGGCTGCCAGACGAAGGCGCGTTCATTTTGGCGGGCAACCACGTCAGCTTTCTCGATCCGCCATTTTTCGGCCAGGCCTGCCGGCGGGAGGCATTTTACATGGCCCGCGACACGCTCTTCGAACCCTGGCTGGGCGGGAAAATCCTGCGAAGCTGGAACTGCGTGCCCATCAGCCGCGACCGGGGCGATCTCGGCGCGCTGCGCACAATGTTGCGCCTGTTGAAGGAAGGCAAGGCCGTGCTGATGTTCCCCGAAGGCACCCGCAGCCCCGATGGCTCATTACAGGAAGCCCGCGCCGGCATCGGCATGATCGCCGCCCACGCCCGCTGCCCGATCATGCCCATGCGCATTTTCGGGACCGATAAAGCCCTGCCCCGCGGCGCGTCCTTTCCCCACCCCGCCCGGGTCAGCATCGTCTTCGGCGAACCGTTCACTTACGAATTCCCCGCCGATTTCAAAGGCATGCGCGGCGACGAATTGAAAGCCGTCTACCTTGATGTCGGCCGCGAAGTCATGCGCCGGATTGGCGAGCTGAAACCCCGCCCCGATTAACCTGCTTTTGACCGGACCGCCCCTTGCGGAACCGCAAAAACGTGCTATGGTGCCGCAGAATGATATATGCCGACAGCATAAGCCCATCCGCCTCCGCCAAGGCTACGGCGGACACGACGGCAGACACGTCGCACCCAGTCGCACCTAGTCCAACCTTCAATTTTTCAGAAATCCGCGGAATCCGTGGATCTCCCAATCCTGGTCTATACGGCCTAATACGACCTAATACGGCCTTAAATCTTCCCGAAGCACCGTCCAGGTGGTCAAATTTAGCCAATCCCGGCGGTTCCGGCGGGGGCTGGAGTTGGCAAAAAAAGGGGTTGCCAAGCTTGGCGTCCAAGGCCTATAGTTCCACCGCCTTTTCAAGCGAAGTGCCGCAGCAGGCCAGCCGAAGGCAGGAGATAAAATCACACTAATGGCGAATCCGATGGAAAAGCTTTTCTCTGAGGTGAAGGAATTCACCGAGGGAATGCTGGTTAAAGGTAAGATCATTGACGTGCACCCCAATGAGGTGCTGGTGGATATTGGGTACAAGTCCGAGGGGATCATCCCTCGCTGGGAATTCGACGACCCCGATGCCCTCAAAGTGGGCGATGAAGTGGAAGTGCTGCTCGAGAAAATCGAGGACGACAACGGCATGGTCGTGTTGTCCCACGACAAAGCCGAGCAGAAGAAAAACTGGGACCGCATCGTCAGCATTTGCAGCGAAGGCGGCACGATCGAAGGCAAGGTCCGCGCCAAGGTCAAGGGCGGTCTCACCGTCAATATCGGCGTGGAAGCCTTCCTGCCCGCCTCGCAAATCGACGTCATGCCCCCGCGTAATCTCGACGATTACATCGGCAAGACGTTCCGGTTCCGGGTGGTCAAGATCAACCAGGAACGCAAGAACATCGTCCTGTCACGCCGCGAGTTGATCGAACAGGAACGCGAAGACCGCCGCAAGAACCTGTTGACTGACATGCAGGTCGGCCAGATCCGCGAAGGCACGGTCAAGAACCTGACCGACTTCGGCGCGTTCATCGACCTCGACGGGCTCGATGGCTTGCTGCACATCACCGACATGAGCTGGGGCCGGATCAATCACCCCAGCGAATTGGTCAAGGTCGGCGAAAAAATCGAAGTCATGATTTTGGAAGTGGACCGCGAGAAGGAACGCGTCTCGCTCGGGTTGAAGCAGAGAAACCGCAACCCGTGGGACGACATCGCGCTGAAATATCCCGTGGGCAGCAAGGTCAAGGGCAAGGTCGTCAGCGTCGTCCCCTACGGCGCCTTCGTCCAGCTCGAAGACGGCGTCGAAGGCATGGTGCACGTCTCCGAGTTGTCCTGGACCAAGCGCGTCGCGCGCGCCTCCGACGTGCTCAAGCCCGGCGACGAAGTCGAAACGCAGGTCCTGGAAATCAAACGCGAAGAGCAGAAGATTTCCCTCGGCATCCGCCAGTTGGAAGCCAACCCCTGGTCCTTCGTCCCGAAGAAGTATCCGCCGGGCACCAAGATCAGCGGCAAGGTGCGCAACCTCACCAATTTCGGCGCGTTCGTCGAAATCGAGGAAGGCATCGACGGCATGATCCACGTCTCGGACATGTCCTGGACCCGCAAGGTCACCAACCCCGCCGAGATCCTCAAGAAAGGCCAGAAAGTCGACGCCGTGGTGTTGGAAGTCGATTCCGGCAACCAGCGGATTTCGCTCGGCATCAAGCAGCTCGAAGGCGATCCGTGGAAGACCATTGAGCAGCACTACCGCATGGGCGACCTCGTCAAGGGCAAGGTGATCAAGCTCACCAGCTTCGGCGCGTTCGTCGAGTTGCCGGACAAACTGGAAGGCCTGGTCCATATCTCCCAGATCAGCGAGCAGCGCATCGAGAAGGTCAAGGACACGCTCAAAGTTGGCGACGAAGTCAACGCCCGCGTGATCAAGATCGACGTCCAGGAACGCCGCATCGGCCTGAGCATCAAGGCCGCGAACTATTCCATGGACCAGCTCGAAGCCGAGAAGCAGATGTTCGAGGACGCGCTCAAGCCCGGCGAAGCCATCGTCGACCTGGAACACGCGTTCGAGCAGGCCGAGGAAGACAAAAACCAGTAGGCATTTCGGCCCAAATCCTGTACAAGCAACCCCGGCACCATGTGCCGGGGTTTGCTTTTAGGAAACAGCGCCATGAAACCGGCCGACGAACAACTCAAGCTCCTCGAACAGGGCGTGGAAAAACTCTACACCTCCGAGGAGCTCAAGAAGAAGCTGGAGAAAGGCGCGCCGTTGCGCGTCAAGCTCGGCGCCGACCCGACTGCGCCCGATTTGCACCTGGGCCACAGCGTCGTGCTGCGCAAGCTGCGCCAGTTTCAGGACCTGGGCCATAAAGCCGTGTTGATCATCGGCGATTACACCGCGCTCATCGGTGATCCCACCGGCCAGAACAAGACCCGCCCCATGCTCAGCGCCGGCGACATCGAGCGCAACGCGACGACCTACTTCGAGCAGGCCGGCAAGATCCTCGACACCTCCCGCGACAAACTGGAAATCCGCCGCAACGGCGAATGGCTCGGCCGGATGGGCATGGCCGACGTGCTCCGGCTGGCCAGCCAGATGACCGTGGCGCGCATGCTGGAACGCGACACCTTCGAGCAACGCTTTGAAGCCGACGTGCCGATCGGCGTCCACGAATTCCTCTATCCATTGATGCAGGGCCACGACTCCGTGATGATCAAGGCCGACGTCGAACTCGGCGGCTCGGACCAGACGTTCAACAATCTCGTTGGCCGCGATCTGCAACGGGACGCGGGACAGGAACCGCAAGTCGTGATGATCCTTCCCATTCTCGAAGGCCTCGACGGCGTCGAGAAGATGTCCAAGAGCAAAGGCAACTACATTGGCCTGAACGATCCGCCCAAGGACATGTTCGGCAAAACGATGAGCATCGGCGATGAGCTGATGTGGAAATGGTACACCCTGCTTCTCGGCAGGACACCCGCGGAAATCACCGCACTCAAGGCGGGCCATCCGATGGAAGCGAAGAAAGCCCTGGCCCGCGCCATCGTCGCGCAATACCACGGCCACGATGCGGCTGTCGAAGCTGAACAGCAATTCACCACCCAGTTTTCTTCGAAAGACCTGGCTAAGATCGCAGAGTTGCATCGCGCCGAGAAATCGATGAAGCTACTTGACGTGTTATTTGAAACGGGCAAGTTCTCGAGCAAGAGCGAAATCCGCCGACTTTTTTCCCAAGGCGGAATCACTGTGAACAACGTCAAGATAGACGACCCGAACGCCGTCGTGAAGGATTTGGGCGACAATTTTATCGTTTGTGCTGGGAAGCGACTGGTCTACCGGATAGAGTCTTTCTCGAAATAACGGGGCGTAGCTCAGCTTGGATTAGAGCGCCTGCCTTGGGCGCAGGAGGTCGTCGGTTCAAATCCGGTCGCCCCGACCACTTTTTCCCGTGTACTTTGTTAGTGTAAGGCAGTGTGTCTGATGGAGCCGCGGATCAGCATCATTACGCTGGGCGTGAAAAGCCTGGACCGGTCGTTGCAGTTTTATCGCGACGGCTTGGGGCTTCCCACAACCCGGAAGGCGGACCAAGGAATTGTCTTCTTTCAGACGAGCGGGGTTTGCCTGGCCCTTTATCCTTACGATAAGCTGGCGAGGGACGTTGCCGAAGCGTTTCTGGTCCAGCGGTCGAAATTCACCGGCATCACGCTGGCCCATAATGTCCGGAGCAGAGAAGACGTGGACCGCCTCCTGAAACAGGCAGAGCAGGCGGGCGCCAAAATCGAGAAACCGGCCAGCAAGACCGAGTGGGGCGGCTACAGCGGCTACTTCTCCGATCCGGACGGTTATCTTTGGGAGGTCGCCTGGGGCGCGTTTGATTTCCACGATGACGGCAGCCTGATCGTCACTTGAGAGCCTGGCTCCGGCGCTGGAACGTCAAGCCGAAGGCGTAGTTGAGCTGGACCAGCACGATGAAGCCGATGCTCCAGTAGGTGTTCGCCACGCAGAGCAGCGCTCCGAATGCGTAGAGCGCCTGGGCAATCACGATGCGCCAGCAGATCGCCGCCTGCACTTCCCGGGAGATGTCCTCTTTCACGAGACCCGCGCGGGTCGCCCGCCTCCAACTCACGTAGAGCATCAAACCAAGCAGCAGAATATTGACCCAATAGGCGAGCAGCGCGGCGCGGTAGGTGATGAACTGCGCCAGCAGCCTCGTCGAGAACGGCAGCAGCGTCACCGCGAACAGAAACGCCAGGTGAATCCACGTGAGATGACGATCGGAACGGGAGAGATGATTCAATTGGGTCTGCTGGCCCACCCAGAAGATGCCCAGCGTGATGAAGCTCATCAGATAAACCACCAGTTGTGGCGCCAGCCCCGCCAATGCCCGCCACAAATCCGCTTCACTGTGGATGAGTTCCTTTGCCGGCACGTGCAGTTCCAGCAACAACAGCGTCATCGCCACACCGAAGATGCCGTCGCTCAGGGCCGCCAGCCGTTCGACGCTGTGGCCGGCGATCCGGTTGTACGAGAGACTCATGCGCCGCGCGCCTGGGCCAGGTTGCGGGGCTTGAAGAATTTGTAGTTCTTCAGCCGCGTGTCGTCCGGCACGAAGATCGCCGCGGTGCGCGCGGGGACCTCCAGCTTCACGTTGCCCGCCTCCATGTGCACCACCTGGGACGGATCGAGCAGGTTCTTCAGCGGCAACGCGTGGTAGAGATGCGAGTAAGGCGTGAACACGATCCGCTGCAGCGGTTTCGTGGAGTTGTTGATCGCCACCAGCGCCACCTCATCCGGCTTCTCCGTGTGACGGATAAAGACCAACACGTCCTCGTCGAGCTTCTGGCCGAGCACAATCAGTTCACCCCGGCGCAAGGCGGCGTGCGTCTGGCGGATGTCGATGATCTTTCTGTAGAACGCCAGGGCTTCCTTGTCCCAGCGTTTCTCGTCCCAAATCATCGGCCGGCGACAATCAGGATCGTGCCCACCGTCCATGCCGATCTCCTCGCCGTAATAGACGAACGGCACACCGGGCAGCGTGAACTGCGCGACAATGGCCAGCCGCCGTTGCGCCGCGTCGTGGATCGTCCAGCGCAGCCGGGGCGTGTCGTGGCTGGACAACATGTTCCACGACCGCACGGCGCCCGCGTGACTGTAACCCCGGAAATATTCGTCCGCCGCATAGTTGAGTTGCCGCGTCGGCACATCGCCCCGCAGCCAGCCCAGCACGGCGTCGCGGAAATAGTAATTCATCACCCCGTGAAACACGTCGTCACGATTGCACCAGTCACCCGCGTAACACATCACCTCGCCGAGCAACACCGCGTCCGGGAACCGTTGCCCCACCGCCGCGCGCATCTCGCGCACGATGCCCAGACCCACGTCCACCGCCACGTCAAACCGCCAGCCATCGATGCCCATGTCGAGATACTTCTGCAGCACGCTGTCCTTCTTGCGGAAGAGCAGGTCCTGCAGCTTCTCGTTGGCCAGATTCAATTCGGGCATGTGCTGGAACCCGCGCCAGCTTTCATACTCGCCATCCTTGGTGAACGTGAAGAAGTCCTTGAACGGTTTCTTGCCCTGGCGCGCCGCCAGAAACCACGGATGAACGTCGCTGATGTGGTTAAACACCGCGTCGAGCACCAGCCGCATCTTGCGCCGTTTCAGTTCTCGGATCAGGCCCCGCAACGCCTCTTCACCGCCGAACTGCGGGTCAATGGTGAAAAAATCCGTCGTGTCATATTTGTGGTTGGACGGCGCGATGAACACCGGCGTCAGATACAACGCCGTCATGCCCAGGTCCTGGATATAATCGAGCTTGTCGCTGATGCCCGCCAGGTCCCCGCCGAAAAAATCCCTGCCGCGCGAGGGATTTTCGGGCAATTCATCCCAGCCGCGCCGGGCGTAGGTGCTGTCCTGATAGCAGGGCAGCTTCAACTTCGATGCCGGGGTATGCGATTTGCCGACGGCGAACCGGTCGGGAAAAATCTGGTAGGTGATCTGGTCGGCCATCCACAACGGGTCGTTTTGCATGGACGGGATTTAAGCGGGACGGCGCCACCAGGGTCAACGTCTTTTTAGTGCCTGCTCGAGTTCCTGCGCCACCTGCTGTTCGACCGCCTGGCGCACCAGCGGGTCTTCGTCGCGCAATTCCTCATGCGCCAGCGAACGCGCGCGGTCGTCGCCGAGCCGCGCCAGCGCTTCAATGATGTGCGGCTGCGCGCGCGGGCCGGCCTTCGCAAACGCATGGCGTAGCGGGCCGACGGCCGGCTGGCCCAACGCCACCAGCGCGTCTTCGGCGGCGTAGCGCACGCTCCAGATCTCGTCGTCGAGCGCCGGGATGAGTGCCGGGATCGCCCGTGGATCGCCGATGCGGCCAAGGGCCTGCGCGGCCCGCAAGCGAACGGGTTCCTTGACGTCGTGCAAGGCTGCCACCGCCGGGTCAAACGCCTGCCGGGCATGCAAGTGGCCCAGCGTGTAAAAGGCCACCGTCCGCGTTTTCTCGCGATTGATCAACGGCAGCACGTGCGGGATCGCGTTGGTGGCGGTCTCAAACCGGGCGAGAAAATAGCAGCATACCCGCGCGACCTCATCGTTGCGCGCGTTATCGATCCCGGCCATGAGCACGGGCGCGGCGTTGGTGCTGATCGCGTCGATCAAGTCCTCGATCTTGCTGCGCAGGACCACGTCGGGACTGTCGAGACGCGTCAACAAATAGGGCAACGCTTCCAGGCCGCGCTGTTTCAATTCTTTCCAGGCGGCTTCGCTGTCCAAGTGCTCCTCGTCCGTGTGCGCCTCGCGCAGGCTGCGGCGCAGCAGCCGTTCGAAGGGAGCATGAATATCCACCTTCTCGTAAATTGTCCGATGGAAGGTCTCCATCGACACGTCCGCCAGTGAGAACGGCTCGGCCGGGGTTGGCGAGAAGGCGGTGCTGTTCGTCTCCCCCGTGTCCAGTCCCGCGCCATACAATGGTTTCAGCCAGATGGCGTTATTCGTCTGTCCCTGCGAGAAAACGTCCTTGCCTCCCCGGTCGACCAGCAACGCCACCGAACCGTACTCGCGTTTGCCGCCGTCGTGGCCGGCGGCCTGGGATTGTTTCGGGTCGCGTCCCGCGTAGAAATCGTCGCCGGCCCTGTCGAAGAGCAGCGCGAAGGAATTGTTGATGGCCGCGCCCTGGGCCGTGGTGTCGCCGATATATTGGTCGTTGCCCGCCCGGTCGATCAGCAGACCGACGCTGTAATCGTGCGCCGCACCCTGGCAGATGTGGCCGGCGCTGTATTGATCGTCGCCGCTCCAGTCAATGAGCGCGCCGCTGCTCAGATGGATCCCCGCGCCCTGGCAATATTGATAGGCCTGATAACAATCATTGCCTTCGAGATCGAGCAACAGGCCCGTGGCGTACCAGTAGCTCGCGCCCTGCCCGTAGACGTCAGCGACATAATGATCGTCGCCCTTCAAATCGCAGAGGATCCCCAGGCCGCCGCCCGCGAAGGGCCGCTGGCCTTCGCCGAATCCCTGCGACAGGGAGAAATAATGGCCGGGCAGCCACGGACAGGGATATTTGCCGCCCGCGTAATACAAATCGTTGCCGCTCTCGTCCAGCAGCAGGCCGATGCCGCCGGTGCCGCCGAATCCCTGCGCCATTTCCGCGGCGCGATAGGTCGTGTCGCCGCCGCGCTGCCACAAAATGCCCGCGCCAAATTCCCCCGCGCCCTGGCAGAACGTGTCGGCTTCGAATGTTTGTTTCCCCTCCCCCGTCATCAGCAGGCCGCAGCCAAAAAAGCCCGCTCCCTGCGACAGATTTTTGGCGATGAAGGTGGAATTGCTGCCCAGCGCCGCGAGAATGCCGATGCCGAACAAGCCCGCACCCTGCGAAAAACTCCGGCGGGAGATAAATTGATCGTTGCCGCCGAGATCGATGACGATGGAAATAGGCAGGCCCGCCAATCCATTCGCCCCGCCCGCGCTGTTCAGGTAAACATCGTCGCCGCCCGTGTCAATGATCAGGAAGGCGTCGTTGGTGTACACGTTCCGGCCCGCGCCGCCGCAGATGATTTTGCCCAGGGACGTATCGGTCTCGATCTGGAATTCGTTGGTAATGGCGGCCACCCGCAACACCTTGATGGAGTCATCTACGGCCGCGCACAACGCGCCAAAAGCCTCAAACAATTCTTCGGAACGGTAATGGTCGCTCCCGTCGAGCAAGGCCTCACCCGCCGCGGAATCCTGCGACTCCAGGTCCTGGTCGCGTTTGAGCCAGGCGCGGACCGTGCCGGTATCCATTCCCAGCTGGTCCCAGGCCTGGAGTTCCGCCTTGTCCTCATCCAGGTGAAGCGCGTCGAGGGCGAACGCGGCGAAAGGCGGGTTTTTGTCCGCCGGAAGGGCCTTCTGCAAGAGCGCGTTCGCCATTGATGCCGCACCCATGATCTTTAGCACGGCGTCGCTCACCGCAGGTGGCAATTGTTCGAGAAAACCCGGGTCCACCGTGAAGGCTGTCGAATTCACGACTCCCACAGGCACGACCTCCAACTGCTCGCCGCTGAAATTCGCAAGGTCGTTGAGGGACGCGATGGATTGCAGGTTTGTCGCAACGTCGTGGCCGTAGGCGGCCAGGGTCAGCGGTTTCTGGAGGAACAGCCGTGATTTCTTCAGGACGAGTTCGCAGTCGACGATGTCTTTCTTGAACGACAGATCGTGCGGCGACATTTTGATCGCGCGCAAGGCGAGTTCGATGGAATGCAGGTCATTCGTGTCGAGGGCGGGCGGCAGGTCCGCCGCCAGCACGGAGGAGCCGATCAGGATCAACACCAACAGTCGAGCGAACATGGCGCAGTTTGTTCCAGCCGCAACAAAATGTCCACTCCGCAACATCAGTTTCAGTCGTGGGTCAAGTTGTTGTAGTGGCGTCCGTCCCGGACGCTTCTCCCGGCCCTGCCGCCGGGACGGCGGCCGCTACAACCCGACGGGCGCCGCCGCCAGCTGTTCATATCCCCTGGCAGTTTTGAAACCGCCCCGCAACATCAGTTTCTCGTTGATTTCGGCGGTAACAAGGTTAGCCTGAGAATGTCGCAGTGACTGTTGCTGTTCTGTCGGACAAAAGGCGAAACCAATTGGCTGAAACCGGTATCCAACCGAGGTGCCCATGAAAGCAATTGCCGTTTTTCCGCAGCAAAAACAAATCCGGCTTATCGACCACCCGGCGCCGGCGCTTGCCTCGCCGACCGACGTCAAACTGCGCATCATCGAAGTGGGCGTTTGCGGGACCGACAAGGAAATCTGCGCGTTCGAGTACGGCACGCCGCCTCCGGGCGAGGACCATCTGGTTATCGGCCACGAATCCCTCGGCGAAGTCGTCGAAGTCGGGCCGGGCGTCACGCGCGTGAAACGCGGCGACCTGGTCGTGCCGATGGTGCGCCGGCCCTGTTCCCATAAGGAATGCCTCGCCTGCCAGGAAGGCCGCCAGGATTTTTGTTACACGAACGATTTCACGGAACGCGGCATCAAGGAACGACACGGGTTCATGACCGAATTCGTCGTGGACGACGAACGCTACATGAATGTCGTCCCGGCGGGGCTGCGCGAGGTGGGCGTGCTGGTCGAACCGCTGACCATCGCCGAAAAGGCGATCACGCAAATCTGGCAGGTCCAACAGCGGTTGCCCTGGGCCTGCCCCCTTGAACCGGGAAAACCGGCGGGGTACTGCCACCGCGCGGTCGTGCTCGGGGCCGGGCCGGTCGGTCTGCTCGGCGCGATGGCGTTGACGGTCGGCGGGTTTGAGACGTACGTGTACTCGAAGGAAACGAGGCCCAGTCCCAAGGCGGACCTCGTCGAATCATTCGGCGCGAAATACATTTCATCCACCACCACGCCTGTCGAGCAACTCAGCAGCCAGATCGGCAACATCGACGTGGTCTACGAGGCCGTCGGCGCGTCGAGCCTGGCGTTTGCCGTCATCGAGCAACTGGGAATGAACGCCATCTTCGTCTTCACCGGCGTGCCGGGCCGCAAAGCGCCGATTGAGGTGGATACCGACCGTCTGATGCGCAACCTGGTCCTGAAAAACCAGGTGTTGTTCGGTTCGGTCAACGCCAGCCGCGAATCGTTCGAAACGGCGATCAACGATCTCGGCATTTTCATGAAACGCTGGCCCAACGCCGTGCGCGGATTGATCACCGGACGGTTCGCGATGGAAGGCTACAGCGATCTGCTGCTCGGCAAGGCCGGCGGCATCAAAAACGTCATCACCATCAGCCCTTGACCCGCGAAGAACGCATGAGCGACAAGAAGCGTGTGCTGATTTTGGGCGGCGGGTTCGGCGGGCTTTACGCCGCGCTCGAACTGGACAAGGTGTTGCGCCGCAAGGACGATTTCGAAGTCATCCTGATCAATCGGGAGAATTTCTTCCTGTTCACTCCCATGCTGCACGAGGTGGCGGCCAGCGACCAGGACCTGTCCAACATCGTCAGCCCCGTCCGGCAACTGCTGAAACGCGTGAAATTTTTTGAGGGCGACGTCGAGGCCATCGATCTGCCGAACAAACGCGTGACCGTGTCCCACGGCTTCGACCATCACACCCACGACCTGGCCTACGACCAGTTGATCATCGCGCTGGGATCGATCACCAACTTCTTCAACCTGCCCGGCCTCGCCGAGCGGGCGTTGACGGTGAAAACGCTGGGCGACGCCATTCATTTGCGCAATCGGCTGATCCAACTGCTGGAGGAAGCCGACACTGAATGCGCCGCGGGCAATCGCGAGCCGCTGCTGACGTTCGTCGTGGCCGGCGGCGGGTTTGCCGGGGTCGAGACCATCGCGGGCATCCATGATTTCGTCTGCGAGATCCTGCCATTTTATCCGCACATCAGCCGAAAACTCGTCCGCGCGGTGCTGGTGCATCCCGGCAAGTTTATCCTGCCCGAACTGGGCGAGGAACTCGGCGCGTATGCGCAGACGAAACTGTCGGAGCGCGGCGTGGAAATCCGCGGCTCGTCGAAGGTCACCGGCGTGACCGACCAGGGCGTGCAACTCAGCGACGGCGAGTTTGTCCGCACCAACACGTTGATCTGGACGGCGGGCACCTGCCCGAGCCCGTTGCTGGAGGGCCTGCCCTGCCAGAAAGAACGGGGACGCATCTGCGTGAACGAGTTCCTGGAAGTGCCCGGTTTCCCCGGCGTCTGGGCCCTGGGCGACGCGGCGGTCATTCCCGACCGCACGACCGGGAAGAATTGTCCGCCGACGGCTCAACACGCATTGCGCGAGGGCAAGGTCGCGGCCCACAACGTCCTGGCCGAACTGCACGGCGGCCAGAAACGGCCGTTTGTCTTCGGCGGCCTGGGCCAACTCGCGGCCATCGGCCGGCGCACGGGTGTGGCGAAGATTTTCGGGTTCAAGTTCAGCGGATTTGCGGCCTGGTGGATGTGGCGGACGATTTACCTGAGCAAGTTGCCGCGGTTTGAGAAGAAATTCCGTGTCGCCCTGGACTGGACACTGGACCTGTTTTTTGCGAAGGACATGGTGCAATTCACCACCACGCGCGCCCCATCGGTTTCGCGCGCGGAGGGCGCGGGCGCGGGGCCGGTTGCGCCGGCCGGTGAAAACAGGGGCGAGGCCTTTTGCAACACCGACAAAGCCGTCAACACAAGGAAGGCATGAACAGCATGATCGACTCCCTCTACAACCTCTACGTGAAATTCCTCGGCTGTTTGCGCTCACCGTTTCTGCTGGTGATCCGGCTCTACTGGGGCTGGCAATTCTTCCTGACGGGCCGGGGCAAGCTGATGCACCTGGACCGCACGACCAATTTCTTCGCCGGCCTGCACATCCCCGCGCCGCATCTGAACGCGATCATGGCGGGTTGCACAGAATGTTTTGGCGGGCTGCTGCTGTTGCTGGGGCTGGGCGGGCGCATCGCGACGGTGCCGTTGATCGTCACGATGATCGTGGCCTATCTGACCGCCGACCCGGACAAGATCAAGAACGTCTTCAGCAATCCCGACGCGTTTGTCACCGCCGACCAGTTTCTGTTCATGCTGGCCGCGCTGATCGTGCTCATCTTCGGGCCGGGCGCGTTCTCGCTGGACGCGTTGATCCGGAGGGTCCGGGGAGGCAAGCGCTCGTGACCGCGGAAGGCCAGCGGCTCATCGAGGACGCCCAGCGCAAGAAGAACTGGAAACGCTGGGGGCCGTATCTGTCCGAGCGGCAATGGGGCACGGTGCGCGAGGATTATTCCGCCGACGGCGACTGCTGGGACTATTTCCCGCACGATCACGCCCGCAGCCGCGCGTATCGCTGGGGCGAGGACGGGCTGCTGGGCATCACGCGACCGCGAATGCCGGCTGTGCTTCGCGCTGGCGCTGTGGAACGGCCGCGACCCGATCCTCAAGGAGCGGCTGTTCGGCCTGACCGGACCCGAGGGCAACCACGGCGAGGACGTGAAGGAGTGCTATTTCTACCTCGACTCGACGCCGACGCATTCCTACATGAAGGCGCTCTACAAGTATCCGCAGGCGGAATTTCCCTACGACCGGCTGGTCGAGGAAAACCGCCGCCGCGGCAAGCCGCGATCCGGAATTCGAACTGGTCGACACGGGCGTTTTCGACGAGAGCCGCTACTTCGATGTGTTCGCCGAATACGCCAAGGCCGGCCCGGACGACATCCTGATCCGCATCACCGTCGCCAACCGCGGGCCGGAGGCCGCCACGCTGCATCTGCTGCCGACGCTGTGGTTCCGCAACACCTGGATCTGGGGCTGCAAGCACGAAGGCTGCTGGATCAAGCCGCAGCATCACGCAAGGCCGGCGAATCCACGGTGCTGGGCGACCATGTCAACGCTCGGCGAACATTCGCTGGTTGCGAGGCCGGCCCGGACGGCAAGCCCGGAGTTGCTGTTCACCGAAAACGAGACGAACATCGAACGGCTGTTCGGCGTCGAACAACTGCACGCCTTACGTCAAAGACGCGTTTCACGAGTACGTGGTCCACGGCCGGACGGACGCGGTGAACCCGAAGCAGATCGGCACCAAAGTGGCGCCGTATTATCGTCTCCAGATTCCCGCCGGCGGACAAGCCGTGATCGCGCTTGCGCCTGTCCAATGCCGCGCTGGACCCGCAGAAGAGCTTGGGCCAGGAGTTTGACGACACGTTTGCCGCGCGCATTCGCGAAGCCGATGAATTTTACGCGTGACCGGCTGCCCGCAAGGTCTCGATCGCCGAGGAACAGCGTCGTGGCGCGTCAGGCGCTACGCGGGCCTGCTGTGGAGCAAGCAGTTTTATCATTACATCGTGCGCGACTGGCTCGACGGCGATCCGAACATGCCGCCGCCGCCGGCCGAGCCGCAAAGCAGGGCCGCAACCACGACTGGCGTGCATCTGTTCAACCGCGACGTCATCTCGATGCCGGACAAATGGGAGTATCCGTGGTTTGCGGCGTGGGACCTGGCGTTTCACATGATCCCGTTCTGCGCGCATCGACCCGCAATTCGCCAAGGACCAACTCGTGCTGTTCCTGCGCGAGTGGTACATGCATCCCAACGGCCAGATTCCCGCCTACGAGTTCGCCTTCGGCGACGTGAACCCGCCGGTGCACGCCTGGGCCTGCTGGCGCGTGTACAAGATGACGGCGGACCGCGGCGCAGCGCGACCGCGTGTTTCTCTCGACCGCGTGTTCCAGAAGCTGCTGATCAATTTCACCTGGTGGGTGAACCGCAAGGACGTCGAGGGCAAACACATCTTCGCCGGCGGCTTCCTCGGCCTGGATAACATCGGCGTGTTCGACCGCTCGAAGCCGCTGCCCGACGGGCGGCCACCTCGAGCAGGCCGACGGCACGGCCTGGATGGCGTTTTATTGCGCCACGATGCTCTCCATCGCGCTGGAACTGGCCGCAGGACAATCCGGCCACGAAGACATCGCCTCGAAATTCTTCGAGCACTTCGTCGCCATCGCCGACGCGATGAACACGCTGGGCGGCACGGGCCTGTGGGACGAGGAAGACGGGTTCTATTACGACCAGATCTATGTCGACGGCAAGCGCGATCCCGCTGCGGGTCCGGATCGCTGGTCGGTCTGATCCCGCTGTTCGCCGTTGAAGTGCTGGAAAAGGACGAAATCGACCGTCTGCCCGGGTTTTCCAAGCGGCTGGACTGGTTTCTGGAGAACCGCAAAGATCTGGCGGAACACATTTCCTACATGGAAACCGAGGGGGGCGGGGTGAACCACGGCCACCGGTTGCTGGCGATCCCGTCGCGCGAGCGACTGCTGCGCGTGCTGAGATACATGCTGGACGAAAACGAATTCCTCTCGCCCTACGGCATCCGCTCGGTTTCGCGAGTTCACAAGGACCACCCGTACGTCTTTCGCGTTGAACGGCGCGGAATACCGCGTGGACTATGAGCCGGGCGAGTCGACCACGAGCCTGTTCGGCGGCAATTCCAACTGGCGCGGCCCGATCTGGTTCCCGGTGAACTACCTGTTGATCGAAGCGCTGGAGCGCTACCACCATTTCTACGGCGACACGCTCAAGGTCGAGTGCCCGACTGGTTCCGGGAAGATGATGAACCTCAAAGAGGTGGCCAGCGAACTCAATGCGCGGCTGGCGCGGCTGTTCCTGCCGGACGACAAAGGGCGCCGGCCCTGCCACGGCGGCGATCTGCGTTACGCCAATGATCCGCACTGGCGCGATCTGGTCCTGTTCCACGAATATTTCCACGGCGACACCGGCCGCGGCTGCGGCGCCAGCCATCAGACCGGCTGGACGGCCCTCGCGGCGCACGTGATCGAAGACCGGGCGCGCTCAAAGACGCCAAAACCACGCTAGGGGAGCGGTGAGGACAACAGGAGAAGTGCGCGAACCGGGCAGGATCAGACCCTTGCTGTTTCGACCACGGTCCGCGTGGGGCGCTTGAGGATGTCTTCCACTTTTCGCTGCGCGGCGTCCATCTTCGGGTAACGAATTTCCCGGTAGCCGCGGACTTCCTCGACGCAGCGCAAGGCCTGGACGTAGCGGTCGTACTCCGCCTTGCCGTCGAGATTGCGGAAGTTCTCGACGAGGCCGATGTACCAGTCGCGGAACTCGCGTTCGCGGCGGTGCCATTGCGGCATGCCAGGCGCAGCCAGCGGAAATGTTTGATCAGGTTGAGCTGCCATTTCTTCGGGCTGAATTTGAACCGGAAATCGCGGCCGGCCAGGTTGAACTCGGGCCGGTTGAGGTGGTGGTAGACGATCTTGTCGCCGCGTTTGACGTCGACGTGGTAGCGGTGCTGGTCGCGGCGGGTCTTTTCCTCGCTGGTCAGCAGATGCGCGACGTAGACCTCGTCCTTGATGATCATCGCCTTGTGCAGGTTCCAGATGACGGCCTTCGTCGCGGCGTGGCCGTAGCCGGCGTTGTCCTGCGCGTAGACTCGTTCGACCAGGTCGAGGTAGCGGCGCGCGTACTCGCCGGTGCCGAACTCCACCAGGTCGTAGAGGCGCCAAACAATGTCGCGGGCGATCTTCCTCGCCGAGTTGGATGGAGTGTTCGCTGCGGCTGACCAGTTCTTCATATTCCCGCGCCCAGCGTTTGCCCCAGCGATGGTTGCGTTTGAGCACTTCCATGCGTTCGGCGATGAATTGTTCGTAGGTCTCGTGCAGTTCGTGTTTGTGCGCCAGTTCCGGCTCGAACACGAGTTTGCGGCCCAGGTGGAAGGCCTTGAGATTCTCGGCCGCGGCCGAGCCCATTGTTTCGCGCAAGGCCCACTCGATGTTCTCCAGCGACAACGGCAGCAGGCCGCGCTGGAAGGCGATGCCGAGCATGACGACGTTGGCGTAGAGTTTCGTGCCGAAGAAATATTCGCTGATGCCGGCGATGTTCAGCCCGAAATAGTCGTCGGCCTTCGTGTAGCGGCTGCATCGTGTCCTCCAGCTGCGCGCACGTTGAAATCGTGTTTGCCGAGCAGCGTCAGGATCGTCGGCGTCTTGAACAGATTGACCACCGCGGCGGTGCGCTCGGGGCTGCCGACGCGCAGGTTGCCTTTCGGGTCGAGACTGCGCACGGCCTCCAGCGGGATCGACGCCGAGCAACAGGTCGGCCTGGCCGTAGGGAATGATGCACCGAGGTGTGGTCGCCGTGCTTCGTGAAAGTGATCTGCGAGAACACGCCGCCGTTGCGAATCGCGAGCCCTTTCTTGTCGCAGAACACCACGTGGTAGCCCTGCTTGAACCCGGCGCGCACGATGGTGGCGGTGCAGACGCCGATGCCCTGGCCGCCGACGCCCGCCAGGTGGCAGTGCCAGACGTGCTCGAACTCGCGCAGCTTCGGCAGCGGGATGTTGGCCAGATCAAGCTGGTCGATGGGCGCGGGCGGTTTTTGCGTGCGGACGACGGTGATTTCCTCGAACGACGGGCAGGCGTAAATTTTCGTGCAAGCGGTGTCGGCCACACACCACGAAAGGTCCGTCTGGATTTTCGCGCCGAACGGCGTCTCGACAAACGTCAGGCCCGGGCAACCCGTGGCCAGCGTGCATTCGAGGCAGTTCTCGCAGACGTCGGGGTTGACGTTGACGAAGCGTTTCTCGGCCAGGAAGCCGTCTTCCTTGATCGCGCGGCGTTCCTCGCGGGTTTCGCGGCGGTGATAGGTGATGCCGCATTCCTTGTCGGCGACGATCACCTTGACGCCATCGCGCAGGACGGTTTCCTCGAGCATCTTGCGCCACGATCTCGCGGTAGGCGGGATTGGCGCGCACGACGTGGACGCCCTGGCCGAGCATGGCTTCGACGATGTGGTCGATGTTCTGCTTGTAGGTCGTGCCGCCGACAATGTCCACGTCCATCGACGGCGTCGGCTGATGGCCCGTCATGGCGGTGGTTTGGTTATCGAGGATGATGTAGGTGATGTCCTGGCCCTGTTTGAGCGCGTTGGAAATGCCCAGCATGCCGCTGTGGAAAAACGTCGAGTCGCCGAGGAACACCACCTGTTTGTTGGTGATGAACGGGTCGATGCCCGCGCCGGTGCCGCCGCCCAGGCCCATGCCGCTGTAATTGTGCATCAGGTCCTTGGTCGGCTCGAACATCAGCATTGTGTAACAGCCTGTGTCCCCGTGAAATACCAGGTCGATCGGCCCGCGATTGTGGTGGCGTTTCATGTACCGCGGATCCATGAACTGCCGTTTCATCTCGATCAGCACGCTGGCGCTATCGCGATGCGGGCAGCCGGGGCAAAACGTGGGCGTGCGCGGCGGGATCTGAATGTCGAACGTGCCCGTCTTGCGGACCAGTTCGACCGCGCACTCGATGCGTTCGTTGTCGAGCTGCGAGATTCGGGTCGTGGAAAAATTTCCCGAGTGGCGCCAGATGTTCGATGAGAATGCTCGGATTCAGGCCGCGCGTGGACGGGATGCCCTTCAGGCCGGCGGGGAATTCCTTGCCCCAGACGTTGGTGCGGTTGGCGGCGGTGGCGTTCTGGTTGAGCTTGCGAGACGATCTCGCTGATCTGCTCCTCCATGAACCCGCGGCGTTCTTCGATGACGAAAATGCTGCGCACCTGCTTGCGAAAATTCCTCCACCAACTGCGGATCGATCGGATAACTGATGCCGAGCTTGAGGATCGGCACCTGGTCGGCCACGCCCAGTTCGTGCAGCGCGTGTTGCAGATAACAGAATCCCAGCCCGGAGGCGACGAAGCCGATCTCGGCGCGCCAGCGCGGATTTTCGCGGGCGTTGACGATGCGGTTGACGCCGTTGCGGCGGGCGCTTTCGAAGAGCCGCGCGAACCGGCGCGGCATGCCTTCCTCCCTGATCCAGGTGCGCGGCGGGAGCAACACGGTGTTTTCCAGATCGATGTGCGCGGTGTCGATCGTAAACTTGTTGGCCGTGCCGAAGTCGGGATAATGATTCGGCCGGCAGATGGCGCTGCCGCCGCCGTCGGCCTGGTTGGTGGTGACGAGATAGCCGATGAAAAGGTTCGCTTCGCGGGAGAGTCGGAACGCCGAGATCGATCCAGTCCTTGAGTTCCTGGTTGCTGCTGGGCTCCATCACGGGCATGTAAATGTGTTTGCAGAGATAGCGGGAATCGGCGGGCACCTGGGTCGAATCGCTCCACGGATCGTCGCCGATCAGGACCATCGCCCCGCCCTGCGGATGCGCGCCGGCGAGATTGCCGAGCGCCAGCGCGTCGGCGGCGACGTGCAGGCCGACCGATTTCATGGCGCAAATGGCGCGCAAGGGGCCCATTTGGGAGCCGTTGAGCATCGCGGCGCCGAGGGCTTCGTTATTGGCAATGCAGGCGCGGATGCCCTTTTCCTTGAGCAACGGGCGCGACGACCTCCATCGCGTCGAAGAAACCGGCGATCGGGGAGCCGGGGTAGCCCGTCAGGAGATGAGTGCCACCCTCCGCTTCCAATGCGCCCTTCATCAGAAGCTCGTTCCCCGTGAATACTTCGGTCCCCTCCCCCTTGAGGAATCGTGGGTCAACTCTCATGATTTTGTTGTAAACTTCCAACACCCTAGCATAAGGTTTCACGTCCATGCAAACCTATAAAAGCCTTTTGATGGCGGGTGCCGGCATGCTGTTGCTGGCCGGCTGCGCGTTGTTTCGCCACCCGCCGGAGACAACGCTGCGCCTGTATGAACAAATCACTTCGACATTGCCTGACGATGATGTGCGGCTGGTGGCCATTCCGAAGCTTGGCTTGAAGATCCCCCTCAACCCCTTCGCGACGCTCTCGGAAAGAGACGTCGGCAACGCCGTGCTGGGACAGACACCCGGCGGCGCGACCATCAATCTGCAGTTCGACGCGAACGGGGCGATGGTGTTCGACGAAATGACCACGCGCTGCCGCGGACAGTACATCGTCACATTCCTGAACGGGCGTCCGGTGGCTGCCTGGCTGGTGGACCGAAGGGTGACCAACGGCCAGTTCGTGGTGGAAGGCGATTTCACCGATGAAGACGCCCGGAAGGCCGTGGAGGCGTTGAACAAGCTCAGCCAACAACGACAGGCCAAATGAGCACGAAACGGTCATGAACTGGTGGCGCCTGACGTTGCTTTGCTTCCTTCTTCCGGTGACGGCCTTCGGCCTGGATATCTGCCTGCCGACGGCCAACAACGCGCTGCTGCGCCCGGGCCACGACGCGGAGTTCTTCCAGCCGACCGTGGAAGGCACCGTCGAGTCCGGGATGTTCGGTTGCGTGCGCAGCCATGGACACCGGTTCCACGAAGGCATGGATATCAAATGCCTGCAACGCGACCGGCGCGGCGAGCCGACCGACCCGGTCCACGCGGTGGCCGACGGCGAAGTCGCCTTCATCAACCTCAAGCCGGGGCTGTCCAATTACGGCCGTTACATCGTGTTGCGCCATCGTTGGGACGGGGTGGAAGTCTTCACGCTCTACGCGCACTTGCGGGAGGTGGCCGACGGTCTCGCGGCGGGCCAGCCGGTGAAGAAGGGCCAGGTCATCGCCACGCTCGGCCACTCGACCGATACACGCGAGGGCATTTCCGTCGACCGCGCGCACCTGCATTTCGAGATCAATTTCATGCTCAACACCAATTTCCACATCTGGTATCCGCGACACGACCCGAAAGCGCCGCCGTTTGGGGATTTCAACGGGCTCAATCTCTGGGGCATGGACCCCGCGGCGTTCTACCGCGCTTACGCGGCCAATCCGCAGCTTAACTTTGCCGCCTACATCGCGAAGGAACCCGTCGCGTTTACCGTGCTGGTGGGAGCGCGTCCGTTCCCCTGGCTGACGTTGCACCCCGAGCAGATCCAGGCTTCCGTTGCCTCCGCCCGCGGCGACGTGGTGGCCTATGAGGTCGGCGTCACCTGGTACGGGCTTCCTGTCGCAGTCTGGCCACGTTCCGGCTCCGAGATCAGTGAATCGGCCCGGCGCGTCCTGCAACGGGGTCTGCCGGTGCTGCAGCGTGTCGATGAGGCGGCGCTCCAACAAAACCCCTGCCGGGACCTGGTGAAACAGGGCCGGCGCGGCTGGCAGTTCGCGCAGGATGGCCGGGATTGGACGGAGATGCTGACGTTCCTGCCTTGATGCAGCCGAACGCCGGTCAAAGATTGGAGGCGGACGGTGCGCCGCGAAACGTCGCCAGCGCCTGCAGCAGATCATCGAAACAATCAAACGGGTCGCCATTGGCGACGAGATTGGCGACGTACTGGACCGTCGCGGGTAATCCGACACATTTGATGTCGCCGCCGGAAGCGCGGGCATGATGGGCGAAATCGAGGAGCTGCTTCAGCTCGGCGCTGCTGATGTAGTTGAGTTGGGAACACTCCAGGATGATCCGGGGTGAGCCATCGGAAACCAGTTTGTTGAGGGTCGCGTACAGACTCGGGTAGCTCGTCGGCTCGACAGAACCGACCAGCTGGATGATGTTCACACCCTGAAGCTGCCGAACATGAAGCTGCAGTTGATGCATTTGCGCATCTTGTTCAGCATCTGCTATGCCTCACGTCGCTGCAGCCTCGTTATCAATCCAAAACTGAGAGCGTGAACAATTTTGGCAAGTGATTGGTGCAGAGATAGATCAACTCGCCAGAGATCTGCCGCTATGGTTTGATCTGTGTGTCGGCAGCACAGCGAAACCCAAGGGTATCGGAACGGTATTCACGTTTGTGGTCAATGACGCGATGGGTGACCGACACATCATTGTCCCCCCACGATCCGCCCCGGATGACGGCGGTGTCATGGGTGGTCGACGCCGTCCACTCACTGACATTGCCCGCCATGCCGATCACGTCGTACGGGCTCTTGTCCTGCGGGAACGCGTAGACCACGGACCACTTTGTCTGTTTGGGCGTGGCGGCGCTGTTGGCTTTGGACGCATCGTTGTCGTTGCCCCACGGGAAGACCCGGCCATCAGTCCCTCGCGCGGCCTTTTCCCATTCTTCCTCCGTGGGAAGCCGCTTGCCGCGCCAACCGGCGTAGGCATAGGCATCGAACCAGTCGATCCCAAACACGGGTGTGTCCCAGGTCAACTGGCCGTCGTTAAACGGGATTCCGTTCTGGATCGCTTCCAACATCAAGTCCCAGTTGGCGGGCCGATGGTCCTTTCCTGTTCCCGCGAACGGGTGCTCCTTGATCTCGACTCCGGCGGCAATGGCATCGAGGAACTTCTTGTAGTCGCCGATGGTAACTTCGTATTTGTCGATGTAACACGTTGGCAAGTATCTTCGGCCGTCCTGATAGATGAATTGACCCGCCGGAACCTCGACCATCGTCCCAAAGTCGGCCGGCCGCGGAAGGGGCGGCGGACCCGCCTCCCGAACGGCTTTGTGGAACTCATAAAACGCCGTGAGTCCCACCAGCAACAACACCGCGCCGATGGCGGCGGCGATCACCATCGGCTTGGTTTTCTTCGGCTGCATCTTTTCCACCGCCGGCTGCGGCGGCGGGGGCGGCGGGAACAACTGCCGGTCCAGTGTTTCGGCCGTGTCGGCCAGTTCCGCCGGCGACGTGAATGGTTTGCGGCCCTCGGCGGCCAGCATGCGTTCCACCAACTCGGCCACGGGACGGCTCACGTCGCCGATCTCATTGGCGATGTGCGCCACCGCCAGCGCCAGCGCGAGAATGTCGTCCTCGGGTTTCGCGCTGTGGGGGGCGTGGATCGCCCCGACGTTGATCATTTTGACCAGGCCGTCTTTGCCGACGAGAATGTTCGACGCCTCGGGCGGCTGATGGGGGACCTTGCGGTCCCAGAAGAAGTCCAGCACCCGCGCGACGCTGATGATTGTCCGCAATAAGTGGTGTTCGTCCACCCCGTCGCCTTTGCGGAGAAACTGCTCCAGCGGCGGGCCGTCCATCAACTCCATCGCGCAATAATGAATGCCGTCGGCGTAGCCCGCCTCGTAAATGGCCGCGATGCCCGGATGGACCACCCGCGCTTCAGTGCGCATCTCTTCCCGGAAATGGTCCGTCTTGCCCGGCAGGGCGGCCATCTCGGCCGACAACACCTTCAGGGCCACTGTGCGCTGCACCGAACTCTGGACCGCCCGATACAACTTCCCCCAGCGGCCCATCCCGATCTCCTGTTCGATGCGGTATGCGCCGACCGTTTCGCCCACCAAGTTGTCGTCTGAAGGAGTCGTCCCGGGCATGCTCACCTCGATGCGCCGCCGTCGCCGCCGCCCGCCAGCGTCGGAGGCACGGCGACAATGTCCTGCAATTGCTTTCGATAGTACGTGCGCACGATATAACCCTGGAGCTGGCTCGACGAGCCAAAATACCGGGCCACCAGCGTCTTCGTCGAGAAGTTCTCCCACTTCAGCGGAATGTTGAGCAGGACTTGCTTGGATTCCGGGGAGCCGACAAAGTCCGCGCTGACCGCGACCACGGCGGTGTCCATTTCGCGTTCGCCGACCTGGGCCTTGACCAGGACGTGCAACGTCACCTCGTCGGGCGCGTCCGTCCGGTCGATCCGCACGATCTTGATCATGTGATTCAGGACGGCCGGGACCGGCGGCGGCGCCGGCGCGGCGGGGCCCGTCTCCGGCGTCGTTAACGGATGCAGCAAATCGTCCATGCTCAGGGAGTCGCCCGGCGTGGACACGGGGGCCGGGGCTGTCGCCTGGCTCGGTGATGCGGGGGCCGGCAATTGACCTGTGTCCGTGCGGGCATGGCGGGGTCGTGATGCGGCGAAGATCCGCTCCAACAGGACAAGCTGGCCCGCAATCAACCCCGCCACGAGCACCGCGGCGGCCACCTGCATCGGGTCAATTGTCCGGCGGCGGCTGGACGGTTCCTGCACGATCTCAAACCGCAGGCGGACGACGCCGATTTCCAATTCGTCGCCGCTGGCCAGGCGCTGTTGCTTCACCAGCCGGCCGTTCACGTGTATGCCGTTGGCGCTGCCCAGATCGCGGATATGATAGCCGTCCGCCTGGTGTTCGATCGCGGCATGGCGGGCGCTGACGCCGTTTTCCGGCAGACGCAACGCGCAATTGTCGGCGCGGCCGATGCAAACCAGCGGGTCGCTCGTTTGGAACGGGTCGCGCGGCGGCGTTTGGTTATGGAACAGGAGTCGATACATGGGCCCGCTGGAATTCTATCACACCGGACACGCGCGCCCAGTACGATTTCGCTGTGGATATCCGGGGGCAAACGGATTAAGCTGAATGCCCTGATGGAAGTCCGGTGTCAGAATTGCGAGCAACGCATCGTGGTGGCCGGCGGCCAATCCAACCAGAAGGTCACCTGCCCTTCGTGCGGCGCCTCTCAACTCGTGCTGGCTGCGCCTGCCCCAAAAGCGCGCTCTTGGTTTGGCCGGGGCGCCGGGCCGGGCGGGGCCACTTTGCGGCGTGTCTTTGAGCCGATCCCGCGTCCGCTGGCCTACCTCGCGGGGCTGGTGCTGACGCTGCTCATCCTGGCCCCGTTTTGGCTCTACCTGTTCCGGGACCGGTACGAGAAACACACGTATCGGCTCAGTGACGACACGGCCACGCTGACTGTCGCTCCCGCTCCCCAAACACCGCCCGCGGCCCCCGTGTTCGGCGAGGCGCGGCCCGCCAAGACCACCCTGGACGAGTTCCTCGGCGTGCGCCTGGAGTCCAGCCGCGACGATCTCCAGCAACGTTTCACCCTGGTGCTGCAGAACACGCAGGGGATGGTGCCGGAAATCTACGAGGTGCGCAAGACGCGCAACCTGGAACACATGACCGCCTATTTCTACAACAACGTCCTGAAAGAGGTTTCCATGGTCCTGCGGGAACGGCGGGCGCCGCCTGATGCGGTCCAGAAGGAATTGGTCGATCAATTCGGCGAACCGAACGAGGTGGTGGACACCAAGGCCCCTCCAGCGGCGTCCCCGCTGGGCACGGGCCTGTTGAACCTCGGAGTCGGGCAGCAAGCGGACGATCTCGACAGCAAACTGGCCGCCTACCCGTTGCGGCGCGACCTGGCCTGGTTCGACGATCAGAACCGGATCGACTGCTCGATCCGCTACAGTTCAATCGATCCCAGCCAGTGCGTCTCGCTGCTTTCCATCCACATGCGCACGGCCGCCTGGCTCAAGACCAACCAGCCGCTGCTCAACGCGGTCGCGCCGGAGTTGCCCACCAACTCACAGGAGCAAACCACCGGGCCGGAATTGCCCCCCACCACGCAGGAACAAACCGCCGCACCGCCCCCGGCCCAGCCGCCGCAGCATCTGTTCCCCTAGCACCTTACTCGTAGCCCTTCGGGTGCAGCCGGTGCCATTGCCAGGCGCTGTCAATAATGGAGACCATCGAATCGAACCGGGGCGTCCAGCCGAGGGTCTCGCGGATCTTTGTCGAGTCGGCCACCAGCTTGGGCGGGTCGCCGGGCCGGCGCGGGCTTTCCACCACGGGGATCTTGTGGCCCGTCACCTGGCGCGCCGCGTCAACGACCTGGCGCACGGAGTAGCCGTCGCCGCTGCCGAGATTAAAGACACCGCTCTTCTCGCATTTCAACCCGAGCATGTGCGCCTGGGCCAGGTCGATAATATGGATGTAATCGCGCACACACGTCCCGTCGGGCGTGGGATAATCCGTGCCGAAGATTTCCACGTGCGGTTTCTGGCCCAGCGCGACCTTTAGGACGTTCGGGATCAGGTGCGTTTCCTGCCAGTGATGTTCGCCGAACTTGCGCGTGGCCCCGGCGGCGTTGAAATAGCGCAGGCAGACGTATTGCAGCCCGTGCTGGCGCTCGTACCAATTCAGGATCCGCTCGAACATCAACTTCGATTCGCCGTAGGGATTGATCGGTTCCTTGGGCAGGTCCTCGCTGATCGGCACCTTTTTCGGCACGCCGAAGATGGCGCAGGTCGAGGAGAACACGAATTTCGGGACGCCGGCCTGGACGCAGGCTTCGAGCAGATTGATGCCGTTGGCCACATTGTTGCGGAAATACTTGCTGGGGTTGACCATGCTTTCCGGCACCAGCGCGTTGGCCCCGAAATGCATCACCGCGTCGGGCCGGAGATGCTCCAGCGTCTTGAACAGCAGCGGCCGGTCCGCCAGGTCGCCTTCGACAAATTCCGCGCGGGGATCGACCGCCTGCCGGTGTCCTTCGCTGAGGTTGTCGATGACGACAACCTCATGCTTCGCGTTCAGCAGTTCTTCCACACAAACGCTGCCAATGTACCCCGCCCCGCCTGTGACGAAAATTTTCATGCGCCGGATGCTACCGAGCCGCCTCTCCATGCGCAAGCTCTTGCTTGCAAGAATGATAGCCCCAAACCAACCCTCATTCGGCCCTCATTCTCAAAAATGATTAAGGCCGTATTAGGTCGTATTAGGCCGTATGCGTCCGTCGTCGTGTCCGCCGAAGGCCATACGAAGGCGGGTTGGGTCGGGGCCACAGATACACACAGATACACGCAGATGGAAGCGGCCACAAATGCACACGAATGGACACGAATGTGAGTATTTCTTCCACGGATTGCACGGATTAGACGGATGGCCGGGCCGCCAGGAAGGGGGAAATTTATGGTTGGACTAGGTGCGACTGGAGGGCGGCTGGAGGGCGGCTCGCACGGGGCGACCGCGGCGCCTGCGCCGCCGTAACAGCCTCGACTGCAGCCAATTTTATCCTTTCTGCATAACTCATGCCGCCCGTACAGTAGCATATTTCCGCCGTCCCGCAAGGGTTTAGACCGGCTATTTCGGTCAAAGGGCGAAAAATCCCCATTTCTTACCGAAACGGCACAAGAGAGCCGTTGCAAATGGCGGGGCGCTCTGGTAAATTGCTTTGCCATGGCAGGCAAGGGTAAAAAGCTGTCGAAGTCGGCGTGGTTGTTGGGCTTGGGGCTCGACAACGATGACGGCCATACCCGCGTCACCTCCGGGGAAAATTTCAAGTTGATCGGCGGCAGCGAGGAAACGCATGGCACGATGCAGGAAAAGGCCATCCGGATGAACGAGCAGCTCAAGAAACGCGGCAAGAAACTCAACGAACTCAGCCGCGAGGAATTTGACGAGATCGCCCACAAGGTCGGGATGCGCATCCTGGACCTGGAACCCAGCCGCCCGAAACAGCCGAAGAAGAAGTAGCCGGGCTGGTTTTTCGAAACGACCCTTCACCCGCAGAGACACACCATTTCTCCGTCTTGGTGTCTTGGTGGTAAAACCCGCCCCTGAAAACAGGCCGCCAACTTCTCTAATACCGCTTGCGCAGGTTCGACGGGAGGATGTTCAGTTCGTTGCGGTATTTGGCCACGGTGCGGCGGGCGATCGGGATGCCCTTTTCCTTGAGGATCGCCACGATCTCCTGGTCGGAGAGCGGCTTGGTCGGGTCCTCGCGTTCGATCAACTGCGGAGATCTCCTCTTTGACGCTGGTGTTGCTCATCGATCCGCCCGAGGCGGTCTCGAAGCCGGGCGTGAAGAAGATATTTCATCTCGATACAGGCCCTGCGGGGTCTGCATGTATTTGTTGGCCACGGCGCGGCTGACGGTGGTTTCGTGGACGCCGACGACTTCGGCGACCTGCGCCATGGTCAGCGGCCGCAAACAGGAAACGCCTTTGTCCAAAAACTCGCGTTGCCGTTCGACGATGACCTTGGCGATGTTGTAAATGGTTTGCTGGCGCTGGTGGATGCTCTTGATCAGGAATTTGCCCGCGCGTATTTTTTCGCGGATGTAATCCTTGGCTTCGCGGGCCTTGTCGTCGCTGGCCATCAGTTCCTTGTAGGTGTTGCTGATGCGCAGATGCGGGATCTGCTCGTCGTTGAGCATCACGACGTATTCGCCGTTGACCTGCTGGACCACCACGTCGGCGGCGACGTATTGTTGCTGCTCGGTAGTGAACATCCGGCCGGGTTTGGGTTCCAGGGTGGAAATGAAATTGGCGATCTGCTGGACCTGCTCGACGGTCAGGCCCATCGCGCGGGCGATTTCCGGGTAGCGTTTGCGCCCGAGATCGTCGAGGTGCTGGTTGACGATGGCGGCTTCGACCGACTCGGATTTGCCCAGCCGCTCCAGCTGGATCAGCAGGCATTCCTTGAGATTGCGCGCGCCGACGCCCACGGGATGAAACGTCTGGATCAGTTCCATCGCTTTCTGCAACTGGTCGAGCGGCATGCCAGAACTCACCGCCAATTCCTCCAGCGGGGTGTGCAGGTAACCGTCGTCGTTGATGCTGCCGATGAGGAATTCGGCCACTTTGCGTTCCTCGGCGACCGCGCCGACGAAATTCAGTTGCTGGACCAGGTGCTGCTGCAGCGATTCCTGCTGCACGATGGAGTCGAAGAAATGTTGGCGCTGTTCTTCCTGTTCAGGGGAGCGTGCGCGGAAACTGCTGGTCTGGGCGAAATATTCGCGCCATTCATCGTCGAGCTTGGAGAGGACCTCGAATTCCTCCTTGAACTCCTTGTCCGCCTTCGCCGTGTCCGCCGTCTCGCCGGCGTCGCCGTCGGTCTCGGCCTCGACGCGGGGTTCTTCCTTGGAAACTTCTTCCAGGAGAGGATTTTGCTGGAGTTCCTCGTGGACCAGGGCGGTCAGTTCCAGCGTCGGCACCTGGAGAAGATGGAGGCTCTGCTGCAACTGCGGCGCAAGGATCTGCTGCAGTGACAATCGCTGGACTTGATGTAAACCTGGACCTGCCATCTCTATATTTATCCCCCTACATTCAACCTGCCGGCACTATAACCGCGATGGGCAGCAAGTAAAAGGCCAAAAATGCGTCAAATCCAAAAAGCTGATTGCTGGCTTGAGTCGCCCGGGCCAATGTGTAGAATCGCGTCTTGTGGGGATGCAAGTCACAGTTCTGGGCAGCGGCAGCGCGGGCAATTGTACGTTGATCGAGACGGAGGCGACGGCCATCCTGATCGATGCGGGCCTGAGCAGCCGTCAAATCGCCCAGCGGCTGGCCCTGATTGGCCGCAATATCGAGCAATTGGACGGCATTCTGTTGACCCACGAGCACAGCGACCATACCCGCGCGCTGGGTGTGCTTTGCAAGGAGCGGTCGATCCCGATTTACGCCAACCGCCTGACGGCCGAGGCGCTCACGGCCGCCCCGGAAGGCCAGGCGCTCAAGAAAATTTCCTGGCGCCTGTTCTCGACGGGCAGTCCGTTCGAGGTGGGCGACCTGACCGTCGAAACGTTCAGCGTCCCGCATGATGCCTATGATCCGGTCGGGTTCACCGTTCGCCAGGGCGATCTCGCCGTGGGATTGATCACCGATCTGGGGCACGCCACCAAGCTGGTCATCGAACGGTTGCGGACGATGGACGCGCTGGTGATCGAGTCCAACCATGACACGAAGCTGTTGCAGGAGGACGCGGCCCGGCCCTGGGCGCTGAAACAGCGCATCATGAGCCGGCACGGCCATCTGAGCAACGATGCCGCGGCCACGCTGGCCGGGGAAGTCGCCAGCAGCAGGTTGCGCCAGGTGTTTCTGGCGCACTTGAGCCGGGACTGCAACCGGCCCGAACTGGCCCAGGAGACCGTTTCCGAGAAATTGCGCCAGGCCGGCGCCGCTCACGTTGCCGTGGCTGTCGCCAGCCAGGACACGCCCACCGCCACGCTGGATTTATGATCGTCGGCGTCCCACGCGAGATCAAGAACAACGAGTATCGGGTCGGTTTGCTGCCGGTCAACTGCGAGACGCTCGTGGAGGCGGGCCACACCGTGCTGGTCGAACGCCGCGCGGGTGAAGGCAGCGGGGCGCTCGACGCCGATTACCGGGCCTGCGGGGCGCGCGTCGTTTCTTCCCCGGTGGAAATTTATCGGCGCGCGGAAATGATCGTGAAGGTCAAGGAACCGCAACCGGCGGAGATCAAGCGGTTGCGGCCGGGGCAGATCGTGTTCACCTATTTCCATTTTGCGGCGGACAAGGCGTTGTTCCGCGCCGTCCTCCGCAGCAAAATCGTCGCCATCGCCTATGAAACCATCCAGTTGCGCGAACGGGTCGCTGCCGTTGCTGACCCCGATGAGCGAGATCGCCGGCCGGATGGCCGTGCATGAAGGCGCGAAATATCTGGAAGAACCGACGAAGGGCCGCGGCCTGTTGCTGGCCGGCGTGCCCGGCGTCGCCCCGGCCAAGGTCGTCGATCCTCGGCGGCGGCGTGGTCGGCGCCAATGCGGCCAAGATGGCGGCGGGCCTCGGCGCGGATGTGACGATTTTGGACATCAATTTGGACCGGTTGCGGTATCTCGACGACGTGATGCCGGCGAACGTGAAGACGTTGATGAGCGACCCGCATAACATCCGCGAACAGGTGCGGCAGGCGGATCTGTTGATCGGCGCGGTGCTGCGTCCCGGCGCGCGCGCGCCGATGCTGGTGGGACGCGGGCTGGTCAGGCAAATGAAACGCGGCGCGGTGATTGTCGACGTGGCCATCGACCAGGGCGGCTGCATCGAAACATCCCGGCCGACCACGCACGAGAAGCCGGTTTATCTGGTGAACGGCGTGGTGCATTATTGCGTGGCCAACATGCCGGGCGCGGTGGCGCGCACGTCGACGCTGGCGTTGACCAACGCCACGTTCCCCTACGTGCTGGAAATCGCCAACAAGGGCCATCAGCGCGCGGCCCGGGAAAATCCCGCGATCCGGGCCGGACTGAATCTGATCCACGGGACAGTGGCGCATCCCGGCCTGGCGCGGATCTTTCGCCTGCCTCTGGCCGATGCGCAGGGCCGGGTCGCCGTCAGCGCGCGTCAACGACGGTAGTAAACACCGCCGCCGTAGTAGTACACCGGCGGAGCATAGTAGTAGGCAGGGGCCGGAGGGGGCGCCGGTGGATAGTAGACCACAACCGGCGGCGGACAGTAGGAATAGACGGGGCCGTAATAGCAGGAGCGATGGCTGTACGGCCGGCACCCGCCATCATAGCCGAACCCGAAGCCGCCGAAGCCAAGATTCACCACGACAGAGCCGCGCGCCGCCGCCGGGGTCGATGCCGCCGCGCACAGAAGCGCCGCCGCGCCGATTCCAATCATCACGTTCATCATCCTTTTCATACATCCCTCCGTTCAGTCCATTCGACGAACCGTGAAACGATTTATTCAATGCAAACGGATTTCAACTCAGCCCCTGCCGCCGCCGGGCACAATGCGGACGAGCCAGAACAGTCCGGCCACCGTGTTGTACGTCAGCGTCTGCAGCGTTTGGCCGACAAAGGGGACCTGGATCAGCAGGATCAGCACGATAAACCCCATCGCCGTGAACCGCGCGTAGCTGCCTTCATCCAGCCGGATCGCGTTCTTGAGCAGGTGCGACCCGTCCAGGGGCGGGATCGGGATTAGATTGAAGAACGCGAGGTAGACGCTAAGGAATGCGAGTTGCAGGAACACGCCCGCGGCGGTGTCTGAGCCAAACAATTGCGCGAGGCGCAACGCAACCAGCGCCGCCGTCGCCAGCAGCAGGTTGGCAATCGGCCCGGCCATCGCCACCAGATTGTCGTGGAAGCGGTAGCGGCGGAAGTTGACGGGATCAATGGGGACGGGTTTGCCCCAACCGATCAATCCGCCGCCGGTGAACAAGCCGACCAGCGGCAGAACGATGGTCCCGATCAGGTCGATGTGCACCAGCGGGTTGAACGAGATGCGGCCCAGATGTTTGGCGGTGTCGTCCCCGCACTTGTGCGCGACCCAGGCATGCGCCGTCTCATGAAAGGTCAGGATGGGCAGGAACAGGATGAATTGGATGAGAAAATCAATCGGCTGGATCTTCATCGGCGTCCGGGGATGGAAACGGGGAACGGTTACCGCGACGGCCCGTCAATCGTGCGCAGCGCGCGGCGCGGGATTTCCTTGAGTTGTTCCATCTTGGCGATGGCCTGGCCCACGATCCGGTTGAACCGGGCCGGCGTCAGCAAATCCGGCCGGCGCCGCGCCCGGCGCACCGCCAGGTCCATACGCCGGGAATAACTTTCCAGTTCCCGCGTGATCCGCTGCGTCGCCTGGTGCAACACCTCCAGCCGTTCGAACGTCGCCAGCCGACGGGCCAGCCCGCGCACCAGCGAATCGATGTCCTCGGCCACTTCGTCGATCGTGTTCCCGTCGTAGGTAAAGAAACCGAGACTGTGCAAGCCGTCCGAGGTTTTTCCCGCGGCATCGCGGCTGATGAAGAGCATCGCCGATTTGCCTTCAACCAGCGCGATCCGGTACCGGGCCAGGGGATTGCCCGTGATGCTCTGAAACTCAATCCGGGTGCTGGCCGCCAGGGCCGCTCCCGGCTGTCCGACGGCCAGCAAGCGGATCCGGCCCAGTTTGCCGGCGATGTGCTGCAGCCGGTGTTGCCGCGCCTGGGCTTCCCCAAAGACCGGACAGGTCAGCGTGAGCCGAGCGCCGCCATGCCGCGCGCCCCAGTCCACCACCGTGTCGCACAGGGCGACCGAGGTCATTTCGTCAAACAGGTAAAAGGTGTCGGGCCGCAGCGCGCTGAGCTTGACCATCACCGGACGGCGATGCTCGGAGGTGAACGCTTCCTGGACGAAGTGTTGCCCGGCGGGCACGCGGCGCTGCAGTTCCAGGAGAAGTTCGCGGGCCGGGTTTTTCGGTATGCTGTTCACGGCGGTCCTCGTCAACCTTTCAGGGCGCCCAACTGAATGCCACTGATAAACCATTTCTGGGCGAGAATAAAGACAATAATCATCGGCAGGATCATCATCAGCGACCCCGCCATCAGCAACGTCCATTGCGTGCTGTACAATCCCATGAACGACAGCAGCCCCAGCGGCAGGGTCTTCATTGAGTCCTGCGAGACCATGATCAGCGGCCAGTAGAAACTCTGCCAGTTGCCCATGAACGTGAAAATCGCCAGCGTGGCCAGCGCCGGTTTGCTCAACGGTAGGATGATCGTCGTGAAAATGCGGAACAATCCGCACCCGTCCATCGTCGCCGCCTCCTCCAGGTCGCGCGGGATGCCCAGGAAAAATTGCCGGAGCATGAACGTGCCGTACGCCGAGAACATCACCGGCACGATCAACGCAAAATACGAGTCAAGCCCCGCCAGCCGCCCGACAGCGTACGTGTGCCCCCAAAGCATCACCTGCCGCACCTGCGCCGCGCCGAGCCAGTCGCCGATCTTGTGCATCAGGATGAAATTCGGGATCATCGTCACCGCGCCCGGCACCATCATCGTCCCAAGATAACCGAGAAATAATTTGTCGCGGCCCGGGAACCGCAGCCGGGCGAACGCGTAGGCCGCGCAGGCACTGGTGCTCACCTGCCCCAGCGTGACAAACACCGCCACCAGGATGCTATTGACGTACCAGCGCGCAAACCCGCCGCCCATCGGCCGGGTGGCCCGATAGACCTCGCCGTAATTGCCCGGCCGCACCTCGCCGGGCACGAGGGTTTTGAGCGGATTATCCAGCGCGGTGAAGACCGCGTCCGCCGGTTTCAGCGAAGTCGAGATCATCCACAAAAACGGGAAGAGCATGAACAATCCCACAAATCCCAGCACGAGATAGGTGATTGTTTTGCGGACCGTTGTGCGCCTGTGTCTCATGGCGTTTAGAAATGCACCGCCCGGCCTCCCCACCGCCAATGCAACAGCGTCGCCGTGAAGATGACCGCGAACAGCACCCAGGCAATGGCCGCCGCGTAGCCCATGTGGTTCCACTGGAACGCGTGATTGTAGATGTAGTACCCGATCGTCGTCGTCGCACCCGCCGGCCCGCCGCCGGTCATCACCATCGCCTGCTCAAAGCCGCCCTGGAACCCGCCGATCAGGCTCATGGTGAAGATGAAGAATGTGGTCGGACTGACCATCGGCCAGGTGATGTGCAGGAATTTCCGCCACCGGCCCGCGCCGTCGATCTCGGCGGCTTCATACAAATCGAGCGGCACGTTTTGCAGCGCCGCGAGGTAGAGAATCATGTTATACCCGCCGACCGTCGCCCAGAACCCCATCAACATCAGCGCCGGCTTGGCCCAGCCGATGGATTGCAGCCAGCGCGGCGGCCATTCCCCGCACAGGCGGCGCATCGCCTCATTCAGCCAGCCGGGAAAGCAGTGGACGATCACCGTATTGAGCATCCCGTAATCGGGATTGAACATCCATTTCCAGAGCAGATACGTCCCCACCCCCGCCACGATGCTCGGCAGGAAATACAGCGTGCGGAAGACAACGATCCCGCGCAGTTTCTGGTTCATCACCAGCGCCAGGAACAGCGACCCCAGGATGTTGACCGGGATCATCAGCATCAGGAACACGGTGTTGAAGCAATAAGACCAGAATTCCGGGTCGTTGGGCCGGCCTGCGTGAAACCCGAGCAGGTGCGCGAAGTTTTGCAGCCCGACAAATTGCGGCGGCGTGAACAGGTCCCAGCGATAAAAACTCAGCACCAGCGACGCCAGCACGGGGACCGACGTGAAGAGAAGAAACCCCAGCAGATTCGGCAGCAGAAACACATAGCCGGCCATCGCCACCCGCGTCTTCGATCTCAGCGCCATCCTTGAACGGTTCCCCCCGCGCGTTCTTACACCGCACAGCACAGTGCCGCAAGAGAATTGCTCTTAAACCTGCCAACGCGTTAAGTGGGGCAAACAAAGGCTACGAATCCGATCCGCCAGAATTATGAAATACTTTGCGATGCGACTTGAAAGGCCAAACCCCAGCACAGAAGATTGCGCACTTACTTGAGCAACTGCCAAGACTCAGCAAAGGTACTTAACTCAACCGGCCGATCGTGAATTTGTCCGCCCTTGTATAAACCCGTGGTCAGCATGTCCTGAACTGAGCCAGTAAATCCGACTTTTCCCACACTCTGTCCCCATGGTCGCCTTTGGTAACCCGATAGCACAGCGTCAAGGTATCTTGCCAGATTCACTGCAGTCTGCCTTCCTCGGTCGAGAACAGGCCCAGGGAAGTCCACGGCAACAGCAAAGATGACCGTCGGGTTGAACTTGATCGTCTTTTCATTTTGCCAGATTGCTTCGTTGCGCAACGCGAAGAAAACGTCAGGTGGCTGCCCATCCTTTTCGCAAACGGACCAAGCGGGTGCCCACATCTCCATCCCCAAGAACCGCCAGGTGCTGCTTATGCCCGCGGTCTTAGGGGATTCATGAGTCCATTTCTCATGCCCCTTCTCGTTCCAACCAATTTTCCCGAACGAAACGGCTCTCCTTCCGTCCCCCTCGAACTGAGTACTCCTGACTGCCGCGTTGGCGCGGGCCAACTCGACGAACTCATCCAGAAGCGAAGCGACACGTTTCCATTCATCCCACTTCCAAACGAGGGGTCGCTGCGCGCTACCTAAAATCACATAGAGATCGTAGACGCGATCATTATAGCCCATCTCTATTGCTCCATCGCTGCCAGACTACATTTCTTTACCAATCGCCACGGCCACGGCGCGCATCTGTTTGACCAGCGCCTCGAATTTGTCCGGCAACAGCGCCTGTTCGCCGTCGGAAAGCGCGGCTTCGGGGCAATTGTGGACTTCGAGCATGATGCCATCCGCGCCGGCGGCCACCGAGGCCAGCGCCATCGTCGGGATCAGATCGCGATGACCCGCGCCGTGCGTGGGATCGACGATCACCGGCAAATGGGATTCCTTTTTCAGGGCGGGCACGGCGGAAAGGTCGAGGGTGTTGCGCGTGTAGGTCTCGAAGGTGCGGATGCCGCGTTCGCAGAGCATGACGTTCATGTTGCCTTCGCTGAGGATGTACTCGGCGCTCAACAAGGCATCCTTGATAGTCGCCGCCATGCCGCGTTTGAGCATCACGGGTTTCTTGCACCGGCCCACTTCCTTCAGCAGTGAAAAATTCTGCATGTTGCGCGCGCCGATCTGGATGATGTCGGCGTATTGCTCCACCACTTCCGTGTCCTTGGTGTCCATCAATTCGGTGATCACCGGCAGCCCCGTCGCGTCGCGCGCTTCCGCCAGCAGTTTCAACCCCTCCTTGCCCAGCCCCTGGAACGTGTACGGCGAAGTGCGCGGCTTGAACGCCCCGCCCCGCAGGATGGAAGCGCCCGCTTTCTTGACAATGCGCGCGATGTCCAGGATCTGCTCGCGGCTTTCCACCGAGCACGGCCCGCTCATCAGCACCACCTTCTTCGCGTCGCCGATCTTCACGCCGCTGACGTCGATCACGGTGCGTTTGTGGGTGAACTCGTAACTGGTCAGCTTGTACGGCTTCATCACCGGCGTGACCGATTCCACCCCCGGAAATGCCGCGAGCGGTTTTTCCCGGGCGATGTCCTCGGGGCCGATGATGCCGATGACGGTGCGTTCGACGCCCCGGCTGGTGTGTGGTTTCAAGCCCCAGTTGCGGATCGCTTCCTCGATATGGGCGATCTGCTGGTCCGTCGCGTCCGTCTTGCAAATGATAATCATGATACCTTCAATTCCTTCTCCAGCGCCGCGATGAATTTCCTGTTTTCCTCCGGAAGCCCGACCGTCACGCGGATCCACGCGGGCATCTTATACCCGCGCATCGGACGCACAATCACCCCGCGGCGCTGCAATCCGCGAAATACTCCGTCGCCATCGCCCGCATTGACAAGCAAAAAGTTGGCGCAACTTGGCACACACTCCAGCTTGAGCCGCTTGAATTCCTTGTAAAAATAAGCTAGCCCGCGCCGGGTCAGCGCTTTCGTCTTGCGGATGTGCGCCGCATCGCCCAGCGCCGCCAGCGCGCCCGCCTGGGCGATGGCATTGACGTTGAACGGTTGCCGCACCCGCTGTAAAAGGGCGATGCAGTCCTTCTGCGCGATGCCGTACCCGATACGCACGCCCGCCAGGCCGACGATTTTGGAAAAGGTCCGCAAGAGCACCACATTGCGATGCATCGCCCAGCCAACTGACGGCGGCGGATCGTCGAGAAATTCAATGTAGGCCTCGTCCAGCACCGCGATCACGTGCGATGGCAGGCTGCGGATGAACTTTTCCAGCGCCGCATTCCTCACCCGCGTCCCGGTCGGATTGTTGGGATTAGCAATGAACACCAGTTTTGTCTTCGGCGTGATCGCCGCTCGCATCGCCTTCAAATCATGCGTGTGCCCGCGAAACGGCACTTCCACGCATTTCGCCTGGAACAGTTTCGCCATGATGCTGTAGATGACGAACGCCCGGTCCCCCACCACGATTTCATCGCCCGGCCCGACAAACGCATGATACAGAAACTCGATCACTTCGTTCGATCCCGTGCCGAGAATGATGTTCTCCCGCTCCACGCCGAGTTTCTTCGCCAGCGCGCTGACCAGATAAAACCCGCCCCCGTCCGGATACAGGTGAGCCGAGGAAAGCGCCTGGCGCATCGCCGCCACCGCCTTCGGCGAAGGCCCGAGCGGGTTCTCGTTCGACGCCAGCTTGATGATCGACCGGGGATTCACCCCCAATTCCCGCGCCACCTCCTCAATCGGCCGCCCCGGCTCATACACCGGCACATCGCAGACGAATTGGTTGGCAATGGATTGGAAGTTCATCTCTGCAAGTCGTTGGCAGGGCGGCGCTGGGGCAGCGCACCCTGCAGTTCACATCCCTCACCCATTCACGTTCGGATAGCTTCCCAGGATTTTCACGAACATGGTGTGCTTGGCCAGCTCCGTCAGCGCCTTTTTGACCCGGGCGTCGTCGCAGTGGCCGAGGAAATCGACGAAGAAATAGTATTCCCAGGCTTTTTTCTTGCTCGGACGCGATTCGATCTTGGTCATGTTGATCTTGAATTTCTTGAACGAGGCAATCGTGTCGTGCAACGCGCCGACGCGGTCCTGCACGGCGTACATGACCGAGGTCTTGTCGTTGCCTGTGGCTTGCGGGTATTTCCGGCCGATGACAAGGAACCGCGTCACGTTTTCGCTCGAGTCCTGGATGTTTCCGTCGAGGATCGTCAGGCCGTACATTTCCGCGGCCAGCGCGCTGGCAATCGCGCCGGCGTTCGGCTCGTTCTTGGCGACCTGCGCGGCGCGCGTGCTGCTGGAGGTCTCGATCACCTCGACGTGCGGCATGTTCACCTGCAGCCATTGGCGGCATTGGGCCAGCACCTGGGGGATCGAATAAAGTTTCTTGATCGCGTCCCGCGGACAGGCCGCCATCAGGTTGTGGCGGATCGGCAGCACGATCTGCGAGCAAATCTTCAGTTCGCTGTCGACGAACATATCGTACGTGTGCGTCACCGCGCCTTCGGTGGAATTCTCGATGGGCACGACGCCGTAATCGGCGCGGCCCTTGGCGACGTCGGTGAACACGTCGCTGATGTTGGGCAACGGCTCGTAGCGCAGGCTGGAGCCGAATTTCCGGATCACCGCCATGTGCGAATAGGTCGCTTCCGGGCCGAGATAGGCAATGATCAACGGTTTTTCCAGCGCCAGCGAACTGGACATGATCTCCCGGTAAATTGCCCGCAACGATTCGGGCGGCAGCGGCCCGCTGTTTTTGCCCACCACGCTGCGCAACACGGCTTCCTCGCGGTCGGGCGAATAAATCTCGCCGCCCGACTGGCGTTTGAGTTCACCGATGGCAATCACCCGCTCGGTGCGCTCGTTGAGCAGCTTCACCAGCTTGGTGTCGATCTCGTCAATTTTGCTGCGGAGGTGTTGTAGTTTGTCCTTCATGGTCTTGAGTCTGGGAGGGCGAGCCTCCCGGCGAGCCGGAAAGGACGGATGGCTCGGCAGGAGCCTCGCCCTCCCGCGCGGGTTGTTGTTCCGCCTTGGCCTCAGCGGTCTTCAATGCGGCGGCCTGCAGGCGCAACTCCTGCGCCTTGGGCATGTCGTCCAGGCTGGGCAGGCCGAAATGTTCCAAAAAGCGTTGCGTCGTGCCGTACAACAGCGGTTTGCCCGGCACGTCGCTGCGGCCCACGATGGTGATGAGGTCGCGTTCCAGCAACGTCTTGATCACACCGTCCACTTCCACGCCGCGGATCGAGGCGATGTCCGCCCGCGAAATCGGCTGGCGCAAGGCGATGATCGAGAGTGTTTCCAGCGACGGTTGTGACAACCGGTGGGGCCGCGCTTCATCCAGCAGCTTCTTCAGCCAGGGCGCGTACTCGGCCCGGGTCACCAGCCGCCAGCCGCCGGCGATCTCCGCCAGTTGAAAACTTTTATGTTGCGTGTCGTACTCGACCTTCAATTCCTCCAGCACCGCCGCGATCTGCGCTTCGCGCACGTTGCGGAACGCTTCCGCCACGCCGGGTTGTTCCTCGTCGGTTGCCTCGGCGAAAATCTCCCGCATCTCCTTGGGAGCGAGCGGACGCTCCGCCGAGAACAGCAACGCTTCCACAATGTTTTTCAGTTCCAATGTCATAAATCTTTTTTCGTAGCCAGATCCTTCGCTTCGCTCAGGATGGCCTGACCTCGTCAGGCCACTTTTATCACCCGTATCTCCCCAAACGCCGTTTCCTGCCGGACCTTCAACCGTTTCAGCCGGATCAATTCCAGCAGCGCCAAAAATGTCACCACCACCTCGGCCCGGGAAATCGCCAGAGCGAACAGTTCCTGGAACAACATCTCGGCCCGGTCACGCAAACTATAGAGGATTTCCTCGATTTTGTCGCTCACCGTGAATCGTTCTTCGATGATCTCGCGGAAGTCCTCCCGGGCGCTGGCTTTTTTTAACACGTCCTTGAAGGCATTGATCAGGTCGAAGATGCTGACCTCCGCCAGCGGCGCTTCGGCGTCCGGGGCCACGTCCAAATCACCCGCGTGGCGCGGAAACACCTTCGACTGCTCCTCTTCCCGGCGGCCAAGCTGCAAGGCGGCGTCCTTGAATTTCTTGTACTCCACCAACTGGCGGATCAATTCCCAGCGCGGGTCCGCGCCGTCTTCCTCCTCGCTGTCGGCCACCTGCTGGTCCACCGGCAGCAACATCCGGCTCTTGATGTACATCAACGTCGCCGCCATCACCAGGAATTCGCCCGCGACCTCCAGGTTGAGCATCTGCATCAGAGTCAGATACTCCATGTACTGGTTGGTGATGCGCTCGATCGGAATATCGTAGATGTCCACCTCCTCCTTCTTGATGAGGTAGAGCAGCAAATCCAGCGGGCCCTCGAAGACCTCCAATTTGACTTTGTAATCGTTCTCCATCGGGTCACTTCAATCCGACGGCGCGGCGCACCTTCGCCATCGTTTCGTTGGCGACGGCGTTGGCGCGCGCGGCGCTTTTTTGCAGCACCTCGTGAACGTAATCCACGTTCTTCACCAGCTCCGCCCGCTTCGCGCGGTACGGGGCGAAAAACTCCGTCAGCGCGGCCAGCAATTCTTTCTTGGCTTCGCCGTACCCGTACCCGCCCGCAGCCAGTTTCGCCTCCAACTCCCGCGCCTTGTCGGCGGAGGCGACCACCTTGTAAATCTGCAGCGGGATGTTGTTTCCCAGGTCCATTTTGGGCGCTTCGACGGGCTGCGAATCAGTGACGATGCTCATGACCTTTTTTTTCGCCGCCTTTTCGTCGCCGAAAATCTCAATGGTGTTGTTGTAGCTCTTCGACATCTTGCGGCCGTCGATGCCCGGTAACGTCGCCACATCGGACCGGATGTCAGATTCCGGGACCACGAACACTTCGCTGTACTGGCGGTTGAACGCCCCGGCGATATCGCGGGCGATTTCCAGATGCTGCTTCTGGTCCTTGCCGACCGGCACGCGTTCGCCCTGCACGATGAGAATGTCGGCGGCCATCAGCACCGGATAGGTGAACAGCCCGGCGTTCGGTTTCAAGCCCTGCGCGATCTTGTCCTTGTAACTGTGTGCGTTCTCCAGCATCGGCAACGGCGTGACGTTCGACAAAATCCACGTCAACTCCGTCACCTGCGGCACATCGCTCTGGCGATAAAGCACCGTCCTCTCGGGATCAAGCCCGCACGCCAGGAAATCCAGGGCCACGTCGAGCACGTTTTGGCGTAGCTCGTCGGGATTCGTGATCGAGGTCAGCGCATGATAATCGGCAATGAAATAAAAGGCCTCGCCCCGTTGCGCCAGTTCCAGCGCGGGACGCATCATTCCGAAGTAGTTGCCGATGTGCAACTTGCCGCTCGGCTGTATGCCTGAAAGAATCCTCATGGCCGCTGCAAGATACGAAATGCGCGCGGGCGGTAGCGAGGAAAAAATCAGCCTCCGCGTTCACTGGTCGCGCGCGATCAAATCGTTGCCGAAATCCTCCATTGAGCGCAATGCGTCGGCGGGAGAAACCCGGCCCAGCGCCACCGCCTCGGGAATCTCGACAAACGCCTTCTGGTTGAACTCGTCCCAGAACGCGTAGCCCCACGGATTGTCCAGGCGCGAGTAATTCAGCGCGTCGAGCATCACCGGGGGCATGTTCGACGCCCGGGCGGCGGCGTTGGCGGCGGGGATGGCGTTGCGGGCGGCGGCGGCGATCAGCGCGCCTTGGGTCGAATAAAACTGCACGAACTCCCACGCCTCGCGCGGGTGCTTCGTCCCGCTCCAAATGCAATTGCCGCCGACCGACAGGCGCGACCAGCGGACTGCTCCTTTCGGCACCGGGGCAACGTCCCAGCGGAAGTCCTTGATCTTATCGAATTCCGTCAGCATGTACGTCCGCCCGATCAGGAACGGAATTTTCCGGTTCCGAAACAGGTTCACACCATCAAACGCCTCCAGTTCTTCCATGCTGGCCGTTGTCGGTGCGATCCCCTCCGTTACCAGCGACCGGTAATAGGCCAGCGCCGCCAGCGCTTCCGGCCCATTCACGGCACAATGATCGTTGGTAAAGACCGTTCCGCCAAACGATTGAATCAGCAGCAGCGCGCGCGGCAACAGCGTGGCAAACGGCAATTGCCGCTGTTTTGCCAAACGGCCGCCGACGTCGGCAAACTTCTGCCAGTCCCACGTATCATCAGGCACAGGCTCGCCGGCCTGCTCGAACCAATCGCGATTGAAAAACAACACGTCCGTGCTGAAATGAAACGGCATCATCATCAGCCTGCCGTCGATCCGGCAGGGTCCGACGACGGCCGGGAAAAAGCCAGCGGCCAGCGGCGCGAAGTCCGCCGACAGATCACGCACCACGCCGCGCCGGGCCAGCGTGGGCAGGCGATCCACAATATAATAGAACACATCCGGGGCCGCGCCGCCGGCCAGTTCGATGTTCAGTTTCTGGAATTTCGACGTGTCGTAGACGACGTTCACGTGGATCTCGGGATGCGCCTGCTCAAACTCCGCGATGATCGCGCGGTGCATCACCTGCTGTTCGGGCAGCGTCTCGATGGTCTGGTAGGTGATCTCCACCCTGTCGCTGGACGGCGGCACGCACCCCGCCAACAACACCAGCGCCAGCAGCAGCCATTTCATCGCAACGCCCGTTTCACGTTCCAGCCCGCGCGCACCAGCCGCCGCCGCGCTTCGTCTTCGGTACAATCCCTGAGCGTGGCGACGATGCGGCAGGCGCGGGCGCGCAGTTTTTCGTTGGTCGGTTTCAGGTCCACCATCAGATTGCCCCTCACTTTTCCCAGGCGCACCATCGAAACCGTCGTCAGCATGTTCAACACGAGCTTGGTCGCCGTCCCCGCCTTCAAGCGGGTCGATCCCGTAATGACTTCCGGGCCGGTCCGGAACAACAGCAGGGCATGCCGGCCGTTCGCGGGCGGAGAGAAACAGAGCAGGAACGTCCGCGCGCCGCGCTTCTTCGCTTCGTCCAGCGCGCCCAGCACGAACGGCGTCGAACCGCTGGCGGCGATGCCGACGACCACGTCCTTGCGGCCCACCCCGCGATGCCTGACGGCTTCCCCGCCCGCCGCCGGATCGTCCTCGGCGACTTCGACCGCGGAATGCAGCGCCGGAGCGCCTCCGGCGATGATTCCCTGCACCATCTCCGGGTCGGTGGAAAAGGTCGGGGGACATTCGCTGGCATCGAGCACGCCGAGCCGTCCGCTGGTGCCCGCGCCGACGTAGAACAACCGGCCCCGGCGTCTGAAGGCCGTGACAATGGCGTTGATCGCCCGTTCAATTGCCCGCTTGTTCCCGCGCAACGCGGGAGTCACGCGGCCTTCCTCCTGCAGCATGACCTCGACCAATTGGGACACCGAACGCTTGTGCAACTCCATCGTGCGTGGATTGCGTTGTTCGGTCAGGGCCGGCGTACGCGGCGGCGTGGAGTCCGCCGGTTCAACGAGTGGAACGTCCCCCAGCGCGAGGAGCAGCGCGCCGAAGGCGGATTCGTTTTTCGGACGGAACACCCGCGCGCGCGGCAGGTAATGGCGGATCTTGCGGGCGGTGAGCTTGAATAATTTCGGATGATGCGCGAACACCCCGCCCGCCAGCGCCACGGGGGGAGCAGCCAGGCCGAGCTTTTTCGCGACAACGGCGCAATCTCCCGCCAGGCAAGCTGCGGCCTCTTCGAGAACGGCCGAATTTTCCTCCGCTAATTCCGACGCCAGCGCCGCAACCTCGGATTTCGGCGCAGCCTGGATCCAGTCGACGAGTTGGTCGGGGGAATTCAGGCAGAGACGGCGCAGCGCGTTGCGCAGGGCGCGATTGCACACGCCTGTTTGGTCGAACTCGCGGACGGCGGCCCGCAAGGCGGCAAGGACGATCCAATAACCGCTGCCCTGATCGCCGAGCACATGCCCCCAACCGCCCGCGCGGGCCGTCCGGCCCTGTGCGTCGCGGCCATAGGCGCAGGAGCCGGTGCCGCTGATGACCAAAATGCCCGGGTCATCCAAACCGAACGCCGCCGCGAAGCCGGAATCGAGATCGTTGCCGACAACGCAACGCGCTCGCGGAAAACTTCGTTGCGCCAGCGTCCGCAAGCGGGCGCGGTCGCGCGCCGTCCGGCAACCGGCCAGGCAAAGCGCGACGCGGGAGACGGGAGAGAGACCGGTGCGCAGGCGGCGCAGGACGGCAATGAGTTGGCGGTCGGTGGACAGCTTCAGGTTGAGCGGGCCGGCCTCAACGCGGCGCAACACACGGCCGCTGGCATCGGCGAAAAACGCGACGGTGCGTGTGCCACCGCCTTCAATGCCAAGACAGGCGCCTATTGCGTTGTGATGAGGCTCCCCACCCATCGGTGGGGCAGACTAGCAGAATCAGCCGGCCAGCGGCAAGTACAGGCTGAACGTGGTGCCTTTGCCTTCGGTGCTTTCCACGCCGACCGCCCCGCCGTACTTGCCGATCAGTTCGCAAACGATGGCCAGGCCGAGGCCGGTGCCCTGCGTTTTGGTGGTGAAGTACGGATCGAAGATCTTCTTCAGGTTTTCGGGCGAAATGCCGCAACCGCTGTCCGCCACGGAGATCCTGGCCAGCGGACGCTTCTCGTCAAACGTGGCGGAACGGAAAGCGCAGTCAGCCGGCACGGCGTCCACGCGTTCCGCGGAGAAAACAAGCGTGCCTTCACCGTTCATGGCTTGCAACGCGTTCACGCCCAGATTGATCAGCACCTGCAGCACCTCGGCCGGATGGACATTGACCTGCAATTGCGGGTCATCGACGTTGCAGGACAGTTCCGCGCCGGTGTTGGCGGGATGCGCCTTCACCAGGGCTGCTGCGTCCTCCAGGAGTTTGGCGGCGGAAACGGGTTCGGTCGACGTCTGCGTGCTGCGCGAAAAGTTGAGGAACCGTCGCGCGATGTCCTTGCAACGGTCGATCTCCCTCTGGATGGTCGTCAACCGCTGCTGGATATTTTGCGCCGCGCCCTGGTCCACCGCGCCAAGCTCGGACAAATCGCGCCCGAGCAGCTGGGCGTAGCCGGCCACGATGGCCAGCGGATTATTGATCTCGTGAATCACGCCGGCCGAGAGGAGGTTGGCCGTGACCGCGCGATTGCTGCCGGCCAGTTCGCGGGAGAGATCTTCGTTGACCCGCTGGAGCGACTTCAGGGTGTCATCCACCGCGAGTTTCTGTTTGCGCCGCGCCATGCATTTTTCCAGGAGTTCGCGCACGAAGAACACGTTGAACGGCTTGTTCAAATAATCGGCGGCGCCGAAACGGACGGCGGCGCGGGCGGTCTCCACGGTTTCGTAACCGGTGAGCATGATGCATTCGACGTTCGGGTCAATTTCCTTCAGCGCGCGCAACACTTCCACGCCGGAGACGTCGGGCATCTTGATATCCAGGATGGCGGCGTCCACGCGGTTCTTGCGCGCGTACTCGATGCCCTCCCGGCCGCAGGTCGCCACAGCGCACTGGTAGCGGTCCTTGAACACAATGCGTAATGATTCGCGCGGACCGGGTTCGTCATCCACAATCAACAAGGTCGGCTTCTCGGGCTTGGCCGGCGCGGCCTGGCCTGTCGCTAACGCATCATAAAGTCCCATGGTCGTTGTTCTCCCTCTTGTTAGAAATTCACTGACGTCGTGAGCATCACCGCGTTGGCGTCGCTCTTCCACGTGCCGGAGGCGGTCGTGCCGTTGCCGAGCGGGATGTTCACGTGGCGGTCCTGCGAAAGGCTGTATTGATAAACGATGTCCGAGTTCACGTGCAGCAGATGCCCGAACACCGCGGGAGTGTACGCATAGCCCAGGCCGAGGCTGAACACCTGGCGGTCCGAGTCCGGCACGGTCGGCGAGAACGTGCTGCTGGGCACGGTGTTTTGCGAATAAATATATCCGGCCCGCACGGTCCAATGCTCGTCCAACTCATACTGGGCGCCGGCTTCATAGTACCAACTGTCCTGCCAATGAAACGGAATCGTCGTCCCATTGAAAACGGTGGACGGCGCGGAAATCGTGATCTTGTCCAACGTGGCCCAGTCGGTCCACTGGACGTCCGCTTCCAGTTTCAATTTCTCGATGGGCCGGCCGGCCACGCCGAAGGCCACCGACTGCGGAAATTGGATCGCCAGTTGCGCTGGCCCGGAGCTGGCACCTTGGGCGCCCAAGTCCAGTTGGGCGCTGCCTGTGTAGGACACGCTGAACGGGCTGTGGTACGTCAAGCCCAGGGTGACTTGCGGGATGACCTTCCACATCAGGCCGGCCGTCGCGCCAACGGCCTGGCCGCTGCCGTTGAAATGGAAATGGCCGTCGGGTGTGCCCGGCCCGAATTGCGGAACCAGATACGCCTGGTTCTTCTGGTCGGTCTCGCTGTAGTAAATATCCAGCCCGGCGCCAAGGGAGAACTGGTCGTTGAATTTATAGGCGACCGCCGGCTCGATGTTCACCACCGCCAGCATGCTCTCGGTCACGATGTAGCGGAAGGGGCCGGAGGGCGAGTAATCGGCCGCGTCGCCAAAGGGGATATTGCAGCCCAAGGCAAACCGCCACGGCGAATTAGTCACGCCGAAATCAGTCGCGACATAGAACTGCGGCAGGGTCTCCAGGTCGTTCATCACCGCGCCGCTGCCCGCGCCGGCCAACCGGCTGTTGAGGAACGAGCAGAAAATACCCGAAGTCACTTCCGTGCCATGCAGTTGGGTCAGGCCGGCCGGATTGTAATACACGGCCGAAGCGTCATCTGCCTGCGCTACAAATGCTTCGCCCTGTCCCGTCGCCCGTGCATCCTGGTCGGGATTGGCAAATCCGAGCGCAAACACCGACCGGCCCACGAACAGACAGGTCGCGGCAACAACGGCTAATCCAACATTGCGAAGCAAGTTTTTCATCTACCTCATCCTCCTTCGGCATCGACACGCGCCTCCCCAACTGAGGCATATACAGATAGTTAGCAGTGACCATGCCACGGCGAAGGGCTACCCTGGAAGGCAGGCAGTATCAGGGGAAGGGCGGAAACCCGCCGAAAAAGGACAATTCCGGGCGGTATCCGGCGCAAAATTGAACGTCCAAACGCCTATTTTCGCGCGTCAGTTGCCGTTGTCTTCGGACAGGTCGTCGGGCATGCGATTGGCCTCAATATCGGTGACCGCGATACCGAGTTTGTCCATTTTGTAGCGCAACACGCGCCGGGTAATCTTCAAGGTGCGGGCGGCTTCGGTCATGATGCCGTTGGTACGACGCAATGCCTCTTCAATCGCCTTGCGCTCAATATCTTCCGTCAGTTTCGGCAGATCGATGCTGCCGTCTTCGAACTGCATCTTTTCCCCGTGTCGTTCTCGCGGAGTGGTCGCCGTCGCAAGATGCGTGGTGGCGGCTGCCGTGGCTGCGTCAGCCTGGGAAATGACAAAGGGGAAATCCTCGGGATCAATCCTGTTGGAATCGCAGGTCACCAGCAATCGCTCGACGGCGTGCTCCAGTTCGCGGACATTTCCCGGCCAGGGATAGTTGACCAGCAACTCCATGGCTTGGGGGGTGAACTGGGGCACTTCCCGTTTCAATTCCTTGGCGAAACGCTGGGCGAAATGCAGCACCAGTTGCGGAATGTCCTCCCGCCGCTCCCGCATGGACGGCAACAAGATCGGCACCACATTGATCCGGTAAAACAGGTCCTCGCGAAAACCGCCCTTCTTGACCTCCTGCTCCAGATTGCGGTTGGTGGCACAGACAAGACGGACGTTGATGTTGATCGTTTCCGCGCCGCCCACGCGGCGGATCTCGCGTTCCTGGATCGAGCGCAACAGCTTGCTTTGCGTGCCCATCGGCATCTCGCCGATCTCATCGAGAAACAGCGTGCCCCCGTTGGCGGCCTCGAACATGCCGATGCGCCGCTGCAGCGCGCCGGTGAACGACCCTTTTTCGTGCCCGAACAACTCGCTCTCCAGCAACTCGGTCGGGATCGCCGCGCAGTGAACAGGGATAAACGGGCCGTCTTTGCGGATGCTGTTGTAATGCAGCGCGCGCGCGACAAGTTCCTTGCCCGTGCCCGTCTCGCCCGTGATGAGCACGGTTGTTTCCGTGTCCATCAGGCGCTGGATCAGGTTGTAGACTTTCTGCATGGCCGTGCCGGTCCCGACGATGTTTTCGAACTTGTAGGACGTCTGCAACTCCGTGCGCAGGCGGCCGACCTCCTGTTCCAGGGCCTTTTCCTTCAGGACGCGTTCGACCACCAGGCGGATTTCGTCCACGTCAAACGGTTTGTTCAGGTAATCGGCCGCGCCCATCTTCATCGCTTGCACGGCGGGTTTGGCTTCGGTGATGGCGGTGACCATCACCACGGGCATTTTCGGGGTCGACTGGAGGATCCGGGAGAGCACGTCGAGTCCGCTCATGTCGGGCATCTTCATGTCCAACAGCACGGCGTCGAAGGGCCCTTCCGAGCGAATGGCTTCCAGGCCGCTCTTGCCGTCGCCTTTGGACACGACGTCATAGCGGTCCTTCAGGATAAATCGCAATGACTCACGCGGGCTTTCCTCGTCGTCAATGCATAGAATTCTTGCTTTGGCCATCTCCCAGTCTCCTCCTTGAAAATCGTGGCTGCGCCGCGCGCAACCCTTATGAGCGTTCCCCGCGCTCGCGATCGAATGCCTGCGGCAACCGGCTCACCGTCTCGGTCTGCTCCCCGTGCTGCTCCGGCGCCGCGTCGCCTGCCAGATTACCCAACAAGGCGTCTTCCGGGTGCGGCTGCGCCTTGATGGGCAGATACATCACCACGGTCGTGCCGCGGCCCAGCAAACTGTCAATCTCCAGCCGGCCGCTGTGGCGTTCGACAATCTTTTTGACAATCGTCAACCCCAGCCCCACGCCCACGTTGCGCGTGGTCACGAACGGCTCGGTTACCTGTTTCAAATTCTCCAGCGCAATGCCTTCGCCCGAGTCCTGCCACTCGATCCGGATGGCGCCCCCCGCCGGGAATGTGCCGTCGGGATAATCCGCCGGCTGCGCGTCGGTCGTGCTGATGGCCAGTCGGCCGCCCGTCGGCATCGCCTGGACCGCGTTGCGGATCAAATGCTCAAACGCCTGCATCAACCGGATCTTGTCGCCGTCCAGCCGCGCCAGCTTGTGGGTCAGGGTTTTCTTGACCGTGACGACCGGCAGACCGGTGATTTCTTCCGGCGCCTTTTCGCCGACGGAGACGATCTGGCAAACCTTCCGGCGCACGAATTCCTGCCCCACGTTGCGCAGGCAGTTCTCAATCACGTCCGTCAATACGACTTCCTCGTGGACCAGGCCCAGCGGATGAGAGAAGAACGTGAGGTTGTTCACCAGGACGTCGACCCGGTTGACCTCGTTGACCACCACGCTGCTGAATTGCTCGCGAAATTCCTTCTCGTTATACCGTTCCGGAAGCAACTGGGCGAAAATCTTGATCGACACCAGCGAGTTCTTCAATTCATGGGACAACCTCGCCGCCAGCCGCGTGAAAAATTCCTTGTCCGCCAGCGCGCGCTCCTGCGCCAACTGCCGGTTGCGCTGCGTCAGGTCCTCGATCAGGGCCACCGCCGCCACGCCTTCCGCGGCCTTGCGGCCCTCCGCTGACTGGGTGGCAAACCGGGTGGCGCTGACGCTCAACGGCTGATTGGTGCGCGGCAGCGTGACTTCACGGGCGCGGATGGCCTGCCCCGTCTGCAAGGCCTCGAACAGCACGGCGCTGACGCGGCTGGGCAAACGGCTGATGTCCTCGCCGACCACTTCCTGGGTCCCCAGTTCGAACAAATCGCGGGCGTACCGGTTGATGCTGAGGATGCGTCCGTCCTGGCCGGCCACGACCACACCGCTCTGGACGTGCGCCAACACTTCACTCATCAGGCGTTGTTGTCCCGCCACCCTGTCACGCAACTGGAGACTGTGCAACGCCTGCGCCAGTTGCGCCATCAGGTCATACACCAGTTCCAATTCCTCGTTGGCCAGCGGTTCACCGGTGATCTTGCCGCTGAATGTCAGCACGCCGAGCAGTTGCTCGTCGTCAAACATCGGCACGGCGACTTCGGTGCCAAGCAACTCAAATTCACGGGCGATTTCAGCGTCGTAATCGAACGCCAGAGGATCGTATAACTGATTGCGCCGCAACACCCTGGCTTCGCGTGTGAGATACCCGCCCAGACCGGAATCCACCGACAACCGCAGGTGCTCAATCACGGATTGCGGAATGCCGGCGCTGCGGGCCGCCGTCAATAGACGGCTGGCGGCCGTCGGTTGGCCAACAAACAGATCGCTCTGAAACCGGCGGGTAAACAACGCCAGTTTGCCCACGCCCAGCAACTCGCGCATGAGCCGCAGAAATTCCGACAATAATTCATCCTCGTTCAGGTGCTGGCCCAAAATTCGTGAAAGATTTTTTAGCGCGTCACGATAGCGATACACGTCGAACGACGGCGGCATCGACGCCGCATGATGGACCGGCAAGCCGGCGGGCCGCGCGGGCGGCACCGTGGCCATCGCCTGCGGCGGCGCGTGCCGCTGCTGCGCGATCACAGCGTCGGCCCGTTTGAGTTTTGACTGCGCCTCGCGCAACTCGAAGAATGTCCCCAGCGACTGCTTCAACTGGTCGGGCGAATCCGTGTCGGAAACGACCAGCCATCCCTGCCCCATCGGGTAGAGCGTCTGTTGCGTGGCGGTGGCACGGACCACGACAGCCTGGCGTTCCTGCAAGTGCGCCGCATTGAGCGATTCAACGGCCCAGCGGGTTGTTTCCCCCAGTGACACGGCGTCCAGGATCACCGCGTCGACGAACCGCAGCCAGGTGGCAAAGAGCGCGTCGAATTTCTCGCGGGACGGATCGGCCGGCGGCGGCAGCAGGACAAAATTGGTTTTCTCGCCCAGCATCTCGGTGAGCGAGCGTTGTGTTTCGGCGCAGTTAGTGAGCAGCAGTGCCGTTTTCATGCGTGGTGTGCTGTCCGTTGGCTGGGGTTGAAGCGCCGGCGTGCCCGTTCTGGTAGCGCTTGAGGATGACGGCGGTGTTGCGGCCGCCGAAGCTGAAGGAATTGCTGGCCGCGATGTTCACGCGGCGGTAGCGGGCCGTGTTGGGAATGTAATCCAGGTCGCAGTCGGGATCGGGATATTCGTAATTGATCGTCGGCGGCAGGAGATTATCGCGCATCGCCATGCAGCAGGCGGCCAGTTCGCTGGACCCGCAGGCGCCCTGCATGTGGCCGAGTTGGGCCTTGATGGAACTGATCGGCAGGTTGTAGGCGTGCTCGCCGAACACTTTCTTGACCACCAGCGTCTCCGCCTTGTCCCCGGCGGGCGTCGAGGTGCCGTGCGCGTTGAGGTAATCGACCTGTTCGGGACGCACGCCCGCCTTGGCCATGGCCAGGTTCAACGCGCGGGCGGCTTGTTCCCCGCTCGGGTCGGGGTGGCACATGTGATGGGCGTCGCAGGTTGATGCCCAGCCGAGCAGTTCGGCGTAAATCTTCGCGCCGCGGCGTTTGGCGCGCTCGAGTTCCTCCACCACCAGCACGCAACCGCCTTCGCCCATAACGAATCCGTCCCGTTTTCTGTCGAAAGGCCGCGAGGCTTTTTGGGGTTCGCTGTTGCGGTCGGACAACGCGTAGCTGGCGCCGAACGCGGCCACGATGATCGGATGAATCGGCGCGTCCGCCCCGCCGGCAAACATGACGTCCACGTCCCCGTTGCCAATCATGTCCGCCGCGTGCGCCACCGCCGCTGTGGAACAATCGCAGCCGGTGGAAATCGTGATGCTCGGCGCTTTCAACCCCAGATGCAGCGAGACCTGGCCGCCGCCCGCGCCGGTGAAAATGGCAATGCCCATGTAGGGACTGATCGCTTCGATGCCCTTTTCCTTGTACACGTCATACTCCTGCGCGCCAAACAACAGGCCCGCGTAGGCCGTGCCCATGGAAACGCCAATGCGATGGCGATCTTCCTTGTCCAGATTGAGCCCGGAATCCTGCAGGCCGAGATAGGAGGCCACCAGCGCAAGCTGCGCAAAGCGGTCCATCCGTCGGGAGTCCTTGCGGCCCAGCCATTCCTCGGATTTGAAGTCTTTGACTTCCCCGGCGATCTTCCAGTGGCACCCGGACCGTGACAGGATTGGTGAAGTGTCAACCCCCGAAACTCCGGCCACGATATTGCGCCAAAAGGGTTCAATACCAATGCCTACCGGACTGACAACGCCAATGCCAGTAATGACAACACGCCTTTTTTGCATGGATTGCATATGTTCCTTGCAATTCGGACATAAATGTCCGGCACGCAGGCGGTAAACAACTTCCGCCTGCCTTCAAACAGGGTTCCCCACAGCGACTATATACAAAAACGTCCCGTTTAGTAAAGGATTTACTTCACCTCTTGTACATTTTTGTACAGGGCTAGCTGAGGGGGAGGTTGACTTGGAAGGTCGTGCCCTTGCCGACCACGCTGGAAACGGTGATGACACCGCCGTGGTCGCGGGCGATTTTCTGGGAAATCGACAACCCCAACCCCGTGCCTTCCTTCTTCGTCGTGAAAAACGGGTCGAACAGCCGGTTGCGCGTGGCGGCCGGGATGCCGGGGCCGTTGTCGGCCACCTCGATCACGCCGAATTTCTGCTGGTTGCCGTTGCCTTCGGCGCCGTCCATCAGGCGCTGGCCGGTGGCCACCCGGATCTTGCCGTGGTCGGGCAACGCGTCGGCGGCATTGTTCAACAGATTGATCAGCACCTGGAGGATCTGTTGTTTGTCCACTTTGATGACGGGGTTCTCGTGGAAATTCTTGGTCAGATCGATGTGTTTGCTCTTCAACCGCGGCTGGGCCAGCATGATCGCCTCTTCCACCAGGTCGTTGGCTGAATGATCGGCGATGCTCACCTGGCTCGGACGCGCAAACGCCAGCATGCTCTCCACCACCTTGGTGATGCGATCGACGTCCTTGAGCACCAGCTTGCTGAATTCGCCCTTGAACTCCGGATCGTCCATCTGGTCGGGCAACAATTGCGCAAACGTCCGGATCGAGGCCAGCGGATTGCGGATCTCGTGCGCGATGCCCGCGCCGATCGTGCCCAGTTCGATCAGCTTGTTCTTGCGGAAAATCTGGTCCTCCATGCGCCGGTATTTCACCGCCAGCGCCACCTCCGTGGTCAACGTTTCCAGCACCCGCAGGTCGCTGACGAAAAACATTTCGTTGCCCAGCTTTTCGCCCAGCGCGATCAAGCCCGTCAAGCGGTTGTCCAAAATCATCGGCATGCAGACCGCCGCCTTCAGCCGGTCCAGGTCCGGCAGGATCTCGCGCAGCAATTGCGGCGTCACCCGCCGCGCCAATTCATCGCGCACCAACGCGTCCTTGTTTTCCTGGAGCCAATGGATCAACGGGGCGTTCTCGCCCAGGTCAATCTGTTCGGTCTGTTCCTGGCTCAACCCGCTCTGGGCCTGGAGTTGGTAATCCCCCGAAAGCGGGTCCTGCATCAGGATCAACACGCGCGACAACTGCATCTGGGTGTGCAACGTGGACGCCACCCGCCCCAGCACTTCATCCACGTTCTGCAGCAAACTCAATTCCTTGACCAGCCCCGCCAGCGCGTCCTGGTACCCGTACCGTTTGCCGAACATCCGTTCCTGCATCATCCGCTCGGCCCGCGGCAAGAACCGCGGCAACCCCACCGCCAGCGCCAGGCCGATGACCACCACCAGCATCACCGTGAACAGGATCTGCTGCGGATTCATGAAATGCGGCGCGACCAGCGTCATGCCCCCAATGAACAGCAGGCTCGCGCCGACCACCACGAACAGCGTCACCGAATGCAACAGCACCCGGGCGATGACCACGTTGTAATCGGCCAGCCGCTGTTTGCCCATTACGTAGGCCAGCAACGCCAGGTTCAGCGGCAACACGAAAAAACCGAAGGGCGGGATGTTGATGCCGTATTCCAGCGGCAGGATGATCGAGTTGGTCGTCAACGCCACGATGAACCAGGCGACAACGAAATACACCAGTTGCGTCCGCCGATAGCCCGGCACCTTGTACGCCGTGTACCCCATCACCACCACGCCAAACACCTGCCAGAGCATGATCTGGAACGCCACCACCGGGTAGAGCCCGCGATTGTAGCTCACATAGTGGTCCATCACCACCGACGGCACAATCCCGGTAATCAGATGCCCCGTCCAAAGCAGGATGAAAACCACCACCGACAGCACGTACGAAGCCGCGATCCAGCCCCCGTAACGCCGCGCGTTCCCCGAATACGCGCACATGCTGTGGAACAGGAAAGGCGTGCCCAGCGGCCCGGCCGTCAACGTCAGCCGCGCCCAGAACAACGCCTGCGATTCGCCCATCGGGCGGAAATATTGCGCGAACCCGATCAGCCAGATCCCCACCAGCGCCATCGAGACGCCAAACAAAGGACCGACCAATTGATAACGGTTCTTCCACCACGCGGCCACGGCCACAGCCAGGGCCACCGCCGCGTCGACCAAAACCAGATAATAATAAAGCGCGGTCATTCCACAGCCTGGCGCGAGGCGTGAGACCGGCGAAAAGCGGACACGCGCGGCACCAGCGCCCCCACTTCATGCTGGTAAGCCGTGTATCTGTCACCAAACTTGTCCACCAACGCCACCTCTTCCCTGCGCAACCGCAGCACAATCATCGGCAAATACAACACCACCGCCACCGCCAGCGACCACCAGGCGTTGCCCACCAAAGGCACGGCAATGGCCTCCACCACAAACGAAAAATACGCCGGATGCCGCACGTAGCGAAACACGTCCTCCCGCACAAACCGTTGCTCCTCCCGGATCTCCACGTGCAAACTCCAGAACCTGCCCAGCGTCCGGATCGCGCGCACCCGGACCACGTTGGCCCCGACAAACAATACCACCCCCAGCGCCGCCACCACCGGGTTATACGGACGTTTGACCAGGAAAAATTCGGCGATGGTGCCGCCAAAGATCAGGCAACTGAGCGCAAACAGCACGTAAAACGACCACATCATCTGTGTGCGTCCGCGCGCCTGCCCCTGTTTGTGAAATGTTTCGGCGACCCGCCAGCCAATCGCCAGCGCCATGAAGGTTGCAAAACAGATCGTTCTGACAGTGCCTTCGTGCATCACTACCTCCTTGAGTTTCCCGCAAAAGTATAATATGGCCCTTGAGGGAATCAAAGCAGATTATGAGAATGTATCGGTTTCCAAACTGTAGCGGCGGTCTATGACCGCCGAGTCCCCCAAGACCTCGAACGACCGGCGCTCACAGAGCGCCGCTACAGGAAGGTGATATACTAACTATCAAAGCCCATGCGCGTTTTGATCACCGGAGCCAGCGGGTTGCTCGGCCGCCACACCGCCGCTGCCTTCGCGGCGGACGGCGACGATGTCGTCGCCCTGGTCCGCCCGTCGTCCAATACCGCCCCCTTGAAACAACCCGGCATCCGCCTGCAAGTGGCCGGCCTCGACCAGCCCGACGCGTTGCGCGAGGCAATGCGCGGCTGTGACGCCGTCGTTCACTGCGTCGCCCGGGTCCACACCCACGGCCTCTGGCGCGAATTTTACCGCACCACCGTCGAAGGCACCCGTCACACCCTCGAAGCCGCCCGCGCGGCCAATGTCGGCCGGTTCATCCACATCAGCACCGTCGGCGTTTACGGCTGGCCCCGGCCCGATGGCCGGCCTTACGCGGAAACCGACCCCGCCGGCACACCTTATCGCTGGAACTATTACACCCGGGCCAAGATTCTTGCAGAAGACCTCGTCCGCCAATCGCCCGTCCCGTCCACCATCCTGCGTCCCACCTGGGTCTACGGACCAAACGACGACGCCGGACTCGGCCGCATCGTCGCCTCACTGCGCGCGGGCCGCTTAAAAACCATCGGCGACGGCAACAACCGCCTGAGCCTTGTGTACGTCGCCGACGTGGCCAGGGCCATCGTCGCCGCCGCCCGCGCCGCCGCCGCCAAGGGCGAAATCTTCAACATCGCCGCCGACCAAACCTGCTGCACCCAACGCGAATTCATCACAAAGATTTGCCGGATCACCGGCGCACAGGAACCGGCCGGCTCCATTTCCTACGATGCCGCGTGCCGCGTCGCGTTCCTCTGCGAATGCGTCGCGCACGCCACACGCTACACCGTCTGCCCGCCCCTGACCCGGCTCGCCGTGCTGTTGCTCGGGGGCCAACGCCGTTACAACGGCGATAAAATCCGCCGCGTCCTGGGCTGGCAACCTTCCGTTGACATTGAACAGGGCCTCTCCGCCGCGCTCGGCCATGAACCCGCGTCAGCCATCGTTTCGCGATAAGGTCATATTGGTCACCGGCGCGTCCAGCGGCATCGGACGCGCCCTGGCTGCCGTTTTTGCAGCACAAGGGGCCCACGTCGTCCTCGTCGCCCGCGATGAAGCCAAACTGCAAGCCTTGGAACAAGAACTGGCCACCTGTCCCGGCCAGCGCCTTGTCATCGCCGCCGACGTCCGCCAGCCCGATCAAGTCCAGCGCGCCGTCGACGCCGCCCTCCAGCGCTTCGGCCACATCGACGTGCTCGTCAACAACGCCGGCAAAGGCCTGTGCGGTTCCGTGGAAGAAACACCGCTCGAAGAATTCCGGGACATGTTCGACACCAACTTTTTCGGCCCGTTCCTCTTCACCCGCGCCGTCGCCCCCCACATGGTCCAGCGCCGCTCCGGCACGATCATCCAAATCTCCTCCGTCAACGGTTTCTGCGCCATCCCCCTGCACAGCGCCTATTCCGCCAGCAAATTCGCCCTCGAAGCCCTGTCCCAAAGCGCCCGGATCGAATTGCACAAACACAACGTCCACGTCCTCATCGTCCGCCCCGGCGTGATCGACACCCCCTTCTTCGACAATTCAAAAAATTTCCACCAAAAAAACCCCTTCCCCATCCGCCAAAAAATGCCCCCCGCCCGCGCCGCGCAACAGATCGTCCGCGCCGCCGCGCGTCATCAACGCGACCTGGTCCTCACCACCGACGCCAGGTTGTTATGGTGGCTAAAGAAACTCGCCCCCCGCCTCGTCGACCGCATCCTCCTGCACTACCTGAAAGCCAGTTCGGTATCGCCGGAGACAACGACATGAGCTTTCGGATTGGTTATGCCTGCCCCAAATGCCGTCACCGTCTCGCGTGGTTTCAACGGGTCAAACTCGCTCCCTGGGGTGTGCGAAGAGTTGTCCCTTGTCCCGTTTGCCTGGAACCACTGGAATGGGACGAGTGGCCGCACCGTTTCGTTGTCACGGGGACCCTGGTGACCGTGATCCTGGCCGTTGGGTTTCTTCTCAGCAACGACGACCCCGCTTGGCGTAACACTTTCTGCATCGCGCTTGTCCTGACGTCCATTGCCGTCAGCTTCAGAAAACCCCAGCGGCATCACGACAACAATTCAAACTAGGGCACTGCCGGAAACGCGTATCGAAGAGGGCCCGCCTCACTCTTCCTTCGGCACCGGCACATCGACGGCGGAGGCGTTCACCAGGGGCGGACCGTTTCGCTGAATCTCTTTTCCCTGCCCCAAACCGACTGCCGCCAGTGTCGATTCGATTTCCTCCTGTTGGGGCGACTCCTTCTCCCCACCATTTCCGTTTGCCGGTTCTTCCTCCGGCATTTGTTCAAGCTCCTGCCGGGCTTGAAACCAATAAATCGCGCCTTGTCCCGGGACTTTCCCCCGTCTGACATAGATTTCGTATGCCCGTTTGCGGATTTGTTCCTGGGTGGGGTTCTTCATTGAACGCCTCTCTTTCCTGTTGAACTCTAACTTCTTGGAACAGGTCATTGCAACCGGCTCAAATGCTGAATCTTTCCTAGGAAAGCTTCCTGCCACCGAAGGCTTGTCGCGAAGCGGTGAATCGGACATTATCCCCGTCCATGGCCTCGAAACGAAATCTGATTGTCGCGTGGCTGCCGGTGGTGCTGTGGATGGCGGTGATTTTCTGGTTCTCGGCCCAGTCGCATCCGCCGGACGTCGGGCCTTCGTTCCCGCTCAAACGCAAAGTGGAACACATGGCGGGCTACGCCATGCTCGGGTTCCTGGTGTTCCGCGCGCTGCGCAAGTCCACGGCGCTGCCGTTGAAAAAAGCCGCCGCGCTGGCTATCGTGCTCGTGGCCGCCTACGCGTCGTCGGATGAATGGCACCAGAGTTTCGTTCCGTATCGCGACCCGGAGGTGACGGACGTGATGATCGACACGTGCGGCGGCGGAATCGCCATCGGTTGCTGTCTCGGTTATGAATCGCGCAGAAGCCAAAAAACGAATCGCTGACCTCCGGAAAGAAATCCGCCGCCACGACCATCTGTACTACGTCCTGGCCAAGCCGGCGATTTCCGACCGCGAGTACGACCATCTCTACGCCGAGCTGAAACAGCTCGAAGAACAATTCCCCGCCCTGGTTACGCCCGATTCGCCCACCCGGCGCGTCGGCGGTGAACCGCTTAAACAATTCAACCCCGTCCGCCATCTCCAGCCGATGCTCTCGCTGGACAACACGTATAATGTGGACGAATTGCGCGAGTTCGACGCGCGCGTGCGCAAGCTCGTGCCGGACGAACACATCGAGTACGTCCTGGAACCCAAAATCGACGGCGTCTCGATCAGCCTGCGGTATGAACACGGCGCGTTCACCGTCGGTTCCACCCGGGGCGACGGCGAGACCGGCGACGATATCACCGCCAATCTCAAGACCCTCCGCGCCATTCCGCTGCAATTGGAGACGAAAAAGCCGCCGGCCCTGCTCGAGGTCCGCGGCGAAGCCTACATCCCCGTCGCCGCGTTCGAGAAACTCAACGCCGAACGCGCCCGCGCCGGCGAGGAACTCTTTATCAACCCGCGCAACACCGCCGCCGGTTCGTTGAAACAACTCGACCCGCGCATCGTCGCCACGCGGCCCCTGACCGCCGTGTTCTACGCCGTCGGCGCCACGGAAGGCATCGCGTTCAAGACGCAACAGGAGGTGTTGGAGAAACTCAAGGAACTCGGGTTCCCAACCGCAAAACATTGGTGGCTGTGCAAGGACATCGACACGGTCGTCGCCCGCGCGGAGGAATTGGAAGACCTCGAATCATCCCTCCCCTACCAGATCGACGGTGCCGTGGTGAAGGTGAATAATCTTTTGCTCTGGCCGCGCCTGGGCATGACCGCCAAAGCGCCCCGATTCGCCATCGCCTATAAGTACTCGCACGACCAGGCGCAGACGAAGCTCAACGCGATCACCGTCCAGGTCGGCCGCACCGGCACGCTCACACCGGTGGCCGAACTGGAACCCGTCTTCCTCGCCGGCTCGACCATTTCCCGCGCCACGCTGCACAACGAAGAGGAAATCAAACGCAAAGACATCCGCGTCGGCGACACGGTCATCATCGAAAAAGCCGGCCACGTCATCCCCGCCGTGGTCGGGGTGGTCAAGGAAGCCCGGACCGGCAAGGAAAAAGAATTCGTCATGCCCAGGACCTGTCCCGTCTGCGGCGGCCCGGTCGACCGCGACCCGGAATTCGTCGCCTGGCGCTGCGAAAACATGTCCTGCCCCGCGCAACTCAAGCGCACCATCGAACATTTCGCCTCGCGCGGAGCGATGAACATCGAAGGCATGGGCGAAGTGCTCGTCAACCAACTCGTCGACAAGGGCCTGGTAAAAAACGTCGCCGATCTTTATTCGCTGACCGTCGACCAACTCGCCGGCCTGGACCGGATGGCCGAAAAATCCGCCGCCAACGTCGTCGCCGCCATCGCCGAAAGCAAGACGCGCGACCTGTGGCGCTTGATCAACGGCCTCGGCATCCTGCACGTCGGCGAAGGCGGCGCGCAGAAACTGGCCGATCATTTCCACGACCTGGACGCCCTGGCCGGGGCCAGTGAAGAACAATTAGTCGAAGCCGAGGACGTCGGCCCCGTGATGGCCAAGAGCATCCACGATTTCTTCCAAAACCCCCGCAACCAGGCCGTCCTTGAGAAGCTCCGCGCCGCCCGTTTGAAGTTAAAGAACCCACCCGGGCACCCCCTCCCCAAAGGCCCATTTTCGGAAAAAATCGTGGTCGTCACGGGCGCTTTGAAACAATTTTCGCGGGACCGGGCGAAAGAGGAACTTCGCAAACGCGGCGCGCACGTCACCGACAGCGTCAGCCAGAAGACCGATTACCTGGTCGTCGGCGAGGACGCCGGTTCCAAACTCGACAAGGCGCGCAAGCTCGGCGTAAAGACATTGACCGAGCAGGAGTTCTCGAAGATGCTGGCTGACTAAGGAGAGACGGACATGGCTGATTGGCGATTGACCCCGCAAAATTCCGTGCTGGTGGTGGTGGACGTGCAGGAAAAATTGATGCAGGCCATGCCGCGCCGCGCGGAAGTGCTGGCGGCGGTCCACCGGCTCGTCAGCGCCGCGCGCCTGCTGGAAATCCCGACGCTGCTCACCGCGCAATACATCAAGGGACTCGGCCCCGTCTGCGCTGAAATCACCGAGGCGGCGGGCGGCGCCACGCCGCTGGAGAAACTGTCGTTCTCCTGCTGCGGGTCGGAGGATTTCATGCGCGCGGTCAGGGACCCGCGCCGCCAGCGCGTCCTGCTCTGCGGCATCGAGGCCCACGTCTGCGTCCAGCAAACGGCCATCGATTTGATGAAGGACCATTTCGTCTACGTCGTGGCCGACGCGACGGCCTCGCGCCACGAGGCGGATTACCCCGTCGCCATCGACCGGATGCGCGACTGCGGCGCGGTGATCACCACCGTCGAGTCCGCCGTGTTCGAATTGCTCCGCGAAGCCGGCACGGAGCAATTCAAAAAGGTCCTGCCGCTGTTCAAATGACCACTCCCGGCGCGCGTTGATTGCCGTACGCGATGCCTGTTGCAAAAACCGTTCTCCGGGCCGATGATACAGGCATGCGGGGATGGCATTGGATAGCTCTGGCCCTGTTCGCCGGCCTGCCAGTGGGCCTGCGCGCCGCGAACAGCGAACCCCCCGTTCCCCGGCTCGAATTATCCTTGCGCCTCGACAAGACCCGGTTCGAAGCGGGCGAACCCATCCCCATCACCGCCGTCATCCTCAATCGCGGCCAGACGCCCTACTCCGTCCAAACCAGCACCGAGGAAACCGGCGCCTGGGACGGGTTCGCGTTCGTCGTTACCGACGCGTCGGGCCAGCCCGTGTCGCGCCCGCCATCACCGCCCTGGCGAGAAAGCTGGATCGGCTCCTGGCTGACCATCAACCGCCACGAAACCTATGAACACAAGCTGTTCCTGAACTACTGGTTCATCCCACTGGAACCGGGCCGCTATACCGTGCAGGCAACGTACACACCCCCTTATCCCATCGGCGCGGACCGCCAGGGGGAACTGACCATCCACTCCGCGCCCGTCGATTTCGAGGTCGCGCTGTCCACCGAGATGAAAATGGACGTGCGCATCGCGCGGTTGACCAGCGACACCGAAAAGGCCGACCCCATCGCGGTGGATTTCCTCGGGTTCACCGGCCAAAGCGCGGTCATCGCCCCGCTGCTGGACGCCGTCTACGACGACGATCCCCATATTCAGCACCGGGCCGCCAACGCGCTGAACGATCTGCCCGCCGACGAAGTGCTGGCCGCCGCGTTGCAGAAGCTCCAGGAACGCGGACCGAACCGGACGCTGGCCGAATGGCTCGCGTCCATCGGCGCTCCGGTCAACAAAACCGTTCCCCTCTATTTACAGGCACTCGATTCCCCCGACTCATCCGCGCGCATCGGCGCGCTCACCGGCCTGGGCCTTTGCGCCGGCAACCGCGCCACGACAGCGGCCGGGCAGCGCGCGATTCGCGGCGCCATCAGAAAAGCGCTGGGCGACAAGGAACCGGGCGTCCGATTCGAAGCGGTAAAAGCGACGGAAGCGGCAGGCCCCGACGACGACGCCCTTGCCGCGCTGGCCGGCGCGGCGCGGCGCGATGCGTCCAGCCGGGTGCGGGAACGGGCCGCCGCCTGTCTGGCCGACATCCGCTCCGAGACAGTCATCCCGTACCTGCGCGATCTCTTGCTGACGGATTTCTGTTTGCAGCCCGATTTTGCCGCGCAACTGCGCGAAATCGGCACCCCCGCCGCCCGCGCCGTGCTGCGGGATGGACTGAAATCCGCCAATCCGCGCGTGCAAGCCGCCTGCGCCAAACAACTCTGGCTGCTCAAAGATCCCGCCGCCAAACCCACCCTGCTCAACGTGCTGCGCGGCGATGATCCCGACGCGAAAGAAGACATGGTTGATTTCCTTGAAACCGCCCTCCGCGCCCAGGCCGGCAACACCAAACCCGCCACAGCCTGGCAGCCCACCAGCCTCGCCGATTGGCTGGAGAAACAGTAACCGCTCGCGGCGCGAACAGGAGATATTGACGCAGGAAGCGTCTTTGACTACGTTCCCATCCGGTTGGCGTCGCAGTCACGACAATTTGGAGACGATTTATGACGATCAAGAAAGCGCAGACGGATTATCCCATCCAACAAGTCCTCGCCGAACGCTGGAGCCCTTACGGTTTCGTCAATCGTCCGGTGGCCGAGGCCGATCTCTGTTCGTTGTTCGAAGCGGCCCGCTGGGCCGCGTCCTCCTACAACGAACAGCCCTGGTCTTATATCGTGGCGACCAAAGAAAACCCGGAGGAATTCGCGCGGCTGCTCTCCTGCTTGGTGGAACCAAACCAAGCGTGGGCCAGGACCGTCCCGGTGCTGGCTCTCGGCGTCATCAGTTTAGAATTCGCCCGCAATCACAAAGACAATCGCGTGGCCGCCCACGACCTCGGCCTGGCCAGTGCGAACCTGGTGGTGGAAGCCACCGCACGCGGCCTGTCCGTCCATCAGATGGCCGGCATCCACCCCGACAAGGCGCGCGAACTTTACCAGATCCCGGAACATACCGAGGCGTGGACCGCCCTGGCCATCGGCTACAAGGCCGACCCCGCCCACCTGCCCGACGCCATCAAGGAACGCGACCTGGCCCTCCGCCAACGAAAACCTCTGAGCCAATTCGTCTTCGCAGGTAAATGGGGAAACCCGTCGCCGATCGTGAAAAAGCCGGGGGCTTGAGCAGGTGCGTCAGTGATGATGGCGCGGCCCGTGGCAGCCGCAACCGCCTGCCCGGCCGCAAGCCTGACCGGCCGACGCCGCCGGGGACGATATTCCAGCCGCCTGCGAGGCGAAGACGGAAAATTTCTTGGTGAGCTTCTTCGCGCCGCAATGCGGGCAAGCAGTCCCCTCCCAGTTGCTCGAACGCACCAGCAACTCAAATTCCTTCCCGCAACCCGCGCATGAGAATTCGTACAAAGGCATGCCGGAATTCTAGCCGAACACCCTCGCGCTGTCCAGTGGCCGCTGGCTCAATTGGCCTGCGCGGGAGCTTCCTGGCCGGCGGGGGTTTCCGGCATGCGTTGCTCGACCTGTTTGATTTTTGTTTGGGTGATGTCCTGGGCGAAGCGGATACCGAGAATGTTGGCGGTGTAGTGGACACTGATGCCGACTTGCTTGTTCGTAAATCGCATCTGGAGACGGTTGCCGACGATCTGCTGGGGGACGGTGAGCTGGCCGCTGTTCTCGTAGACGATATGGATATCGCCGGGGGCGAGGTCGATGCCGCAGTTTTTGGCGTCGTGGATCAGGTCTTGTTTGATCGAATCCAGCGAGGTTTCGTCCACAAAATCCAGGCGGTACTCGACGCGGTCGGTGAGATCGGTCCTGGCCTTGTACACGGTGGTGATCCTGGCAACCAGATAAGCCACCAGGAGCATCGTCACCACGACCGCCAGGACGTTTTTCACGCGTCGGCCTCCTGCAACACCTTTTGCGTCGTCCGAAAATGCGTCTTGGTGATCTTCGCCAGCGCGTCGCGTCCGTGTTTCTTGACCACCTCGCGCGCGGCCTCTTCCACCGCTGTCGACGCGCCCTTGGGCAATTTTATTCCCAACTCCTTGCCCAGCACACCGAGCCGGTGGACGAACTCATCGCGGGCGATGATCGAGGCGGCGGCCACCGCCAGATCGCTCTCGGCCTTGTGCCTCTGGACCAGCTCGATTTTTTTTCCGCGCTCCATCAACGCCCGCAATACGATGTTCTTGTTGCCAAACTGGTCGGAGATCGCCTTCTTGCAATCCACCTGTCGCCAGCAAATTCTCAATCACCCGGGCATGGCCCCAGCCCAGGATATCGTTGACATTGCGCATCTTCGCGTGCAACCGGTTGTACCTCTCCGGGCCGATGGGCAACAACGTTGCACACGCAGCCCGGCGTGCCGCGAATCTGTTTCGCGATGGCCGCAATCCGCGCGTCGCTCTTGATCAGTTTGCTGTCGCGCACGCCGATTTCCATCATGTCCCGCGCGGCGGATTCGTTGACGTACACGCCCGCCACCACCAGCGGCCCGAAGAAATCGCCCTTGCCGCTTTCGTCCACGCCAATGCGCGGTTCCAGCATCGTCGGGTCGAGGATGTGTTCGTAGCCGAGCTTGGCCTCGCCGATCAGGACGCGGTTCGAGATAGAACTGGATGAAATCCGTCGTCCCCTTGCCCTGGATAACGAGCTTGCCGCTGGTATAGGCGGCCACGTTGACCTTCTCCGATTCGGAACTGGCCCCGAAATGCGCGTAGGGCACTTCGCGGAACTTGTAGCCGCGCTCGTGCAGATCGCGTTTCATCTGTGCGATCTTGTCAGCCTCCAGCGTGCACGTGTAGGATGTCCGTTCGGCCATGGCAACACGATTTCACACCCCCGGCGTGCGGGTCAACGGGAAAACTCAGGAAAAATTCCATCGCGAGCTCGTCCGCTGGTATCGCCGCCACCATCGCCGGCTCCCCTGGCGTGCCACGCGCGATCCGTACAGCATCTGGGTCAGCGAAATCATGCTGCAACAAACCCGCGTGGACGTGGTCCGGGACTACTACCGGCGGTGGCTGCGCGCCTTTCCCACGGTAAAAACACTGTCCAACGCCCCCGCACATCGCGTCTTAAAACTCTGGGAAGGCCTCGGCTATTACTCCCGTGCCAGGAATCTCCATCGCGCCGCCCGCCTGCTCGCGCGCGAGCACCGGGGAAAACTCCCCGTAGCGGTGAACGCGCTGATGGCCCTGCCGGGCATCGGTCGGTACACCGCCGGCGCGATCGCCAGCATTGCCTTCGGCCAGCGCGTTCCGCTCGTTGACGGCAACGTGGCCCGTGTCTTCGCCCGCGTCTTCGGCATCACCGGCAACGTCACCAAACCAGCGACGCAAAAATTGCTCTGGGCGACAGCCGAATCGCTCCTGCCCGCGAAAGATCCCGGCACATTCAACCAGGCATTGATGGAACTTGGCGCCTTGGTCTGCGCCCCCGCCAACCCGCGTTGCGACACCTGCCCCATGTGCTCCGTCTGCGTCGCGAATAAAACGGGCAGGCAGGAAGAACTCCCCAACCGCAGCCCCCGCCGCAAACCTGTCCGCGTCACCCACGATGCCGCCTGGATCCGCCGCGGCCCCCGGTTCCTCCTCCAAAAACGCCCCGCCACCGGCCTGCTAGCCGGCATGTGGGAACTCCCGCCGTTCACCGGAAACGCCTCTCACCCCCTTCTTACCCTGCGCCACAGCATTACCAATAGAACAATCACCCTCCGCGTCTTTGAAGGCCGCCCGCCTTCCTCACGGAAAACGCCGGTCAATCACCGCTGGGTTACTTCCAAGGATTTGCCGCGTCTCACCCTCCCCGCCGCCCAACGTCGCGCCCTGCAACAACTACTCTGAGACTCGCAACCACGAACAGGCAGACGCCTTTCAGGCGCCTTCCACGAGAGAATCGGACGAGGCGGGGCCGGAGTGAGACTGGCGGGGGAAATGTTGGGCCAAGGAGTTTCCGATCGTGTGGATGGCGCGCAGGATGCCTTCGGTGAATTGTTCTTTCTTGAAGTAGCCGCCCATGTCCGCTGCCACTTGTTTCCAGAATTCTTCACCGCAACGAGCATGGATTGCCTCGTCGCCGGCGATAAAAAACGTCTGCGATTCGGGGGCGACAAAAATCAGCACGGCGTTGCGGTGTGCGGTCTTGTGCATTTCCAGCTTCAGGAAATGATGGGCCGCCGCTCGTTGCGCATCCTGGACCTTGCGGTGGCTGACGAAGACGCGGATCTCCCCCGAGGTGTGTTTCTCCGCCTCGACAATCGCGGCCACCATCTTGTCGTGATCGAGCCGGCTGAAAAAGTCCCTTGTTTTCATCTACCAGCCGCCCCCCGCCCCACCGCCGCCAAAGCCGCCGCCGCCTCCGGAAAAGCCGCCTCCGCCGGAAAATCCGCCGCCGCCGCCGCCGCCGCCGAAACCGCCAAAGAAAATCGGCCCGACAATCGAGCTGCGCCCATTGCGGCTGTACATTGTCCCGTGTGACCGTTTCCAAAGATTGAAGATAACCACCGCAAAGAAGACGCAGAAAAACACCACCGTAACCCAATCCGTGGATTCACTTTTGCGCTCCGCGACAGTGCTTCCGGTCCCCTTGTATTCGCCGCGCGCGGCCTGCAGGATCGCCGTTACACCGGCCCGTAAACCGCCGTCGAAATCGCCCTGGCGAAAGCGGGGTTTGATCTCGTCCTCAATGATCCGCTTGGCCAGTGCGTCGGGAATCGCGCCCTCCAGGCCGTAGCCCACCTGCAAATACATTTTCCTGTCCTGGATGAACACGAACAACACTGCGCCGTTGTCTTTGCCCTTTTGCCCCGCCTTCCACGATTGCGCAACGCGGACGGTGTAATCTTCAATCGACGAATCCGACTCCATCTTCGGAAACACGGCGACGAGCACTTGGCTGGAAGTGTCGCGCTCGAATTGCTCCAGTTCCCGGTTCAATTCCGCCGCCGTGCCCGCCGACACCACGCTGGCGTAGTCGTTGAAGTACCGGCTTGGCGGCGGGGGCATGACCTCGGCGGCGCGCGTGGACACCGCGACGCAGAGCCCGATCAGCAGGCAGAGCCATTTCACGCGCGCACCGGGGAATTGATCAATGGGTCAGCGTCCCCGGGGTGTCAAATTGCACTTTTGGCGGGACCTCCGCGCCCGTCACGGCGGCGAAATAGGGTTTCTCCGTGAACCCCATCGTCCGCGCGAAGAGCATTGTCGGAAACTTCTTGATCGACGTGTTGTACGTCTGCACCACGTCGTTGAATCGTTGCCGCTCCACCGTGATCCGGTTCTCCGTCCCCTCCAACTGCGCCTGCAAGTCCTGGAAATTTGCCGTGGCTTTCAGGTCGGGATACCGTTCCACCACCACGTTGAACCGGGAAAGTGCGGAGGACAATGCATTCTGCGCTTGCTCGTATTGGGCAAACTTCGCCGGGTCATTGAGGGCCTGGCCGGCGGCGTCCTGGACCTTGTCAACCCCGCTCCGGGCCTCAGTGACCTGAACCATGGTCGATTTCTCGAAATTCGCCGCGCCGGAAACGGTGGCGACGAGATTGGGGATCAAATCGGCGCGACGCTGATAGACGTTCTGCACCTGCGCCCATTGATTGTCCACGGCCTGTGACTTGGAAACGAGACCGTTGTAACTGCCGATGCCCAGCAAAACGACCAGCAGGACAACCCCGATAACAATCCATTTTTGCATAGTGACCTCGCTCGGTTAATTCGGCACCCAGCATACCCTGCTCCCATTCGTTTGCAATCCCTGTGATGGGCGAGAGAAATTAAGGCCAGGGGAACGTCCGGTAGTTCAGCGCAACAAGAGGATCGGGCTGTCCGTCACCCGCAAGAGGCGGACGAAGATGTCGCTGATCAGGCGGTTGGAGAACCGGGCGCGGGTGCGCGGGGTCATCACGATGAGGTCGATGGGGGTTTCGCCGACGAAGTTGAGCAGGTTGTTCATGCGGTTTTCGGGTTTTGAGAACAGCAGCACGTTGGTGCGCACGGCGTCGAGCTGGCAGAGTTCGCGCAAGGCGGTTTGCTCGCCCGATTCGGTGTTTTCGCCGCTCAGCATGGGGAAGATATGGAGCATGCTGTTGAATCGCTGGACCCAGGGCAGCACTTTGGCCAGCGGCGACGAGTCGCCCGGAGCCAACTCAGTCAGCAGCAGGATGTGACGGAAGCGCGGCCGTTTCCAGTCCTTGTCCTTGATTGGCCGTCCGCGAATGCACAGGACGGAGCAATTGGCTTTTTTGACGATCTTTTCGAGGATGTCGCCGGCGGACCACCAGGCGAGGTTGACGCCGTCGGTGGTGGCGGCCATGCAGATGAGGTCGATCTGTTTCTCCTCTGCAACGGAGAGAATCATCTTGGCGATGTCCTTGCTGTAGGAATACATCTTCGCCACGGGCACCGAGGACCGCAGCGGCGGCAGAAACGCGGTCTCGCGTTCGAGCGCGAACATCCTGCTCAAATGGGGAAAATCCTCGAGCCGTTCCGGTTTGTGCACCGATGCGGGGTCCATGACGTGCAACAGATACAGCTTGCCGGGAAACGCCTGGGCGATGGTGGCGCCGCAGGGGAAAATGGAATTCGATGTCGTGGATAAATCGGTCGGTATTAAAATTTTGGTCGGCATCTTGGCTGACCTCCTCTTCTCCTGGTGGCCACGGGCTAATCTATGCGTTCGCGCCGTACTTTTCAACGTGTTTTCCCAATCCGGCCTGGCTGGCTCAGACGAGGGGTAGTTGCTGATCGCCTACGGGAGTGACTTGTCCCTGCAGGGCGGCGAACCGGGCGACCAACGAAACAGGCGCCCGCACGGCTGATCCCGGCTGGACGCGAAGCTTGAGCTGCAGGGCGTTGGCAAATGCCTTGGCGTCCTTGTGATTGTTGAAGATCACGAACGTCCGTTTCGCTTTCGACGAGATCGCACGGATCGGGCGCAGCAGCTCGTCCAACTCCGCTTCGGCATAGAGGTAATCATACCGGCCGCCGTATACCTCCTGCTTTTCGCGAAACCAGTTCTTCGCGTTGCGTCCATGCAGCCGGAAATAGCCGGGTTCGCCGGTAACGCAGGCGCCCGGGCCAAGGCAGTGGGCCAGCGCGGGTTGGTCAATGTTGCAGTATGAGAGCCCGAGCCGCCGGAAGAGTTCCGTGGTCTCCTCCTCCTGCCACGAATCATGTCGCACTTCGACCGCGACAGGCCAGCCGTCGAACCATTCCGCAATCCGCCCAAGCCAGTCGCGGTTCTCCGGCAGGCTGCGAAAGGCCCAGGGAAACTGAAACAGCAGAGCGTCCAGCCGGCCCGCCTCGCGCAACGGCGTCAGCCCTTGGGTGAACTGATCGTACTCGGCTTGTGTCCAAGGTCTTGCGCGCTCATGTGTGAACCGCTGCCATGCCTTGGCCAGGAACCGAAAATCGGGCCGGTGGACGACCATCCCGAGCCAGCGCTGTGTCGTCCGGGAGGCGGGCGGATGATAAAACGAGCTGTCCACTTCCACGCAGTCGAGATAATCCGCGACAATTCGCAGCCGGTCGGCCGGCTTGGCGGACGGGTAAACCGGCGTCGACCAGTCGGGATAACTCCAACCGGCAGTGCCCACAAGGATTTCGCTTTCAGACATGGTCCTGTCAGCAGAGAATACGTCGAAGTTGTTCAAACAGAAAGGACAGGATGGCCCCTCAAATCCTTTTTGACATTAGCGCTGGCTGCTGACACACTTTTGCCTCACGGCCAACCGGACGCTTTTCCGGCCGGCGCGGGCAGCGGACGCCGTTAATACATGGACACCCAACAGACGTCAGACGTACCAACAGCAAACGAAGCGCTGGCTGCCGCCTCCGAGCAGACCCGAAAGACGGCGCTCTGGCCATCCATCGGTCTGGCGCCGCATCTGGCTGTGGTTTTTGTGTTGCTGGCGGTGGTATTGTTCACATTTTGCAACACGCTGCAACCTACGGGGTTCGCCCTCGACAACAAGTTCATCATCCTCGAAGACCCGCGTCTGCGCGATGCCAAGCGCGAGAACATCCACATGATCTTCACCCAGGATTACTGGTGGCCCAAGGCGGTCAGCGGATTGTACCGCCCGCTCACAACCTTGTCGTACTTGTTCAACTATTCCATTCTGGGCAACGCGGACAGCGCGCGGGGTTACCACTGGATCAACTTCATCCTGCACTGGCTGAACGCCGTGCTGGTGTATTTCATGGTGCTGGCCCTAATGGAGAAACTGTGGCCTGCGCTATTTACAGCGGCACTGTTTGCCACCCATCCCATCGTCACCGAATCGGTCACCAACATCATTGGGCGGGCCGATCTTTTTGCCACCGCGGCAGTCGCGGCAGGATTGCTCTGTTATGCCAAAAGCACGACTGTCGATGGCTGGCGGAAAGCGCTGTGGCTTCTCGGGCTGGCTGTGATCACAACGGTGGGATTGTTCTGTAAAGAGAGCGCATTTGTGATTTTTCCAGTCATGGTCCTGTACGATCTGACCTACCGGTTCCCCACAGAAGTGTTCAAAAAAGCGTGGGTCACCCTCATCGGCTACCTGACCGTCCTGGTGCCCATCGCTGCTTGGTTTGGCGTCCGGTCCTGTGTGTTCCAGGCCTTGCGACCGCCCGAAAAACCGTTTGTCGACAACCCGCTCGTCGGCGCCGAGTTTTGGACGGCCCGGTTGACCGCCATCAAGGTCATAGGCAAATATTTCTGGCTGCTGCTTTGGCCGGAGACGCTGTCATGCGATTACTCCTACAACCAGATTCCTTTGGCGAGCTGGCATTTCAATTCAGGGGAGGACCTGAAGGCGATCATTGCTTTGATCAGCGTGATCGTTGTGATCCTGTTGGGGATTAGAAACTTTCATCGAAACAAGCCGTTGTTCTTCTTTATCTTCTTCTTCTTTCTGACCTTTCTGCCGACCTCGAATCTCATGCCGACCGCCTGGCCCATTACCGACGCCTATAATTGGACGATTGGCAGCATTATGGCAGAACGATTCATGTATCTGCCGTCGATCGGATACGCGGGCTGCGTGGTCATCGCCATCTACGCTTTCTGCCGTTGGCTCATCCCGCAACTGGACATTTCCGCCTGGGCACAGCGGATCTGGCTGCAGGTGATCGCCCGCACCGCGCTTAGCCTGATCGTTGTCGCCTACGGCGTGCGGGCCTTCCTGCGCAATCCCGACTGGGAGAATGACGAAAAGCTCTGGGCCCAGGCCGTCGTCGCCTGCCCCAACAGTTTCAAGACGCACAAGTCCCTGGCCTACGCCCTGTACGAGAAGGATCCGGAATACAAGAACATCGACCGCATCATCGATGAAGGCGAGAAGGCCGTCCAAATCACCGACAAGACGCAAATCGTCTTCCTGCATCTGGGCGCGTATTATCGTATCAAAGGCGACCTGCTGGCCCAACGCACTTCCGACGGCACACTGATCGCCTCTCCGGCCAGCCTGCCGTGGTACCAAAAATCCGTCGACACACTGCAGCGCGCCGTGCCTCTCGATCACGAGTTCAACGATGACAACCGAGCCAAGGAACTGCGCCGAGGAAGACACCCGGACCAGATACCCGACATCGGCAACCACGAAATCTATTGGAACCTGGGCCTATCCTACATGCGGTTGGGCCAATATCGGTCTGCCTTGGACTCTTACCTCTACATGCGCCACCTTTCCCCGGGCAACCCGGACGCGTACATGAGCATTGCCTCGGTCTACATCGCCGCGGGCAAGAGCGAAGACGCCGCCATTGCCCTGCTTCAGGCGCTGTTGCTGGACAGCAATCGCCACGACGCGCTGGACACGCTGGTTTCGCTCTACCGCCAGATCGACCGCGAAGGATGCTCCGTCGTCTTCCAGCCGGGCCAGCAGGCACCCAAACTTAACGCCGATTGCCCGCTGGTACGCAGCCACATTTGCATGGCCTATTATGGCCTCGTCCAGGTCTTCCTGGATGCCAAGCAATACGAATCCGCAGAACAAACCAAACAGGCGGCCTTGAGAAATTACCCCTGTTCACCGGAACAATTCCAAAAGCTTTTTCCCGACTCAACGACACCCGCGAGCATGAAGAAATGACGAAACTGATTGATGCCCTCATCGTGGCGCTCCTGACGTTCTCCCTGCTCACGCCAATCCACGCGGAAAACCAGCCGGCCCCATCCACGCTGACCCTCGACCAGTGCCTCGACCTCGCACTGAAACAAAACCCTTCCATCCTCAAGGCCAAACAGGAAATTCGCCGCACCTACGGCGTCGTGATCGAGGCGCGCTCCGCCGTGATCCCCCAACTGACCGCCTCCGGCCAATACAGCCAGATCGACCCGGAAGCCCTCGACAAGTTTCCCTTTGGCAAGGTGCCAGTAACGCCAAAAATCCCGGACGAGTTCGACAACCAGAAACAACCCTGGCAGGCGCAAATCCAGCTGTCGCAACTCGTTTATTCCGGCGGCAAAGTCAGCGCCTCCATCCGGTCAGCCCGGCTCTCCGATCAGATTGC
>CAWFPN010000012.1:0-58708 GCA_963817685.1 uncultured Verrucomicrobiae bacterium | reverse complement strand
TCAGCAGTTGTGCCACCATGGACCTACACACCACATTCCACATCATCAGCAGTTGTGTCCACCCTGGACCTACACGCACCACATTCCACGTCATCAGCAGTTGTGCCACCGTGGACCTACACGCACCACATTCCACGTCATCAGCAGTTGTGCCACCGTGTACTTACACACACCACATTCCACCTCATCAGCAGTTGTGTCCACCATGGACCTACACACACCACATTCCACGTCATCAGCAGTTGTGCCACCATGGACCTACACACCACATTCCACGTCATCAGCAGTTGTGCCACCATGGACCTACACACCACATTCCACGCCATCAGCAGTTGTGCCACCGTGGACCTACACACACCACATTCCACGTCATCAGCAGTTGTGCCACCGTGGACCTACACACACCACATTCCAAATCATCATCAATGGTCAATGGCACTAGGCTTCTCACAACCAACAGATAAATCTAGCAACTCCATCTACAAATTCCATTTTGAGCTCACTGATTTGAGCACGGTGAACATCGATGTGCAGAGGAGATACGTGTAGAAGATGCGGTTTGCAGTATTTTGAAACAGGAATGCAAACATAGGTGACTGCAGCAGTTGCTTGGTTTGTGGGTCTCTTGGGTAATTTTGGGAGCTCCAACACGTTTCAGTCAATCAGTGGCATCGTTTAGCCTTCTCGTAGCCTAGAGTAATAATACTACTAATAATAATAATAATAATAAGTAAATCTTCAGAATCCAATGTTCGTCGAGACCACAAATGCACTAGGAAAGCAGTAAAAACATGTGTCACTGGTTAAATAGCCAGGTCTTAAGGTCTCATCGGAATGTAGCAGCAGACAGTTCGGGTTGGCGGAGGTTGACAGGAAGACTGTTCCAGACAGTTGGACCAGCAATGGCGAATGTGCGAGTGCCGAGAACAGTCCGAATACACATGCATAAGACAGAGACACGATGCCATTGGTTATTGCCATTGGGCAGAGTCGCTAGATTACCGTAACTGACTCCTCATATTGTAAGACCAAGCTGACTCAACCTTCATGAGTATCATGTTGGTGACGATGGTTGCCGCCGGGAGGCGGCACGCCAAGGTTCCGCCGGATCTCGGCCGGGGTGTTTCCAACCCGGTTCGTCATGATCTCTTGAATGTTATTGTAACGTGTGTAACCGGCGGGAACCTCAAACAGAGAAGCGTCCGGTTTGGCCCGGTTGACCTCGTGAAACGTCGTGGTGAACACCTGCTTGGTTCCGACGCCGATCTGGGTCCGGATCGGGAAATGGTCCAAATCGGTTGCCTCCCAAACCAGCATCGTCCCCAACGAACCGTTCGTCCGCGTGACGACCATCTTGCATTTGACGCACGGATGGCCATCAATGGTTTCCTTGCCGAGCTCGGTCCGCTCGACTTTGGCCGGCTCGGCGCCGGTTTGATCGGTGGCTTGCTGGAACGGCGACTCGCAGTAGGCCTTCACCGCCGGGAAAAGTGTGTAGGTCAGATGCTTGTCATGGATCCTGATGCTGACGGTGGCGAAATACCTGCCAATTTGCTTCCTGGCCGCAGCACTGTCGGGCGACATCAGGGGACTTTGCATCTTGCCCATGTCCGATTCCGTGCGCACGTCACCGTCCAGGTAGGCGTAATTCGAATCCACCGCGAAGAGTTCCGTGCCGGACTGGTCAGTCAAGGCCTGGTGCGCCTTGGCGGAAAACGCCGTGTCCTTTCCCAAAATATCGGCCAGTTCCTGTGCGAACGCCGGCACCGCCAGCCAGCCAAACATCAAGCACGCAGCCAAAGCGATGCGGGCTGTTGTCATGTTGAGTTTCATGTGCCGCAAACCCGCTTCGAAGACTTCTCCGCAGCCAAGCTGCGTGAGTCTATCCGGCTATTGCCCGTAACCGCCGTGCGGCGGCATTCCGCCGGGCATGGCGCCGGGCGCGCCGCCCATCATCCCGCCCATCCGGCTCATCATCATTTCTTGCATGCTGTTGTAACGGGTATAATCGGCTGGGGGCGTGAACAGCGATGCGTCCGGCTTGGTCTTGTCGATGTCCTGGAGAAGACAGGTGAGCGTCGAGCCATCACCGGTTTCGGTCTGGGTCTGGATCGGGTAACCGCCGAGGTCTTTCGCCTCCCAGACATAGCTGACCGTGGGCTGGCCGTTGGCCGGGGTGACGGTCACCTTGCTCTTGATGCAGGGATGGCCGTCGATGGTTTCCGGGCCGATCTCCGTGCGCTCAATCTTGGGCGGCGCCTCCTGCGATGCGCCGGTGTCGGCCGGGATCGGCATTGCCGCGTAGGCCTTCATGCCCGGATACATCATGTAAGTCATGTGCTGGCCGGGAAGGATGATGTGCACCGTGTGGTCCATGCCCATTTGCTTGATGTGCTCCAGGGCCGAGGGCGGCATCTGCGATCCCGCCGCCTTCGTCATGTCCATCTCCGTGCGCATGTTGCCGTCCAGGACGGCCAATTTCATGCCCATCGCCTGGGCCACATTGCCGGCGCTGTCTTTGATCGAGATGTTGGCCGTCGCGCTAAAGGCCTTGTCCTTTCCAAACAACGCGCTCAGCCCGTTCATCGAGCCCTGATGACCATGCCAGCCCATCAAGTCCTGCGCCACAACCGACGCCGCGAAACCTCCGGATACCAATACCGCGAACAAAGTAATGCGAACGATTTTCATCTGGCCTCCTGATTGAGCCCGTGATGCTAACGGGAAATCGCATGCGTGTCTAGACTCTTGTGCTACACTGCCACACATGAAATCCGCATTTCAAGGCGTGCTGTTCGACCTGGACGGCACGCTGGCCGACACCCTGGCCGACCTGGCCAACGCCACCAACGCGGCGCTGGCCCAGCTCGGCTGCCCCACGCATCCACTGGACGCCTACCGTCAGATGGTCGGCGACGGCGTGCGGCAATTGCTCGGCCGCGCGCTGCCGCTGGACAAACAGGACCTCGTCGAGCAGGCCGTGCGTCTCATGCGGGAACACTACGACCAACACTGCTTCGACCTGACCCGCCCCTACAGCGGCATTCCCGAATTGATCGCCGCCTTGCGCGCGCGGGGCCTGACGCTGGCCGTGCTGTCGAACAAGCCCGACGATTTCACCCGGCGCATGGTCGACCACTACTTCGCCCCCTCCCCCTTCGCCATCACGCGCGGACAACGGGCCGGCATGCCGCTGAAACCCGACCCGGCCGCCGCCTTGCAAATCGCCCGGGAACTCGGCATCCCCGCGTCACACTGGCTGTACCTGGGCGACACCAACACCGACATGCGCACAGCGCGGGCCGCCGGGATGCATGCCGTGGGCGTGCTCTGGGGATTCCGCGACCGCGCGGAATTGTTGGAAAGCGGCGCGCAAGACATCATTGCCGCGCCGGGCGAATTGCCCGCGCTCCTGGAATAACGCCCGTGGCGGCCGCCGCAAGGGCGTCAACAAGCAAAAAAGGAGCGCCGGGGACTTGCGTCCTCAACGCTCCTTCGTTTGAAGTCGGATTAAGCGGGACTAGCGACGGCCGCCGCGATTGAACTCGCGCTTGCCACCGCGTCCACCACCGAAACCGCCGCCGCCGCCGCCGCCGCCGAAGTCGCCACGAGGACGCTCTTCACGGGGACGGGCTTCGTTCACGGTCAACGCCCGGCCATCCAGTTCCTTGCCGTTGAACTGGGCGATGGCTTTATTGGCCTCGTCCTGCGAACCCATTTCCACGAACGCGAAACCACGGGACTTGTTCGTGAACTTGTCCACGATCAGTTCGCATTTGGCGACCGTACCGGCCTGTTTGAACAGGTCGAGAATGTCGCCTTCGGTCGTATTAAACGACAGATTACCAACGAATAGCTTGGTAGCCATTATGTGTTTTTTCCTTTGCTGCGGTAGGAGGCTTCAGTGACTGTTCCCGCTCATCGGGTTTCGGACTGCCACCGAGCATAACGAGGCCGATTGACAATCTACCAATCTCACTGCGAGCTTCTTCCATAGCTAGCGACTTTAGTGTAAGCAAAACTGGCCAAATCGCAACACTTATTTCGTGACTGGTTGCCCCCTGGTCCGGCCGCCGGAGCCACGGATTTACACCGGGACGGGCTTCGGTTATGCTTGGAACCAGTCATGGCATCCACCACGAACCAACGCCGCCGGCGCCCGTCCGGCAATGCGGTCCTCCGGCTGCTGTGCGCGGCGATGATTTTATGCGGGAACGGTTGCGCCACGCTGAACAAGTCCGAGCCGGTCGTCAGGCGGTTCGATGACGGGACCGCCATCATCACGAACAAAGAGGAACAGGACCCCGCCTGGGTCTGGTGGGCCGATTGGCTGGGGCCGACCGCCGGCCAATTGTTGTCCGGGCTGACTCGGTGAGGCGACGCTGCTACAATGCCCGCGGACAACCGGAGCAAAACCGCCGTCGTGGACGATCAACCAGACATGATGCACAGTTCCTCCCGCCGAGGCGTGATTCTCAACCGGCTTGGCCTGATCGTGCTGCTGGCCGGTCTGGCGGGCGCGGGAATTGTGTATTGGACGGGAACGGCCCGGCCCGCTCGCGCCCCCGCCGCCTCTGCGGCGCCGGGCGAATGGAGCGACAGCAGCTTGACGCCCGAAGACTCGAAGGCGGCCACCCGCGACATCGAACTTTACGGCGGGAAAGCCGAAGTCCTCATGGTCCATCTGACCGACGCCGTGCACCGTCCCGGCCCGCAGGCCATCCTCATCGCCACGGCCTCGGCGCTCATCGCCCTGGCCCTCTTCCTCTACGCCCGCCACTTTTCGGCGTAACGGGCCTTACTTCCCTTTCTTCTTTTGCTTGCCCAACACGCCGGCGCGGGTGCGCAGACGCAGGGCGTTGAGGCGGATGAAACCGGTCGCGTCGCTCTGGTTGTACGCGCCTTTGTCGGCTTCCATCGTGGCGACGTACGGGTTGTAGAGCGAGACGGGGCTCTTGCGGCCGGCGGTGATGATGTTGCCCTTGTAAAGCTTGAGCCGCACCGTGCCGGTGACGTTCTTGCTGGCTTTCGGTGACGAAGGCCTGCAACGCTTCGCGCTCGGGGCTGAACCAGAATCCGTAGTACACCAGCTCGGCATATTTCGGGATCAACGAGTCGCGCAGGTGCATCACTTCGCGGTCCATCGTCAACGTCTCCACCTGGCGATGGGCGAAATGCAGGATCGTCCCGCCGGGCGTCTCGTACACGCCGCGGCTATTTCATACCGACGAACCGGTTCTCAACGAGATCGACGCGGCCGATGCCGTGTTTGCCGCCGAGTTTGTTCAGCGTGCGCATGACGTTGGCGGGTGAAAGACGTTTGCCGTTGACCGCCACGCAATTGCCCGACTCGAAATCGAGTTCGACGTACTCCGGCTTGTTCGGCGCGGTCTCGGGCGAGACGCTGAGTTTGAACATGTCCTTCGGCGGCTCGACCCACGGGTCTTCGAGGATGCCGCTTTCAAAGGAGATGTGCAGGAGATTGCGGTCCATCGAGTACGGTTTCTTCGCCGTGGCCTCGACCTTGATGCCGTGTTCCTGCGCAGTACGCGAGCATTTCGGTGCGGCCCTTGAACCTGGTCTGGTACTCCGGCAATCGCCACGGGGCGATGATCTGGAGGTCGGGCGCCAGCGCGGCGTAGGTCAGCTCGAACCGGCATTGGTCGTTGCCCTTGCCCGTCGCGCCATGCGCCACGGTATCGGCGTTTTCCTTGCGGGCAATGTCGACCTGCGCCTTGGCGATCAGCGGCCGGGCAATGCTGGTGCCGAGATAATACTGGTTCTCGTAAATCGCCCCGGCCTGGATCATCGGGAAAATGAAGTCGCGGGCGAATTCCTCGACCAAGTCCAGCGCGTAATACTTGCTCGCGCCGGTGGCCCGGGCCTTTTTGTCCAGGCCCTTGAGCTCCTCTTCCTGCCCGATGTCCGCGCAAAAGGCGACGACCTCGCACTGATACGTGTCCTTCAGCCAGTGCAAAATGACCGATGTGTCCAGCCCGCCCGAATAAGCGACAACGATTTTCATAGGGGCAAGTGTTGTAATGCTCTCCCGGTCAAAAATCACGAAAAATCTCGACGCGGTCAGTTGCTTGGCTTAAGAACGGCGCCGATGAAGCCGGCGAACAAACTCCCCCTGCTGCTGCTGGGCGCCGTCCTTGCCGCCATGACGGCGCTGATGTGGGGGCCGATGCATCACGAAACCGCCACGGTGGATGAGACCACGTTCATGGGCGGCGGCTACGCTTATTTCAAGACCGGTTCCTGCCGGATGGCGGAGGAGAACCCGTTGCTGGCCCAGTTGCTCATCGCCGCGCCAATGCTGGCGTTTGACGTGCACGTCTCCGACCAGGCGCAGGCGCTGATGGACGGACGCGCGGTCTCGCCGGTCGGCTGGCGCTGGAACGTGACGTTCGCGCCCGTGCGGCAACTCTTTCCCGAGGGCGTGAACTGGTATCACGACAGCGTGGCCGAGGCGCAGTACTTCGGTAAAATCCTCGTCTACGATCCGGCCAACGACGCGGAACGGCTGCTGTTCTGGTCACGCTTCACCCAACTGCTCCTGACACTGGCGACGACCGTTTTCGTTTTTTTCTGGGCACGGCAGTTGACGGGCAATGAGTGGGCCGGTCTGATGGCCGCCGTGCTTTGGGCATTCAACCCGGCCGCGCTGGCGTACGGGCATCTGGCGATCACCGAGCCGGGCATTTCGCTGACCTATGCCGTGGCGATCTGGTGGTTTACGCGGACCGTCGAATCGCCCCGGCCACGCAACGCGTTCATCCTGGGCGCGCTCACGGCGCTGGCGTTGCAGATGAAACTGCTCGCCCTCATTCTGATGCCGAGTTACGTCGCGCTGCTCGCGCTGCTGTGGCTGCGCGACCGCAAAATAGCGCCGGTGAAACAACTGGCCGTGTGGACCGGCCTGTTCCTGGCCGGCGGCTGGGTCGCCACGATGGTGATCTATTTCCCGCATTGCGGGCCGCCGCCGCCGATTGATTTTGGCCAGGCCCAGGAGTTGCGCGTACCTGATTGGTTTACGTCGTTGCGGGCGCTGCTGATCCCGGGCGAATTCGCCAAGGCGGTGACGCTGAAATTGCTGCACTCGCAGGTCGGCCAGGACGCTTTCCTGATGGGCCACTGGTCGAAGATGGGCTGGTGGTACTACTATTTGGTGGTGCTCTGGTTCAAGACGCCAGTCCCGCTGATTCTGCTGACGGCGGTGGGCGCGGTCTTGTTGTTGCGGCGCCTAAAGGCCGTCCCGTACGCGGCGCTGGTGCCGTGGGCGGCGACGGCGCTCTATCTGTTGTCGGCCTTGACCAGCAAGATCGACATCGGGGTGCGTCACGTGATGCCCATTTACCCGCTGCTGGCGGTGGGCGTGGTGGACCAGTTTGCGCGGCTGGACCGCAAATGGTGGATCGGCGCGTGGGCTGGGTGCGCCTGGCTCGCGGCGGTGGCGCTCTTCGCCTATCCGGATTTTCTGCCCTACTGCAACGTGTTTGCCGGCGGCACTGCCAACGGTTACCAACAGATCATCGATTCGAACTATGACTGGGGCCAGGACGGCAAGCGTTTGAAACAATGGATGGCCGACAACCACGTCGACCACATCTACCTGGATTTCTTTGGCACTCAGACAGCCATCGAGTGGCACCAGATCCCCAACACCCGCGTGGACGCCCAGGCCGCCCGGCAAATCACCGAGGGGTATTTGGTGGTGTCCGTCTCCGAGTTGATGCGGCCCGAATGGGACTGGCTGCGGGCGCAATATCAGCCGGTGACGCGGATCGGTTACACGCTATTTGTCTACCGGTTTCCCTAAATCAGCCGGCGGCGCCGCGCCCATGCCCAGCTTGCGGCGAAACACATAAATGTTTTGCCGGGAATACACGAGTTCATAGGACGGATTGTCCGCGAACGCCTTCACGCTCTCCACCGGCAACGGCGGGGTGACGCCGCGGTAGTTCAAATCGAAATAGGCGTAGTCGTAATCGAACATCTGTTGCGGATCGTCGTTCACCCGGTCGTTCGTGGTGAACTTGAGCCGGTTGGAGAATTGTCCCACCAGCATCTCGGGGCCGATCAGCAGCGAGGCGTCCGGCGGAACGCTGTCGCGGGCGGCGCGCTGTGACTCGTAGAACGGCAGCGGCTCAAACTGTCCCGGCTCCAGCCAGAACGGCCAGTGGGCGACGGCCATTACCGCCAGCAACACCGGCACGACGGGACAAAGCCTCGACGGCCCGAAGCGCTTCGAGAGCCACCGGCTCACACGCGGGAGGGCAAACACGCAGGCCAGCACCAGGAACGCGCCGCAGTACACATTGTAATGCCAGGCCGGCACTTTCATGCCCGTGTTGGCGGCCAGCAGGTTCACGCCCAGATCGGGCGCGGCAAAGATCACTTCCGGCGCGAAAAACGGCAGCACCCAGAGCACCGGCTGAAGCAGTTGGAGCAAATACCCGCCGTTGGCCGGCTGGAACAGCGCGCCGAACAGTTTTGCCGGGTTGAACAGGACGTTGCTGAGGATCTCGCCCCAGGAATTGCCGAAGTTGGACAGGTAGCCCATCGCCTCGTATTTCCAGCCCCGGGCAAAGTACGGGCCGACGATTTTGAAGTCCAGGACCAGCATGACCACCGACACCACCAGCGGCATCAGCCACCAGCGGCGCGCGCGCCGTTTCCAGAGCGCGTAGGGCACGAACATCAGCAGCGTCAGCGGCGTGTTCTCCTTGCCCAGCGCGGCCAGGATGCAGAAGACGGCAAACCAGCGGAAATTCTCCGCGAGAAAGAAGTAGAAGCACATCAGCAACAGCGGCAGCACCCATTGGCTCGTATGCAGTTGATTCACGTTCTGCGACACGATGCTCGGGAACATGATCAACGCGAACGCCATCGCCACCGCGCTCAGGTCGTCTTCCAGCACGCGTCGAGCGATCAGGAACATCGGCACGGCCGACAACGCGATGCACAGCGTTTGCACGAAGAACAACGTGTGCGGCCCGGGAAACAACGCGTACAACGGCCAGATCAGAAACAGCAGGTACTCCTGGTGCATGGCGAAGTACGAACGGTCGATCCCGAAGTGCCAGAAAAATTTCCCGTGCAGCGACGACCAGAACACGTGGTTGACCGCCGCAATGTCGCCGGATTCCGCCGTGGCGAATTCGTACTTCCGGCAGGCCAGCCAAAAGAACAGCAGCGTGTAGCCGGCAATGATCAAGGCCAGCGCGATGACGGCCTTCGTCTTAGGCAACGGCGTGGGGGTGCTCATTCACCTCCTGTCCGCGGTTTCACGCTCCAATCCGACTCGCTGCCGAGCCGCTGGAAGATGAAGACGCCGTTCTGGGCGAAGCGCAGTTGATAATCGGGGCTTTTGTAAAACTGGTCGAAAAACTCCTGGGTGATAATCGGTGGATACTGCCGCTCGTTGGCGTCCAACACCACGTACTCGAATTGTTTCGCGTACGCGGGGTTCTGGACGAAATAATTGAGTTGATCGTAATGTTCGCGGCTGGTGATGTGGCCCTGAATCCGCACGGGCACGATCACGGACTTGTCCGGAGGCACGAGGTGAATGGCCGTCACCAGGCTCTCGTGGTAGGGGCGCTGGCGATATTGCGCCGGAACGAACCAGAGAAACCAATGCGCGACGGAAAGCAGGACCAACCCAACGGCTGCCGGCACCTCGAAGGGATACTGCCCGTATCGCCGCCGCAGCCACCCCACCAGCTTCCTGAGCGTGCCCATCGCGCCAATGAAGAGGAAACAGCCCGTCACAATGTTGTAATGCCAGGGAATGACTTTGAGCGCAGTGTTGTCGGACAACAGATTGATGGCCAGGTCCGGCGCCGCCATCAAGCTCTCCGCGCTGCCGAATGGCAGCAGCCAGGCCAGCGGTTGCACCAGAAACACAAAATACTGGATGTTTTCCTGCTGCAGCAGATGATTGATCACGATCCGTGGACTTGTCAGCGCCGTCATCACAATTGAGCCCGGCGTGTCGCCCAGGTACTTGAACATCCGCATCACATGCCACTGGGTGCCGGCGCGGAAGTACGGCATGATCACGTACAACGCCAGGAGGAAGTACGGCAGCGCCACCGCCGGCGGCAGGATGATCCATTTCCAACTGCGCCGTTGCCACAAGGCATACACGCCGAACATGGCGATCGCCAGCGGGACATTTTCCCGCCCGAGACACGACAGGCAGGCGAACAACATAAACCAGGCGAAGCGTTCGGTCATGAAAAAATAAAACGTGAAGAGCAGATAGACCGCCATGAAGGAAGGCTCTTCGATCTGGTTCACGTTCTGGGAGACGATCGGCGGCAGCAGAATGAAGGCCGTCGCCAACAGCAGCGCCGCCGCGTGATTGTCATAGAGTTTGCGGGCGATCAAGTACATCGGCCACGCGCAAATCCCCAGAAAAAGGGTTTGCATGAAAATCAGGACCGGCACGCCAGGGAACAACCAGTAGAAGGGAATGAGTTGCGCCCACAGAAACGCCGTGTGAACGCCCAGATTGCTTCCGCCGGTCGCCGAGGCGTAGAACGGCCTTCCGCGGATCGTCCACCAAAACATGTTATTGAAATACCCGAAGTCGCTGGTGTCATTGCCAAACACCGCCCACCGCCGGTAGGCCAAGGTGAAAAACAGCAGCACGTAAGCGCCAACGATCAGCAGCAGCGGTCGGGCGTACGGGGGGAGTCGTCGCGTCATGTTACGCGTCCAGGAAGCGATAGCGCAGGATCAACCGAATCATGTTCATCCCGGTACGCCAGGCGCCTTTGAAGGTGCCCGTGATTTTCGATTCGCCGACGCGTCCGCGGTAGTTGACCGGAATTTCGATGATCTTGAGGTGTTCCCGCAGGGCGAGGATCACCATCTCCGGGAGGAAATGCGACGCGGTCACAGTTAACTTGTCATTGATTCGTTGCGCGGCCTCGCGCCGCACCAATCGGAGGGTGCAGCCGCAATCTGATAGCGAAGGCGCATTGAACAGGAACTGCAGGATCTTGGCGACCACAATGTTGCCCAGCCGCAGAAACCAGCCCATGTTGGCCTGCTCCCAAATCAACTCCCGCGTGGTGCGCGTGCCGCAGACCATGTCGAAGTCGTCCGCGTAGGACAACAGCTTGGTGACGTCGCGTCCCATGAAGGTGCCGTCCGGTTCCGCCAGGATAATATACTCGCCTGTCGCGTCGCGCAGCCCGCGCCGCAACGCGGCGCCATAGCCTTGCGTCATCTCAGTCACCACCCGCGCCCCCGCGGCCAGGGCGCGTTCCACGGTGAGGTCCTTCGAGTTGTTGTTGACGACCAGGACTTCGTCAACGGCCTCGATACTTTTGAAATCCCGGACCGCTTCCGCGATATTGTCCTGTTCGTTATAGGCAGGAAAGACGATGCTGACTGATTTGCCATTCCACATCGCCGATCAACGCTCCTTCTTGCGCGCGACGATTAACATTTGGCCGGCGAATGGTTTGAATGGACTGCGCAAGTAAAGCCAAATCAGCGGCGCCATCACCGGAAGCCTGGACTTCATGGAAAACGGGATGAAACGGGGCATCACAAGGCAGGGTTCAAGCCCGGCCGCCGCGATGACGTCGGCCAGACTGCGATCGGTGTAGATCATCACGTGCGTGTAGTCGTCAAAATAATCGCGGTAGCTGTAACGGAAATTCGGCTGAATGACAATGAGTTTTCCGCCGGGTTTGAGGACGCGCCGGACTTGTCCCAGCGTTTGTTCCAAGTCCGGCAAAGACAGATGCTCGAACAGATTGCTGGCAAACACCACGTCCACGCTGGCATCTCTGGCGAACCCAAGTTCCGTGCATGAGCCCACGTGGGTCTCGACGTCCTTGGCGGCGGCCTGGCGAACCGTCTCGGACATGTCCACGGCGACTTTCTGGGCTGCTTGAATCTGATTGATGAAATCGCAGTAACCGGCCCCGAGTTCGAGCACGCTGGCCTGTGGCGGGATCTCGCGCTGGAGCCAGGCGCAAATCAACCGCCAAACTCGACTACGGCGCGGGTCAACCTGGTAACGTGTTTCGTAGTAGCGACTCCAATTTGTCATAGGACTAGTCGCGCCAGCTTGGCGGAAGGTTGCGGGAGATGTCCAAGGCGCCGAATTTCCGGCTCTGGCGCGCGCCGGTCTGTTTGACCCAGGCCGCCATGCGTCCGATGCCGTCGTCCAGCGAGTACCGCGGTGTGTAACCGAAGACGCGCGCGACTTTGTCGTGCGCGGAATAGGCGTGTTTGACCTCGTTGCGGGAGGGCAGGTATTGCGGCTGGAACTCGGCGCCCATGGCCCGGCAAATGGTCTGCGCCAGTTGGTTCACGGAATAAGGCTGGTCGGCGCCGACGTTGAAGACGTCGTTGTAGGCGGCAGGCACCTCGACGCTTTGGGCAATGATCGGCGCCACGTCGCCAATATAGCTGAACGCGCGTGATTGTTCGCCGTCGCCGAAGATCGGCAGTGGTTTGCCCTGCAAGATGTTGTTCATGAAGATACCGACGACATTGCGGTATTTGTCGCCAATGTTCTGTCGTTCGCCGTACACGTTGTGGGGCCGGAAAATGATGGCGTTCAACCCGAACAACTCGTGCGCGGCCCGCAGATCGAGTTCCACGGCGTATTTGGAAATGCCGTACGGGTCTTCGGGCTGCGGGACAAGTTCCTCGGTCATCGGCAATTGGTTCTTGCCGTAGACAGCGATCGAGGAAGTGAACACGAAGCATTTCACGTCATGGTTCACGGCGGCGTTGATGAGGTTGACGCTGCCGACGAGGTTGTTCTCGTAATTGAACCGGCGGATGAAATGGCTGAGGCCCTCGGCGGCGTAGGCGGCCAGGTGAAAAACGTGCTCGAACTTGTGCTCCTGGAACAGCCGGCCAACCAGCGCCTCATCCACCACGCTGCCCTGGACAAATTCGGCCTGCGGATTGACATTGTCGGGAAATCCGCCCGACAGATCATCGAGCGCGACCACCGCGCGACCGTGCGCCAGCAATTCATTCACGACGTGCGAGCCCATGAAGCCCGCCGCGCCCGTGACCAGCACCGCCGCCTTCTGGCTCATGGCTGCGACTTCTCGAAGATCGCAAACTTCACCAGGCCCAGCTTGTGCAGGCGAAATTGCAGCGATGTTTTAAGAGTGCCGACGCTGTACTTGATCGTGCGCAAAGGCGGACAGGATGAAGCCTCTTTGTAGTAGCGGGAGAACGCGGGGATTTCAATGACGCCGTAGTTGAAGAAAATCGCCTGGGCAATGATGTCGAAACTAAACAGGTAGTCATCCGAATCTGCCAGATACGGCACGCTGCGCACAAACTCCGCACTATACACGCGATAGCCGGTGTGAAATTCGCTCAAGTTAAGCCCGAGCAACAGCGCGTTGATCTTGGTGAGGCAGCGGTTGCCGATGAATTTCCACATCGGCATGTTGCCTTCCAACGCCCGCTTCGGCGGAATGAACCGCGAGCCCATCACCATGCCCACTCCGGTTTCCCGGGCCTTCGCGATCAATGCCGGCACCAATTCTGTGTTATATTGACCGTCTGGATGAAGTTCAACAATGAGATCAGCCCCCGCCTCCAGCGCCTTGGTCAGACAGGTTTTCAAGCTCCCGCCATAACCACGATCGCTGGGATGACGCACCACCTTGATGCCCAGTTCCTCGGCAAGCTGGACGGTCTCGTCGCGGCTCTTGTTGTCCACAAGTATGACTTCATCAATGCAACCCTTGGGAATGGCATGATACGTCGCGGCCAATGTCCGGGCGGCATTGCGCGCCGGCATGACCACAACCACCTTCGAATTTGGCTGATTGGAAGCGTTCACTTTCTAATGACCGGGAGCAGACACTATGCGAATCCGTCGATTTTGTAAAGGGACAATCGCCGCGGAAGCAAATGGCAAGCGACTCGGACGCCCTCAATCTGCGGGTGAGTAAACCAAAACGGCTAAGCGTTTGCGGTCAGACGGTTTGTCGTTCTCTGAAATCGGCCGTCGTTTGGGCGTCAGTCGTGTGCGAGCATTCCAACTCTGCAACGAGTGAAGACAATCTCCGGATGTCGTCGAGGGACTAAAAGAGGAGCGCAACCGCAGGCTTGGTCATCTGGTTGTGAACACGGGTTATTTTGTTCACGGTTCCGTTGCTTGGGGCGGTGCTCCTAAAATGGCCCATTCTCGCAGCATCACGGCCCCAGCCGCACTCGGTAGAATAGAACTCTTCCGGGAAGAACACTCAACTTGGCCGTGTCGTTAAACGTATACGTCTCTCCCCCAATTGGAATGTTAATCGTCAACGAACCACCTTGCCCACCAATGACAAAGTCGGTTACGTCGGCGAGGTCGATGTAGACCTCGCTTCCGTCGGCTGGGAACACCCATGACGGCGCCGTATAAATTCCCAGTTGATTCGCCGCAGCCAACGTGGGTTTATCGATTGCGAGCAGGTAAATCTGTTGGCCACCAAAGCCCGCAGCACTCTGCAAAACGTCCCAGCTCGCTGGCAGTTCAGTCCCATTGCCAACCGCAAAAGCCGTGCTGTAGGGCGTGAAGTTCGACATGATTGCGCTGACATTGCCAGAACTGAAGTTCGACTGAATGCTGGACTCGCTGATACTGAAGGCACCAAGCATGAGCAGGCTTCCAACCGGCAAGGCGTTACCCAATGAATCCGTAATGCCGCGTGTGGTTGTCGCTGAGATGGAGACCGTTGACGGCACAACCGAGGTTGTGGCCAATGTGCCGCCCGGTGCTGTCAACACAGGAGCGTAAGCAACTCCCGGGTCTAGGTAGTTGGTCGTGGATGCACCAACACCCGGTACGATAACAAGCGGACTGATGTCAGTGAAATTCGTAGTGTAGCCAGCAATCGCAGCTGCTTTGGTGCTTTGCAGGACGTAGCTGTGGCCGCCTGCACAAGTCCACGTCACGCGAACGTCATTGCCTTGTCTGACAACGGAGGTGACCTGTAGAACAGAGGCTGGGTTTGTGGGGTCCAAACCCGCCAAATACTTCAGCAGGTTATTCTGGCCGGTGCCGTCAGCATCTGCGCTCGCGACGCCTTCCGGGTTGTTCGTCCCGAAATACTGCGCCTCCCAACTGATGGGGATGCCATCATTCGGATTGAGCACCAGCAGTATCAGACTGTTGCTTGCGCCAAAATAGTAGCCGCCCACTGTACCAGTTGCGAAGGTGTAAACACTGGCGGCTTTCACCAGCCCGTTGGCGCTGATGGAGGCAATGGGGAAACCAGGCGAACTCCAATTCACATCCGAACCGTTCAACACCAGCACGGTGTTGTCATCGAGGCTGGCTGTGGCGCTGAGCTGGCTGTTGCTCATTTCAGTCACAGGCGCGGGGAATGCGGTGACGACCAGACTGGTCACTTCGTAAAGTTGGCCGATGTAGCCATCTTTCACTGTTTCGGGCGGCGAAACCGCTGCAGAGATGCCGCCGATGTCGTCTACGCTGTCATCGACAGTATAATTACTGCTGGTCGAACGCTGACCGCCGGCGCTCAACGTGTCTGTGCGGACCGTGTAGGTGGCGCTGGAGCGGACGCCGCCCAACGCCGCTGCGCTCATTGTGGCTGCAGTGGCAAAGAGCGGGACCAGAAGTTTAACACAGGTTCTGAATGTTTTCATGACAGGCTCAGTGTTAGCCTATTGTTTCTGAAACAGATAGAATTGCCCTAGTTGAACGGGGACGTTGGTGGTTGTAACTGTCGCCCACACGTCATTGGTATAGACGGCGCCATTATATCCACCCATTACCCACAACGCGCTGTTGTAAATCACGGTTCCAAAGGTATCCCGCGCGCTCCACGGGGCGGCACTGGTCACCTGCGTCCAACTCGTCCCGTTCGTCGAAGACCATATGTCATTGAGGGCGTTGCTACCGTTCCATCCCCCCATGATCCACATTGCGCCGTTGTAAACCACGGCTTTTAAGCTATCCCGCGCGTGCCACGGGGAGGAACTCGCCACCTGCGTCCAGTTCGTCCCATCGATCGAGGACCAGACGTCATTGGTGTCATTGCTGCCATTGTATCCCCCCAGCACCCACAAAGCGCCGTTATAAACCACAAGTCCAAAGTCATTCCGCGGGCCCCATGGGGCGGCGGCGGTTTCCTCCGTCCAGTTCACGCCGTTCGATGTGGACCAGACATCACCGTAATAGATTTGACCGATGGAATTATATCCCCCCATTGTCCACATCGCGCCGTTGTAAACCACGGCTCCTTGGGAATCCCGTGAGTGCCACGGGGAGGAGATCGCCACCTGCGTCCAATTCGTCCCATCGGTCGAAGACCACACGTCATTGGTATAAATACTATAGCCGATGGTGCCTCCAAGCTCCCATATCGCATTATTGAACACCAACGCCCGTCGCGTCCCCCCGCTCCATGGGGCGGCACTGGTCACCTTCGTCCAATTCGTCCCGTTCGCCGAGGACCACACGTCATTATAGTGTATGCCCAGAGAGAGGTTTTTACCCCCCAATACCCACAGCTGGCCGTTAAAAGAAACATTTCCAAATTCCTGCCGCGGGCTCCACTGGGCGGCGGGAGTTACCTCTGTCCAGTTGGTCCCAGGGGATATGGAAGAGTTAGTGGTGTAGAGAGTATACCCGACAGCAGTTAGGGAGGCATTGTTAGCCACTTGGGAAAGCACAAACGCACCCGACGGAACCACTCCAGCCCCCGGCGCCATATCAGCCGCAGTAATGCTGTTACTGGCAATACTGGCAGAAGTGACTGCTCCAGAGGCCAGCTGGCTGCTCGTGATGGCACCATTCGGGACATTGTCAGCCATAAACGCATAACCCACAGAGGCAAGACGCCGGTCGGGTGCCAATTGCTGCAGACCCGCGCCACCGTTGAACCAGATGCGCAACCACACATTGCTGTTTGTGAATACCGCTATCGGAATGGCGGCCATGTTGGTCACCGTGGTGTCACCCAGTAACACCGAGTAGAGCCCTGCAGATACTGGCAGCGAGACTACGCTATTCCCGTTGCTCCAATAGGTGGATGTGCCAGTGCCATTGACCAGAGCAAACTGAAACTGGCCTGTGCCGTTGAAGTTTGTGCCGCCCACGGCAACCCGCCCTTGATAGTTGAGAACCTGGGGCACCTGCGCCACGGCGAGGTGTCCGAAGGCCAAGAAACTGATTGCCGTTACAATGATGCGAAATCTGTTCATAGTATTCCCTTGGGTGCCAGATTGTTTATGGTGTGAGCAATACAGTATTGGTGAAACATCGGCATGCTTCTTTTTCAACATAGCCTCCACTTGCAACCGGATTTTGTGCAGACATAACGTGTTGGGGCCGAGGTGCGGTCCCACAAACGGGGTGCTAACCTAGCTTTTACACCTGTGGGTTTCGGAGCTGCAAGACATTTCTTGTGACTCCTTTTTGCCGAGTTCTTCTTCCGACAGGAATCGGTCAAGAGCCAGTCGCCACCTGCAACCCCAGCCGCATGCGGTCGTAAGGGGCTCCGGCGCGCGGCAAACGAATTGACGAACCGCACCCAAGCAAAACAACTTCGACTTCGGGTCTGATGGGAATTGTTGGCGCAACTTCACCAGCTTCCCTACAATATGGCTGTATTGTCCCTGCTATGAAGCCGACGATTGAAAATGCAATTTAACTCGCTCTCCACGACTATCGCCGCCAAACGGACAGGAACGGAGCCACGCACATTCTCCACCCGCAACGCGGCACATATGCGGAACAATACGACCGCATGTTCGCCGTTCTCCACGACGTTGTTGAAGACACCTGCGACCAGCCAAATGCAAACACTCTGGACAGCCTTCGTCGGCTCGGCTGACCACCCACGCCAAATCCAGTTTCAGCCTGTCCAACTGTTGCAAACGACATACAGATAGCAGTGACACAATCGAGCTGAAAGCAGCAGCTGTATTACCATTCCATCCCCCCATTTGGCGCCCGGCGCGAACTCGGCATTGACCGGTGTGGCGGGGTGTGTTAATCAATAGTTTTCTATGAAAGTCGTTATTCTATGCGGAGGTCTCGGCACGCGGCTTAGTGAGGAGACCGAATTGAAGCCGAAGCCGATGGTCGAGATTGGGGGACGGCCCATTCTCTGGCACATCCTGAAGCACTACGCTCATTACGGGTTCAATGAGTTCGCGCTGGCTCTCGGATACAAGGGGGAAGTGATCAAACGCTATTTGCTGGAGTATTATTATCTGAGCAGTTCGTTGACGGTCCAATTGGATGAGGGCAAGGCCACTGCACACCAACACAAGGAACGCGAAAACTGGCGCGTGCACCTGGTCGATACCGGCAACCAGACGCAGACCGGGGGCCGCCTCAAACGTCTCGCGGTGCTGCTTGAACAAGAGACGTTTATGATGACGTATGGGGACGGGGTTTCTAACGTCAATCTTCGGAAATTGTTGGAATTCCACCGGTCCCACAAAAAGCTCGCTACGGTCACGGCCGTTCGCCCCCCTGCCCGGTTCGGCGGACTGGTTTTTGATGGGGATTTGATCACGGAATTTACGGAGAAACCGCAGGTCGGCGAAGGCTGGATCAATGGCGGATTTTTTGTGTTCGAACCGCAGGTGCTCGATTATCTCGAAGGTGACGACACCATTTTGGAGCGCGAACCGCTCGAACGATTGGCGAAGGACCGGCAGCTAGTCGCTTATCGTCATGATGATTTCTGGCAATGCATGGACACGTTGCGGGATACCCGTCTGTTGGAATCGCTTTGGCAGACTAGCAAGGCGCCATGGAAGGTTTGGGATTGAGCATGCGTGATTTTTGGCTTGATCGACCCACCTTTGTGACCGGTGCGACAGGACTGGTTGGCGGTTGGCTCGTACGGCGGCTGGTGGAACAACGGGCTGACGTCGTCTGCCTGATCCGCGATTGGGTGCCGCAAAGCGAAATCGTCCGGTCCGGCCTCATTCACAGCGTCAAGACGGTGCGCGGCGATCTCTGCGACCAGGCGTTGTTGGAGCGCATTCTGGGTGAATACGAAGTGGCCTCCGTTATTCACCTGGCCGCCCAGACCATCGTCACCATCGCCAACCGTAATCCTGCGGCCACGTTTGCGACCAACATTGGCGGCACCTGGGCGCTCCTCGAAGCCTGCCGCCGCAGCCCAACGGTGCAGCAAATCGTGCTAGCCTCCTCCGACAAGGCCTATGGCGACCAGGAGAAACTCCCCTACGACGAGAACACGCCGCTCCAAGGCAAGCATCCGTACGATGTGAGCAAGTCCTGCAGCGACTTGATCGCCCAGACCTATGCGGTCACGTACAAGTCGCCGGTCACCGTCACGCGCTGCGGAAATTTCTATGGCGGTGGCGACCTGAATTGGAACCGGATCGTTCCCGGGACCATTCGCTCCATCCTGCGTGGCGAGCGACCGGTGGTTCGGTCTGACGGCCAGTACGTGCGCGATTACTTTTATGTGGAGGACGGCGCCGCCGCCTACATGTTGCTGGCGGAGAAACTTGCCAAACAGCCGCAGTTGCGCGGCGAGGCATTCAACTTTTCCAATGAGATCCAAATCACCGTGCTGGATCTTGTCCAACGCATCCTGGCGCTCATGCAATCCGATCTCAAACCTGATGTCAGGAATGAGACCAGCAACGAAATTCACAAGCAGTACCTTAGCTCTGCCAAGGCGCGTCAGCAACTCAATTGGGCGCCGCTATTTACCCTGGATGAGGGCCTGCGCCGCACGATCGCCTGGTACCGGGACTTTTTGGGGACAAGCCGATGAGCACGGCCACGCGTTGCCGTTCCTGCAACGAACCGGGCTTGCAGACCATTCTCTCGCTGGGCAGTACGCCTCTGGCCAACGCCCTGCTCACCCGCGAGCAGCTGTCCCAGCCGGAGCCGACCTACCCGCTGGTGCTGGCCTTCTGCCCCCATTGCGCGCTGGTGCAGATCACAGAGACCGTGCCCCCGGAGATCCTGTTCCGGGATTACCTGTACTTTTCGTCGTTCTCCCCCGCGATGCTGGCCCATGCGCAAGGCATTGCGGAGACGCTGATCGCCTCCCGCCACCTCGGCCCACAGAGCCTGGTGATCGAAATAGCCAGCAATGACGGCTATCTGCTGCAATACTTCCAACAGGCAGGCATCCCCGTGCTGGGCGTCGAGCCGGCCACCAACATCGCCCGCGTCGCACAGGAAAAAGGGATCCACACCGTCAACGAGTTCTTCTCCGACGCCTTCGGCCGCAGCCTGCGCGAGCAGGGCCAGTGCGCCGACGTGATCATCGGCAACAATGTGCTCGCGCACGTGGCCGACCTGAACGGCTTCGTTCGCGGTGTGGCGGCGGCGCTGAAGGACAAGGGCCTTGCGCAGTTTGAATTTCCCTATGTCAAGGCCCTGATCGACCATTGCGAATTCGACACGATCTATCACGAGCATCTTTGCTATTATTCGCTGACGACGCTGCAACGCCTATTTCAGCGGCACGGCCTGAAGGTGGTGGATGTGGAACGTCTTCCGATCCATGGCGGGTCGTTGCGCGCGCAGTTTGCCCCGGCAGCTTTCGCGACGGCGCCGAGCGAGGCGGTGGTCCGCCTGTTGCGCGAGGAATCGGCTTGGGGTGTTGACCAGTTTGAGTTCTACGCCCAGTTCGGACGGCGCGTCGAACAACTCGGCCAGACGTTGCGCGCCCTGCTCGGCGAGTTGAAGGCACGGGGCAAGCGCATTGCCGCCTACGGTGCGGCCGCCAAGGGCAGCACCTTGTTGAATTGTTTCCGGATCGGCGCGGAAACAATCGATTTCGTTGTGGACCGCAACACGCACAAACAGAACCGGTTCATGCCCGGTGTCCATATTCCCATCTTGGCGCCGGAGGAACTGCAAAAGCGCCGGCCTGATTACACGTTGCTGCTGACCTGGAATTTTGCTGACGAGATCCTCAAGCAACAGAGCGATTACCGCCAGGGCGGCGGCAAGTTCATCATTCCCGTTCCCGAACCAAGAGAGGCGGTTTGAGACATGATCGATGGTGTCAAAATCATTCCCCTGAAACGCATTCCCGATGAGCGGGGCACGATCCTGCACATGCTCCGCAGCACCGACGCGCATTTCCAACGGTTCGGCGAGATTTATTTTTCGACGGCGTACCCCGGCGTCATCAAGGGCTGGCACCGGCACCGCGAGATGACGTTGAACTATGCCGTGCCGTTCGGGCGCATCAAACTGGCGCTCTACGACGAGCGCGACAATTCCCCCACCAAAGGCGAGTTGATGGAGGTCTTCCTCGGGCCGGACAACTATTCGCTGGTGATCATTCCGCCGGAGGTCTGGAACGGCTTCAAGGGCATGAGCGAGCCCTTCGCCATCGTCGCCAACTGCTGCACTCATCCCCACGACCCGGCACGTTCAACCCGCCTGGATCCCCAGAAGAACCACATCCCGTATGATTGGTCGTTGAAACACCAGTGAACGGTTTGTTCGCATGAAAGCCCTGCTGACAGGCGCCACGGGTTTTATCGGTTCCCACGTCGCGCGCGGTCTGCTGCGCGACGGACACGAAGTCCACGCGCTGATCCGCCCGGGCAGTTCCCCGGCCCGTATTCTGGATGTTCTGCCGTCCTTGCAGGTTATCAGCGCAGACGTGCTCGATACCCGGGTGCTGGCGCAACACGTACAACGCATCCAGCCTGAATGCTGCATTCACCTCGCCTGGTACGTCGAACCAGGTAAATATTTGTCCGCTCCGCAAAACCTGGATTACCTCTGCGCCAGCGTGGAGTTGGCCAAGGCCCTGGCTGCGGCGCGCTGCCAACGGCTTGTGGCGGCCGGCACTTGTTTTGAGTACGATACCGACCTGGGAACGCTGAGTGAATCAAGCGCCACGCGGCCGCGCCATCTGTATTCCGCCAGCAAACTGGCCTTGTACACGGCACTGGATGCGTTCGCCCGGACCGTCAACATGGAGTTCGCCTGGACCCGGTTTTTTTACCAGTACGGCCCGTTTGAAGACCCCAGCCGGCTTGTCTCCCACGTGATCCATTCACTGCTCCGTGGCGAAACCGCGCGGCTGACAGCGGGCGAACAGGTGCGAGATTTCCTACACGTCGAAGACGTGGCCAGTGCCGTCTGCCGCGTGGCGGCCAGCGACCTCACCGGTGCCGTCAACATCGGCTCCGGCAAGCCGGTGACGGTGCGCGAGATCGCGATGAGCATCGGCCGACAGTTGAACCGGACTGACCTGCTGGCGCTGGGCGCCCAGCCTTATGGCCCTCAGGAGCCGATGTATATTCTGGCCGATACCACCAAACTGCGAAACGGCGTCGGTTGGCAGCCTCGCTTTGACTTGGACGCCGGGCTGCGCCAGACGATCTCCTGGTGCAAAGACCAGCGGTAAAGCAATGAGCCATCGGGACCCGCCATGAATCTCCCCCACGCCATGACAGAACCCGTGCCATGCCTGCTCTGCCAGTCATCAGACACGGTGCATTTTCTGGATGCGCGGGACCATGTCAGCGGCCGGATGTTCGAGCTGCGGCGGTGCCGAAAATGCGGTTTTGTGTTTACCTGGCCGCAACCGCCGGACCTGAATGAGTATTATCCCGCCTATTACCGGCAGTACCACCCCTTGATACTGCGCTTGTTTCAGTTCCTCCAGCAAACCCGTACCGGCGGCTGGACGAGACAATTGGGCAAGCCGGGACGCGCGCTGGAGGTCGGCTGCGGCGAGGGGTGGATGTTGGCGACATTGCGCCGGCGCGGCTGGCGCGTGGCGGGCCTTGAGCGCACGGCGGCCAGCGGCCGGTTTGCCGCCACTCACCTGGGACTGCCTATCGTGGTAGGCGGCCTGGAATCGTTGCGCCCCGGCGCGCGATTCGATCTGATCATCCTGCACCAGGTGCTCGAGCACCTGTCCCAGCCGATGCAGACGCTTCAGGCCTGCTCGCGCCTGCTGACTCCTGGCGGACGGATCATCATCGAGGTGCCGAATCTGGCCAGTTGGCAATTTCATTTTGCCGGGCCACACTGGGTGCATCTTGATGTGCCCCGCCATCTCGGGCACTTCACACCGGACACTATCCGTTTCGCGCTGGAACAGGCCGGCCTACAGGTGGAATGCTTCGGGTTCGTGTCGGTGGAGTATGACCCATTCGGCTGGGTGCAGGCCGTGCTTAATCAAATGGGATTTCCGCAAAATCTGCTATTGCGATGGCTGGCGGGAGCCTGGCGGGGCGACCGGGCGCGGAAAGAACCGGCCGTGTGGTCGCCCAAGGGGCTGGCAATTGGCTTGGTGGCTCTGGTGCTGGCCGTGCCCAGCTTTCTTCTCTCGGTGATCAGCTGGCTGGCCCGGGCCGGCGCAATCATGGAAGTCCGCGCGATACGGCCAAAGACTTGAAGATCACGCCGGGCGGCGGTCCGCGTCCGTTGACCGGACGGCGCAAACAACAATCACGCCGAGGCACGCCAGGAATGCCGCCAGGCTGACCGCGCCGGTGACGGCGTAGCTGCGGGGCGGTTCGTATTGCAGGACGATCTCGTGCGGCCCGGCCTTCAATTCCAGCCCCATCAAACCGCAATCGACCCGCAGGATTTCAGCGGGCTGTCCGTCGATGGTGGCATGCCAGAACGGATAGTAGCTTTCGGCGATCACCGCGAGGCAATTGACCGGCGCCGTGGCCTGGAGCCGCACCCGTTCGTCGCTTTCGCGGGTCACTTTCAGCCCGGCCAATGAAACAGGCGACGGACTGCTCAACGGCGGCAGCGTATCGGATGAGTCGTGGTAGACCTTCTCAAACGGGCCGGGCAGTTCCGTGTCCGCATTCACCAGCGGCCAGCCGCGCGCCGACAGTTCCAGCGCAAGCTGCGCCGAGTTGCGGAAATCGCCGACGAACAGGCAGGCGCCGCCGTAAGCCGTCACATAGGGATGGGCGGTGTCGTTGGCAAAGACCAGGAAATCGGCGTTGGTCTGCACCACGCGATAATTCTGTCCCAGATCATTGAGGATCGATTGCGGATCGGGAGCGCCCGGGCTGCCGAGGTCAAAGACAACGTAGCGGGCGCCCATCAGGTCCAGAAACGGGCGACTGAGGGTAATGTGACGGTCGGCTGTTTGGATGAACGCATGCTGGTTCAGCAGGCCGTCGCCGAGCGGGCTCATCCAATTGTAAAACGCCTCGTAGACCTGCGGTTTGCCGCTCCACATCGGCCCGAGCAGATGAAAATAGCGGCCCGATACCGCGTAGACTTTCACCGGGTCAGGGTCCTGGCGCAGACCGCTGTAGCTGGCCCGCAGATTCTCCAGGGTCGACGCCGCCACTCCGTTGTCGAACATCGGTTTCTGGTACGGCCAGTAATCGAGCAGGAGCAAGACTGAGACGCCGGCGACAATTTTCGGCGCGTGCGGCCGCCATTTCTCCGCGCTGAGGACGTCCGATACGAAGAACCCAATCAGGATCGCGCCCCAGAACACCGCCGGACCGTCGTAGAACACAAACGGGGCGCGGATGTCGCTGAAATACGGCAGCCCGGACAGGAGTTCGAAGCCGGGCAGGAAAAGAAAGACCGCCAGCGCCGCGCCGGCGAACAGTTTCTTCTTCGTCGTCGTCAATTTGCGAAGATAAAAGAAGACCAGAAACGCGGCGCAGGCCAGCGACGCCATCACCGCCGCGCCGACCTGGTCCTGCCCCCACAACGCCTGCCACGTCGTCCAGTTCGCGCTCCAGACGCTGGTCAAGCCGCTGGCCAGCATGACGCTGACCAACAAGGACCCCACGAAAAACCAGAACAAGCGGCGGTCAACCCGCCGGTTGTTCCACAGCACCGTCACCGCCAGCACCAGCAACAGCACCAGGCCCATGTATTTTTCCGGCGAATCGATCTTCAAGACAAAAAGGCGCCGCACCTGGTCGAGTTCCGCCTGGGTATTGACGTGTCCGCCGGCGGCCTGGATCCGGGTCATGACCGTATCGACCACGTTGCTGGTCGCCACGCCATCGCGGTCGACCAGGCCCAGCAGGCTTTTGAAGGCATAGGTCTTCTGCCAATCCGTCAGCGGATCGCCCAAAAACAGTTTCACGTATTTTGATTCGATGACGCCCGGCAGGATGATCGGCGCGCCCATCACCAGGCCCAGCACCCCCAGCAACACGCACGTGCGGGCCGTTGTCTTCCATTGCGCGCGGCGCGGCCAGAGCCAGTAGAGCAGATACGCGAACACAAACAGAAACTGGACGAATGCCTGTTTATTGTCCGTCCACCAGGCCAGCACGGCGACCACGGCGCAGAGGAACACGTCGCGAAACCGGTTGGATTCCAGCGCCCGGGCAAACGTCAGCCAGAGCAAGGGGATGAACGGAAACGACAGGCAAATCGTCATGTGCTCCGCGCCGGCCGCGCGAATGATCTGTTCGGGATGCAGCATGAACGCCAGCGCCGCCAGCACCGCCGCCCATTCGTTGCGCAGGAAATGGCGCGCGCAATAATACATCGCCACCGCGCTGGAGAAAATCGCCAGCAACGCCATCAGCTTGCCCGCCGACGCGAGGTCGGTGAACGACGTGAGCAGGATCCAGGGAATCAGGTAAAAGCCGCGCGCATGGTTCAGGCCGTAGCTCGAACCGCCCATGAAATACGGCGTCCACCACGGCAGATGATGATGGTCGGCCAGTTCGCGTTTGATGTCCCAGACGCGCGAGGCGGACCCGGCCAGCTCGTGCTCACTGTAGCCCAGCGGCAGCCAGTGCGCGCCGAGCCAGAGGCAATACAGCAGCGCCACGGCCAGCGTGATCCACAGTCCGATGCGGCGCGGTTCAGCGGGATGCGGTGAGGGTTTTTCCATGGGTTTGAGCGAGCAGAGTTTGGACGGCGGTGAAGACTTCGTCGACAGAAATATCACGCATACAGGCGTAATCGATGTTGGCGACGCAGCGCAACGGACGGCTGGAGTAATAAAAACAAGGCATACAGGGCAGGTCCTTGCGCACGATCACGTGCTGCGAAATCCACGGATGCAATCGCCGCCAATCCGTCGGGCCGAACAGCGCGGCCACGGGAACGTTTTGTGCGGCGGCCAGGTGCATCATGGCGGAGTCGTTGCTGATGAAGAGGCGGCAATACTTCAGCACGGCCAGCGCGTGGCGCAGGTTCGGCTCGCGCACCAGCAACACGCGTTCACTGACGTGCTGCATGATGTATTGGTTGACGGCTTCGTCGGATGGGCCGGAAAAGATCAGGAACTTCGCGCCGGGGTGGGCCTCTCCCAGGCGGTGGATCAACCGGATAAAGTTCTCCTTGTCCCAGCATTTCTTCGTCATGTTCTTGAAGACGCTGCTGTAGGTGTGGAACCCGAACAACAGCGCGTCCGGCCCGATGCCCTGCTGGGCCAGCCAGTCGCGGCCATGGCGTTCGTCGTCCGGGGTGAGCACGAATTTGAGCTGGACCTGCCGGAGTTGCGTCTCCCGGTCCGGCGCGAGCGCCGGCTCCTGCACGGGAGCGCCCACGGCGTCGCAGAGAGCGCGGACCAGCCGCAGGTTTTCCTCCACGTTATGGAGCGTGCCCTCTTCGGTCACCAGGACGTTGTTCAGGAAACACAGGTTGCGCCAGCTCTGGTGCCGGTAACGGTGCCCGACCCGCCAGCGTCGACCGACGAGGCGGTTGACGAGGTTGTATTCGAGCCGGTTGGACGGGAACGGCATGAGACTGACGTCAAAGCCTTCGCGGCGCAGCGCCCAGACGTAACGCAGCCCGGCCCGTTTGCCGGCGTTAAAAAAGTCAAAGTAACGGACCTCGTCCACGTCGGGATTTGTCTGCAGCAGGTCGGCGGTGCCCTTGAACATGGTCAGCACGGTGATCCGGGCCTGCGGCAGGGCGCGGCGCAGCAAGGCCAGGGCGGGCGTGAAGAGGATCGCGTCTCCGATGCCCGGCAAACAAAATATGATGACACGTTTAGGCCTTTGGTCCTGCATGGTTCCCACGTCGTTCCAGGCGAGAATGGCCGGCGGCTCGACCTGAGTTGTTAGCGTAACATGAGGCCGGAACCCGATGCAAGAGCGTCTTGGGAAGCAATCGGGACGAGCGGTCCGGGTCAGGCCGGGGTGGCAGCGGCGGCGTCCACGGTCGGTTCCTGGTGGAGGAAATTGCTGACCACGCGCTCGATCTCGACGATGTTGAACGGCTTGCTGAACCAGCGGTTGCCGGTCCATTCCAGGAAGGCGCGCGAGCGCGTGCTGACGGTGTCGCCGGTCACGAAGATGACTTTGCCGGCCAGTTCGGGATCACGTTCGCGCACGCGCTTGTACAGCGCCTCGCCATCCATGTCCGGCATGCACAGGTCGGAAATGATCACGTCGAAATTTTCCGTGCCAATCCGTTCCATGGCTTCGTTGCCGTTGCTGGCTGTTGTCACCATGTAACCGCTCTCGCCCATGACGGTCTTGAGCACCTCGACGATGCCCGGCTCGTCATCCACAATCAACAGCCGGTGCGACGCGGCGTTCGGGTCGTGCACGGGTTCCTCGAGCAGCGGCACCAGTTCAGCGGCTTCCGGGCATGAGATCTTGGGCAACTCGACGATGAACTTGGCGCCCTTGCCCAATTCGCTCTGCACCCAGATTTTTCCGCGATGCTCCTCGATGATGCTGTGCGAAATGGACAGGCCCAGGCCGGTCCCCTTGCCGGGGGCCTTGGTGGTGAAGAACGGATCGAAAATTTTGCTGACGATTTCCGGCGCGATGCCCGGCCCGGAATCGGCGACACTGATCACCAGCGCTGTTTTCGTCGCCTCGGTGCTCAGGTCGAGGGTGCGCGGCCCGTCCCAGACGGCCAGCGCGTGGATGGCGTTGACGAGCAGGTTGGTGACCACCTGTTCGATCTGGTGCGGATCGGCCATTGTCTGCGGGTAATTTGCCGAGAGATGTTTGGTGACGGTGATGTTGTTCTGGACCAACTCGGTTTCGTGCGTTTCCAGGATACTGGCGACCAGCCGGTTGATGTCGGCCACCACCATCTGGGGTTCGCGGGGCCGCGCGAAGGTCAGCAGGTTGCGCACGATCTTGGCGGCGCGCTCGCTTTCGCGGAGGATCTTGACGATATCGTTTTTGACCTTGCCGTCGGTGGCGCCCGGTTTGGCCAGCAGCTGCGAATAGCCCATGATGACGGCCAGCGGATTGTTCAATTCGTGCGCCACGCCGGCGATGAGCTGGCCCAGGGCCGACAGTTTTTCCGACTGCCGCAACTGTTGCTCGAGCTGTTTGCGCTCGGTGATTTCGCGGACGTGAACCTGAAGGACGGGCCGTTTGTTATACTGCACCAGGTTGGTGCTGCCTTCGCAGAGGATCGGCGCCCCGTTGGGCCGCGTCATGTGAAATTCGTTGGAAGGACGGAACACCTCGTCGAACATGCGCTTGTTGTCCAACAGGTTCTTGCCCCGGCGGGTCACGCTGGGGCACAGATCGACGAAGGAGCGGCTGGAATTCTCGGTGAACCTGAAATCCACCAGGCGGTGGGCGGATTCGTTGGCCTCGAGGATTTCCAGCGTTTCCAAATCGACCAGAAAAATCGCATCGCTGGCGGAGTCGAACAAGGCGCGGTACTTCTGTTCCGACACGGTGACTTCCTGCTCCAGCAGGCGCCGCGTGGCGATGCCTTTCTTGAACTCGCCCAGCAGCGTTTCGTTCCGTTCGCGGGCCTGCTCCAGCATTTGCATCATCATGCCCATGGCGATGAACAGGGCCAGTCCCGCCGACGAGATGTAGCCCATCACCAGAGCCGCCGCGGACAACCGGGGCTGGACGGAAAAAACAACCAAATGCACTCCCCAGAGGACGAAGCCGACGACGAGCAGGTTCGCCCCGCGGTAGCGTTTCCGATATTTCAGATGGAGCAACCCGGTAAATACGCTGGCGGAAGCCAGCAGGACGAAGACCGGGACCGTGATCCAGAGATGGTCCTGCACGCGGTAGGCGGCGATGTAACTCCACAGGCAGATCATCACGATGCCATAGCCCAACTCCCGCCGCTTGCGCCCGTAATTGGTCAGCTCGAAGCTCCCCCAGAACATGCACAGCGCGCTGATCCCAATGCAGGCCCGGCGCGCCATCACCAAAAACGGCAGGTCCGGCGACTCTTCCAGCCCCAGGGAAGCGGCCAGCCACAACCCGTAAAACATCCAGGCCACCGTCCAAAGGCTGAAATAGTCCTTCTTCGTGTAGCAATTCAGATAGGCAAACACACCTACGACGACGAACGTGCTGAACAGCGCCAGGACCAGCGCCGGCTTCACCCATTCCGGGGTGAAATAGCTGCTGACCGCCGAGATGACGTCTTGTAATTCAATGCTCATAATGGCCCATCATTCTTCCCAAAACGTGCCGGATTTCTACCAACGACAATCCTGCTGGATTCATGAATTAGCACAAATCCTGCCAGCATCCCGCAGCCAGCTCTTACCAGCATAAACCCTAAGTGCTTTGCTACGTGTGGATTGTGGATACAGAACCCCTTTCCATTACTCTGGTTCCGGGTGATATTTACCGACTTTCCGGTTTGTTTTCACCCCGTTGCCACTCAACATGCTGATCGGATCCTGCGCCAGCAGCGTCTGCACAGTTTCCTCGACGTCGGCGATGTTGAACGGCTTGCAGAGCCAGCGATTGCCTGAAGCCTCCAAAAACGTCCGCGATTTCGGGCTGACCGTGTCGCCCGTGACAAAGATCATGCGCTTGGCCAGCCGGGGGTTGACATCCCGCACCGCCTCGTACAATTGTTCGCCGTCCATCTGCGGCATGCACAAATCGGAGATGATCAAGTCGAATTTCCCGGCCGAAACCCGCTCCATCGCTTCGTGGCCGTCGGCCGCGGTCTCCACTTTGTAACCGGTGACCGACAACGCCTCCTTCAACACGTCGCGAATGCCCGGCTCATCGTCCACGATCAACAGCCGCGGCTCACCCGCTTCCGCGCCGATGCTGAAATCATCCGGCTCGGGCTCGGCCTCCGCCTCGGCGTCGATCGCGACGACCGGCAACTCGACGTAAAACCGCGCGCCAACGCCTGGTTCGCTCTGCGCCCAGATCTTGCCCCGATGCTCCTGCATGATGCTGTTGGAGATCGACAGGCCCAGTCCCGTCCCTTTCCCCGCCGGTTTGGTGGTAAAGAACGGATCGAAGATCTTGCTGAGAATTTCCTGCGCAATGCCCGGGCCGCTGTCGGCGACGATGATGCGGATGAAAAACCCGTTGTCATCGGTTGTGACGCTGAGCGAACGCGGCTTGGTCTGGCCCGCCATCGCGTGGATCGCGTTGGTGATCAGGTTGGTCAGCACCTGCTCGATCTGGATCGGATCGGCCTTGGTCCTCGGCATCCTCGCGCTCAACTTGCTCTCCACCGTCACGCCGGCGGCCCGCAAGTCGGCATCCCGGATCTCCAGAACGTTCGACACCAGATGATTGACGTCCACCACGGCCATCTGCGGCTCACACGGCCGCGCGAAGGTCAGCAGATCGCGCACGATTTTGGCCGCGCGCTCGCTCTCGTGGAGGATTTTGCGCATATTGCCCTGGACCTTTTCGTCCCCCACTTTTTGTTTGGCCATGATTTGGGCGTAACCGACGACCACGGCCAGCGGGTTGTTCAACTCATGCGCGACACCGGCGATCAACTGGCCCAGGGACGAAAGTTTCTCCGCCCGCCGCACCATCTGGCCGATCTTTTTGTCTTCATTGATTTCCCGCACCGTGGCCTGCAACACGGACCGGCGATGCCACTGCACCAGGTGGGTTTCCCCTTCACAGGGCGACAGGGAACCGTCCGCGCGCGCGATGTGAAACTCGTTATAGGGCTTGAATACCCCATTGAACATCGTCCGATGGTCCAGTTGATTGTTTCCCGCCTTGCGCAGGTCGGGACAGAGATCGAGGATCGACAGGCCCAACAGGTCTTTGCGTGACCGCTTGCAGAGCTGCTGGGCGGCCTTGTTCACATCCAGCAGTTTCAGCGTCAACAGGTCCACCAGGAAAATCGCCTCATTTGCCGAGTCCAGCACGCCCCGATACTTCTCCTCCGTCACCTTGCAGGCTTCCTCCACGATCATGCCCATCGCGATCATCAGGGCCAGCAACGATGACGACATGTGGACTGTCGCCAGCATCCATGGCCAGGCCTGCAAAAAGGGAAACACCAACGCCTGCAGTCCCCACAACAGAAATGCCACGACCAACAGAGTCGTGCCGTGGTTTCTGTCCAAATACCGCAGATAAAGAAAACCCGCCACGATGCGCGACACCCCCAACAACACCGCGACCGGCATCACGATCCAAACTGACTGCCCCACGCAAAACGCAGTCGCCACGCTCCAGGCCACCATCACCGCGACCGCCCAGGCCAGTTCGCGCCGGCTGCGGGGCCGTTCCGCCAGTTCAAAATCCCCCCAGAACATGAACAACGCGCTGACACCCATTGCCGACGACAGCAACGCCGCCCCGATCGGTTCGTCGGGAACGATTTTGAACCCGATCGATCCCGCCAGGCCCACGCCGTAAAACATGAACGACAACGCCCAGAGACGGAAGTGCGCCCGCCCTGTCGTGTGCCCGAGATAATAGAACAACCCGGCCACCGCTGACACACACGTCAGCGCCAGGATCACGGTCGCCTTGTCAAATTCCGGCGTGCAAAACAGACTGAGACTTCTGCTGAACTGGTTCATCGCATGTCGCTGCCCATCGCCCACTTCGGTCCATCGTACCGGGTTTGCGTCAGATCCTCCCTTGCTCTCTCAATTAAGAGAAGCAAGCCCCCTGCCAGCAATGATGCCAGGGATTCCAGTAAATTCCTTGGTTTCCGGGAGATCACACAGCGTTAACGGCCGAACACGGACGACCCGTTCGAGTTCAAAATCAGCCCGGCCGGCCCGCTGATTCCCATTCTATGGCTTCACTGCATTGGCCTCGATCCTGCTCTCCACCAACGTCTAAGAGTGTTTTCAGGCATGTGCCCAAAAAAACCGACGCTCTATTTTCTTTGTACATATTTGAAACGGTGGCGCGGGCAGTGAAATTCGAAAGTCATTCAGCTGATCAGAAGAGGTCCGTCGGAGTCAGGTGGATGCCGGCGGTAATCGTTGCGGCATTCCTGGCGGCGCTTTTCCCGTTCCCGGCGCGGGCGGCGGCACCCACCGTCGTCGGCCTGAAGTTTTCCGATGGCAGGACATTTACCCAAATCGCCGGCGAGACGGCTGACGGCTGCAGCAATTGGGTGGATTCATGCACCGTCACCAACAACGGGTTCAACAACGCCGGCTACGCGGGCCTGGCGTATGGGACCACCACGCTGGCCGGCGGCGTCATCACCGCGCAATGGTTTTGCGCGACGACTTTTTCGGACGGCGCCGCCGACAACACCGAGCAGCAACTCTATTTCTCCTACCTCGATGATGGAGACGGTCCGCCGGACAACAACGACGGCATCGGCGTGAGCGTGACGTTGTCCGGGCTGGGCGCCTGGCTGGCCGCCAATAACGCGACGCATTATCAAGTCCGCTTCTATCAGGCGTCAACCTGGAACCTAAACCAGATGCAAACCACCACGCCGGTGAACATCTGCCTCGGTCCGCCGAACCCGTCAAACGGCAGCACGCAACTCACCTCCCTGGCCGTGCTGGAAACCGTGCAAGTCCCCTGGCTCGGCGACGGCGGGTATCCGACTCTTTCCAATGGCGGCGGCTCGGCCCGCGGTTACGCCGATTCGTCCACCAATCTCACCAGCGACACCATCACCATCACCATCCCCTCGCTTGCCGCCCTGAATTATCTCACGCGCGGCACACTGGCCGCGCTCAAACTGACCATGCTCGATCCCGTGGTCCTGCCACCGCCGCCTCCGCCGCCGCCAACACCCATGGGCAACTACGCCCAGTCCGTCACCAACAACGGCCCTGTTTCCTATTGGCGATTGAACGAGACGAATGGCGCCAGCGTGGCTGTCGATTCCGTCGGCCCGAACAACGGCACGATCAGCGCCACCGTCATCGCCGGCGTCAGCGGCCCGCAAAACCCACCCTTTGCCGGGTTCGAGACCAATAACACCGCCATGCAACTGACCGGCGTCCCGGGTTCCTATCTGACCATGCCCCCACTAAATCTCAACACCAACACTGTCACCATCACCGGCTGGATCAATCCCAACGGCTACCAGGCCGCCTGGGCGGGCATCGTCTTCTGCCGCGGCCAGAACACCACAGCGGGCCTGAATTTCGGCCCCGGCGCCATCAACAACGAATTGCGTTACACCTGGGCCAACGCCCGCTGGGACACCGGCACCGGCCTGGTCGCGCCGACGAACCAATGGTCATTTTTCGCCCTGGTGGTCACCCCCACCGGCGCCACGATCTATCTCGGCACCAACGGAACGTTAAGCACCTTCACCGATACGTTCACGGAAACCAACCAAGCGTTCGACGCGCCGCTGCTGATCGGTTACGACCCCGCGCAAGGCAGCCGGCTGTTCAATGGCTTGATCGATGAAGTCGCGATCTACAACCAGTCGCTGACGTTCACGCAGCTCCAGCAAATGTACAACAGCGCCTGGAACACGCCCGCTCCCGTCCCCGCGTTCCAAGCCTGGCAGGTCCAGTATTTCGGCAGCACCACCTGTCCGCAAGCCGCGCCCAACGCCGACCCCTGCGGCAAAGGCATCTGCAACGCCAGCCAGTTTCTCGCCGGCCTGAACCCCACCAACGCCGCCTCCCAATTCGTCATCACCTCCGTCGTCCCCCAAGGCAACGACGTCCAGATCACGTGGAAGACCGCAGGCATCCGCACCAACATCCTCCAAGTCAGCCCCGGCGCCGCCGACGGCTGCCCAACCAACACCTTCATCGACATCCCCGATTCGTTAACGATCATCCCCACCCCCGGCGACGCCTGCACCAATTACACCGAACTCGGCGGCGCCACCAACAGCCCTTCGCGGTTCTATAGGGTGCGATTGGTGCCGTAGCACCCTCCAAAGCCGTCTCCGAACTGTAGGCCGGGTCACCCGACCCGGCGTCCGCTCCGCTTCTCGACCTTTCTTCCGCCACCCTGTCCGCCGTCGTGTCCGCCGTAGGCCTGGCGTAGGCGGAAGCCTTGGCGAAGGCGGAACGCCACTCAACCCCCCCCGTTGTCATGCCGAGCTTGTCGAGGCATCTCTGTCGTTCGGTCCGGCACGCAAGAGACCCCTCGACAAGCCGAGTCCGCGAGACGCGACCGTGTTGTTTCGGGCGCAACTCGGGGTGACATCGCTGTTGTATCGCAAGAGTTAGAGGGTCCATGCTCTCTAAACCCGCTCTTGCAGAACGGACAAAATGTGCGATAGTGCGCAGGAATGATATATGCATTAAGCATTTGTCAGGCGGCCGCCGGGGCCGTTAAGGCAGCGGTGTGCCGGAGGGGCAACGGCTCCGGCGGCTTGGGCCAGGCCGCCCTACCAACGACGGGAAAGCCGGGTCAGGCCGTCGCCCACCGAAGCGGGGGCTATGGCCTGCGAAGGCGGGTGACCCGGCCGACAGCGGACAGGTCCAATCCAGTCAAACCTAGTCAAACCCAGTCAAACCTAGTCCGACCTAGTCAAACCATAAAATTTCGCCTTCTCAAGGGGCCGTTCAACCATGTAACCCCCTCAATCCGTGGAACCTGTGTAATCCGTAGAGAGGATTTTTTCCCATCTGTGCCCATCCGTGTGCATCTGTGGCCTTCCCAGCCGTCACTAACCACTAGTCACCCTGTCCGCCGTAGTCCCAGCGAAGGCGGATGGCCACTAGCCACTGCCGCTCCGACCCAATACGGCCTAATACGACCTAATACGGCCTTAAATTCTGTCCGGAAGGCCTGGACTGGTCAAAAAGAGCCACTGAAGCCTGTCCGGTCGTTGGTAGCAACTGTCTTTTCATGTGGGTTGGAATTCTGGGGTTTTGAGCAGGTGATTGAGCAGGATGATGAGCTTGCGCATCACGGCCACCAGCGCCACCTTCGGCGCTTTGCCTGCGGCGCGCAGTCGTTGATAGAACTGCTTGAATCGAGGGTTGGAATAGGCCGCGACCAGGGCAGCCATGTACAATGCCCGCCGTGGCACGGCCCGGCCGCCTCCGATGAGCCGGTGGCCCCGACGAGGCCCACTGTCACGATTCAACGGCGCTACTCCGGCCAAGGCGGCTGCTTGCCGGCGATTGAGCGTGCCCAATTCCGGCATGCTGGCCAGCAACACGACAGCCGTAATGTGGCCCACACCGCCGACCTGACACAGCCGCGCTACCTTTTGGGCCAGCAGGGGCTGGGCTTGGACCAACTCGGCAATCCAGGTTTGGAGTTGTTGGAGCTGGCGATCCAGTCCCAGCAGATGACGACGCACCTGGCGGCGAAGCGCCGGGTGGACGGTGTGCTCCAAGCGGTTGTGTTCGGCTGTGCGCAACTGCTGGACTTGCTGGCGGCGCGCCACCAATTCGGCCAATTGACGTTGGGCCAGGCTGGCAACGGCCGTGGCCGAGGGCTGCAGCCGTTGACCGAACTCAGCCAGAACCTGCGCATCGATGCGGTCGGTTTTGGCCAACCGGCCTTGCGCGCGGGCGAAATCGCGGGCTTGGCGTGGATTGACGACACTGACGGGGATGGCCGCCTGCTGCAGCGCCACGACGGCAGCGCGTTCATAACCGCCGGTGGCTTCACAGACGACCTGGACCGGGCCGAGTGGGCGCAACCAGCGCAACAAGGCGCGATGGCCCTTGGCGTCATTGGGCAGGTGGCGGCGCTGCGTTTGGGCGGAGCCCAAGGCACACAGATCCAGCGTGGCTTTGGCAACATCCATTCCGACATAGACGAGGGGCGATGACATTGGTTAGACTCCTCCTTGCGATGCGAGCAGGTCGCGGCGCCCAGGGGGCCGGTGACCGCTCTGGCAACTGTTCGAGTTTAGCAACAGAAAGCGCGGACGGATCTGGCTACCAACGGGCAGGCGTGAACCGAACCGAGGGCGACTACGATCTCGTCCGCGCCGCGCCCTTGGGGGGCATGCCCCCCAAGGGCCGCTCTGCTGCTCCCACTCCTGTGGGAAACCAAAGGCGAGAATACCACCAATCGAAGATACAAGGGCGGCTTGGCCCAAGCCGCCGCTGTCTTGGGACGCTCTGGAACGGCGCGTTCGGCGAACGCGCCCTACCAACGACCGTGTCCGGCACGGCTGCAAACCGGATTTCAAACGAGGATGCCGCCACTCCCGCCCTTTGGTTGACGGCGGCGGGGTGGCTCCCTATAATCCCGCGCTCATGAAGATTTCTCTTACGCTTGCTTCGGGTTTATCGCAAAAGGGGCCTGCCCTGGTGCTGTTCGTTTTCGAAGACGAACGGCCCTCCGGCCCTGCTGCCTTGGTCAAGCTGGCGGGCCAGCTCACCAAAAAGGAATTTAACGGCGCGATCCGGCAGGTCGCTGTGCTGCACACCGCGGGCACGGCAGGCGTCCAGCCGGCGCGCGTGTTGCTGACCGGCCTCGGCAAGAAGGCCGAATTCACCCCGGAGCGGATGCGCCGCGCCGTCGGCGCCGCTGTGAAAACACTTCGTGACGCCGGCATCGACAATGCCGCCGTCCAGGCCATCCCCGGCGTGCCAGGCTGTTCGGCAGCCGACGGACTGTCCGCCATCGTGGAAGCAGCGGAACTGGTCACTTACAAATTTACGACGTACAAAGCCGATGACGACAAGCCGGTGCAACTCAAATCGCTCACAATCAGTTTGCCGCCGCGCGAGGACCTCGCAAAGGCGAAAAAGCTGGTCACGCGCACGCAGACGATCACTGAAGCGGCCAATTACACGAGAAGCATCGCCGATCTGCCCGGCAACGTGGTTTATCCATCGGTGTTGGCCGGGTACGCCCAACGACTTGCGAGAGAGACGGGCCTGAAATGCACGATCTTCGACAAGGCCGCACTCGTGAAAAGAGGTTTTGGCGGACTGCTGGCCGTCGGCGCGGGCAGCGAGCGCGATCCGCGCTTGATCGTGCTGGAACATCGCGGCAGTCCGAAGAAAAACGCCGCGCCCATCGCGCTGGTCGGTAAAGCCATCACGTTCGATTCCGGCGGCATTTCCATCAAGCCCAGCGATAAGATGGATGAGATGAAATTCGACAAGTGCGGCGGCGTCGCCGTGCTGGGCGCAATGCGGGCCATCGCGCGGCTCAAACTGCCCTTGAACGTGATCGGCGTGATCGCTTCCGCCGAGAACATGCCCAGCGCCACGAGCTATCGTCCCGGCGACATTGTGACCAGTTATCGCGGGCTCGATAAACGCGGCGTGACCATCGAGGTGTTGAACACCGACGCCGAAGGCCGGATCGTGCTTGGCGACGCACTGGCCTACGCGCGCGAACACAAGCCGCAGGCGATCATCGACCTGGCCACGTTGACCGGAGCGTGCGTGGTCGCGCTGGGCGGTTACGCGGCGGGCCTGGTCGGCAACGACGATGCGCTGGCAGCCAAACTCCAGGCGGCGGGCGAACGCACCGGCGAACGGCTCTGGCCGCTGCCGTTCTGGCAGGAGTACAAGGACAAGATCAAGAGCGACGTGGCCGACCACAAGAACACCGGCGGACGCGAAGGCGGCACGATCACGGCGGCGGCGTTCCTGGGCAAGTACGTGGGCGAAACGCCCTGGGCGCACCTGGATATCGCCGGCACGGCGTGGACCACGGAGGAACGTCCATATATGACGAAAGGGGCAACGGGCTTTGGCGTGCGATTATTGGTGGAGCTGCTCAGTGGCTGGCGCTGACCGGTGGGAGGTCCGGGCGCAGAGCGCGCCGGCCACCAGAAGGACCACGACGGCGATGCTGAGGAAAAAAAATCCCCAGGCCGTCACATTTTCTTTGAACTTGCGGCTGACTTTCATACAATCGTGTCCCGGGCGCAGATTTTAGGCGAGAGCTATGAGCAACGCAATCAAACAACTGGACCTGGCTGGCATTCCGAAACTCAAAAGCGGCAAAGTGCGGGAGGTCTTCGACCTCGGCGACGCGCTGCTGATCGTGGCGACCGATCGCCTGAGCGCGTTCGACGTGATCCTTCCCAACCCGATCCCTGAAAAGGGACACGTGCTCACCGCGCTCAGCGAATTCTGGTTCAAGAGAACCGGCAAGATCGTCGAGAACCATTTCATCTCCAGCGATTTCAAGGAGATCAGCGCGCGCGTCGGCAAACAGATCGAGGACCTGCGGGGCCGTTCCATGCTGGTCCGCAAATGCAATCCCCTGGCCATCGAATGCGTCGTGCGCGGCTACCTCGCCGGGTCGGGCTGGAAGGAATACAAACAGAGCCGGACCGTCTGCGGCATCGGCTTGCCCGCCGGGCTGATGGAATCCGGCAAACTCCCCCAACCCATTTTCACCCCCGCCACCAAGGCCGAGACCGGCCACGACGAGAACATCGATTTCGACCACGCCGCGCAAATCGTCGGCAAATCCGTCGCCGAAAAGGTCCGCGATTATTCCATTGCCCTCTACACCTTCGCCAGCGATTTCGCCCGCCAGCGCGGCATCATCATCGCCGACACCAAATTCGAGTTCGGCCTGATCGGCGACAAACTGCTGTTGATCGACGAAGCCCTGACCCCCGACAGCAGCCGTTTCTGGCCCGCCGACACTTACGCCGCCGGCAAATCCCAACCCAGCTTCGACAAACAATTCGTCCGCGACTATCTGGAAACGCTCGACTGGGACAAAACCCCGCCCGGCCCCGTCCTCCCCGACGAGATCGTCCGCAAGACGACAGAGAAGTACATCGAGGCGCTGACTAGATTGACCAAGTAACGGGTCCGCTGGCCTGCCGTGCGTCTGCGCGCTGTGCCTGTTACCGTCCGGCTTCGTCCTTTGACGAAGCCGGGTACCCACCCGGTAACAGGGACAGGCGGCAGACGACTACAGACGATCGACGAACTTTTGCCACTGCGCTTCGAGCGTATGGACGTCGGTCTTCAAATAGGCGGCCAGGAGCGTTTCGTTGTCCTTCTTCTGCTCGGCGGCGGCGGCGTTCACGTCATCGATGTCCTGGTAATGTTTGATGAACTGGAAGAACCGGTCGTGGTACTTGCCTTCCATGAGGAAGTAGGTGAGCGCCCAGCTTTCCGCGTAGGCGCGTTCAACGTTGGCTTCGCCCAGGGAGAAGAAGCCGGAACGATCCCGGTGGTTCAGCAGACTCTTCAGAGGAATGCAACCGCCGCCATCGCGCACTTTGGCCAGCCGTTGCGCCAACACAAGATGATAGCCGCCGATCTCCGGCGTCTCGCAGTATTGGGCCAGCCCTTCCGTCAGCCACGTCGGCTCGATGGCGTACACGCACTGGACGCCGCAGGCGCGAAACAGTTGGTGCGCGCCTTCGTGGCGGACGAGGCGATCGGTCATCGATTTGGCTTCGGAAGCGACCTGGCTGCTCAACGTCGTCAGTTGCGCGCTGGCCAGCACCTGGTTGTCGCCATGATTGTCCGGCGCATCCAGCACGCGGCGGCGCTGTTCGATGTGGGCCTGGAACTTGGCGTACTGCGCCGTGCCGAGCTGGTTCAGCAGCACCAGCCGGTTTTCCGACGAGGAGTAGAACCCGGCGCTGGCTTCCAGCACCGGCGCGACCTTGCGCGCGTACTCGCGAAACGGCTCTTCGGAATTGAAGAAGATGACCTGGATGTTTTGGTCGGCGTCGCGGTCCCGGATCAGCGGGGCAAACCGTTCTTTGAATTGCCGGCGCAGATCGGCCAGCGACCGCAACGTCCGTTCCACCTCCGTGTATGGCGCGTCGGTCACGACGCTGTACGGACCGCTTTTGACGAAATGGTAGCCGGGGAACTCTTCGCAGAGCATCACGTCTTCGCGGGTCACGTCGCCGCCGGACACCGCCAGGGGCGTGATCTTCGCAATGTCGCTCCGCCGATAAACGGACACGATGGAACCGGAATAGCCGTATCCCTCCCGGAACGTGACCTGGCTGGGCGTCTGCGCCAGGATACGGCCGTCGACGATGTGATGGTTGCGCAGCGTCAGGCGGCTGGTCACCGCATCCGCCGCCAGTTGCGCCTCCAACCGGCCCTTCAGCGCGTCCTGCGAGGTGGTCAGCGGCTCCCCGTCATCCGACCGCTGGAACACCCGCTCCAAAACGACGGCATCCTCCGCCGCAGTGGCGGTATTCGCGGTATTCTCCGCCGCGGCCGAACGGGCGCGCGCCGCCTCATCGCGCCTGAGCGTGACGGCGTACGCGCCGAAACAAAGCGCGACAACCGCGCACCATCGCCACAGGCGGGCGCGCAGGAAATGGGCTGATTCCGTTGCCATGGCCGAGGAATCAAGAGCACCTGACATGCCCGGAATACAGGGAGGTGAATTCTTTTGCTGTTGACCGATTTCAGGGGGTTCTTTAGAGTGTCGCGCAGTGCGAGGTGGTGTTGAGCGTTGACGGGAAATTCCGAGGCCCCCGCGCAAGGAGAACGTAATGAGCATTCAGAAAACAGCTTTGGTCGTTGTCCTCTTATTGACGGCCCCGTTTTTCTCATTTCTCAGTTCTGCCCAGGCTCCCGTCAGATTTGGGGACTTTAAGATCAAGGCCATTCGCGAACAGCTTGTCGTGGCCCCGGACTACAAATCGCTCGTCTCGGGCGTCGGGACCACCGGCAGCACCCTGGCCAAGAAATGGCTGCGGATTGAGACCGAATTTGACACTCTTCCCGAATGGGCCGACGACGTGACGTTGAAGTATTACGTCCTGATGGGGCGCGGGCGCGACGCCCGCATGTTCGGAGGCGAGGTCACCTACATCAATATCGAAAAAGGGCAGCGCCACATGTCCGCCATGTTCATGCACCCCAACACGGTCGAACGCTACGGCCAGGGCAACGTCGAGGCCGTGCACGTGGAACTTTGGTACCAGGGACGCCTGATGGACCAGGACAATACGCCCATCGCGAACATTCGCTGGTGGGAAGGCAACGAGCCGATTAGAGGCTTCCTGCTCGACCCCCAACAAACTCCGTGGTCGGTGACGGCCTTTGACCGCTATGAGGAATCCAAACCCGCGCAGTAATATGTCCTCCCCCGCAAAGCAGCCGCGATGCTAGCTACCGACAAAATTCTGGCCCTGGACATCGGCGCCGCCACCATCAAGGTCGCGGAATTCCAGTCGTCCAAAACCCATGGCCTGCGGCTGACCAATTTCAATTACGCGGACCTGGGCATCGACCCCGAGCACGAAGAGAACCGCAAAGCCCTGGTCATTTCAACGATCCGCAACATCCTGCGCGAAAAAAACATTCGCACCGACCACGTGATCTTCAGCGTCTCGGGCCAGTCCGTGTTCACCCGTTTCGTCAAACTGCCGCCCGTCGACGAGTCCAAGGTCGTCCAGATCATCCAGTACGAGGCCCAGCAAAACGTCCCCTTCCCCATCGATGAAGTCATTTGGGACTACCAGCTCGTGGGCAGCACCGAGCAGGGGGAATTGGAAGTCGTGCTACTGGCCATCAAGAGCGACATCATTGAAGACCTTAACGATGGCGTGGAATCCGCCGGCCTGCGCACGGAGATGGTCGACGTCGCCCCCATGGCCCTGTACAACGCCGTCCGCTACAACGAAAGCGACAGCGAAGGCTGCACGATGGTCGTCGACATGGGCGCCCGCACGACGAACCTGTTGTTCATCGAAAAGAACCGGATTTTCTCCCGCGCCATCCCCATCGCCGGCAACGCCATCACCCAGAGCATCGCGGCGGAGTTCAACGTGCCGTTCTCCGAGGCCGAGCAATTAAAAAGGACCAAGGGCTTCGTCGCGCTTGGCGGCGCTTACGAGGAACCGCCGGATGAACAGCAGGCGCGGATCAGCAAAATCATCCGCAACGTCATGACCCGCCTGCACGCCGAGGTGGCGCGCTCTATGAATTTCTACAAAGGCCAGCAGGGCGGCAGCACCCCGGCCCGGCTGCTGCTGTCCGGCGGCAGCTCGATCATCCCGTACACCGACAGGTTCTTCGAGGAGAAGTTCCAGATCCCGATCCGCTATTTCAACCCGTTCCGCCACGTGGAGGTCAACACCTCGATCTCGCGCGAGGAATTGTCCCGGTGCGCCCATTTCTTCGGCGAAGTCGTCGGCCTCGGCTTGCGCAAACTCACCGAGTGCCCCCTCGAAGTCAACCTGCTGCCGCGCAGCGTCCGGGCGCGCAACCAGATGAAACAGAAACGGCCGTATTTCGCCGGCGCCGCCGTTTGCCTGCTGCTGGTCCCGCTGTGCTGGCTGGCCTATACAAAGAAGGTCGCCTCGCTCAAGCAACAACAGCTCAACGACGTCCGCCAGCAAGTCGAGGCGCTGCAAGGCCTCGACGTGCGCGTCAAAAAAGAGCAGGCACAACTGGCGGAATTGAAGGGCAAGACCGACCAAATCGTCAACCTGGTGCAGCAACGCTCTCTCTGGCCTGAGTTCCTCCAGGACCTGAACTCGCGCCTGGCCTCCAATCTCTGGATCGTCTCGCTCAGCCCGCAAAGCGACGAAGGCTCCACGGCCGGGGCGGCCCGCCCGGGCTCCACGCGCACGTCGCGCTCGCAGTTCACCCAAACTCCTGGCGCCGCTGATTCCAAACAACCGCCGATCACGGAACTCCGCATTGACGGCGGCGGCAACCATTCCGCCGACGACCTGTTGTTGGTGGGACAGTTCGCCAGCCACCTGCGCGAATCGCCTTTCTTCGACAAGTCGGGCGTGGAAATCGTCAGCCCACCCAATCCGATGGAAAAAGGGTCGACCTTTACCTTTAGCGTCATGGCCAAACTGGCAAAACCGATTATCTATTGAAATGAATCTCAGCTGGTTGAAACGACATTTGCTGGTGCTGATCTTCGTCACGGTGTTCGTGGCGTTTCTCGGCGTCATCATCTGGCTCGAACGCTCGGCCTCCGACGAACAAGACCGCATCGAAGCGGAACTGGCCGAACAGCAGGAGCAGTTGCAGGCGGTCCAGAGCCACACCCCTTTCCCTTCCACGGAAAACATCAAGGCCCTCCACCATGACCGGGAACAATTGCAGGGACTGTTCGATGGGCTCCAGCAACAACTCAGCGGCGACAGCATCCCCGAGGTCCAACTGGAAAACGAAATCGACTTCTCCCAGCGCCTGCGCGTGACGCTGCAGAGCCTGAGCGATGCCGCGTCCCGGGCCAACGTCACCACCCCGCCGGATTTCGCCTACGGCTTCGGCCGGTACGTCGCGGCCTTCCCCTGCCGCACCCCTCCCGCCAAACCGGAGGATTGCCGGCGCGTCCTGGCCCTGCTGGCCAAACAACTGGCCGTCGCGGAGAAACTCAGCCTGATGGCCATCAGCAACGGTGTGGAAGCCATCACGCAAATTCATCGCACCGAAGTGGAACCCGGACCGCCCAGCGCGGATGCCCTGCCGGTCCCCATCGTCCACGACCCCAAGGCGCTTTACGACAGCATGCCGTTTGAAATGCAATTCGTCTGCGATACAAGGGCCTTGCAGGCCTTCCTGAACAGCCTCTCGCAATCGGACTGGTTCTTTGCGGTCAAGCAGTTGAAAATCACCTCGGAGACCGTCCTGGGGACACCAACGGCGCCCGCACCGGCCTCCCTCGCCGCCCAGCCGCTTGTTGCCTCCGCAAAATCGCAGATCCGGACGCATTTGGTCGTCACGGTGCGCATCGACCTGGTGGAATTTCCCAACTTTCGCCCCACACCGCAAACCGGGAACTGACCTATGACGGCCCTCTTGAAAAAGCACTACGAAAAGATCACGCTGGCGGCGGCGCTGCTGGTGCTCATCTTGTCGGCGGCGCTTTTGTCCTTCAAGATTGGCGCCCTGAGCCACGAAGTGCAGGAGGCGCCGCGTGGCCCGCGAGGCAACGTCAAAGCAGTCCAGCCCCTCGAACTGCGCCCGTACAGCGACGCCATTGCCGCGCTCAAGCAACCACCCTTGTGGACGAACAGTTCGGACATGTTTCACGGCACCGCGGCGCCGATTGTTGAGAGCAACATCGTGGTCAAGGCTCCCCAGGGCAACCTCCCTGTCCTGGCCCAGGTCCAGCGGGAACCCTTCAAACTGCTGCTCATGGCGTATTCCGGCGACGGACAAAACTTCCAGATCAACTTCCTGACACGCGCCCGCACGTTCGTGGTGGCCTCCGTGGGCGATGCGATCAAGGACCAATTCGGCGACACCGGCTACGTCATCAAAAAATTTGAACGCAAGACGATCATGGTCCAGGACCCCACGGTCGGCGGACAGCGGGAACAGGACATTTCAGAACTGACCATCCAACACCAGGGAGACGACCCCATTCTGCTGGTCCTCGGACGGATCACCGAAGAGAAAGAACCCGTCGCCGTCATCCTGTGCAAGGACAACCCGCAACCGCAGCAAGTCAGTCGCCAGCAGCAGTTTGATTGCGCGGGCAAGACCTACATAGTCGTTGACATCACTGAGAGGCAGATGATAATTGTTGACCCACAGTCGGGGGAGAGGCACACCATCCCCTTAGGCGGATCCAAGGAATAATTTCAAAGGAATGTTCTGAGCATCACTCGGGGCTGCGAAAACAGCGGGGAAGACGTCTAAAGGGCATGCGCGTAACACCTGCGCGTGGAGGAATCGAATGGAGAATGTTTTTATGAGGAAAACTTTTTTGGCCCTGTTCGCCGGCAGCCTCTGCCTGATGGCGTTCGCTTTCCGCACACAAGCCACCACAAACTTTGGGCCCGCCCCAACGGACGCCTCCAGCAATGTCCCCGCTTCGCAAACCGTCTCTTCCCCCGCTCCGCAGGCAGCCCCGGCGACCCCGCGTTCCGGCCTTGACCTCCGAGGCCCAACAGGCCGCCCAGGAGGAAATCATGCGGCGCAAGGAAGCCCAGGTCGCCGCGCAACAGTTGACCGAAGACGGCATGAAGCTCTACTACGACGGCAACTACGAAGCCGCCATCGCCAAGCTCGAGCAGGCCGTCAAACTCCTTCCCCGCGCCAAGGCCACGGAAGTCGATTATAACCGGGCCTGCCACGGGCTCACTGATTCCTACACCCACCTGGCCCAAGCCGCTCTCCAGGCAAACGATTTCGCCAAGGCCCACCAGCTGGCCAACAAGGCCTTGGAATACGATTCCACCAACCGCGCCGCCGAAAACGTCGTGGTCAAGGCCAAGCAGGGCCAAAAACAGGTGCAAGTGGTCGCCGAACATCCCGGCGTCGCCTCCGAAACAGCGCCCGCACCCGACAGGACCCCCGAGTTCATCGCCAAACGCGACGAAATCAAACGCCTCTTCCGCGAAGGCAAACTCCTGATGAATTCCGGCCAGTACGACGAGGCCGAAAAACGCTTCAAACAAATCCTGTTGATCGACCGGTATAACGATGACGCCTACACTCTCCTCGGCCAGCTCGACGACGCCCGCCTGGCCAGCGCCCAGGGCGCCGCTGACAAGACCCGCAGCTTGCGTCTCTGGCAGGTGACGGACGCCTGGGTCCCGCCCGTGGGCGGCGAAGTCAAACGGCCGACCGTCGGCGAAGGCACCACCACGATCGGCACCGGAGTCAAGCAGGCCGAGATCATGAGGAAGCTCAACGAGATCATCTTCCCGGAAATCAACTTCCGTGAAGCCGTGATCAGCGACGTCGTAAATTTTCTCAGCGAACAGAGCCGCAAACTTGATCCGGAAAAGACCGGCGTGAACATCGTGCTGGGCGCCGGTGTGGCCGAAGCCTCCAGTCCCGAGGCCCCTCCCGCCGCGACGGAGCCAGGACAACCGGCCGCCGCCACTCCTCCGGCTTCTCCCGAAGGCGGACGCAAGATCACCTTGAACCTGCGCAACGTCCCGATGATCGACGCGCTGCGTTACATTACGTCCCTGGCCAACCTGAAGTTTCGCATGGAATCCAGCGCCGTCTTGATCCTGCCACTCGAGGCGCCGGATGAACAGATGGTGACCCGCTCTTATCCGGTCAGTCCCGGTGCGTTCAGGACGCTGGTCACGGCGCCCTCCAACGGCGGCGCCGCGCAACAGCCCGCAGCCGGCGCCCAGGGGACCTACCGCGCTCTGGGCGGCGAAAATGAATCGATGACCGCTGAAACCTCGGGGGACATCAAGAAACTCTTCACGGACGCCGGCATCCAATTCCCGACCGGTTCCAGCCTGGTGTATAATGACCGCACCAGCACGATCGTCATCCGCAATACCCCGGACAACCTGGAAAACTTCGAGCGCGTTCTGGCCACCTTCAACGTGATTCCCTCCCAGGTGGAGATCGAAGCCAAATTCATCCAGATCTCACAAAACGATTTGGATGAACTCGGCTTTCAATGGAACGTCGCCGGCAGACAATTCGGAAACATCGCCGCCAATGGCGGTGGAGCGCCCAGCCCGTTCGGTGTGGACAATGCCGCTCCCTCCTCCGCCAACAACGTGACCACGGGCCTGCGCGATACCACAGCCATCCAGGCCAACGCCATCGATACCTTGCTGGCTTCGTCCGGGTTCAGCTCTCTCACCCAGCCCCAGGACCAGGTCGCCACCATCCAGGGAATCCTGACCAATCCACGCTTTCAACTCGTCATCCAGGCGCTGTCACAAAAAACCAGCACCGACGTTCTCTCCGCGCCGAAGATCACCACGATCAGCGGCGCCCAGGCACAGGTTCGCGTCGTTCAGGAATTCATTTACCCGACGGAATTTCAACAAGCCCAGGTGGTCGCGGCCGGCGGCGGCAACTCCGGCGGCGGCGCCGTGGGCGTCACCCCCTCGATCCCCAGCGCCTTTAAAACGCGCGAGGTCGGTGTGTTGCTGAACGTCACACCCACGGTCGGCGCGGACGGGTACACGATTAACCTGACCTTGATCCCCGAAGTCTCACAATTCCTGGGATTCATCAACTACGGCGGCCCGATTTCCGTCGCGGCCGGCAACAACGTCATCACCACCTTTAACGACATCAAGCAGCCGTTGTTCTCCAGCGAAAACCTGACCACCAGCATCGTGATCTGGGACGGCCAAACCGTCGTGCTCGGCGGATTGATCACGGAAAACGTACAGAAGGTTGACGATAAGGTGCCGTTCCTCGGGGACATCCCGATGATCGGACGGCTCTTCCGCAGCAAGATCACCCAGCGCCAGAAGGAGAACCTGTTGATCTTTGTCACCGCGCGTCTGATCGATCCCGCGGGCAACCCGATTCACCGCGAAGACACGGCCAGCCTTCGGTAACACGGTTTTCGACAAAACAACCCGGCCCGTTGCCCTGGCAACCGGCCGGGTTGTTTTCTTTTCACCCTCGTGCTAGCCTGCCGAACCTCATGGCAAACACACTTTTGCTCGTTGACGCGTACGCGGCCATTTACCGCGCGTTTTATGCCATCCGCACGCTGAACGGCCCGCAAGGCGAGCCGGTCAACGCCATCTTCGGCTTTACCAAGATGCTCAGGAAACTCCTCACGGACCAGCACCCCACCCATTGCGCCGTCGTGTTCGATTTGGGCGCACCGCAACACCGTCTGGATATCCTACCCAGTTACAAAGAACACCGTCCGCCCACGCCGCCCGCCCTGGACGCCCAACTGCCCGCCATCCGCGAAATGCTCGCCGCCATGCGCGTGCCGATTGTGGAAATCGAAGGCGAGGAAGCCGATGACATCATCGCCACGCTGGCCGTGCGGGCCGCCCGCAAACTCACCGACGTCCTGATCGCCAGCCAGGACAAGGATTTCATGCAACTCGTCGGTCCCCGCATCCGCCTGATCCGCGCCGGGGACAAGGAGGCAGGCTTCACGGACGCGGCCGCTGTCCGCGCCCGGTACGGTGTCGAACCCGGGCAAATCGTCGACTTGCTCTGCCTCGTCGGCGACGCCGTCGATAACATTCCAGGCGTGCCCGGCGTCGGGGAAAAGACCGCCGCGGAATTGCTGCGTCAGCACAAGACACTCGATGACCTGCTGGCCTCCGCCCCCCGGATTGAGAAACCAAAGTTGCGCGACGCCCTCCTGGCTTCCGCCGGGAAGTTGCGCACAAACCGCCAACTGATCGCCCTGCGGTCCGACCTTGATCTGCCGGTGGCCCTGGACGATTTGCGGGTGCAATCCCCGGAATACGCGAAGCTGGGCGAGTTGTTCAAGCGCTGTGGATTCCGGTCCCTGCTGGCGGAGATACAGAAAGAGGCGGACCGCACCCCGGACCTTTTCGGCGCCTTGTGACGCCCGTTTGCTGCTCGCGCGTCCTACTGGCCGCCGGCGTTGCCCAGCGAGCCGATGACGCTGATCAGCGGCAGGAACATGGCGACCACAATCGTGCCGACGATCAGGGCCAGAAACACAATCATGATCGGCTCCAGCAACGAGGTCAACGCCACCACGGCGTTGTCCACTTCATCGTCGTAGACGTCGGCGATCTTCATCAACATGTCGGGCAGCGCACCGGTCTCCTCGCCGACGTCCACCATGCTGATGACCATCGGGGGGAACACCTTGGATGCCTCGAGGGGTTGGACGATGCGTTCACCTTCCTTGACGGAATCGTGGACGTGGGCTACAGCTCTGGCGATGACCGCGTTGCCGGAACGTTTCGCGGACGATGTTCAACGCCTGCAGAATCGGCACGCCGCTGGCGATCAACGTGCCCAGGGTGCGCGTAAACCGCGCGATGGCCACCTTGCTAATCAGGGGGCCAAACACCGGCGCGTTGATCTTGATCTTGTCGAGAAGGTAGCGGCCTTTGACGGTCTTGCCCGTGAGCTTGACCGCGATGACCAGCGCCACAATGCCGGCCAGCACGAACGGAAACCGGTGCTGTATGAGATTGCTGGCATTGAGCACGAACAACGTCAGCGAGGGCAACGATTTGCCCTCCAACAGGTCGTTGAAGATCTGTTGGAATTTCGGGACGATGACAATCATGAGGAAAAACAGAATCACCAGGGCCACAAACATGACGACCACCGGGTACACCATCGCCGCGATGACCTTGTTTTTGATCTTCTGGGCTTTCTCCTGAAACTCCGCCAGCCGCCCAAGCGTCACGTCGAGCACACCGCCCGCCTCTCCCGCCCGCACCATGTTCACGTACAACCGGTTGAAAATCTTCGGATGTTGGGCCAGCGCCTCGCTGAACGTGCTGCCCGCCTCGACGGCCTCGGCCAATTGCGCGAGGGTCTTTTTGAGAACCGAGTTCTTCTCCTGCTTTCTGAGCACGTCCAGGCCCCGCAGCAACGGCAGCCCGGCATCGATGAGAGTCGCCAGCTGCCGCGTAAACGCCGTCATCACCTTCGGCTTGACCCTGCCGCCGCCGGGCAGGTTGATCTCGATCTGGCCGAAGCCTTTCTTCTTCGTCTTCGGGCCGCCGGCAGGCGCGGCAACGAAGGCGGCCCCCCCCCGCTTACTCCCATCGGCCTCGGTGACATTGGTGGGGAAATAGCCCATTTCCCGGATACGGCTGGCGGCGGTGGTACGATTGTCGCTTTCCAGGACGCCGGTGATCTCCTTGCCCCTGGTGTCCACTGCCACATAATTGTATTTCGGCATACTGAACTCCCCCGCAGCTTCGCGGCCGCAGCAGATTAGGTGAATTTCAACACTTCTTCAACCGTCGTTTCGCCGTCCAGAACGCTTCGGATCCCGTCTTCCCGCAATGTCCGCATCCCCAGCTCAAGCGCTTTTGCCCGGATGATCCCGGAGGGAGCGCGCATGTTGATCAGCTCACGCACCGGCTCAGACACCACCAGCAATTCGAACAACCCCTTGCGCCCCTTGTAGCCGGTCTCATTGCATTCCATGCAACCTTTGCCGTAGTAGAACGGCCTGCCTTGCACGTCGGCCTTCGTCAGCCCCAATTCCGATAGTACTGTATCCGTCGGTTCGTACGCAACCCGGCACTTGTTGCAAATCGTGCGGACCAGCCGCTGCGCCAGCACGCATTCCAGCGTTGAAGTGATCAGAAACGGCTCCACGCCCATGTCGATCATGCGTGTCACGGCGCCCGGCGCGTCGTTGGTGTGCAGCGTGGTGAATACCAGGTGACCCGTCAACGACGCCTGGATGCCGATTTGCGCCGTCTCCAAATCGCGCATTTCACCCACCATAATCACGTCAGGGTCCTGGCGCAGGAACGACCGCAACGCCCGCGCAAACGTCATGCCGATCGCCTCGTTGACGGGCACCTGCATGATGCCTTCGATGTCGTATTCAACCGGGTCCTCGGCGGTCAGCAATTTCAAATCGACCGTATTGATCCGCTTCAGGCACGAGTACAACGTCGTGGTCTTGCCCGAGCCCGTGGGACCGGTGACGATGAAGATGCCGTTGGGAATGCGAATCAGTTGCTGGAGCTTCTCGATACATGTCCGCCGGCATGCCCAGGCTTTCGATTTCCAGGTTCACCACCGTCCGGTCCAGCACGCGCAACACCACCGACTCGCCGAACTGCGTGGGCAGCGTCGAAACACGCAGGTCCACCTGACGGCCCGCCGAGGTTCATCTGAATGCGTCCGTCCTGCGGCAGCCGCCGCTCGGCGATGTTGAGGTTGGACATGACTTTGATGCGCGAAATGACCGGCAACGCCAGGTGCTTCGGCGGTGGCGCCATTTCGTAGAGCGCGCCGTCCACCCGGTAGCGGATCTTGAACTCGTCCTCGAACGGCTCGAAATGAATGTCGCTGGCGCGGTCCTGGATGGCCTGGAACAGGATCAAATTGACGAAGCGCACGATCGGCGCCTGGCTGGCCAATTCCTCCAGCGCCGCGGCGCTCCCGCCCGCCCTTGGCCACCGTCTCAACGACTTCCGCGAGCTTGCCAGTTGCGACTCCATGTCCTGCAATACGTCCTTGAGAGAGCTCGCTCTCCTCGCCGAAGTGGCGCGCCATCGCCGTCTTCAATCTGCTTGCGGGGGCGCGACGGCCAGCTGGACGTCCTTGCCAAGGACGAAGGACAAGCTCCTCAACCAGCTGCGGGTTGTACGGATCCATCACCGCCACCGTAATGCTGTTGCCGGCGACCAGCACGGGCACCGCCCCGTACATGCGCGCCACGCTGCTGGGCATCGCGTCGCAACACCGCCTGCTCCAGCGTCAAATCTTCCAGGTTCACATACTCCAGGCTCAGGTGATCGGCCACCGCCCGCAACAATTGTTCCTCACTCATCAGGCCAAAATCGACAATGACCTGGGACAACGGCTTGCCCGTGCGCTCGTGCTCTTCCTGGATCTCCGCCAATTGCTCGGGGCTGATCAGGTTGCGCTCGCGGATAAGCTCGGACAAAATGGCCGCTTCGCCTTCGAACATGCTCTATCGCTTCCGACCGGTTTGGTCGCCCTCCATTTTTGTCAAAATTGACTGCGGATCCTGGGCGTTGGTGATCAAATCGCCGTAGGAAATCAATCCGCGCTCGTACAACGCCATCAGGTTCGAGTCCAGCGTCACCATCCCGTACTTTGCCCCGGTCTGGATGTCGGACGTGATGCGGAACGTCTTGTTGTCGCGAATCAACGCCTGGATCGATGGCGTGGAAATCATGATTTCAAAACAGGCCGCGCGCCCCTTGCCGTCCGCGCGCACCAGCAGCACTTGCGAAATCACCGCCAGGATCGATGACGCCAGCTGCGTGCGGATCTGCTCCTGCTGGTCGGTCGGGAACGCGTCCACGATCCGGTCCACCGTCCGCGCCGCGCCCGTGGTGTGCAGCGTCGCGAACACCAGGTGCCCCGTTTCCGCCGCCGTGATGGCCGCTTCCATCGTTTCCAGGTCGCGCATTTCACCGACGAGAATCACGTCCGGGTCCTGGCGCAGCCCGCGCCGCAATGCCTCGGCAAAATCAGGCACGTCCACCCCGATCTCGCGCTGCGTGACGATGCTTTTCTTGTGCGGATGGTAATACTCGATCGGGTCTTCGATGGTGATGATGTGGCAGTCTCCGTTCGATGTTGATCATGTCGATCATCGAGGCCAGCGTCGTGGTCTTGCCCGAGCCCGTCGGGCCAGTCACCAGGATCAGGCCGCGCGGACGGAACAGCAGGTCCTTGATCGACGGCGGCAAGCCCGATCTGTTCGAGCGTCATCAGCTTGTTCGGGATCTGGCGCAGCACCAGGCCGTAGTTGCCCTTCTCCTTGAACACGCTGACGCGGAACCGCGCCATGTCGCCGTACGCAAAACCAAAATCCGTGCCGCCGTGTTCGCGCACCTTCTGGATATGGCTTTCCGACGTGATCGCCTTCATCAAGCGATTCGGTGTCCTCGGGCGTCAACACGGGCAGATCCAGCGGCACCAGCGCCCCGTGCAGGCGAATCACCGGCGGCACGCCCACGCGAATGTGCAAGTCCGACGCCGCCTTCATCCACCACCACCTGCAACAGATCGTCCATTTGAATCGGCATAGTTCTCTGCTTCCTTCCACTCGGCCGCTATTCCCGCGTCCGCCTAGTCCTGGTCCCCCTGCGTGATCGAAATAACTTCCTCGGGCGTCGTCACGCCGGCCATGATCTTGCGCACGCCGTCCTGGCGCAAGGTGCGCATGCCCATCTCCCGGGCGCGCGCGCGCAGGACGTTGGACGGCACCTTCTCGTAAATCAACCGCCGGATCTCCTCGTCAATGGCGAACATCTCGTAAATGCCCGTGCGCCCCCGGTACCCCGTCCGCGAACAATCGGGGCAACCCTGTCCCTTGTAAATCACCGCCTTCTTCATCTCCTCGGGATCGAGCTTGAGAACGTCCATCTCGTACTCCGTCGGCGCATACGGCGCCTTGCATCGCTGGCAGACCTTGCGGACGAGCCGCTGGGCCATGATCGCGCGCACCGCCGAGGCGACCAGAAACGGTTTCACGCCCATGTCGATCAATACGCGTCACCGCCGACGGCGCGTCGTTGGTGTGCAACGTCGAGAACACCAAGTGACCCGTCAGCGACGCTTGCACGGCGATGTTGGCCGTCTCCAAGTCGCGAATTTCACCGATCATGATGATGTTCGGCGCCTGGCGCAGGATCGAGCGCAACGCGGCCGCAAACGTCAGATTGATGTCGGCGTTGACCTGCACCTGGTTGACTCCCGTCAACTGATACTCCACCGGGTCCTCGACGGTAATGATTTTTCGGTCGGGTTTGTTGATGGAATTCAGGCAGGCGTACAACGTCGTCGTCTTGCCCGACCCCGTCGGGCCGGTGACCAGGAACACGCCGTCCGGCGAGGCGATGATCCGGTTCATGATCTCCTGCTGGTCCGAGAAAAATCCCAGGTCGCCCAGCCCGAGCAACAGGCTGGTCTTGTCCAAAATACGCATCACGATGCTTTCGCCGTGATTGGTCGGCAGCGCACGACACGCGCAAGTCCAGCGTCCGGCCCATCACGGGAATCTGGATGCGGCCGTCCTGCGGCACGCGCTTTTCCGCGATGCTCATGTTGGCCATGATCTTGATGCGGCTGATGATCGCCGCTTGCAGCCGTTTGGGCGGATTGTCCACCTCGTGCAGCACACCGTCGATGCGGTACCGCACCCGCAACCGTTTTTCCAGCGGCTCGATATGAATGTCGCTCGCCCGGTTCCGGTAGGCTTCCATGATCAACAGGCCGACGAGCTTGATGATCGGCGCGTCGCTTTCCGTTTCGGTGAGATCATCGAGCTTCGTTTCCGTCACCTTGCCCGTGGACCCCAGGTCCACTTCGCCTTCGGTGATCTCCTGCAGCATGTTCTCGACTGTATCGTCGCCGCTGCCGTAGTAGCGCGTCAACGAAGCCTCAATGTCCGCCTTGGAGGCCACCACCGGCTCCACGTTCATCTTCAGGATGTACCGGAGGCTGTCAACGGTATCAACGTCCAGCGGATCGCTGATCGCCACCGTCAACGTGCTGTCGTGTTTGTAAACCGGGACGATCTTGTAGCGCCGGGCGATGTGGCGGGGCACCAGCGCGATCACCTCGTCGGGCACCCGGTACTCGCCGAGGTTGATCGTGTCCATCCCGAATTGGCTGGCCAGCGCCTTCGTCACATCCATCTGTGTGACGAACCCCAGGCGGATCAACGCGTCGACCAGCCCCAGCCCGCCGAGTTTGGTCAGCTCCTTGGCCTTCTGGATCTGATCGTTGGTGACCAGCCCGACATCCCGGAGAATATCAACCACGTATTCGTCTTGCGCTGGCATACCCTTCTTGAGATTGCTAAGGAAACATTACTGCCTTCCAGCCGATGCCGTCAAGGCATCTGACTGCGTAAACTACGGGTCGCAAATGCGTTGCGCGGCTCAAGGCCCGCCCAGTTTGCGGACAAGGATTTCCCCGGCCAACTGGGGGTTCGCCTTTCCTTTGCTGAGTTTCATCACCTGCCCCTTGAGAAAATTCAACGCCGCCTGGTTGCCTGCCTTGTAATCGGCCACCGACTTGGGATTGCCGGCAATCGCCTGGTCCGCCAACGCCTCAATCGCCCCCGAATCACTGACCTGCGCCAACCCCTTTTCCTTGATGATCGCCGCCGCGCTCTTGCCGCGGCAAACATCTCGGCAAAGACTTCCTTGCCCATCTTGCCGCTGATCTGGCCGCTCTCGATCGCCCCCACCAATTCCGCCAGTTGTTCCGGCGCAATCGGCGACTCGCCGATGCCCCGTTTGGCCTCGGACAATTTCCCCAGCAACTCCGTCGTCACCCAGTTCGAGACCGCTTTCGGGTTCTTCGATTGGGCCGCCGCCTTTTCGTAAAAATTCGCCAACCCGGCATCCGCCACCAACACACCCGCGTCATACTCCGGCAACCCGTACTGTTGCATGAACCGCTGCCGCCGCGCCTCGGGTAACTCGGGCAACAGCTTGCGGACATCCGCGATCATCGCGTCGCTCACTACCACCGGCATCAGGTCGGGTTCCGGAAAATAACGGTAATCGTGCGCGTACTCCTTCGTCCGCATCACGCTCGTCACGCCCGACGCGTCGTCCCAGCGCCGCGTTTCCTGGGAAATCTTTTCGCCCTTCTGCAAGGCCGCCGTTTGCCGCTGCGATCTCGTAGGCCAGCGCGCGGCGCACGCCGGAAATCGTGTTCATGTTCTTGATCTCGACCTTTTCGCCGAACTCCTTTTGGCCAACCGGCCGCACCGAGACGTTGCAATCGCAGCGCAATTGCCCCTTCTCCATGTCGCAATCGCTCACCCCGCCGCTGATCAACATCTCCTTCAAGGCCGTCAAGTAACCAAACGCCTCGTCGGGCGAACTCATGTCCGGCTCGCTGACCACTTCCATCAGCGGCATCCCCGCCCGGTTGAAATCCACGCCGCTGGTCAGGTCAAAATGCGTGTTCTTCGCCACGTCCTCTTCAAGATGCGCCCGCGTGATGCCGATCTTCTTCGTCTTGCCGCCCTCCAGTTTGATCTCCACCGCACCGCCCTTGCACAACGGCAGATCGTACTGCGAAATCTGGTAGTTCTTCGGCATGTCGGGATAGAAATAGCTTCTTCCGGTCCCACTTGCTGAACCGCGCGATCTCGCTGCCGATCATGAATCCCGTCAGGATCGTCTTGCGGATCGCTTCCTCGTTCATGACGGGCAAGCACCCCGGGATAACCGAGGCACACCGGACAGACCTGCGTGTTCGGCGGCGCGCCAAATTCCGTCGCGCACCCGCAGAACATCTTGCTCCGTGTCTTGAGCTGGACGTGCACTTCCAGGCCGATGACAGCTTCGTAGTTCATGAAAGCGCCGGCCTCTGTTTGTGCCAATCCGTCACCTGCTCGTGCGCGTACGCCACGCGCAGCACCGTTTCCTCATCGAACGATTTGCCCAGCACCTGCAGCCCGATCGGCAGTTTCGGATTGCTCGTGAATCCGCCCGGCACGCTCACCCCGCAGATGCCCGCCAGGTTCACGCTGATGGTGAAAATGTCGCTCAGATACATCTGCAACGGGTCGCCCGTTTTCTCACCGAACTTGAACGCCGCCGTCGGCGTTGTCGGCGTCACGATCACGTCGCACTTCGTAAACGCCTGCTCGAAATCACGCCGGATCAACGTCCGCACTTTCTGGGCGCGCAGATAATAGGCGTCGTAATAACCCGCGCTCAACGCGTATGTCCCCAACAAAATGCGCCGTTTCACCTCCGGCCCGAACCCGGCCCCGCGCGTTTTGCAGTACATGTCGATCACGTCATCGCCGCGCACACGCGCGCCGTAACGCACCCCGTCAAACCGCGCCAGGTTCGCGCTGGCCTCCGCCGTCGCGATCAAATAGTAAACCGCCACGGCGTAATCCGTGTGGGGCAGCGAAATCTCCACCACCTCCGCGCCCAGTCCTTGCAATTTCCCAATCGCCGCCCGCACCGCCGCTTCCACCTCGCGGTCCATACCCGGGATGAAATATTCCTTCGGCAACCCGATGCGCAGCCCTTTCACGCCCTTGCCCAGCGCCGCGGCGTAATCCGGGACAGGTTGCGCCACGCTCGTCGAATCGCGCGGATCAAGCCCCGACAACACCCGCAAAAGAATGGCCGAGTCAGTGACATCCTTGGTAAACGGCCCGATCTGGTCAAGCGACGACGCGAACGCGACCAGCCCATAGCGCGACACGCGCCCGTACGTCGGTTTCAGTCCCACGCACCCGCACAACGCCGCCGGTTGCCGGATCGACCCGCCCGTATCGCTTCCCAAAGCCGCGATGGCTTCGTCCGCCGCCACCGCCGCCCCGCTGCCGCCGCTGGACCCGCCCGGAATGCGCGTCAGGTCCCACGGATTCTTGGTGGTGCCCCAACTGGAGTTCTCCGTCGAACTGCCCATGGCGAACTCGTCCATGTTCGTCCGCCCCAACAACACCGCGCCCGCCTCCCGCAACCGTTGCGTGACCGTCGCGTCGTAGACCGAAGTGTAACCCTTCAAAATTTTAGAAGCACAAGTGCAAGGCTGGCCCTCGACATTGATCACGTCCTTGATGGCAATCGGCACGCCGCCCAACGGTTTACCGTTCTTCGCCGCGCCCGAACGGTCGATGGCATCGGCCTGCGCCAGCGCGTCCTCGGGATTCAGCCAGAGATAAGCGTTGATCTTCCCGTCAACCGCCTTGATCCGGTCCAGCACCGCCTGCGTCGCCTGGCGTGCCGACACCTCGCCCGTGCGCAGTTTTTCGCGGAGACCGTGAATGGTGAGCGTGTGCAGGCTCATTCGACAATCTTCGGGACAATGAACAGCTCCCGCGCCTGCTCCGGAGCATTGGCCAGGACCTTGGCCGTCTCGATGGACGGCTGCACCACGTCCGCCCGCAGCACATTGGTCAAAGGCGTCCCATGCGCCATCGGCTCGACATTGGCCACATCCAACTCATTGAGCTTGGCTACATAAGCCAGGATGTCCTGCAACTGCGCCGAGATCTTCGTCATCTCCGCGTTGCTGAGTTCCATCCGCGCCAAATGCGCCACATAGGCAATTTTGCTCGTGTCTTCAGCCATCGGCCCGCAGTCTAGCCACCCCCTCCCCCCCGCTCAAGGAAAAAGCCAGAACAGCGCAATGCCGTTTGTAGTCGCGAAACGTTTTCGCTTCGCTGGCTACCAGCCACTTGTTTATGTTCGCGCTATCAAGCGATCATTTAGGGCGACCCTAAAAGGGATATTTGATCCGGGCTTCCGATAGGCGCTTGAAAGAGCGCACCAAACCTTGTTCAACATCTCGCAAAAGCCCGTCTAGTTCTACACGAAGACTGCTCAACTGAGCCAACGTTGCCTTGCCATCAGTAAAGATACTTCGCTTCTCGTCAGGCACTTTGAGAGATTCACGCAGCAAGGGGTTTCTGCGACTCTGAAGCTGAGCGAGCGATCTCATAACATTGCGCTCTGACTAGTCCGTGCGAATGATCTTTACGTTGGCTCTAAATCCTGCAGCACTCGGCTTCTCGAGCAAGATGCGGAGCGTACGCTCAAAGTTGTTGATCTCTTTCAAATCGAGCAAAGAGTGGTACTCTTCCCGCCCCAAATATGGGCCGGCTAGAGCAATCTGAACGGCTTCCTGGGACGCGCGAAGAGTCGTAGGATAATCATAAAACAGAACACAACCTTTTTGGACTTTAGACTCCACGTAAAAGGGAAAGCTGCGGCCGGATGTCTGAAGTGTAAACTGCTGAAACTGGTTCTTCTTGTAGTACTTCTTCGCCCCTTCAATGGACGCGTCCGTAAGAGACGCAGGCAAGACAACAGTAAACTGAAAATTGCCTGACTTTATGTCGACATGGACTCCTTCGATGGTGACTGTCTTCGAATCCACCAGTTGCTGGCATACAGGCGCTACAAAGTTCTCAAAATAGCCGATCGCAAGGCCAGTGGATGGAAGAAGCTGAAGAGTGGACTCATTGCTGCGAGTGGCAATTGTGCTTACCAATTGTTCAAGCTGTTGCGCTAGCCCTTTCTGATCTAAGTTTTTATGCGCGTTCTTCGGAAGATAAACAGCTGTGTTGCCAAGCAGATCTGATGGAATCTTCGGAGGGCCATCGTCGGTCTGCGCGATTACCACGAATGTTCTCCTGCGTCCCAACGCTCCCATAAAGAGACCAAGCTCGAGCACCACATTGTCACATAGGGGGACACCTGCGTATGCTTTCTGCTGATTGTGACGTCATCGTCCGAAAGAACCAAGACGGCGAAGTCATAGCACTGCACGAACCGATGCAGGTTGGACATTATGTATTCGCCAAGCTCGAAAAGCTGTTCGTCCCACAGATTAGCGATGAACCGCTTCGA